>NZ_BBNN01000032.1 GCF_000829695.1 Streptomyces sp. NBRC 110035 | reverse complement strand
CCGCCCCCGGTCCCAACGGGGCAGATCTCTGGTGGTCCGGGAAGCACAAGCATCATGGCGGGAATGTGCAGGTCATCTCCGCCCCGGACGGCTGGCCGCTCTGGGTGTCCCCGGTCCGCCCCGGCCGCGAGCACGACACCACCTGCGCGCGCACCCACGGCCTGATCGGCGCGCTGAACCGGCTCGCCGCCACTCTGGACATCCCGACTCTGACCGATCTCGGCTACGAGAACGCCGGCGACGGCTTCCGCCACCCGGTCAAGAAGCCGCAGGGCGGCGAACTCGACCTCGAACAGCAGACGTTCAACAAGGTGATCCGTGGCATCCACGGCGTCGCCGAGCGCGCGAATGCCCTGCTCAAAGTCACGTTCAAGGCTCTGCGCCGGGTCAGCCTCGACCCTGGCAGCATCACCCGGATCGCCCGAGCCGCCCTCGTCCTGCTCCAGATGGAACACGGCCGCACCACCTGAACGAAGATCACAAACCGTCACGAGACGTTACCGAGAAGGGTTCACTGCCGCGAGGCCGGGCTGATCAAGGCCGGTGGCAAGCAGCGCACCGACTCCACTCATGTGATCAGCGCGGTCCGTGACCTGAACCGGACCGAACTGGCCGGGGAGAGTGTGCGGGCCGCTCTGAAGGCCCTGGCGGTGGCGGCGCCGTCCTGGCTGGCCCGGGTAGTCGATGTCGCAGAGTTCGCCGAACGCTACGGGCCGCGCGTCGACGGCTGGACGATGCCGGGCTCGAAGACCAGGCGGGACCGGCTCGCCCAGATCTTCGGCCAGGACGCGCTGGCCTTGTGCCGGGCGGCCTGGTCGGACACTGCCCCGGTGTGGGTCCGCGAGATCGAGGCGGTGGCCCTGCTGCGGCAGGTCCTGGTGCAGACCTACAGCATCCGTACCGACACCCGGGGACGGGAGGTGATCACCAAGCGGGACGCCGACGACGAGGGCGTCCCGCCCGGCCATCTCCGCCCGGCCTCCCCCTACGACCCCGATGCGCGGTGGGCGGCCAAGGGCGACGACCTGTTCTGGCTCGGATACAAGGTCCACCTCACCGAAACCTGCGACACTCCCGCCGAAGCCGAAGCCGAAACCTGCGACACTCCCGCCGAAGCCGAAGCCGGTACGAGCGTGCTGCGGCTGATCACCGATGTGCACACCACCCTGGCGACGATTCCCGACGTCAAGGCCACCGCGCCCATCCAGCAGAACCTGGCCGAGCGTCAGGTCTCACCGGGCGAGCACTACCTCGACTCCGGATATCCCTCCGCCGACTTGGTCGTGCAAGCGGCGGGCCGGGGCATCAGCATGGTCACCCCGCTCCTGGCCGACCACTCGCCCCAGGCCAAGGCCGCCGAAGGCTTCGCCAAGAGCGCCTTCCGTATCGACTGGAAAGCCCGTCAGGTCCGCTGCCCCCAGGGCGCCACCAGCGCCGGCTGGTATCCGGTCACCCAGCACGGCCGCGACGCCATTGTGATCGACTTCGCCCGCGCCGACTGCCGCCCCTGCCCCTCCCGGACCAAGTGCACCAGCTCCGCCCGCGGCGCCCGCATGCTCACCCTGCGCCCCCGTGAACTCCACGAACGCACCACTGCGGCCAGAGCCGAACAGGACACCGACTCCTGGAGAACCAAGTACGCACTCCGCGCCGGCATCGAGGGCACCGTCAACCAGGCTCTCGACGTCACCGGCATCCGCCGGGCCCGCTACCGCAGCCTGCCGAAAGTCACCCTCCAACACATCTGCTCCGCCACCGCCCTCAACATCGTCCGCCTCGACGCCTGGTGGGCCACCGACCCACCACGCAAGCCTCGCACCAGCCGACTCGAACGCCTCAGCCACCAACTCGCCGGCTGACGAATTCAGCAACAGAGTCTGTGCCGGGGGCCACCAGGCGCTCGTGACCTCGACGTGCGCGGAGTACTTGCTCGCGTTGAGCCTCCATCGCTGGAGTCAGCACGTCGATGAGTTGGACGCGGCCCTGCGCACCGGATGCGACATCACCGTCTCCGGCCTCGCCCGGACCGCCCGAGTCGACCGCAGTTTCCTCTACCGCCACCGCGACCTCCTCGCACGCGTTCACGCCGCTGCCGGCACGCCTGCCCAGGATGGGCGACTGGCTGCTGTCAGCCAAGTTTCCCTGAAGACCGACCTGGCCAACGCCCTGGAGCGCAACGCCCGTCTCGCCGCGCGGGTGCGCCAGTTGGAGAAGCGGCTCTCCGGGCAGCTCGGTGAGCGGGTACGGAGTGAGTCCGGGCTCGGGGCGCCACTGGACGTCGATGAACTCCAGCGGCGCATGGTCATGTTGGAACAGGAACTCGCCGAGAAGAACGGAGAGCTTGAGGAAAAGGCGGAGGAACTCCAAGCAGCGAGGGCTGCCAACAGAGAGCTGACCCGAGCACTCAACCAGCTTCACTGAGCTGCACTGCCAGGAATGTTGAGGTGCCGCCGGTCACGGGCCTCGCTCCCGTGCTGAGAGCCCGCATCGGTCTCGGGACGCGGTGCGGCGCCGGCCGTACCCCAATTGCCGATGCGGGTGTGGCCGCGGCGGCGGTCAGCAGGTCCGGTACCGGCTCGGGTGGGCACCTCGTCGACGCACTCGCGGGGGTGTTCCCGCCCTGCGGCCGGCTGACGGCTGCGGGCGGCAGCCGTATCCTGGCCCCCGCCTGTCCACCTCCTGCAGTCCGCTGCCCATCACCCACGCGTGCGCCGGGCCGACCTCGCCCCGGTCACGGACGACGCCGGGTGACCACCGATTGGACACCGCGTGACCACCGACCAGCCGGCGACTCCTTTGACTCCCCACCCGGCCCGCGTCGCGGCGCCGGGCCAGCGCGACTGGTGGCCGGCCCTGCGCAGGACACCGGCGGCCCTGTGGAGGGAGGACGCGACGGACTGGGCTGCCGCGCTGACGTACTACGCGGTGCTCACCATCTTCCCCACCCTGCTGGTCGCGCTCTCGCTGCTCGGCATCGCCGGCGGCCCGGGAGCCGGGCACCTCGTCGAACAGGTGGCCGCCGTCGTCCCGGCGCGGGCGCGCCCCGCCGTCCGGGGCGCGCTGGAGAGCATGGCCGACCAGCAGACCCCGGCCCGGCTGCTGGCCGCCTTCGGCACCGTCGGTGCCCTGTGGTCGGCCTCCAGCTATCTGAGCGTCTTCCGTCGCGCGGTGCACGCCATGAACGGGGTCCAGGACCGCCGCCCGCTGTGGAAGAAGGCCCCGCTCACCGTGATCACCGCGCTCGCGCTGCTGACGCTGCTCGTCTCCAGCGTGCTGGCCCTGGTTCTCACGGGCGATGCGGCCCGCGCGGCGGGCCGCATCATGGGGGTGGACGGCGCCGCCGTCGCGGCGTGGAACGTCCTGAAGTGGCCGCTGCTGGCGTGCCTGGTCACCGTCCTGGTCCTGGTGCTGTTCCGCTCGGGCCAGGCCACTGCCTACGGCCTGCGGCACCGGGCCGTAGGGGGCATGCTCGCCGTCGTCCTGTGGCTCCTGGCATCGGCGGGCTTCACCCTGTACACGACCAACTACGCGGGTACCTACGACCGTCTGTACGGGTCGCTCGCGGGCATCGTCGTCTTCCTCGTCTGGTTGTGGATATCCAACCTCGCTCTCCTGGCCGGGGCCCAGTTCAACGCCGAACTCGCCATGCTCCGCCACACCCGGCCGGCCCTTTCCGGCTCAGCCTGACGCCCCGGCATGGGCGCCCTTCAGGCCCGCGCTACCCGCCGCCGGGCCGCACACCGCCCGGCCGGCCGGGCAGAGACCGGAGGCCAGCGAACCTCCTGTGGTGCGGTGTCGCACCGGCGGTGCCGTGGACCCGGTACTGTCGCACTGCCCTGATGCCCGGGCGCGGCGGACGGTGCAGAGTTCTTGACGGGACAGGCTGAGCCGTTGGGGCCCGTTCGCACGCCGGCCGACCAAAGGACCCGTATGCCGTGGTTTCGCCGAATACCGACCGTCCTCGGGTGCGCTGCCGCCGTCCTGGCCGTCGCCGCCCTGTCCGTGTGGCTGTCGGTGCGCGTCACCCCCCTGCAGACGGTCTCCCCGGCCGGCCAGACCGTGCAGGTGGGCGCGGTCTCACCGAATCTGAGCCTGTCCGGGCCGGGGGAACTGGACCTCTTCGGCCAGGTGATCCCCACCCGGCCCCACTTCGAAGGCCCCATCCGCCCACGGCTGAAACTGACCAGCATCGCCCTGAACGCCCAGGCGAAGGCTCTCACCCAACCGGGAGGCGCCCAGGCCGCCGGAGCCGACCTGAGCCGGCAACTCACCTCCGCCTGGACGCGCTACCTGCTGTGGGAAACACTGATCGCCGCGGGATTCGCGGCGATGATCGCCGTCACGGTGGCGAGCATCCGCCGCTCCAGCCGCACGACGACACTGCGGATGCTCGCCACCGCCGTCACGGGCGTGTGCGCCATCAACGCCCTCGGCGTCTACCTCCTGGCCTCCGCCACCCCCGAGGCACTGCGGCAGGTCCGCGGCATCGAGGACCTGGTGGGACCGAGCACGTCCACCCCCGTGACAGCCGTCGGCGCGCCCGCCCGGCCGGGAGTACATGCCGTGGTCATCGGAGACTCCACCGCCGCCGCGATCGGCAACACACCCCTGGACGACCCCACCGCCGCCGACAAGGCATGCGGACGCAGCAAGGACGCCTACGCCGTGTACCTCGCCGCCGCCAACAACTGGAACACCCTCAATCTGGCCTGCAGCGGCGCCACCATCCGCGAGGGCCTGCTCGGCTCGCAGCAACGCGGCAGCACCCGGGTGCCGCCCCAGCTCTCGGCCGCGATGGGGGCCACCAAAGCCTCGGTGATCATCGTCAGTATCGGCGCCAACGACATCCACTGGTCCACCCTGACCGCGCTCTGCGCCGCCGCGGATGCCTGTGACGACCGGGCCTCCACCGCCTATTTCCAGCAGCAGATCGCCGGATTCACCACCGCGTACTACGACCTGCTCGACAATCTCGCCGCCCTGCCCCAGCACCCCCGGGTACTGATCAACGAGTACTACAACCCCTTCGGCGAGAACGTCGACTGCCTCAAGGACCAGAACATCACCACAGCCAAGGCCAAGATCCTCAAATCCCGCCTGGACGAACTCAACTCCGTGCTGCGCCAGGGCGCACAGACCTTCAACTTCGCCGCCGTCCCCCAGCACTTCGACGGCCACCGCCTCTGCAGCGACCAGCCCTTCGTCCAGGGACCCGACGCGAACGCACCCTTGCACCCCAACGCGGCCGGCGAACTCGCCATCGCCCTCGCCGACCAGCAGGCGCTCTCACGCACCGGCACACCCGCACCCACCCCCACAGCGCAGAGGACACCGTAGCCACCGCTGCGCGCGAAGGATGCGGCAGCGGCGGTCCGAACGGGCACGTTCACCCGGCAGGCCAACGCCATGCGCGCGCAGACCGGTGTCCGCCCGTGGCCGGATCTTCGACCGGCGACGGCTGCTTCACTCCCGGTCGTGCCACCGGCCCCGGCTGCTGCCGCGTTTCAGGACGGGCGGGGCCGACCGCACCATGGGCAGGGCTCCTTCCTCCGGCGCGAGGCCGCGGTGAACCCGGCGCGGCGGGGACGAAAGAGCCCTTGCGGCCTGGATGCCCACAGCCGTTCGGCAGGCGGGCCGCATCGACCGCTCGGCCCGCAGCTGTCCTTCCTGGCCGTTCGGTGCGGAAGGTGCCCCGAGCACCGAACTCCGCCCCGGCCAACTGCCCCGTGCCACCTCGCTGAGGCGGCACGGGACGGCCGAGACACGCTCGCGGCATGAAGGGGACTACCGATGCCGGGAGTCGACGGGCCGGTCCCTATTCTGATCGCTCTCGGGAGGACCCGAGCGACTCATGGAGATACCATGCGGCCCACCCGGACCCGCGGTCCGGGGGCGGCGCATGCCGCAGACAGAGAGCGCCGCCGTGTTCCGTACGTATCTGCTGCCCATCCAGGCAGCCGTGACGCTGTTCCCCCTCATCACCGCGCTGATCATCGTGCCCGCCGCTGTCCACGGCTACCGCCGGCGCGGCCGGGCCGGCGGCTGGCCGGTTCTCGTCCTCCATAGCTTCGTCTTCTATCTGCTCGCGGCTCTGCTGCAGACCGTGATGCCGCTGCCCGCCCGCACCAGCGCCTTCTGCTCCATCACCCGCTACGCGCAGAGCCCGCAGCTCGAACCCTTCGACTTCTACACCCGCGTCGCATCCGCATCCGGCGGTGACTGGTCGGCGAGCACCCTGGCCGGCCTGGCCGTCACCTGGACCACCGTGCTCAACGCCGTGCTGCTCCTGCCACTCGGTGTCTACCTGCGCTACTACCTGCGCCAGAAGCTGCTCCCCGCGACCGCCCTGGCCTTCGCCACCTCCCTGTTCTTCGAAATGACCCAGTACACCGGCCTGTGGTTCGTCTACGCCTGCCCCTACCGGCAGTTCAACGTGGACGATCTGATCCTCAACACCGGCGGCGCGGTCCTGGGCTGGCTCGCCGCCGGGCCCCTCACCCGGCTGCTCCCCGCCAACAACCCGGACCACGAGCGCGTCCGCTACGGCGGGCGCGTCACCTTCACGCGCCGCCTGCTGGCCTTCGTCACCAATCTGGCCGGGTGGCTGATCACCTGGACCATGATCACCGGCCTCCTGGCAGTCGCCACCGACGTGCCCACCGGCCGCCGCTACGCTTTCGTCCTCGGCAGTGCTCTCGGCCTGGTCTGGTTCTGGCTGGTGCCGGCCTTCGTCGCGTCCAGCCCCGGCAAACGGGCCGTACGGCTGCGCATCGTCCGTCCGGACGGCAGCCGGGCCGGGTTCTTCCGCATCACCGTGCGCACCTGGGTCGCCTACGCTCCGCTCGCCCTGATCTGGCTCTCGGCCGCCCAGTACACCCGTGATGCCCTCCTTCCCGCCCCGGCCGGCCCGCTCGTTCCCTACGCCGCCGCCCTCGCCGCCACCGTCCTGTGGGGCTGGACCCCGCTGACGGCCCTGCTGCGCCGCAACAGCCGTCCTCCGCACGAACGCTGGTCCGACACCGTCAACCACGCCGTCCCGGGCCCCCCGCACACCCCCGACGTCAGCTCACCGCCGACGCCCGGGCAGTCCGTTCTCGCGGCGGGACCGGAGATCCCGCCCACCCCGGCCCCGGCCCAGCACTCCCCGCTCGGCGGCCACGGCGCGGCCCCGGACCGTCAGAGCGACCGGACCGGCGCATCCGACGCCGCCGGCGGAGCCTGATCGAAAGCGGCCGTCCCCAACCGGGCACGAGCACCACATCAGGCCGGTCACGTCGTGGGCGGCGCTCCTGCTCCCCGAGCCCGGTTGGACTCCACGTTCCTGGGGCTAATAACTGTTGCGTGATCCATCAGCGAATCTCAGCCTTTCTCAGCTGCTATCTTGATCGCTTGAAGCTTTCCGAGTGGGCGGCACGCAATGGCGTGCACTATCAGACCGCGTGGGCGTGGGCGAAAGAGGGCCGTATGCCGGTCCCGGTCCGCCAGACGCCATCCGGTACATGGTTGGTCGACGAGCCCACCCCGGAGGCGTCCGGACGGGTCGTGGCGTACTGCCGGGTCTCCTCGGCGGACCAGAAAGCGGACCTTGACCGGCAGGTGGCCCGCGTGGTCCAGGCGGCCACGGGGCTGGGCCTTCCGGTCGGGGAAGTGGTGACCGAGGTCGGTTCGGGGCTGAACGGGCGGCGCCGCAAACTGCACCGCTTGTTGTCCGACCCGCAGGCAGTGGTGATCGTGGTCGAGCACCGCGACCGGCTGGCCCGGTTCGGCGTCGAGCACCTCGAAGCGGTGCTGTCGGCGTCCGGGCGGCGCCTGGTCGTCCTCGACCCCACCGAGACCGTCGACGACCTCGTACGGGACATCACCGAGGTGCTCACCTCGATGTGCGCGCGCCTGTACGGGCGGCGGGCGGCGAAGAACCGGGCCGCCCGCGCGGTGGCCGTGGCGACCGGTGAGGCCGCCGAATGAAGAAGTTCCGACCCCAGCCCGGTTTCGTGGTGCAGGCATTCCGGTTCGCTCTGGACCCGAACGCCTCCCAGGAGCACGCGCTGCGCTCGCACTGCGGTGCCGCGCGTGCCGCCAACAACTGGGCTGTCGGCTGGGTCGAGGCGTCGTGGTGGCAGCGCCGCGCGGAGGAGTCGTACGGGATCACCGAGGCGGAGCTGCCCGAGTGGCGGCCGTGGTCGCTGCCCGCCCTGCGCAAGGCGTTCAACCAGGCCAAGACGACCGACCCGAGGTTCGCCGCCTGGTGGGAGGAGAACTCCAAGGAGGCGTACTCCACCGGCCTCGCGAACGCGTCGGCCGCGTTCGACAACTACGCGAAGTCCAAACAGGGCAAGCGGCGCGGCAAGCGGGTGGGCACGCCCCGGTTCAAGTCGAAGCGGAAGGCGCGTCTGGCCTGCCGGTTCACCACGGGCACGATCCGCGTGGACACCGACGGCCGGCACGTCACCCTGCCCCGCCTCGGAACGATCCGCACCCACGAACCCACGGTGAAGCTCCTGGCCCACGTCCAGGCCGGGACAGCGCGGGTCCTGTCCGCGACCGTCCGCCACGAACGCGGGCGCTGGTTCGTCTCCTTCCAGGCCGAGGTCAAGCGCGACCTCGAACGCGTGGCGCGCCCGGACACGGCGGTCGGTATCGACCTCGGCGTGAAGACCCTCGCCGTCATGGCCGACTCGACCGGTGAGATCCGGACCGTGCCCAATCCCGGGCACTACGACGCCGCGCGCAAGCAGCTGCGCCGCGCGTCCCGGACCGTGTCCCGCCGTCAAGGCCCCGACCGCAGGACCGGGCGCAAGCCGTCGAAGCGGTGGGAGAAGGCCAACGCCCAGCGGAACAAGATGCATCACCGGGTGGCGAACCTCCGCGAGGACGCCCTGCACAAACTCACCACCAGCGTGGCCGCCGAGTACGGCACGGTCGTGGTCGAGGACCTCAACGTCGCCGGCATGCTGAAGAACCGGTGCCTCGCACGCAGGATCGCCGACGCCGGGTTCGGCGAGATCCGCCGCCTGCTCGGCTACAAGACGCGCCACCCGCCTCGTGGCCGCGAACCGCTGGTACCCCTCCTCGAAGACCTGTTCCGGGGTGCGGCGCGGTGAAAGCCAAGCTGCCGCTGCCCCGGGTTCGACGTAATTCGGGGGTTCTAGAGGCCCTTCGGGACTGAAGGTGCAGGTCACAGGGCTGGAGGTCGTCCTGCGCCCCGAAAGCGCCTAGAGACGCGATTCTCTGGATTCACCTGAGTCTTTCCCGGTAAGCGTCCGTCGCTCGCTGTGATCGCGAAGCTGACGCTGCGGCCCGTGCGGTCCCCAAGTCCGGGCAGGAGTAAGGCCCCTGGTAGGAACGATCTTGCGACGGATTGTTCTGACCGAGGGGCCTCACGTGTCGATCGGTGTCACATACACCGCCGTGCTCGATGTGAAGCGGTCCACCGCCGAGCACCTGGCCCGGCTGCTGCGCGACCACCGCATCGTGTCCGGAACCCGCAGGGGCAGGCGTGCGCTGGGCTGCTTCCGTCAGGCGGTGCTCGTTCTGCGCTGGTTCATCGACGGCACCCGCCTGTCCCAACTGGACTGCGACAACGGCGTGTCGGCCTCCACCGCCTACCGCTGTCTCCACGAGGGGCTGACCGTTCTGGCGGCCGGGGCACCGGACCTCGCGACCGCGCTGGAGCGTGCGAAAGCGGCCGGGCTGACACATCTGAACCTCGACGGGACCGTCATCCGTACCGACCGCGTCGCCGCCCCCGGCCCCAACGGCGCAGACCTCTGGTGGTCCGGAAAACACCGGCACCATGGTGGGAACGTGCAGGTCATCTCCACTCCGGACGGCTGGCCGATCTGGGTCTCACCGGTCCGCCCCGGCCGAGAGCACGACACCACCTGCGCCCGCCACCACGGGCTGGTCGACGCCCTCAACCGGATCGCCGCCGAACTGGACATGCCGACCCTGGTCGACCTCGGCTACGAGAACGCCGGCGACGGCTTCCGCCACTCGTACAAGAAGCCCGCCGGAGGCGAGCTGACCGAGGCCCAGCAGACCTACATCAAGGTCATCCGCGGCATCCATGGTGTCTGCGAGCGCGCCAACTCCCTGCTCAAGACAACCTTCAAGGCCCTGCGCAGGGTCAGCCTCGACCCCAGCCGCATCACGAAGTGCGGTGCACCGGCAACTGTGCGCGGCACCAGGCTCGGAAGGCGACTTCGTCCTCGCAGGTCACCGGGACAGGGCGATCACGGCGCTCGTGGGTGGCGAAGAAGTTCTTCGGCAGCCTCGCCCCGCCCGGCCGACCGGCCCGGACATAACCACGCTCGTGCGCGCCGCACAACCCCAGCGGCGAAGCAGCCAGTTCGTCGCACACGTCCGCGCGGCACTCACCGTAGCCCGGCAGCGCCTGCTGGTCGGCCAGCCACCGTTCGAACTCCCCCTCATCTCCCCTCGCACCGAGGTGCCGCTTCAGATGGCCAAGCCACCGGTTGCGGTGCCGGAAGCACAGCACCAGCTGCAGGCTGAACGCCGGACGCTGCGGGCAGATCCGGCACATCATCGCCTCCGGCATCTCCGTGGCCGGCAGCGGCTCCGCGGAACCCAGGAACTGAGCCCGGCTCAACCCACGCGTCTCCGCCTCCTGCCACTGCTCGGCGTGCACCGAGCACATCGCGTAGCGCCGCCAGCGGGGCCGCGCGCAGTCGACGACCGTGCAGCTCCACGGGTAGACCGGGTGGGTCGGCGGGATCTTCAGCACCCCGCCGCGCAGCGCCGGGTCGAACTCGGGCCCGTTGATCAGCGCGGTGAGCACCTCCAGCCGGTCCCGTCGGGTGCGGGCATCCTGCTGCGGCAGCAGCGACGGCGCCGTCACTTCGTTTCACCCCAGACCGTGCGCAGGGCGGCGTCGAAGACGGGGTCGTGGACATCGACGTGTCCGTAGACCTCATCGACCATCGTGGCCGAGGCCCAGCCGCCGGCGTCCCGGGCGATCAGCGTATTCCCGTCGGCGGCGTCGAGAACCGCGGACGTGAACGAGTGCCGGAAGGCATGGGGTTTCACGACCCCGAGTCCGGCGCGCTTCCCGGCCCGGCCGAGCATCCGCCGGGCTCCGACCGGCGCCCACGGCTGTCCGGTATCGGCGCCGTGCAGCTGGACCAGGAGCATGCCGTGACCGGCGCCGTGCGGGTACTCGGTGGTGACGTACTCGAAGTAGGTGTGCACCATTTGCCGGGCTGACCCGTTTGATCAGCCCGCCGGTCACGGTGCCGTGCTCGACCCGCCAGGGGTGCTTGGTCTTGGCCTCGGCGCGGTGCGGATTGCCGGGCCGGTGGCAGACGTGCAGGTGAGGGGCGCGGCACTCGCCGCAGGCCGCGTTCTCGCGCAGGTGCAGGTCGACCAGGTGGAGTCCGCAGAGCTCGCCGATGCGAAGCCCGCCGTCGGCGAGCCAGGTGACCACCAGCCGGTCCCGGGCGGCGTTCACCGTCTCCAGCAGACTCTTGCGGGCGCCGTCCGGGAGCATCTTCGGATGCCGGCGGTGCGGCCCCTTCGGTGCCAGCAGGTTGGTGGGCAGCGACGACTTCACGTGCCCGAGGGACGAACGGCGCCGGTCCACCCGCGACGGCAGCCGCGACTTATCGAGCTTCTTACCGAGTTCGCCATTGATACCGAGGGAGGACTGATGCAGGTAGAAGCCCTTCAGGCAAGCCGCCGCGGTCGACAACGCGGAGCGGCCGTAGGGGCGTCTGCCGACCCGCCACGGCTCGCCGAGCGGCATGCAGACCTCGGCACCCACCATGCCCATGTACCGTTCCAGATACCGCAGTTGGACCGCGACGAAGGCCAGGCACTCCCGCTCCAACCACCGCAGATGGTCCACCAACAGATATGCGTATGGCCTCTGCGTACCCGAACCATCATGCAGACGCAGGAACCGTTCCGCCTCCGTGTGCACCGTCCCCTCGGGCCACACGATGGTCCACGACCGCCGCCCGTCCTTTCGCTCGATCTGCTGGACCCGCAAGTCCCCGACCACTATGTGCCTTGCCACTCGTCCTCCGTACCGACTCCAGAACATGACAGACGTCCCGGACACGGTCGGTAAACAAGCCCAGGACGTGCTGGTCACAGTCCCAGACGGACATCACGGGCAGGACTACCTGCGGTCGGTAAACTCCACGATGACCGGCGATCCGTTCTCGTCCAGCCCGAGCGAGTCGATCCGGCCCCCGTGGACGGGCCCAGTGCTGTACTCGCTCACCAGGAAACGGACGCCCAGCAGCGTCTCCATGTGCGCCTCGACGAGACTCTGCACATCGGCCTCGATCTCAGCGAGACGCGGCATGACCTCCGTCATGCCGCTATTCGTCGTGTCCGTGCGGAACAGCTTCAGCCCCGACACCTCCCCTCCTCGACTCGAAGATCGAGAACATCAGGGAAGGGCGGGATTGTTTCCGATAGTGGCTGCGATCGAGTGAAGATAATGTAAGCAGCCACGTCCGGGCCATGGAGGCGCACTGTGGTTGGCGCGGCCTCGCACTCATGGACCGGCACCAACTCTCCCGGTATCGGTCGCGCGTTACGGTGGGGCGTCTGCGACGTCGCTCCGCTACACACAGACCCAGTGGTCGACCGCCAGGGCAACGCCATGCCCGAACTGGGAATGTGCAAGGAGATCAGCACCAGCCCAGCACGGGACGGGTTCCCTGGGGTGATCACAGGTGTCTACAGGTCAGCACGCAGTCAGCACGGGTAAAGCAAGAGCCCCGGATCACTCCGGGGCTCTAACGCTGTGACCTGCATGTTTGCCGTCAAGAACGATCCCTGTTACGTCGGCGTCTCAGATACCGTCCGCACATACGTGCAACACTGCCAGACTCCGCGCCACCACGAGGAGCCCCCGCCCCACATGGACAGCACCGCATCCGCCTCGCTCACCTCCCTCTGGGACGAGGTCACCGGCACCCAGCCCGACCCTGACCTGTGGGTGGTGATCGCCACACTGGCCGCCGCGCTCGTCGTGGTCACGCCGCACGGGCTGTGGCGGCTCTCGCGCAACGCCATCACCATCGCGCACGAGGGGGGCCACGGGCTCGTGGCACTGCTCACCGGCCGCACCCTCACGGGGATACGCCTCCATTCGGACACCAGCGGCCTGACCGTCAGCCGCGGCAAACCGACCGGCATCGGCATGATCCTCACCGCCGCGGCCGGCTACACCGCTCCCCCGCTGCTGGGCCTCGGCGGTGCGGTGCTGCTGGGCGCCGGGCGCATCACGCTGCTGCTGTGGCTGGCCACGGTGCTGCTCGTGGCGATGCTGGTCATGATCCGCAATGCCTACGGGGCGCTGACGGTGCTGCTCACCGGCGGCACGTTCGTCCTCGTGTCCTGGCTGGCAGGCCCGCAGGTCCAGGCGGCCTTCGCGTACGCCGTGGTGTGGTTCCTGCTGCTCGGCGGGGTGCGCCCGGCGTTCGAGCTCCAGGCCAAGCGGGCGCGCGGGGGCGCGGGCGACTCGGACGCGGACCAGCTGTCCCGGCTGACACACGCACCGGCGGGGCTGTGGTTCTTCCTGTTCCACGCGGTGTCGCTGTGTTCGCTGCTCGGCGGTGGACGGTGGCTGCTGGGGCTGTGACGCCGCAGGAGTGGCCCGGGGACGGTGGCTGCCGACGGGTCAACAGGGGCGCCCGCCGCGCGGGACCCCACTCGTACTCCCCCCAGGGACGCCCGGTGGAGCGGCCCGGCCTGGGGTACAACGGCCCGGGGCCGACCGTTTGGGGCGTCCCGGGCACGCCCGGTGGCCGGGACCGCCACTAAAGTGGTGCGCATGACCGCTGATCCCGCACACCTCACCCTCTGGCCCGCCCCGCACGCGAGCGGAGCCGTCGACGCGACGGTCCATGTGCCGGGGTCGAAGTCGGTCACCAACCGCGCTCTCGTACTCGCCGCCCTCGCCTCCGAGCCCGGCTGGCTGCGCCGCCCGCTCCGGTCACGCGACACGCTGCTGATGGCCGGCGCGCTGCGGGCCATGGGGATCGAGATCGAGGAGGGCGTGGGCCCCGACGGCACCGGTGAGGCCTGGCGGGTGCTGCCCACGGGCCTGCGCGGCCCGGCCACCGTCGATGTCGGCAACGCCGGCACGGTGATGCGGTTCCTTCCCCCGGTCGCCGCCCTGGCCGACGGTCCCGTCCGGTTCGACGGTGACCCGCGGTCGTACGAGCGCCCGCTGAACGGCGTCATCGACGCGCTGCGTCACCTGGGTGCCCGGATCGACGACGACGGCCGGGGCGCGCTGCCGCTGACCGTGCACGGCGGCGGCGCCCTGGAGGGCGGCACCGTGCCGGTGGACGCGTCCTCGTCCTCGCAGTTCGTCAGCGCGCTGCTGCTTTCGGCACCGCGTTTCAACCAGGGCGTCGAGGTCCGGCACACCGGCGCGACGCTTCCCTCGCTGCCGCACATCCGGATGACCGTCGACATGCTCCGCGCGGTGGGCGCCCAGGTGGACACTCCGGAGTCGGGCGGCGAGCCCAACGTCTGGCGGGTCACCCCGGGCGCTCTGCTCGGACGGGATCTCACCATCGAACCCGACCTGTCCAACGCCCAGCCGTTCCTGGCGGCGGCGCTGGTGACCGGCGGCCGGGTCCTCGTCCCGGACTGGCCGGCCCGTACCACCCAGCCCGGTGACCGGCTGCGGGAGATCTTCACCGAGATGGGCGGTTCCTGCGAGCTGACCGAGCAGGGACTGGAGTTCACCGGTTCCGGATCGGTCCACGGCATCGACGTGGACCTCGGCGAGGTCGGTGAGCTGACGCCGGGCATCGCGGCCGTCGCGGCGCTCGCGGACTCGCCGTCCACGCTGCGCGGTGTGGCCCACCTCCGGCTGCACGAGACGGACCGCCTGGCCGCGCTCACCAAGGAGATCAACGGGCTCGGCGGCGACGTCACCGAGACCGCCGACGGTCTGCACATCCGCCCGCGCCCGCTGCACGGCGGCGTCTTCCACACGTACGAGGACCACCGCATGGCCACCGCCGGTGCGATCATCGGCCTCGGGGTGGAGGGCGTACGGATCGAGGACGTGGCGACCACGGCGAAGACCCTCCCGGACTTCCCCGGACTGTGGGCCGGGATGCTCGGGGCTTAGGACCGCAGACGATGCGCCGCTACGGCAAGCACACCGACGAGGACGACATCCGTTCCCGCCCGAACCGCAAGGGCAACCGGCCGCGCACCCACCTCCGGCCCAAACACGAGGACGCCGCCGAGGGCATGGTCCTCACCGTCGACCGGGGCCGGCTCACCTGCCTCGTCGAGGACCGGACCGTGCTCGCCATGAAGGCCCGTGAGCTGGGCCGCAAGGCGGCGGTGGTCGGCGACCGGGTCGCGATCGTCGGCGACCTCACCGGGGAGAAGGACACCCTCGCGCGGATCGTCCGCATCGAGAAGCGGACGTCGGTACTGCGCCGGACCGCGGACGACGACGACCCCTACGAGCGGGTCGTCGTCGCCAACGCCGACCAGCTGGCCGTCGTCACCGCCCTCGCCGACCCCGAGCCCCGCCCGCGCCTGATCGACCGCTGCCTGGTCGCGGCGTACGACGGCGGGCTCACCCCGCTGCTGGTCCTGACGAAGTCGGACCTCGCACCACCGGACAAGCTGTTGGAGCTGTACGGCGACCTCGACATCCCGTACGTCGTCACCAGCCGTGCGGAACTGGAGAGCGGCGCGGCGGCCGACCGGGTGCGGGAGCAGCTGGCGGGCCGGATCACGGCGTTCGTGGGGCACTCCGGGGTCGGCAAGACGACCCTGGTGAACGCGCTGGTGCCGCAGGAGCGGCGACGGTCGACCGGGCATGTCAACGCGGTGACGGGGCGGGGGCGTCATACGACGACGTCCGCGTTGGCGCTGCCGCTGTCGGGCGCCGAGGGGTGGGTGGTCGACACCCCCGGGGTGCGGTCGTTCGGCCTCGCGCACGTCGATCCGTCGCGGGTCATCCTCGCCTTTCCCGAGCTCGGTCCGGGGACGGAGGGCTGCCCCCGCGCGTGCAGTCACGACGAGCCGGACTGCGCGCTGGACGCGTGGGTCGCCGAGGGGCACGCGGACCCGGCGCGGCTGTACTCGCTGCGGCGGCTGCTGGCGGCCCGGGAGCACACGGAGGGCGACTGACCCGGACAGCCCGGACCGGGCCCGAAGGGGCCTGAAGCGGCCTGAAGCCGCCGGGTCTCCTCGGGCCACGACGCGGAATCGTCGGCCCTCCCGTGTTTGCCATGGACCACGGACGGTAAGTGCATAATCGCACCGAGCCGGATCCGAAGCTCTCGAACCCGGCGAAACGGGTCGCTGTACGCGAAAGCGGTCACTGCATGTCGGGACGACGGGAGGACGACACATGGCGTGGCTGCTGGTCGTGGTGGCCGGGTTGCTCGAGACCGGTTTCGCCGTGAGCCTGAAGCTGTCCCACGGCTTCACACGGCTCTGGCCGACGATCGCCTTCTGCGTGTTCGCGCTGGGCAGCTTCGGCCTGCTCACCCTGGCCCTGAAGAAACTGGACGTCGGGCCCGCGTACGCGGTGTGGACGGGGATCGGGGCCGCGGGCACGGCGATCTACGGGATGGTGTTCCTGGGGGACCTGGTGTCGACGCTGAAGATCGTGTCGATCACCTTGGTGATCGTCGGCGTGATCGGGCTGCAGCTGTCGGGGTCCGCGCACTGAGCGCTCCCCGCCGGCGGGCGCGGGGGTGCGGAGGTGCGGCAGCGCCGGAGCCCTACGGCACCGGCTGACGGTACAGGGCGCTGCGGACCAGATCGGCGACACCGCCCTCGGCCGGCGGCGGCGCGGCGATGCAGGACAGGGCGAGGCGCACCACCAGCTCGCAGGCGCGGGCCAGCTCCGCGGTGTCGGCCGGACCGGGCACGCCGGGGCTGGTCAGGACGGCCACCGCGCGGTCGCGGACGAGCGCGACGAGGTCACCGGGCGAGGGCAGCGGGCCGTCGGCGCGGCGTTGGGCGGGGACGGCGGAGCCGGACCGGACCGGCGAGAGGGCCGGGGAGGGCAGGCGCTCGCTCCAGCAGCCGGTGAGCATGGCCCGGACGAGGGCGTTCTGGCGGGCCGCGGCGGCGGTCCACTCGGCCGCCGCGGTGAGCCGGTCGCGGACGTCGCTGTGGACCGTGAGGGCGCGGTCGACGCCGGCCAGGTAGCCGTCGGCCTCTCTGCGGACCAGGGCCCTGGCGAGTCCGTCCTTGCTTCCGAACTCGTTGTAGAGCGTCTGCCGGGACACTCCGGCCGTCGCGGCCACGTCCACCATCCGTACGGCGGACCACGGGCGGCGCGCGAGGGCCGTGTGAGCGGCGTCCAGCAGAGATTCCCGCGCTGCAGGCATCATCGCCTCCCCCGGGGCGGGCGAGCGGCTCCGCGCTTCAGATTTGACGCGCCGCCGGGCACTGTCAAGGGTTCGCGTGGGGTGCGGGGCCCGGATGCCCGCGCGGTGTGCGGACCGTCGGCCCGCGCGCGGGCCACAAGCCCCCTGTGGCCCCGGCCCCATCTCGGCAGATACGGTTCGTTGCATGCCCGACTACCTTGACGACCTGCGTCTCGCCCATGTCCTCGCGGACGCCGCCGACGCCGCGACGATGGACCGGTTCAAGGCCCTCGACCTCAAGGTGGAGACCAAACCGGACATGACGCCGGTGACCGAGGCCGACAAGGGCGCGGAGGACGTCATCCGGGGCCACCTGAAGCGTGCCCGCCCCAGGGACGCGGTCCTCGGCGAGGAGTACGGGGTGGAGGGCACGGGGCCGCGGCGCTGGGTGATCGACCCGATCGACGGCACCAAGAACTACGTGCGCGGTGTTCCCGTCTGGGCCACCCTGATCTCCCTGATGGAGGCCCGCGAGGGGGGCTTCCAGCCTGTCGTCGGTCTCGTCTCGGCTCCCGCGCTCGGCCGCCGCTGGTGGGCGGCGAAGGACCACGGCGCGTACAGCGGCCGCAGCCTGACCTCGGCCTCCCGGCTCCAGGTCTCCCGGGTGTCCCGGCTCGCCGACGCCTCGTTCGCGTACTCCTCGCTCAGCGGCTGGGAGGAGCAGGGGCGGCTGGACGGCTTCCTGGACCTCACCCGTGAGGTGTGGCGGACACGCGCGTACGGCGACTTCTGGTCCTACATGATGGTCGCCGAGGGGTCGGTCGACCTGTGCGCCGAGCCCGAGCTGTCGCTCTGGGACATGGCCGCCACCTCGATCGTCGTCACCGAGGCGGGCGGCAGTTTCACCGGACTCGACGGCCGGCCCGGACCGCACAGCGGCAACGCGGCCGCCTCGAACGGCCTGCTGCACGACGAACTGCTGGGCTACCTCAACCAGCGTTACTAGCGCTGCCGGCGTCCGGAGACGTACGAAGCCCGCGCACGAGGCTCGCACGCAAAGGCCCGCGCGCCCTCGATCCGCCGCACGCGCCCTCTTGTTGACTCCGGCTTCGCCTGGGACTCTGAGAACCTGCCCACTTGTGAACTTGTGAAACCGTGAACCGGCGGACACTCCGGCGTCCGACGGCGCGGTTTCCGGTAGGAGGTGGCTCCATCCCATGCTCGTCCGTGACGCCATGAGCACGGTGGTCCTCACCATCGGCCCCGCCCACACCCTCCGCCAGGCCGCCGCCCTGATGTCCACCCGCCGCGTCGGCGCGGCCGTGGTCCTCGACCCCGACGGCACCGGCATCGGCATCCTCACCGAACGGGACGTCCTCGACTCGCTGGGCCTGGGGCAGGACCCCGACTCCGAGCGCGCCCACGCCCACACCACCACCGACGTCGTCTTCGCCGCCCCTTCCTGGACGCTCGATGACGCCGCCCACGCCATGTCCCACGGCGGGTTCCGCCATCTGATCGTCCTGGAGCGGGGCGAGCCCGTCGGCATCGTCTCGGTGCGCGACATCATCCGCTGCTGGGCTCCCGTACGACGGCAGGCGGCCCAGCGCGCACCGGTGTGACCGAGCGGGTCGGGACCTGCTCGGCACGCCGAACGGGCCGGGCTCCCCGTGAGGGAGTCCGGCCCGTCGCCACGGCAAGCGGTCCAGCGCTGGAATCAGCCGCGAAGGGCCTGGACCGCGGCCTCCAGCCGCTTGCCGAAGTCCTCGTCCGCCTGGCGGAAGTTGTTGATCGCACGCTCGGCGATGTCGTCGCGCGTGACCCCGGAGAGGGCGCCCGCCAGGTTGTCGACCAGGCGGACCTTCTCGTCCTCACTCATCAGCCGGTAGAGGTTGCCCGCCTGCACGAAGTCGTCGTCCTCGGCGTGGGACGGCGTGGCCGTCTCGCCGGTGAGACCGGTCACCGCGAGGGGCTCCCACAGCGGGCGGTTGGTCTGGACCGGACCGTCGAAGCTGTTCGGCTCGTAGTTCTTCGCCCCCTTGTGGCGGCCGTCGTACAGGTGGCCGTCACGGGAGTAGGTGCGCGCCTCGGTGGCGTGCGGGCGGTTGACCGGCAGGTGGTCGGCGTTGATGCCGACGCGGTAGCGGTGGGCGTCCGCGTAGGAGAAGATGCGGCCCTGGAGCATCTTGTCCGGGGACGGACCGATGCCGGGCACGAAGTGACCGGGGCTGAAGACGGACTGCTCGACCTCGGCGAAGATGTTCTCCGGGTTGCGGTCGAGCTCCAGCCTGCCGAACTCGATGACCGGGTAGTCCGCGTGCGGCCAGACCTTGGTCAGGTCGAACGGATTGAAACGGTACGTCGCCGCCTCGGCCGCCGGCATGATCTGCACGCCCACGGTCCAGGACGGGAAGTCGCCCCGCTCGATGGACTCACGCAGGTCACGCTGGTGCGAGTCGGGGTCCCGGCCCGCGAGGACCGCGGCCTCCCCGGCGGTGAGGTTCTTGATGCCCTGGTCGGTCTTGAAGTGGTACTTGACCCAGAAGACCTCGCCGGCCTCGTTGTTCCACTGGTAGGTGTGGGAGCTGAAACCGTCCATGTGGCGGTAGGACGCCGGGATGCCGCGGTCACCGAACAGCCAGGTCACCTGGTGCGTGGACTCGGGCGACAGGCCCCAGAAGTCGAAGACGTTGTCCGCCTCCTGCGAGCCCGTGTACGGGTCGCGCTTCTGCGTGTGGATGAAGTCGGGGAACTTGATGGCGTCCCGGATGAAGAAGACCGGGGTGTTGTTGCCGACGAGGTCGTAGTTGCCCTCTTCGGTGTAGAACTTGAGCGCGAAACCACGTGGGTCGCGCACGGCGTCCGGAGCACCCAGGTTGCCCGCCACGGTCGAGAAACGGACGAAGGTCTCCGTCTCCTTGCCCACCTCGGACAGGAACTTGGCCCTGGTGTACTTCGTCACGTCGGCGGTGACCCTGAAGGTCCCGTAGGCGCCGGCGCCGCGGGCGTGCACCACGCGCTCCGGAATGCGCTCACGGTTGAAGTGAGCCAGCTTCTCCAGGAGGAGCTGGTCCTGAACGAGCACCGGGCCGCCGACGCCCGCGCTCTCACTGTTCTGGTTGTCGGATACCGGAGCACCGGCTTCCGTAGTGAGCGGTCCCTGCGTCACGTACGCCTCCTGCGTCATTTCCAGCCAACTGCGCCTCTTGGCCGAAGCCGCTCCCGATCCTACAATGGACAATGTCTAAGTCAAGCATGACTCCAAAGTCACACTCGTTCGGGACCTCGTTCCCCCAACTGTTAGGGTGGTGCTCATGAGCGACCTTTTGGAACGACTGCGCGGGCGTGGCTGGCGGATGACCGCACAGCGTCGTGTGGTGGCCGAGGTCCTCGACGGCGATCACGTCCACCTGACGGCCGACGAGGTGCACGCCAGAGCCGTCACCAAGCTGCCCGAGATCTCCCGGGCGACCGTCTACAACACCCTGGGCGAGCTGGTCACGCTCGGCGAGGTGCTGGAAGTCGCCACGGACAAGCGGGCCAAGCGCTACGACCCGAACGCCCACCGGCCGCACCACCACCTGGTGTGTGCGCAGTGCGGCGCGATCCGTGACGTGCACCCGACCGGCAACCCACTGGCCGACCTCCCCGACACGGAGCGCTTCGGCTTCACGGTGTCGGGCGTCGAGATGACGTATCGCGGCGTCTGCCCGAACTGTGTGACGGCGTAACGTTCCGGCACCACCACCACCCTCCCCCGCACGCACGACGAAGCCCGGCACCGTTGGTGCCGGGCTTCGTCGTGCGACACCCGCGTGTGTGGTGATCCATGGATCCGTGGATGCACAACACCGGATGCACAACACCGAGGGCCGGAACCCTTTCGGATTCCGGCCCTCGGTCTTCAGTAGCGGGGACAGGATTTGAACCTGCGACCTCTGGGTTATGAGCCCAGCGAGCTACCGAGCTGCTCCACCCCGCGGCGATGAATGCAACGCTACGTCAAGGACGCGGACGGAGGCAAATCCCTTTCGGGGCGGCCGTACGCCTCCGAGGTGCGGCGACACGGTCCGCCCGCCCCACCACCGGCGGGACAGACGGACGACGTCAGGCCGAGAGTTCCTCCCGGAGGGCGTCACGCAGGCGGATCGCGCGCTCCATGACCGCCGTGGGGCCCAGTGCGGCCGCGCGGTCGGCCCAGCGCTGCCCCTCGGCGAGCTCGCCCCGGCGCGCATAGACCAGAGCGAGCCGCAGGGCGGCACGCCCGTGTCCGGCGTCGGCCGCGCGGGCCCACCACGCGGCCGCCTCGGGCTCGCTGCCCTCACGGGCCAGCAGCAGGCCCAGGTTGAAAGCGCCGTTGCGGGAACCGGCCTCGGCCGCCTCCCGGTACCAGCGGGCCGCCTCCACCGCGTCGCCACGGGCCGCGGCGAGCATGCCGACCCGCACCTGCGCGCGCCGGTGGCCCTGCAGGGCTGCACGCTCGTACCACTCCTCGCACTCGCTGCGCCGGTTCACCGGCTCGCCCAGTTCGTGCGCAGGCTCCGGTGGGCGGCGGGCATCCAGCACGGTCGCCAGGCGGTAGGCGGCCTCGGCGCTGCCTCCGCCCGCCGCGCACCGCAGGAACCGCTCCGCCTCGCCCTCGTCGCCGTCGCGCAGCCGGGCCATGCCGACCTGGAGCGCGGCCTCCGTGTGCCCGGCGCTCGCGGCCTGCTCGTACCAGCGCAGCGCGGCCGCCTCCTCCTCCCGGCCCGCGTGCAGGATGCCGAGATTGAAGGCGGCGTCCACGCTGCCCGCCTCCGCGGCCTTGGAGAACCAGGGCTCCGCCCCCTTCTCGTCACCGGCCGTCAGCAGCAGGATCGCCAGCGCGTTGGCCGCCTCCCGGTGGCCGGCGTAGGCGGCCCGGCGGTACCACTGCTCGGCAGGGGCGGTCCGGCCCTGCTCGGCGCAGAGCAGCGCGAGGTTGTACGCGCCGTTGACGTCGCCCGCGTCCATCGCGGCCCGGTACCAGCGTTCGGCGGTCTGGGTCTCGCCGCGCTCGGCGTGCAGGGCGCCCAGCGCGTTGGCGGCGTTGCCGTCGCCGTCCTGGGCGGCGCGCAGCCACCACACGGCGGCGTTCTCGGTGTCACCGGCGTCGCGCAGCAGGAAGGCGAGCGCGCAGGCGGCCCGCGCCTCCCCGTCCTTGGCCGACGTCAGGTACCAGTGGCCGGCCTCCTTGAGTTCGCCGCGCTTCTCCAGGATCGCGCCGAGGTGCAGCGCGGCCCGGCGGTGTCCCCGCGCCGCGGCCTGCCGGTACCACTGCTCGGCCTCCTCCGGGAACGAGAAGGTGCCGTCGCCGGTTTCCCGTGTCGCCTTCCGGTCCAGCGCCCTCGCCACCCGGTAGGCGGCTTCCCGGTGTCCCCGTTCGGCGGCCGTCCGCATCCAGCGCTCGGCGCCGGCCGCGTCCCCGCGGTGTTCCAGCAGGTCGGCGAGTGCGTAGGCGCCCAGGGCGTGGTCCTGCTCGGCGGACTGGCGCAGCCAGTACTCGGCGGCGGGCTCGTCGCCGCGCTCGCGGTGGTACCGGCCGAGCGCGTGCGCCGCCGGGGCCGAGCCGGCGACGGCCGCGACCCGCCACCATGCCGCGGCCTCCTCCGGATAGCCGCGCTGGAACAGAAGGACGCCCAGGTTGTTGGCGGCGGCGCGGTCGCCCGCGGCAGTGGCGGCGCGCAGATGGGGTTCGGCTCCGGCGAAGTCGCCGCGGCGCAGCAGCATGGCGCCGAGGACGCTCATCGCCTCGACGTCGCCGGCTTCGGCAGCGAGCCGCCGGCGCAGCTCCTCGGCCGCCTCGTCGGCAGCCTCCGCGGTCTCGTCGCGAGGTTCCTCCCGAGGGGAGGGCTGCTCAATACGCCCCGTCTCGAACAGAGTTGTCCTGTCCCCCATCACATTCATCGTCGCACCACCTGCAACCTGGGTACATCTGGTATGCCGCAGTCAGTGAGGTCACTTCAGCGTTTTGTCGACATGCCCACAGAGAGACAAGTGAAACACAGATCCGCCAACTCCCTTCGTCGGCGCGGCCGCAGAAGCTCCCGGCACATGCGTTCGCACACCACAAAGGCCCGGATTCCTTGAGGAATCCGGGCCTTTGCTGTCGCCGACTTCGCGACTTCAGTAGCGGGGACAGGATTTGAACCTGCGACCTCTGGGTTATGAGCCCAGCGAGCTACCGAGCTGCTCCACCCCGCGCCGTTGTGTGCACAACCGTACCACGGCGCGAGGTGGGCCTTCGACCAGCCGACCTGCTAACTGTCCGGGCTCGGGTCGGGACCGGGACTGCCGTCCGCGGACTGGGCCTCCTCAGCCTTGCGCAGGGCCTCCTCGAGGTCCTCCTGCGCCTGGCCGTAGGCCTCCCAGTCGTTCTTCTGCAGGGCTTCCTGGCCGGCCTCGAAGGCCTCCTGGGCGTCGTCCAGGGCCTCCTGGACCGTCGGGTCGTCGGACGTCGGCGGCGGCTCGGTGCCTTCTTCCTCGCCGGCCCCTTCGCCCTCGTCCTCACCTTCCGGTGGCTCGGTGGCCGCGCCCTCCGCTCCGAAGATCTTGTCGAGAGCCTGTTCCAGGGTGTCCTCGAAGGCCGTCTGGCCTCCGTAGGTCACCAGCACCTTGCGCAGCAGCGGGTACTTCAGTCCACCACCGCGCACGTAGACCGGCTCCACGTACAGCAGTCCGCCGTCGAGCGGGACGGCCAGCAGGTTGCCGTACTCCACTTCGGAGTCGCCGCCCCTCAGCAGCCTGATCGTCTCCGCGATGTCCTGCTGGGAGTTGAACTGGCTCTGGACCTGTTTGGGTCCGGCGGCCGTGGTGCTCGTCGGCAGTTTCAGGACTCTGATCTTGCCGTACCCCTCACTGCCCGCCTCGGCGTCGACCGCCATGAACGCGCTGAGGTTGTCACGGCCGTTCGGAGTGAACGTCGTGGTGAGCGAGAAGGCCTGTTCCTGCTGGTCGGGCATCTTCATGCTCAGGTAGTACGGGGGTACCGCGTCGCCCGTCTTGTTCGTCGGGTCGTCCGGCACCTGCCAGACCTCGCTGCCGCTGAGGAACGTGGTGGCGTCCTTCACGTGGTAGCGGGTCAGCAGCTCGCGCTGCACCTTGAACAGGTCCTGCGGATACCGCAGATGGTTCATCAGGTCGTCGGAGATCTCGCTCTTCGGGTCGACCGTGTCCGGGAACGCCTTCATCCACGTCTTCAGGACGGGATCCTGGGTGTCCCACTGATAGAGCTCGACCTTGCCGCTGTACGCGTCGACGGTCGCCTTCACCGAGTTGCGGATGTAGTTGACCTGGTTCTCCTGGGCCACCACCGCCCGGTTGTCGTTGGTGGCGGTCAGCGAGTCGGCCGTCGTGTCACCGAGGGTCGTGCGCGACGCGTACGGATAACCGTTGGTGGTCGTGTAGGCGTCCACGATCCACTGGATCCGGCCCTCCACCACCGCGGGGTAGGCGTCGCCGTCGATGGTCAGCCAGGGTGCGACCGCTTCGACGCGCTCCTTGGGCGTGCGGTTGTACAGAATCCGCGACCCCTCTCCGATGGCACCGGAGTACAGGATCTGCGGCTCGCTGAACGCGGCGGCGTAGGCGGCCCGGTTGACCGGGTTCTCGAGGTTGACGCCGCTGTCGCCCTGGTAACTGGTCGTCTTCTCGCCGCTGTCGTCGGAGTAGTCGATCTCCTTCTGGGGACCGCCGACGATCGAGTACGTCGTCGTCCGCTCGCCGTAGTAGACGCGCTGCTCGTACGTCCCCAGGTCGCCCTTGGACGGCAGGTCGGACTCGGTGAAATCCGGACGGCCGCCGGCGTCGGCGCTGGTGCCCTTGGCTGCGACGGCACCGTATCCGTGGGTGTACCGGAAGTGGTCGTTGATCCAGTTCCGCTTGGGGATGCCGTTCAGGTTGATCTCGCGCAGACCGATGACGGTGTCCTGCTCCGCGCCGGTCCCGGGATCGGGATAGCGGTCCACGTCCAGGTTGGCCGGGAACGCGTAGTAGTTCCTGATCTGCTGGAGCTGCTGGAACGTCGGCGAGACGATGTTCGGGTCCATGATCCGGATGCTCGCCGTGTCGGAGACCTGGTCCCGGAGCTCGGTCCTGTCCTCGGTCTGGCTGGTTCCCGGGTAGTCGTCGACCTGGGCGTCGTCGATGCCGTAGGCCTCACGCGTCGCCTTGAGGTTCTTCTCGACGTACGGCGCTTCCTTGGCCTGCTCGTTCGGCTGGACCTGGAACTTCTGCACGATCGCCGGGTACAGACCGCCGATGAGGATCGCCGACAGCACCATCAGGCCGAAGCCGATCATGGGCAGCTGCCAGGTGCGCCGCCACAGGGTGGCGAAGAACAGCAGCGCGCAGATGACGGCGATGCAGAACAGGATCGTCTTCGCCGGCAGGTAGGCGTTGGCGTCGACGTACCGCAGGCCGGTCCAGTTGTCGGTCGCCTTGAAGTCGCTGGACTTGACCGCCAGGCCGTACCGGTCGAGCCAGTACGCGACCGCCTTCAGGGCGACGAAGACGCCGAGGAGCACCGACAGATGGCCGGTGGCCGCGGCCGTGGCACGCGCGCCGGGGCTGGTGACCCGCAGACCGCCGTAGAGGTAGTGGGTGAGCGCGGCCGCGATCAGCGACAGGATGGTGGCCGCGAAGCCGAACCCGAGCAGAAACCGGTACCAGGGCAGGTCGAAGGCGTAGAACGCCACGTCGAGCTTGAACTGCGGGTCCTTCTGGCCGAACGGCACCCCGTTGACCCACATCAGCCAGGTGCGCCACTGGCTCGAGGCCGAGGCACCGGCGATCAGCCCGAGCAGCGCGGTGATGCCGAGCAGCAGCCACTTCTTGTACGGGGCGATGCCCATCCGGTAGCGGTCGAGGTTCTGCTGCTCCATCGACATGGCGCTCAGCGGCGGGCGCATCCGGTGGGCCAGCCAGATGTTGAAGCCGACCGCGAGGGCCATCAGCAGACCGAAGACGAAGAAGAGTCCGATCTTGGTCCACAGGGTCGTCGTGAACACCGACGAGTAGTCGACCGAGCGGTACCACAGCCAGTCGGTCCAGAACCCCGCGAACATGGTGAACACCATGCCGAGGACGGCCAGGACGCCAAGTGTCATGAGCAGGGTCCGGACCCGCCGGGACGGGCGGCCCACTCTCATCCGTGGCCCTGTCGGGCCTCCGCCACGGTCCGGCATCTGGAAAGCCAAGGTAGGCACCTCGAAGTTCGCTGTCGATTCGTCAGGTCCGCGAGTTCGTGGACCGCGTGCGGGCCCCTTTGCTCACAGGCCCACACCTATGCAACTTACTCACTCTTTACTCGGTTCCCGATTCCGGCCCCCAACGAGAGAGGATTGTGACCATGTCCAACACACCCATGGCGGCGAGCCCGCTCACCCGGGCCGTGCTCGAGATCGACGAGTACGTCTCCGGCCTCGGCTGGGACCAGCCCGCCCGGCTCTTCGCCCTCGTAGACACCGCACGGCTGCGTGCCGAGCAGCCCTCCCTCGCGCACCGGCTCGGTCCGGGCGACGAGCAGGAGACGACCGCCTTCACCCCGATCGAGCAGGATGCCATTCCAACGGGCAAGCCGCTGGACGAGTTCCTGGGCACCATCGCCTGGCCCGACTCGGTGGCCGGCTGCGCCCTGACCGTGGAGCGTCTGATGCTGCCGCCGTCCGCGGAGGCCCAGGTTCCGCAGGATCTGGACCAGGACGCGCTGGCCGCGTGGGTGGCGAAGCACCCGAAGCGCCAGGAGGTCCGTATGACGGTCGCGGTACTGCGCGACGGTGCCCGCGATTCCGCCCTGCGGCTGCGGGAGAAGGACTCGCCGACGGAGGTCCTCACCGGTTCCGCCCTGGTGCCGGGGCTGGCGGAGGCGCTGACGGCGACGTTCGAGGCGTAGTCCGAGGCGTGCCCGTCAACAACCCCCGCGGGCAGTCCGCACGGTCAGGAGGCGGTGCACGTCGGCAGGTCGGCGGTGTCGCCGGAGTCGAGGTCCTTCAGGGCGCCGAGGGCGTCGTCGATGGTGTCCACCTTGATGAGCGTCAGCCCTTCGGGGGTGTCCACGGCGGCGGCCGCGCAGTTGTCGGCGGGCGTGAGGAAGTACTCGGCGCCCTTGGCGCGCGCGCCGACCGTCTTCATCTCGATCCCGCCGATCGGCCCGACCTTGCCGGTGTCGTCGATGGTGCCGGTGCCGGCGACGAACCTGCCGCCGGTCAGGCTGCCCGGGGTGAGCTTGTCGTAGATGCCGAGTGCGAACATCAGACCGGCGCTCGGCCCGCCGACGTCGGCGAGCTTGATGTCGATGGTGAACGGGAAGGTGTGGTCGGTTCCTGCGGCGATCCCGACGACGGCGCGGTCGTCCCCGGCGTCGTCGGAGGCCGCGGTGGTGACCGTGATCTCCTCGGTCTCGGTCGGCGTCCGGTTCTCCTTCTCGGCGGCGGCCTGCTCCTTGGCGGGCACGATCGTGAAGCCGACGTCCTCGCCGGGCTCGTGCTTGGTCACCAGCTCGGCGACGTCGGCCGGCTCGCGCACCGTGCTGCCGTCGACGCTCTTGATCACGTCACCCGCGTGCAGCTTGCCCTCGGCGGGCGATCCCTTGACGACCGTGGAGACGATCACCCAGGACTTCACCGGGACGTCGAGTTCCTTCAGGGCGGCGACCTTGGCGCTCTCCTGGGACTGGCTGAACTCCTCGGCGTTCTCCTGGGTGGACTGCTCCTCCGTCTTGCCGTCGGGGTAGAGCGTGTCGTGCGGCACGACCTTGTTGTCGTGCGCGAGCCATCCGTAGACGGCCTCGACCAGGTTCATCCGGTAGTCGGCGCTCGTGACCCGCACCGTGGTCATGTTGAGGTGGCCGTCGGTCGGATACGTCTTGCGCCCGTCGATCCGCAGCACCGGGTCGCCGTCGTGATCGCCCAGAGTGTTCACCGTCGGCCCGGGGGACATCTCCGAGTACGGCACAGGGATGAACACACCCGCGCACAGAAGCACGATCAGCATGAGGGTGGAGGCGAGCATCGTCGCGGTGCGGCGTGGCATGCACCGACAGTACGGGACGGGTCTGTCAGCGCACTGTCAGGGCAGCCCGTCCGGGCAGCCCTGACCTTGTCCTACGCCTGTGACCTGCCGTTCCGGCCCTAGGGCCGGGCCTCTTCCGCTGTCGGCCGAGGCCTCTCCATGGCCTCGCGGAACCGGGCGTAACCGATGAGCTCGGGGCCGTCGCTGCGCACCCGCCGGGTGCGATTGGCCCAACTGCCCCACAGTCCCGCGCCGACCGCGGCCATCAACGGAATCAGCAACCAGGCAAGCGCCGCCATGCCGACCTCCCATCCCCATGAGCGTCCGCGACTGGCTGATCAGCAGATCAACCATCCGCACTGACCACGCTCATACCCGGGGGGAGGTTGTGCAAGCGGAGTGGAACCGGGAGCAGACGTACGGGAACGGAGGTGGTGCAACGGTTCTCAGGGGGGGTCCTCCCAGCAGGTCCCGCCCGCCCACGACGACGCTACGCGCCGACCCACTCCTCGGTCCCGTCCGAGAACGTCTGGTGCTTCCAGATGGGCACCTCGTGCTTGAGGTCGTCGATCAGTTTCCGGCAGGCCTCGAAGGCCTCGCCCCGGTGCGCGCACGACACGCCGACGACGACGGCGAGATCCCCGACCCCGAGGTCCCCCACCCGGTGCACGGCCGCCAGCGCCCGCACGGGGTACTCGGCGACGACCTTCTCGGCGATCCGCCGCATCTCGTCCTCGGCGCTCGGGTGGCACGAGTACCCCAGCTCGTCGACGTCGGTCCCGCCGTCGTGGTTGCGCACGGTCCCCACGAACAGTGCCGTCCCTCCGGCCGCCTCGTCGCCGACGGCCCGGAAGACCTCGTCGACGGAGAGCGGCGCCTCCCGGATCGCGATCAGCTTGATCGGGTCCTGCGCGGGCTGCTCACCGGGGTGACCGTTCGTGGATGCCATGCCCTCCATCGTGCCCCACGCCCACGACGGCGCAAAAGCGCCCCGGTGCCCCGTCGGCGTCCTGTCGCCGACGGGTGCCGCGTGGTGCTCAGATCCGCCGCCGGGCCTTCCGCGCCCGCCGCACCACCGCCGCCGCGCCCAGCAGGGCCACCGTCGCTCCCGCCGCGCCGGCCGCCGTCGCATCCTTGCGCCCGAGCCGGCGCCCGGCGACCGTGTGCCGGCCGGAGACTTCCTCCAGGAGCTCGGCCAGCACCTGCTCGTTGGTGTGGGCGGGCCGCCACCCGGCGTCGTGCAGTCGGCTCCCGCTGACCACCCAGGGGTGCATCGTGTACGCCAGGTCCCCGGCCGGGGACGGGGTGAGCCCGATCCGGTGCAGCCGGGCCGCCGCGCCCAGCGCGACCGCCGACGGCAGCTCCATCCGCCGGATCCCGCTGAGCTCCTCGACCTCCTCCTGCTCCAGCCATCCGTCGCACCCGACGGCCAGCTCTCCGTCGGCCTTCTCCAGGACGGCGTACTCCAGGGCGCTGCACAGGTCGTCGACGTGGCAGAACTGCCACGCGGGCCGCGAGCCGGCCACCACAAGCAACCGGGGCGACTCGAAGTACCTGGTCAGTGCGGTGTCGGTGCCGCCCACGAGCACAGCGGGCCGTACCACCGTGACATGGAGACCGGGGTGCGCGCGGGGTGCCCTGCGCGCGAGCCGCTCGATCTCCAGGAGGTCGCCCACGCCCGTCGCCTCGGCGGTGGCCCGCAGTTCCGCGTCCTCGGACAGCGGCAGCTCGTTGTCCGGGAGCGCTCCGTAGACCATCGTCGAGGTGCACAGCACCACTCGGTGCACTCCGGCGGCCGCCGCGGCGGTCAGCACGGTCTGCGTCCCGCGGACGTTGTAGGCCGTCCGGGCGGCGGCGTCGGTCTCCAGGTCGAGGTCGAGTGCCAGATGGACGACGACGTCGGCCCCCCGCAGCCGGTCCGCGATGGCGGGATCCCGTACGTCCAGGATGTGCCACTGTGCCTCGGCGCACTCACCGCGGCGTTCGTCGATGGCGATGACCTGCTTGATCTCCTCCGAGGCGGCGAGCCGCCCGGTGAGCAGCGCGCCGACACCGGAGGCGGCGCCGGTGACCGCGACGACGGGCCCTCGCGCGGGCGACGAGCGGGTTGACCGGTTTCGCGCTGCGCGAACCTGTGGATCTGGGGAACTCACCGGGCGTCTCCAGCGGTTGTCTTCAGTACGAGCGCATGCGAGGCATGCGTACCAGGTGGCATCCATCCTGCCGCAGGCCTTCTGTCGGCGAAGCATCGAGGCTCGAACCGCCTCAGGTGTCTACGCTGGGTGGTGTTGTCGGGCAATCGCGCCGCCGGAAGGAACCGGTGGCCCTATCAGCCGAGGAATCCCGTGAGTGACACCCCATTCGGATTCGGCCTTCCGCCGGAGGAGCCGGACGACGGCGACGAGGGCAAGAAGAAGGACCAGCAGAGCGGTGGTGGTCAGGACCCGGCCAACCCGTTCGGTTTCGGCATGTCCGGAGCCGGTGGCTTCGGCGCGCCCGGCGCGGACAATCCGTTCGCCGCGATGTTCGGTTCCCTGAACCCCAACGACCTGGGCGCCGCGTTCCAGCAGCTCGGCCAGATGCTCTCCTACGAGGGCGGACCGGTGAACTGGGACATGGCCAAGCAGATCGCCCGCCAGACGGTGTCCCAGGGCACCGCCGACGGCACGAAGGACGCGAGCGTCGGTCCCGCCGAGCGCAGGGCCGTCGACGAGGCCGTCCGGCTGGCCGACCTGTGGCTGGACGACGCCACCTCGCTGCCGTCCGGTGCGGCCTCCTCGGTGGCCTGGAGCCGCGCGGAGTGGGTCGAGGCGACGCTTCCGGCGTGGCGGGAGCTCGTGGACCCGGTCGCCGAGCGTGTCGGCACCGCCATGGGCGACGTACTGCCGGAGGAGATGCAGGCCATGGCGGGCCCGCTGATCGGCATGATGCGCTCGATGGGCGGGGCCATGTTCGGTACGCAGATCGGTCAGGCGGTCGGCGTGCTGGCCGGTGAGGTCGTCGGCTCCACCGACATCGGTCTGCCGCTCGGCCCGGCCGGCAAGGCCGCGCTGCTGCCGGTGAACATTGCGGCCTTCGGCAAGGACCTGGGCGTCCCGCAGGAGGAGGTACGGCTGTATCTCGCCCTGCGCGAGGCCGCCCACCAGCGCCTGTTCGCGCATGTGCCGTGGCTGCGCTCGCATCTGTACGGCGCGGTCGACGGCTATGCGCGCGGGATCAAGGTCGACACCGCCAAGCTGGAGGACGTGGTCGGCCAGTTCGACCCGCAGAACCCGGAGCAGCTCCAGGAGGCTCTTCAGCAGGGCATGTTCCAGCCGGAGGACACCCCGCAGCAGAAGACGGCGCTGGCCCGACTCGAGACGGCGCTGGCTCTCGTCGAGGGCTGGGTGGACGCCGTGGTGCACGCGGCGGCGAAGCCCCGCCTGTCGTCGGCGGACGCGCTGCGCGAGACGCTGCGCCGCCGCCGCGCCTCGGGCGGCCCCGCGGAGCAGACGTTCGCCACGCTGATCGGCCTGGAGCTGCGCCCGCGCCGGCTGCGGGACGCCTCACGCCTGTGGGCCTCGCTCACGGACGCGCGCGGTGTCGACGGGCGGGACGCCCTGTGGGCCCACCCGGACATGCTGCCGACGGCCACCGATCTGGACGACCCGGACGGCTTCGTGCACCGCGAGCAGGTCGACTTCTCCGAGCTGGACAAGATGCTCGGCGAGGCGGCGGGCAAGCACGACCTCGGCAAGCGGAGCAAGGCCGACGACACCGAAGACACCACCGGGGACGCCGGCGGGGGCGAGAACGACGGCGGCGGGGACGACGGTGGCCGGGGCGGCGACCGCAGGGGTGACGGCGCCGAGTGAGTCTGTACGACGACGCGGTGCTCGCACTCAAGGGGTACGAGGACCAGCCGGAGCTGCGCCAGAGCTATCTGGACCACCTCGCCGCGCACCCGGACGGCATGTGGAAGTCCTGCCGCGTGGGCCATCTCACCGCCAGCGCCCTGGTGGTCGACCCCGAGCGCGGCCGGGTGCTGCTGACCCTGCACCGGAAACTGCGGATGTGGCTGCAGATGGGCGGTCACTGCGAGCCCGGCGACCCGTCGCTGACCGCGGCGGCTCTGCGGGAGGCCACCGAGGAGTCGGGGATCGCGGGGCTGGCCCTCCTGGCGGGCGGGCCGGTGCGCCTGGACCGGCATGCGATCCCGTCTCCCTGCCACTGGCACTTCGACGTCCAGTATGCGGCCGTGGCCGCTCCCGGTGCCGCGCACACCATCAGTGACGAGTCACTCGACCTGCGCTGGTTCCCCTACGACGAGGTGGCGGAGGTGGCGGATGCCTCGGTCGTCCGTCTGCTGGAAGCGACCCGGACGCGGCTGGGCGTCTGACCTGCGGATGGCCGCCGGCAGACCGGCACCCGATTGTTCTACGCATACGGGTGCGGGGCGACCGCCTGGCGGTCGCCCCGCACCCGTATGCCTCCGGAAGCCGGTCAGCTCCAGACATTGCCCTGGTTCTGCCCGCGGGCACCCTGCTGTCCCATGCCGTACTGCGCGGCGATGCCGGAGCCGATCCGGGCGTTCTGCGGCGGCAGCAGCTCACTGGGCTGGACGAGCACGAAGCCGCTGCCCATGAAGCTGAGCTCCCAGCCCTCTCCGGTGCTGCCACGGCGCCGCCACACCCCGGAGGAGTGCGTCTGGGCCTGCAGCTGTACGCGCAGCCCCGTGGACCAGGCGACGATCGCGTCGGCGTCGCAGTTGACGTACGTGTCCGGCGTCACCCGCATCAGCAGCGGCATGCCGGAGGTCATCAGGGCGACCTTGCCCTGACCGGTGATGTTGAGCTGGTACTTCCCGGAGCCGGAGATGCCGTACAGGCTGTCGACGGCGATGACCTCCTGATGCAGCGAGGAGTCCATCGCGAGCACATAGCTGCCGTCGACGGTCAGCCCTTCATGGTCCACGTCCATGACATGGATGTGCTGGGCGAGGTTGGCGAGGTAGACCGTGCCCTGCCCGTGGCAGCGCATCAGGTCCAGCCCCTCGCCCGTGCGTGAACGGCTGTGCGCCTGGCCACGGCTCTGGTACTCGGCGTCGAACTCGACGAGTCCCTGGTAGGCGATCATGCTGCCCCTGCGGGCGAGGATGTCGTCGTGGCCGCCCAGGGCGACCCGGAGCATCTGCTTGTTCTGCAGGCTCCAGCGTTCCTGGGTCTGCTGGTCGTTGAAGGCGAAAAGCGGGCTCTGCATGGTGTGGTTGCTCCCCCTCAGCCCCGGACCCGGAGACGGTCGGTGCTGTCCTCACTGGGCTGGACGACGACGATGCCCTGACCGGAGAACGCCATCTGGTAGGCCTCGCCGCTTCCGCGGCCGATCAGCGACTGTGCCCGGAAGCTGCGCTTGCCCTTCACCTTGAGGTTCGGGGACCAGGCGACCAGGGCGTCCGGGTCGACGTACGTCTCGTCGTCACCGCCGCCGCAGTCGACGACGATCGGCTTGCCCCGGGAGGTCAGCGCGACCCAGCCCTGCCCGGAGATCTTGGTGTTCCACAGGCCCTGTCCGGCGAACTTCGCCAGGCCCTTCACCCGCTCCACGCCCCACGTCAGGCCGGCGTCGAAGGCGAGCAGGTTGGTGGCGTTGACGGAGATGCCTTCGCCGTTGAGATTGATCACGACGACGTCCGCGCCGTAGTCGGCGAGGTAGAGCAGGCCGTCGCCGGAGCACTTCATCAGCGGGGCGCCCTCCCCGGTGGCCCAGTCCCGGGCGATCTGACGCACGGCCGGCGGGTTGGGCTCGTACTGGATGAACCCTTCGTAGCCGATCATCGACCCGACGCGCGCGAGGAGGTCGTTCCCGGTCTGCATGGCGACCTTGAGCATGTGGTCGCCGTGGTTCTCCATGCGCGCGGTGACCGGTGCGGGGGCGAAGCCCGCGAGTGGCTGGTTCATGACGGGCTCCCTCAGATCTCGTACGGCTGGACGACGATGAAGTTGCCGGGCGCGCCACGGAACTGGAGGTTGACGCTCTCCCCGGTGTCGCCGGGGTAGGAGTTGCGGCGCATCCGCACCTGGCTGGAGACGATCACCTGGGAGGCGGCCGACCAGGCGACCACGGCGTTGGCGTCGGCGAAGGTGGTGGGCGTGACCGGCAGGACCACGGGCACACCGTGCGTCTTGACCACAAGGGTGCCGGTCCCCTGGAACTGCATCGTGAACAGTGCGCCGCCGGGGATGCCGTGTCCCTCGATGCGGCGGACCTCGTACTGGAGGCTCTCGTCGAAGGCGAGGACGTTCTCGGCGGAGACGCACACGGCGTCGCCCTGGAGCTCGATCGGGTGCAGCATCGTGGCGTCCTCGGCGAAGAACACCTGGCCCTGGCCCGTGCAGCGCATCAGCTGCATCTCCTGGCCGGTCGCGTTGCCGACGACACGGCCACTGAACCCGGCGCCCTTGTAACTGAAGTCGACCTTGCCCTGGTAGAGCACCATGCTGCCCTGGCGGGCCAGCACCGGCTGTCCGTCCGTGCCGAGGTCGGCACGGACCAGTTTCGGGTTCTGAGCGGTCCAGCGCTGTCCGGTGGGCGTCTCCTTGAACATCTGGAGCGCGCCGAGCACACCCGGGCTCTGCGGCACTCCCTGGGGCGCGCCCTGCGGTGCCCCGTAGGGGGCCTGCTGACCCGGTACCTGCCCCGGCGGCATCTGTCCGGGCGGCTGCTGGCCGTAGCCCGGCGGGGGTGTCGGCCGACCGTGGCCCGGCGGCGGAGCGGGGGCCTGCGGTGCGTGCGGTGCGTGCGGTGCGTGCGGTGCGTGCGGTGCGTGCGGTGCGTGCGGTGCGTGCGGCTGCACACCGTAGCCCGGGGGCGGCGGGGCGCTCGGTGCGGGCTGGCCGAAGGCGGGCGCCGGAGCCGGTGGCGGCACGGGGGAACCGCCGGGCGGAGTGTGCAAGGGCGCGACGATCGTCTGCGCGGCGTGCACCGACGGCGCGGGGGGCGGCGGGGTGGCGCCGGGGGGAGGGGCGAACCCCTGCGCGGCAGGCTGAGGCGCGGGAGCCGGTGCGGGTGCGGGAGGCGGCGCGGGTGCGGGTGCGGGGTTGCCGGGAACCCCGAACGCGGGCGGGGCGAAGCCGGGGACGGCACCACCGGCCTGCGGCTGCTGCGGAGCGGCGGGCTCCTCCTCGGCCACCTCGCCGCCGAAGTTCTTCAGCAGCGCGTCGAGCCCGCCGTCGAATCCCTGGCCGACGGCGGCGAACCGCCACACGTCCTTGAAGTAGAAGTCACCCAGCATCACCGCGCGCTCGGTGGAGAACTCCGAGCCGTTGAAGGGATAGCGGGCCACTTCCCCGCCGCCCGCGACGATGCGGATGTATCCGGGACCGATCTGGGACATCTGTCCGGCGCCGTCGAGCGTCGCCGTGAAGGACAGCTTCTTGATCTGCTGCGGGATCGCGTCCAGCGTCACTCGGAAGGACTCCGTGTCACCCGCCTGGGGGCCCAGCAGCTGAAGGGACTCCTCGGGGGACTTCGGCTGGTTGAAGAAAATGAAGTACCGGTCGTCCGAAAGCCGTTCGTCGCCGTCGAGACCGAAGCAGCTGATGTCGAAGGTGAGCCCGGGGCCGGAGATCTGCACGCCTACGTACAGATCCGTGCCCGCGGTGAGGTCACTGATCCTGGCCTTGTGGCCGCGTTGGAATTCCCTGGCCATGCGTACGACCGTCCCCCATCCCGAATGTGAGTGCGTCGCGCCAGGCTAACCGCAAACCCGGACATCCGATGAAGTCGGTACAGACCCGGTACACAACGCGCGGCTGCCCCCTGCGGGGCGCTCACCTCGGGCGACGCTCACTCGTCGCGGACCTCCGGCGGGTGGGGCGACCGCGCGGCGGCGACCACTCCTTCAAGGTAGCCCCGGGCCCGCTCCGTCTTCGGATACGCCTCCAGCAGGCGCCAGAAGCCGGGCCCGTGCCCGGGCACGAGCAGGTGAGCCAGTTCGTGGCAGAGGACGTAGTCGACGACGTACTCGGGCATGCCCTGCAGCCGGTGCGACAGGCGGATGCTGCCCTCGGAGGGCGTACACGAACCCCAGCGCGTGTTCTGGTTGGTCACCCAGCGTACGGAGCGGGGCCGGGCCCGCCCGTCGAAGTACTGGGCCGACAGCCGCTCTGCGCGCTCGGCCAGTTCGGTGTCGCCGAACGCCCTCCTGCTCTCCTGGGCCGCCAGCTTGTCGAGCATGACGTTCACCCAGCGCTGCTCCTCCGCCTCGGACATCCGGGCGGGGATGAGCACCACGGTGCGATCGCCCTCGCGGTACGCGGAAACCGTTCTGCGCCGGCGGGCGCTCCTGCGGACCTCGATCGCGTTCGCCCGTGAGCCGCTCGCCGGCTGGCTCGTCGTGCTGCGCTGTGGATCTGCGGCGCTGTGCGGTGGGTCGGCGGGCACGCCCCGACGTTACCCGCTGCACACGGGGAAGTCCCGGCTCCGGGACGCTTCGGTACCCGATCCCCCCACCATGCGACGGATTTATACGATCAATCACCTTTCCTGTGGAAAACTTTCCGCAAGGCGCTTCACATCCGGGCATGCTGGCAGTCGTCGACCGGCCCGCGAGCAGCCGTCGGTACGACGGCTGCCGTTCAGGACACACGAAGACACACAGGGACACACGGGGACACACGGGGGACCTGACATGCATCCGATGGTGAAGCCGGCGCTCCGGCGCGGCTGGCGCGACCTCAACACCGTGCAGTTCGGGATGACACCCGCGCACGCGTTGACCCTGGGGCCGATGGACACGGCCACGGGCAGCTTCCTCGACCTGCTCAACGGCACCCGCGGGCTCGATCGTCTGCGCGAGGAGGGCCGGCGGATGGATCTGCCCGACGGCCATGTCGACCGGCTCGTGGTCCGGCTGTCCCGGGCCGGGCTCCTCGACGACTCCCGGGGCGGCGGCCCGGCCGCCGACGCACTGCGCGAGAAGCGGGAGGTCCTCGACCGGCTGCGCCCCGACCTGGCCTCGCTGACCCTGACCACCTCCGCGCCCGGCGACGCGCTCGGACGGCTCGCGGCGCGGAGCGGAGCGCGGGTGCAGGTGAGGGGCGCGGGCCGGGTGGGCTCGATGCTGGCGGCGCTGCTGTCCGGAGCCGGCGTGGGTGAGGTCGACGTGCGCGACATCGGCCGGGTCGAGACCTGGGACGTCGCGCCGGGCGGACTGCCCCCGGAAGCCGTCGGCGACCGCAGGGACGAGGCGGCCCGCCGTGCCGTGCGCCGGGCCGCGCCGGACCGGCCGCCGCGCCGGACCGCTCAGTCCCCGCCCGAGGAAGGCACCCCCGGGTTCTCCCTGGTGATCTTCGCCCCGCGGGACGACGTCGCCGTGCACACTCCGGACCCGGCGGGGGCCGAGGCCCTGACGGCCTCGGGAACACCCCATCTCTACGCCGGCGTGGTGGAGGCGACCGGTGTCGTCGGTCCGTTCGTCCTGCCTGGTGAGACAGGGTGCGCGGGCTGTCTCCAGCAGGACAGGACCGACCGGGATCCGACGTGGCCGCGTATGGTCGCCCAATGGCGTTCCGGGCAGCAGCGCCGGGTGGGAGCCTGTGATCTGCTCCTGGCCGCGACCGTGGCCGGACTCGCCGGCGCCCATGCGCTCGCCTTCCTGGACGGCCATGTTCCGTCCAGCGCCGGTGCCCGCTGGGAGGCTTCCCTCCCGGGTCTGCACTGGCATGCGCGGCCGGTCGGGAGCCATCCCGGCTGTCCGTGCGGAGCGGCGGACCAGGAGACGGCGAGAACGGAGTCGGAGCACCACACCTCCGAGCACGGCCGGAGGCACGGGACAATGGCCATGCACGGGCCGTCGAAGAAGGTGTGCCGTCAGGCGGACGCGGAGCGGCCGGCAATGACTTGGAGGGCTCATGTCTGATCTTCCCCGGAAGGCGGTCACCCGGACTGCCAAGCTGGCCGCGCTCCCGCTCGGCTTCGCCGGGCGGGCGACCTGGGGGCTCGGCAAGCGGATCGTGGGCGAGTCCGCGGAGCTCGTCGGCCGCGAGGTGCAGCAGCGCACCGCGGAGCAGCTGTTCAAGGTGCTCGGCGAGCTCAAGGGCGGTGCGATGAAGTTCGGCCAGGCCCTGTCGGTCTTCGAGTCCGCCCTGCCCGAGGAGGTCGCCGGGCCCTACCGCGCGGCGCTGACGAAACTCCAGGAGGCCGCCCCACCGATGCCGACCCGGACCGTGCACGCGGTGCTGGAGGAGCGGCTCGGCGAGGACTGGCCCGACCTGTTCCTGGAGTTCGAGGACAAGCCGTCCGCCGCGGCCTCGATCGGTCAGGTGCACCGTGGGGTGTGGCACGACGGCCGTGAGGTGGCGGTCAAGGTGCAGTACCCGGGCGCCGGGGAGGCCTTGCTGTCCGACCTGAACCAGTTGAGCCGGTTCGCCCGGCTGCTGGGGCCTCTGGTCCCCGGTATGGATGTCAAGCCACTGATCACGGAGCTGAAGAACCGGGTCGCGGAGGAGCTGGACTACGGGCTGGAGGCCCAGGCCCAGCGGGCCCACGCCGAGGAGTTCGCGGACGACCCCGATGTCTTCGTACCGGCGGTGGTCCACCAGTGCGAGCAGGTGCTGGTCACCGAGTGGATGGACGGCGTCCCGCTCTCGGAGATCATCTCGGACGGCACGGAGGAACAGCGCGACCGGGCCGGCCAGCTCCTCGCCCGTTTCCTGTTCTCCGGGCCGGCCCGCACCGGACTGCTGCACGCCGACCCGCATCCGGGCAACTTCCGTCTGCTGCCCGGCGGCCCGGACGGCGAGGACGACTGGCGTCTGGGTGTACTGGACTTCGGCACGGTCGACCGGCTGCCGGGCGGGCTGCCGGCCCCCATCGGCGCGGCTCTGCGGATGACGCTGGACGGCGAGGCGGAGGCCGTCCACGAGATGCTGTGCGCGGAGGGATTCATCAGGGAGACCGTCGAACTGGATCCCGACGCGGTCCTCGAGTACCTCCTGCCGATCATCGAACCGGCGCAGGTCGAGGAGTTCACGTTCACCCGGGGCTGGATGCGCGGTCAGGCAGCCCGCGTCGGCGACCCCCGTTCCCCCGCATACCAGCTGGCCAAGCAGCTCAACCTTCCCCCGGCGTATCTGCTGATCCACCGGGTGACCCTGAGCACGATCGGCGTGCTGTGCCAGCTGGGCGGGACGGTACGGCTGCGCGACGAACTGCGGGAGTGGCTGCCGGGGTTCGCCCCGGAGGAGAGGGACGAAGCGCAAGCAGCGGATGCGGAAGAAACGGATCCGGAGGCAGCGGGACCGAAGGAAGCAGGGGAAGCGGAGGAAGCAGGGGAACTGCTGCCGAGGCAAGCGGTGGACGAGGCCCTGCCGAAGGAGCCCCCGGAGGAGAAGCCTGCCGGCCGGAGGACCGCGAAGCAGAAGCCGGCGAAGCAGAAGCTCGCGCAACGGAAGCCCGCGGCGAGGAAGGACAAGAAGGGGAAGACCACGAAGGCCAAGCCTTCGGACGCGGCCGCCGAGGACGAGGTGGGCGAGCCGGTGGAGGAGGCGTCGGCGACGCAGGGGTGAGAAACGCGGACCGCGCCTGCCGCCACCGACACCGGAGTGGCGCGTCACCCGGCCGACGGCCACGCCGCACCGGACAGCCCGCACCCGCACCATGTGCTCGGCGCAACGTGCCTCGGGGGCCGGTCCGTTCGGCACGGACCGGCCCCCGAGGGAAGGGCCACGACGGGCTGGATCACCTTGATCCGTTGGATCGGATCGTCGGATCGGTCGGATCGGCTACTGCATGACGGCCATGGCGAGCGCGCGGCGGGCGCGCCGGGAGGCACGCTCGGCGCGGCGCTGCATCCGGCGAGCGGTCACCAGGTGCGCGACCCGGCGTTCCCGCTCGGCCTCTCGCAGGCGCTCGTGCATATGTGCACGGGCCAGGGCTTCTGGAATGAGTTGCATCTCTCGGGTCCTGTTCTGACGCGAGTCGTTCGCGCCACGGGTGGTGAAGTCTTCGGTCGCGGAGCCTGCGGGCTCGTCTGCGGTCGGCATCATCGGGGCCTGCTTCTGGGGGTCGTGCGTGAGGGGGCGGTCGATCGTTCCTGGGGTGTTCATGCTGTGACCGGGTTCTTCCGCGGACGGCCACGCGGCCGCTTCCGGGCGACCACGACGCCCTGGACGAACAGCTCACCGCCCCAGACACCCCACGGCTCACGCCGCTCCTTGGCGCCGGCGAGGCAGGCCTCCATCAGCGGGCAGGTGCGGCAGAGGGACTTGGCGTACTCGACGTCCGCCGGCGACTCGGCGAAGAAGACCTCCGGGTCGTAGGAGCGGCAGGGGACGGGCACGCCGAGGTTCTCGATGGCGTCGTCGAGCGCGGTGAGCGCGGTGAGCGGAGTCAAGGTCGGGTCCTCCGTGGAGCCGGGCTTGGGGATCGTGTCGGAAGGCGGTACGGACGTGGCGTGCGCTTCGAGTTGCACGGTTCGTCTTCCTCGTCTGGTCGTTTCCGGCCGGTGGGCCGGGTGGCGGCTGGTACCGGGTCCTGCTCTTGTCCCGAGGCGCTTCGGTCCGTCGTCCCCGTTCGGGGACAAACAGAAGGGCCGCGGATCCCGGATGGGGTTCCGCGGCCCTGAAGGCGCCGGCCTGAGCGAATCAGGCTGGATCACTCCAGGGTTCTGGCCCACGGAAGGCCCACATCAGGTGGTGCTGCGTCGTCTGCTTCCGGAATCCGGCACCGGCCGCCGCAAAGGCATAGGCCTTCGCCTGTGCCTCTACCGCTTCCAGTGCCTTGATCGGTCGCTCATCGCGCTCACAGAGGGCAAGGCCCGCGGGAGCGACGGAGGACGCCGGACGTGCGGCAGGGATGCCGGACAGACCGGTGCCCTGATTCGAGGCGCCGAGAATGCACAGGGAGACGGCCGAGCGATCGGTCATTTTGACGATGGAGCTGGTGTTGATGCTGATCACAGGACTCGCCTCCTCTCGGCGCATCGGGGGACCGGGGTCAGCCGGTCCAACGGATATGCAAGTACAACACGGAATCAGGGCCTCCGAGAAGGCCGCTGTTCCCGTGTCTGAGAACCTATGGGGATTCCTGGGGCCTGCGCAAACTATTTTCTCGACGAGTTGGAATCAGGCCTGTTCCTTGTCCTCCGCTCCGTCTCCGCCGGCGCAGATGGCCAGTACGTCGGCCCCGTAGCGGTCCAGCTTGCGCTTGCCCACACCGGGGATGCGGGCGAGCCCCGGCGCGTCCTCGGGGACGGTCTCGGCGATGGCCATCAACGTCTTGTCGGTGAAGACGCAGAACGCGGGCTGCCCGCTGCGCCGCGCCTGGTCGCCACGCCAGTCGTGCAGCCGCTCGTAGACGCCCTCGTCCATGTCGGAGGGGCAGTCCTCGCAGCGCATCAGCTTCATCTCGCCCGCGTCCGTCAGCGTGCGCCCGCAGACCCGGCAGCGGGCGGGGCTGCGCTGCCTGCGTCCCGGCCCCGGGGCCACGGAAGCGGCCACCGGCCCGGACGCACCACGTTCCACACCGCCGACGCCTCCCGCGCCGTTGCGGCCGGCCGCGGCGGTCGGGCCGGAACGCAGCCCGTGGAGAAAACGGCTGGGCCGACGGCTCGCCCGGCCGCCGGGCGACCGGGCGAGCGACCAGGAGACATGGAGACGCTCCCGTGCCCGGGTGACACCCACATAGAGGAGACGGCGCTCCTCCTCGATCTGCTCGTCGGTCTTCGCGTAGGTGATCGGCATCATGCCCTCGGCGACACCGACCAGGAAGACGACGTCCCACTCGAGTCCCTTGGCCGAGTGCAGCGAAGCGAGCGTGACGCCCTGCACGGTCGGGGCGTGCTGGGCACCGGCCCGCTCGTCGAGCTCGGCGACGAGATCGGTGAGGGTGGCTCCGGGTCTCGCGGCGGTGAAGTCCTGGGCGAGGTTCACCAGAGCGGCCAAGGACTCCCAGCGCTCCCGCACCGCCCCCGAGCCCGCCGGCGGCTGCGCCGTCCACCCTTCGCCCGACAGCACGGCGCGTACCTGGGAGGGCAGGTCGACCACGTCGTCGAGGAGGCTGTCGTTGCCGCCGAAACGGGCCGCCGCGCGCAGGGCGCTGCTCGCCCTGCGCACCTCCGGACGGTCGAAGAAGCGCTCGGCGCCCCGCAGCTGGTACGGGACTCCGGCGTCCGCGAGGGCCTGCTCGTAGGTCTCGGACTGGGAGTTCGTACGGAACAGCACGGCGATCTCACTGGCCCGAACACCGGCACCGAGCAGTTCGCCGATCCGGCGCGCGGCGCCCTCGGCCTCCGCGGGTTCGTCGGTGTACTCGCTGAAGACGGGGTCGGGTCCCGGGCCGCGCTGGGAGACGAGTTCCAGCCGGTGGTCGGCGGCACGGCCGCGCGCCTGGGCGAGCAGGCCGTTGGCGAGGCGGACCACCTGGGGGGTCGAGCGGTAGTCGCGGACCAGTTTCACGACGGTGGCACCGGGATGCCGGGTGCGGAAGTCGAGCAGATGGTCGGGGGTCGCGCCCGTGAACGAGTAGATCGTCTGGCTGGCGTCGCCGACCACGCACAGGTTCTCCCGGTCTCCGAGCCAGAGCTCCAGCAGCCGCTGCTGGAGCGGACTGACGTCCTGGTACTCGTCGACGACGAAGTGCTGGTACTGGGCGCGGACCTGTTCCGCGATGTCCTGACGGTCCTGGAGCACGGCCACGGTGAGCAGCAGCACGTCCTCGAAGTCGATGACCCCCCGCTCCCGCTTGAGGTCCTCGTAGGCGGCGTAGAGCTGGGCGATCTCGGCGGGGTCACGGGTCGCCTCCCGCGCGGCCTTGGCAGCGGCGGGCGGGTATTCGGCGGGGACGGTCTGGGTGACCTTGGACCACTCGATCTCGGCGGTGACGTCCCGCAGCTCGCCCCGGTCGAGCCGGATGCGGCAGGCGGCGGCCGCGTCGGCGACGAGCTGGATCTTGCGGTCGGCCAGCCGGGGCAGGGAGCCACCGACCGCTTTCGGCCAGAAGTACTGGAGCTGGCGGAGCGCCGCCGAGTGGAAGGTGCGGGCCTGGACCCCCACGGCACCGAGCTGGCGCAGCCGGCCGCGCATCTCCCCGGCGGCACGGTTGGTGAAGGTGACGGCGAGCACGCTGGAGGGCTGGAGGATTCCGGCGCGCACCCCGTAGGCGATCCGGTGGGTGATCGCCCTGGTCTTGCCGGTACCGGCGCCCGCCAGCACGCACACCGGGCCGTGCAGGGCGGTGGCGACCTCGCGCTGCTCGGGGTCGAGCCCTTCGAGCACCGCGTCGGCCGAGTCCGGTACCCGCGGGAAGAGAGGGGAGTGCGTTGCTGCTGTCACACAGCCATGCTGCCAGGTCGCCAAAGACGGCTGAGCCGGTTGTCCACAGGCGCGCCCTCGCAGTCGTACCAATGCGGCAGGCATCACATCACACGAGCGGGCGGGCCACGGCCCCTGGGAATGACGGCGCTTTCACCTACGTTCCTTCCTCAGCGAGGACTTCCCGAGTCGCCGAAGGAGCGCGAGAGACATGCCGGGCACTGTGACGATGTACAGCACCACGTGGTGCGGATACTGCCGCCGTCTGAAGGGTCAGATGGACCGCGAGGGCATCGCGTACACCGAGATCAACATCGAGCATGACCCGGCCTCCGCGGCCTTCGTGGAGAAGGCGAACGGTGGCAACCAGACGGTCCCGACGGTTCAGGTGGTTCCCACCAATGGTGGGACCGAGGTCGTCATGACGAACCCGAGCCTTGCCCAGGTCAAGCAGGCGCTCAGCGCCTGACAACCCGCTCCCCCTTACACACAGAAGGCCCCCGTCCGAAGAGACAGACGGGGGCCTTCTGCTGTCCCCGCCCTGATGGGCCACACGAGGACGCGCGCACTCCCTCACTCCGGTGGAGCCGAGTACCGCTCGATCCACGCCTCTAATGACACCGGTTTACCGCCTTCGGAGTGGCGCCGACACGACACCCGAGGGCCGCCTCAAACGTCGCCGCGATGGTCACGCCCGATCCGGAACATGGTCGTCATGTCCCTCCGCATCAGCGCTTACCAGTGAGGACCGACGGCACTCGGACGAAGCCACGAACCCTGTACGAGGGCGAGGGCGGGGAACCTCCCGCTACTGGCCTCATGCCGCCGTGCCTGTGTTCCAAGTGCGCGGGTGGGCGACGTAACCGGAGCACCACGGAACCCTCATCACGTGGAGGCAGGCCAGCATGAGCAGGGAAGTAGCGATCCGTGACCCGAAGGCGTACGTCACGCCGGACGTGTTCGATGTCGTACTGTCGATCTTTGGTGCCGTGTGGTTCGTCGATCCGGACATCCTGCTCCCGCTGATCCGCTCGCGTATGGCGACGGGCGGAATCCTGGCGTTCTCGCACTTGCCTCCAGGCAACCAGGCGCCCCAGCCGGCCAGATCCGGACTGCGGCACGACCGTGCTCCGGATGAGTGGAGGCGCACCCTCACGGGGCACGGCTTCTCTGACGTGGGCGTGTCTCTGATCGGTCCGCCAGAGGGCAGGACCGTGGACACGATGCTTGTCCGCGCGATGGCTCCCTGATCCCACTTGCCTTCCACTGGGCCCCGTGTGACAGCACCCCTGACGCCTTACGTCAGGGGCCTGCCGGTACGTCTGTGCGCTTGCCTCAGAGCTTTCGCCGATGTGCCGGTACAAAGTGGCACGGGAGATTCCCAGGGCCTTGGCGATGGCTGTGACGCTCTCGCCCTTGGCGTGCCGCGCGCGGGCTACGGCCTGGACTTTCCCCGTGACGTCGGACACTCGATGCTTACGCCGCGAGGGCGTGTCCTTGATCGGAGGCGCCCACCCCGCTTCCGGGTGTCAGAAAGCGGTGCGGGTCGGGAGGGGCTTGCCGTACCAGCGCTCGATCAGGCGGGCCGCGATCGAGATGCCGTAGGGCGGGAGCACCTCGCCGGATTCGAAGGCCGCGCCCAGTTCGTCCCGGGAGAACCAGCGGGCCTCGTGGATCTCGTCGCCGTCGACGTCGATGTCGGTGGAGGTGGCGCGGGCGACGAAGCCCAGCATGAGGCTGGAGGGGAACGGCCAGGGCTGGCTGGCGACGTACTCGACCTCGCCGACGCTGATGCCGACCTCCTCGTGCACCTCGCGGCGCACCGACTGCTCTATGGACTCCCCCGGCTCGACGAAGCCGGCGAGGGTCGAGAAGCGGCCCTCGGGCCAGTGGACCTGGCGGCCGAGCAGGATGCGGTCCTGGTCGTCGACGACGGACATGATCACCGCGGGGTCGGTGCGCGGGTAGTGCTCGGCGCCGCAGGCCTGGCAGCGGCGGATGTGGCCGGCCGCGGCGATGACGGTGCGCTCGCCGCAGCGGGAGCAGAAGCGGTGCAGACGCTGCCAGTTCTCCAGGGCGACCGCGTGCACCATCAGGCCCGCGTCGCGGGGTGACAGGAGCAGGCCCGCCTCGCGCAGGCCGGCCGGGCGGGCGGAGTCGTCCATGCGTCCGGGCAGGGCGTCCTTCTGCAGGGCGAAGTAGCTGACGCCGTCCTGGTCGATGCCCAGGAAGTAGCGGTGTGCTTCGGTGAGCGGCGCCTCGAAGGAGGGCGTCATGACGAGTTCGGTGCGGCCGTCGGCCGTTTCGTCGATGAGGACCTGGCCGCCGGAGACCACGAAGCAGCGCGTCGAGGGGTGGCTCCAGGCCGCCGCGAGCCATGCTTCGTCGAGCCGGTGGTGGGCGGCGCGGTTGATGCCGTTCGGGGCGGTGAGCGAGACGGGGCGGTCGGCGGTGTGGTCGGTCCAGGTGGTCACGGGTGCTTCCAACTCCCCCGGTGAAACGGATGGGATCGGCGGTCGGCGGTCGGGTCGGCGGGTCGTACGGCGGGGGGCGGCCGGTCCCGTCGGCGCGCGGGGCGGCGGGGTGCTTCCAGTGTGCCCCGCGCGGGCGGCCGGGGCCGGACGGCCCGGGGCGTTCAGGGCACGCGCCGCCAGTGTTCGGCGAGGAGTTCGCGTTCGCGGTCGGTGAGCTCGGCGACACCGTCGTGGAAGCCGGGGACCGCCGCGCGCGCGTGCTCGTCGTGCAGCGCGGCGGCAAGGCGGGCGACGGAGGTGGCCGAGTGGGGCACCGCGACGCCGAAGGAACCGGAGTGGATGTCCTGGTCCGGGCCGTGCAGCCGGATCTCGCACTCGGCGAGGCCCCGCATGCCGGTGCACACGGTGGGGGTGTCCTCGGGCCGCGTCCCGGTGTCGGAGACGATCACCGCGTCGGCGGCGAGCCGGTCCGCGTGCCGCTCGACGAGGGACCGGAAGTGGGGTGGGCCGGATTCCTCCTCGCCCTCGATCAGCGGTTTCAGGTGCACTGCGGAGGCGGTGCGGCCGGCCGTGGCGAGGCGGGACCGGACGCCGAGGGTGTGGAGGAACACCTGGCCCTGGTCGTCGGCCGCCCCGCGGGCGTGCAGCCGGTTGTCCCTGTCCCGGACGACGGGTTCGAAGGGGCCGCTGTGCCGGCCGTCCTCGCGGACGGCGGGCTGCACGTCCTGGCGGGCGGCGGGCTGCACGGTGGGCGCCCCGGGGTCGGCGGAGGGCCGTTCGGCGTGGACGGCGGGGGCGCCGGGGGTCGGCCAGACCTCGGTGGTCGGGAAGCCGGTCGCGGTGAGTGCGGCGGCGAGCCAGTCGGCGCCGCGGCGCACGTCGGGTGCGTGATCGGGGCCGGCCGGCGCCGAGGGGCTGCGCAGCCCCTCGATGAGGTCGTCGAGGAAGGCGGCGCTGTGTTGTTCGACGTACGTGCGGACGGCGCTGACGGCACTGTCAACGGGCTGGCTCATGGCCTCGAGCCTATCGGCCCGCGGGGGTGTCCCCGGAGTGCGGTATCTCACCGGGCGTATCACCCTACGTGTCACCCGATGTGTCTGCGGAGGGTTCCTCCAGGAGCAGTCGTTCGACGGCCGCGCGGTCCGGCAGCGCGTCGTGGTGTACGACCTCGCCGGTGCGTACGTACAGGAAGGCGGCGGTGACCGACTCCAGGGGGACGCCCTGCTGCTCGGCCCACGCGAGCCGGTAGACGGCGAGCTGGAGCGGGTCGGCGGTGCGGTCGCGGCCGGTCTTCCAGTCGACGATCTCGTACGTCGTCCCGGCGCCGGTGCCGTTTTCGCCCGGATCCCTGTCGTCCTGCCGGTAGACGGCGTCGATGCGGCCACGGACGACCCGGCCGGCGATCTCCAGTTGGAAAGGGGCCTCCACGCGGTAGGGCGTGCGGTGGGCGTACTCGGTGCGCTCGAAGGCGTCCTTGAGGGCGGCGAGGTCGTGCTCGTCGGCGATCTCGGCCTCGCTGCCGGGGAGGTCGTCCGGTTCGAGCAGGGGCAGCGTCAGTTCCTCGAAGCGGGCCTCGACCCAGGCGTGGAAGCGGGTGCCGCGGCGGGCGGCGGGTTGCGGCGGGCGGGGCATGGGGCGGGCCAGTTCCCGCGCGAAGCCGTCCGGGTCCGCGGCCAGCCGCAGCAGTTGGGACGCGGTGAGCGACGCGGGCAGCAGGACGTCGGTGACGCCCTCGCGGGCGCGCAGCAGTTCGCCGGCGAGGGCGTCGAGATCACGGTCCCAGGAGGCGACGGTACGGGCCTCCTCCGGGGTGAGGCGGGGTGCGGCGGGCTCCGCCCGGAGGTCCGGGGCCTCGGGGCCGGGGGCTGCGGGGTCCGGGCGCGGAGCGGATGCAGGGGTGCCGTGGTGCGCGGCGGGCTCCGGGGCCGTCGCCTGGTGCGGGACGGTGGGACGGCGGCCGGCCGGGAGACCGCCGAGGGGCGGGCCGGCGGGCGGGCCGGCGGAGGGGAGGCCGTCGGTGGGGCGGTCGGCGGTCCAGGAGTGCCAGTCGTCCTCGTCGGCCTCGCCGGCCACGTCGTCGGCGAAGAGGTCGACGTCGTCGGGCGGGACGTCCTCGTCGTCCGGGGGCGGGGGCCAGTCCGGGTCGTCGTACGTGTCCTGGGCGGGTACGGCCGGGGGGCGGTCTGCGGGGTGGACGGCGAGGCTCTCGAGGTGGGCCAGGACGGTGTCGGCGGCGGCGCGGCGGCGGGCGAGGGCGTCGTCGTCCAGCGGGAGGGGCCACATCTGGTCCTGGCCGGACCGCTGCAGGGCAGGGTTCTCGTCGTCCTCGGCGGGCTCGTCGGCCCAGGCCTCGGTCTCGCCGTACCCGGCGGCGCAGTGGTCGTGGAGGGCCTGGAGGAACGCGGACGGCCCGCGCGGTCTCTTCTGCGAGGGCCCCCACCAGTGGCCGGAGCCGAGCAGCAGCGAGCGGGGGCGGGTGAAGGTGACGTAGCCGAGGCGGAGCTCCTCGGTGTGCTGGTGGTCCTTCATCGCCTCGTGGAAGGCCTTCAGGCCCCGGGAGTCCCAGGATCCGACGTCGGGCAGGGTGTCGGCGTCGCCGCGCAGCCCGTGCGGCAGCACCTTGCCCTGCGCGGTCCACTTCTCGCGGCCCTGGCCGCTGGGGAAGGTGCCGGTGACCAGTCCGGGGACGGCCACGACGTCCCACTCCAGGCCCTTGGACTTGTGCGCGGTGAGCACCTTGACGGTGTTCTCGCCGCCGGGCAGCGCGTTGTCGAGGCCCTTCTCGTACTGGGCGGCGGTGCGCAGGAAGCCGAGGAAGGCGAGCAGGGTCGCCTCGCCGTCCCCGGCGGCGAAGGAGGCGGCGATGTCGAGGAAGTTGGACAGGGTCTCGCGGCGGCGGGCGGCCAGGGCGTGCGGGGACGCCGACAGTTCGATCTCGAGGCCGGTGACGGCCAGGACGCGGTGCAGGATGTCCATCAGTGGGTCGGCCAGGGAGCGGCGCAGGTCGCGCAGTTCGGTGGCCAGCCGGGCGAAGCGTACGCGCGCGTCCGGCGAGAAGGGCAGCCCGTCGTCGTCCCTGTGGCCGTCGAGCGGGGTCTCCAGGAACGTGTCGAGGGCGTCGGCGAGCGAGATCACCTCGGACGGGTCGGTTCCCTCGACGGCCTCGGCGAGACGGCGGTCGGGGTCGTCCTCGCCGTCCACGCGCGCGGGGGACACGATCAGGCGCGCGCGGCGGCCGAGGAGGGCGAGGTCGCGCGGGCCGATGCGCCAGCGCGGGCCGGTCAGCAGGCGGACGAGCGAGGCGTTGGCACCGGGGTCCTGGAGGACCTCGCAGACGGCGACCAGGTCGGCGATCTCGGGCAGGTGGAGCAGCCCGGACAGGCCGACGACCTCGACGGGGACGTCCCGGGCGACGAGGACGCTCTGGATTCCGGCGAAGTCGGTCGCCGTGCGGCACAGGACGGCGATCTCGCCGGGCGCCGTGCCGGTGCGTACGAGGTGGGCGATGGAGTCGGCGATCCAGTCGAGTTCCTCGGCGTGGGTGTGCAGCAGGGCGCAGCGCACGGTGCCGTCCCGTTCGGCTCCCGGGGCCGGGCGGAGTGCCTCCACGCCCGCGTGCATGGCCCGCAGGGGCGCGGCGAGACCGTTGGCGAGGTCCAGCAGTCGACCGCCGCTGCGCCGGTTCTCGCTGAGCGACTGGCGGGTGGCGGGGCTGCCGTCGGCCCGTGCGAAGTGCTCGGGGAAGTCGTCGAGGTTGGCGACGGAGGCACCGCGCCAGCCGTAGATCGCCTGGCAGGGGTCGCCCACGGCGGTCACCGGGTGGCCGGTGCCGCCGCCGAACAGGCCGGCGAGGAGGACGCGCTGGGCGACCGAGGTGTCCTGGTACTCGTCGAGGAGGACCACGCGGAACTCGTCGCGCAGGGCGCGGCCCACCTCGGGGATGTGGCCGAGCCGTGCCGAGAGGGCGATCTGGTCGCCGAAGTCGAGCAGGTCGCGCTCGCGTTTGGCGGCCCGGTAGCGCAGGACGAGATCGGCGAGTTCGCGCCGCGCGGCGGCCGCTTCGGGCACTTTGCGCAGGTCGGCGTTGGTGAGCTTGGTGTTCTCCAGGATGCGCAGCAGCTCGGTGTCGTGGCCGCGCAGGTCCTCGGGCCGCACGAGGTGCTCGGAGAGCTCGCCGTCGAGGGTGAGGAGGTCCCCGACCAGGTCGGGGAAGGAACGGGTGAGGGCGGGGTACGGGCCGGGGGCCTCGCGCAGCACCCGCGCGGCGAGCTGGTAGCGGGTGGCGTCGGCGAGGAGCCTGGAGGTCGGTTCGAGGCCGATGCGCAGCCCGTGGTCGGTCAGGAGGCGGCCCGCGAAGGCGTGGTAGGTGGAGATCACCGGTTCGCCCGGCGGGTTGTCGGGGTCGATGGTGTCCGGATCGGTGACGCCTGCCTTGATCAGCGCCTTGCGGACGCGTTCGGCGAGTTCACCGGCGGCCTTGTTGGTGAAGGTGAGGCCGAGCACCTGTTCGGGGGCGACCTGGCCGGTGCCGACCAGCCACACCACGCGTGCCGCCATCACCGTCGTCTTGCCGGAACCGGCTCCGGCCACGATCACCTGAGGAGCGGGCGGCGCGATGATGCAGGCCGTCTGCTCGGGGGTGAAGGGGATCCCGAGGAGCTCCTTGAGCTGCTCGGGATCGCTGATGCGTGCGTGCACACGCAGAGGCTAGCGGCGGCCACCGACAGAAGGCCGCACCGCCCCGCGTCGGCCGGAGAACCGCAGGTCGGCGCGGGTGGTGCGATGCGTCACGCCGGTCGTGGGCGTCCCCGTCGGCCTGACGTCCCCCACCGGGCCGCTCACTCGATCACGTGCCGCCCCTCGGGACGTGCGCTGCACGAGGCGCGGAAGGCGCAGTGGGTGCAGTGCTGGCCCGCGCTCGGGGCGAAGCGTTCGTCGAGGACCTTTCCGGCGGCCGTGGCGAGCAGGTCGCCGACCCACTCGCCCTGCTCCCCCTCTCTCTCCAGCGGCTCCTGGGCCTGCACCTTGGGCAGGGTCTCTCCGCCGTCCCGCTTGGCTGCGGGCCGGCGCAGCTGGACCAGTTCGGCGCCGCCCGTCCCGGGGCGGGAGCCGTCGAAGACCTCGTCGACGGCTCCCGCCTGCACGGCGAGCTGGTAGACGGCGAGCTGGGGGTGGCGGGCCACCTCGGCGGAGCTGGGGGCGTGCTTGCCGGTCTTGAAGTCGACGACGTAGGCGCGTCCCTCGCCGTCCGCTTCGACGCGGTCCATCTGGCCGCGGATGCGGACCTCGTAGTCGCCTGCTTCGAGGCGGACGTCGAAGTCGTGCTCGCTGGCCACCGGGGTGCGGCCGGCGCGGTCCATGACGTGCCACTTCAGGAAACGTTCGAGGGCCACGCGCGCGTTCTGCTTCTCCTGCCGGGACTTCCACGGCGCGTCGAAGGCGAGCGCGTTCCACACGGAGTCGAGCCGTTCCATGAGGACGGCGAGGTCGGCCGGGGTGTGTCCGGAGGCCACCTCGTCGGCGAGGACGTGCACCACGTTGCCGAAGCCCTGGGCGGCGGTCGCGGGAGCGTCGGCCTTCACCTCCCGGCCGAGGAACCACTGCAGGGCACAGGTGTTGGCGAGCTGGTCGAGGGCGCTGCCGGAGAGCACGACGGGCTGGTCGCGGCTGCGCAGCGGCACCTTGCTCCGGGTGGGCTCGTACATGCCCCACCAGCGGTAGGGGTGTGCGGACGGCACCAGGGGGCGGCCCTCCTCGTCGGTGAGGGCCGCGAGCCGGGCGAGCCGGCGGGCGGCGGCCTCCCTGAGGGTGCCGGAGACGCGCGGGTCGACGGTGGTGGCGCGCAGCTCCGCGACGAGCGCGGCGACGGACAGCGGGCGGCGTGGGCGCCCGGTGACGTCCTTGGGCTCGACTCCGAGTTCGGTCAGGAAGCGGGAGGGCTGGTCGCCGTCGTCGGCGGGGGCCTTCACGGCCGTCACGACGAGCCGTTCACGCGCGCGGGTGGCGGCGACGTAGAACAGGCGGCGTTCCTCGGCGAGGAGCGCGCCGGGGGTGAGCGGTTCGGCGAGCCCGTCGCGGCCGATGCGGTCGGCCTCCAGCAGGGAGCCGCGGCGGCGCAGGTCGGGCCACAGGCCTTCCTGGACACCGGCCACGACGACGAGCCGCCACTCCAGGCCCTTCGCCCGGTGCGCGGTCATCAGGCGTACGGCGTCGGGGCGCACGGCGCGGCGGGTGAGGGTGTCGGCGGCGATGTCCTCGGCGTCGATCTCCTCCAGGAAGTTCAGGGCGCCGCGGCCCCCGGTGCGTTCCTCCGCGCGGGCGGCGGTCGCGAACAGGGCGCACACCGCGTCGAGGTCCCGGTCGGCGTTGCGTCCGGCCGCGCCGCCGCGGCGGGCGGAGCGTTCCAGGCGCGTCGGCCACGGGGTGCCGTCCCACAGGTCCCACAACGCCTCCTCGGCGGTGCCGCCGTTCGCCAGGCGTTCGCGTGCCGTGCGCAGCAGCGTGCCGAGCCGCTGGGCTCCGCGCGCGTACGCGGGGTCGTGCACGACCAGCCGTTCGGGTTCGGCCAGCGCCCGCGCGAGGAGGTCGTCCGAGGGCGGCGGCAGCGCGTTGCCCGCGGCCCGCTCCTCCTCGCGCAGGGCCCGGCCGAGGCGGCGCAGGTCGGCGGCGTCCATGCCGGCGAGAGGAGAGGCGAGCAGGGTGAGCGCGGTCTCGGTGTCGAGCCAGCAGCGTTGCCCCCGTGCCTGCTCCTTCTCCTGTCCTGAGGCATCCGGCTCCTCCCCCGGCCCGCCGGCCGCCTCCGCCGTCGCCACCGCTCGCAGCGCCGTGAGCAGAGGCGTCACCGCCGGTTCATGGCGCAGCGGAAGGTCGTTGCCGTCGACGTCCACCGGGACGCCCGCCGAGGTGAGGGCGCGACGGACGACGGGGAGGGTGCGGGAGCCGGCCCGCACCAGGACGGCCATGTCCCGCCAGGCGACGCCGTCCTCCAGGTGGGCCCTGCGCAGGATGTCGGCGATGTTGTCCAGCTCCGTGCCGGAGGTCGGGTACGTGTGGACCTCGGCCCGGCCGCCGTCCCGTACCGGGGTGAGCTCCCGGTGGGCGCGGACCTTCTCGGCGGGCAGGCGGGGCAGCGGCATGCGCTGGGTGACCAGGCGGGTGGCGGCCAGCAGGGCCGCGCCGGAGCGGCGCGCGACGCGCAGCACCTCGACCGGGGCCGGGCGGCCGTCCGCGCGGGGGAACGCGTCGGGGAAGTCCAGGATGCCGTTCACGTCCGCGCCCCGGAAGGCGTAGACCGACTGGTCCGGGTCGCCGAGGGCGACCAGGGTACGGCCGCCGCCGGCCAGCGCCTGCAGCAGCCGTACCTGCGCCGGGTCGGTGTCCTGGTACTCGTCCACGTACACGGCGTCGTACCGTGCGGCGAGCTGCCGGGCGGTCTCGGGGCGGCGGGCGAGGAGCACCGCGCGGTGGACCAGTTCGGCGTAGTCGAGGACGCCCTGCAGGTCGAGGACGTCGAGATACTCGGCGAGGAAGGCGGACGCGGCACGCCAGTCGGGGCGACCGATGCGGCGGGCGAAGGCGTCCAGGGCGTCGGGGCCGAGGCCCAGCTCGCGGCTGCGGGCGAGCACCGCGCGGACCTCGTCGGCGAAGCCGCGGGTGGTCAGGCAGGCGCGCAGTTCGTCCGGCCAGCGCACGTGCGCCAGGCCGAGGCGCTCCAGGTCGACCTGGCCGGCGAGCAGCTCACGGACGGTGACGTCCTGCTCGGGGCCCGACAGCAGTCGCAGCGGCTCGACGAAGAGGTCGCTGTCCTGGTGGGCGCGGATCAGGGCGTAGCACAGCGAGTGGAACGTGGTCGCCCGCGGGGCGCGCGCGGCCCCTGTGCGCAGGGCCATGCGGTCGCGCAGCTCGACCGCCGCCCTGCGGCTGAACGTCAGCACGAGAATGCGTTCGGGGTCGCCTCCCCGGGCGATGCGCGCAGCCACCGACTCGACCAGTGTGGTCGTCTTCCCGGTGCCCGGACCTGCGAGGACGAGCATCGGTCCGGTCCGGTGGTCAACCACGGAACGCTGTGCGGCGTCCAACCGAGGGGGGGATGTACGGGCCGGCGGGGTACGGACCAGTCGATGAGCGCCAGGGTTCCCCCGTCGCACCTTGGGGTGCGACAGGCCGTTGGTGGAGAAAGAGGAGCTCACGTGGTTCGCCGGTCCTGGTGGGTGTGCTGGTTGCCGTTCCACCGCGGGTGGAGGGCGGTGGCCGCGGGGTCGGGAGGGACACGTGCGGTTGACGCCGCGCCCACGGAGAGTGCGGAAGCGGAACGTCCGTTTCTTCCCTCCCGGCACACACGGCACGCGTGTCACCCGCCTCACGAACGTACGTCATGGCGCGGAGGTGCCCTGTTTCCCCCGTACGGGTCACAGGCCGCCCGGCGGTACGTCCGACGGCGGGAACCGGCCGCCGTCCTCCGCGGACCCGCCGCCGTCCCACCGCGCGCGCTTCATGTCGAGGCGCGGCAGGTGCCGCTCGGCGGCCCGGCCCGCCTCCCTCAGGGGAGTGCCCTCCGCGCGGTAGTGGTCGAGGGCTCGCAGTTCGTGGCCCGGCAGCAGCGTCCCGTCCGCGCGGACGACCCTCCACCACGGGACGGCTCCCCCGTAGAGCGCCATCACGCGCCCGACCTGCCGGGGGCCGCCCTCCTCCAGCCATTCGGCCACGTCGCCGTACGTCAGGACGCGGCCCGGCGGGATCCGCTCGGCCGCGTCGAGGACCCGCTCGGCGTACTCGGGCAGGGTGCCCGCGTGCGCCGGGCCGGTGTCGGACGGAAGGCTCTGCTGGCTCATCCTGCCCATCCTGCACCACCCCACCGACAACACGGCCGGCGCCGTCCCGGGCACCGGGGCGTACGTACGCCTCGCCCGGGAACCATGTGTCGGGCAGACTGTGCGACCCCGCACGTCGCCCCTGCCGCCCGTGTGCGGCGGTACGGCATGCCACCATCGTGCGGGCGGTGAACCGGTGATACGAGATCAAGACGAGGCCATGACGGAGCAGGGTGCGCACCCAGGGGACGCGGCGGGCACCCCTGCCGCTTCGGCGCGCCCGGACACCGGTCGTACCGACCGCCCGGGTCCCCGGGGCACCGATCCGCACGACACCGATCCACAGCACGCCGGCACCGAGGACGCCGGCACCGGGACGGCCGGGACCGGGAAGCAGGCCGCTCCGGGCGCCCACGGCACCGACGGCAGGAGCGGTACCGATCCGGCGCACGTCGACGAGGTGGAGGGCGACGAGCCCCTGCTCCCCGCGCGCGTGCACCGTCCGTCCGATCTCGTGCGGCTCCTGGTGGGCGTGTTCGCCATCGGGGTGCTGCTGGCGATCGCCACGTTCGCCCACGGCACCACCTCGGGGCTGGAACAGGACATCACCAAGGGCACCGGTCAGGCTCCGGACCTGCTCATCAAGATCGCCGGTCTGGCCTCCAGCATCGCGATCCTCCTCGTGCCGGTCGCCTTCGCCATCGAACGGCTGATCAAACGGGACGGGCTGCGGATCGCGGACGGTGTGCTCGCCGCGGTCCTCGCGCACGGGGTGACACTCGCCACCGATCTGTGGGTCGCGCGGGCGGCCCCCGACTCGATCCAGGAGGCGCTGACCCAGCCCTCCCCCGGCGACGTCCACGCCCTCACCGATCCGGTGCACGGCTATCTGGCGCCCGTCATCGCCTACATGACGGCCGTCGGCATGTCCCGCAGGCCCCGATGGCGCGCGGTGCTGTGTGTCGTGCTGCTCCTCGACGCCTTCTCCATGCTGGTCACCGGGTACACGACTCCGTTCTCGGTCATCCTGACGGTGCTGCTCGGCTGGACCGTCGCGTACGGCACGCTCTATGCGGTCGGTTCGCCCAATGTGCGTCCCACCGGGCAGACCCTGATGGCGGGCCTGCGGACGGTCGGCTTCCATCCGGTGAGCGCGTCCCGCCAGGAGGCGCCGGACGCCGCCGAGGCCGGGGACCGGGGCCGCCGGTACTTCGTCACCCTGGAGGACGGTCCGCCGCTGGACGTGACGGTGGTCGACCGCGAGCAGCAGGCACAGGGGTTCTTCTACCGTGCGTGGCGCAATCTGACCCTGCGCGGCTTCGCCACCCGCAGCAGCCTCCAGTCCCTGCGCCAGGCACTCGAGCAGGAGGCACTGCTGGCGTACGCGGCCATCGCGGCCGGTGCCAACGCGCCGAAGCTGATCGCGATGTCCGAGCTCGGCCCCGACGCGGTGATGCTCGTCTACGAGCACAGCGGCGGGCGCACCCTCGACTCGCTGCCGGACGAGGAGATCACCGACGAACTGCTGCGCGGCGCCTGGCATCAGGTGCAGGCGCTGCAGTCCCGCCGGATCGCGCACCGCAGGCTGGTCGGCGACGCGATCCTGGTGGACCGTTCCGGCGCGGTGATCCTCACCGATCTGCGGATCGGGGAGATCGCGGCCGGCGAGGTGCTGCTGCGCATGGACGTCTCCCAGTTGCTGGTGACGCTGGGGCTCCGGGTGGGCGCCGAACGCGCGGTGGCCTCCGCGCTGAGCGTGCTCGGCCCCGACGCCGTGGCGGACTGCCTGCCGATGCTCCAGCCGATCGCGCTGAGCCGCTCCACGCGCGCGACGCTGCGCCGGCTCGCACGGGAGCGGGCGGAGCGCGAACGTGAGGCGGTCCTGGAGGCCTCCCGGCAGACCAGGCTGCTGCGCACGGAGCAGGCCGCGGGCCACTCCGGGGGGTCCACGGCCGACGGGCGGTTCGAGGGGAAGTCCGGCAAGAAGGCCGTACGCGCCGAGCAGCGGGCCGAGAAGCGGGCGATCGAGGAGGCGCTGGAGGAGGCGCGCGAGGAGGACCTGCTCACGCAGATCCGTCACGAGGTGCTGCGGATCAGGCCGCAGGCGCCGGTCGAGCCGGTCCGCCTCGAGCGGGTGCGTCCGCGCACGCTGATCAGTTTCATCGCGGGCGCCATCGGCGGGTACTTCCTGCTGACGCAGCTCACCCATATCGAGTTCGGGCCACTGATCTCCAACGCGGAGTGGGGCTGGGTGGCGGCGGCCGTGCTGTTCTCGGCGGCCAGCTACTTCGCCGCCGCCCTGGCGCTGCTGGGATTCGTGCCGGAGCGGGTGCCGTACGTCAGGACGGTGGCGGCGCAGGTCGCCGGTTCCTTCGTGAAGATCGTCGCCCCGGCGGCGGTGGGCGGTGTCGCCCTGAACACCAGGTTCCTCCAGCGTGCCGGGGTGCGGCCGGGGCTCGCGGTGGCGAGCGTCGGGGCGTCCCAGCTGTTCGGGCTGGGCTGCCACATCCTGATGCTGCTCGCGTTCGGTTATCTGACCGGTACCGAGAAGACGCCCTCGCTGTCGCCGTCCCGTACGGTCATCGCGGGTCTGCTGACGGTGGCGGTGCTGGTGCTGGTGGTGACCTCGGTGCCGTTCCTGCGGAAGTTCCTCTTCACGCGTGTGCGGTCGCTCTTCGCGGGTGTCGTGCCGCGGATGCTCGATGTGCTGCAGCGCCCGCAGAAGCTGGTCACCGGCATCGGTGGCATGCTGCTGCTGACCGCCTGCTTCGTACTGTGTCTGTACGCCTCCGTGCAGGCGTTCGGCGACGGGACGACGTCGATCAGCCTCGCCGGCGTGGCGGTGGTCTTCCTCGCGGGCAACGCGCTGGGGTCGGCGGCGCCCACCCCGGGTGGTGTGGGCGCGGTCGAGGCGACCCTGACGGTCGGTCTGATCGCGGTCGGCCTGCCCAGCGAGGTCGCCGCGCCGGCGGTACTGCTGTTCCGGCTGCTGACCCTGTGGCTGCCGGTTCTCCCGGGATGGCTGGCCTTCAACCACCTCACCCGCAAGGGAGCCCTGTAAAGAAGGCCCTGCGTCGGGCAACGGCGAGCAGACGCCGAAGAGCTCCACAGAACAGCAGGTCAGAGGGTTATCCACAGGCTTCCGCGGTGAACGCGGGATCTGCCTACCATGGCCTGACCGCCATCCGCCGCACGGTGCGGACGGCCCGCGAGGGGAATGTGGCACATGACGCGTTTCGTACGGTGGACGGCGCTGGCGGCCTGTGCCGCGCTGCTGACGGCAGGGTGCAGCGGCGGCTCCTCCGACGACGGCTCCGACGACCAGGACAGGAGCGGCGGGACGGCGATCGACTGGGGGCGCTGCGAGGCCTCCGGGGACACGCCCGCCCCCGGTGGGGAATGGCAGTGCGGCACGCTCGAGGTGCCACTGGACTGGTCGGAGCCGGACGGCAGGACGATCGGGCTGGCGATGATCCGGGCGAAGGCCACGGGGGACGACCGTCTCGGATCCCTGCTGTTCAACTTCGGCGGCCCCGGCGGCTCCGGCGTGTCCGGGATGCCTTCCTACGCCACTACCGCCTCGCAGTTGCGCGAGCGGTACGACCTGGTGAGCTGGGACCCGCGCGGGGTGGCCGCCAGCGAGGGCATCCGCTGCCGGGACGACGAGGAGATCCAGGCGGCCGAGTCGGTGGACTTCACCCCGGACACCCCGGCCGAGAGGCAGGCGTACCTCGCGGACGCGGCGGACTTCGGGAAGGGCTGCCAGGAGTCGGCCGGCGAGCTGCTGGCCCATGTATCGACCACCGACACCGCCCGTGACATGGACCGCATCCGGCAGGCTCTGGGGGACGACAGGCTCAACTACTTCGGGATCTCCTACGGCACCGAACTCGGCGGCGTCTACGCCCACCTGTTCCCGAAGAAGGTGGGACGGCTGACTCTCGACGCGGTGGTCGACCCGACCGCCGACACGGTGGGGCACGCCGAGAACCAGACGCGCGGATTCCAGCGCGCGCTGGACAACTATCTGAAGTCCACCGGCCGGGACCCCGAGCAGGGGTCGCGTGAGATAGCGGAGCTCCTGGACCGGATCGACGCCGAGCCGCTGCCGACGTCCTCGCAGGGGCGGGAACTGACCCAGTCGCTGGCGCTGACCGGCATCGTCCTCCCGTTGTACAGCCGGACCAGCTGGCCGGTGCTGACCAGTGCCCTGGAGGCGGCCGAGGAGGGTGACGGCTCGGAGCTGCTGGCGCTGGCCGACGGCTACAACGAACGGGACGCGTCGGGGAAGTACGGCACGACGACCCACTCGCAGCGGGCCATATCGTGCCTGGACGACAAGCAGCGGATGACGGTGGCCGAGACGGAGGAACTGCTGCCGGAGTTCGAGCGGATATCGCCGGTGTTCGGCCCGTTCCTCGGCTGGGACACGGCCGGCTGGTGCCACGACTGGCCGGTCCCCGGCCAGCACGACACCCCGGAGGTGAGCGCGCCGGGTGCCGCGCCGGTCCTGGTGATCGGCAACACCGGCGACCCCGCCACCCCGTACGAGGGCGCGCAGCGGATGGCGGACGAGCTGGGCGAGGGCGTGGGAACCGTGCTCACCTGGAAGGGCGAGGGCCATGGTGCGTACGGCAGTGGGAGCGACTGTGTCGACTCCACCGTGAACGCGTATCTGCTGGACGGCACGGTGCCGAAGGACGGCAGGGTCTGCTCTTGACGACGGCGGGGGCTCCGCGCATCCGTGGTGCGCGGAGCCCCCGCCGAAAACGCCCGGGGCCCGGGGCCTGCCCGGGGATCGGTCAGTAGATCGGCTTGGCCGGTTCGATCTGGTTGACCCAGCCGACGACGCCGCCGCCGACGTGAACGGCGTCGGCGAAGCCCGCGGACTTCAGGACCGCGAGGACTTCCGCACTGCGGACGCCCGTCTTGCAGTTCAAGACGATCTTCTTGTCCTGCGGGAGGCTCTCCAGGGCGCTGCCCATGAGGAACTCGTTCTTCGGGATCAGCCGGGCGCCGGGGATGGAGACGATCTCGAACTCGTTCGGCTCGCGGACGTCGATGATCTCGATGCTCTCGCCGTCGTCGATCCATTCCTTGAGCTGCTTGGGAGTGATCGTGGAGCCGGCCGCCGCCGCCTGGGCCTCGTCGGAGACGACGCCGCAGAAGGCCTCGTAGTCGATGAGCTCGGTGACGGTCGGGTTCTCGCCGCAGATCGCGCAGTCGGGGTCCTTGCGGACCTTGACCTGACGGTACTGCATCTCCAGGGCGTCGTAGATCATCAGGCGGCCGACCAGCGGCTCACCGATGCCGGCGAGGAGCTTGATGGCCTCGTTGGCCTGGATGGAGCCGATGGACGCGCACAGCACGCCCAGGACGCCGCCCTCGGCGCAGGAGGGGACCATGCCGGGGGGCGGGGGCTCCGGGTAGAGGCAGCGGTAGCAGGGGCCGTGCTCGGACCAGAACACCGAGGCCTGGCCGTCGAAGCGGTAGATCGAGCCCCAGACGTAGGGCTTGTTCAACAGCACGCACGCGTCGTTGACCAGGTAGCGGGTCGCGAAGTTGTCCGTGCCGTCGACGATGAGGTCGTAGTCGCCGAAGAGACCCATCACGTTGTCGGCCTCGAGGCGCTCCTCGTGGAGGACCACGTTCACGTAGGGGTTGATGCCCTTGATCGTGTCGCGCGCGGACTCGGCCTTGGGCCGGCCGATGTCGGCCTGGCTGTGGATGATCTGCCGCTGCAGGTTCGACTCGTCGACCTCGTCGAACTCCACGATGCCGAGCGTGCCCACGCCCGCCGCGGCCAGGTACATCAGCCCCGGCGAACCCAGGCCACCGGCGCCGACGAACAGCACCTTGGCGTTCTTCAGCCGCTTCTGCCCGGCCATCCCCACGTCGGGGATGATCAGGTGGCGGGAGTACCTGCGGACCTCGTCTACGGTGAGCTCGGCGGCCGGCTCGACCAGGGGTGGCAACGACACGGGGACTCCGTTGGTCGGTCAATCACTACGGTTGTTCTTCCCCCCAACAGTGCCATGGCCTTTTTCATTCCGAGACACCCATCCCGACCTGCGAGACGACATCGTCCCAGTGGCCGGGCAGCGGCCCCCGGGCGGGTGAACGCGTTCCACTCGGCCGGAGCGGGGAGAGGACACGCCGGACCGGGCACCCCGGAGCCGGTGCGGACACCAGCGCTTGCGCCCCTGCCGGTGCCGGCCCCGGGTCTGCCGTCGCCCGCGGCGGCCGGCCGGGACGGGCCGGACCGCTCGGAGGCACCGGACTGCCCGGACGGGCCGGACCGCCCTGGTGACTCGGACCGCCCGGATGGTTCCGGTGGATCAGATACGGCATGCCGCCTCCATCCAGATGTCGGCGAGGGACTCCTCGAGATTGATACGGGGGCGCCAGCCGAGCCGGTCGCGCGCGGTGCGCACGTCCGCCTGCTGCCAGCTGCCGCAGCCGTCCGGGTAGGGGAACGCGACCGAGACCGTGTGCTGGTCGGACTCGCCCCGGGGGTGCCCGATGGCCGGCCTCGGATGCGGGGTGTGGGCGGTGTGCCCCGCGTGACCACCGTGCCCGCTGTGGCCGGAGTGGGAGAGGTGGGCGCCGGGCGGACCGTCGAGCTCGTTCAGGACGCCGCTGTACCCGGCGACCCGGGCGAGCGCCCCGGCGGCGTCCCGCAGGCGGACGGCGCGGCCCGAACCGATGTTGATGACCCCCTGCGCGGCGGAGAGCGAGGCCGCGTGGACGGCTCGGGCCACGTCCCGGACGTCGACGAAGTCGCGCTGGACGCCGAGACCGCCGAGCTTCAGTTCACCGTCGCCGGCCTGCATGGCACGGCGCATGGCCTCGGCGAGGCGGCCGAGCGGCGAGCCGGCGGGGGTGCCGGGGCCCGCGGGCGAGAAGACCCGCAGGACCACGGCGTCCAGGCCGGAACCGAGGACGAGTTCGGTCGCGGCGAGCTTGCTCACGCCGTACGGACCGCCGGGGCGGGGGACGGCGTCCTCCGCGGTGGAGGAGTTGGGCTGGCTGGGGCCGTACTCGGCGCTGCAGCCGATCTGCACGAGCCGGGCGCCGCAGCCGCTGCGGCGCAGGGCCTCACAGACGGTGGCCACGGCGACGGTGTTGTGCCGGGTGAGGTCGCGGGCTCCGCCGCGGGTGGTGCCGGCGCAGTTGACCACGACGCCGGGGTGGACGGCGTCGAGGAAGCGGGTGAGCGCGCCGGGGCTGCCGGTGGCGAGGTCGAAGCGGACGTCGGCGTCGTCGCCGCGGCCGAGAGCGGTGAGCTGGACGGCCGGGTCGGCGAGCAGGCGGTCGGCGACGAAGCGGCCGAGGTAGCCGCCTGCTCCGATCAGCAGGACTCTCATCGGGCGGCTCCTGTGGCGACCGGGGGTGCTGGACGGGTGATCATGCGGGATCTCCTTGGGATGGGGCCTCCGGCTGGGCGTGGGCCGAGGCTCGGGTGAGGGTGCGTGCTGCGTGGATCAGAAGGGTCAGGGCGGCCCCGCCGCAGATGAGGGTGGGGACGCCGCTGGGGTCCCAGGCGGTGACCAGGGTTTCCACGGGGGTGGCCAGCGCCCCGCAGCCGGGCAGGCGGGCCGTGAGGACCACGGCCAGGACGGTTGCCTGGGCGAGGGCCGCGGCGACGAGGATCACCTTCGGCGCGTGGGTGAATCCGTGCAGGGAGAGGAGGCGGGCCAGGAAGAAGAGGGCACCCAGGGTGAGGACCTCGTGGAGGGTGAAGGGCTCGTCCAGGGCCGTGGCGCAGAAGGCGAAGAGAGCGGCCAGGGCGCACAGGAACAGGGCGAGGGCGCCGAACAGCAGGGGGCGCACGGAGTCGGCGAAGTCCTCGAGGTCGCGGCTGGCCGCGACCTTGCGGCGGGCCCGTACGGCGAACAGCCGGGCGCTCCAGGCACCGGGGGCGAAGGCCAGGGTGAGGGCCAGGGCCGGGGCGACGGCGAGCGCCCAGCCGCCGTCGGAGGTGACGCCGGTGACGCCGGTGGGCAGGGTGTCGGGGCCGCCGGCGATCGCGGTCCGGAGCAGGCCGTCGCCCAGGAGGGCGTAGCCGACGAGCCAGCAGGTCCCGGCCGCCGTGCCCGTGGTGGGTGGGTCGGACACGGCGGGCCTGGTGCCTGACGGCCTGCCGCGTCGCAGGGCCGCGCGCATGGCCAGGGCGATGACGAGGACGCCCGCGGCGACCGCGTAGACGCGGGTCTGGCCGTGGGTGAGGCGCAGGGCGGCCACCGCCGCGAGGCCGAGGACGCCGGGGAGCAGGGTGAGGACGACCCAGCCGGCGCGGAGCCCGGGGGCGTTCCTGCCGGCGGAGGGGCGGGAGACGTCTCCGTCGCGCGGGATGCGGGCGTACAGCTCCTCCGCGAGGGAGAAGACGTCCCGGTGCCGGAAGCGTGCGGCGGTCCGGTCGGTGACGCCGTGCGCCTCGAGGCCCGCCGCGATCTCCAGGGGGTCCACCGCGCGTTCGCACAGCTCGCGGTGGCGGTGCAGCAGCGCCTTCACGGGGTCGGCGGTGCCCCGGCCGGCGCGGGGCTGCGCGGTCTCGTGGTCCAGTTCGTCCAGGCCCGTCATCGTGCCGCCTCCGTCGCGGGGACGGGCGACGCGTCCGCCACCGGGGTGGTCGCGGACCGGGCCGAGGCGGTGGCCCGCACGGGCGTGTCCGTGGCCCAGGCCGGGACGGTGCGGGACGGCCGGTGGGAGGCGGGGCCGGCCCAGCGGCCGGGGACACGGGCCTCGGCGGGTGCGGCGAAGGGCAGCGGATCACCGGTGCCGTTCAGGAGGACGCGGCGGACCGGGGTGCGCGCGACGGTCTTCAGGTACAGGTGGTGGAACGCGGCGACGTTCTGCTCGACGGTGAACAGTTCGAGTGCGCGGGCGCGCGCGGCGGCACCGAGGCGCGCGCGGCGCTCGGGGTCGCGCAGCAGCGACACGCACGCCTCGGCCAGCGCTCGCGGGTCGCGTGGGGGGACGACGAGTCCGGTGCCGCCGATGACCTCGACCACGGCGCCGACGTCCGTGGACACCGTCGCGCGGCCCGCGAACATCGCCTCGACGAGTCCGGCGGGGAAGCCTTCGACAACGCTGGACAGGACGGTCACGGCGCCCGCCGCGTACGCGTCGGCGGGGCCGGTGAGTCCCGGGCCGCCGATCTCCTCGAAGGACACCGGGCCGGAGCCGTCGGCGTGTGGGCTCCCGGCACCGTCCGGGAAGAGCCGTGCGGCCAGGTCCCTGCAGTGCTCGAGGTAGGGGGCGCCCTCGGGACCGGCCGGGCCGCCGATGATCCGCAGGCGGGCCGAGGGCTCGGACGTGCGGACCCGGGCGAACGCGTGCAGCAGCGAGACCAGGTCCTTGGCGGGCTCCACCCGGCCGGTCCAGACGAGGGTGTGCGGGGCGGCGCGCTCCGGCGACTCACCCGTCCGGGTGAAGGGCGCCGCGTCCATTCCGGGAGGGACCGTACGGACCTTCGCCCGGTCGGCGCCGCAGCGCTCCTGCCAGCGGCGGGCGTGCGCGTTGCCCGGGGTGATGAACGCGGCCCGCCGGTAGGTCTCGGCGGCGAGCCGGCCGTGGAAGGCCGCGAGCAGGGACCGGACCGCGGGTGAGGAGTCCGGCCGGGTCAGGTAGTGCGTGCGCAGTCGGACGCCGTACTCGGTCACCAGCAGGGGGACGCCGAAGAAGTGGCCGGCGAGCAGACCCGGCAGGGCGGCCGTGCCGCCGGAGGCGGCGTGGCACAGGTCGACCGCGCCGAGTCCGTCCTCCTCGTACCAGTCGAGGGAGAGGGGGCGCAGGGCCTGGTGCAGGTGCGCGGCCACGGCCAGCAGGTCCGGCACCCGGGCCTCCCGCGCGGCCGGCAGCACCCGGGGCTCACGGCAGGCGCTTTCCAGGACGCGTACGGCGGTCTCGGAGCGGAGGGCGGTGGTGAGACCGCCCTCGTCGCGGGCGAGTTCGGCGAGACCGAACAGCGCCCCGGCGAAACGGTCCGCCTCGGCCGGGGCACGGGTCGTCCCTGCCGTTCCGGCACCCCCGGGGCCCTCGTCGGGTGCCACCGTGAGGGTCGCCGTCGCGGAGTCGGGTGCGCAGAGGACGGCGACGAGTTCACCGTAGTGCTCGGCGAAGCGCCGGCGCGCGCGCCTGCCGTACACCACCCCGTCGTCCTCGACCGTCCACAGCGGCGCGGTGCGCACCCGGCCGACCTGCGGCGGCAGCGGCACCCAGCCGTCGTCCTCCTGGGCCTCGCTGCGACTGAACGCGTAGACGTCGAACTCGTGGTGCCCGAGTCCGCGCACGAGACGGTCGCACCAGAGTCCGGCGTCACCGCTCGCGTACGGATAACCACCCTCCGTAAGCAGCCCGATGCGCACGAGTGCACCCCCGATCTCCCGTATGGGGAGCCGCCGTTGACCCGGCGGCTCGTAGCGGGACGAACGTATGCGGACAAGGTGGTGGCGTGATGGACGGTTGTCCGTCGCACCATCAGAAGGGGTGAACGGTCGTAACTTTCCCGCGTGGGGCGCGTTGGGTCGCGCTAAGGGAGCGGATACCGTCAGCTGTTCGGATAAGCCCAGGCATTGGGCCGGCACCTGATCCCGTCGTGTTCGAGGAACTTGGTCTGCTGCTGCATGACCGGGGCCAGGTCGCCGTCCTTGTCACAGGTGACGTGGTTGTACCCGAGGCGGTGGCCGACCTCGTGGTTGATCAGCATCTGGCGGTAGGCGAGCAGCTCGTCGCCGTACGTCGTGGCGCCCCGCGCCCAGCGGAACGCGTTGATCATCACGCGCTCGGTGGCCGCCGAGTCGCAGGACACGTTGTCGACCGTGGTGTCCAGGCCGGACTTGGCGCACCACTCGGCGGTCGTCGCGGGACTGGCGAGCGTGATGACGAAGTCGGGGCGGCCGGAGTGGATGCGTTCGAAGGTGCGGGCGCCGTTGTGCGCCCAGCTGCGGTTGTCGTTGAGCGTCCTGTGCACCGCCTCGGCGAAGAGCGCCCCGTCCAGGCCGAGCCCCTGCTCCACGTCCACGCGGTAGGTGATCCGCTGTCCCTTGCCGGACCCGTCGGCGATGCCGGTCATCGCGTCGAACCTCCCCGAGCCCTCGGCCGTGGCGCTGAACGGGAACTTCTCGTCCATCTTCTGCGCGTACGTCAGCGGCTCGGCGCGGGAGGCTCCCGGGGAGGTGCCCCGTTCGTCGCCCGCGCCCCCGTTCACGCCGGGGTCCCGGACGTCGCGCGCCGCCTGTTCGGGGGCGGACTGCGCCTGGAGGTCGTCGGAACCGTCGCGTTCCTCGGCGACCTGACCGGCCACGACGACCGCCAGCACGGTGGTGACGGCGGCGGCCGCGATCCCGGTGAACGCGCGCCCCTTGGCACCCTTGCTCTGCTCCGTCGCCCCGGTGGGCGGCGCGTCGCCGTCGGGGCCGGCCGGGGCCCCGGCGACCGGGGCCGGGCTCCAGTCGGTGACGGCGGCGCAGGGATCCGCGGGGTGCGCACAGTCCGCGCCGGAGGCCGGGCGGGTCGTGGCGGGGGGACGGGGCGTGAAGACGTCGTCGCCCTCACCGAAGGCGTCGAGGTAGTCCTGCCGCGGGCCCTGCCGCCCGCGCGGTCCCCCTGGCCCGCGCGGCTGCTCGGGCGGTGCCTGGCGCTGTCCCGGCAGGGGCACGGCCCTGCCGGCCGGCCCGGCACCCGCGCCGCGTCCCGCCACCTCTCCCCAGCCGCCGCCGGGTTCCCGCTGCTCGGGGTGGCCGCCGCCACGAGCGGCCCGCGGAACGCCGTGCGCGGGGGTGCCGTCGGGCGGGCGGGGGAAGCCGTGGGCGGGCGTGCCGTCGGGGAAGCGGGGCGTTCCACGCGCCGGCCTCCCGTCCGGGAGCCGGCCGTCCGGAAGCCGCGGCACTCCGCGGGCAGGGGTTCCGGCTCCCGCGGGTGCGCCGTCACCCCGCGCCTCCTGCCCGGGCGGGCCGTACGCGCCGGTCCCGCCGGAGGCCGCCCCCTGCCCCGGGGGCGTCGCACTCCGCGCCGGTCGGGCGTCGCCCTTGGGCGCGGGTCCACGGCGGCTGTGGCGTCCCACGTCGCGCCTCAGCCCCTCAGGTTGTCGGCGGTTGGCCCGCCGTCGGCGGTCCCGTCCGCGGCGATACCGGCGGCCGAGCCCGGGGCGCCTTTCGCGCCCGGCTCCAAAGTATCCCCCTCCGGCGTCGAATCCGTTGCATCCGCGAGGAGTTCGCGGAACGCGGCGGCCACCGCCTCGGGGTATTCCATCATCGCCACATGTCCCGCGTCGGGCAGGGTGACCAGCCTGGAGTCGCGGAACGCGCGGGCCGCTCGCCCGGCCATCCGGAAGCCGACGAGCCGGTCCCGTCCGCCGTACAGCAGCAGGGTCGGCGCGAGCACCCGCTCGGCCTGGCGCCACAGCCCGTGCTGGCCGCCGAGGGTGTAGGCGTTGACGAGCCCCCGCGCGGAGCGGGCCATGGCGTCCCAGAAGTACGGCAGCCGCAGCCGTCGCTCCATCTCCTGCACGGCGTGGCGGAACGCCTCCGGCGTCACCTGCCCGGGGTCCCCGTAGCAGAGCGCCACGACCCCGCGGACGCGCTGTTCCGCGGTCCACCCCCGGGTGATCCGGGTGAACAGCGGGGCCACCCCGGGCACCGCCAGCAGTCCCGTCGGCACGGCGGTGCGCTGCACACGCAGTTCGGGAAGGGCCGGTGACACGAGCGTGAGCGTCCGGACCAGGTCGGGGCGTACGGCGGCGACACGGGTGGCGACCGCGCCGCCGAGCGAATTGCCCAGGAGGTGCACGGGGCCGCGCCCGGCCGTGTCGAGATAACGGATCACCGCGCGGGCGTGCGCCGAGATCGAGTAGTTGCCGTCGTCCGGGGGCGGCGAGTCGCCGAAGCCCGGAAGGTCGACGGCCTCGCTGTGGACGGCGTCGTCCAAAAGGGGCATCAGCGTCGACCAGTTCTGCGACGACCCCCCGAGCCCGTGGATGTGGAGTGCGGGCGGGAGCCCTTCTCGCACGGGCGGCCTCGACCGCACGGACAGGGTGACGCCCGGAAGTTGGACCGACCTGAGCCGCTCGCCCTCGGCGACCCTCACGGCGGCCGCTTCGGAAAGAACGGTCGCGGGCGGCACGGACGGCAGGTCGGTCGAAGACATGCGGCAATGTTACGAGACGATCACGCCGGGGTTCATGTGTCGACGATCACAGGACCGCCGCCCCCGCCGCGTGCACACGGCGTCACGCTCCGGTCGCGGACCGTACGGCGCCCGGATCGGGTGTCTCCCGGGCTCGAACCGAGGGCACCCGTATGTGGCCCCCCGCACCGGGCGGGGGCCACAGGAAGGAAGCCCAGCCATGGCATCAGACCCCACCGAGCCCGAGACGTTCGAGGAAGCCGACGACGCCCGCGAACACCTGGAGTACGGCGTCGAGGCGCCGGAGGCCGACACGGCCGAGCAGCACGCGGACCTCACCCCGGACCGTGACGAGCCGCTGACCGGCGCCGACATCGACCGCGCCAATGAGGCGGACCTCGCCGAGCAGGCCAGGGTCGTCTCCCTCGACGAGGACGACTACCGATGAGAGAGCCGGGGAGGCCGCCGAAGGCCGCCTCCAGGAGAGAGCTCCACACGGAGGCGAGGCCTCGCCGTGCCCTCTCTGACAGCTTTTGAAACCGTCCGTACGGCTTTCGGCGTCGTCCGGTGCGTGAAATTCTGCGCTCTCACCGCGCACAGCACGGTTACCGAAAAGTACGATGACGGCGCGGCTCACACCGCATGTGGACGACAATGGGAGGCGGCGTGACAGCCATCGAGCAGACAGAGACCGTGCGCCCGAGGGGCACACGCCTGCCGCGCCGTGCCCGACGGAACCAGCTGCTGGGCGCCGCCCAGGAAGTGTTCGTCGCGCAGGGGTACCACGCGGCGGCGATGGACGACATCGCCGAGCGTGCGGGCGTCAGCAAACCGGTGCTCTACCAGCACTTCCCGGGCAAGCTCGACCTGTATCTGGCGCTGCTGGACCAGCACTGCGAGTCGCTGATCCAGTCGGTGCGTCACGCGCTCGCGTCGACGCACGACAACAAGCAGCGCGTACGGGCGACCATGGACGCCTACTTCGCGTACGTCGAGGACGACGGCGGTGCCTTCCGCCTGGTCTTCGAGTCGGACCTGACGAACGAGCCCGCGGTGCGCGAGCGCGTCGACCGGGTCACCAACGACTGCGCCGAGGCGATCTGCGACGTCATCGCCGAGGACACCGGGCTGTCGCGCCAGGAGTCGATGCTGCTCGCCTCGGGGCTGGGCGGTCTGGCCCAGGTGGTCGCACGGTCCTGGCTGCACAGCGACCGCAGCGTGCCGCGCGACCAGGCGGTCCAGCTGCTGACCTCGCTGGCCTGGCGGGGCATCGCCGGATTCCCGCTGCACGGCAGCGAGCAGCAGTTCTGACAGCACCGGGCCGCGGAGGCCGGCGGGCGGAGACGGCCGTTTGTTCCCGTCCGCTGTTCGCTCCTGGCGTTGCGGGGGCTGAGCGTGCACATCCCCTCACCGGGCTAATGTGTGCTGGGTACGGCGCGGAAGGTCGCGCACTTCACTGACCGTCGGAGGGACATAGCCGTGGAGGTCAAGATCGGCGTGCAGCACGCGCCCCGCGAGATCGTTCTGGAGAGCGGTCAGAGCGCCGAGGAGGTCGAGCGCGTGGTGGCCGAGGCGCTGGCCGGGAAGTCTCAGCTGCTGAGCCTCGTGGACGAGCACGGCCGCAAGATCCTGGTCCCGGCCGACCGTCTCGCCTACGTCGAGATCGGCGAGCCGGCCCCGCGCAAGGTGGGCTTCGGCGCGCTGTAGGCGGCGGCCGGCGGAACACCGGCAGGCACGGAAGGGTCCGGCGGCTCGGCACCTCGAGCCGCCGGACCCTTCCGTGTCCGCGCCCCGTACCTCTCGCATACCCGGCGCTCCGCTCCGCGCGCCGAGCCTCTGCGCCCCGACACCTCCGGCCCTTCTCTCCGCGTCTGCTCCGTTCGGCTTCTCCCCTGTGTCGTTCCCTGCGCACCCCGTCGTTTCCCCCTGCCGCCCACCACCGTGTCCGCTCCTCACGGACGGCGCACAGGTCCCTTACAGGGAAGGATTGGATTCCGCAGGTCAGGGGTAGGACGGGTTACGACCGATGCGAGCAGGCCGGCCATGTGGGAGGGACCCCGACATGCTCTTGGAAGCGCTCAGTTCAGCGATCCTCGGCCTGGCTCTGGCATGGGCGGCCACGCGCCGCCTGCCGCACCGCCTCCCCGCCCGCACCCTGGTCCTGTCGACCGGTGTGGCCGGGGCCCTGTTCGGCGCGTTCCTCACACACAGCGCGCTGGACGCGGGCCGCCTGCTGACGGTTCTGTTCGGGGCGGCGATCGTCTCCGTGGCGTCGCTGTCGCTGCTGCTGCGCCCCTCGGGCAGACTCCGCGGCCGGTCGGCGACCGCCTGACCGGCCGCCGGAACCGGCCCCGCCGGCACCGGCCGCCCCGGGGCCTGTGGCGAAAGTGACGTCGTCGCCCGGAGGACGACCGCACTGCGTCATGGGGGTTCCCCGCTCGAGCCAAGCCGAGAGCCTGGGGGCGCGTACTCCCGGCGTGCCGCCCGGAAGCCCTCGTACCAAGCGGGCGTACCCGGGTTTCCGGGCGGTGCGGCAGGAGTGCCTGCCGGGCATCGCGCGGCAGACGCCCCTTTCGCCACAGCCCCCCAGAGCCCTGCGGAGCCGGGCAGAGCCCTGCGAGGCCCGGCGGCTCTCAGGCCGCCAGGCCCAGGGCCGCCATCCGCTTGGTGTGGGCCTCGGTGATCCGGGAGAACATCCGGCCCACCTCGGCGAGGTCGAAGCCGTCCGCAACACCGCCGACGAGCATCGTCGACAGGGCGTCCCGGTCGGCCACGACCCTCTGCGACTGGGACAGCGCCTCACCCATCAGCCGCCGCGCCCACAGTGCGAGCCGCCCGCCCACGCGCGGGTCCGCGTCGATCGCCGCGCGCACCTTCTCCACGGCGAACCCGCCGTGCCCGGTGTCGTCGAGCACGCCCAGCACCAGCGCGCGGGTGTCGGAGTCCAGCCGGGCCGCGACCTCCCGGTAGAAGTCGCTGGCGATCGAGTCGCCGACGTAGGCCTTGACAAGACCCTCGAGCCAGTCGGAGGGCGCCGTCTGCTTGTGGAAGCCCTCGTACGCGGCCACGAACGGCTCCATCGCGGCGGTCGGCTCCTGGCCGATCCCGGCCAGCCGGTCGCGCAGCCGCTCGAAGTGGTGGAACTCGGCCGACGCCATCTTCGCCAGCTCCGCCTTGTCCTCCAGCGTGGGCGCCAGTTTGGCGTCGTCCGCGAGCCGCTCGAACGCCGCCAGCTCCCCGTACGCGAGCGCGCCGAGCAGGTCCACGATGGCGGCACGGTACTGCGGGTCGGCGGAGGCGGCCGCCCAGTCCATGGCGGCGACGCCGGTCGGCGCGGCGGGGGTCTCGGGGGTGTCCTCGGCGCGGTCGGGCATGTCAGAGCTCGTCATAATCCGCACAATAGCCCGCTTGTCGCGAGCCGTAAGGTGCTGGTCAGCACGTGTGACGACGAGTACGTGGCCACATCGGCCATGGCGTGTGCGCGAATTCGGGGTATGGTGGTAATGCGCCTGCCGAATACTCTGACGTAGTCGACAGGGCGCTTGTATGAGGATGCCCGGTCGGAGGCCCGATCGGCTCCGCCCCGACCGCTCTCCCTGACCGTACGGCACATTGCGTACGACGATCGGAGGGACCCTCAGCGGTACGAGCGCTAGAGCGTCGGCAGTGGTCCCGTGCCCTACGGCATCCCCGTAAGGCAGCCGACGTCCCCGGCACGGTCCATAGACGACCCCCGCGCTCGCCTCGCACCGCGCACACAGAAGAGGCAGCACCCTGACTACGTTCCGAGAGCTCGGGATTCTCCCCGAGACCGCCGAAGCCCTTGAAGCCGTCGGCATCATCACCCCCTTCCCCATCCAGGAGATGACGCTCCCCGTGGCCCTGTCGGGGTCGGACGTCATCGGCCAGGCCAAGACCGGTACCGGCAAGACGCTGGGCTTCGGTCTTCCGCTCCTCGAGCGCGTGACCGTCCCCGCGGACGTGGAGGCGGGCCGCGCGAAGCCCGAGGACCTCACCGACACGCCGCAGGCACTCGTCGTCGTCCCGACCCGTGAGCTGTGCACGCAGGTCACCAACGACCTGCTGACCGCCGGCAAGGTGCGCAATGTGCGCGTCACCGCGATCTACGGCGGACGGGCCTACGAGCCGCAGGTCGAGGCCCTGAAGAAGGGCGTCGACGTGATCGTCGGCACCCCGGGCCGGCTGCTCGACCTGGCCGGGCAGAAGAAGCTGAACCTGAAGGACGTCAGGGCACTCGTCCTCGACGAGGCCGACGAGATGCTGGACCTGGGCTTCCTGCCCGACGTCGAGAAGATCATCAACCTGCTTCCGGTCCGCCGCCAGACCATGCTGTTCTCGGCGACGATGCCGGGCGCGGTCATCGGACTGGCCCGCCGCTACATGTCGCAGCCCACGCACATCCGCGCCACCGCGCCGGACGACGAGGGCGCGACGGTCGCGAACACCACGCAGTTCATCTACCGCGCGCACAACATGGACAAGCCCGAGATGGTCGCGCGGATACTCCAGGCGGACAGCAGGGGCCTGGTCATGGTCTTCTGCCGTACGAAGCGCACCGCCGCCGATCTCGCCGACCAGCTCAAGCAGCGCGGCTTCGCCTCCGGCGCGGTCCACGGCGACCTCGGCCAGGGTGCCCGCGAGCAGGCGCTGCGCGCGTTCCGCAACGGCAAGGTGGACGTCCTCGTCTGCACCGACGTCGCCGCCCGCGGCATCGACGTGGAAGGCGTCACGCACGTCATCAACTACCAGTCGCCCGAGGACGAGAAGACGTACCTGCACCGCATCGGCCGTACCGGCCGCGCGGGGGCGAAGGGTACGGCGATCACGCTGGTCGACTGGGACGACATCCCGCGCTGGCAGCTGATCAACAAGGCGCTGGACCTGGGCTTCGGCAACCCGCCGGAGACGTACTCCACCTCCCCGCACCTGTTCACCGACCTCGGCATCCCCGAGGGCACGAAGGGTGTGCTGCCGCGTTCGGAGCGCGTCCGCGCCGGGCTCGACGCGGAGGAGCTGGAGGACCTGGGCGAGATGGGCGGCCGTGGCCGGGGCGGCCGCGGCGACCGGGGCGAGCGGGGCGACCGGGGTGACTCCCGGTCGGCCGATCACGAGCGTCCGGCCCGTACGCCACGCCGCCGTCGCCGCACGCGTGGCGGTACACCGCTGAGCGAGTCGGCGCAGCAGCCGGCGGCCCCGGCCGTCGAGGGCAGCGGTGGGATCACGGGTGAGGCGGAGGCCGGCACGGCTTCCCGCGCTCCGCGTCGCCGTCGCCGTATGCGCGGTGGGGCCGCGGCCGAGGCGGCCACGGTTCCGGTGACCGCGGCCGAGTCCGCCGAGGCCGCTGTCGCGACGGCGGAGGGCACGACCGGGCACGCCCCAAAGGCCCCGGAAGTCCTCGGGGGCCCGTCGGACGAGACCCCGTCGAAGCCGCGCCGCCGCCGGACCCGCAGGTCCGCGGAGACGGCAGCCGTCGACACCGCGGCCGACACCGCGGCCGACACGGCGGTGACGGCCGCCGTCGCCCCGTCGGCCGAAAACGCCGCCACGACCGCAGCGACCCCGGTGACCGACGAGCCCGAGGCCCCCGCCGCCGAGCCGCTCCGCCGCCGGACCCGCAAGTCCGCGGCCGCGACTGTGCCTTCGGCTGCCGAGGCAGTGGTGGACACGGCCGAGGCGACCGCCGCGTCCGCCCCGGAGCCGGCGGAGACCAAGCCGCGCCGCACCCGCAAGAGCGTGGCCGGGGCCCCCGAGGCCGTCGCGGCCGAGGCCGTGCTCGACACCGCCGAAGGCACGGAGGCCAAGCCCCGCCGCCGCACCCGCAAGGCCACCGCGACGGCCGAGGCCACCACGACCGCGGCCGGCATTCCGGCCCAGGCCGCGTCCGAGGCCGAGCCGGAGGCAGCCGTGGCGACCAAGCCCCGGCGCACCCGCAAGGCCACGGCGACGGCGGAGACGACCGTGGACCCGGCCGAGGCCACCGAGGCCAAGCCCCGGGCCCGCCGCACCCGCAAGGCGGCCGCCACCACGCAGCAGGCGGAGGCCATGCCGGAGACCGCGGCGGTCGACACGGCCGAGGCGAAGCCCAAGCGCACCCGGAAGACGGCTGCCGCCAAGACCGTCGACACCGCTGGGGCTGTCGAGACCGCCGAGGCCAAGCCCCGGGTCCGCCGCGCCCGCAAGGCCACCACCGCGGGCACCGCCGACATCCCGGCACAGGCCGCGTCCGAGGCCGAGCCGGAGACGGCCGAGGCCAAGCCCCGGGTCCGCCGCGCCCGCAAGGCCGCCGCGACGGCTCCCGCGGAGCCCACGGAGGTCTGACGCGCACCAGAGGCGCCGTCCGACGGCCCGGTCCCGCACCTGTGGGGCCGGGCCGTCGGCGTCACCCGGCACCCCGCTCACACCCCGGTGCCCGCTACCCTCACCCCGTGACCAGCCACCCCTCCCCCGTTCCCCCTGCTTCTCCTTGCCCTTCCGCTTCCGCTTCCGCTTCCCCTGCCCCCTCTCCCTTCTCCGAGCTGCCGGCCGGCGCTCGGGCGTACCGGCTCCGCACCGCCCGTGGGGAGTTCGCCGTCGTCGACGTGCCGCCGGACGGCGGGGTCGAGCCGAAGGGGGTCGTGCTGTCGCTGCCCGGGCTCACGGGGAGCAAGGAGGATTTCACCCTGGTGCACGGGCCGCTCACCGCCCGCGGGTACCGCAGTGTCGCCGTGGACGGGCGGGGCCAGTACGAGTCGGACGGGCCCCTGGACGACGAGTCCGCGTACGCGCGGGCGGAGCTGGCGCGGGACGTGCTCGCGCAGGCGGAGGCGCTCCGCGCTCCGCACGGAGCGGACGTACCGCTGCATCTGGTCGGGCACTCGCTCGGCGGCCAGATCGCCCGCGCCGCGGTGCTCGAGGACCACTCCCCTTTCCGTTCGCTCACTCTGGTCTCGTCCGGTCCCGCCCGGATCTCGGTCTCCCAGGAGCAGCGCGTGAAGCTGCTGCGGGACGCGCTCTCCCGCATGACGATGGCGGAGTGCTGGGAGGCGGTCCTGGCCCTGGGCCCGCCGGAGGAGGTCGGCGGGCCCGCGCGCGGGATCGGCGGCCAGGAGCATCTGCGCCGCCGCTGGCTGGGCACCAGCCCAGCTCAACTACTTGCCACGGGAAGGCAGTTGTGCGTGGAGCCGGACCTGGTCACCGAACTCGCCGCCGTACCGCTGCCGTTCCACGTGCTGTCGGGGGCGCACGACGACACCTGGCCGGTACCGGACCTCGACGTCATGGCCGTACGCCTGAACGCGCACCGCACGGTCGTCGCCGGGGCCGAGCACTCCCCCGCCGTCGACCGGCCCGGGCCGACCGCGCAAGCCCTTGCCGACTTCTGGGACGGCCTCCAGCCCCGCCCCACCGGCAACGCCGGCACCACCGCCACCGCCGCCGGGCCCCTCACCCAGTACACCCGGTAACATCCAGTAACACCCGGTACGCCTAGTACTGCCCCTGGAGGTGGGTCCAGAAGCCGTCGCGCAGGGCGCGTCGCAGGTCGGCCTGGCCGCGCAGGGAGTACTGCAGCAGCCCTTCGGCCTCCACCAGCAGGTCCTGGTCGACCGAGCCGGGCAGGTAGGGACGGCCCGGCAGCAGTTCCACCAGCGAGTCCCGCCCGCGTGCGGAGAGCCACTTCGCGGCGATCTGCGCACCGACGAAGCGGACGTCCTCGCGGGCGGGCCGGCCCGTCGCGGGCTCGTACATGGGGCCCGTGCGCCGGGAGACGTACGGCTTGAAGAAGTCGAGGTCGAAGGTGCGCTGGCTGTCGACCTCCCAGAGCAGGGGCTCGGCCTGGTTGCGGCCCTCGGGCGCCTCTATGCCCCAGAGGTGGACCCGGGCGCCGTACCCCTGGGCGGCCTCGACCGCCGAGACCAGGTCCTCGTCGCCGCCCAGCAGGGCCGCGTCGCTGATGGCGCGGTGGCGGGCCAGTGACTCCAGGTCGGAGCGGATCAGGGAGTCGACGCCCTTCTGCTGGTTGTTGGCGTTGAGGTTGCCCAGGCGGACCTTCACGTCGGGGAGCTCGGCGATGGTCTGCTGCTCGGCGGTGTGGATGCGGCGCCTGGCACCGTCGTACCAGTAGACGCGCAGCAGTCTGCTGTCCGCGAAGATGGTGCGGGCCCGGTCGATGAGCGCGTCGATGAGCCCCTCGGCGTCGAGGTCGAAGGCCCGGCGGTCCTCCGTCCCGGCCACCAGCCGCCCCGCCGCCGCGTACAGATAGCCCGCGTCGACGAAGATCGCGTGCGTGGAGGGCGTTTTCGCCACCTCGGCGAGCATGCGCTGGAGCAGCTCGTTCGTGCGGTCGATGCGGGAGCTCAGGTCCGCCAGGTCGTCGTTCATCGCCTCCATTGTCCCGGCGGTCACTGTGCGAACACAACCGGTCCCGGTCGGTCTCCCACGAAAACCTTACTCGTCAGTATTTAGCAGATCGAAGAATTTCCTTAGCGTAGGGAATGTTTGCAGGGGGCAACTCGTTGAGCACTGATGGAGCACGGACCACTCCGGACCGTTCCGACCACCCCAGTAGTTCTCCTCCAGGAGGATGACCAGACGAAGGGAGAAGCCCTTGCGCTTCGAAATCATGCGACTCGACGACGTCGACGGCACTGCCGTGGACACCACCGTCGTGGACGCCGCCTCCGTCAACCACATCGTGCAGCAGGCCGCCGCCATCGGGCAGCGCCTGTGGATCCGCCCGGCCGACACACCGGCCTCGTAACGCAGGACACCGGGTCCGCGCCGACCTTCCGGAGCCCCCGTACCGCCATCGCCGGATACGGGGGCTCCGTGCGTCCCGCGCCTGGCCGTCCCGTCCTCCCCCGCCCCGCGCGCGGCCGTCCCGCGCGGCTCGGGCGGCATGGTCAACTGCCCTGGATCACCTGCGTGACCCCGTTGATGATCTGCTGCACGGCGATCGCGGAGAGCATCATGCCCGCGAGCCTCGTCACCAGGACCACCCCGCCGTCCTTGATGACCCTGATGATCAGCAGCGAGTACCGCATCACCAGCCACAGCACGACGTGGATGGCGAGGATCGCCGCCCACACCGACACCTGGGCCGTGCCGCCGTCGGCCTTCTGCACGGCGAGGATGACCGACACGATCGCGCCGGGCCCGGCCAGCAGCGGCATGCCGAGCGGCACCAGAGCGACGTTGACGTCCTTGGTCTGCTGGGGCTCGTCGGTCTTGCCGGTGAGCAGGTCGAGCGCGATCAGCAGGAGCAGCAGCCCGCCCGCGATCATCAGCGCGGGCACGGACACGTGCAGGTAGTCGAGGATCTGCTGCCCGATCAGCCCGAACAGGACGATCACGCCACCGGCCACGCAGACGGCCTGGAAGGCCATCCGCTTCTGCGCCTTGGCGGGCCGGCCGGCGGTCAGGGCCAGGAAGATCGGGGTGATTCCGGGGGGATCCATGATGACGAAGAGGGTCAGGAAGAGGGAGCCGAAGACGGCGACGTCGAACATGACTGCCTTGCTGTGAAACGAACGAGAGAAGAGGGAGAGGAGGGGTGGGGAGAGCGGCGAGCAGGGGGCACCGGAAGGACACGTGCCCGGAAGCACTCGACGCCCGGGCCCGGAACGGGGAGCCTCAAGGAGCGGGAAAGCCCAGGAGGAGGGCGGGCGCCGCCCCTGCGAGGGGCGCCCGCCCGGGGGCGTACGGACGGGCGGCTCAGGCGCCGCCGGTCCCCGGCACCGGGAACGCGCCGGTCGCACGGCGTGTGATCTCGCCGTACACCTCGGGGTCCGTGGTGAACTCGCCGGGCACGCAGCTCTTCCGGCTGCCGTGGTAGTCGCTGGATCCGGTGACGAGCAGTCCCAGTTCCTTCGCGAGGCCCCGCAGCCGCGCCCGGGTCCCTGGGTCGTGGTCCATGTGGTCGACCTCGATGCCGTCGAGACCGGCCTCGGCCAGTTCGGCGATGGCGGACTCCGGTACGGTCCGGCCGCGCTTGCTCGCGGCCGGGTGGGCGAAGACCGCCACCCCGCCCGCGCCCTTGATCAGCCGGAGCGCTTCGAAGGGGTCGGTCTCGTGCTTCGCCATGTGGGCCCGGCCGCCGTCGGCCAGCCACTGCGAGGTGAACGCGTCGTTCACCGTCTCCACCACACCCAGCTCGACGAGTGCCGTGGCGATGTGCGGGCGGCCCACCGAGCCGTCGCCGGCGATCCGCGCGACCTGCTCCCAGGTGACGGGCACCCCCAGGTCGTTCAGCTTGGCGACCATGCCCCGGGCCCGCGGCACCCGGTCGTCCCGGACCAGCTCGCGCTCGGCGAGCAGCGCCGGCTCCTCGGGATCGAAGAGGTAGGCCAGCATGTGCATGCTGATGCCGTCGTAGCGGCAGGAGAGCTCGGCGCCGGTCACCAGCGTGAGCCCCGCGGGGAGTGCCGCGAGGGCCTCGGCGTGTCCGCGGGTGGTGTCGTGGTCGGTCAGGGCGACGACGTCGAGACCGGCGACGGCGGCCGCGTGGACCAGCTCGGCCGGGGAGTCCGTACCGTCGGACGCGGTGGAGTGGGTGTGCAGATCGATACGCACGACGCGTGGCTCCAAGCGGTGACGGGCGGACGGGGACGCTTCAGGATAACCGCACTTCCGCGTACTCCGGTCACACCCGAACCCGCCCGGCGCCCCCTACATCCACCTTTCCCTGTCCGCGCACTCGCGCCGACGCTCCCCACCGGCTCCCCCGCCGCCACGGATCACGGCGCCTCCATCAGCCGCGGGGACAGCGCGCCGCAGGGCACCAGCTCCACCTCGGCCCCGGCGTCCCGCAGGTCGGTGAGGACCAGTTCGTCGTACATCAGGAGCCCGGACTGCTCGGGCCACACCACCGCCCACAGCCACATCCCGAGCGCCTCGCCCGCGAAGACGGCCCGGTCGTCCGGCGGCCCGGAGACGTGCCAGAGCGGTGTCGGGCGGCCGGCGGCCAGCACCTTGGTGTCGGCGGGTTTCTCGACGTCCAGGTACGGCCCCGGGTCCGGGCCGTCGACGCCCGCGTACCGCGCGCCGAGTCCGACGCCGAGTTCCTCGGCCACCAGGATCAGCTCGCCCATGCCGCCCAGCGGCCCGGGTCCGGTGCACGCGACGGCACTGGCGCGGCCGCCGCTGCGGTCGTCACCGGCGCTGGCCACACCGCTGAACAGCCAGCCCACCGGCAGCGGCCACGGCATCCACACCGGCACCCGGGTACGGTGCACGACGACGTCGAGAGCCTCGACGCTCGGCGGTATCACGGGCTGGACCGGATGCACGGTGCCGTGCGCAGCACACTGCCAGGCATCGGAGAAGAGGCCGGGAGCCCTGACCCGGCCACCACACTTCGGGCAACTGGGTTCGCCCCTCATAGGGCCCCACGGTCCTACCCTCGCACCGCCACGTCAAGGACGATCACCCGTCCGGACCGAACCGGTCACTCTCCACGTCAAGGACGGCCACCCGTCCGGGCCGAACCGGTCACCCTCCACCACCGACCGGCCCGCCCGTGCTCCCGGTTGCCCCCCAGGCCGTCGTGGTCCTCGCCAACCGGGACCTCGTGGATCGATGGTGACGGGCCGACACAGGTGAGTTTGCTCACTCCCACGCGGCGCTCGCCCACCCCGCGGGGGAGCCGTTCAGTCCAGTGCGACGGAGGCGCGGGCGGGATGCCTCAGGTCCGTTTCCCGGGTCAGCCAGCGTTCCTGGAGGGCCTGGGCGCCGTGCACCCGCTTCCAGGCGGCCTCGTTCGGCGTCATGGGCAGCAGCGGCAGGAACCGTACGGGCTCCATGGGCTCGTCGAGCTCCAGGTCCTCCACCAGACCGCCCGGCTCGGCGACCAGCACCGAGGTGAACGGGGCCCCGGGCCACAGTGGTCCACCGACGTCGAGGGAGGCGCCGGGGGCCACGACCACGCCCTCGACCTGCGGGGACGCGGCGAGCACGGCGAGCGGGCGGAGCACCTTGTCGGTGTCGGCGAGACCGGTCCGTACCGACAGCACCAGTTCCGCACGCGGGCCCGCGACCGGGTCCGCGATCACCGCCGTGGGGTCGGCCATGGGCTGCGCGGACATGCCGAGGGTGGCATAGCGCACGATGTCGCCCGCCTGGAAGCGCAGCACCTCGACGCGGTCCGTCCCCAGGAAGGTGACCGCCGCGCGTGCGTCCGGTTCGCCCAGGGCCGTACGCAACCGGGCTTCGACCAGAGGAAGAACGTCTGCCATGCGGCGAGCATAGAACTCGTCGGCAACGGGCGAAGCGGCGCCTTGACACGGAGGGCGGCTGCTAGTGTGGCCCGGTGGTTCGGGGCAGCACGCAGTAAGGCCCCCAGGCAACGCCCAGGCCCGTCAGGGCATTTTCAGGGCACTGGGAGAGTCCGTCGGAGCCCCTGTACCGCTATGACGCTCCCCTTGCGGGGGAATCCCCCCAGGGGATCAGGATCGTCCCTCACGGGGGACCGGCCGGAGGAGGTGGGGCTGGCATGGACCGAAGTCGACCGTGCAGTAGCACCCGCTCTTCCACCCGTTGATGTAGCTGCTCCGTTCCGGCTGCCACCTCGCATCATCGCGTCTTCATCGGAAGAGCATTTCGTTTCGTCCCGACTGATCTGCCCCAGTAGCTGCATCAGCGACGAGACTCGCCACCGCGACGATGCGGTGCTCCCCGCTTTGTGGACGTGCCAAACATCCCCTGCCCCGGCTTTCCCGGAGGCCGGGTCATTTCTGGTACGGACGTCCTCATTCCGGGTGGTTCCGCCCGTCGCACCGGCGCCTTTCGTTGCCCGTTTCGCGAAGGAGCCCGCCATGTCGATGATCCGCGACCTGCGCGCCGTGGTCCGTCCCTCCCGTGTCTCGCTGCGCAAGGAGAGCAGCTCCCCGTACGACACCACCCGTGACCCGGCGACGGCCACCGCGGTCGTCGACTGCGCCATCTACCGCGACGGCCGGCGCGTGGAGACCGAAGGCCCGCTCACCCCGCAGGAGGCGATGCGCCTGGTGCGCCGCGACTCGGGCTTCGTGTGGATCGGCCTGCACGAGCCGACCGAGGACGAATTCTCCGGTGTCGCACGCGAGTTCGGACTGCACCCGCTGGCCGTGGAGGACGCCGTCCAGGCCCACCAGCGGCCCAAGCTGGAGCGCTACGACGACTCACTCTTCACGGTCTTCAAGACCATCCACTACCTCGACCACGACCGGCTCAACTCCAGCAGCGAGGTCGTCGAGACCGGCGAGGTGATGTGCTTCACCGGCCGGGACTTCTTCATCACCGTCCGGCACGGCGGCCAGGGCTCCCTGCGGGCCCTGCGGCACCGCCTCCAGGAGGACCCCGAGCTGCTGGACAAAGGCCCCTCGGCGGTCCTGCACGCCATCGCCGACCACGTCGTCGACGGCTACCTCGCGGTCGCCGACGCGGTGCAGGACGACATCGACGAGGTGGAGACGGAGGTGTTCTCGCCGGGCCGGGGAGGCACCCCGCGCGGCACCGACGCCGGACGGATCTACCAGCTCAAGCGCGAGGTGCTGGAGTTCAAGCGGGCGGTGTCACCGCTGCTGCGGCCCATGCAGCTGCTGAGCGAGCGGCCGATGCGGCTGATCGACCCGGAGATCCAGAAGTACTTCCGGGACGTCGCCGACCACGTGGCCCGGGTGCACGAGCAGGTGATCGGCTTCGACGAACTGCTCAACTCCATCCTCCAGGCCAACCTCGCGCAGGCGTCCGTGGCGCAGAACGAGGACATGCGCAAGATCACCTCGTGGGCCGCCATCATCGCCGTACCGACGATGGTCTGCGGTGTGTACGGCATGAACTTCGACTACATGCCGGAGACGCACTGGAAGTACGGCTATCCGGTGGTCCTCGGCGTGACCGTCGCCCTCTGTCTGGGCATCCACCGCACGCTGAAGCGCAACGGGTGGCTCTGACACCGGCACCGGGAGGACCGGAAGCCGGAGACCGGGAAGACCGAAGGCCGGAAGGACCGGAAACCGGAGACCGGGAGGGCCCTGGCATCCGGAATCCGGCTCCGCGGCCCTGGATAGGCTGGGCCCATGACAAGTGCGACCAGTGCGCTGTTCGACCGGGCCCTCGTCGAGGAGGCCACCAAGAAGTCGGGCCTCGTCTGGGTCCAGGGGCCCGGTGTCCCGGCCCGGCCGCTGTGGCATGTGTGGCACGAGGGTGCGATGTGCCTGGTCGGCGACGGTCCCGGCGAGCAGCCGCTGCCGGGGCTGGTGGACGGCGGGCCGGCCGAGGTGACGGTGCGCAGCAAGGACAAGGGCGGGCGGCTGGTCTCCTGGGCCGCGACGGTCGTGGAGCTGCCGTCCGGCTCCGAGGAGTGGGAGGCGGCGGTCGCCGCGCTCAAGGGCAAGCGGCTCAACGCGCCCGACGGCGAGGCGATGCCGGAACGCTGGGCCCGTGAGTGCCGGGTCCTGCGTCTGGAACCGACCGGGGTGACGGCACCGCTGCCCGACGGTTCCCTGGCCGGGCCCCCGCCGGCGACCCCGGTGACGACCCGGCGTCCTGCCCCCGCGGGCCTGCCCCGGCTGCTGGCGGGCCGGAAGAAGCGCCGCTGACCGGCCGGCCGACCGGTGCTCCTAGGACGTCGGGAGCTGCCCCTCGTAATCCAGCGTCTCGTCCTTGGCCGGCTTCTCCAGGGCGAAGTCGGTGCCCCAGGCCGAGAAGGTGAGGGTGCCGGCCTTGCCGGCGCGTACCAGGCGCAGCGGGTACGGCTTGCCCTCGAGGGAGACGTCCAGGGTGCCGCCGGAGCCCTGGTCGCCGGTGACGCGGATGCTGCGGACGCCGTCCTGCTCGTGGTGGCCGTCCGTGGCGAGGGTGCCGTGCAGGGTCAGCAGGCTGTCGAGGAGAACATCCTTGTCCGCGAAGCCGATGAACTTCTTGTACGACGGGTCGCCCTCCGGCACCTTCACGTACTTCTCGGCGAGCTTGCCGGCCGCCGCCGCGTCCGGCGCGCCCTCGCCCTCGCCCTTCGCATCGCCCTCGCCGGCCCCGCCGTCCGCCTGGCCCCAGAACTTGGCGTCGGCCTTCAGGAAGAGCTCGTCGTCGACCTTCAGCAGCCGGAAGGTCTGCTCGCCGGCGGTGACCGATCCGATGCCGCCCTCGGGCTTGAGGCGCATGTCGAGCGTGTACGTACGCCCGCTGGTGACCACGTTCCCGTGCAGCCGCACGGTGTCGACCGACTTGGCGGCCGTCCGCGTCCTGTTCTGGATCTCGGCGGCGGACAGCTTGCCGACACCGTTGGTGCCCTTGTTCGGGTCTTCTTCCTCGGAGGAGCATCCCGTGAGCGCCGTTCCGGTCACGAGCAGCACGCACACGGCACTCGCCAGCGTGGCTGTGCGGGAACGGCCCGGGGAGATCGGAGTCACAGGTTGCGCTGCCTCTCTGACGGGGACCTGAACGGCGTACCGCAGATTACCGGGACCGCACCGGCCCCTCGGAGGCAGTCCGTCCGGACCGGCTCCCGAAGCACCGCCGGTCCGGACGGGCTAGCCTGAAGCCGCCTGAACGGGGCATCCGGACCACCGGCACGGTACGCGGGGGAGAAGCGGCAGGACCAGAGCAGGCAGCACGCAGCACAGGCAAGGCGGCACGGCAGCACCGCCCCGTACGAAAAGGAGCCGCCGCCATGGCAGCGGGTGCCCCCCGGTTCTTCGTCTCGCACATCTCCGGCGTCGCCACCTTCGACCCGGCCGGTGACCAGGTGGGGCGGGTGCGCGATCTGGTCGTCATGCTGCGGGTGGGCGGGCGTCCGCCGAGACTGCTCGGTCTGGTGGTCGAACTCCCCAGCCGGCGCCGCATCTTCCTGCCCATGAACCGGGTGACCGCCGTGCAGTCCGGTCAGGTCATCACCACCGGGGTGCTCAACGTCCGGCGCTTCGAGCAGCGGCCCACCGAGCGGCTCGTCTTCGGCGAGCTCCTGGACCGCAGGGTGACGCTGGTGGAGACCGGTGAGGAGGTCACCGTCCTGGACCTGTCGGTGCATCAGCTGCCGGCCCGTCGGGAATGGGAGATCGACCGGGTGTTCGTCCGCAAGGGCAGGAAGGGTGGAACGTTTCGGCGGGGCAAGGGGGAGACCCTGACCGTCGAGTGGTCGGCGGTCACCGGGTTCTCGCTGGAGGAGCAGGGGCAGGGCGCCGAGAGTCTGCTCGCCACGTTCGAGCAGCTGCGTCCCGCCGACCTGGCCAACGTCCTGCACCACCTCTCCGCCAAGCGCCGCGCCGAGGTGGCCGCCGCCCTGGACGACGACCGCCTCGCGGACGTACTGGAGGAGCTGCCCGAGGACGACCAGGTGGAGATCCTCGGCAAGCTGAAGGAGGAGCGCGCCGCCGACGTCCTGGAGGCCATGGACCCGGACGACGCCGCCGACCTGCTCTCCGAACTGCCCGAGGAGGACAAGGAGCGGCTGCTGAGCCTGATGAAGCCCGGTGACGCGGCCGACATGCGGCGCCTGATGGCGTACGAGGAGCACACCGCGGGCGGTCTGATGACGACCGAGCCGATCGTGCTCAGGCCCGACGCGACCGTCGCCGACGCCCTGGCCCGGATCCGCAACCCGGACCTGTCCCCGGCACACGCGGCCCAGATCTACGTGTGCCGTCCGCCGGACGAGACCCCGACCGGCAAGTACCTGGGCACGGTCCACTTCCAGCGGTTGCTGCGCGACCCCCCGTACACGCTGGTCGGCTCGATCATCGACGACGATCTGCAGTCGCTGGCGCCGGACGCGGCGCTGCCCGTGGTCGCCGGGTTCTTCGCCGCGTACGACATGGTGGCGGCGCCCGTGGTCGACGAGACGGGCGCGCTGCTGGGGGCGGTGACGGTGGACGACGTACTGGACCACATGCTGCCGGACGACTGGCGGGAGACCGAGTTCCACCTGGACGACGACGTCCCGGACGGGACCGACGACGCGGACAGCAGGGACGTCAGGGACGTCAGGGACGTCAGGGACGACGAGGGGGTGGTGACCGATGGCACCTGAGCGCAACGGTGTGCGCGAGCAGCGTCAGCCCGCGGGAGCCACGGCCTCCGGCCACCGGCCGCGTACGCCCCGGTTGGACCAGCCGCTCCCGCCCGGGCGCCGGCTGGTGCCCGAGTGGGACCCGGAGGCCTTCGGGCGTCTGTCGGAGCGGATCGCGCGGTTCCTGGGGACCGGGCGGTTCATCGTCTGGATGACGGTCGTCATCATCGTGTGGCTGGTGTGGAACGTGGCCGCGCCCGAGGAACTGCGCTTCGACGAGTACCCGTTCATCTTCCTGACCCTGATGCTGTCCCTCCAGGCCTCCTACGCCGCCCCGCTGATCCTGCTCGCGCAGAACAGGCAGGACGACCGCGACCGGGTCAACCTGGAGCAGGACCGCAAGCAGGACGAGCGGGTGATCGCGGACACCGAGTACCTGACCCGGGAGATCGCCGCCCTGCGGATCGGGCTCGGAGAGGTCGCGACGCGCGACTGGATCCGCTCGGAGCTCCAGGACATGATGAAGGAACTCGAGGGACGGCAGAACGGACACCGGCCCCATCAGGACCATCAGGACCACCAGGACACCATCACGGCAATGCGGGCACAACGGCCTCCGGAACGTGACGCAGACGACCGGTAGCGGGCTTACCCGGGGGCGTACCGGGCGCCGTACCATCGACACCATGGCTACGGAAGACGCGGTGCGCGAGGCACTGGCGACGGTGAACGACCCCGAGATCAACCGGCCCATCACCGAGCTGGGGATGGTCAAATCGGTGGAGATCGGCGCGGACGGGGCGGTCGCGGTCACCGTGTACCTGACGGTCTCCGGCTGCCCGATGCGGGACACGATCACGCAGCGGGTGACGGACGCGGTCTCCCGGCTCGAAGGCGTCACCCGGGTCGACGTCACGCTGGACGTGATGAGCGACGAACAGCGCAAGGAACTGGCGAACGCCCTGCGCGGCGGCCAGGCCGAGCGCGAGGTGCCCTTCGCCAAGCCGGGCAGCCTGACCCGGGTGTACGCGGTCGCCTCCGGCAAGGGCGGGGTCGGCAAGTCGTCGGTGACGGTGAACCTGGCGGCGGCGATGGCGGCCGACGGCCTGAAGGTGGGCGTCGTGGACGCCGACATCTACGGCCACTCGGTGCCGCGCATGCTGGGTGCCGACGGGCGTCCGACCCAGGTCGAGAACATGATCATGCCGCCGTCCGCGCACGGTGTGAAGGTCATCTCCATCGGCATGTTCACCCAGGGCAACGCGCCGGTGGTGTGGCGCGGGCCGATGCTGCACCGCGCCCTGCAGCAGTTCCTGGCGGACGTGTACTGGGGCGACCTGGACGTGCTGCTGCTCGACCTGCCGCCGGGCACCGGCGACATCGCGATCTCCGTCGCGCAGCTCGTGCCGAACGCCGAGGTCCTGGTCGTCACCACGCCTCAGCAGGCGGCGGCCGAGGTGGCCGAGCGGGCGGGTTCCATCGCCGTGCAGACCCACCAGAAGATCGTCGGCGTGGTCGAGAACATGTCCGGCCTGCCCTGCCCGCACTGCGGCGAGATGGTCGACGTCTTCGGCACCGGTGGCGGCCAGTCGGTGGCCGACGGACTGACCCGGACCACGGGCGCGAACGTCCCGGTGCTGGGGTCCATCCCCATCGACGTGCGCCTGCGCGAGGGCGGCGACGAGGGGAGGCCGGTCGTCCTGTCCGACCCGGAGTCCCCCGCGGGTTCGGCGCTCCGCTCGATCGCCGGCAAGCTCGGCGGGCGCCAGCGCGGCCTGGCGGGACTGGCGCTGGGCATCACGCCGAGGAACAAGTTCTGAGCGCTCCAGGGGCCCGTACGGGGCCGTGAGCGTGCCGTGGTCCGCTGTGCCGCGGGGCGCCGTCCGTCGGGCGGCGCCCTTCGCCACAGGGGACAGCCCCACGGGGAGGCCCGTACGAGGGCCCGTACGGGAGCAGCGATACGCTCCGCGGCTCAGGGGGCCGCGTAGGCGGTGATGTCCTTGACCACGGCGAAGCCCAGGCCGTACGCGCTCATGCCCCGGCCGTACGCGCCGACGTGCACGCCCGCCCGCGTCGATCCCGCGAGCACCCAGCCGAACTCGGACTCCCGGTAGTGGAACGGCGTCGGCACCCCGTCCACGGGGAGGGAGAGCGTCGACCAGTCCGGTCCGTCGAGGTCGTCCGCCAGCACCCAGGCCGTCTCCGTCTGCTGCTCCAGCCAGTCGTCGCGCAGGGAGTGGTCCATCTGGCCCGGCCAGGTGAACGACAGCAGCCCCACTCCGGCCAGCCAGGCGGCGGAGGACACCGAGGTGGCCTCCATCAGGCCGGTGCCGTCCGCGCTGCGGCGCACCGGGTTCGCGGCCACCGTCACGGCGACCGCGAACTTCTCCTTCGCGTCCTGGCCGGTCTGCTGGGCCGTGTACTCGCTGCGGACCGAGGGCTCGTCACCGTGTCCGATCGACCCGTGCTCGACGGCCCCGTCGGCCGCGGTGGCGACCTGCATCAGCCAGCGCCGCCCCGTGAACGCCTCGTCCAGGCCGTACCACGGGAAGGGCGCGCTCAGGTAGCCGTCGACCGTGCGCCGGCCGAGGGGGACCTGTCGTCCATCCTCCGCGGCCGACGCCTGCGCGACTGCCCGACTCGTCGTCTCCATGCCCGGACGCCTCCTCGCTCTCGTCGGACCGGGGGCGGCCCGCCCCCCTTCGGGCGTACTCGTCCGGACCGCACAACAACTCGGGCAGCATAGCCACCTCGTGGGCGCGCGCCGGGAAAGCACTCGGCACATGAGCCGCACGGACGTCCGGTTCAGGCCGTACGGGGGCCTGACGGAGTATGAAACGCGTCACGCACGGGGGGGTGTACGTGCGCGCCGGCCGGCCCTGCCGACGCCCGGTGGGGCTCAGGTGGCGTCCGCGTCGAAGGGCGGACGGTCGTCGACGGCCGCCTTCTCGGGCTTCTTCGTCATGTCGAGGCGACCGCCCGCTGCGGGCGCGGAGGAAGCAGCGGAGGAGGACGAAGAGGCCGGGGAGGACTCGGGGTCGCGGCCGTGGACGGCGTCCGTGACCTCGGTCATCTCCTTCTTCAGGTCGAATCCGCTGCGGATCTCCTTGAGCCCCAGCTCGTCGTTGTCCAGGTGCTTGCGGATGAAGGTCTTGGGGTTGAGGTCCTCGAACTCGAAGTCCTTGAACTCCGGGCCGAGTTCCTCGCGGATGTCCTGCTTGGCACTGTCCGAGAAGTCGCGGATCTTACGGATCGTCCTGCTCACGTCCTGGATGACCTTGGGGAGCTTGTCCGGACCGAAGACGAGTACGGCGAGGACGACGAGCGTGACCAGCTCGAGCGGTCCTATGTCATTGAACACCTGAAGCTCCTTGCGATGTCCTCGGCCCTCGGCCCTCGGTGGTCAATGCGTCGACGGGTCCGTGCGTCCGTGTGTCCGTGTGTCCGTGCGGTCTTCCGTGGTCCGGGCCGGGTCCACGGTACCCGGCCACCCCGTACGACCGGTACTGTGCCGGGCCCTCCGGCTGCGTGACGCGTACGGTCTTCGCCGACTGTTCGCCCTCCCTTGTCCCTCGCGCCCGAGTGTCTGCCGCGCTCCGTGCCGCCCCGTGTCCAGGGCCTGTGGCAGAAGGTGGCGCCGTCGCCCGGAGGGCGGCCGCGCGGCGCCATGAGGGCCCTCCTCTGCTCGAGCGACGCCGAGAGCTCGGGGGAGCGCGCTCCCGGCGTGCCGCCCGGAAGCCCTCGTACCGGGCGGGCGTACCCGGGCTTCCGGACGGTGCGGGTGCGGGTGCGGGTGCGGGTGCGGCGAGAGTGCGTGCCGGGGGCGCGCGGCAGGCGCCACTCCCGCCACAGGCCCTAGCCGCCTCCGGAGGAGCCGAGGACGAGCGAGACCTCGCGCTCCGTGCCGTCCCGTTCCAGGGTGAGTTCCAGCCGGTCCCCGGGACGGTGGGCGCGGGTCTTGACGATGAGTTCCTCACCGGAGTGGACGCGCTGCCCGTCGACCTTCGTGATGACGTCGCCGGCCTCGATCCCCGCCCTGTCCCCGGGGCCGCCGCTGCTGACCGGGGGGCCGCCGTCGCTGCCCCTGACGCCGACGCGGGCGCCGTCACCGGCGTAGTCCATGTCCAGGGTGATGCCGATCACCGGGTGGGTCGCCGTGCCGGTGTTGATCAGTTCCTCGGCGACGCGCTTGCCCTGGTTGATCGGGATGGCGAAGCCGAGGCCTATGGAGCCGGCCTGACCACCCTCGGCCTCGTCGCCGCTGCCGGCGGAGCGGATGGCCGAGTTGACGCCGATCACGTGCCCCTCGGCGTCGAGGAGGGGGCCGCCGGAGTTGCCGGGGTTGATCGGGGCGTCGGTCTGCAGGGCGTCGACGTAGGACACGTCACTGCCGTCGCCCTGTCCGCCGCCCGCCGTGATGGGGCGTTCGCGGGCGCTGATGATGCCGGCGGTGACCGTGCCGGCCAGGTCGAAGGGGGCACCGATGGCGACGACGGGGTCGCCCACCTGCGCGTTGTCCGAGTTTCCGAGGGGCAGGGGGGCGAGCCCGCTGACGCCCTTGACCTTCACCACGGCGAGGTCGTAGCCGCTGTCCCGGCCGACGATCGTGGCCTCGGCGGTGTCGCCGCTGTGGAAGGTCACGGTGATCTCGCCGTCGCGTCCGGCGGGCTGCACGACGTGGTCGTTGGTGAGGATGTGTCCGCGGTCGTCGAGCACGAACCCGGTACCGGTGCCCGCCGACGCCGCCCCGCTGACGTGCAGGGTGACGACGCTGGGCAGGGCCTGCGCGGCGATCCCGGCGATGCTTCCGGGTTCCCGTCCGGCGGGCTTGCCCTCGGCCTGCGGGAGTTCCACGGAACCGACGCCGCCGTTGCGCTCCAGCTGGGTGCCGACGATCCCGCCGACGCCGCCGGAGAGGAGCGCGACCACCAGCATGAGGCCGACGAGCACCCTCCTGGCCCGCTTGCGCCGCTGCCCCTCCGTGGCCACCACGCCCCCGGTCTGCTGCAACGGGGCACTCGCCGCGGCGGCGGCCCAGGGGTCGTAACGCCGCCAGGGGTCGGCCGGCACCTGGGCGTCCGCCGCCGGAGCGTCCGGGGCCGGGAACACGGCCGGGGGCGCGGGTTCGGCGGCGAGCGCGGTTGCGGGGTGGCTTGCGTCCGGAGTGCCGGAGGTGGGCACGGCGGGAGCAGCGGGCGTGGGCGTGCCGTGCGGCGGGGTGCCCGGCTCCGGGGACGGCGCCGGAAGCGATGCGTCCTGTGCGGGAGTTGCCACCGCGGGGTGCTGAACCGGGGGCGCGGGCGCCCAGGGCCCCGGCTCACCGTACGGCGGGGTGCTGTAGGGATCGGGGTCGTGCAACGGCCGGAGCTGCTCGGCCCGGCCTTCGAGGACACCGGGCCCGGCAGGCCGTGCGGGCTCCGGAGCAGCGCCGGGTCCACCCGGCCCGGCGACCGCCGCAGGCTCACCAAGGACACCGGACCCGACGGACCCGGCAGGCTCGGCGGACCCGGCGGTCCGTGCGGGTTCCAGGGCCGCGTCGGGCTCACGCGGGTCGGTGGTTCCCGCGGGCTCGACGTCCTCCGGCAGGCCGGGCCCCGTCGTCCCGGCGCTCAGGGGTCGGTGCAGTTCGTAGTCGTCCCCCGTGTCGGCCGGGGCCGTGGCGGGCCGCGCGAGTGCGAAGTCGTCGGAGCCGCCCGACGACGCCGGGCGCTCCAGCTCGAAGTCCCCGCCCCCGTCCCCGCCCGGCTCGGCCGGCTGTTCCCGCTCCCCCGATGGGCCCGCCTTCGGAGGCTTCCCCTCGTTCATGCTCTCCCCACAGCTGGCCGCAGATCGTCGACTCCGTGGCTCCGTACGCCTCCGCGCAGGAACTCTCCTGGTGCGGCGCCCGGCTGCATGGGCCTGGGCGCGCCCCTGGATTCAATCAGGTTCGCACGCCCGTGCGCAGCGGACGCGGTCGGTGCACAGGCCTGCGCACCGGTCAGCGGATGGTGCGGGAGGAGGCGACGGGGGCGGGCGCCGCGGTCGCGCCGGCGGGGGGCGACGAGACGGCGGCGACGGGGAAGGCGCCGGGGGTCTTGAGCCCTGGGGTCGTCTCCCACTCCGACAGGGTCAGCGGCGCTGTCAGCGGGGCCATCGGTGCCCCGCCGGCCATGACGGGAACGGCCGCCAGGGGGCTGTGGCGCCGGGGGGCGGGCGGTGGTACCCCGGGGAGCAGCGGCGCGGACGCCTGGGTCGGGGCGGCCGGGGTGCCGCCCGGCGCGCTCTGGCCCTGCAGCTGGCCCAGCAGCGGGGCGGTGCCCCGGCGTCGCTGGGACTCGGGCGCCGTCGCCGCCGTGCCGCCCTGGGTGCGCAGCGGCGTCACGTTGCTGCCGCTGCCCGAACCGCGGACCTCCGCGTCGGTGGGGGTGACGGTGGCGACACCGCCGAGGGCGATCGCCGCGAGGGACACCGCTCCCGCCGCCGCCGCGGCGAACCGCATCCCGCGCGAGGAGGACCGGTCCTGCTCGTGCCGGCCGACGTCGTGGATGCGGAAGCCCTGGTCCGCCCGGCCCGCGCCCGACGGGGAAGCGAGCAGGGGGGCGGGCCGCCGGGCAGGTGTGTAGGCGAACTCGAACCGCTCGCCGCGCCTGTCGGCCCCGAAGGTTCTGGGCATCCCGCCGAGCTGCACGGGCGGGTCGCCCGGCAGTCCTCCGCCGGCCGACGGCGAGCCGCCGAGGTCGCCGCCCGCGGGAAGTCCCTGGAGACGGGCCAGGAAGCTCTCGGACGGGGGCGGGGGCGCGACCTGTGCGAAGACGTTCTTCAGGCGGCGCTGCGCGTCCACCTCCGACTTGCACTTCGCGCAGGTGGCGACGTGCGCCAGTACGCGCTCACGCGCGTCATGACCGAGCTCCCCGTCCACCAGGGCGGAAAGGCGGTCTCCCAGGTGCTGCTCTGCGAGGTGTCCCTCGGCAGGTTTCGGCCGTGAACCGCTCACGTGCTCGCGCCCCCTCCTCCCAGTGCGGGGACACGCGGCATGAAGGAGCGGCGCTCCGCGCGCGCCTGGGGCGAGCGGTGGGCGAGGGCCTTGCGCAGCTGGGAGCGCCCGCGGTGGATCCGGGACCGGACCGTGCCGAGCTTGACTCCGAGGGTCGCGGCGATCTCCTCGTACGACAGGCCTTCGATGTCGCAGAGGACGACCGCGGCGCGGAACTCGGGCGCGAGCGTGTCGAGGGCCTGCTGGACGTCCGCGTCGAAGTGGGTGTCGTTGAAGACCTGCTGCGGTGTGGGCTCCTTGCTGGGGAGCCGCTCGGCCGCGTCGTCGCCCAGGGAGTCGAAACGGATGCGCTGCTTGCGGCGCACCATGTCCAGGAAGAGGTTGGTGGTAATACGGTGCAGCCAGCCCTCGAAGGTGCCCGGCGTGTACGTCGACAGCGAGCGGAAGACGCGGACGAAGACCTCCTGGGTGAGGTCCTCCGCGTCGTGCTGGTTACCGGTGAGCCGGTAGGCGAGCCGGTAGACCCGGCCGCTGTGCATACTGACGATCTCCTCCCACGTGGGCGGAGTCCACGCCTGCCCGTCCGCGTCGGTGGAGAAGCTCGCGGTCTGGGCCGGGTCAGCGGCGCGGCAGTGGTCAGCAGCTGTGTCGTTCACGGATTTCGGCCTGCCCGCCGATCCGAGGAAGCGCCTCAGCACTCCCCCCCGATCCATAGGCGCAGCCGCACCTCCCCTATCGGCTCTGATGGTGTCCGGTGGAGCCCCTACCATAGCCACCTCGCCCGTTAGCTCCGGATAAGCGGTTTTACGAGAATTTGATGCGGGCTGCCACGGCTCGTGCGCCTGCGTCAGTACTTGCTCGGTGTCCTCGCTCATTCGCCCACCCCCTCCACGGCACACGCCGCTCGCTCTTCCCTGTGAACGACCGGTCCCATCAGTGGGTTCCCCGCGTCAACGGATAAAGTCACGCCGAGGCAACCACGGGGACAGGAGAGGGTCATTACCGCCAACCGGCAGACGAGCTGGGCGTTCGCGGACGCCTATGTCGCCGAGGACGAGGCGCTGCACTGGGCCCGGGACCGGGCCCGTGAGGCAGGGCTGCGCTCGGTGTCGCCCGGTACGGGTGCGGCCCTGCGGTTGCTCGCGGCCACCGTGGACGCCAAGGCGGTCGCGGAGATCGGCACCGGCTGCGGCGTCTCCGGGATCCACCTGCTGCACGGCATGCGGCCGGACGGCGTGCTGACCACGGTCGACCAGGAGCCGGAGCACCAGCAGTCGGCCCGCCAGGCCTTCCGCACGGCGGGCTTCGCCGCCAACAGGGCCCGCTTCATCCCGGGCCGGGCGCTGGACGTCCTGCCCCGTCTCGCGGACTCCGGCTACGACCTCGTCTTCTGCGACGGCGACCGGCTCGAGTACCAGGACTATCTCGCCGAGTCGTTGCGTCTGCTGCGTCCGGGAGGCCTGGTCGCCTTCGAGGGGGTCTTCGCGAACGGCCGGACGGTGGACTCCGGTCCGCAGCCCACCGAGGTGCTGCGGCTGCGGGAACTGGTGCGGGCCCTGCGCGAGAGCCAGGAGATGGTGTCGTCGCTGCTGCCCGTGGGGGACGGACTGCTCTGCGCGGTGAAGCGGTAGCGGACGTCCGCGGGTGTCCGGTGGTGGACCCCGCCCCTCCTCCGGCCTGTGCAGACAGTCGCCCCGGTGCCGCATGCGGCACCGGGGCGACTGAAGGGGTATGGTCGCTTGCGCGTCAGCCGACGACCTTCTTGAGGGCGTCGCCGAGCGCGCCGGCCTCATCCGGGGTCAGCTCGACGACGAGCCGACCGCCGCCTTCGAGCGGAACGCGCATGACGATGCCCCGCCCCTCCTTGGTCACCTCGAGCGGGCCATCACCCGTCCGCGGCTTCATGGCCGCCATGCTCGTTCCCCTTCCTGAAACCCAGCTCAACCGTCTAGCCGACGGCCCACTGAAGGGCACCTGCGGTCCTTGAAGCAGGACACACGCCACCGGCATCGAACACATTGCTTCCAGACCATTATCCCGCATCTCAGGACCCGATGACCAACATCGGTCGGCATCGCTTGGGCAACGCGCGCGAGCAAAACCACCCAATTCGGCGATGTGGCTGCGACACTGCGCCACCGCACACCGCCCCACCGACGGAAAACGCACCGGAATTCTTTGACGCAGGTCACATGCGGGCTCCGCTCCACCGCCGTCGATCTCCGTCATGCTGTCCTGCACAGGGACGTACTGACGAGTAGGTCCACGAGCTGCGACGCGGAGGGACACACCATGGCCGACACCGTGCTCTACGAGGTGAGCGACGGACTCGCGACGATCACGCTGAACCGCCCGGAGGCGATGAACGCGCTGAACGTGGCGGCGAAGGTCGCGCTCCGGGACGCGGTCCTGGCCGCCGCGGACGACGACGGCGTACGGGCCGTGCTGCTGACCGCGGCCGGCGGCCGGGCGTTCTGTGTCGGGCAGGACCTCAAGGAGCACATCGGGCTGCTGGCCGCCGACCGCGAGGACGGCGGCCGGCGCACGATGAGCACGGTGCGCGAGCACTACAACCCGATCGTGAAGGCGCTCGCCGGGGCCGCGAAACCGGTGGTCGCCGCGGTGAACGGGGTCGCGGCCGGGGCGGGCTTCGGCTTCGCGCTGGCGGCGGACTACCGGATCGTGGCCGACACGGCGGCGTTCAACACGTCGTTCGCCGGGGTCGCGCTGACCGCCGACTCCGGGATCTCCTGGACGCTGCCGCGGGTCGTCGGCCCGGGCCGCGCCACCGACCTGCTGCTCTTCCCCCGCAGCATCACGGCCCAGGAGGCGTACGACCTCGGGATCGCGAACCGGCTGGTCCCGGCCGCCGACCTGCGCGCGGAGGCCCGGAAGACGGCGCGGGCGCTGGCCGCGGGACCGACGGTGGCGTACGCGGCGCTGAAGGAGTCGGTGGCGTACGGGCTCACCCACTCCCTGGAGGAGGCCCTGGAGAAGGAGGACGAGCTCCAGACCCGGGCAGGTGCCTCCGAGGACCACACGATCGCCGTGCAGGCCTTCGTCAACAAGGAGAAGCCGAAGTACCAGGGGCGCTGACCGGGGAACGGAAGGTGCCGGGCGGCCCGCGGCGGGGGCCGCCCGCCTCCGCGGCTCAGGTCCGTCGGGCCACGCAGTCCTTCAGGTGGTCGTCGACCAGGCCGCAGGCCTGCATCAGCGCGTACGCCGTGGTCGGGCCGACGAAGCGCAGGCCCTGCTTCTTCAGGGCCTTGGACAGCGCCGTCGACTCGGGGGTGACCGCGGGGACGTCGGTGAGGGCCGCCGGGGCCGGGCGGCCGGCCGGGTCGGGGGCGTGCGACCAGATCAGGGCGTCCAGGTCGCCGGGCGCCCACCCGGCCAGCACCCGCGCGTTGCCCAGGGTCGCGTCGATCTTGGCGCGATTGCGGATGATGCCGGCGTCGGCGAGCAGACGCTCCCGGTCGGCGTCGGTGAACTCCGCGACGGCCGCGATCCGGAAGCCGGCGAAGGCGGTACGGAAGCCGGCACGGCGGCGCAGGATCGTGAGCCACGACAGGCCGGACTGGAAGGCCTCCAGGCTGAGGCGCTCGAACAGGGCGTCGTCCCCGTGGACCGGGCGGCCCCACTCCTCGTCGTGGTAGGCGATGTAGTCCTCGGTGGACAGGGCCCAGGGGCAGCGCGGAGCGCCGTCCGGGCCGGCGAGGGCGGCTTTGTCGGTCACGGCTGGTCTCCCTCCTGGCGGGCGTCGGGCTTGTCCGGGGCGATGTGGGCCGCGACGGCACGGGCACCGGCCAGCGCGGACTCCATGTCGGCGATCCGGGCGTCGCGCTCGGCGAGTTCGGCGCCGAGGCGGCTCAGCGCGTCGTCCACGTCGGCCATGCGGTAGCCGCGGGCGGCGAGCGGGAAGCGGAGGGCGTCCACGTCCGCGCGGCTGACCGGGCGGTCCAGCGGCAGGGTGTCCCTCAGGCGGTCGGGGTCCGCGTCGGGCAGCGGGCCGCTCTCCCCGCCGCCCACCACCGCGAGGGTCACCGCGGCGACCACGACGGCGAGCGCGACGACCAGGAACAGGAACATAACCATCGCTGAGGTCCCCAGGGTTGGATCGGGAGGGTTGAGTCGGGCCGGAGTCGGATGTGTGGCTCCGATCGTGCCATGCGAGTCTGACAGTCGGGATCGCAGACGGCCGGGTACGGCCGCGGACCGGACCCGACGAGGAACCGAACGAGGAGAGGTCTCAGGGGATGCTCAGGCTGGGCAGGCGGGAATTCGCACCGCACGAGCCGGTGATCATGGCGATCGTGAACCGGACCCCGGACTCCTTCTACGACCGGGGCGCGACCTTCCGCGACGAACCGGCGCTCGCACGCGTGGAGCAGGCGGTGGCCGAGGGCGCCGCGATCATCGACGTCGGCGGGGTGAAGGCCGGGCCGGGCGAGGAGGTGTCCGCCGAGGAGGAGGCGCGGCGGACGGTCGGTTTCGTCGCCGAGGTGCGGCGGCGCTTCCCGGACGTCGTGATCAGTGTGGACACCTGGCGGCACGAGGTCGGCGAGGCCGTGTGCGAGGCGGGGGCGGATGTACTGAACGATGCCTGGGGCGGGGTCGATCCGCGGCTCGCGGAGGTCGCCGCGCGGTACGGCGCCGGGCTGGTGTGCACCCACGCGGGAGGCGCGCCGCCGCGGACCCGGCCGCACCGGGTGGAGTACGAGGACGTGATGGCCGACATCCTGGAACGGACGCTGGGGCTGGCGGAGCGTGCGGTGTCCCTGGGTGTGCCGCGGGAGTCGGTGATGATCGACCCCGGGCACGACTTCGGCAAGAACACCCGGCACAGTCTCGAGGCGACGCGGCGGCTGGACGAGATGGTCGCCACCGGGTGGCCTGTGCTGGTGTCGCTGTCCAACAAGGACTTCGTCGGCGAGACGTTGGACCGGCCGGTCAGGGAGCGGCTGCTGGGGACGTTGGCGACGACCGCGGTGTCGGCGTGGTTGGGGGCGCGGGTGTACCGGGTGCACGAGGTGGCGGAGACGCGGCAGGTGCTGGACATGGTGGCGTCGATCGCGGGCCATCGCCCGCCGGCGGTGGCCCGGCGGGGGCTGGCGTAGGGCTCCGCCCCGGGGGGAACGGTCCTGCCCCTACGCCCACTTCGTCCGCCCCGCCCCCGGACCCCGGGCAGAGGGCTCCACCCCGGACCCCGCCGAGAACTCCGCCCCTGGAACCCGGCCTGTGCCCCCCACCACCCGACTCGGCCGGTCGAAAGGTGATCCGAAAACCACCCGGGCCCCTCCCGGCAGGCGGCCGGTCGGAAGGTGGACCGGAGACCGCGCCCGCCCACACCGGTAGTCGGCCGGCCGGAAAGCCGTCCGAAAACCACCCGGGCCCACCCCGACACTCGGCCGATCGAGAAATGGACCGGGGGCCGCGCCCGCCCGCGTCGGCTTCCGGTCGGTCAAGGGGCGGTCCTCAGCGGCCCGCTTCCTTCGAGACCAGGGCCACCGCTTCCTCCACGTCGTCCGTGACGTGGATGAGGAGGAGGTCCTTGTCGGCTGCCTTGCCCTGGGCGATGACCGTGTTGCGCAGCCAGTCGACCAGGCCGCCCCAGTACTCGGTGCCGAACAGGACGATGGGGAACTGGGTGATCTTCTGCGTCTGGACCAGGGTCAGCGCCTCGAAGAGTTCGTCGAGGGTGCCGAGGCCGCCGGGCAGGACGACGAAGCCCTGCGAGTACTTGACGAACATCAGCTTGCGGACGAAGAAGTACCGGAAGTTCAGGCCGATGTCGACGTAGCTGTTGAGCCCCTGTTCGAAGGGCAGCTCGATGCCGAGGCCGACCGAGACGCCGTTGGCTTCGCAGGCGCCCTTGTTGGCCGACTCCATGGCCCCGGGGCCGCCGCCGGTGATGACGGCGAAGCCCGCCTCGACCAGGCCCCGGCCGAGTCGGACGCCGGCCTCGTACTCCGGTGAGTCCACCGGGGTGCGTGCCGAGCCGAAGACGCTGATGGCGGGCGGCAGCTCGGCGAGGGTGCCGAAGCCCTCGATGAACTCCGCCTGGATGCGCAGCACCCGCCAGGGGTCGGTGTGCACCCAGTCCGAGGGCGCGCGCCCGTCCAGCAGCCGCTGGTCCGTGGTGCTCGCCTGGACCTGGCCCCGCCTGCGGAGCACCGGACCCAGCCGCCGCTCCTCCGGTGGGCTCTGCTTGCCCTCGGGGTTGCCAGTAGCCATATGTGCTCCCTCCGGTTGCGGTCTCCCCCGCTCGGAAGAGGTCGAGGTCCGGGGGAGAGGTCGTTCCACTTCAGCGTAGATCCACACGGGTTACGTCTGGGGGACGTCAGCATGTCCGCGGGGAAGCGTTCCAAACGCCCTGGCAGGGCGGCGTACTCACGCGGTCAGCCAGGTCCGCAGCCGCTCCTCCCCCGCGACGATCTTCGCCGTCTCCACGCGTTCGTCCCGCTTGTGCGCCAAGTGCGGGTTGCCGGGGCCGTAGTTGACGGCCGGGACGCCGAGCGCGGAGAAGCGGGAGACGTCCGTCCAGCCGTACTTGGGCTGCGGGGTGCCGCCCACCGCCTCGATGAAGGCGGCCGCGGCCGGGTGGGAGAGGCCGGGCAGGGCCGCGCCGCTGTGGTCGTCGACGACGAACTCGCTCACGCCGCAGTCGGCGAAGACCTCGCGGACGTGGGCGAGGGCGTCGGCCTCCGAGCGGTCGGGGGCGTAGCGGAAGTTGACGGTGACGACGCACTCGTCGGGGATGACGTTGCCGGCCACGCCCCCGGAGATGCCCACCGCGTTCAGGCCCTCGCGGTACTCCAGGCCGTCGATCACCGGGTGACGCGGCTCGTAGGAGGCGAGGCGGGCGAGGACGGGGGACGCCGCGTGGATCGCGTTGGAGCCCATCCAGGCGCGCGCGGAGTGGGCACGTTCGCCGGTGGTCTTCAGGAGCACCCGGAGCGTGCCCTGGCAGCCGCCCTCGACCTGGCCGTCGGAGGGCTCGAGGAGGACCGCGAAGTCGCCCTCCAGCCAGTCGGGGCGCTGCTCGGCGACGTGCTTGAGGCCGTTGAGGTCCGCGTCGACTTCTTCGTTGTCGTAGAAGATGAAGGTCAGGTCCCGGTTGGGCTCGGGGACGGTGGCCGCGATGCGCAGCTGGACGGCCACGCCCGCCTTCATGTCGCAGGTTCCGCAGCCCCACAGCACGCCGTCCTCGTCGAGCCGGGAGGGGACGTTGTCCGCGATCGGGACCGTGTCGATGTGACCGGCGAGGATCACGCGCTCCTCGCGCCCCAGGTTCGTACGGGCCACGACGTTGTTGCCGTACCGGTCGACCGTGAGGTGCGGCAGGGAGCGCAGGGCGGATTCGATCGCGTCCGCGAGTGGCTTCTCCGTGCCGCTGACGGACGGGAAGTCGACGAGCCGCGCGGTCAGAAGCGCCGCGTCCAGGGTGAGGTCAAGCGGGGTGTCGGCCATGCCGACGACCCTAACGCGCTGGTCCGGGCGTACTGTCCACACCCGGCGCACACGCCTCGTACTCTCCAGTACCTTGTACGCGTGTCAGAGTCACCGCCTCCTTCCAAGCGTCGTGGCCGCTTCTTCCGCTTCGGGGCGGCCTCCGTGGTCCTCCTCGGAGTCGCCGGCTACCTGGTGGTCCAGTACGACACGGGCGGCGGTCCGAGCGGGCCGGGCTGCCGGGTCGTGTCCGCCAAGGGCGACGGGGCCACGTACGAGTTCACCCCCGAGCAGGCGGTGAACGCGGCGACGATCACGGCCGTGGGCACCGCGCGCGACCTGCCCGAGCGGGCCGTGACGATCGCGCTGGCGACCGCCCTCCAGGAGTCGGCGCTGCGCAACATCGACTTCGGGGACCGTGACTCGCTCGGCCTGTTCCAGCAGCGGCCCTCGCAGGGCTGGGGCACGCCGAAGGAGATCATGGACCCGGCGTACTCGGCGGGGAAGTTCTACGACGGTCTGGAGGAGGTGCCGGGGTACACCCGGCTGCCGCTCACCGTCGCCGCCCAGCGGGTACAGCTCAGCGGCTTCCCGCAGGCGTACGCCAAGCACGAGCCGGATGCCACCCTGCTGGCCGCCGCTCTCACCGGCCGCCGTTCGGCGGCCACCCTGACCTGCGAGGGCCGCCCGGCGGCGACCCGCGCGGCGGGGACGGACGCGGTACGGGACGCGCTGGCCCGGGACTTCGGGCGGGACGCCCTGGAGCCGGCCGGTGCCGAGGTCGGCGATCCGGCGAGCCCCTCCCCCGCTCCCGGGGACGAAGGCGCCGGCTCGGACGGGCGGACCATGACGCTGCCGGTCTCCACCGAGGCGGATCCCGGCCGCAAGGGCAGGGAGCGGGGCTGGCAGCTGGCGCACTGGGCCGTGGCCAACGCCTCCGCGCTGCACATCGAGCGGGTGTCGTACGCGGGGGAGGAGTGGACCGCCGGGGACGACGGCCGGTGGAGCCCGGCCGACGGCGGGGACGGCAAGAACTCCGCGGGCCCGGACGGCGGTGCGGACGCGGTCCGGATCACGACCGCGCGGTAGTCGCGCGGAGCGCGTCCCCCGTCGTGGTGTACCCGGTCATGACCCGCCACCTGCCGCCTCCGGTCCGGGGCCGGCGGGCGCGTCCCGCCGGGAGGGCACCCGGCGGTCGGTCGTCGCCGGTCCCGGCTCCGCGGGCCCGGGCGGGGCACCGGCGAAGGCGGTCGGTGTCGCGCCCGGTGTGCCGCTCGATCGGCCTCACCACGTGGCGGGGCGCCACCCCGCGCGGCCGCCCCGCGAAGTGGCCCGCACGGCCACCCGCACAGTTGCCCGACGGACCGCTCCCAGGGGTTGCCCCGAGGGGCGCGCCGTTGACGAGGTGAGCGGATTTCCGCGTCCCCTCCCCCGGCTCGGCGTACTCCTGGGGGTTTGGGCGCTGTAACCATTCGGCAACCCATCGAACAATGCACCGTTCGTCCGCTTTTCGGCACATCTGATCATGTGACACATTACCAACTCTTTACGTCGCCGCACCGCAACCTTCCCGCCCTTCGAGCGGTAGTCACGGCGTCCGAGCCCGGAGACCGATCACCGGGTCCGGCTGGACGTCCCACCGTTCTCTCCCGCCGAAGGAGCACCATGTCCCTCCCCCTGACCCGTCGGATCGCCCGTGCCGCGCTGCTCGTCGCCGCCGGAGCGGCCGCCGGGGTCGGTGCGGCCGGTTCCGCCGGCGCGGCCCCCGAACTGCCGGCCACCCCGAGCGTCGGCGGCCTGACCGTCCTGGACGGGGCCGGCGCGACCGGCGCCGTGGACGACGCGGCGCACACCGTCACCGACACCGCGGGCAACTCCGGCGGCCAGGCACTCGAGCAGGCCGCCGGGGACGCGCTGCCGACCGACGCCGTCGGTCTGGACGGCGTGCCGACCGCCCGAACCCTCCCGGCCACGGCGCTGCCGCTCGGCTGACCCGTCCGGATCCACGGAGATCCACAGGGATCCCCGTGGATCCGGACGGACCGCACGAACGCCGTCGGGGCCCGGGAAGAACCCGGGCCCCGACGGCGCCGGCGTCTCCGCTCCCCCGCGTCACGCCTTCAGGCGTTCCACCGCCGCCCGTACCCGCTCGTCCGTGGCGGTGAGGGCGACGCGCACGAACCGCTCGCCGGCCGGGCCGTAGAAGTCGCCCGGTGCGACCAGGATGCCGCGCTCGGCGAGGCGGGCCACCGTCTCCCAGCAGGACTCGTCGCGGGTGGCCCACAGGTAGAGCCCGCCCTCGCTGTGCTCGATGCGGAAGCCGTGCCCGAGGAGGGCCATCCGCAGCGCGGTGCGGCGGGCCGTGTAGCGCTCGCGCTGGACGCGGACGTGGTCGTCGTCGCCCAGGGCCGCCACCATGGCCGCCTGGGTGGGCGCCGAGGTCATCATGCCGCCGTGCTTGCGGATCTGCAGCAGCGGGCCGAGGACGGCGGGGTCGCCGGCCAGGAAGGCGGCGCGGTAGCCCGCGAGGTTGGACCGCTTGGACAGCGAGTGGACGGCGACGATGCCGTCGTACGAGCCGCCGTTGACGTCCGGGTGCAGCACCGAGACCGGTTCGGTGTCCCAGCCCAGTTCGAGGTAGCACTCGTCGGAGAAGACGAGGACGCCGTGCTCGCGGGCCCAGGCGACGATACGGGTCAGCTCCGCCTTGGAGAGCACCTGGCCCGTGGGGTTGGACGGGGAGTTCAGCCAGAGGAGTTTCAGGCCGGCCGGGTCCAGCCCGGTCGGGCCCGGCGCGTCGGCGCCCGGTGTCAGCGAGTACGCCTGGTACTCCGCGCGGGCCAGGCGGGCGCCGACCTCGTACGTCGGATAGGCCAGGCGCGGGTACGCCACCCGGTCGCCGGGGCCGAGACCCAGCTGGGTGGGGAGCCAGGCGACCAGTTCCTTGGAGCCGACGACCGGCAGTACGTGGTGGTGGGTGAGGTCACGGGCGCCCAGGCGGCGCTCCCCCCAGCGGGTGAGCGCGTCGCGCAGTTCCGGGGCGCCCCAGACCGTGGGATAGCCGGGGGAGTCCGCGGCGGCGATCAGGGCCTTCTGGATCGGCTCGGGGACCGGGTCGACGGGGGTGCCGACGGAGAGGTCGACGATACCGTCGGGGTGCGCGGCGGCCGTCTTCTTGTAGGGCTCCAGCTTGTCCCAGGGGAAGGTGGGCAGCCGGTCGGAGACTGCGGACACGGGTTCTCGCTCACTTTCTGGTACGGCAAACGCCTCGGCCCCGTACGGCGTCGGCCAGGGCCTGATCGGACCGATCAGGCTGACCGGGCGCCGTACGGAACCGAGGCGGCACAGGTTCACGCACCACTCGCGCGGCGACGGCGTCCCCGGGTGTGTCGCACACCCCGGGACGCGTCACGCGAGCGGCGTCCTAGGCCTGCGGCGGCAGCGCGGCGATGAACGGGTGGTCGCGCTCGATCAGCCCGAGCTTGCTGGCGCCGCCGGGTGAGCCGAGGTCGTCGAAGAACTCGACGTTGGCCTTGTAGTAGTCCTTCCACTCCTCGGGAGTGTCGTCCTCGTAGAAGATGGCCTCGACCGGACAGACCGGTTCACAGGCGCCGCAGTCGACGCATTCGTCCGGGTGGATGTACAAGGACCGCCGGCCCTCGTAGATGCAGTCGACCGGGCACTCCTCGATGCACGCCTTGTCCTTCACGTCGACACAAGGCTGCGCGATGACGTAGGTCACGCTGTCGTTCCTCCTCGATAGGGCGCTGGCGGGCCTCCTCAGGCTCCGCCGCCTGGCGCGCGGGAGCGCGGCGTCGTCGATGCCCGCCCCTAGTATCTCCGTTCTTGGGCACGATCCGAACAGGAGGGGTGGACCGACCTGTGGAAATATCCGCCGCCGGACGTCTCGAGGTCCGTGTCACCACTGCTGACGTGGGCAAACGGGTCTCCGTACGGAGCTTGATCGAACATGGTCCCCCGGGTGAGAAGTTCACCGACGCCGTCGGAGTTCTCACATCATGGGACAGCGGTGTGCTGCGGATCACACGCAAGAACGGCGAGAGCGTCCTCGTCCGGGAGTCAGCGCTGGTCGCGGGCAAGGTGATCCCGTCCGCACCAGCCCGCCGACGCGGTCCGGCCGCCTCGTACGAGGAGCTGGCGCGGGTCGCCGCGCGGGCGTGGCGGCCCGTGGAGAGCGAGTCGCTGGGCTCCTGGGAGCTGCGGGCGGCAGCCGGGTTCACCCGCCGGGCCAACTCGGTGCTGCCGCTCGGCGACCCGGGCGTGGAGCTGGACGAGGCGCTGACGGCCGTGCGGCGTTGGTACGCCGGGCGCGGGCTGCCCGCCTACGTGCAGACGGCGACCGGCGCCGAGGGTACGCAGGAGGCGCTGGGCGCGGAGCTGGAGCGGCGGGGCTGGGTGCGGGAGGTGACCGCCGAGCTGTGGGTCGGCGGGCTCGCGCCGGTCGCCGACCTGGTACCGGAGCGGTCCGGCGCGGAATCCGCCGGGGCGGACGTGGTCCTGTCCCGGGAGGCCGACGGGGCGTGGCTGGCGCGCTACCAGCGCCGGGGCCTGAGCGAGGTCGCCCTGAAGGTGCTGGGCAGCGGCCCGTCGGTGTGGTTCGCGACCGTGCCGGGAGGCGACGGGGGTGGCCGTCCCGCGGCCATCGGGCGGTGTGTCGTGGACGGGCGGTGGGCCGGTTTCGCGGCCGTCGAGGTGGATCCGGCGCTGCGGCGGCGCGGGCTGGCGACCGCCGTGATGGCCGCGCTGGCCCGGCGGGCGCTCGACGAGGGCGCGTCGGCCGCCTGGCTCCAGGTGGAGGCCGACAACGCGGGAGCGCGCGCCCTGTACGAGAGGATGGGGTTCGCCGCACATCACTTCTACCATCACTACCGTGCGCCCCGGTCCTCGGCTCCGGCCGGTGACGGGTCGCTCTGAGAGGGCACGGACCGGTCATGCGCTCCCCTCACCCCCCGCCCCCGGAACGCTCCGCCGAGCTGCGGCGGCGGTTCGCCGAGGAGGCCAGGTCCGAGCGGCCGGATCTCGCCACGCTGTGCCTGCTGATCGGCGCGCAGGCGGACGGCACGCTGGACGAGGCGGGCATCGACGCCGCCCAGATCGAGCTGGACGCGCTGGCGGGCCGTCTCCCCTACCGGCCCGGCGCCCCGCGCGCGTGGGCGTCGGCGCTGCGGGAGCTGCTGGGCGAGCGGTGCGGTTTCCACGGCACCCCGGGCGACTACCAGCGCCTGGCGTCGTCGCTGCTGCACGAGGTGCTGCGGCGCCGGCGCGGGCTGCCGATCCTGCTGTCGGTGGTGTGGCTGGAGGTCGCCCGACGGGCGGGGGCGCCGGTGTACGGGGTCGGGCTGCCCGGCCACTTCGTGGTCGGCCTCGGGGAGAGTGGCGCGGAGGCGGAGCAGCAGGTGCTCGTCGATCCCTTCGAGGGCGGCCGGGTACTGACCGGGGCCGACACGGAGCTGCTGGTCGCCGGGGCGACGGGGGAGACGCTGGACCCGTCGATGCTGACGCCCGCCGATCCGCTGGAGGTCGTGCTGCGCGTCCTGAACAACGTCCGCGCGTGGGCGGAGGCGCGCCCGGAGCGGTCGGACGTGGCGCTGTGGGCGCTCGACCTGTCCCTGCTGCTCCCCTCCCGGCCGGCGGGGCTGCGATACGAACGGGCCCGGTTGCTGGTGCGGCGCGGCGATGTCCTCGACGGCGCGGAGGAGCTGGAGGCCTACGCCGACGTGGTCGCCGCGGTGGACGAGCCGGCGGCGGACCGGATCCGCGGCGAGGCCCGAGCGGCACGGGCACTGCTCAACTGAGGCCGGCCCCGTCCGTCGCACAGGCCGTACGGGCCACACAGGCCGCATCAGCCGCGCCCGGAGGCCCGCCCGACACCCCGCTCGACATAGGTATGCGCGCATACCTAACATCGACGGGTGTCCATCAGTGGTGCCTCCGAACAGCGCGTCGCACACGTGAGCTCCGAGCTCGCGGCGTGCCTTCCCGTGCTGCACCGGGCCCTGGACCGGCGGGTGGCGAGCGGGTATCCGCACCCGAAGCCGCCCGAGGGGCAGCTCGCGCTGCTGCGCTTCGTCGCGCAGAACGAGGGTGCCACGGTCCGCGAGGCGGCCGAGGCCCTGCTGATGAAGCCGAACAACGTCAGCGCGCTGGTCTCCCAGCTCACCGAGCGGGGCGACCTGGAGCGCCGGCAGGACGGCGTCGACAAGCGGATCGCCCACCTCCACCTCACGGACGTCTCGCGGCGGCGGATCGCCGAGGTCACCGCTCTCGAGGAGAGCCACCTGGGCCGGGCGATGCTGTCCCTCACCGAGGGTGAGCTGGACGCGCTCGGTTCCGCCCTCGGCGCGCTGAACGCGCTGGCCCGGCAGCTCCACTCGGCAGCCCTCTGACGACGGCGTCACCGCCTCGCGCAGCGCGCGTGTTTCCGTGCGTTCCCGCACGTCACCCGATGCAGCGGTGACGTGCTCGTCCGCCTTCCGGCTCGTCCGCCCCCTCGCTGCCCCCTTCCCCCTCCCCCTTTTCCGAGGGCCCTCCTCCCCGGACGGCCCTGTGTGCAGCCCCGTACGCACCGCCCCGCCCTGACCTGCCCTGCCCCGCCCTGTCCTGTCCTCGACCGGCCGGAGGGCGCTCGGGGCCGGCTGTCGGGCCGCGGCCCTGTGCCGTGCGGTCCGTTCGCCCCCTTCGAGAAAGAAACGGCTCTCCTCATGGCGTCCACTCCCGTGGATCACTCCGCCCCCGGCACGGCCGCCCGGCCGACGTTCGAGCGGCTGCGGGCCAATCCCTGGCTCGCGCTGCTCGCCGTGTCGTTCGGTCTGCTCATGGTGCAGCTCGACGGTTCCGTCGTCGCCATCGCCAACCCGGCGATCGGCAAGGACCTCGAGGCCAGCACCGCCGAGCTGCAGTGGGTCACCAACTCCTACCTGCTCGCGCTGGCCGCCTCGATGATCCTCGGCGGCAAGCTCGGTGACCGGTTCGGCCGGCGCTTCCACTACCTCGCCGGCATCGGCGGGTTCGTCGTCACCTCGGTCGCCATCGGCCTGGTCGGCAGCATCGAGGGCGTCATCGGCCTCCGTGCCCTGCAGGGTCTGGCGGGCGGCATCCTGATGCCCAACACCCTGGGCATCCTGCGCGTCGTCTTCCCGCCGAGGAAGTTCGCCCTCGCGGTGGGCGTCTGGGGCATGGTCTCGGCCGTGTCGACCTCACTGGGCCCGATCGTCGGCGGTCTGCTCGTCGAACACGTCAGCTGGGAGTCGGTCTTCTACCTGAACGTGCCGATCGGTCTGGTCGCGCTGCTGTTCAGCGCGGCCGTTCTCGCCGAGTCGAAGAACTCCACCGGTCACCACCGCTTCGACCTCCCCGGCGTCGTCCTGCTGGCCGCGGGGCTGGTCGCGCTCGTCTTCGGCATCGTGAAGGGCGAGACGTGGGGCTGGACCTCGGCCGCGACCCTCGGCTCCATCGTCCTGGGCCTGGCGCTGCTGATCGTCTTCGGCCGGTACGAGACCCGGCAGGAGCACCCGCTGCTGCCGATGCGCCTGTTCCGCAACCGGTCGCTGACCACCAGCTCGGTCATGACCCTGTTGAACTTCTTCGTGCTGCTCGGCGGCATCTTCTTCATCATGCTGTACCTGCAGAACGTGCGCGGGTACACGCCGGTCGAGGCCGGTGTCAGCACGCTGCCGCTGTCGCTCGCCTCGCTGTTCGCCTCTCCGGTCGGCTCCCAGCTGACCACCCGCTTCGGCCCGCGCGTCACGATTCCGCTGGGCCTGGTCCTCTCGGGCACCGCCATGTTCGGCATGCTCTCCTGGAGCGTCGACTCGTCCTACGCCACGATGTGGCCGCCGTTCGTCGCGCTGGGCCTCGGCGTCGGCATCGCGCTGCCCGCCACCGCCGCCGCGATCATCGGCAGCGCACCGGTCGAGGACGGCGGTGTGGCCTCCGGCCTGCAGTCGACCATGCTGCAGATCGGTGGTGCGCTCGGCACCTCGGTGCTGGTCACCGTCATCGCGGACAAGGTCGGTTCCTCGCTGTTCGGTGAGCTGACCACCGCGGGGGTCCCGACGGGCCTGGCGCACGGCCTCGAGCAGGCCGAGGACGCCGTCACGATGGGCATCGCCCCGGTCTCCGGCGACATGTCGGCACAGATCAGGGCCGCGGTCGTCGAGGGCAGCGGCCGGGCGTTCGTCAACGGTCTGCACGCCGCCGTCACCGTCACCGGCGTTCTGTGCCTCATCGGTGCCGTGGCCGCCGTCATCGGCATCAGGAGCCGCGCCGAGGAGATGAAGGACCTGCGCGCCCGGTCGGCCGACGACGAGGAGCCCAGGGTGGTCGTCGCCGCCCACTGAGCACACCACACCACACCACACCGCACCTGCCCGTGCACGGGACGCGGCGCTGCCGGTCCCGGGCCGGAACCGGGCCGGAACCGGCGTGCCGCGCGGGACCGGTGGGAGGCTGGGATGCTGGTGGGGTGAAGCAGCGCGCGTGACGCGGCCGACGGATCTGCGGACGGTGGGTGGTGGTGAGCGCGGTGGCCATCGGCGACATCCCGGAACCGGACCGGGAACCGGACGGCGGGTCGAAGGGTGAGCCGGGCAGTGAACCGGGCGGCGGCCCCCAAACCCCCGGGGTCGACCCCCGGGGCGACCCGTTCCTGCGGACCCGTTACGCCCTTCCCCCCAGGCCCGTCACCTTCCTGCGGCGGGAGCGTCTGACCCGGCATCTCGACGGTGCCCTGACCACTCCCCTGACGATCGTCAACGGGGCGGCCGGCGCCGGGAAGACCCTGCTCGTCGCGGACTGGGCGGCCCGTCTCGGGCGTCCGGTGGCCTGGTTCACCACCGACGCGGAGGAGCTGCGCCCCGGCGTGTTCTGGGCGTACGTCCTCGAAGCCCTGCGTGCCGCCGGGGCGCCGGTGCCCGCGGCGGTGGGCTCGCCCGCCGACCCGGGCAGGGTGGACGAGACGCTGCTGAACCGGCTGGCAGCAGAGCTGAACGGCCCGACGACGGCCGGGCGGCCGGCGGTCCTGGTGCTCGACGGGTTCGACCGGGTCGCCGCACCGGAGACGGCCGCCCAGCTGGAGTTCGTGCTGCGGCACGCGGGGCCGGGCCTGCACCTGGTCGTGGTGTCCCGTACGGAACCGCTGCTGCCGCTGCACCGCTACCGGGCTGCCGGGGAGCTGACGGAGATCCGGGACGCGGAGCTGGCGTTCACCGCGCGGGAGGCCGGGGAACTCCTCGGCCGGCACGGTCTGTCCCCGCCCGCGGCCGTCGTGGACGCCCTCGTGGACCGCACCCGGGGGTGGGCCGCCGGGCTGCGTCTGTGCGCGCTGGCCGCGCGGGAGAGCCCCGAACCGGAGACGTACCTGAAGGAGTTCGAGGCCGGGCAGAGCGCGGTGGCCGACTTCCTGCTGGCGGAGGTGCTGGACATCCAGCCGCCCGGTACGCAGGACCTGCTGCTGCGGGTCAGCGTCCTGGAGCGGTTCGGCCCCGGCCTGGCGAACGCGCTGACCGGGCGCTCCGACGCCGGGACCGTGCTGGACTCGCTGCACCACCGCAACGCGTTCGTGCAGCATCTCGGGCACTCCTGGTACCGGTTGCACCCGCTCTTCGCAGAGATCCTGCGGGCGCATCTGGAGGTGCGGCACCCCGGTCTGGCGCCGGAGCTCCACCGGCGCGCGGCGCGCTGGCTGAAGGACGCGGGGTTCCTCCCGGAGACGCTCGTCCACGGCGCCGCCGCCGGTGACTGGGAGTTCGCCGCCGGCACCCTGGTCGGCGATCTGGCCGTCGGCCAGCTGTTCACCGGGCTGCGCTCGGCCGGCCTGCACGACCTGTTCTCCCGCATGCCGACCGGGGCCGGCGGCCCCGCGCCGGAACTCGTACGGGCGGCCGGCGACCTCGCCCGCGGCGACCTGGAGCGGGGCACGGTCCATCTGGAGCGGGCCGGGAAGCTGCTGGCCGGCGACCTCCTGGGCCAGCGGGGCGGGGAGGGGCAGGACGATCCGGAGGGCCTGAAGGGCGACCGGGAAGCCGCGCGGCTGTGCTGGGCGCTGCTCGAGGTGTACGCCGCCCGGCTGGCGGGGTCGTCGCCGCGCGCGGAGCGGGCCGTCCGGCTGGCTCGGGAGCTGCGCGGTGCCGTGCCGGCCGAGTTGCTGGACCGGCATCCCGAGCTGACCGCGCTGCTGCTGGCGCATCTGGGTTCGACCCGGCTGTGGACGGGCCGTTTCGAGGACGCCCGGATGGCCCTGAGCGCGGCCGTGGCGGGCCCCGGCGGGACGTCGACGGCGCTCCCCAGGGAGGACGCCCTGGCCCATCTCGCGCTGATCGACCAGCTCAACGGCTGGCCGGGCCGGGCGGAGCACAAGGCGTCCCGGGCGTTGGCGGAGACCGCGCGGTACGGCCTTCCCGGCCCGCCCGGCCCGCCCGGCACCGGTCTGGAGCGGCTGGTGCTGGCGGCGGTGGCGATCGACCGCGACGAGTTGGACCGGGCCCGGGCACTCCTCGACGAGGCGGCCACCCCCCTGGACGCCGTACCGCGTGCCGCGGCCCGCTCCGCGTCGCCTCCCGCCTCGCACGACGCGCGCGCCGCACACGACCTGCACGCCCACGCCCCGGTCGGCCCGGCCGACCCGGTCACCTCAGCGGTGCGGGCCGTCGTCACGGCCCGGCTGCTGCTGGCCCGGGGCGACCCGCGCGTCGCGCATGCCGCGCTCAGGGCGGCCGTCGGCGCCACACACCCCGACGCGACCGCCGCCCTCACCACCGAGGCGCCCTCGCCCTGGCTGCGGGGCCAGGCGGCGCTGGTGACGGCCGCCGCGCACCTGGCCGAGGGGCGGCCGAGGGCAGCCGCCGAAGCGCTCCGCGAGGTGCCCCTCGACCAGCCGGCCTGTGTCGTGGAGGCCGCCCGGATGCAGCTCGCGGCGGGCGATCCCCGCGCGGCGGGCGGCCTGCTCGACGCGCTGCACGGCACGGACCGGACCGGCCCCGGGGTGTCCGTACGGGCCGCACTCGTACGGGCCCGAAGCGGCCACCTGGCGGGAGACACGGCCACGGCCCGCCGGTGGCTGGCGGTGGCGCTGCGCGGCGCCCGGCACGAGCATCTGCGGCGCCCCTTCGTGGAGGCGGGGCCGTGGTCCGGGCCGCTGCTGGACACGGACCCGCTGCGGGGGCTGGCCGCGGGCTGGCTCGTCACCGGGTCCGCGGACGTGCCGCCGTCAGGCGTGAAGGAGCCGGTGGAGGAACTGAGCGGCCGGGAGCGGGACGTGCTGCGGCGGCTGGCCCGGCTGATGACGACCGAGGAGATCGCCGCCGACCTGTACGTGTCGGTCAACACGGTGAAGACCCACCTCAAGAGCGTCTACCGGAAACTCGACGTCAACCGCCGCGCCGACGCCGTACGCCGGGCCCGCGCCCTGCGGCTGCTGTGAAGCCCCGCCCCTCCCCACCCCCTCCCCACCCCCTCCCCATCCGCTCCCCACTCGCGCCGCGTCGCCCTGCCCCCTCACCTGCCCCGGGTGAGGGCGTACGGCCGCCCCGGGGGGACGATCGCAGGACAGGGGCAGTCCGCTCTGTCGCCCGCGCCCGAGCGGTGGGAGGGGAGGAGGGCCGCATGCACTACGAGATCCGCGTCGACGGGCAGATGTCCGAGGCGCTGACCGAGTCCTTCCCCGAGCTGGACCACGTCGTGATGCAGGGGCAGACCGTGTTGTTCGGCCATGTCGTCGACGAGGCGCATCTGTACGGGCTGCTGGCCCGCCTGCGTTCGCTGGGCCTGCGCGTGATCGAGATGCGCCCGACTCCTGGGTGACGGCAGCCCCCGCACGACGGCAGGCCCGGGTGACGGACCGCCCCCCTCCCCCCGCGCAACGGCCACCCTTGCCCGACAGCAGGCCCTCGGGTGGGAGTCTCAGAGGCTCTCCGCGGTGAGGCGTCCCGAGCGTACGGCGGCCCCGAGCTTCTCGACGTCCCGTTCGTTGCGGTCGGCGTAGGCCTGGGCGAAACCGGGGAGGGCGCGGTCGAAGCGGTCACCGGCGCCCAGGTAGGCGGCGATCGCGACGGGATCGCCGGAGCGGGCGTGGGCACGGGCCAGGCTGCCTCCGCACCAGCCCCCGAAGAGGGCGAGCGTGCGGGGATCCATGGTTTCCGGCCGGGCGATGCCCTTCCAGTCCCGCAGCTGGCGCACGTAGAAGTCCCGCTGTCTGCCGTCCAGGCCCAGGACGTGGGCCCAGCCCAGGAAGATGTCGCTGGACGTCTGGATCAGGCGCTGCCCGGTCACCACACGGCGGCCCTGGTTGTCGAAGCGTTCGCCGTCCGTGTACGGCGCGAGCACCGACTCCTGCGCCTCCTTGGCCTGGAGCAGCAGCGGATCGTCGTCGTCGCGGCCGAGCAGGAGCAGGATCCAGCAGCGGGTGCCGACACTGCCGACGCCGACCACCTTGCGGGCCGTGTCCACGAGGTGGTAGCGGCTGAGCAGGTGGCGGCGCTCGGAGGAGAGGGTGCCCGCGTAGCCCTCGACGACGGTGCGCAGTTCGCTCTCCTCGCCGTGGCCGCGCGCGTCGGGCAGCAGGTCCTGCAGGGGGGTGATCAGGGGCGGGTCCGGGGTGATCCTCCGGCCCTCGGGGGTGACGCGCGTGAGGCGGTCGACGGCCTGGACGTAGGTGCGGCTGCGGGCCCGCGCGGCGGCCCGGTCGGCACGGCGCCTGACGGAGGGCTCCAGGGAGGAGCCGGGGAGTTCCCGCATCCGGTCGACGTCGTCCTGGGCGTACCAGATGTCCAGGGTGCGCATGCCGGCGAAGCGGCGCATCCGCGCGCGGTACGCCCGGACGCAGGCGGTGACCGCCTCGTTCTGCTGCCGCGTCGAGAAGCCGTTGGCGCGGCCCGCGACGACGAGGCTGGTGGTGAGGCGTTTGACGTCCCATTCGAAGGGGCCGGGGAAGGTCTCGTCGAAGTCGTTGATGTCGAAGACGAGGTGTCGTTCCGGCGAGGCCAGCAGCCGGAAGTTCAGCAGATGGGCGTCGCCGCACAGCTGCACCTCGAGTCCGGTGTGCGGCAGGGCCGCCAGGTCGGCGGCCATGATCGCGGCGGCGCCGCGGTAGAACCGGAACGGCGACTCCAGCATCCGTCCGTACCGGATCGGGACCAGTTCGGGCACCCTGGTGGCCGACTGGTGCGCGAGCACGTCGACCGGGTCGAAGCGGTCGGGTCCGGGGTCGAACAGGCCGTGGGCCGAGCGGGGCACCCGCTTGCGGGCCGCCCGGCCGTGGTCGGTCCGCCCGGCCGGTGAGAGAGCCGCGGCGACGGCACCCGGTGCGGTCATGATCCGCCCTCCTGGCTTCGGCGTACGTCCGCACTCCAGCCCACCGCGGGCCGGGGCCTGCGGGATCACCCGTCAGGGGTGAGGCCGCACGGACGCGGCCGGGGGCAGCCTGGATCCGGCACGCACCACCACCCGTGCCGGACGGAGGAGAGCCATGAGCTCCGCGACCTACCTCGCGTACGACTATCCCCTGCTCGGGGCCTTCTGGACGATGCTGCTGCTGTTCCTGTGGGTCACGTGGTTCGTCCTGCTGTTCCGGGTCGTCGTCGACATCTTCCGGGACGACTCGCTGAGCGGTTGGGCCAAGACCGGATGGATGGTCTTCGTCATCGTGCTGCCCTTCCTCGGCGTGTTCGTCTACGTCGTCGCCCGCGGCCGGAACATGGGCCGGCGGGAGATCGCGCAGGCCCGTGCGCAGCAGCAGGCGTTCGACAGTTACGTCAGGGAGACGGCGTCGGGCCACGGCGGGCAGGCCGACACCGTCGGCGAACTGCACCGGCTGGCCGAGATCCGCTCGCGCGGCGACCTCACCGACGAGGAGTTCGACCGGGCCAAGGAACTGGTGCTCAGCGGACACGGCACGGGACAGACCCGCTGACCGCACACGCACACACACGCACACGCACACGCACACACACCCGTACGACGAACGAAAGGTGCGGCGACATGGCTTCGACTCACGCCCATCAGGCACAGGCGCGGACACGTGCACGCACGTCCTCCGCCAAGCGCGAGTGGGCCGGCGGACTGACCGTCTTCGGCGGCGTCATGCTGATGCTCGCCGGAATCCTGAACATCGTCCGGGGCATCGCGGGGATCGCCGAGGACGACGTCTTCGTGGCCACGGAGAACTACGTCTTCGCGTTCGACCTCACGGCCTGGGGCTGGATCCACCTGGCCCTGGGGGCATTGGCCGTGCTCATCAGCGTGGGGCTGTTCCAGGCCGGCACGTGGGCACGGGTGGCCGGTGTGGCGATCGGCGGGCTCGTCATGATCGCCAACTTCGTCTCCCTGCCGTACGCCCCGGTCTGGTCGGTCGTGATGATCGCCCTCTCCGGCGCCATGATCTGGGCGCTGTGCACGGTGCGGCCCGGGGACACCTGAGCCCCGCACGACGGGTGTCGTACGGGGCTCGGTCGGCGGCCCGGGGCCGGTCCCGGCTTCAGCTGGGGTCGGTCTCGATCACGGCGACGCGGTCGCTGGTGCTCTGGAGCGCCGGGCGCAGGGCGCCGATCACGTCCTCGACGGTGACGGGGGTCTTCTCCCCGTTGCCGCGGGTGATGAGCACGCCGTCGAAGACGTCGCCGTAGAGCTCCTGGAGCGCCTTCCGGTCGTAGAACTCGACCAGTTTGCCGTCCTGCGCCTTGACGCCGAGGAACTTCCACAGCGAGTTCTCCGGGCTGAAGGCGATGCTCTGCCCGGTCTCGGTCTGGACCGTGACCAGGCCGGACATCGCCGGCTCGGCGAACTCCTTCATCATCCGGTCGACCTCGGCCTTGGACACCGTGGGGTCCTGGGTGGTCGTCGGCACCGTCACCGCGGACGAGGAGCCGGTCTCCACCTGGGTCCGGTACGCCTCCTCGACCGCCGCGGTCGACCTGTCGGCGTCGATGCCCGCGCCGGGCTTGCCGTAGACGGGGACGGCCCTGCCGGACTCGAACCTGATCGTGCCGTCGTTGCCGGAGCCGCCCGCCGCATCGAGGGCGGCGTGCAGCTTCTCCTCGTCGACGGGGATGACGGGGTCGACGACGCGGCTGTTGCCGAAGAGGGAGCCGATGACGGAGACCGGGTTGTAGTCGCTCCGGGCCGCCGCGCCGACGGTGGCGGCTGTGTCGAGCTGCAGTCCGGCGTTGTCCGGCTCGAGTTCGACGGTCTTGTCGCCGACGGTCAGCTTGAGCGGCTTGTCCAGCCGGTCGGCGAGAGCCTGGTCGAGCGTCTTCACGGCCTCGTCGCGGGTGCCGCCGCCGATGTCGACGCCGAGCACGGTGGTGCCCTTGGGCACGTCGGAGTGGTTCATCAGCAGACCGGCGCCGTAGGCGACACCGGCGAGCAGGAACACGCCGCCGACGAGCAGGGGGAGCTTGCGGCGGCCCTTCTTCTTCGGCGCCTTCGAGGAGGTCGCCGGGGGCCGGGTGACCGGATCGGGCAGCCTGGGCGGCGTGTGCGTGCCGGGGGCCCCGAAGGGGTCGCCCGCGTCGAAGGAGGCGCTCGCCGGGACGACCGGGATGCCGCTGGTGACGGCCTGCCCGGAGACGTCGTCGTGGCGGGCTCCGTAGCCGGGGGTGTCCTGCTCGTGGGCGGGGAGCTGCGGGGTGAGGCTCGCGGTGTCGTCGCTCAGCCCACCGCCGGGGCGGGGGCCGCCACGGGCATCGCGCGGGCCGCTGCCGGGCGGCAGGTCCAGCGGGCCGGTCCGGCCGTTCTGACCTGTCTGACCGGTGACGGGCCCAGTCGTGGCACCACCCGAACCACCGAAACCACCGGGTCCACCCAGACCACCGGGACCCCCCGGACCGGCAGGTCCACCGGTACCGGCAGGTCCGCCGGGTCCGCCCTGACCGCCGTACGGCGCCTGACCGGGGTGACCCGCCTGACCGGGGTGGCCCGCCTGACCGTTCCGCGCTTCGAGGTCGTCGTCCGTGAAGAACGGCGTGCCGTCGAGGCGCGGTTCGCCGCCGCTGTTCCCGCCCGCGTCCGGGTGCTGGTCGCCCGGACGGGCACCGCCGTTGCCGCGCGGGCCGCCGGCCAGCGCCTCGGTCACGTCGAAGGAGCCGGTGCCGCCGCCGTGCCCGGGGGCGACCGGTCCGCCGGTCGCGCCGGAGAGCCCGGAGCCGTTGCCGCCGCCGGGTGCGGAACCGTTCGTGCCGCGGGGACCACCGGGGGCACCCGGGCCACCGGGCCGGGAGCCGCCGCCCGTCACGCTCATGCCGCCGCCCACGCCGGGCGGACGTCCACCCGGACGCGTACCGCCGCCGGAAGTACCGGACGGGCCCGAAGGTCCGGCCGCGCCGAGTGCCCGAGGGCCGCCCGCGGGACCCGAACCACCCGCCGGACCGGCTCCGTTGCCGGAGCCGCCGCCCGCAGCGCCCTTGCCCGGACCGGACTTGCGCGGCGCGAACCACTCGCTGGTCGGCTTGTCCGGCGGGGCCGCCTGCTGCGGCACGGACGCCTGCGGCGCGCCCTGCGGGCCGCCCTGCGCGGCAGCGGCGGGAGGCTCGACGGCACCGGGGCCGTGGCCGGTGCCGTTGCCGACGCCCGGCGTCCGGGGGGAACCCGGTGCCGGGGCCTGGGTGTTGGCCCCGCCCCGGTCCCGGTTCCGGTCCGCGCCCTGGGTGTCGGCGTCGTCCGTGCCTTCGCCGCCCGTGACGGTCTTGCGCACGACGACCGGCGGAATGGGCCGGGAACCGGGGATGTTGATCCGGATTCTGGTCGTCAGCGTGGTCTCGGTCTTGCGGTCGTCCGGACGCTGCTCGGCAGGCCGGCCCGCGGCCGCCGCCTCACCCGGAACCGCCGGGATCCCGTAGGGCGGGGTGCCCGACGGATAGGCGGCTCCGCCGCGCCCGTTGGGCCCGTTGGACGGGGTGTCAGTTTCACGACTCAAGGCAGGTTCTCCTGGTTGGCTCCGCCGCCCGTCACGACCTCACGGTGGGGGTCTCCCCCCACTCGACCGGAGCCGAGAGTTCGGGGAGGCTCAACGGCGCGCGCACCACCATACTGGCCACATCCGGCCGGTATCTCCTGACCGGGGCGGAAACCCCCACCGGACCCGTGCACGCCACCGCGGCGAAGCGGTATGTCATTTCCCAAGTCGGACGGGAGCGCCGCCTGGTTGCCGCCCCGGGGCGAGGGTGGCACACATCACAGCGACGGCGATGCCGCCGAGCAGGAAGAGGTAGGAGCCGGCTCCCGCGGCGAACACGAAGTCGCCTTCCGGCCGGCTGGCGGTGAGCAGGAGGACGACGAGCACCCAGCCGCCGGCGGCCGACGCGGCCCCGGCCCGGCTGCGCAGCGCGAGCGCCCCGCCCAGGCAGAGTCCGGCCTCGGCGGCGAGGGCGAGCAGCAGCCCGCCCGGGAACCACCCGGGCTGCACCAGCGTCCCGGCCACTCCGACCACGGCGCCGAGCAGGAACAGCCCCACGCAGGCGGCGATCCGCCCGACGGAGGGCAGCCGCAGCGGCTGGGCCAGCGCCGAGACCGGCGCGTTCCCGTTCGTCCGGCCGCTCACGACTCCTCCCCGGCCCCGGACGCCGTACCGGACCCGCCCCCGACTCCGACTCCGGCGAACAGGTCGTTCTCCCGGCCGGGGGCCCGCGCACCGCGCACCAACTCGTAGTACTCGGTGGTGAACAGCGGCTGGGCGAGTGCGTTGGAGAGCACGAAGTACGGCGCGTACGGCTCGGCGACCGTGATCTGGGTGGCGTGGGCGCGCATCGCGGCGGCCTTGGCGGCGGCGTACGCGGTGCCGTCGATCTCGGTGGTGACCCGTTCGTCGTCGACGACACCGGGGACGTCACCGACCTCGCCCGCCGTGTCGAACGGCAGCCCGGGCAGTGCGTCGTCCAACCGCGCGAAGGCGGCCTCGGCGACGGAGCGGGGCACCCGGTTCCAGTAGACCTTGGGGATGTCCCAGCCGTCTTCGGCGGCGAGTTCGACGGCGCGCATGGCGACGCGGTGCGCCTGGACGTGGTCGGGGTGCCCGTAGCCGCCGTGGTCGTCGTAGGTGACGAGCACCTGGGGCCGGACCTCGAGGATCACCTCGGCGAGGAGGCCGGCGGCCTGGTCGACGTCGGCCTGCCAGAAGCAGCCGGGGTCGTCGTTGTCGGGCAGGCCCGTCATCCCGGAGTCGCTGTAGCGTCCGGCGCCGCCGAGCAGCCGGACGTCGTCGACGCCGAGGGCGCGCATCGCCCCGGTCAGCTCCCCCATCCGGTGCTGCCCGAGAGCGGCACCGCTCAGGTGGGCGAGCTCGGGCGGGATGACCTCGCCCCGCTCACCGAGCGTGCAGGTGACCAGCGTCACCTGCGCGCCCTCGGCGGCGTAGCGGGCCATGGTGGCCCCGTTGTTGATCGACTCGTCGTCCGGGTGGGCGTGCACCAGCAGCAGCCGCCGAGCAGGCAGTTCCGTCATGGGCCCAGCCTACGAGGCGCCCGGCCGGGGTGCGGGCGCGGCGTTGTCACACCCCGCCCTTGGGTTGCGTTCCATGACTTCGAACCGCTCCGGCGCGGCGTCCCGGCTCGACCGGTACCGGGCGCTCCTGGACCAGGGGAACGCCTCACCGACCCGCGCCCGCAAGGCCGTCCGGGACCTCCTCCTGTTGCCGGAGGGCGGGGAGGCGCTGGAACTGGCCGCCCGGTTCGCCCGGACGGCGGAGTACGGCTCGCAGGCCCTGCTGCGGTTGTGGCCGGCTGCCGCCGATCCGGACGGCTTCTGCGCACACCTGCTCGCCCCCGCCCTCACCCGCGAGGGGCTGACCGAGCTGCGGTTGCGCCGCATGACGTCTCTCCGTGGTCTGCGGCACCTCACCATGCTCCGCACGCTGCGTGTCGACCGATGCACGCGGTTGACGGACCTCACCGACGTCGGCGCCCTCACCGGGTTGACCGACCTCGACCTGGGCGGCTGCCCGGACGGGACCTCACTCCGCTCGGCGGCCTCACGGGGCTGACCCGGCTCGGCCTGCGCGGGTGCCGGCGCGTGGAGGACGTCACCCCGCTGCTGACGCTGGGCTCGCTGCGCGAACTGGACCTGGGCATGACCGGGGTGCGCTCCGCCGTCGGCTTCGGTTCCGCGTTTCCCGCGCTGGAAAGGCTGTCGCTCCACGGCTGCGGGGAGTTCGAGGAGGCACGTCGGCTGTCCGGGCTGCCCCGACTCACCGTCCTCGACCTCGACGGCACCGGAATCCGGGACCTGAGCGGGCTGGGCGACCTCCCCGCACTCACCGGCCTGGCCCTGAGCGACTGCCGCCGCCTCCGCGGCCTGGAGGGCATCGACGGACTGGCCGCTCTGCGGCACCTGCGCGTCGTCGGCGCCCCGGCTCTGAGGACGCTCGGCGGACTCGGGACGCACTCCGGCCTCACCTCGTTCGGCGTCGACGCCTGTGCCGGACTGACCGACCTGAGCTCCCTGTCCGGCCTGACGTCCCTGACCCTGCTGAGCGTGCGGCAGTGCGAACGACTCATGCCCCTCAAGGGTGTTGAAGGTCTCCCCCACCTGGCGGCCGTGACGCTCGAGGGCTGCCCCTCCCTGCGGGACTTCTCCGCGCTTGCCGCCTTGCCCGCCCTCGGGGAACTGGAGATCCGGGACTGCGACCGGCTGGAGGACCTGGAGTCCCTGGGCACCCTCGCCCGGCTGACCGAGCTGCGGGTCCACCAGTGCCACGGTTTCCGGACCCCGGGTGATCCCTGCGGTCTGCCGATGCTGCGCAGGCTCTACCTCTTCCGCTGCCCCTCCCTGACCGACATCGACCGTGTCAACGGTCTGCCGTCGATGGAGACGCTCTCGGTGCGGGACTGCCCCGCGCTCACGGACCTCGGCGGCCTGGCCGGCTCGCCGCTGACCAGGCTTATCGTCCACGGCATGCCGGACCTGGTGTTGCTGCGCGCCCTGGAAGCGTGTCCCGGGCTGCGGACGCTGTGCCGTCACGGTGGGGCTGATGCTCGCCGCGCGCCGTTTCCTTCCCTCGTCGGCGGGAGGGCCGTTCCCTCTCGACCGACGTAGGCGGTTCCATCAGATCAACGGGCTCCAGTGGCTGCTGATCATCGCCATCGCCGCAGTCTGCGGTCATGTCGGCGTACCGGTGCTCATCCCCCCGCTGGTCGCGGTTGGCGTCGGGCTCCACTTCCTGCCGTTGGCGGCGGTGTTCGAGCAGCCCCGACTGCGCCTGCCGGCGGCCCTGCTGACCGCTTCCGGGGCAACGGGCGTGACCGTCTGGCTCGCGAACGGCCCGGACGAGACCGTTCGCCTCGTGGTGGGCCTCAGTTCCGCGCTCTCCCTGTGGGGCATGGCGACATGGACGGTCGCGGGGACCGCATCCGCTGCCGAACCGGGGGCGGGGCATGAGGGATCCGGCAGCGTGTGACAGCGCCACCCCGCCTTGGTGGCAGGGCGAGTACCAGCACCGGTCCGACCGCTCACCACCAGACCGGCGAGCCTTCACGGTCAGAGCACCAGGTGGGGCGGGACATGACGTGATGGCACAGGCCAATGCCGGTGAAGCGACGTGTTTCGACGGGCGTCGGTCAGGTAGTGTGCGAGCCATGTCGAGTCCTGAGTCGGACGAGGTGGGGGCTTTCGGTCACGCCGTCAGCCCCCTGAACCACTGAGCTCGTAGCTCTGCCGTCGCGCCGCGTTCCGTGGTGGGACGGCTGTGCCCCGGGGGCTGGCCGCGGTGACGGGATGACCTTCTCGTGCCTCTCCTCACCTCACCTCGGAGCCACTCGATGCCTCTCCCGCTGTACCTGCTCGCCATGGCGGTCTTCGCCATGGGCACCTCGGAGTTCATGCTCGCCGGCCTCCTGCCGGACATCGCCTCGGATCTCGACGTCACCGTCGGGACAGCCGGCATGCTCACCCCGGCCTTCGCGATCGGCATGGTCGTCGGTGCCCCTCTCGTGGCCGCGCTTGCCCGCGACTGGCCCAGGCGCTCCAGCCTTCTCGGGTTCATCCTCGCTTTCGCGTCGGCCCACGCCATGGGCGCCCTCACCACGAGCTTCCCGGTCCTGTTCGCCACCCGGATCGTCGCCGCGCTCGCGAACGCAGGGTTCCTCGCGGTCGCTCTGACGGCTGCCGCCACGCTGGTCTCTCCCGACAGGAAGGGACGCGCGCTGGCCGTGCTGCTGTCAGGCACCACGGTGGCCGTGATCGCCGGTGTCCCCGGTGGGTCGGTGCTCGGCACACTGCTCGGCTGGCGGGCCACGTTCTGGGCCGTCGCCGCACTCTGCCTGCCCGCGGCTCTCGGCGTCCTGAAGGGGATCCCGAGGGGACGCGGGCAGGAAGAGACGGCCGGCGGGCCGGTCCTGCGGGCGGAGCTCGCCCAGCTCACCAGGCCGCCGTTGATTCTGGTGATGCTGCTCGGCGCGCTGGTGAACGCGGCGACCTTCGCAAGCTTCACCTTCCTCGCCCCCGTCGTGACCGACACCGCCGGACTGGGCGAGCTGTGGATCCCTGTCGTTCTGGTGCTCTTCGGTGCGGGTTCCTTCGCCGGGGTCACCCTCGCCGGCCGGCTGTCCGACCGGCGTCCCGGCGCGGTCATCGCAGTCGGTGGTCCCCTGCTGCTCATCGGCTGGCCGGCCCTGGCGGTGCTGGCCGACGAGCCGGTCGCCCTGTTCATCCTCGTGTTCGTGCAGGGTGCGCTGTCGTTCGCGCTGGGCGGCACGCTGATCACGCGGGTCCTCTACGAGGCCGCGGGAGCTCCCACCATGGCCGGCTCGTATGCGACGGCCGCACTCAACGTCGGCGCCGTCGTCGGACCCCTCGTCGCCGCGACCACCCTCAGCACCACGGCCGGGAACCTCGGGCCGCTGTGGGCAAGCGGACTGCTCGTCGCGATCACCCTGCTCACCGCGTTCCGCTTCCGCGCCGTGGTCGCGGTCGGCCGCACCGCCGAGGTGGTCCGGTGACGCACTCGAACGCCCCCTGACTGTCGAGGGACACCGAAGACTCGGGGCCGGACACATCCCCGACGGCGACGGACGGCGAGCCCGCGGACGTGACTTCGAACGGGTTGGGGCCGCCCGGCGCGCGAAGACCGCCGGCGCCAAGGGCGGGTACGTCCACCCGCGCTCCGCCGCCGGCGGGTTCTCCCGCCTGGCATCCGCCGAGCCCCTCCCCGACGAGAAGGCCGCCGCCACCGTGGCGTTCTTCAGCCGCGCCCGCGCGTTCCTCGCCGCCCACGGCATCCACCGGATGGTACGCGCGGCCACCGACAACGGCGCCACCTGCCGCACCGCGGTCTTCATGAGCTCCCCGGCCCCGTGGGCCTCCCGCCACCCACGTCATGGCCGCAACACGACTAAACGGCTTCCTCGCACTCGGTTCGGCAGTCGCGGCAGCGGTCGGGGCCCGGGACGGGGGCGCGGAAGCCGCGGTCGCAGCCGTCGCAGTTGCGCACCTTGGTCTCGACGGGCGGCGCACCGGCCGGTGCGCGGAACGGGGGCGGGGGTGGCAGCTGGGCCGTCAGGCGGTGGGCCAGGAGAGCGGCGGGACGGCGTACGCCCTCGGGCGGCAGGTCGGCGGTCAGGGCGCGGCGTACGGCGGCGGGGGTGACGTCCCGCTCCAGCCAGGCGGCGACGCCGGGGGTCAGGTGGGCCGTGTCGGCGGCGGAGAGCAACAGGTGAGGGCTGTGGCGATGCAGGTCCGCGAGAAGGTCGGCGGCGGCCTGGAACAACCCGGGGACGGAGCAGCCGGGGTGCGGGACGTCCGGGAGCGGCTTGCGGGGCGCGCGCGTTCCACGGGCTTCTGGCTGCGTACGCTCCTCGCACGCCTCACTCCGCTGCGGTTCCGGCGTCACGGCCGTCACCGCCGTCACCGGGGTGGCTGTGGTGGCCGGAGGGCCGACGGTGAGGGCCGGGACCGGGGCGGGCCCCGGTCCCGGGCGGAGGCGGGTTCGCCCGTGCGGTGGCGGACCGCCGTCGGCTGGTTGCACGAGGTGGTGCGGGTGACGATCCGGCCCGCGGGGGTGCGGACGCGTTCGCGGCGCAGGTAGCCGTGGGTCTCCAGCTCGCGCAGGGCGGCGGCGATCCGGGTGGCCCCCTCGGGGAAACGGGCCGCGAGCGTCCTGATGTCGGCGGGGGCGCCCTTCGGCAGTGACTGGAGGTGGGTACCGAGCCCGATGGCGAGGAGCGGGAGTTCGCCGTGCTGGGCCAGGTGGTTGCCGATCACGGTGAAGCGGGCGGTGTGGCGGGTGTTGTCGTGGACCAGCCCGCCGGTACGGCGCCCCCGGTTCGGGGACTTGTCGCCCGGGATACGGACCTGGGCGCGCGGGGGACACGTTAGGGTTCTGAATACCCATCGGGAAGGTTCTCGCTTCCTCGGTGGTCAGGCCCTCGCCCTGGGACTGCCGTCCCGGCGGGGGCCGTCGCGTGTCTGTCGGTGTGGGTCCTGCGTTGGGCCGAGCCTCGGGCCTGGCGGGCCCCGAAATCCAGCCGGACCGGGGATGTTCACCCTCCCGAGTGAGCGCGGGCCACGGGCGGGAGGGGTGGGGTGTGGTGGGGGTTCTTTCCCCCACGTTCTTTGTCTTTCAGTCGTCAGCGCCACCGGAACCGGCGGGGCCGTGCTCCGGTGGCGCAAGGCTCAACTCCGCCCACACGGTCTTCTGCGGGAACCTCCCCTCCACCACCCCCCAGCGGTCGGCCAGCGCCTCCACGAGCAGCAGCCCACGGCCCGACTCGGCCCCCTCGGCGGGCTCCTGCCGCGCGGGCAGCCGGTCGCCCCGCGTGTCGGTGACCTCGATGCGGAGCGTGGAGCCGACGACGTACAGCGTGAGGCGGAAGCTGCGGCCGGGCTGCCGGCCGTGCGTGGCGGCGTTGGCCGCCAACTCCGCCACCACATGGCCCGCCGCCTCGTGGGGCAGGCCCCAGCTCCGGAGCGCGTCCACCGCGAGCAGGCGGCCCAGCCGGGCCCCGCGCGGGGTGGACGACAACAGCATCGTGGTGTGGCGGACTTCGTGGCCGGGTCGGGTGTCCGTCCCGGTGATCTCCCGAGTTTCCTGATTCACGTCACTCAGCGTGGTCGACCGGACGTACCGTGGAGAGTAATCGCGCTGCTGCGTACGGTGACCGTCCAGGGCTTGTCCGGCGCTGTCCGAAGTGTCGAAACGGCCCCCGCCGGCACCGCGTGACGGTACGGCGCGACACAGCGGAGGAGCACGGCATGTCGGTGGACGGCGAGGCGGTACGGGTCACGACCGAGGCGGAGCGGACGGACCGGGGTGGGAGGTCGACCCCGACGACGACTGGGCACTCGCCGCAGTGGCCACCGTGGGGCGGCAGTTGAGGCTCCGCCGGGAGGCGTCGGGCATGCGGGTCGGCGACTTCGCGGTGGCGGTGGGTTACGGCGCCGATCTGGTCTACAAGATCGAGAGCGGCAGGCGCACCCCCCGGCCCGAGTACCTGTACATGGCGGACGAGGTGTTCAACGCGGGCGGCCTCATCGCGGCGATGAAGGCGGACGTGAAGAAGGTCCGGTACCCGAAGAAGGTGCGGGATCTTGCGCAGTTGGAGGCGCGAGCGGTTGAGCTTCAGCTGTACGACCCGCTTCACATCCACGGTCTGTTGCAGACCCCGGAATGCGCGCGTGCGCTTCTGCCGATGCGGCGTCCGGCTTACGCAGTCGACCAGGTGGAGCAGTTCATTGCAGCACGCGTGGCCCGCAAGGAAATCTTCGAACGGGACCCGGCACCTGAACTCAGCTTCGTGTTGGAGGAGTGGACACTTCGACGGCCGCTGGGGGGGAAGAACTGTCCTGCGCAACCAGCTTGAGTACCTGCTTGAGGCGGGGCAGTTGCGTAACGTCGAGCTGCAAGTGATGCCGATGGAGCGTGATGAGCACGCCAGTGCGGATGGCGGCATCGAGGTGCTCAAGTTCGAGGACGGTTCAGCGATCGGCCGTTCCCCAGCGGTCGCCAACGGACGGCCGGTTTCCGAGCTGAGGCAGCTCCGTATCCTGGAACTGCGGTATGGCATCATCCGGGCTCAGGCGCTCACACCACGTGAGTCAACGGTCTTCATCGAAGAACTGCTGGGGGAGACATGATCCGCAACACCTCGTCCGGGGATGCCTCGGACCTGGCGTGGTTCAAGAGCAGCTACAGCAGCGGCAGTGAGGGCGACTCATGCGTAGAGATCGCCACCCAGCCCGACACCGTCCACGTCCGTGACTCCAAGGACGTGGAGGGCGGCCGGCCGGCCTTCGCCCCCGCCGCGTGGGCCGACTTCGTGCCGTACGCGGTCGAGGGCTGACGGGCCGTTCCTCCTCGGCCTCGGCCTCGGCCTCCGGTACGTCCACCTCGCTGCCCAGGGAACGGGCGACGGCGGTGAACTCGTTGAGGGCGGGCCGGAGGTCGCGGACGATCACCTCGCGCGGCAGCCCGCTGTCGGCGTCGTCGGGGGCGGGGTCCCTCCTCCACGTGATGGTCGCGGTCGACCTTGTCGCGGGCGATCAGGTCCTCTTGTCCGAACTTCTTGAACGGCCCGTTCCCGTCCTCGGACTCGGACTCGGACTCGACGCGGGACGACGAGGGCTCGCCCGGCCGGTAGGCCGCCACGAAGTCGTCCAGGTGGGCGCGGGTGAGCGGGCGCTGCTTGAGCGTGAAGTGTTGGCCGGCGCCGGTCCAGCCGGAACAGTGGTCTCACGAAAACACCGGGCGCCGCCGCCCGCCGGCCATTTCGTCAGGACCTGCCAACGCCGATTCCACCACCCGCGCATGGGCAGCCCCTCGCCGCTCCCGGCCGTTCACGTCCTGCGCCTGCCCGGCGAGCCCGTCAGAGGTCCTGGACCCGCCGGAACGGCTGGTCGGCCTCCAGCTCGAACGCGAGCTCCAGCAGCGTCCGTTCGGCGCCCGGGCGGCCGGAGAACATGACGCCGACGGGGAGGCCGTCCGGCGTCGTGCTCGTGGCCGGGACCGAGATCGACGGCGTTCCGACGACGTTGTTGACCGGGGTGAACGCCACGTAGGCGACGATGCGGTCGATCAGGGTCGCGTAGGGGACGCTCGGGGCGAGGTGGCCGAGCGGGGGCGTGGTGTGGGCGAGGACCGGGGAGAGGACGAGGTCGAGTCCGCGGAACGCCGCCGCGTACGGCTCCCGCGTGCGCTTCAGCCGCCGCACCACGCCCGGTGTGCGCGGCCAGTTCCGCACGTACGTCTCGCGCAGACCCCGGCTGAGACCGTCCATGCGGCGCCGGTCGAAGTCCGGGCCGAGCGTCCTGCCGGTGACGCCGATCAGGAACGACAGCAGGCCCCAGTAGGTGAGGAAGTCCTCGGTGAAGCGCGGGTCGATCGACAGCTGGACCGGCTGCACGGTGTGGCCGAGCCGCTCCAGCCGCTGTGCCGTCCGTGTGACGGCCGCCCGGGTCGCGGCGTCGGAGGGGACACCGCTCGGCGAGTCCACCACGAGGCCGACGCGCAGCCGACGCTCCGAGGGGCCCTCGACCAGGCCGACGGGCGGCAGCTTCGGGTTGCGCCAGTGCTGCTCGGCGGCGGCGAGGAACGCGGCGCTGTCCCGTACCGAGCGGCTCACCACGCCGTCGGTGACGACGTCGATCGGCAGTTGGCGGCCCTGCGCGTTCGGGACCATCCGGCCGCGGGTGGGCTTCAGTCCGACGAGTCCGCAGCAGGCGGCGGGAATCCGGATCGAGCCGCCGCCGTCGTTGGCGTGCGCGATCGGCACCGCCCCGGCGGCGACGAGTGCCGCGCTGCCGCCGGACGAGCCGCCCGCCGAGTGGCCCGTGTGCCACGGGTTACGGACGGGCGCGGCGTCCTCGTACTCCGTGGTCGGGCTGAACCCGAACTCGGGCAGCCGGGTCTTGCCGAGCACCGTGACGCCGGTGCTGACGAACTGCCGGGCGAACGGGGCGTGCCGGCGGGCGTCCTTCGGCGCGAACGCGGCGCTGCCGTGTCCGGTGGGCAGTCCCCGGTAGTCGGTGTTGTCCTTGACGAAGGTCGGCACCCCGGTGAGGGCACCGGGGTGCCCGGAGCCGTGGTCCGGGGCGTCGACGTGCACCTGGACGGCGTGGAGGCGGGCGTCCACGGCCCTGACCCGTGCCGCCGCGTCGCGGGCGGCCTCGGCCGCGCTCACCTCTCCCCGCCGGATCGCCTCGGCGAGCCCGACGGCGTCGTGGTCGCCGAGGGCGTCGTCCCGGAAGGCGTGGATCCTGGTCTGTTCCTCGGAAGTCGTCATCGCCGGCTCCGCCCCTGAACGCGTGGATACTGGCCCGCCATCATTCCTTACCGGCAAGTAACGAGCGAGGGGTCGACACGCACGAGTCGCTCCGCCGCCGTCCGCGACGCGCCACCACGGGTGAGACGCGCGATGCCGAACCACAGCAGCACGGCGGTGGCGAGCAGCACGAAGGCGGCGCAGTTCACCACGGTCGGGTTGACCCGCCCCGGCACCAGGTCGTACTCCGCGTTGCACTTGTTGTGCAGCGGGAACAGCCTCTGGGACTCCTCGACATGGGCCGACCGGTAGGCGCTGTCGTACGTCTGGTGATGGGTGTACGCGCACGTCTCACCGACGTCGAGCCCGCCGCCGAGCGCTCCCCGGAGCCAGGCCGCGAAGCCGACGAACAGCGCGAGGGACCACAGGCGCGCCCACCACAGCGGGCGCTGTTACGATCCGTCGCGCAGGCCGACGGGGATGCGGTAGAGGTTCCAGAGGCTCCACAGCAGCCACACCGCAAGGAGCCCGGTGACAGCGAGCAGCCCGGCTTCCTTCACACGCCCGTCCCAGGGTCTGTCCGGGCCCGCCCGGTGCGCCGGCAGCCCGGCAGGAGCCCGGGGCCGGCCGGTCAGAAGTTGATGCTGCCGATCATCCCCGCGATGTTGGTCGTCAGCTCGCTGATCGTGGGCGCGATCGTCGACGACGCCATGTAGAAGCCGAGGAGCATGCAGACGACCGCATGCCCCGCCTTGAGGCCCGACTTCTTGATCAGCAGGAAGACGATGATCGCCAGCAGCACTACCGCCGAAATCGAGAGTGCCACGGCGGCTCACCTCCAAGGATCCCAGGACGACAGGGGGGGTAGGAATATGGGGGCAGATAAATCCGTACAGCAGCCAGCAGGTTCATACCCACTATGCGCCAACGATCATAACTATCGGTACGTGCGCATCGATCGGCGCACGGCCGCACAAGGGGGCGCATGGCCAATATGGTCATGGCATGACCACAGACGCTGACTCCTTCCCCCGACGGCACGCCCGCACCCAGCGGTTCACGCTCGGCGCGCCGCGATCGTTCACCGTGGCACCCGACGGTTCCCGGGTGGTGTTCCTGCGCTCGGGTTCCGGTACGGACCGGGCGAATTCGCTGTGGGTGCTCGACCCCCGGGACGGCGGGGAGCGCGTGGCGGCCGACCCGCACGCCCTGTTGGGCGGCGCCGCGGAGAGCCTGTCGCCCCAGGAGCGGGCGCGGCGCGAACGCAGTCGTGAGGGAGGCGCCGGCATCGTCGGCTACGCCACCGACGCGCAGGTCGAGTTGGCCTCTTTCTCCTTGTCAGGGCGGCTTTTCACGGCCGAGCTGCGGGCCGGGACGGCGCGTGAACTGCCCACTCCCACACCGGTGATCGACCCCCGGCCGTCGCCCGACGGGCGTCACGTCGCGTACGTCGCGCAGGGCGCGCTGCGGGTCGTGGGCGCCGAGGGGACGGAGGACCGCGCGCTGGCCGCCCCCGAGGCGGAGAACGTCACCTACGGTCTGGCGGAGTTCGTCGCGGCCGAGGAGATGGGGCGTTCGCGGGGCTTCTGGTGGGCGCCCGACTCGGACCGGCTGCTGGTGGCACGCGTGGACGACACGCCGGTGAGGCGGTGGTGGATCTCCGATCCGGCGCACCCGGGACGGGAGCCGCAGCGGGTGGCGTACCCGGCGGCGGGCACCGCGAACGCGGAGGTGCGGCTGTTCGTGATCGGGCTCGACGGGGCGCGTACGGAGGTCGTGTGGGACTGGGCGCGGTACCCGTACATGGCGCATGTGCACTGGTCAGCGGCGGGTGCGCCACTGCTGCTCGTACAGGCGCGCGACCAGCGCAGTCAGCTGTTCCTGGCGGTGGACCCGGACACCGGGGCGACCCGGATGGTGCACGCCGACGAAGATCCAGTTTGGCTGGATCTTTTCGCGGGGGTGCCGTGCTGGAGCCCCTCGGGGCAGCTGGTCCGGATCACCGACGAGGGGGGTGCACGACGACTCGCCGTCGGCGAACGTCCACTGACCGGAACGCAGTTGCACATCCGCGCGGTACTGGACGTGTCGGACGACGACGTGCTGGTGTCGGCGTCGGCGGGAGCGGAGCCGGCACCGAGACCGGGGGCGTCGGACGGCGGGCCGGAGATCGGCGAGGTGCACGTCTACCGGGTGAACGAACTGGGCGTGGAGCGCGTCTCCCAGGAGCCCGGCGTGCACTCCGCGGTACGCGCCGGGGGCGTGACCGTACTCGTGTCCGCGACGCCGGACCGGCCGGGGACACGGGCGCGGGTCCTGCGTGACGGGAAACCGACGGCGACCGTCCGCTCCCACGCCGAAGACCCCGGTATGTCCCCCCGGGTGACGCTCACCCAGGGGGGCGCACGCAAAATTCCGTGCGCCGTGCTTATGCCAACGGACTACCACGGCGGCACTCCCCTCCCCGTCCTCATGGACCCCTACGGCGGCCCGCACGGCCAGCGCGTGGTGGCCGCGCACAACCCCCACCTGACCTCGCAGTGGTTCGCCGACCAGGGCTTCGCGGTGGTCGTCGCCGACGGCCGCGGCACCCCCGGCCACTCTCCCGCCTGGGAGAAGGCCGTCAGGGACGACATCGCCGCGGTCACCCTCCAGGACCAGGTGGACGCGCTCCAGGCCCTCGCCGCCGACTTCCCGCTCGACCTGGGCCGCGTCGCCATCCGCGGCTGGTCCTTCGGCGGCTACCTGGCCGCCCTCGCGGCACTGCGCCGGCCGGACGTCTTCCACGCGGCCGTGGTGGGCGCCCCGGTCACCGACCTGCGCCTGTACGACACCCACTACCAGGAGCGCTACCTCGGTCACCCGGACGAGCAGCCGGAGGCCTACCGCCGCAACTCGGTGATCGACGACGCGGGCCTGGTCGACGCCGCCGCACCGCACCGCCCCATGATGATCGTCCACGGGCTGGCGGACGACAACGTCGTGGTCGCCCACTCGCTGCGCCTGTCCTCGGCCCTCCTCGCGGCCGGCCGGCCCCACGAGGTGCTGCCCCTGTCCGGCGTCACGCACATGACCCCGCAGGAGGAGGTCGCCGAGAACCTGCTCCGCCTCCAGCTGGACTTCCTCAGGCGCTCGCTGGGCCTGACGACGCACGGCTGACCACCGCCACGGCCCGACCGTCACCACGGACCGGGACCGTCACCACGGACCGACCGCCGGCGGAACCCGACCGCCGGCGACCCCGGGCCGTGGGACCACGGAGCAGCGCCGTTCGCGCTGCTCGGCCCGAACAACGCCGGCAAGGCCACCGCCGTGAAGTTCCTCTTCACCCTCGTCACCGCCGACGCCGACGAGCTGCGGGTCGGCGGCCACGACCCGGCCGCCGATCCGCAGGCCGTGCGCGCCGCGATCGGCGTCACCGGCCGGTTCTCCGCCGTCGACGGTTTGATCACCGGCGAGGAGAACACGCTCCTCATGGCGGACCTGCACCACCTCCCCCGCAGCGAGGGCCGCCGCACCGCAGCCGAACTCCTCGAGCGCTTCGACCTGGTGGAGGCGGCGACCTCCGTGGCTCCCGTCGGGGGGCCAACTCCCTCCGCGCGAAAGGCCCTTGCGCGACACGCGGCCACGACGACCGTGGAAGGGAACCCCCGGCGGCACGGACACCGGCTCCCCCGAAACCTCGTCCGCATCCGCCGCTCCGGAGGCTGAGTTCCGTTAACACGGAGGCAACTCCGGGGAAGCGGTACCGATATACGGACACGCGAGGCTGTCCAGCGTACGGCCGTGCGGGTGCCGTGAACGGGCCGGGGCGCGCCATGTCGCCCCGGCCCGTTGCACCGCCCGGCCGCGTCACGGCCTCGCACCGGCGGGGCCCGCCACCGGCCCCTTCCCGTCGGCGGTTCCCGGCCTGCGGGCCCGGCCCCGGTGCCCCTGGGGCCGGTGCCCCGCGCCCCTGGGCCAACCCCCTCGGACCCGCCGGGTTCGCCCACGGCACCCTGGCTGACGGGGGCGGCCGGCCGCACCCGCCCCCGTCAGCCGCCCGCCGGCGGCTCCCCCGGTTCCGTCGGGGCCCCGACAGTCCCGGGGCCCCTACGGCACCACCTGCTTCTCCTCCGCGAAGTGGCACGCCGAGTCGTGCGCCGCCGGGCCGCCGGCCTTGCGGAACACCTCGGGGACCGCCAGCAGCGGGACCTCCTCGGCGCAGCGCGCCCGTGCCTTCCAGCAGCGGGTGCGGAAGCGGCAGCCGGAGGGGATGTTCGTCGGGGACGGGACGTCGCCGGTGAGGATGATCCGCTCGCGGTGCTCCCGTGCCTGTGGGTCCGGTACGGGGACGGCGGACAGGAGTGCCTGCGTGTACGGGTGGGTCGGGTGGTCGTAGATCTGGGTGTCGGTGCCGATCTCGACGATCCGGCCCAGGTACATCACGCCGACCCGGTCGGAGATGTGCCGGACGATCGACAGGTCGTGGGCGATGAAGACGAACGCCAGGTCGAACTCGCTCTGCAGCCGGTCCATCAGGTTGATGACCTGGGCCTGGACGGAGACGTCCAGCGCGGAGACCGGTTCGTCGGCGACGATCACCTCGGGGCGCAGCGCCAGCCCGCGGGCGATGCCGATGCGCTGGCGCTGCCCGCCGGAGAACTGGTGCGGATACCGGTTGATGTACTCCGGGTTGAGCCCGACCACGTCCAGCAGGTGCCGCACCCGCCCCCGCCGGTCGCCCTTCGGCGCCACCTCGGGGTGGATGTCGAAGGGCTCCCCGATGATGTCGCCCACCGTCATCCGGGGGTTGAGGGAGGTGTACGGGTCCTGGAACACCATCTGGATGTTGCGGCGGACGGCCTTCAGTGCCTTCCCCGACAGCCTGGTGACGTCCTCGCCCTTGTAGCGGATCGTGCCGGCCGTCGGCCTCTCCAGGTGGACCAGCATCTTCGCGACCGTGGACTTGCCGCACCCCGACTCGCCCACGATACCCAGGGTCTCGCCCCGGCCGAGCGTGAAGTCGACCCCGTCGACGGCCTTCACGGCGCCCACCTGTTTGCGGATCAGGACGCCCCGGGTCAGCGGGTAGTGCTTGACCAGCCCGGAGACCTCCAGAATCGGTTCTCCGGCGGGCCCGGCGCCCTTCTCGAAGCCCGGCTGCTGGGTCGGTTTTCCCTCCGTCCCGCCTCTCGGCTCAGCCATGCAGGCACTCCCTCCAGAAGTGGCAGGCGCTGCCGCGGTCGGCGTCCGACTCGGTGACCTCGTACAGCGGCGGCTCGTCGGTGCGGCAGACGTCCTGGGCCATCGGGCAGCGGGGGTGGAAGGCGCAGCCGGGCGGGATGTGCAGGAGGTTGGGCGGCAGTCCCTTGATGGCGTAGAGCTCCCGGCCCTTCTGGTCGAGGCGCGGGACGGAGTCCAGCAGGCCCCGGGTGTACGGGTGGGCGGGGGCCTTGTAGAGGTCGTGCACGGGGGCCGACTCGACGATCCGGCCCGCGTACATGACGGCGATCCGGTCGGCGACGTCGGCGACCACGCCGAGGTCGTGGGTGATGAGGATGAGCCCCATGTGGTACTCGCGCTGGAGTTCCGCGAGGAGTTCCATGACCTGGGCCTGGACGGTGACGTCGAGGGCGGTGGTCGGTTCGTCGGCGATGATCAGGGCCGGTTCCAGGGCCAGCGCCATGGCGATCATGATGCGCTGGCGCATGCCGCCGGAGAACTGGTGCGGGTACTGCCGCACCCGCTCCCGGGCGGCGGGGATGCGGACCCGGTCCATCAGCTCGACGGCCCTGGCCCGCGCGTCCTTCTTGGACATGCCCCGGTGGACGACGAACATCTCGCCGAGCTGGTCGCCCACGGAGATCACCGGGTTGAGGGAGGACAGCGCGTCCTGGAAGATCATCGCCATCTCGGCACCCCGCACCCTGCGGCGCTGCTCCTCCTTCAGGGTGAGGAGGTCGCGCCCCTGGAAGACGACCTCGCCGCCGGTGATGCGGCCGGGCGGCGTGTCGAGGATGCCCATGATCGCCTGCGCGGTCACCGACTTGCCGGAGCCGGACTCGCCGAGCACGGCGAGCGTCTCCCCCGCGTCGACGCCGTAGCTGACGCCGTTGACGGCCTGGGCGACGCCGTCCCGGGTGTGGAACTCCACGTGCAGGTCACGCACTTCGAGCAGCATGACGGCAGCTCACCTCAGCTTCGGGTCGAGGGCGTCGCGCACCGCGTCGCCGAGCATGATGAACGCCAGGACGGTGATCGCGAGAGCGCCGGAGGGCCACAGCAGCGCGTGCGGGGCGTTGCGGATGTAGGGCGAGGCCGCGGAGATGTCGATGCCCCAGGACACGCTGGGCGGCTTCAGGCCGACGCCGAGGTAGGACAGGGTCGCCTCCAGTGAGATGTACGTACCGAGCGCGATGGTCGCCACGACGATGACCGGGGCGACGGCGTTGGGCGCGATGTGCCGGAGCATCAGACGGGAGTTCGAGGCGCCGAGGGCGCGCGCGGCCTGGACGTAGTCGTTCTGCTTGGCGGTGATGACCGAGCCGCGGGCGATCCGGGAGAGCTGCGGCCAGCCCAGCAGCACGATGAAGCCGATGACGGGCCAGACGGTGGTGCTGGTGATGACGGACAGCAGCACCAGGCCGCCGAGGACGACCGGGATCGCGAAGAAGACGTCGGTGATCCGGGACAGGACCGAGTCCCACACCCCGCCGAAGAAGCCGGCCAGCGCGCCCAGGACGCTGCCGAGGACCGCGACGCCGAGCGTGGCGCAGACGCCGACGGTGACGGACGTACGGGCGCCGTGGACGGTACGGGTGTAGACGTCGCATCCCTGCCCGTTGAAGCCGAAGGGGTGACCGGCCTGCGAGCCCTCCTGGGCCTTGGCGAGGTCGCACTTGAGCGGGCTGCCGGAGGCGATCAGCGAGGGCCACAGGGAGATGACGACCAGGAAGAGGATCACCAGGGAGGAGACGACGAAGACGGGGTTGCGGCGCAGGTCGCGCCAGGCGTCGGACCACAGGGAGCGCGGTCTGTCCTGCGGGCCGGTGCCGTCGGGGCCGGACGGGGGCTTCTCGAGGGTCTCGGCCTCGTCGACGCCCAGGTCCATGGTGCCGCCCATGCCGGTCCCGGCGACGGCGCGGTCGGGGTCGAAGTGCGGTTCAGGCATAGCGGATCCTCGGGTCGAGAACAGCGTACAGAAGATCGACGACGAGGTTGGCGACCAGGAAGACCAGCACGAGGACGGTCACGAAGCCGACGACGGTCTGGGTGTTCTGCCGCAGGATGCCCTGGTAGATCTGGTAGCCGACGCCGTGGATGTTGAAGATCCGCTCGGTGACGATCGCGCCGCCCATGAGGAAGCCGATGTCCGCGCCGATGAAGGTGACCACCGGGATGAGGGAGTTGCGCAGCAGGTGCCGGGTGATCACCCGGCGTCGGGGCAGCCCCTTGGCGACGGCGGTGCGGACGTAGTCGGAGCGCCGGTTCTCGGCGATGGAGGTACGGGTCAGCCGGGTGACGTAGGCCAGCGAGACGGAGGCCAGCACCAGGCCGGGCAGGAGCAGCTCGTCGAACGGGGCCCCGGAGGACACCGACGGGCTGATCCACCCCCACTTCACCCCCAGCAGCAGCTGGAGCAGCAGACCGGTGACGAAGGTGGGGACGGAGATGACGACGAGGGTGAGCAGCAGGACGCCGGTGTCGACGGGCCGTCCCCGGCGCAGTCCGGTGACCACGCCCAGGGCGATGCCGACGACGATCTCGAAGAGGATCGCGATGAGCGTGAGCCGGATGGTGACGGGGAACGCGGTCGCCATCAGCTCGGTGACCTCCTGGCCGTTGAACGCCGTGCCGAAGTCGCCGGTGAACAGGTTGCCCATGTAGGTCAGGTACTGCTGCCGGACGGGCTTGTCTAGGCCGAACTCCCGCTCCAGCCGGGCGGCCGTCGCCGGGTCGCAGCGCCGCTCGCCGCAGAGTCCGGCGATGGGGTCGCCCATCACGTTCACCATGAGGAAGATCAGCAGCGTGGCCCCGACGAACACCGGGATCATCTGGAGCAGCCGCCGGACGACGTAGCGTCCCACGGCCGGTCAGCTCACCTTGATCTGGTCGTACACGGGGACGCTGAAGGGGTTGAGCTTCACGTCGGACAGCCGCTCGGACCAGCCCGCGCTGCCGTTCTGGTACCACAGCGGGATGGCGGCCATGTTGTCGCGGACGACCTCCTCGGCCTGCTGGAACAGGTCGATGGCCTTGGCCGTGTCGGTCTCCTGGTTGGCCCGGTCGACGAACTCGTCGAAGTCGTTGTTGGACCACTTGCCGTCGTTGGAGGAGGCGTTGGTGTAGTAGAGCGGCTGGAGGAAGTTCTGGATGAGCGGGTAGTCCATCTGCCAGCCGGCGCGGAAGGGGCCGCTCATCTTCTGCTGGGTGATCTGGTTGCGGAAGTCGGCGAAGGTGCCGACCGGGTTGCCGGTGCAGGCGCGCTCGTTGTCCAGCGCGTTGTTGATGGAGTTGCAGACGGCGTCGACCCAGTCCTTGTGGGAGCCGGTGTCGGCGTTGTAGGTGATGGTGACCCTGCCGCCGGGCAGGCCGCCGCCCTCCTCGATGAGCTGTTTCGCCTCGTCGGGCCGGTACTCGCAGCCCTCACCGCACAGTCCCTCCTGGAAGCCGCCGTCCTCGCCGAGGACCGGGGAGGTCCAGTCGGTGGCGGGGGTGCGGGTCTTCGCGAAGATGGTGTCGGTGATCTGCTCGCGGTCGATCGCCATGGACAGGCCCTTGCGGACCTTCTCCGAGCCGGACCTGTTCCAGTTCTCGTCGTAGTACGGGAAGGCGAGGGTCTGGATGATGCCGGCGGGGGTGTTGAGGTAGCGGTCGCCCAGGTCGCTCCCGACATTCCTCAGCTGGGAGGCGGGGACGTCGTCGACCAGGTCGAGGTTCCCGGCGATGAGGTCGGTGTAGGCGGTGTTGTTGTCGGTGTAGACCTTGAGGTCGACACCGCCGTTCTGCGCCGCGTCGTCACCGGGGTACTCCTCCCACGTGCGCAGGGACATCTGCGAGCCCCTGGTGTACGTGTCGACCGCGTACGGGCCGTTGCCGACCGGCTTGGCGACCCAGGCGTCGTGGTCGTCGAAGAAGGCCCGGGGCAGCGGGGCGAAGGCGGCGTAGCCGAGGGTGTCGGGGAAGGTCGAGAACTTCTGGGTGAGCTTGACGGTGAAGGTCAGTTCGTCGACGACCTCGAGCCCGGAGAGTGTGTCGGCGCTCTGCTCGCCGCCGTCCTCGGGGTGGGTCCGGTCGTAGCCCTCGATGTAGCCGAAGAAGTAGGCGTTGCGCTGGTTGTTCCGCAGGCTCGCGCCGTAGTTCCAGGCGTCGACGAAGGACCTGGCGGTGACCTTCTCGCCGTTGCTGAAGGTCCAGCCGTCCTTGACCTTGACGGTGAAGTTCTGCGAGTCCGTGGTCTCGATGGACTCGGCGAGCATGTCCTGGGCCTCGCCGGTCTCCGGGTGGTAGCGCTTGAGCCCCCGGAAGATCATGTCGAGGACCTTGCCGCCCTGCACCTCGTTGGTGTTGGCGGGCTCCAGCGGGTTCTGCGGGTCCCCCCAGGAGGCGCTCAGCACCGCGTCGGCGTCCCCGCTGCCGCCCCCGCCGTTCCCGCCCCCGCAGGCCGTCGCCGCGAGGGCGGCCGCCACCGCGCATCCGGCCCATCTGGCGTGCGTGGCTCCGCGCATGGAGTGCCTCCTCGTATGTACGCAGTGGTGCACTGCCGCTTTACGCCAATATCGACACAAAGAGTGCATCACGCACATGCGCGGGGCCCGTACGGGCGCGACGTCGACCGTATGCACCCGTCCGGCGGTGCCCCGCGCGGGAGGGGTGACGGGGGACGACACGAGGCGGCGACAGAAGACCGGCACCCGGCGCCCCTGTACGGGGTGCCGGGTGCCGGGTGTCGTCAGCGGGCCGGGCCGTCGTCGCGGACGGCGGCCCGGACGTCAGGCCTTCTCGACGGCGGAGTCGGCGGAGTGGACGTCCTCCTCCAGGGCCGCGAGCGCCGGGTCCATGACGACGTCCTCGCCGCGGGCCGTGATGGTCGGCTCCTCCGGGAAGTGGCAGGCGGTCAGGTGCCCCGGCCTGCTGCCGGAGATCTGGACCAGCGGCGGCTCCTCGGTCGCGCACTTGTCCTGCGCCTTCCAGCACCGCGTACGGAACCGGCAGCCGGAGGGCGGCGAGATCGGCGAGGGCACGTCGCCCTGCAGGCGGATGCGCTCCCGCTTGTCCGCGTCGAGGTCCACCTCGGGCACGGCCGACAGCAGCGCGTGCGTGTAGGGGTGCCGGGGCCGGTTGTAGAGCGAGTCGCGGTCCGCGATCTCCACGATCTTGCCGAGGTACATCACCGCGACGCGCTGCGAGAAGTGCCGCACGATCGCCAGGTCGTGGGCGATGAAGACGAACGCGATCCCCATCTCCCGCTGCACCTTCTGCAGCAGGTTGATCACCTGGGCCTGGATCGACACGTCGAGGGCCGAGACCGGCTCGTCGGCGACGATCAGCTTCGGCTCCAGGGCGACGGCACGCGCGACACCGATGCGCTGGCGCTGGCCCCCGGAGAACTCGTGCGGGAAGCGGTTGTAGTGCTCCGGGTTGAGACCGACGATCTCCAGGAGCTCCCGGACCCGCTTCTCGCGTCCGCCGGGCGGGTTGATCCCGTTGATCTCCATCGGGCCCGAGATGATCGTGCCCACGGTCTGGCGCGGGTTCAGCGCCGTGTACGGGTCCTGGAAGATCATCTGGATCTCGGACCTGATCGGCGCCAGCTTGGCCCGGCTCGCGTGGCTGATGTCCTGGCCCTTGTACGCGACGGTGCCCTCGGTGGGCTCGTACAGACGGGTCAGCAGCCGGCCGGTGGTCGACTTGCCGCAGCCGGACTCACCGACGAGGCCGAGGCTCTCCCCGGGGAAGACCTCGAAATCGACGCCGTCGACGGCCTTGACCGCGCCGACGGTACGCCGGATCGGGAAGCCGCCCTTGATCGGGAAGTGCTTCCTCAGGCCCTTGACCTGCAGAAGCGGTGCGGCGTCGCCGTCCCGCTGCTGCGGGACCTCGTCGGCGACCGCCGTGGTCGTCTTGGTTGTGTCGCTCATGGTGATGCCCCAGTCGCCGGTTTCAGCTCAGCCCAGCCGGGGCTGAATCTTGTCGATGAACACCTGCTGCCGCTGTTCCACCGTCAGATGGCAGGCAGCCGCGCGCCCCGGGGCGAGCTCAGGACGCTCACCCGGGCAACGGCTGCCGGAAACCAGGTCGGTGAAGCCGCACCGCGGGTGGAACGCGCACCCCGGGGGCGGGTTGAGCAGCGACGGCGGCGAGCCGGGGATCGGCATCAGCGGCTCGTCCACGTCGGAGGTGAGCCGCGGCATCGACCCCAGCAGGCCCCAGGTGTACGGGTGCTGGGGGTTCTTGAGCACCTCGCGCACCGTGCCGCGCTCGACGGCCCGGCCGGCGTACATCACCAGGATGTCGTCGGCCATGTTGGCGACCACGCCCAGGTCGTGGGTGATCATGATGATCGCGGAGCCGAACTCCTGCTGGAGGTCCTTGAGCAGGTCGAGGATCTGCGCCTGCACCGTCACGTCGAGCGCCGTGGTCGGCTCGTCGGCGATGAGCAGGTCGGGGTTGCAGGAGAGCGACATGGCGATCATGGCGCGCTGGCGCATACCGCCGGAGAACTGGTGCGGGTAGTCGTCGACCCGCTGCCTCGGGTGCGGGATGCCGACCTTCTCCAGCAGGTCGATGGCGCGCTCCCGGGCGTCCCTCTTGGAGGCGCCGGTGTGCTTCATGAACGGCTCGGCGATCTGGCGGCCGACCGTGTAGTACGGCGACAGCGCGGTGAGCGCGTCCTGGAAGATCATCGCCATCTTCTTGCCGCGCAGCGTCTCCAGCTGCTTCTCACTGGCGTCGGTCAGCTCCTGACCGTCCAGCTTGATCGACCCCTCGATGGCGGTCTTCCTGCGGTTGTGCAGGCCCAGGACGGCCAGGTTGGTCACCGACTTGCCGGAGCCGGACTCGCCCACGATGCCGAGGGTCCTGCCGCGCTCCAGGCCGAAGGAGAGGCCGTCCACCGCCTTGACGATGCCGTCGTCGGTGGAGAAGTGGACCTTGAGGTCACGCACCGACAGGAAGGCTTCCCCCGCGGCGGGGGCCGCGTCCTCGTCGGGCTTGGTCAGAGTGGTCACGGTGGTTCTCCTAGGACAGACGCACGCGCGGGTCGATGACGGCGTACAGGGCGTCCACGATCAGGTTGAAGAGGATGATGAGGGCCGCGCTGAACAGCATGACGCCCATCAGCATCGGCAGGTCCTTGTTGATGACGGAGTCCAGCGCGAGCCGGCCGAGACCGGCCAGGCTGAAGGTCTTCTCCGTCACCATGCCGCCCGCCAGCAGCGAGGCCAGGTCGATGCCGAGGATGGTGACGATGGGGATGAGGGATCCGCGCCAGGCGTACCGCATGAAGACGTAGTTGCCCGACATGCCCTTGGCGCGGGCCGCCTTCACATGCTCTTCCTGGAGCTGCTCGATCATCGAGGAACGACTCATGCGCGTGTAGTTGGCGGTGAAGATGGTCGCCATGACGACCCAGGGGATCAGCAGACCCATGAACCAGCCGCCGAGGTCCTCGGAGAACGGCACGTACTTCGGCTTGTCCAGCCAGCCGGTGCTGTAGACGAAGGCGAGCATCACGAGCGGGCCGAGGAAGTAGATCTGCAGTGAGCTGAGGACCAGCGAACCGCTGCTGAAGGTCTTGTCCAGCCAGGTGCCGCGGAACTTGGCGGCCAGCATGCCGGCGCCGAGACCGAGGATGAGGAAGACCACCAGGCCGCCGACGGTCAGCGAGAGGGTGAGCGGGAAACGATCCATGATCGTGTCCCAGACGTTCTGGTTGTTGGCGAAGGAGACGCCGAAGCAGGGGGCGTCGCAGTGGCCGACGGCGAAGTCCCGACCGGTGAAGATGCCGGAGAGGAAGATCCAGTACTGGACGGTGACCGGCTTGTCGAGGCCCAGGTTCTTGTGGATGATCTCCAGCGCGTCCGGGGTGCAGTTCTTGCCACAGGCCAGCAGGGCCGGGTCCTGCGGGATCGCGAAGAACATGAAGAACGTGAACGCACTGATCAACAGCAGAATCAGCGCCGCGCCGAATGTCCGGCGAATGAGGAATTGAAGCATGGCAGAAAGCTGCTCTCAGGACGGCGGCAGTCGGTTGGGGAGGTCGGGACAGGAACCGGGCCCCGGGGGTGGGCGCTCCGCCGCGCGCCCACCCCCGGTTTCCCTACGAGCCGGCTACTACTTCTTCAGGAAGATCCGGGTGACGTCCACGTAGCTCGAGTCCGAGCTGTAGCGGATGCCGCCGATGTTCGAGCCGAAGATCTGGAAGACCTTGGTGTAGTACATCGGGGCGGCCGGGTTGACCTCGTCCGAGATGTACTCGTTCAGCTCGGCCCAGGCCTTCGTGGCCTCGGTGGTGTCGGTGATCTTCTGGATGCGCGCGATCTCGGAGTTGACGTGGTCGTCGTTGATGTGCGCGTAGTTCGACGCACCGTCCTGGATCTGCGTGCCGTCGTACAGCGGCGGGAAGACGGTGTTCGCGGACGGCCAGTCCTGGCCCCAGCCGGTCATGTACAGGTCGAGGCCGTTGTCGACCTTGCCGATCTGCTCGTACCAGGTGGCGGCGTCGATCTCCTTCTTCTGGATGTCGAGACCGATCTTCTCCAGCGCGTCGGCGATCAGCACGGACTGCTGCTGACGGACCGGGCTGTTGGCGTAGGCGTAGACGAGCTTCTTGCCCGCGAAGCCGCCTTCGTCGATCAGCTTCTTGGCGGCCGCGATGTCGCCGTTGGGCTTCTTGGCACGGTTGAACGGGTCGTAGGACTCGTCGTAGCCCGGGGTGGTGGGCGACATCAGCGAGTTGGCGACCTCACCGCCGTAGGCGCCACCGTCGGCCTTGAAGACCGAGGAGGAGGGGATGGCCAGGGTGATCGCGTCACGCAGCTTCTTGTCCTTGACGCGGTCCATGTTGAAGTTGAGCTGCCACACGTAGGGCGCGTAGCCCTGGATCGTGCGGTTGTCCATGACCTCCTTGTCGCCCACCACCTTCTGCAGCTGCGTGGTGGCGACCTGACCCGTGAACATCATCGCGTTCTTGGCCTCGCCCTGGTCGGCGAGCAGGGTCTTGGTCTGGTCCTCGTCGTCGTGGTTCATCGAGATGTCGAAACCGTCGACGTACTGGTGACGCACCGAGTCGGACTTCGCGTCCCACTGGTCGTTCTTGACCAGCTTCATGGACTTGCCCGGCTTGAAGTCGGCGATCTTGTACGGACCGGTGGCGACCGGGTCGGTGTCGTACTTCTCCTTGGTGTCCGACTCCTCGGGCACCACCGCGTAACCGGGCATGGTCAGCAGCTGCGGGAGGTCGGGCTGCGCGTCCTTGAAGTGGAAGACGACCGTCTTGTCGTCCGGCGTCTCCAGGACGTCGTCGGGCAGGTGCTTGCCCTTGAACGGACCCTCGTAGGCGTCGCGGTAGGTGGTACCGGCACCGGACAGCCACTGCTGCAGGTAGGTCGGGCCGTCGGTGATGAACGACGCGTACATGCGCTCGATCGAGTGGCGGATGTCCGCCGAGTTGATCGGGTCGCCGTTCTCGTCCTTGAGGTCGTCCTTGAGCGTGTAGGTCCAGGTCTTGCCGCCGTCGGAGACCTTGCCCGCGTCGGTGGCGAGGTCGCCCACGACGGTCAGGTTGCCCTCGTCGTCCTCGTCGTACTGGGTCAGACCGCGGTAGATCAGACGGCTGAGCAGCTTGCCGTCCGAGACGTAGATCTGGCCCGGGTCCAGGTGCGAGAAGTCCGACTCCTGGTAGACGACCGCGGTGCCGCCGGGCTTGGCGCCGGGGACCTCGGGGGCCGGACCGGTCGACGCCTTGGCATCGCCGATCTGCACCGGCTTCGACTGGGCGGCGGCGTCCTTCTTCTGCTTGCTGGTGTCCTTGGCCGAGCTGCCGCCGTCGCCACCGCCGCACGCGGTGAGGGTCAGGGCGCCGGCCGCCACCGCGACAATCGCGGCTGTAGCGGTGCGGTTTCGGAAGATGCTCATGGAGTCGAATCCACCTGCCTGTGAGTAGTGAGCGTGGTTGTTACTGGCCGGAAGCGGGCCGGGTGGCACCGAAGCCGACCGGGGCAAGGATGAGGAGTCCCCGGACTCAGCGGCCCGTCTTGGGATCGAACGCGTCCCGCACCGAGTCACCGAGGAGGTTGAAGGCCACGATGAAGATCACCATGGCCACTCCGGGGAAGAGCATGTAGTACGGGTCCTGCTCGACGATGTCGGCCCCGATGGCGAACATGCGGCCCCAGTCCGGCGTGGGTTCGACGTATCCGACGCCCACGAAAGAGAGGAAGGCGATGCTGAGGATGAGGGACGGCAGTGCGAGGGTCGCCTGGACCAGCACCGGCGTGACGATGTTGGGCAGCAGTTCCTTGCGGATGATCCGCCAGGGCGAGGCCCCGGAGATGCGCGCCGCCTCGATGAACTCCCGGTCGCGCAGCGACAGCGTGGCCGCGCGGACGATCCGGGCCATGCTCATCCAGCCCAGGAACGAGAGCACGATGATGATCGCACTGGCCCGCACGTAGGTGGGCGTCTCCTCGTCGGGAGCGACGAACACCGTGGTGATGACCGGCATCGCGGCGACGAAGAAGAGCTGGTTGGGCAGGGCCATGAAGAAGTCGGTCACCCGGCCGAGCCAGTAGTCGACCTTGCCGCCGAAATAGCCCCCGACGAGACCGATCAGCACACCGATGAGGGTGACCAGCAGCGCCGCGGCCAGCGCCGTGAACAGCGAGGTCCGGATGCCGTACACCAGCTGCGTGAACACGTCACGACCCAGGCCCGGCTCGATCCCGAACCAGAACTCGCCGGTGATGCCGCCGAAGGGCGCCGCCGGCATGGTGAACATGTCCAGGAGGTCCGGGTTCTCCTGTCCGTAGAGCGTGTACGGGTCCTTGCCGTACGCCTTCGAGATCAGCGGCGCCGCTGCCGCGATCGCGAAGAAGAACAGGACGACGAAGGCGGAGACCACTCCGGTGCGGTCGCGCTTGAAGCGCGCCCACATCAGCTGCCCGGGGCTGCGGCCCTCGAGCTTCTTCGGCTCCTGGGCGTCGCCCTGCGGTCCGCTCTCTTTGTCCAAGACGGGAGAGGCCACAGCCCCCTCGATCTCGGTTGGACTCGTCATGATTCGTCCGTTTCACAGGTGTTGGAGGTCGTCGGCGGTACACAAGCGGTCCGACGACCTTCGCACGGCGTACGTCATTGAAGCGCGCGACTGGATCAGCGACTGGAGGTGAACCCCACCGCCGGGGAACCCTGGTCCGTGGCCGGCTCCGGCCGGTCACGGACCGGACAGTCAAGGAAGTTCGCGACGCCGGATCGTTGCCTCGGCCGCGGGAGCGGGAACAGCACTGAACGTACCCACGGGGCCTACACCTGTCATCGGGGACGACGCGACCCATATGGCGCTTGTGGCACCTCGCATGGGTTCCTCCTCATGAATCCACTGGTTCACCGCAAAGGGGAGCACTCGACACGTCTTCGTCCACCGCCCGTCGCCGGTGTCGGAGATCATCAGGTGCCCCCTGGCTCGCGAGCCCGCGCCCTCGACGCGTGACCCGTTCGGCCGAGCTCTACGCGCCTAACTATCTGCCATGCGACAGAGCCGAACCACACCCACGAGGTCTCGGTTCGATCACAGCTGGGCCCTACATCTTCCAAAATCCGGACAAAGGGTTTCGGAAGAGATCCCTGCGAAACGGACTTGTTACACATCTATCGGCGCCAACCGTCCGCATAGCGGACACCTTGCGCGGGAAAAGCCGTTGCGGGGGGTGTGATCGCCGTGCAGGATCCCTCGCAGGGCTGACGTGCACTCAGCATGCCGGGCGGCAGAGCCGTTGACCCCGGCCTCGGACCGTGACACTCCGGACGTGAACCGCACCACGTCGGCCGCGACCGCGGTCCGCTCCGGGAGAAGGGTAGTGGGCATCGCCCACTTCAGGGGCGTCTCCCGGCCGGATCGAGGGTTATCCCTACCCTCCTCTTTTGCTCCCCTTCGCCATGACATCGAACGGTGGCATCGCGCGGTGCGGGTGCACACAGCGCCGGGCACCCCTGGGAGCAGGGGTGCCCGGCGCTGTGTGCGCGTGCCTGCGTGCCTGCGCGGGACGGTGGGTCAGCCGTGCTTGGCGCGGCTCGCGGCACGGGCGCGCTCGCGGCCGTCCAGGTTCACCTTGCGGATACGGACCGACTCCGGGGTCACCTCGACGCACTCGTCGTCGCGGCAGAACTCCAGGGACTGCTCCAGCGACAGCTTGCGCGGCGGGACGATCGCCTCGAACGAGTCCGCCGAGGACGACCGCATGTTGGTGAGCTTCTTCTCCTTGGTGATGTTGACGTCCATGTCGTCGGCGCGGGAGTTCTCGCCGACGATCATGCCCTCGTACACCTCGGTGCCGGGCTCGACGAACAGCACGCCGCGCTCCTGCAGGTTGGTCATCGCGAACGCGGTGACCGCGCCGGAGCGGTCGGCGACCAGGGAGCCGTTGTTCCGGGTCTGCAGCGGTCCGAACCAGGGCTCGTGGCCCTCGTGGATGGAGTGCGCGATGCCGGTGCCGCGGGTCTGCGTGAGGAACTCGGTACGGAAGCCGATCAGACCGCGCGAGGGCACCACGAACTCCAGACGCACCCAGCCGGAGCCGTGGTTCGACATGTTGTCCATCCGGCCCTTGCGGACGCCCATCACCTGCGTGACCGCGCCCATGTGCTCCTCGGGCACGTCGATCGTCATGCGCTCGACGGGCTCGTGCACCTTGCCGTCGATCTCGCGGGTGACGACCTGCGGCTTGCCGACGGTCAGCTCGTAGCCCTCCCGGCGCATCTGCTCGACCAGGATCGCCAGTGCCAGCTCGCCGCGGCCCTGCACCTCCCAGGCGTCGGGGCGGCCGGTGTCCAGGACGCGCAGCGACACGTTGCCGATGAGCTCGCGGTCCAGGCGGTCCTTGACCTGGCGGGCGGTGACCTTGCGGTCCTTCACGGCCGCCTTCGCGTCCGCGCCCTTGCCGGTGCCGCCGCGGCCGACCAGCGGCGAGGTGTTGGTGCCGATGGTCATGGAGATCGCGGGCTCGTCCACCGTGATCAGCGGCAGCGGAACCGGGGTCTCCGGGTCGGCCAGGGTCTCGCCGATCATGATCTCCGGGATACCGGCGACCGCGCAGATGTCACCGGGGCCGGCCTTCTCGGCGGGCTTGCGGGTGAGCGCCTCGGTCATCATCAGCTCGGAGATGCGCACGTTGGACACGGTCCCGTCGCGCTTCATCCACGCGACGGTCTGCCCCTTCTTCAGCTCGCCCTGGTGCACGCGCAGCAGCGCGATCCGGCCGAGGAAGTTGTCGGCGTCGAGGTTGGTGACGTGGGCCTGGAGCGGGGCGCCCTCGTCGTAGGTGGGGGCCGGGATGTGCGACAGGATGGTGGAGAAGAACGGCTCGAGCGAGTCCGAGTCGGCCGGGACCGTGCCGTCCTCCGGCTTGGTCAGCGAGGCGACCCCGTCACGGCCGCAGGCGTAGACGATCGGGAACTCGATCTGCTCCTCGTCGGCGTCCAGGTCGAGGAAGAGGTCGTAGGTCTCGTTGACCACCTCGTCGATACGGGCGTCCGGACGGTCCGTCTTGTTGATGCAGAGGATGATCGGCAGCCGCTGCTGGAGCGCCTTGCGCAGCACGAAGCGGGTCTGCGGCAGCGGGCCCTCGGAGGCGTCGACGAGCAGCACGACACCGTCGACCATCGACAGACCGCGCTCGACCTCGCCACCGAAGTCGGCGTGGCCGGGGGTGTCGATGATGTTGATCGTGATCAGGTCCCCGCCGTCCTTGGGGTGGTACTTCACCGCCGTGTTCTTGGCGAGGATCGTGATGCCCTTCTCACGCTCCAGGTCGTTCGAGTCCATCATGCGGTCGTCGACCGAGTCGAGCTGGTGCGCGGCGAAGGCGCCGGCCTGCTTCAGCATGCCGTCGACGATGGTGGTCTTGCCGTGGTCGACGTGGGCGACGATGGCGACGTTGCGGATGTCGTGGCGCGTGGCCATAAAAGGCGTACTCCCGGAATGGTGAGGAATGCCCTGCGCAGACGGCTGCGGTGCGCGGGCCCTGCCGGGCTGGACACGCCGCGGCCACCCCCCATGGTACGGGCCCCCGGCACCGGGGGCTCGCCCTCCTCGTCCGGACCGGCCGCACGGGCCGTCACACGGGCCGTCACACGGGGTGATCAGGACTGATCAGGAATCCGACTCCGGCTCCGATTCGGGGTCCGATTCCGGCTCCGGGTCCGATTCCGGCTCCGAGTCCGATTCCCGTTCCGACTCCGGATCCCGCTCCGAGGCGGAACCGGAGCCGAAGGGCTCGGGGGCCTCCCCCCACGGTGTGCCGGTCTGGCCCTGCGCTCCCTTCTTCAGGTACCCCATGTCCTCGTAGACCGGGGTACGGAAACCGAACGCGCCGGTGTTGGCCAGGTCCTTGCGGGCGGCGGTGAGCTGGGGGCGCTGGTAGAGGGGGATCGAGCCGGCCGCCGCCCAGATACGGGCGTCCGCCTTGCGGAGCAGTTCGGCGCGCTTCGCGTCGTCGAGCGTCGCGAGGGCCTGGTCGAAGAGCTGGTCGACCTGGTCGGTGCCGACGCGGGTGTAGTTCTGCCCGACGTTCAGCGAGCCGTCGGCGGCCGGGACCGGCTTGGCGTAGACGGGGCGGGCGTCGGTGGCGGGGTAGGCGGTCGCGGGCCAGGAGTAGAGGGCGAGGTCGTACTCACCGGAGGCGATGTGGTCCGTGAAATAGCTCTCGTCGTCGACCTCGGTGATCTCCGTACGGATGCCGACCCGCTCCAGCATCTTCGTGATCCGGTCCGCCACGGTGCCGAGGACCTCCGAGCCGGGGCCGGAGGGGAGCACGAAGTCGAGCGTGAGCGCCTTGCCGTCCTTGGCGAGCGGGGCGTCCTCCGCCTGGACGGGGGCGGCGGTGCCCACGGGGGCGTAGGCGCCGGGGGCGCCGCCCCGGCTCAGCCGCGTGTGCTGGGTGCCGTCCTGGGCGAGGTGGTCGTCGTCGCCGTTGTTTCCGTCGTCCCCGCCGTCACCCTCGTGGTCCTCGGCGTCCCCTTCCTCGTCCTCGCCGACGATGTACGTGCCGTCGTCGTCGCCGTTCCCGGAGTCCTTGTCCTTGTCCTTGTCGGAAGCCTCGTCGGACGATTCCGCCTTCCTGCCCTCTGCGCCGGCGGCCTGCTCGTCCTTCTTCACCGGGCCGCCCGGTACCCAGCCGGCGTCCGCGAGCAGGGCCCTCGCCTCCTTGGCGTTCTGGTCGCCGAGGGCGCCGCTGCCGTCGGCGTAGGCGGCCTGCCCGGAAAGCGCGAGGTGGCTGCCGACGGGCTCGGCGGGCAGGCCGAGCGGTTTCAGGACCGCTTCCGCCAGGTCCCGCCGGTCCAGGGCGCGGGCCACGGCGCGGCGGACCCGGTCGTCGGCGAGGGGGCCCTCGGCTCCGTTGAGGGCGAGCTGGGTGTAGGCGGGCTCCAGCGACTTGCGCACCTCGAAACCGCTGAGGGCCCGCTCCTCGCGCGCGAGCTCCGCGGCGGCCTCGCGCTGCTCCGCGCGGGCGGAGGTCTCCTCGTCGGCGGCCTCCTCGTCGGAGCCGTTCGCGAGGGCCCAGGAGCGCAGGGCCCCGGCCGCGGACCGCCCGGCCCCGAACCCGGCGGCCCGGGGTCCCATCAGGGATGTACCGCCCGCGACCCCACCGCCCCGCGCGCTCGCACTCTCGCTCGCGCTCTTGCTCGCGTCCGCGTCCGTGTCCTGCGGGCCGGCGGCGACGGAGATGCGGCGGGCGGCCGGGGCGTCGATCTCGGCCAGGTCCAGGGTTCCGTCGGTGAGCGCGGCGATCCGTTCGTCGCGGGGGACCTCGCGCAGCACGATCGTGGAGAGCCGGGCCGGCTCGCCCCACCAGCGGGCGTTGCGGGTGAGGGTGACCTCGTCGGTCTTGCGGTCGACCTTCTTCACCTCGAACGGGCCGGCGGTGACCTTCAGCTTCGTGCGGGCCCCGTCGTTGAAGGAGTCCGGGGCGCCCATGACGTCCTTGGGGTAGAGCGGCGCGAACAGCGACCTCCAGTCGGCGTAGGGACGGCTGAAGGTGACCTTGACCTCCAGGTCGCTCTTGCCGCGCTGGATCTTCTCGATGCGGTCGTAGCCGGCGTTGCGGGCGGTCCAGTAGGCGGAGTCCTTGCCGGACAGGGCGCGCCACTGGGCGGCGAAGTCGGCGGCGCCGATCTCCCGGCCGTCGCTCCAGACGGCCTGCTGGTTGAGCTTGTAGAGGACGACCTGCCTGGGCTCGGTCTCGACGACCTCGGCGGACTCCAGGTAGTCGGGGTTGCGTGCCGGACGCCCCCGGCCGTCCATCCGGTACATCGACGGCAGTACGGCCTGGGCGATCCGGGTGGTGGTGGCGTCGGCGTCCGCCTGGAAGACGTTCAGGGTCTCCGGGACGGAGTCCACGGCCCAGCGCAGGGTGCCGCCGTCGGCGATCCGCGCGCGGTCGGCGTGGGCGATGTCCCCGCCGGCGAGGGGCCGGCCGGCCGGGTCGTCGTCGGAGCTGCATCCGGCCAGCGCGGGCAGTGCGAGCGCGCCCGCGGTGAGGAGGGCGACCGAGCGCATGACCGCGCGCGGGCCGACGCCGTCGTGGGACATCTCTGGGTTACCTCCGTGAAGCCGCGGGCGTTACGATCACTTTTGGTGGTATTTGGATTTCATCTGATGTATGCGGCCACTGAAGAGGAAAGGGTTCGGCAACCGGGAGCGACACGACGGCCGTGGACCGAAAGGTCACCCGCACGGCGCACGACACCGCGCGGTGCACCCGTGCGCCTCGGCCAATCGATGCACATCCCTTCACAGCGCAAGGTGTGACGCGCAACACTCTCAGGCGCACGAACGTTGCCGCCTTGGGCCTGAAGGACCTGAAGGACCCGCGGGAAGTGAGGGCAAGTCATGTCCGTGCACGACGAACTGGTATCCGTCCAGCGCAGTCTCGACGACCTGATCCGGTCGGTGGGGCGCCTGGAGAAGCAGCTCGGCAGCGGCGGCCTGGAGATGCGCCGCGTCCGGGCCGACACCAACCACCTGCGCGAGAGCGTCGCGCTGCTCCGGGAGACGGCCGCCAGCACGGCCGGCGTACCGAAGCGGACCGATCTCGTCACCATCTCCGACGCGCCGTACGACCCGTCCCTGTGGGTGGACATCGACGACGAGGGGCTCGGCGCGCGCGACCGCCGCGCCCCCTGATCCCGTTCGAGTCACCCGTCCACCCCGCAGGACCCGCCGCGCCCCCTGACCCCGACCGGAGCGGACAAGTGGCCACTGGCACGGAACCTCCCGCCACAGAACCCCCACCCCGACGCACCGGCGTGAGAACCGGTACCCGCGCCGCGATCGCCGCTCCGCACCTGCGGACCGACCGCTGGTGGCTGGCCCCGGCCGCCACCGCGGCCGGGCTGCTCGCCTTCGTCGTCTACTCGACCTGGCGGGCCCTGTCGAACGCGGACTACTACGCGGCGCCGTACGTCTCGCCGTTCTACTCCCCGTGCCTCGCCGAGAACTGCGAGCCGATGCGCGGCGGACCCAACTGGGAGGTCGTCGGCGGCTGGTGGGGCCTCTCACCGGCGATCCTCATCCTGATCTTCCCGCTCGGCTTCCGCCTGACCTGCTACTACTACCGCAAGGCCTACTACCGGGGCTTCTGGGCGTCCCCGCCGGCCTGCGCGGTCGCCGAACCGCACAAGAAGTACACCGGGGAGACCCGCTTCCCGCTGATCCTGCAGAACATCCACCGGTACTTCTTCTACGCGGCGCTCCTGGTCGCCCTGGTGCTGACCTACGACACCGCCCTCGCCTTCCGCGACGAGGACTACGCGTGGGGCCACATGGGGCTCGGCACCCTCGTCTTCCTGGTCAACATCGCGCTGATCTGGGCGTACACCGTCTCCTGCCACTCCTGCCGGCACATCGTCGGCGGCAAACTCAAGCACTTCTCCCGGCATCCCGTGCGCTACCGGATGTGGCAGTGGGTGGGCCGGCTGAACGCCCGGCACATGCAGCTCGCCTGGGCGTCGCTGGTGAGCGTGGCGGTCGCCGACCTCTACGTCTACCTCGTCGCGTCCGGCGCCTTCGACGATCCGCGTTTCTTCTAGGTTTCTTCTAGCTGAGTGGGGACTGCCTGATGCCCGTGGTCGACCGGCAGGAATGGGACGTCGTCGTGGTCGGTGCGGGCGGCGCCGGACTGCGCGCCGCCGTCGAGGCACGCGAGCGGGGCGCCCGTACGGCGGTGATCTGCAAGTCGCTGTTCGGCAAGGCCCACACCGTGATGGCCGAGGGCGGGATCGCCGCCGCCATGGCCAACGTCAACACCGGCGACAACTGGAAGGTCCACTTCCGCGACACCCTGCGCGGCGGGAAGTTCCTCAACCAGTGGCGGATGGCCGAGCTGCACGCCCAAGAGGCGCCGCAGCGGGTGTGGGAGCTGGAGACCTGGGGCGCGCTGTTCGACCGGACGAAGGACGGCCGGATCTCGCAGCGCAACTTCGGCGGCCACGAGTACCCGCGCCTCGCGCACGTCGGCGACCGCACCGGCCTGGAGCTGATCCGCACCCTCCAGCAGAAGATCGTCGCCCTCCAGCAGGAGGACTTCCGGGAGACCGGCGACCACGAGTCCCGGCTGAGGGTCTTCCAGGAGTGCACGGTCACCCGCGTGCTCAAGGACGGCCGTCATGTTTCCGGTGTCTTCGGCTACGAGCGGGAGTCCGGGCGCTTCTTCGTCCTTCGGGCACCCGCCGTGGTCCTCGCCACGGGCGGCATCGGCAAGTCCTTCAAGGTGACGTCGAACTCGTGGGAGTACACCGGCGACGGCCACGCGCTGGCGCTGCTGGCCGGGGCCCCGCTGCTCAACATGGAGTTCGTGCAGTTCCACCCGACGGGCATGGTCTGGCCGCCGTCGGTGAAGGGCATCCTGGTCACGGAGTCGGTGCGCGGCGACGGCGGGGTGCTGCGCAACTCCGACGGCAAGCGCTTCATGTTCGACTACGTGCCGGACGTCTTCAAGGAGAAGTACGCCGAGTCCGAGGAGGAGGGCGACCGCTGGTACGACGACCCGGACCACCACCGCCGTCCCCCCGAACTGCTCCCCCGCGACGAGGTCGCCCGCGCGATCAACGCCGAGGTGAAGGCGGGCCGCGGCTCCCCGCACGGCGGGGTCTTCCTGGACGTGTCCACCCGGATGCCGGCCGAGGTCATCAGACGCCGGCTGCCGTCGATGTACCACCAGTTCAAGGAGCTGGCGGACGTCGACATCACGGCGGAGGCGATGGAGGTCGGGCCCACCTGCCACTACGTGATGGGCGGCATCGCCGTCGACTCGGACACGGCGGCGGCGCGCGGGGTGCCGGGGCTGTTCGCGGCCGGCGAGGTGGCCGGCGGCATGCACGGCTCCAACCGGCTGGGCGGCAACTCCCTCTCCGACCTGCTGGTGTTCGGGCGCCGGGCGGGCCGGCACGCGGCCGAGCACGCGGCGGGACACGGGCGGGGGCGGGGTCGGGAGCGGCCCCGGGTGGACGACGTCCAGGTGGACGCCGCCGCCGCGGAGGCACTGCGGCCGTTCTCCGCGGAGGGCGGGGGACCCGACGAGGGGCCGCCGGAGAACCCGTACACCCTGCACCAGGAACTCCAGCAGACGATGAACGACCTGGTCGGCATCATCCGCCGCGAGCACGAGATGGAGCAGGCCCTGGAGAAGCTCGCCGCGCTGCGGGTACGGGCCCGCCGGGCCGGGGTCGAGGGGCACCGGCAGTTCAACCCGGGCTGGCACCTCGCCCTGGACCTCAGGAACATGCTGCTGGTCAGCGAGTGCGTGGCCCGGGCGGCGCTGGAGCGCACCGAGTCGCGCGGCGGCCACACCCGTGAGGACCACGCGGCGATGGAGCGCACCTGGCGCAACGTCAACCTGCTGTGCGCGCTCACCGACCCCACGGGCGGTCTCGCGGCCACCGGCAGCGTGCGCGGCCAGATCACCCTCACCCGTGAGACCACCGAACCCATCCGCCCCGACCTGCTCGCCCTCTTCGAGAAGGAGGAGCTGGTCAAGTACCTCACCGAAGAGGAGCTGTACGAGTGAGCAGCTATGAGGCCCGCTTCAAGGTGTGGCGGGGGGACGTGCGGGGCGGCGGCCTGGAGGACTTCCGGGTGGAGGTGCACGACGGCGAGGTGGTCCTCGACATCGTGCACCGGCTGCAGGCCACCCAGACCCCCGACCTCGCCGTCCGCTGGAACTGCAAGGCGGGCAAGTGCGGTTCGTGCTCGGCGGAGATCAACGGCCGCCCGCGGCTGCTGTGCATGACCCGGATGTCGGTCTTCACGCGGGACGAGACGATCACCGTGACGCCGCTGCGGGCCTTCCCGGTGATCCGCGACCTCGTGACGGACGTCGGCTTCAACTACACCAAGGCCAGGGAGGTCCCGGCCTTCGTACCGCCGGAGGGGGTCGCGCCCGGCGAGTACCGGATGACGCAGGAGGACGTGGAGCGGTCCCAGGAGTTCCGCAAGTGCATCGAGTGCTTCCTGTGCCAGGACACCTGCCATGTCGTCCGCGACCACGAGGAGAACAAGCAGGCCTTCGCCGGACCGCGGTTCCTGATGCGGGTGGCGGAGCTGGACATGCATCCGCTGGACGCGGCCGACGCCTCGGGCCTGGACCGGGGACGCACGGCGCAGGACGAGCACGGGCTCGGTTACTGCAACATCACCAAGTGCTGCACCGAGGTGTGCCCCGAGGGCATCAGGATCACGGACAACGCGCTGATCCCGCTGAAGGAACGGGCGGTGGACCGCAAGTACGACCCGCTCGTCTGGCTCGGGAACAGGATCCGGCGCCGGTCGACCCCGCCTTGACGCCAGGCGCTCCCCGGGCGCCCCGGGTACCCGGTCGGGGCCCGGGGCCGGGTCGGGACAGGGCCCGGAACACGGGCAGGGCCCCGGAACTCAGAGGGCCCGGGATCTCGCGGCCCGAGAG
>NZ_BBNN01000033.1:22909-153168 GCF_000829695.1 Streptomyces sp. NBRC 110035 | reverse complement strand
CCCCAAGAGTCCATATCGACGGGATGGTTTGGCACCTCGATGTCGGCTCGTCGCATCCTGGGGCTGGAGTCGGTCCCAAGGGTTGGGCTGTTCGCCCATTAAAGCGGTACGCGAGCTGGGTTTAGAACGTCGTGAGACAGTTCGGTCCCTATCCGCTGTGCGCGTAGGAGTCTTGAGAAGGGCTGTCCCTAGTACGAGAGGACCGGGACGGACGAACCTCTGGTGTGCCAGTTGTCCTGCCAAGGGCATGGCTGGTTGGCTACGTTCGGGAGGGATAACCGCTGAAAGCATCTAAGCGGGAAGCCTGCTTCGAGATGAGGACTCCCACCTCCATGAGAGGGTAAGGCTCCCAGTAGACGACTGGGTTGATAGGCCGGATATGGAAGCACGGTAACGTGTGGAGTTGACCGGTACTAATAGGCCGAGGGCTTGTCCTCAGTTGCTCGCGTCCACTGTGTTGGTTCTGAAACCACGAACGACCCCGTGTTCCGCCGTTTTTTCGGCGGGGTGCGGTGCGGTTGTCTGTTTCATAGTGTTTCGGTGGTCATGGCGTAGGGGAAACGCCCGGTTACATTCCGAACCCGGAAGCTAAGCCTTACAGCGCCGATGGTACTGCAGGGGGGACCCTGTGGGAGAGTAGGACGCCGCCGAACAATCTTTGACAGGGTTGGACCCCGAACTTCGGTTCGGGGTCCAACCCTTTTTTGTTCCGCGTCACTTGAAGTTCACGTTGCGCAACGAACATCCCTCCCATGGGTACTGCTGCACTGCTCAGGGCCGCCGGTGTCGGAGTCGGTGACGAGGTGGTCGTGTCCGCCTTCGGGAACGTGGAAGTTGCCGAGGCCGTCACCCTCGCAGGTGCGTTGCCGGTGTTCGCCGAGATAGATCCGGTGACCTACTGCATCGCGCCGGCCGCTGTGGAAGCGGCCATCACCTCGCGCACGGCGGCCGTTGTCGCCGTGCACCGTTTCGGCAGGCACGCCGACATGGCCCGGTTGCACGCGCTCGGACAACGGCACGGCCTGCTGGTGCTGGAGCACGGGGAGTCCGAAGCTCCGTACGACGAGGTCGCCCGGCGCAGGGAGCGTGCCGCCTACCTCGACGCGAAGCTGCGGGGGGTGCGGACACCCGACGGAGGTGACGGGCACACCTACCAGCAGTACGTCGTGCGGGTCCCCGGCAACGGGCGACCGGACCGGGACGCCTTCGCGCGAGCCTTGCGGGCCAAGGGAGTCGAGTGCAGGGTGCCGGTGAAGACGCCTGTGCACCGGCTGCCGGAGTTCCGGCGGTGCGTGTCTCTGCCCGAGACCGAACGGGCCGCCGACGTGACACTCGCCCTGCCCGTGGACACCTCGTTGACCAAGCGGGACATGCAGCGCGTCGCGTCGGCGTGCAACGCACTGGGTGGGCTGCTGCAGCCGGCTGTCTGAACCGCGGTCGCGGACCAGTGGTTGGGAGCACGGGGCTGCTCAGGGTATGATCTATTCCGTTGCCGGGCGGGAAACCGCGGAAAGCGACAGGCCCCTATAGCTCAGTCGGTAGAGCGTCTCCATGGTAAGGAGAAGGTCAACGGTTCGATTCCGTTTGGGGGCTCCGACAGAAAGGCCCCGCCCTCCCGGGCGGGGCCTTTCTCATGCCCTGATCCGATCAAGCTCAGTTCTGGTGGAGCTCCGGGACGCGCATGGTGAGGATCGCCATGTCGTCGGAAGGGGCATCGGAGGCGAAGCGTTCCACCGCGCGCATGATGCGGGCGGCGACCGCGCCGGCGGTCAGGCCCGTACAGGTCGTCAGAACGTCGGCGAGCCCGTCGTCGCCCAGCATGCGCGGGCCTTCACGGCGCTCGGTGACACCGTCGGTGACACACAGCAGGACGTCGCCCGGATCGAGCGTGACCGTCTGTTCGTACAGTTCCAGGTCTTCCAGGACGCCGAGGAGGGGCTGCGGGTCGGCGGCCGGTTCGACGGTGCCGTCCTGACGCAGGCGCAGCGGCAGCGGGTGGCCGGCGCACACCACCTTCAGTTCCGCGCTGCCGTCCTCCTGCGGGCGCAGCTCGCCGTAGAGCAGGGTGAGGAAGCGGCTGCGTGCGCCCTCGTCGAGGATGGCGGAGTTCAGGCGATCGAGGACCGCAGGGCCGCTGAGGCCCTCACGAGCGAGCAGCCGGAGCGCGTGCCGGGCGAGGCCGGTGACGGCCGCGGCGTTGGGTCCTGTACCGCAGACGTCGCCGATGGCGAAGCCGTAGGCGCCGTCGCTGATCGGGAAGAGGTCGTAGAAGTCACCGCCGACCTCGTTGCCCTCGCCGGCCGCGCGGTAGATGACCTCCACCTCGACGCCCTCGATCGCCGGCAGTTCAGGGGGGGAGGAGACTGCGCTGGAGGGACTGGCTGATGGCCGTGCGCTCGGAGTAGAGGCGGGCGTTGTCCAAGGCCAGGGCGGCTCTGCGGGAGAGGTCCTCGGCGAGTTCGAGGATTTCCTGGCGGAAGTGCTCGTCGGCCGGCTTGCCGAGCGTCAGCATACCGATGACGCGGTTGCGGGCAACCAGAGGGAGGACCACCGTCTCGCCGCCGACCGCGGAGGCCGTGGTGAGGGTGGGGCCGATGCCGGGAGTGACCCGGGTGTCCGGGCTGCTGCTCAGCCCCAGACTGCGCATGGACGTGCGCAGGGCCGCCTGATGGGCCACTTCGCCGGGAGCCGACCAGACACGGGCGCCGGGGGTGGGGACCGGGTCGGGCGGGGCGATCTTCGAGAGCAGGGACTTGATGCCGTCGATGAGCTCCTCGTCCTCGTGCAGTACATAGGAGAGGTACGGCTCGGAGGCCTGGTCGGCGATCGTGTAGACGGCACACCAGGTGGCCAGGGTGGGAACGGTCATCTGGGCCATGAGGGCCAGGGTCTGGTCGCGGTCCAGGGTGCCGGCCAGCAGGTCGGACGCCTCGACGAGGAAACTCAGCGAACCCCTGCGCAGCCGCTCCAGCTCTCCCAGGCGGGCCGACTCGACGGCCAGGGCGATGCGGTCGGCGGCGAACTGCAGGCGCAGCGCCTCCTCGTTGGAGTACCGGCCCGCTCCCTCCGCGGCGACGCCGAGGGAGCCCGTGAGACGGCCCTCGACCTTGAGCGGGACGGTGACGACCGAGCGCATGCCGGTGCCGTTGAGGAGCGGGACCGCGCCGGGCAGGGCGGCGAGGTCGTCGTGGACGGCCGGCATGCGGGCGGAGCCGTAACGGCCGGAGCCGGCTTCCACCGGAACGCGGGCGAAGCGCTGACGGGCCGAGGGCAGACCGGTGGAGGCACGTACCTCGAGTTCCGTCTCGTCGTCGGTGGCGAGGAGCAGGAAGGCGGAGTCGCCGTCGAGCATGTCGCGGGCCCGTTCCACCGTGCGCTGGAGGAGGCCGTCGAGGTCGTCCGGGGCGGGCGAGCCGATGAACACCTCGAAGGGGTCGGTGCTCTGGCTCTCGGAGGAGGCGGCCGAATCGGAGGGGACGCGCAACGGGGTCTGCAGGACCGCCCGTTCGTGGTCCCTGACGAGGAGGCACACGGTTGACGGATCGCCGTCCGTGTCGCGGACGCGCAGGTGCGAGGCGTAGACGGGGATCACCCGGCCGGTGGTGTCCCTTATGCCGTAGCTGCCTTCCCAGCGGGAGAGCTGGAGCGCCTCCGCGATGCCGGTGCCGGTGCCGGGAGTGTGCGGCCAGGCCGCGAAGTCGGTGAGGGGCTTGCCGATGACCTGGTCGGCCTTATAGCCGAAGAGTTCCTCCGCGTCCTCGTTCCAGGAGGAGACCGCGCCGATCCGGTCGATCTGCACGACGGCGACGCGGACCCTGGCGTCGGCGATCGGGAGGAGTTCGGACGGCAGCACCGGTCCGGCCGAGCGGGCCCCCACCGGACGTTCGGGGACGTCGAGTTGGAACCAGACGGTCTTGTGGGCCGGTGTGTACTCGACACCCCACCGGCCGGCCAGGGCCGCGCAGAGCTGGAGGCCGCGTCCGCCCTCGCGGTCGGGGCCGCCCATGTCGGCGGCCGGACCCCGGAGCGGGACCTCACGCTCCGGATACCGGTCGGTCACCTCGATCCGTACGCCGTCGTCGCAGCGCAGGCACAGCAGGTCGGCCCAGGTGCTGGTGTGGATCACGGCGTTGGTCACGAGCTCGCTGGTGAGGACCACGGCATCGTCGACGATGTCGGCGAACCCCCACCCCTGGAGGGTGTCGCGGACGAAGGAGCGGGCACTGGCGACCGAGCGCCCGACGGGCTCGAAGCTGGCGGCCGCACGCGCGGTGATCACAGAACTCCTCGGCCGGTTCTCGACGGGCATGATCCCATGGCCGACCGGCTCACGCCACTGGTGCGGCAGGCCACTCGTCGGCCGAGGGTCCGGGGGCTGTTCCCCCGGGATCAGTCCGGTGGTCATGTGTGCGGCCGCCCTCCGATGCCCGCTCGTCTCCGTGCCACCGCCCAGACCGGACGGACCGGTGTGGCTGGACAGCCGGATGCAAGGTTACTTACCTTCGCGGTCCGAGCGGATGCCGGTCCGCCGTGTTTCCGTCGGGAGGTGTCCGACGGCCGGGAGCGTGCGGACGGTGTGCGAAGCTGCCGAACTGTTATGGCCTGGTTCGGCGGGGGTGAAACACTGGACGGGCAGGCTGTCGCGAAGGTCCGGACGGGCGGGTGCCCTCCGGCCGGACGCACGGCCGCCCGGGTAGCGCCCCGGTAGGCAGGGCAGGTATCGCAGTAGTACACGCATGTGCACGAGTAAGCAGAGCAAGTACAAGCAGTCACAGTCAGCAGTCACAGGTACGCCCGTGCGGTGGTACCCGAGCACAGCAGTAACGGTCGACCCCTGCGGGAGGGACACAGTGGAGTCTGGCGCAGCGACGCGGGGCACGAACACGCGCGCGAAAGGCGGACAGTCCCCTAGTAAGCAGGGCAGGTCCCGGGGCGGGACCACCGCGGTGGACACCGCGGCCCTGAACCGCCTCATGGTCGCCCTGGTGGCGATGCGGGACGGCAACTTCCGCAAACGGCTCACGGTGTCCGGCGACGGCGTGATGGCGGAGATCGCGGCGGTCTTCAACGAGGTGGCCGACCGCAATCTCCATCTGACGGGCGAGCTGGCGCGGGTGCGGCGCATGGTGGGGCGTGAGGGGAAACTCACCGAGCGCCTGGAGACGGGGGCCTGCGAGGGCTCCTGGTCCACGGCGATCGACCACTCGAACGCGCTGGTGGACGATCTGGTGCGGCCCGTCTCCGAGGTCAGCCGGGTGTTGTCGGCGGTGGCCGACGGTGATCTGTCGCCGCGGATGGATCTGCGGGCGCAGCTGGGCGTGGGCGACGGGCAGGGGCAGCCGCTGCGCGGCGAGTTCCTGAAGGTCGGGCGTACCGTCAACAACCTGGTCGACCAGTTGTCGACCTTCACCGACGAGGTCACGCGGGTGGCCAGCGAGGTCGGTACCGAGGGCAAGCTGGGCGGTCAGGCCAGGGTGCGGGGCATGTCCGGTTCGTGGAAGGACCTCACGGACTCGGTCAACACCATGGCGGAACGGCTGACGGCGCAGGTGCGCGACATCGCGCTGGTGACGACGGCGGTCGCCCGGGGCGATCTGTCCCGCAAGGTCACCGTGCACGTCGAAGGCGAGATGCTGGAGCTGAAGAACACCGTCAACACGATGGTGGACCAGCTCTCGGCGTTCTCCTCCGAGGTGACCCGCGTAGCGCGCGAGGTGGGCACCGAGGGCGCGCTGGGCGGGCAGGCGCAGGTGTCCGGTGTGGACGGCGTGTGGAAGGAACTCACCGACTCCGTCAACACCATGGCCGGGAACCTGACGGCGCAGGTGCGCGGGATCGCGGAGGTGACGACCGCGGTCGCCAACGGCGATCTGTCACGGAAGGTGACTGTTCCGGCGCGGGGCGAGGTCGCGCAGCTCGCCGACACGATCAACCAGATGACCGAGACGCTGAAGATCTTCGCGGACGAGGTCACCCGGGTCGCCAACGAGGTCGGGGCCGAGGGGCAACTGGGCGGTCAGGCGAACGTGCCGGGTGCCGCCGGTACCTGGAAGGACCTGACGGACTCCGTCAACACGGTGTTCCGGAACCTGACGACACAGGTGCGGGACATCGCCGCGGTGACGACGGCGGTGGCCAACGGCGACCTGTCGCAGAAGGTCACCGTGGACGTGGCCGGCGAGATGCTGGAGCTGAAGAACACCGTCAACACGATGGTCGACCAGCTGTCCGCCTTCGGCGCCGAGGTCACCCGCGTAGCGCGCGAGATCGGGGTCGAGGGTGAGCTCGGCGGCCAGGCGCAGGTGCCGGGTGCCGCCGGTACCTGGAAGGACCTCACCGACTCCGTCAACACCGCGTTCCGCAACCTCACCGGTCAGGTGAGGAACATCGCCCAGGTGACGACGGCGGTGGCCAACGGCGACCTGTCGCAGAAGGTCACCGTCGACGTGTCCGGCGAGATGCTCCAGCTGAAGAACACCGTGAACACGATGGTGGACCAGCTGTCGAGCTTCGCCGACCAGGTCACGCGCATGGCCCGGGACGTGGGCACGGAGGGACGGCTGGGCGGTCAGGCCCGGGTGGACGGCGTGTCGGGCACCTGGAAGGAGCTCACCGACTCCGTCAACTCGATGGCGTCCAATCTGACCGGCCAGGTACGCAACATCGCCCAGGTCACGACGGCGGTCGCCCGGGGCGACCTGTCGCAGAAGATCGACGTGGACGCGCGCGGGGAGATCCTCGAGCTGAAGAACACGATCAACACGATGGTGGACCAGCTGTCGTCGTTCGCCGACCAGGTCACGCGGGTGGCCCGCGAGGTGGGTACGGAGGGCCGGCTCGGGGGCCAGGCGCAGGTGCCCGGCGTCGCCGGCGTGTGGCGCGACCTCACCGACTCGGTCAACGGCATGGCCGGCAACCTCACCGCGCAGGTGCGCAACATCGCCCAGGTGGCGACGGCGGTGGCCCGGGGCGACCTGTCGCAGAAGATCACCGTGGACGCGCGCGGGGAGATCCTCGAGCTGAAGAACACGCTGAACACGATGGTGGACCAGCTGTCGTCGTTCGCCGAGGAGGTCACTCGGGTGGCCCGCGAGGTGGGTACGGAGGGCATCCTCGGCGGCCAGGCCGAGGTGCAGGGTGTCTCCGGCACCTGGAAGGACCTCACCCAGTCGGTGAACGGCATGGCGAACAACCTGACCCTCCAGGTGCGCAACATCGCCGAGGTCACCACCGCGGTCGCGAAGGGCGATCTGTCCAAGAAGATCACCGTCGACGCCAAGGGTGAGATCCTCGAACTCGTCACCACGGTCAATACGATGGTGGACCAGCTGTCGTCGTTCGCCGAGCAGGTGACCCGGGTGGCCCGCGAGGTGGGCACCGAGGGCATCCTGGGCGGCCAGGCGCACGTGCCCGGGGTCACGGGCATCTGGAAGGACCTGAGCGACAACGTCAACCTGATGGCCAAGAACCTGACCACGCAGGTGCGGAACATCTCCCAGGTGTCCGCCGCGGTCGCCAGCGGTGACCTCACCCGGCAGGTCACCATCGAGGCGCGCGGCGAGTTGGCGCAGCTCGCCGACACCATCAACATCATGGTGAAGACACTGAGTTCGTTCGCCGAGCAGGTCACCAAGGTGGCCCGCGAGGTGGGTACGGACGGCATCCTCGGCGGTCAGGCGCATGTCCCGGGTGTGGCCGGTACGTGGAAGGACCTCACCGAGTCCGTGAACCGGATGGCGTCCAACCTGACCGGTCAGGTGCGCAACATCGCCATGGTGACGACGGCCATCGCCAAGGGCGACCTGACGAAGAAGATCGACATCGACGCGCGCGGGGAGATCCTCGAGCTGAAGACCACCATCAACACGATGGTGGACCAGCTGTCGTCCTTCGCCGAGGAGGTCACGCGCGTGGCCCGCGAGGTGGGCACGGAGGGCCAGCTCGGCGGGCAGGCCCGCGTGCGTGACGTCGACGGCACCTGGCGGGACCTGACCGAGTCCGTGAACGAGATGGCGGGGAACCTGACCCGGCAGGTGCGTGCCATCGCACGCGTGGCGACCGCGGTGGCGCGCGGCGACCTGAACCTGAAGATCGACGTGGACGCGTCCGGAGAGATCCAGGAACTGCAGGACTACGTCAACAAGATGATCGCCAACCTGCGCGACACCACGATCGCCAACAAGGAGCAGGACTGGCTGAAGGGCAATCTGGCCCGTATCTCCGCACTGATGCAGGGCCGTCGGGACCTGGAGGACGTGGCCTCGCTGATCATGAGCGAGCTGACGCCCGTGGTCTCCGCACAGCACGGTGCGTTCTTCCTCTCGATGCCCCTGGCCGACGGGGAGGACGTGGGCGCCGCCGAGGACGACCAGTACGAGCTGCGCATGCTCGGTTCGTACGGCTACTCGCTGGGCTCGATGCCGACGTCGTTCCGGCCCGGTGAGGGGCTCATCGGGACGGCCGCCATGGAGAAGCGCACGATCCTGGTGGAGAACGCGCCCAGCGGCTACCTGAAGATCTCCTCGGGTCTCGGGGAGGCGCCGCCCGCACAGGTGATCGTGCTTCCGGTGCTGTTCGAGGGGACCGTGCTGGGCGTCATCGAGCTGGCCTCGTTCACTCCGTTCACGCACATCCAGAAGGACTTCCTCAACCAGATCGCCGAGATGATCGCGACGAGCGTCAACACCATCTCGGTGAACACCAAGACGGAGCTGCTGCTGGCGCAGTCGCAGGAGCTGACCGAGCAACTCCAGGAGCGTTCGGCCGAGTTGGAGCAGCGGCAGAAGGCGCTCCAGGCGTCCAACGCCGAACTGGAGGAAAAGGCCGAGCTGCTGGCCCAGCAGAACCGCGACATCGAGGTGAAGAACACCGAGATCGAGGAGGCGCGGCAGGTCCTGGAGGAGCGCGCCGAGCAACTCGCGGTCTCCATGCGCTACAAGAGCGAGTTCCTGGCCAACATGTCGCACGAGCTGCGCACCCCGCTCAACTCGCTGCTGATCCTGGCCAAGCTCCTCGCCGACAACGCCGACGGGAATCTCTCCCCGAAGCAGGTCGAGTTCGCCGAGACCATCCACGGCGCAGGCTCCGACCTGCTGCAACTGATCAACGACATCCTCGACCTGTCGAAGGTCGAGGCGGGCAAGATGGACGTCTCCCCGACGCGCATCGCGCTCGTCCAGCTCGTGGACTATGTGGAGGCCACCTTCCGGCCGCTGACCGCGGAGAAGGGCCTGGACCTGTCGGTGCGGGTCTCCCCGGAGCTCCAGGCCACGCTGCACACCGACGAGCAGCGGCTGCTGCAGGTGCTGCGCAACCTGCTGTCCAACGCGGTGAAGTTCACCGACTCCGGGTCCGTCGAGCTGGTCATCCGGCCGGCTCGCGACGACGTTCCCCAGGCCATCAGGGAGCAACTGCTGGAGGCCGGTTCGCTGACCGACCCGGACGCCGACCTGATCGCTTTCTCGGTGTCCGACACGGGCATCGGGATCGCCGCCAGCAAGATGCGGGTGATCTTCGAGGCGTTCAAGCAGGCGGACGGCACGACCAGCCGCAAGTACGGAGGCACGGGGCTCGGGCTGTCCATCTCCCGGGAGATCGCCCAACTGCTCGGCGGTGAGATCCACGCGCAGAGCGAGCCGGGCCGCGGCTCGACCTTCACGCTGTATCTCCCGCTGCACCCGAGCGAGTTGCCGCCGCACGGCTACCAGCAGTCCATGCCTGCCCTGGAGAGCGGCGGCCCCGCCGCGTCGGCCGGTTCCTCCGGTGCGGGGGTGGAGACGCCGGCCGAGGTGACGTCCTACCGGGAGACCCAGAACGGTCCGGCCGCGCTGTTCCGGCGGCGCCGCAGGCCTTTGCCCGAGCTGGAGCAGCGGCCCGCGCGGCAGCAGCCGGAGCAGTGGCCCACGACGCCGGGCACGGAGCTGGAGCAGGATCCGGCGCCCCGGTCGCAGCGCGGTATCCGGTTCGGTGGACAGAAGGTGCTCATCGTCGACGACGACATCCGCAACGTGTTCGCGCTGACCAGCGTCCTCGAGCAGCACGGTCTCTCCGTGCTGTACGCGGAGAACGGCCGCGAGGGCATCGAGGTGCTGGAGCAGCACGACGACGTGGCGGTCGTCCTGATGGACATCATGATGCCCGAGATGGACGGATACGCGACGACGACGGCGATCCGCCGGATGCCGCAGTTCGCGGGACTCCCGATCATCGCGCTCACCGCGAAGGCGATGAAGGGCGACCGGGAGAAGGCGATCGAGTCGGGAGCCTCCGACTACGTGACGAAGCCGGTCGACCCCGATCACCTGCTGTCGGTGATGCAGCAGTGGATGCGGGGGGTGTGACCGTGGCGGCCCGCGGGAGGGGCGCGAGGGCGGCGCCCCGCGGGAGGGGGGTGTGAGGGCGGCGGCCGGGGCCGTGCGATGGTGGAGGGGAGCTTCGCCGTTCATGCGGAGTTGCCGACGCGGTACGCGCGAAGTCGTGTAGAAGTACGGGATCCGGGGAACCTTCTGGTCTCGCTCCGCGTTTCTGCTACATGCCCGGTGACATCACGGTGACAGGGTGTGTCGGCGGGCGGGGTGCGGCTACGATGACCGGCACAAGGACGGGCGGCGCAAGGGAGCCGTCCCTCTGGGTCGGCACCCGCCGGTGCCCACCCGGGACCTGCGGACAGGGGAGGCCCCAAGCCGGGGCGAGGAGGGCGGGCCATGGTGCAGAAGGCCAAGATCCTCCTGGTCGATGACAGGCCGGAGAATCTGCTGGCGCTGGAGGCGATCCTCTCGGCGCTCGATCAGACGCTGGTACGGGCATCGTCCGGGGAGGAAGCGCTCAAGGCACTGCTCACGGACGACTTCGCGGTCATCCTGCTGGATGTCCAGATGCCGGGGATGGACGGCTTCGAGACCGCGGCGCACATCAAGAGGCGGGAGCGGACGCGGGACATCCCGATCATCTTTCTCACCGCGATCAACCACGGCCCCCACCACACGTTCCGCGGGTACGCGGCGGGTGCGGTCGACTACATCTCCAAGCCGTTCGACCCGTGGGTGCTGCGCGCGAAGGTCTCGGTCTTCGTCGAGCTGTACATGAAGAACTGCCAGCTGAGGGAGCAGGCGGCGTTGCTGCGGCTCCAGTTGGAGGGCGACGAGAAGGACGCCGGGGAGCAGAAGGGGTCCGCCGGCCTGCTCGCCGAACTCTCCGCGCGGCTCGCGGCCGTGGAGGAACAGGCCGAGGCCCTGTCCAAGCAGCTCAACGACGAATCGACCGACGCGGCCGCGGTGGCCACGGCGGCCCATCTGGAGCGCAAGCTCACGGGGTTGCGGCGGGCGTTGGACGCGCTGGAACCGGGCACGGGCAGCGCGTCGCCGATGCCGTCGCAGAACTGACCGACGGCGTACGGGCCGTGCGGCTCATCCGGCACGATTCCGGGCCGTAGGGCCTGTCCGGCGGATCGGGCCGGAGACACGAGGGGGGCCGGCACCGCCCTCCCGAGTTCTTCGAGCAGGGGGTGCCTTCAGGGGTGTTGTCGTCACCCGCCCCCGCTCGCCCCAGCCGGGCAGAGACCGCCGGTCCCCTCCGAGGTGATCCGCCGGACAGGCCTTCCCCGCGTCAGTTCGGTGCCTCCACGGAAGCGACACGAACGGGTGAAGCGGCTGGCACGCGTGTCCACCGGCGTCTCCACCGGTAACCTCACCCCCATGGCCTCACGTCCCCCCGCAGCCAAGAAGCCGCCCGCGAAGAAGGCGGCTGCTTCCGCGAAGGCTCCGGCGAAGAAGGCCGCTGCCAAGAAGCCGCCCCCGAAGAAGGCTCCGGCCAGGAAGCCCGTGGCGAGGAAGCCCGCGCCCAAACCGGCTCCCAGCCCGACCGGAGGCCTCTACCGGCTCGTGCGTGCCCTGTGGCTGGGCCTGGCGCACGCCGTCGGAGCGGTTTTCCGGGGAATGGGGCAGGGAGCCAGGAACCTCGACCCCGCCCACCGCAAGGACGGCCTCGCGCTGCTCCTGCTCGGTATCGGACTCATCGTCGCCGCGGGCACCTGGGCCGACCTCGAGGGGCCCGTCGGCGACCTCGTGGAGATCCTGGTCACCGGCGCGTTCGGCCGGCTCGACCTGCTGGTGCCGATCCTGGTCGCGGTCGTCGCGGTGCGCTTCATCCGGCACCCCGAGAAGCCGGAGGCCAACGGCCGCATTGTGATCGGCCTGTCGGCGCTCCTCATCGGGGTGCTCGGCCAGATCCACATCGCCTGCGGCTCGCCCGCCCGCAGCGACGGCATGCACGCCATAAGGGACGCCGGAGGGCTCATCGGCTGGGGCGCGGCCACGCCGCTGTCGTACACCATGACCGATGTGCTCGCCGTGCCCCTGCTGGTGCTGCTCACAGTCTTCGGTCTGCTGGTCGTCACGGCCACTCCGGTCAACGCCGTTCCGCAGCGACTGCGGCTGCTCGGCACCAGGCTGGGGCTCGTGCACGACCGCGAGCCGCAGGAGTTCGGCGAGGACGACGAGCGCTACGACGAGCAGTGGCGCGAGGCACTGCCCGCGAGCCGCCGGGGCCGCCGACCGGCGCCCCAGGAGTACGACCCCGACCTCGCCGAGCAGGAGGCACTGTCCCGGCGCCGCGGCCGGCCGCGCAGGTCCGCGGTGCCCCAGCCGGACACGAACCGGCCGATGGACGCCGTGGACGTGGCCGCCGCGGCCGCCGCCGCGCTCGACGGTGCCGTCCTGCACGGGATGCCGCCCTCACCGGTCGTCGCCGACCTGACCCAGGGCGTGCGTGGGGGCGACCGCGAGCCGACCACCCCGACGCCGGTGCCGGCCGCCCGCCCCCAGCAGGACCGGCAGGACGGGGCGCGGCAGGACAGGCCGAGGCCGGGCGTCAGGCAGAGTGCGCCGAAGCAGGGCGGACCGGCCGAGCAGGAACGGAAGCAGACAAACCCCGGTGTCCCGGACCTCACCAAGACCCCGTCCGCGCCCCGTGAACTCCCCCCGCGCGCGGAGCAGCTCCAGCTGTCCGGTGACATCACCTACTCCCTGCCGGCCCTCGACCTGCTCACCCGCGGTGGCCCCGGCAAGGCGCGCAGCGCCGCCAACGACGCCGTCGTCGCCTCGCTCACCACCGTCTTCACCGAGTTCAAGGTCGACGCCCGCGTCACCGGCTTCACGCGCGGGCCCACGGTCACCCGCTACGAGGTGGAACTCGGCCCGGCCGTGAAGGTCGAGCGGATCACCGCGCTGACGAAGAACATCGCGTACGCCGTCGCCAGCCCCGACGTACGCATCATCAGCCCCATCCCCGGCAAGTCCGCCGTCGGCATCGAGATCCCGAACACCGACCGGGAGATGGTCAACCTCGGAGACGTGCTGCGGCTCGCGGAGTCCGCCGAGGACGACGACCCGATGCTGGTCGCCTTCGGCAAGGACGTCGAGGGCGGATACGTCATGCACTCGTTGGCGAAGATGCCGCACATACTGGTCGCCGGTGCCACCGGCTCCGGCAAGTCGTCCTGCATCAACTGCCTGATCACATCGGTCATGATGCGGGCGACGCCGGAGGACGTCCGGATGATCCTGGTCGACCCCAAGCGCGTGGAGCTGACGGCGTACGAGGGCATCCCGCACCTGATCACGCCGATCATCACCAACCCCAAGCGGGCCGCCGAGGCCCTCCAGTGGGTCGTCCGCGAGATGGACCTCCGCTACGACGACCTGGCCGCCTACGGCTACCGGCACATCGACGACTTCAACCGCGCGGTGCGCGAGGGCAGGGCCAAGCCGCCCGAGGGCAGCGAGCGCGAACTCCAGCCGTACCCGTACCTGCTGGTCATCGTCGACGAGCTGGCCGACCTGATGATGGTCGCCCCGCGGGACGTCGAGGACGCCATCGTGCGGATCACGCAGCTCGCGCGGGCGGCCGGCATCCACCTGGTGCTCGCCACACAGCGGCCCTCGGTCGACGTCGTCACCGGTCTGATCAAGGCGAACGTGCCGTCCCGGCTCGCGTTCGCCACCTCGTCCCTCGCGGACTCGCGGGTCATCCTCGACCAGCCCGGCGCCGAGAAGCTGATCGGCAAGGGCGACGGCCTCTTCCTGCCGATGGGGGCGAACAAACCGACCCGCATGCAGGGCGCGTTCGTGACCGAGGAGGAGATCGCCGGCGTCGTCCAGCACTGCAAGGACCAGATGACGCCCGTCTTCCGGGACGACGTTGTCGTCGGGACCAAGCAGAAGAAGGAGATCGACGAGGACATCGGCGACGACCTCGACCTGCTGTGCCAGGCGACCGAACTGGTCGTCTCCACCCAGTTCGGGTCGACGTCCATGCTCCAGCGCAAGCTGCGCGTGGGCTTCGCGAAGGCGGGCCGGCTCATGGACCTCATGGAGTCCCGGAACATCGTCGGACCGAGCGAGGGTTCGAAGGCCCGTGACGTTCTTGTGAAGGCCGACGAGCTGGATGGCGTGCTCGCCGTGATCCGGGGGGAGTCCGAAGGGTAGGCAGCCGGGACACGGTCGTCGCTCGGTGCACCCGGGTGGCCGATCGTGACCCATCCGTGAGGGAGCAGCGCGCAACCGTTTCCCCCGATCGCACGTCACCTTGGGGAAACGACGAAAAGCAGTGCCGCCATCGGCGTGTCGGGCCCTTCCGATGGCGTACGGAGTCCTACCGCCCGGTTGCCCCACCCTTCTGTCGCCCCCCTAGACTGAACCTCCAGCACAGGTGGCTAAACGCTCGAAAGGCGCCCCCGTGTCCATCGGCAACTCTCCTGAAGACGAGCGTCCGTTCGACGACGTGTCCGACGCGTCCGACGTGTCCCACGCGTCCGACGACGTCTCCGAGGAAGTCCGTCCCTCCGTCGGACGTGCGCTGAAGCAGGCGCGCATCGACGCCGGCCTCACCGTCGACGACGTCACCACCGCCACCCGGGTCCGTATCGCCATCGTGCACGCCATCGAGGCGGACAACTTCGAGCCCTGCGGCGGCGACGTCTACGCGCGCGGCCACATCCGAACCCTGGCCCGGGCCGTGCACCTCGACCCCGCCCCGCTGATCGCCCAGTACGACGCCGAGCACGGCGGCCGCCCGGCGCCCACCCCGGCCGCCCCTCTGTTCGAGGCGGAGCGCATCCGTCCCGAGCGGCGCGGCCCCAACTGGACCGCCGCCATGGTCGCCGCGATCGTCGTCGTCATCGGCTTCGTCGGATTCACGATGGTCAACGGCGGCGACGGGGACGAGGCGAACGTCGCCGACGGCGACGCCACCGCGAGCGCGTCCGAATCATCCACCCCCAAGTCCGAGAAGCCCGCCGCCCCCGAGCCGGACCCCTCCGACAGCGCCATCGCGGCCGCTCCGCAGGACAAGGTGATCGTCAAGGTGAGCGCCCCCGACGGGCGCAGCTGGATCTCCGCCAAGGACCACAGCGGCCGGCTGCTCTTCGACGGACTGCTCAAGCAGGGCGACTCCAAGACCTTCGAGGACAGCACGAAGATCAACCTGGTGCTCGGTGACGCCGGTGCGATCGACCTCTTCGTCAACGGCAAGAAGATCGAGGACGACTGGCAGCCGGGCGCCGTGGAGCGCCTGACCTACACCAAGGGCGACCCGCAGGCCGGATAGCGGCACGGCATCGCAGGGGGCGCTTCGCCGACGGGACCGGCCAACCCCGTCGACGTGGGGGGTCGGCGGGACGAAGTAGTCTTGAGTCCATGCCTGATCGCCGCACCGTCGCACTCGTCACCCTTGGCTGCGCCCGTAACGAGGTGGACTCGGAGGAGCTCGCAGGCCGTTTGGAGGCGGACGGCTGGCAGCTCGTGGAGGACGCCGAGGACGCGGACGTCGCCGTCGTGAACACCTGCGGTTTCGTCGAAGCCGCCAAGAAGGACTCCGTCGACGCCCTCCTGGAGGCCAACGACCTCAAGGGCCACGGGAGAACACAGGCCGTGGTGGCGGTGGGCTGCATGGCCGAGCGGTACGGCAAGGAACTCGCCGAGGCCCTTCCCGAGGCCGACGGCGTGCTCGGCTTCGACGACTACACCGACATCTCGGACCGCCTCCAGACCATTCTGAACGGCGGCATCCACGCCTCCCACACCCCGCGCGACCGGCGCAAGCTGCTGCCGATCAGCCCTGCCGAGCGGCAGGAGTCCGCCGCGTCCGTCGCGCTTCCGGGGCACGGCCCGGTGGACCTGCCCGAGGGCCTCGCCCCGGCCTCCGGTCCCCGCGCGCCCCTGCGACGCCGGCTCGAGGGCACCCCGGTCGCCTCGGTGAAGCTCGCCTCCGGCTGCGACCGGCGCTGCTCCTTCTGCGCCATCCCCTCCTTCCGCGGCTCCTTCATCTCGCGCCGTCCCAGCGACGTGCTGGGCGAGACGCGCTGGCTGGCCGAGCAGGGCGTGAAGGAGGTCATGCTGGTCTCCGAGAACAACACCTCCTACGGCAAGGACCTCGGCGACATCCGCCTCCTGGAGTCCCTGCTGCCCGAACTCGCCGAGGTCGACGGCATCGAGCGGGTCCGCGTCAGCTACCTCCAGCCCGCCGAGATGCGCCCCGGCCTGATCGACGTGCTGACCTCCACCCCCGGGGTCGTCCCGTACTTCGACCTCTCCTTCCAGCACTCCGCGCCCGACGTGCTGCGCGCGATGCGCCGCTTCGGTGACACCGACCGCTTCCTGGAGCTCCTCGACACCATCCGGAGCAAGGCGCCCGAGGCCGGTGTGCGCTCCAACTTCATCGTCGGCTTCCCCGGCGAGTCCGCGGCCGACCTCGCCGAGCTCGAGCGGTTCCTGACCCACGCGCGGCTGGACGCCATCGGCGTCTTCGGCTACTCCGACGAGGAGGGCACCGAAGCGGCGACGTACGAGCACAAGCTGGACGAGGACGTCGTCGCCGAGCGGCTGGCCCAGGTCTCCCGGCTGGCCGAGGAACTCGTCTCGCAGCGCGCCGAGGAGCGGGTCGGCGAGACCGTGCGTGTGCTGGTGGAGTCCGTCGACGAGGGAGAGGGCGTGTACGGCCGCGCGGCGCACCAGGCCCCCGAGACCGACGGCCAGGTGCTGCTCACGAGCGGCACGGGTCTGCGTCAGGGTCGTATGGTCGAGGCGAAGGTCGTCGGCACGGAAGGTGTCGACCTGGTGGCCGAGCCGCTGTTCCAGGGTTCGCCCGCGCTGAGCGAGGAGGCGGGCAGATGACGGGTGTCCCGGCATCGGCGGCGGGAGGCTCCTCCGGTGCGAGGAGGGCGGCGGCGAGTCCGGCCGGCCGTCCGAGGCCCGGCGGGACTCCGGGCGGTGAGGCCTCCTGGGCCCGTACCCCGGCCTCCGCGAGCGCGACCGGCAGTACCGCGGGCAGCGTTCCGGGCGGCGTCCCGGTCACGGGCAGTACGTCGAACAGCGACTCCCACGACGTTCCGGGCGGCGAGGGGCGTGACGGCGAGGGGCGTGACGGCGACGGACACCCGGCACGGGGCAGGAAGATCGCGGCGGCGGCCGTCGACCAGGCCAGTGTCTGGAACATCGCCAACCTGCTCACCATGCTCCGGCTGGTACTCGTCCCGGGCTTCGTCGCCCTGATGCTGGCCGACGGGGGAGACGACCCCGCCTGGCGCTCGTTCGCCTGGGCCGCCTTCGCCGTCGCCATGATCACCGACCTGTTCGACGGGCATCTGGCACGCACCTACAACCTCGTGACCGACTTCGGGAAGATCGCCGACCCCATCGCCGACAAGGCGATCATGGGAGCGGCGCTGATCTGTCTCTCCGTGCTGGGCGATCTCCCCTGGTGGGTCACCGGCATCATCCTCGGCCGGGAACTCGGCATCACGCTCCTGCGTTTTCTGGTCATTCGCTACGGCGTGATCCCGGCGAGCCGTGGCGGCAAGCTGAAGACCCTCACCCAGGGCGTGGCCGTCGGCATGTACGTGCTGGCGCTGACGGGGTGGCTGGCGACTCTGCGGTTCTGGGTGATGGCCGCGGCCGTCGTGCTCACCGTTGCGACCGGTCTCGACTATGTGAGACAGGCCATTGTGCTGCGCCGGCAGGGAATCGCGGAGCGGAAGGCCGCGTCGGAAGAGACCCGGTCGTGAGCTCTCCCGCCTCCGAAGTGGTGCGACTACTCATCGTGAAGGGCATGACGCTTGCTGTCGCGGAATCCCTGACCGGCGGCCTGGTGGCGGCGGAGATCACCTCCGTCCCCGGGGCGTCCAAGGCCTTCCGGGGCTCGGTCACGGCCTACGCCACCGAACTCAAGCGGGAACTGCTCGGCGTCGACGCCACCCTGCTGGCGCGGAGCGGAGCGGTGGATCCGCAGGTGGCGGCGGAGATGGCGGCCGGTGTCCGCAAGGCGCTGGGCGCCGACTGGGGAATCGCGACCACGGGCGTCGCCGGCCCGGACCCCCAGGACGGACAGCCGGTCGGGACCGTCTACGTGGCCGTGAACGGGCCGCCGGAGGCGGCTTCGGGTTCCGCCGGTGGCGGAAAAGTGGAGCGCCTGCGGTTGAACGGCGACCGGGCGGAAATTCGTATGGAGAGTGTACGGAGCGTACTCGCACTGCTTCTCGAGGGCTTGCGGGCGAACAGACCCGGAATGAGCGGACACAGGATACGGAACGGAACGGGGGGTTTTGATGTTTGCAGCCCAGAGTGAACACGACATCGCTCCCCGCACGGCCGCGGCGCAAGGCGGTACGGTGGGGCGAGAAGGATCCCGATACACGGCCCGAGGAGGGAGCCACCGATGATTTTGCTCCGTCGCCTGCTGGGTGACGTGCTGCGTCGGCAGCGCCAGCGCCAGGGCCGTACTCTGCGCGAAGTCTCCTCGTCCGCCCGAGTCTCACTCGGCTATCTTTCCGAGGTGGAGCGGGGGCAGAAGGAGGCTTCCTCCGAGCTGCTCTCCGCGATCTGCGACGCGCTGGACGTACGGATGTCCGAGCTCATGCGGGAAGTGAGCGACGAACTCGCCCTCGCCGAGCTGGCCCGGTCGGCTGCAGCGACCCCCAGCGAACCCGTACCCACGCCGGTTCGCCCGATGCTGGGTTCCGTCTCGGTGGCCGGTGTGCCACCGGAGCGGGTGACCATCAAGGCGCCCGCCGAAGCGGTGGACGTCGTCGCCGCCTGACGTCGTCGCCGTCCGGCGCGGTGGGACAGTGTGACAGGCCCCGGTCGGGGCTCTTCCGGGAGATCCGGAGGGGCGTCGCCGGGGTTTCGCCTGTCCGCGTTCCGGGACCGTGCTTCCTCCGGTCCCCGCGCATGTGTGCGTTTGCCGGTCCGAGGCGTGACCGCCATGGTTGAGGGAACGAGAGACCATGCGGGGGACCAGCCACGGAGGTGCGGATGTACGTCGTGAAGAGCCCATTGTCCGACGAGAACCTGAAGACCGTGTCCGAGGCGCTCCAGGGAGCCCTCGTCGACCTGGTGGACCTCAGCCTCGTGTCGAAGCAGATCCACTGGAACGTGGTCGGGCAGCGCTTCCGTTCCGTGCACCTGCAGCTCGACGAGGTGGTGACCCTCGCGCGGACACACGCCGACACCGTCGCGGAGCGCGCCGCGGCACTGGGCGTCTCGCCCGACGGGCGTGCCGCCACGGTGGCCGTCGGCAGCGGCATCGGGGTGACACCCGAGGGCTGGGTCGACGACACGGTCGCGGTGGGCGCCCTGGCGGACGCGCTGGGCGCGGTGATCGCGCGGATGCGTGAACGGGTCGGTGCGACCGGCGAGGCGGACCCGGTGAGCCAGGACCTCCTCATCGCGGTGACGGCGGATCTGGAGAAGCAGCACTGGATGTTCCAGGCCGAGAACGGGTGACGTGGCCCCGGGCGCTGCCCTGAGCGGCAGCGAGCCGGGCCGGGCGGGTGCGCAGCACGTGAGGTATACGGAGCCCGGGGGACGCGTGGGAGCACCGGTGCGGCGGCCAGCGAAGCGCCTGCTGCGTCCGAGTGCCGTCGGTGCGCCCCGGTCGCCCGGGTGAGCCGCCTCCCGGCGTCCGGCTGGAGGTGGAGGCCATGAGGGCGCGGGCGGTTCACTGGGGCGCCCGGGGCGCTGTGCTGGGGCTCGGGGCCCTGTGGTGGTGGGCCGCGACGAGGCTGCTGCTCGCGCCCGACGCCGGGGTGCGGGAGGCGGCACTCGCGGCCGGTGGCTGGGGACTGAGTCTGATTCCGGTGCACTGCATGCCGAAGGGCCGGGCGAAGGGCGCCCTGGCGGACGGGCGGTGGCGGCGGGCCCGGCCCCGGAGAGCGGGAGACGGCGCCCCGGCCGCGGGCATCGCGGCCGGAGGCGACTCACCGCCCACCCCCTCACCGGGGGGCACTTCGCCCGAGGACGTCACCGGGGCATCGCCACACCCCCGCTCGGGCTGGGAATCCGGCCCATGGTGAAGGCCGCCGCGTCGCTGCCGATGCCGCCGGTGGCACCGGTGACGGAGGGGTGCGGACGGCGGGGCCATAGGGGCCGGTTGCCGTACGGGGAAGGGGCGAGGGGACCTGGCGGGGCGTCACATACCGGTTCGGGGCGCCGGTTCACGCCGGTTCAGGAGCCGGGGGCCGGGCCCTGCTGGCAGGCGGGGCACCAGTAGGTGGGGCGGTCGCGGGAGCCGTCGCCCTGGTCGGCCCGGCGGACCGGGGTGCGGCAGCGCAGGCAGGGGCGGGCCGCGCGGCCGTAGACGAACAGGTTCTGGTCGCGGCGGCCCGTGGTGCTGCGGACGGGGCGGTCGCGGTTGTGCTCCAGCAGCTTCCTGGCGAGTTCGGGCAGCTGTGCGGCGCGTTCGACGGGCAGGGCGCCGACGGGGAGCCAGGGCGTGTTGCCGAGCAGGAAACAGAGCTCGCTCTTGTACACGTTGCCGATACCGGCGAGGTTGCGCTGGTCGAGGAGGGCCTCGCCGAGCGGGCGGGCCGGGTCGCGCAGCAGGTTGGCCAGTGCCAGGGCGGAGTCCCAGTCCGGGCCGAGGAGATCGGGGCCGAGATGGCCGACCACGCGGTCCTCGTCGGTGGTCCGCAGGAGTTCGAGGACAGGCAGGCGGTAGCCGACGGCGGTGCGGTCGGCGTTGCCCAGGATCGCGCGGATCTGGTGGGTGGGGCCGCCGGTCCAGCGCCGCCCGTTCGCGTAGACCCGCCAGGAGCCGTCCATCCGCAGGTGCGAGTGCAGGGTCAGACCGCCCTCGACGCGGGTGAGGAGGTGCTTGCCGCGCGGCGTGACGTCCAGGACGGTACGGCCGGTGAGGTCGGCCGTGGCGAACCTGGGCACCCGGAGGTCGCTGCGGGTCAGCACCGTGTCCGCGAGGGCGCTGTGCAGCCGCTCCGCGGCCTGCAGGACGGTGTCTCCTTCGGGCATGGGTCAAGGGTGGCACGTCGTCGGGGGGTGTCCGGGGGAGCGCGTGGCCGGGCGGGCCGCAGGGGCTGCCCGGCTGGGGTGAGCCGGGTCCGGCCCGGTTCTCCGCAAAGGGGAGGAAGCCGGCTCGAGGAAGATCACTCCCGGGCCGGGCCCGGCCCCTCCCGATCGAGTGGGCCCGAGCGCGGGAGGAGTGCGCACCACCCCGTTCACCCGGAATGATCCACCGGGCAGACCGAACAGCCCCGGGTGGGGCCGTAAACGGCCGGCAGGACCGGGTCAGGCGCGGAGGCGCAGACCTCTGGGGGTGGCGACGAAGCCCGAGGCCTCCAGGAGCGTCCCGAGCGGGGAGGTCAGGGCCGGGGCACCGTTGACCCGCTCCACGGTGACCGTGCCGAGGGAGCCCGCACGGGCTGCTCCGGCGAGCGCCTCCGCCGCCACGGGGAGACGGGGGTCGTCGGCGGGTTCGCCGTCCGGGTCCGCGGGCCAGGCCAGCACCGTCTTGCCGCCGCGCTCCACGTAGAGCGTCAGCTCACCGTCGACGAGGACCACCAGCGAACCCGCCTTGCGTCCCGGCTTGTGTCCGGCGCCCGTCGGGGGCTCGGGCCAGCCCAGGGCCGCCCCGTACGCGTTCGCGGGGTCGGCGGCGGCCAGGACCACGGCCCGCAGGGCGCGGTCGGGGCCGGTGCGCCGGCCCGCGAACGGGTCGTACGACGGGCGCCTCCCCTGCTGCCGGGAGCCGGGCTCCTGCGGGGCGAGGTCGCGCGGGGAGACGTAGTCGCCCGGCGACGGCCGCGGGTACGGTGCCCGGCCGCCGCCGTCCGGGAGGTGCGGGAAGCCGTCGTGGCCGGGTGCGGGCTCGGGAGAGCCGTCGGCGGAATCGACGGGCGGAGTGAAGCCGTGCAGAGCGAGGGGATCGGTGCCGCCGGCGAAGGGGACGCCCTCGAACGAGTCCCCCGGGACGGGCCCGGGCGGGGCGTCGCCCCGGTCGAGGGCGTTGGCCGCCGCGCGGAGGCGGTCCACGGCGCCGTCCATGGCGAACTGAGCGGCCCCCAGCCCTTCCACCACATAGCCGCGGCGGGCCTGCCCGGTCTCCTCGAAGGCCGACAGCACGCGGTAGACCGCGGAGAAACCGCCTTCGACGCCCTCCGCGGCCACCGCGCCCCGGGTGACCACGCCGTGCCGGTCGAGCAGGGTGCGGGCCAGCGCGTGGGCGCGGACCGTGGGATCGGTCTCCCGGTCCGGCAGCAGCGACCAGCGACCGGCCACCGTCGGAGGGCCGGTACGGGAGGTGCCGCGGGCGGCTGCCGTGAGCGAGCCGTAGCGCCCGCGCGGGGCCGGGCGCTTCGCGCGGTGGGCGGTGGAGCCCGCGGTGCGGCCCGAGCCCAGCAGCGAGCGCAGGGGGGCGAGCGTGTCGTTGGTCAGCCGGCCGGACCAGGCCAGGTCCCAGACGGCGTCGGCCAGCTGGGGATCGGTGGCCTCCGGGTGGGTGGTGGCGCGGACCTGGTCGGCGATCTGGCGGAAGAACAGCCCGTAGCCGCCGGAAAGGGCGTCGAGGACCGACTGGTGCAGGGCGGTCGTCTCCAGGGGGTGCGGTGGCGGCAGCAGCAGGGCGGCCGCGTCCGCGAGGTGGAGCGAGACCCAGCCGTCCTTGCCCGGGAGGGAACCGGCACCCGCCCACACCACCTCGCCGGTGGCCGTGAGCTCGTCCAGCATCGCCGGGGCGTAGTGCGCCACCCGGGAGGGCAGGACCAGCTTCTCCAGGGCGGACGCGGGCACGGAGGCGCCCTGCAACTGCTCGATCGCCCGCACCAGACCGTCGACGCCGCGCAGCGTGTGCCCCTTGCCGATGTGCTGCCACTGGGGGAGGAACTGGGCGAGCGCGGCCGGCGGCACCGGTTCCAGCTCGTGCCGCAGGGCCGCCAGGGAACGGCGGCGCAGCCGGCGCAGCACGGCCGCGTCGCACCATTCCTGGCCGATCCCGGCCGGGTGGAACTCGCCCTGGACCACCCGGCCCGCCGCCGAGAGCCGCTGCAGGGCGCCCTCGGTGACCGCCACGCCCAGCCCGAAGCGGGCCGCGGCCGTGGCCGACGTGAACGGGCCGTGCGTGCGCGCGTACCGGGCGAGCAGGTCGCCGAGCGGATCCTTGACCGGTTCGGTGAACGCTTCCGGCACACCGACCGGCAGCGCCGTGCCCAGCGCGTCGCGCAGCCGCCCGGCATCCTCGATCGCCGCCCAGTGCTCGGTGCCGGCGACGCGGACCCGGATCGCACGGCGCGCCGACACCAGGTCCGCCGCCCACCGCGGCTCGGCGCCCCGCTCCGCCAGCTCGGCCCCGGTGAGCGGGCCGAGCACGCGCAGCAGGTCGGCCACGCCCTCCGCATCCTTGACCCGCCGGTCCTCGGTGAGCCACAGCAGCTCACGCTCCAGCTCGGCCAGCACCTCGGCGTCGAGCAGCTCGCGCAGCTCCGCCCGGCCGAGCAGTTCGGCCAGCAGCCGCGAGTCCAGCGACAGGGCCGCCGCGCGGCGCTCGGCGAGCGGGGAGTCGCCCTCGTACAGGAACTGGGCGACGTACCCGAACAGCAGCGAGCGGGCGAAGGGGGACGGCTCGGGGGTGGTGACCTCGACGAGCCGCACCCTGCGGGACTCCAGGTCGCCCATCAGCTCGACGAGCCCGGGGACGTCGAAGACGTCCTGGAGACATTCGCGGACCGCCTCCAGAACGATCGGGAACGACCCGAACCCGCCCGCCACCTGGAGCAGCTGGGACGCACGCTGACGCTGCTGCCACAGCGGGGTGCGCTTGCCGGGACTGCGGCGCGGCAGCAGCAGCGCACGGGCGGCGCACTCGCGGAAGCGGGACGCGAACAGCGCCGAGCCGCCCACCTGGTCGGTGACGACCTGGTCGACCTCCCCCTTGTCGAAGAGGACGTCCGACGCTCCCAGGGGCGCCTGGTCCGTGTCGTACTCGGTGCCCGCGCGCACCGGCTCCTGGTCGAGCAGGTCCAGGCCCATCAGGTCGGCGTCCGGCAGGCGCAGCACGATGCCGTCGTCGGCGTGCATCACCTGGGCGTCCATGCCGTACCGCTCGGAGAGACGCGCCCCGAGCGCGAGCGCCCACGGGGCGTGCACCTGGGCGCCGAACGGGGAGTGCACGACGACCCGCCAGTCGCCGAGCTCGTCACGGAAGCGCTCCACGACGATCGTGCGGTCGTCCGGGACGTGGCCGCAGGCCTGGCGCTGTTCGCCGAGGTAGGACAGCACATTGTCCGCGGCCCAGGTGTCGAGGCCGGCGGCGAGGAGCCGAGGACGTGCCTCCTGCGGAGACAGCGAGCCGACCTCGCGCAGGAAGGCGCCCACCGCGCGGCCCAGCTCCAGCGGGCGGCCCAGCTGGTCGCCCTTCCAGAACGGGAGCCGGCCCGGCACACCCGGGGCCGGGGAGACCAGCACCCGGTCGCGCGTGATGTCCTCGATGCGCCAGGAACTGGTGCCGAGTGTGAACACATCGCCGACGCGGGACTCGTAGACCATCTCCTCGTCGAGCTCGCCGACCCGTCCGCCGCCCTTCCTGGGGTCGGAGCCCGCGAGGAACACCCCGAACAGGCCCCGGTCGGGGATGGTGCCCCCGGAGGTGACGGCGAGCCGCTGCGCCCCCGGACGGCCGGTGATCCCGCCCGTGACCCGGTCCCACACCACCCGCGGGCGCAGCTCCGCGAACGCGTCGGAGGGATAGCGTCCGGCGAGCATGTCCAGTACGGCCGTGAAGGCCGACTCGGGCAGTGAGGCGAAGGGCGCGGCCCGGCGGACCACCGCCAGGAGGTCGTCGAACTGCCAGGTGTCCATGGCCGTCATGGCGACGATCTGCTGGGCCAGCACGTCCAGCGGGTTCGCGGGAACGCGCAGCGACTCGATGGAGCCCGTCCGCATCCGCTCGGTGACCACGGCGGCCTGGACGAGGTCGCCCCGGTACTTCGGGAACACCACCCCCGTGGAGACCGCTCCCACCTGGTGCCCCGCGCGGCCGACCCGCTGGAGCCCCGAGGCCACGGAGGGCGGCGACTCCACCTGGACCACCAGGTCGACCGCACCCATGTCGATACCCAGTTCAAGGCTGGATGTGGCCACCACCGCGGGCAGCCGGCCCGCCTTGAGGTCCTCCTCGACCTGGGCGCGCTGCTCCTTGGACACCGAGCCGTGGTGCGCGCGGGCGATGACGGCGGGTGCGCCCCGGGCGGCTCCGGAGCCGCCCATCGGCTCGGCGGGGGAGTGGTGCTCGTCCAGGGGCTCGCCGGTGGCCCGCTCGTGGGCGATCTCGTTGAGCCGGTTGCACAGGCGCTCCGCGAGGCGGCGGGAGTTCGCGAACACGATCGTCGAACGGTGGGACTGGACCAGGTCGGCGATCCGCTCCTCGACGTGCGGCCAGATCGACGGGCGCTCCGCACCCCCGGCCCCCTCCGCGCCGTCCGCCGCCGGAGAGCCGCTCAGCTCGCCCAGGTCCTCGACCGGGACCACGACGGACAGGTCGAACTCCTTGCCCGAATCCGGCTGGACGATCTCCACCCTGCCGCGCGGGGACAGGAAACGGGCGATCTCGTCGACCGGACGGACCGTCGCCGACAGGCCGATACGGCGGGCCGGCCGGGGCAGCAGCTCGTCCAGCCGCTCCAGGGACAGCCCCAGATGCGCCCCGCGCTTGGTACCGGCGACCGCGTGCACCTCGTCCAGGATCACCGTCTCGACGCCCGTCAGCGCGTCGCGCGCGGCTGACGTCAGCATCAGGAACAAGGACTCCGGGGTGGTGATCAGGATGTCCGGCGGGCGGGTGGCCAGGGCCCGTCGCTCGGCGGGCGGGGTGTCGCCGGAACGGATCCCGACCTTCACCTCGGGCTCGGGCAGCCCCAGGCGCACGGACTCCTGGCGGATGCCGGTCAGCGGGCTGCGCAGATTGCGCTCGACGTCGACGGCCAGGGCCTTGAGCGGGGAGACGTACAGGACGCGGCAGCGCTTGTGGTGGTCCGCGGGCGGAGGCGCGGCGGCCAGCTGGTCCAGGGCCGCGAGGAAGGCGGCCAGTGTCTTGCCGGAGCCGGTGGGGGCGACCACCAGCACGTCCGAACCCTCCCGGAGGGCACGCCACGCGCCCGCCTGGGCCGCGGTGGGCGTGGAGAACGCACCCGCGAACCAGCCGCGGGTCGCGGCGGAGAAGCCGTCCAGGGCCGGGTGCGGAGTACTGACCATGCGTCCATCCTGCACCCGGGCACTGACATTGATGCTGATACTCGGGTTCCGGTGGTCGTGACCCGGGCACTGACTGACGTCCTGCTGGGCTGTCTTCGCGTTGTTCTGTCCGGCCGCCGGGGCCTGTTCTCATGGCTCCGGCCGGGCGGAACATGACCTGATAGGAGCTTGGTCAGAAGCCCCTTCAATGTCCTGTCTGCGCCACCCGGCCGGCGCCCACCTTCGGCTGGGAAGGCAGTATCAGCATGACATCAGAGGCTGCGGAGGACACCGTGGACCGGTACGTGTTCGGCGGGGTCGACTCCCACGCCGACACCGTCCACGTCGCGGTCATCAGCGACAACGGCGGTCACCTCGCGGACGCCGAGTTCGCCACTGCCGCCGCCGGATACGCCGCGGCCCTGGCCTTCCTCAGCGCCCACGGCCACGTGAGGGCGATCGGGGTGGAAGGCACCGCCTCCTACGGGGCCGGCTTCACCCGCGCCGCCCGCTCGGCGGGCCTTGACATCGTCGAGGTCAACCGGCCCGACCGGGCCGAACGCCGCCGCATCGGCAAGTCCGACCCCGTCGACGCCTACGCCGCCGCCCGCGCCGCCCTGTCCGGCCGGGCCTCCAGCTCGCCCAAGGACGACACCGTCGCCGGCATACGCGCCCTGCACAACGCCGCCCGCTCCGCCGTCAAGGCACGCACCGCCGCCCTCAACCAGATCACCCACATCCTCGTCACCGCGCCCGAGAGCATCCGCGCCAAGTTCGGGCAGCTCAAGGGCACCGACCGGATCGACGCCCTGGCCCGGCTGCGACCGGCCGGGGACGCGGTCCACACAGCGGTCCTCACCGCGCTGAAGAGCCTCGCCCGGCGCGTCAGGGAACTCACCGCCGAACACCAGGCCCTGACCCGGGCCCTCGACAGTGAGGTCACCGTCCACAACCCCGGCCTGCGGGCCGCCTACGGCGTCGGCCCCGACACCGCCGCCCAGCTGCTGGTCACCGCCGGAGGCAATCCCGAACGCCTGCGGACCGAGGCGTCCTTCGCCGCCCTCTGCGGAGCCGCCCCGGTCCCCGCCTCCAGCGGCCGCACGAACCGTCATCGCCTGTCCCGGGGCGGCGACCGGGCGGCCAACGCCGCCCTCTACCGCATCGCCCTGGTCCGCATGTCCAGCGATCCCCGCACCCGCGACTATGTGGCACGGCAGACCGCCGCCGGCCGAACCAAGAAAGGAGATCATCCGGCTGCTGAAACGGGCCATCGCCCGGGAGGTGTTCCGCTGCCTGACCACCACGGTCACCAGCCCCGACACAGCCGACCTGCGGCCCCTGCGACAGTCGAAGAACATCACCCTCACCGCAGCGGCCTGCCACTTCGGAGTCTGGCCCGCCACGATCTCCACCCTCGAACGCGGAATCCGCCGAGACGACGACCTCGCCAACACCTACCGCGACTGGCTCACCGCCGCTTGACAGCCAATAGGAGCATCAACGGGGGTGAGCCGGGCGGATGCCCGGCCCCCTGCGTGCCGTGGTCCCGTGGTCCGGCGGGGAGCGCTGTCCACAGCGCGCGACAATGGCCGCATGGCGGAAACGGGCACGGAGCGCGCGCGGCACTGGCAGTACGCCGAACTGCCCGGCGTCGACCTGCTGCGGGCCCGCTACATCCGCAAGACGTTCGTGCGGCACACCCACGAGAACTTCGTCATCGCCGCCATCGCCGACGGGGTGGAGGTCTTCCACCACGGCGGGGCCGACCAGTACGCGGGCGCCGGAACACTCGCGCTGGTGAACCCGGACACCCCGCACACCGGACGGGCGGGGGTGCCCGAGGGATGGCGGTACGGCGCGCTCTACCCGCCGCCCGAGGCGGTCGCGGCCATCGCCGCCGAGACCACCACCCTGCGCGGCACCCCGGGGTTCGTGGCACCGGTGCTCGACGACCCGTACACCGTCCGCCTGGTGCACCAGGTGCTGCGGGCCACCGACGAGGGCAACGCGCTCGCCGCCGACACCCTGCTGAGGGTGGCCGTGACCCGGCTGCTCCGGCTGAACGGCGGCCCGCTGCCCCGGCGCCGGGTGCGCACGGCCGGTGCCCGGACCGCCGCACGCGCGCGTGCCCTGATCGAGGAACGGATGGCCGCGCCGCCGACGCTGGAGCAACTCGCCGACGAACTCGGCACCGGCCCGTTCGCGCTGCTGCGGGCCTTCCGCGCCACCTACGGGATGCCGCCGCACGCCTGGCTCACCGACGCACGGGTACGGCGGGCGCGCCGGCTCCTCGACGCGGGCACGCTGCCGTCGGAGGCCGCCGTCGCCGTCGGGTTCACCGATCAGCCGCACCTGAACCGCCACTTCGGCCGGATCGTCGGAGTGCCGCCGGGCGCCTACCAGCGTGAGCGCAAGAACGTACAAGACGCGGGGAGCACGCTCCGCCTACCGTCCGGAGCGTGGCAGCAGAACAACGGACAGCACTCGCAGCGGCGCGCGCCGGGGACGCCCCGGGGGAAAAACCGGACGGCGCCGTGGTCCGGGACGCCCTGGGGGTCGGGGTCGCCGTCGGACTCTCCGGATTCGCCTTCGGGGTGACCTCGGCCGGCAGCGGACTCACGCTGCTGCAGACCTGTGCGCTCAGCCTGCTGGTGTTCACCGGCGCGTCCCAGTTCGCCCTGGTGGGGGCGCTGGCGGCCGGGGGAAGCCCGTTCACGGCCGCCGCCGGGGCGTTCTTCCTGGGCGTGCGGAACGCCTTCTACGGATTGCGCCTGTCCCAGCTGCTGGCCCTCCCGCGCGCGGCGCGGCCGTTCGCGGCCCAGTGGGTCATCGACGAGACGGCCGCGGTCTCCCTCGCCCAGCCCACCCGGCGCAGCGCCCGGATCGGCTTCCTGGTCACCGGGCTCAGCCTGTACGTCCTGTGGAACCTCACCACCCTGCTCGGCGCGCTGGGCGCCGAGGCCATCGGGGACACCGACGCCTGGGGCCTGGACGCGGCCGGCCCCGCGGTCTTCCTGGCCCTGCTCGCTCCGATGCTGCGGACCGGCACCGAGCGGCTGGTCGCCGGGCTCGCCGTCCTGCTGGGACTCGGTCTGCTGCCGGTCCTGCCCGCCGGTGTGCCGGTTCTGGTGGCCGCCCTCGCGGCACCGGCCGTCCTGTGGGCCCGGGGCCGCCGCAGCGGCACACCGCGCGGCGACGTACCGGAGCAGCGCGACGCGCCGGCGCGCGGTGACGTGGCGGAGGAGAACCGTTGAACATCTGGATCGCGGTCGGCGTGACCGCCCTCGGCTGCTACGCCGTCAAGCTGGCCGGGCTCCTGGTGCCCGCCGGCGCCCTCGAGCGGCCGCTCGTCCGGCGCCTCGCCGCCCTGCTGCCCGTCGCCCTGCTCGCCGCCCTGACCGCCCAGCAGACCTTCGCCGACGGACGGACGCTCGTGCTGGACGCGCGGGCGGTGGGGCTCGCGGCCGCCTCCGTCGCGCTGGTGCTGCGCGCCCCGTTCCTGGTCGTCGTCGGGGCGGCCGTGGCGGTGACGGCGGGAGTCCGGGCCCTCGGCGGGTGAGACGGCGCCGAGGGACAGACCGGCCGGGCGGTGCCGGGCCGGCCGATCGTGTGGCCGTCCACCATGAGCGCGCGCAGCGCGTCGACGGTCGTCACCGGGCGGGCCGCCGGGGCCCGGGCGGGCGGGCGGGTCCGGTGTCCGGGTGCGGGCAGGGCGCCGACCGTAGGCGCACAGCGGTGCCGGCAGGAGGTCGCCGTCCCGCCCCGCCTCCGAGGACGGGACACTGGGGGGCATGAGGTTGACGGTCTTCTGGGAACGGATGGCGGAGCACTTCGGCACGGGCTGCGCCGACACCTTCGCGCGCGATCACGTCATGTCGGAACTCGGCGGGCGCACCGTGCACGAGGCGCTGGGGGCCGGCTGGGCGGCCAAGGACGTCTGGCAGGTGGTCTGCGCCGTGATGAACGTCCCCCGCGAAAGGCGCTGATCGTCACAGAGCCGGGCCGAGGGCAGACGGCTGCCGCCGGCGTGGGCGAGACTTGGCCCGTGGCACCCACTGAAGAGACAGGGCAGGCAGCCCAGCACCCCTCCGCGTCAGGCACGCCGCCGACCCCAGCCCCTCCGGCGGGTGGCGCGGCTCCGCCGCCGGGCTCCCGCATGCCGCGCTGGCTGCCGCGCGCCATGGTGCTCGCGCTCGCGCTGATCGCCCTGTTCCAGCTGGGCAGCTGGGCCTTCCACGAGCTCACCGGCCTGCTGATCAACATTCTCATCGCGTTCTTCCTGGCGCTCGCCGTCGAACCCGCGGTGAGCTGGATGGCCGGGCGCGGGGTGCGCCGGGGGCTGGGCACCTTCCTGGTCTTCCTGGGGGTGCTGGTCGTGGCGGCGGGCTTCGTCACGCTGCTCGGATCCATGCTGGCGGGGCAGATCATAAAGATCGTCGAGGACTTCCCGGAGTACCTCGACTCCGTCATCAACTGGATCAACACGCACTTCCACACCGAGCTGCGGCGGGTGGACATCCAGGAGGGCCTGCTCCGCTCCGACTGGCTGCGCACCTACGTGCAGAACAGCGCCACCGGCGTCCTGGACGTCTCCACGCAGGTCCTCGGGGGCCTCTTCCAGTTGCTGACCATCGGGCTGTTCTCGTTCTACTTCGCCGCCGACGGCCCGCGGCTGCGCCGCACCGTCTGCTCCGTACTGCCGCCCGCCCGGCAGGCCGAGGTGCTGCGCGCGTGGGAGATCGCCGTGAACAAGACCGGCGGCTACCTGTACTCGCGCGGGCTGATGGCGCTGGTCTCCGGCATGGCCCACTACGTGCTGCTGGAGATCCTCGAGGTGGCCTACGCGCCCGTGCTCGCCGTGTGGGTGGGCCTGGTGTCGCAGTTCATCCCCACCATCGGCACGTATCTGGCGGGCGCCCTGCCCATGCTGATCACCTTCGCGGTCGACCCCTGGTACGCGCTGTGGGTGCTGATCTTCGTGGTGATCTACCAGCAGTTCGAGAACTACGTGCTGCAGCCCAAACTGACCTCGAGGACCGTCGACATCCACCCGGCGGTCGCCTTCGGCTCGGTCGTCATGGGCACCGCCCTGCTCGGCGCCGTCGGCGCGCTGATCGCCATTCCCGCGGTCGCCACCCTCCAGGCGTTCATGGGCGCGTACGTGAAGCGCTACGACGTCACCGACGACCCCCGCGTGCACGGCCACCGCAGGACGGGCCCTGGTGAGGGCGGTTCCGGCTCCGGTGAGGGCGGTTCCGGAGAGCGGCGGCCCCTCCTCGTCCGCGCCCGGCGCCTCTGGGACCGCCGACCGGCTCCGGCACCCCTCGGGGCCGAGGACTCCTGAGCGCCGCGGACCGCTGCGGTCCGCTCCGGCCGACGGAGCGGACCGTCGGCCGGAGGCGTTGCCGGAGGGTGAACGACTCGTGGGAGTGCCGGGTGGCGCGCTTGACACTAAAATCGAACATCTATTCTCATGAGTGTGCCGGTGGAGCCCGAAGATGAGCGGTTCGACCCGGTTGGGGCAGGAATGGGCTTCGGTTGTCCACAGGCTGGAGGTGCGTCGGGGCGCGTTGTCAGTGGCAGGCGCTAGCGTCATTGACGTGAAGCGATCGACTCAAGCAAATCGGGTGGAACCCATGGCAGGAAACGACCGCGAGAAGGCGCTCGACGCCGCACTCGCACAAATTGAACGGCAATTCGGCAAGGGCGCGGTCATGCGCATGGGTGACCGGTCGAAGGAGCCCATCGAGGTCATCCCCACCGGGTCGACCGCGCTCGACGTGGCCCTCGGTGTCGGCGGCCTGCCGCGCGGCCGCGTCATCGAGGTCTACGGCCCCGAGTCCTCGGGCAAGACGACCCTGACCCTGCACGCGGTGGCGAACGCACAGAAGGCCGGCGGCCAGGTCGCGTTCGTGGACGCGGAGCACGCTCTCGACCCCGAGTACGCGCAGAAGCTCGGCGTCGACATCGACAACCTCATCCTGTCCCAGCCGGACAACGGCGAGCAGGCGCTGGAGATCGTGGACATGCTGGTCCGCTCCGGAGCCCTCGACCTCATCGTGATCGACTCCGTCGCGGCGCTCGTGCCGCGCGCGGAGATCGAGGGTGAGATGGGCGACAGCCACGTGGGTCTGCAGGCCCGCCTGATGAGCCAGGCGCTGCGGAAGATCACCAGCGCGCTCAACCAGTCCAAGACCACCGCGATCTTCATCAACCAGCTCCGCGAGAAGATCGGCGTGATGTTCGGTTCGCCGGAGACCACGACCGGTGGCCGGGCCCTGAAGTTCTATGCCTCGGTGCGTCTGGACATCCGCCGGATCGAGACGCTGAAGGACGGCACCGACGCGGTCGGCAACCGCACCCGGGTCAAGGTCGTCAAGAACAAGGTCGCACCGCCCTTCAAGCAGGCCGAGTTCGACATCCTCTACGGCCACGGCATCAGCCGCGAGGGCGGGCTGATCGACATGGGCGTGGAGCACGGCTTCGTCCGCAAGGCCGGTGCCTGGTACACGTACGAGGGCGACCAGCTCGGCCAGGGCAAGGAGAACTCCCGCAACTTCCTCAAGGACAACCCCGACCTCGCCAACGAGATCGAGAAGAAGATCCTGAAGAAGCTGGGCGTCGGCGTGCAGCCCGAGGAGCCGGCCGGGGAGAAGAGCGCGGATGCCGCCGGCGCCGCTGCTCCGACCGACTCGGCCGCGGCTTCGGTCCCGGCCTCGGCTTCGGCGGCCAAGACCGTCAAGTCCAGGGCCGCCGCGGCCAAGAGCTGACCCGTGACCCGACGAACCGACTGGGCCGACTACGAGTTCACCGCTTCCGGCGCCCCGCGGGGGACGGGCGCCGGAAGCGGTGACGATCCGGCCGCGCGCGGTGACGGGGCACATGGGGACCCCGGCGGCGGGGGCGGCCTCTTCGACGACTTCTCCGGTGAGGACGCGGGCGGGACCCGGCGCAGGGGCGGCACCGGGGCCCGTCGCGCGGGGAGCTCACGGGGAAGCGGCTCGCGTGACGGCGGGCCGCGCGGTGGGCGCCGACGCCGGGCTTTCGGCGAGGCGGCCGCGGCGGACGGGGACGACTCCTCCGCACCGGGGGCCGGGCGGGAGGAGTCTGCGGGGGACCCGGTCGAGCGGGCGCGGGCCGTCTGTCTGCGCCTGCTCACCGGAACCCCGCGCACCCGCAAGCAGCTCGCCGACGCCCTGCGCAAACGGGAGATCCCGGACGAGGCCGCCGAGGAGGTGCTGTCCCGGTTCGAAGAGGTCGGACTGATCAACGACAGCGCCTTCGCGGACGCCTGGGTCGAGTCCCGGCACCACGGCCGGGGCCTGGCACGGCGCGCCCTCGCCCAGGAGCTGCGGACCAAGGGCGTCGACTCCACGCTGATCGACGCGGCCGTCTCCCGGCTCGACTCCGAACAGGAAGAGGCCACCGCGCGCGAGCTCGTCGCCCGCAAGCTGCGCTCCACCCGCGGACTCGACCGCGACAAGCGGATCCGCCGCCTCGCCGGCATGCTCGCCCGCAAGGGCTACCCCGAGGGCCTCGCCCTGCGCGTGGTCCGCCGGGCGCTGGAGGAGGAGGGCGAGGACACGGAGTTCCTGGAGGGCGGCGGGTACTGAGGGCCCGTGCCCTGCGTCCGTACCGGCAGCCCCGCCGCTCGCCAGGCCGGGAAGCCACCGACCAGGCCGGTGGCGCGGTGGAGTTCCAGCCGGGGCAGGGGCTCGGCGGCCAAGCCGGAGACGAGGCCCTCGTCGCAGACCACGACGCCGCGCAGGTCGTGGCCGGTCGCCGGTCGCCCCCGGGAAACGATGGCTGCCCCGGAAGGCCGAGACGCCGCTCCCGTCCGTTGCGCTCGACGACGAGGGCGCCGGGCACCGGCCCCGTCCCGGTCGTGCAGGGCGGCCGCACAGCGGATGCCGCTCAGCAGGGTCTCCCCGTCGCGGGCGGCCTCGCGAGCGGGGACCGCCTCGATGCGTTCGTAGCCCGTGCGGGCCCGCTCCAGCAACTCGTCGACCGTCGAGGCGTCAGCGGCCACCACCTCAACGCGACCTGACGCCGGCCCCGGTCTCCGTCCGCGCTCCCGTCCCAGCCCCTGCCCCGGTGTCCGTACCGGCGGCCCCCGTCGCTGCCCCGGTCGTCCCCGCCTGAGCCGAAGCCGGTCCGCCGACCGCCGTCTCGGCCGCCGTGTACAGGGATCCGGGACGGACTCCGCCCAGCGCCGTGACCAGGTGCCCGTCGGGGCGTACCAGCAGCACGGTGTGGGCCGCCGCCCCCGGATAGCTCTCCGCGACCAGCAGCTCGGCCGGGTGCGGGAGTGCCGCCACCGCCGACGCGAGCCGGGGCATGATCCCGGCGGACACCCAGTGCCTGCGCTCCCACACCCCGGTGCCCGGCGCGATCAGAACGACCAGCAGCGCCCCCCGGCCCAGCCGGTCCCGCAGCCGGACGAAGGTGCCGTCCTCCGCCGTGACCCGCACATCGGTGACCGGCGCGCCGGCCGGCGTGTCCACGGGGACCTCGCCCTCCAGGAGCGGGGGCGTCAGGGGCGAGTCGGCGTGCACGCCCGGCGCGCCCAGCGTCCCCTGTCCCAGATGTCCCTCGGCCAGGAACGCGTCATGACCGCGGGCGGCGCCGGGGACGTAGGAACGCAGGCCTTTGCCGCCCCGTACCAGCGGCAACGCCTGGTCGGCGGCGCGCAGCCGGGCGGCGACGATCGCCCGCCGCTCCGTCTGGTAGCTGTCCAGCAGCGCTTCGTGCGGACCGTGGTGCCAGGCCAGGGCAAGCTTCCAGGCGAGGTTGTCCGTGTCACGGAGCCCCTCGTCGAGCCCGTGCGTGCCCAGGGCGCCGAGCAGGTGCGCTGCGTCCCCGGCGAGGAACACACGGCCGGACCGCCAGCGCCGGGCGAGCCGGTGGTGGACGGTGTGGACCCCGGTGTCGAGCAGTTCGTACGGGGGGGTCGGGCCTTCGGCCCAGCCGGCCAGGGTCTCGCGGACCCGGGCGAGGAGCAGTTCGGGGGTGACCAGTTCCTTGCCCGGAGGCATCAGCCAGTCCAGCCGCCACACGCCGTCCGGCAGCGGGCGCGCGCTGATCTCCCCGGCGAAGGGGCCGGAGGTGCGCCACGGCGGCATCCGGTGCAGTAACGCCTCCTGGGGCCAGGGAAGTTCCGTGCGCAGTGCGGCCACGGCGTGACGCTCCACCGCCGTGCGGCCGGGGAAACGGATGTCCTGGAGCTTGCGCACGGTGGAGCGGGGGCCGTCGCAGCCGACCAGGTGGCTGCCGCGCCACCAGGTGCCTTCGGGGCCGCGGGTGTGCGCGGTGACACCGGAGGGCTCCTGTTCGAGGGAGTCCAGACGGCTGTCGGCGACGACCTCGACGAGCCGCTCGCCGGCGAGAGCCGCGCGCAGGGCGCCGGTCAGGACGTGCTGGGCGATGTGCACCGGGCCGGGCTCGGCGTCGTCGAAGACGATCTCGTGTGTCACCTGCTTGCGCCGCATCGACCGCCATCCGGCCCAGGGCGAACCGGCGGGGGTGAGCGGCGCACCGGTCAGTCGTTCCACGAGTTCCGTGGTGTCCTCGCGCAGTACCACGGAGCGCGCGGGACGCGGTTCGTCCTTGCCCGGTCCCTCGTCGAGGACCACGCAGGGCACCTCCTGACGTGCCAGCGCCAGGGCGAGCGTGAGCCCGACGGGCCCCGCTCCGACGATGATCACCGGGTCCACGGCGCGACGCCCCCTGCTCGAAGTGACGTCCGGAGGGACGAGGAGGAACAGGAAGAGGGGGCAGGGTGCACGATCACAGAACGTATGCAACCTATTGCCGGTGCTTGCGTCAAGTGACCGAAGGCCGGTGGCGATCATGAAGTGGGGCGGGCCGCGTCACCTCACGTGACTGCTCGTCATCGGAGTCCGGTTCATGCCGTTCGTTCGCACCGGTGGTGTGGACCTGCCCCCGGCATGACGGTGGCCCGCCGGGCAACGGCGGGCCACCGTCATGCCGGACGACGTGCGCACGGCGGGGCGTGCGTCAGGCGGTGCGGTCCCCGCCCGCCTCGTGGGTGCCCCCGACCTCGGCCGCGTTCATCTCCTCGACGTCCTCGGCACCGAGGACCGCGCCCGTGCCGCGCTTGCTGCGGCGCAGCCGTGCCTCCAGCCAGGAGGCGAAGGAGGTGAGGAGGAAGTTCAGGAGGATGAAGACGACCGCCACGACGATGAAGCTGGGGATGACGTTGGCGTAGTTGGCCGCGAGCGTGCCGCGCGCGTTCAGCAGCTCGGTGAAACCGAGCAGCACACCACCCAGCGCGGTGTCCTTCACGATGACGACGAGCTGGCTGACGATGGCCGGCAGCATCGCGGTGACGGCCTGCGGCAGCAGGATGTTCTTCATCGTCTGGCTCTTGCGCAGTCCGATGGCGTAACCCGCCTCGGACTGGCCCTTGGGGAGGGAGAGGATGCCCGCCCGGACGATCTCGGCGAGCACCGAGGCGTTGTAGAGCACCAGACCGGTGACGACCGCGTACAGCGGGCGGTCGGCGCTGGAGATGTCCGTGGAGCGGACGTAGACCTCGTTGGCGAACAGCATCAGCAGCAGCACCGGGATGGCCCGGAAGAACTCGACAACGACGCCGGCGGGAACCCGTACCCAGCGGTGGTCGGAGAGGCGGGCGATGCCGAGGACCGCGCCCAGGGGAAGGGCGATGATCATGGCGAGCGCGGCGGCCTTGAGGGTGTTGCCGAGGCCTGGCAGCAGATACGTCGTCCAGGCCGGGGACTCGGTGAACGGCTTCCACAGGGCCCACTCCAGCTGGCCCTTGTCGTCCATCGTCCGGTAGACCCACCACAGGGCGAGGGCCAGGACGGCGACGAACACGACCGAGAAGATGACGTTGCGCCGTTTGGCCCGGGGGCCGGGGGCGTCGTACAGAACGGAGGTCACCGCTTCACCGCCAGTCGCTTGCTCAGCCAGCCGAGGAACAGGCCGGTGGGCAGGGTCAGTACCACGAATCCGAAGGCGAAGACCGCGCCGATGAGCAGCGTCTGCGCCTCGTTCTCGATCATTTCCTTCATCAGCAGTGCGGCCTCCGCCACACCGATCGCGGCCGCCACCGTCGTGTTCTTGGTCAGCGCGATCAGCACGTTCGCGAGCGGCCCGATGACCGAGCGGAACGCCTGCGGCAGCACGATCAGGCCGAGGACCTGCGAGAAGTTCAGGCCGAGGGCGCGGGCCGCCTCGGCCTGCCCGACGGGCACGGTGTTGATGCCGGAGCGCAGTGCCTCGCAGACGAAGGCCGCGGTGTAGGCGGCCAGACCGAGCACCGCGAGGCGGAAGGCCTGGAGCTCGAAGTTTTCGGGCGCGCCCATGGTCATGCGGAAGATGTCGGCGAGGCCGAGCGAGGTGAAGACGATGATGACCGTCAGGGGGATGTTCCGGACGATGTTCACGTAGGCGGTGGCGAACCCCCGCATCAGCGGGACGGGGCTGACCCGCATCGCCGCGAGCAGGGTGCCCCAGACCAGGGCGCCGACGCCCGAGAACACGGTGAGCTTCACCGTCATCCAGAAGGCGCCCAACAAGGTTGGATCGTCATAGTCAGAAATGAAGTCGAACACGATCTCCCGCGCTTCCGGGTGTGTGGCGTACGTGGCGGACGCGGCGCGCCGCCGTCCCGATCGCGACGGACGGCGGCGTGCCTCAGAAACCCCGCGTTACTACTGGACGGCCCGGGGGCCTACTGAACGATGTCGCCGATCTTCGGGGCCGGCTCGTTCTTGTACTCGGCCGGACCGAAGTTCGCCTCGACGGCCTCGTCCCAGGCCTTGTCGCCGACCATCTTCTCCAGCGCGTCGTTGATCTTGTTCACGGTCTCGGTGTCGCCCTTCTTGACGCCGATGCCGTAGTTCTCGTTGCTCAGGTTCAGACCGGCGAGCTTGAACTGGCCCTTGTACTGCTCCTGCGAGGCGAAGCCGGCGAGGATCGAGTCGTCGGTGGTCACCGCGTCGACGGCGCCGCTCTGCAGGCCGGCGATGCACTCCGAGTAGGTGCCGTACTCCCTCAGCTGCGCCTTCGGGGCGAACTCCTTGCTGACGTTCTGTGCCGAGGTCGAGCCGGTCACGGAACACAGCTTCTTGTCGTTCAGGTCCGTGGCGTCGGTGATGTCCGAGTCCGCCTTCACCAGCAGGTCCTGGTGGGCCAGCAGGTACGGGCCGGCGAAGTCGACCTTCTCCTCGCGCTCCTCGGTGATGGAGTAGGTCGCCGCGATGAACTTCACGTCCCCGCGCGCGAGGGCGTTCTCGCGGTCGGCGCTCTTGGTCTCGACCCACTCGATCTGGTCGGCCTCGTAGCCGAGTTCCTTGGCGACGTAGGTCGCCACATCCACGTCGAAGCCGGTGAAGGAGCCGTCCGGCGTCTTCAGTCCGAGACCGGGCTGGTCGTACTTGATGCCGACCTTGATCTTCTCGCCGCCCCCGGAGGCGGAGGACGAACCGCTGTCGTCGCTGTCCTCGCCGCCGCACGCGGTGGCGGTCAGGGCGAGGGCGAATACGGCGGCCGAGGCGGCGGTGACCTTGCGGAGCTTCATGGTGCACATCCTTTTGACTGGTGAGGTGATGCGGCCCGTTTCAGGGGTGGGGCGATGCGGCCCCGGCCATCCGGTGACGCACGTCGTCCGAGCGCCGGGCGCAGGACGTCAGTGGTGCAGGATCTTCGACAGGAAGTCCTTGGCACGGTCGCTGCGCGGGTTGCTGAAGAACTGGTCCGGCGTCGCCTGTTCGACGATGCGGCCGTCCGCCATGAACACCACTCGGTTGGCGGCCGAGCGGGCGAATCCCATCTCGTGGGTCACGACGATCATGGTCATGCCGTCGCGGGCGAGCTGCTGCATGACCTCCAGCACCTCGTTGATCATCTCCGGGTCGAGCGCCGACGTCGGCTCGTCGAAGAGCATGACCTTGGGCTCCATCGCCAGGGCCCGCGCGATGGCGACGCGCTGCTGCTGGCCGCCGGAGAGCTGCGCGGGGTACTTGTCGGCCTGCGAGCTCACGCCGACCCGGTCGAGCAGGGCACGGGCCCGCTCCTCGGCGGCCTTCCTGTCCTTCTTGCGGACCTTGACCTGGCCCAGCGTCACGTTCTCGAGCACGGTCTTGTGCGCGAAGAGGTTGAAGGACTGGAAGACCATCCCCACGTCGGCCCGCAGCCGGGCGAGCTCCTTGCCCTCGTGCGGCAGGGGCTTGCCGTCGATCGTGATCGACCCGTCGTCGATCGTCTCCAGCCGGTTGATGGCGCGGCACAGGGTGGACTTACCGGACCCGGAGGGCCCGATGACGACGACGACTTCGCCGCGGGCGATCGTCAGGTCGATGTCCTGGAGTACGTGCAACGCGCCAAAGTGCTTGTTGACGCTCTTCAGGACGACCAGATCGCCGGTCGCGGCCACATCTTCCTTGGCCACCGATACTTCGGTCATCGCTCTCAGGCTCCGTCCTCCTCGGTTTGGGAGGACATTAGTAATCCCTCAGACCTGCGTCATCACATCTGAGGGGAATCTGAGCATCACGATCCGATAGCAGTCGGACACGTGTCGTAGCGCTGGTGAGCAGGGCTCATTCCGGCCGGGTAACGGTACCGAAGAGCAGCCGGAACCCTCTTGACGCCGTCCTCGTTCATCGGCGTCACTGCAGGGTGCGCACGCGCGTGCACCCGTTTTTCTACACACTCGAATCGTACGGCCGATGAACCGAAGGGGGACCGGATGAGACTGCTTCTCGTCGAGGACGACAACCACGTCGCCGCCGCCCTGTCGGCCGTCCTGGCGCGGCACGGCTTCGACGTCACCCACGCGCGCAGCGGTGAGGAGGCCCTCCGGGCGCTCGTCCCCGATCCCGACGGCTTCGGTGTCGTCCTCCTCGATCTGGGCCTGCCCGACCAGGACGGCTACGAGGTGTGCGGCAAGATCCGCAAACGCACCGGCACCCCGGTGATCATGGTCACCGCCCGCGCCGACGTGCGCTCCCGCATCCACGGCCTCAACCTCGGTGCCGACGACTACGTGGTCAAGCCCTACGACACCGGCGAACTCCTCGCCCGGATCCACGCCGTCAGCCGGCGCACCGTCCAGGAGGACGCCCCCGGCAGTGGCGAGGGAGAGCTGCGGATCGGGTCCGTGCGCATCGAGCTGCCGACCCGGCAGGTCAGCGTGAACGGTGCGGTCGTCCCGCTGACCCGCAAGGAGTTCGATCTGCTGGCCCTGCTCGCCCAGCGTCCCGGGGTCGTCTTCCGCCGTGAGCAGATCATCAGCGAGGTGTGGCAGACCAGCTGGGAGGGCACCGGGCGCACTCTGGAGGTGCACGTCGCCTCCCTGCGTTCCAAGCTGCGCATGCCGGCCCTGATCGAGACCGTGCGCGGGGTCGGCTACCGGCTCGTCGAGCCCGCGGCCTAGGCGGGCCCGACCGGGTGCACACACGTCTGCTGCCCCTGCTCATCGTCCTGATGGCGGCCGTCCTGCTCGCCCTCGGCGTCCCGCTCGCGGTCAGTCTGGCCGGCGCGCAGCAGCAGCAGGTCATCGTCGACCGGATCGACGACACGGCACGCTTCGCGGCCCTCGCCCAGTTCGTCACCGAACCCGCCGACCCCGGCACCGGAGACGTCAACGAGCGCCGGGAGGCCCTCAGCAGCGAGCTCCACAGCTACTACGAGGTGTACGGCATCCGGGCCGGCGTCTTCCACCGCAACGACGTCCCGATGGCGCACGCGCCGGACGACTGGTACCTGCCCGGCACGGGGGAGGTGCGCGACGCCTTCCAGGAGTCGCTGCTCAGCCGCCGCAGCCACGACCCCGAGCAGGTGTGGCCCTGGGAGCGGCGCAGCCTCGTGGTGGCCTCGCCGGTCATCCGGGACGGTGACGTCGTCGCCGTCGTCGTCACCGACTCGCCCACCGGGCAGATGCGGTCCCGCATCCTGCGGGGCTGGCTGGTCATCGCGGCGGGCGAGGCGGCCGCGATGCTGCTGGCCGTCGGCGCGGCCCTGCGGCTGGCCGGCTGGGTGCTCAAGCCCGTACGGGTCCTGGACGCCACCACCCACGACATCGCCACCGGGCGGCTGAAGTCCAGGGTCGCGGTGGCCGGCGGACCGCCGGAGCTGAGGAGGCTCGCCCGGTCGTTCAACGAGATGGCGGACAACGTCGAGAGCGTGCTGGAGCAGCAGCGCGCCTTCGTCGCCGACGCCTCGCACCAGCTGCGCAACCCGCTCTCGGCGCTGCTGCTGCGGATCGAACTCCTCGCCCTGGAGCTGCCCGAGGGCAACGAGGAGATCGCCTCGGTCCAGGCCGAGGGCAGGCGTCTGGCACAGGTCCTGGACGACCTGCTCGACCTGGCGCTGGCCGAGCACATCGAGGCCCAGCTCGAGATCACCGACATCGGCGCCCTGGCCGCCGAACGCGTGGCGGCGTGGTCGCCCACCGCCGAGGCCAAGGGCGTCCTGCTGACCGGGGACTGCCCGCCGACCACGGCATGGGCCGACCCGGTCGCCCTGTCCAGCGCGCTGGACGCGGTCATCGACAACGCGGTGAAGTTCACGCCCGGGGGCCGGACCGTCGAGGTGGCCGTCGCCTCCCACGGGGACACCTCCACCGTCGTCGTCACCGACCAGGGCCCCGGTCTGACCGACGAGGAGCTGGCCCGCGTCGGCGACCGTTTCTGGCGCAGCTCGCGCCACCAGAACATCAAGGGCTCCGGCCTCGGACTGTCCATCTCCCGCGCCCTGCTCACGGCGGGCGGCGGCTCGATCGCGTACGACCGGCACGAGCCGCACGGGCTGAGAGTGACGGTGACGGTGCCCAGGAGCGTCCCCACGGGGGGAGCGACGGTTCAGGGCTTGACGGACCGGTAGTACCGGCGCGCGCCGTCGTGCAGCCGGAGCGGATCGGTGTAGATCGCGGTGCGCACGTCGACGAGCTGGGCGGAGTGCACGTGCGCCCCGATGTTGTCCCGGCTCCTGAGCACGATCCGGGTCAGCCACTCGGTGAGCCGTGGGTCCGTGTCCGCCCGTGTGATCAGCAGATTGGACACGGCCATCGTCGGGATGGTCGAGCCGTGCTGGCTGCCGGGGTAGGCCGACTCCGGCATGTCGGTGGCGCGGTAGTAGCGCGTGGCACCGCCCTGCTCGTGCAGCTCGGCGACCAGATCGGCCGTGATCGGCACGAACCGGAGGCCGGCGTCCTCGGACAGCGTGCGCAGGCCGTCGGTGGGCAGCCCGCCCGACCAGAAGAACGCGTCGAGTCCCTTCCCGAGCCGCCCGGGGCCGGAGTCGATGCCGTCCGCGGAGGGGCTGATGTCCTTCTCCGGGTCGATGCCGGCCGCTCTGAGCACCCGGTTGGCGATGAGCCGCACACCCGACTTGGGCGGCCCTATGGCGACCCTCTTGCCCCGCAGGTCGGTGACGGAGCGGATGTCCGATCCGGGCGGGACCACGAGCTGCACGTAGTCGTCGTAGAGACGGGCGACCCCGCGCAGTTCACCGGCTCCCGGCCGGCCGTCCAGCTTGTACGTCTCCACCGCGTCGGCGGCGGCGATCGCGAAGTCCGCCTGCCCGGTCGCCACCCGCCGCACGTTCTCCTGCGAACCGTCGCTGGTCCGGAGCCGCACCTCGAGGTCGGGCATGTGCGTACCGAGCGACGCGTGCAGCAGCTCCCCGTACTTCTGGTAGACCCCCGCGTGCGTCCCCGTACTCAGCGTGACCGACCCGTGCGGCGGATCCTCGCGCCAGGGCGCCAGCCACCACAGCAGCAGCCCGAGCGCCACGAGGCCGGCGACCGCGCCCCGCAGGACCCGGCGCCTGCCGGTACGGGACAGCGCGATGGACATATGGGCGATCCTGCCAGTCCGTACGCTCTTCTGACCAGGCCGGGAGAGTACCGGAGGTGGTCGCGACAGGCTCTAGAGTCACGGCATGAGTGCTTCACCCGCCGACCTCGTCCGTGAGTTCCACCGCGCCTTCGGGCTGGACGCGCGGGAGACACCGACCGAGGTCCCGCCGGAACTCGCCGCCCACCGCGGTGAACTGCTCGCCGAGGAGGCCGCCGAGGTCGCGGAGGTGGCGGTGCACGGACCCCTCGACCGGCTCGCGCACGAACTCGCCGACGTCGTCTACGTCGCCCACGGCACGGCGCTCGTCCACGGCATCGACCTCGACGCGGTGATCTCCGAGATCCACCGCGCCAACATGAGCAAGCGCGGCCCCGGCGGCGAGATCGCCCGCCGCTTCGACGGCAAGGTCCTCAAGGGGGACCACTACGAGGCACCGGACGTGTCCCGGGTGCTGCGCCGGCAGGGGTGGAGGCCGGGAGCGGAGTCCCGGGCGGCCGACTGAGCGGGAGCCCGGGCGGAGGCCGGTCGCGGGCGGAGTCCCGGGGGTGTCGTGTCGACCGCCTACCCTGTAGGGCATGAGCAGCATCGACCGGAGCCAGTCAGTGGGCGGCACGCGCACCTATGAAGTACGCACCTACGGGTGTCAGATGAACGTCCACGACTCCGAGCGATTGTCCGGGCTGCTGGAGGACGCGGGCTATGTCCGGGCCCCCGAGGACGCCGACGGTGACGCCGACGTCGTCGTCTTCAACACCTGCGCCGTGCGCGAGAACGCCGACAACAAGCTCTACGGCAACCTCGGCCACCTCGCACCCAGGAAGGCACGGCGTCCCGGCATGCAGATCGCGGTCGGCGGCTGCCTCGCGCAGAAGGACCGCGACACCATCGTGCAGCGTGCCCCCTGGGTGGACGTCGTCTTCGGCACGCACAACATCGGCAAGCTGCCGGTCCTCCTGGAGCGCGCCCGCGTCCAGGAGGAGGCGCAGGTCGAGATCGCCGAGTCCCTGGAGGCCTTCCCGTCCACGCTGCCGACCCGCCGCGAGAGCGCCTACGCGGCCTGGGTGTCCATCTCCGTCGGCTGCAACAACACCTGCACCTTCTGCATCGTCCCCGCGCTGCGCGGCAAGGAGAAGGACCGGCGCCCCGGCGACATCCTCGCCGAGATCGAGGCCCTGGTCGCCGAGGGCGTCTCGGAGATCACCCTGCTCGGCCAGAACGTCAACGCGTACGGCTCCGACATCGGCGACCGGGAGGCGTTCAGCAAGCTGCTGCGGGCCTGCGGGAAGGTCGAGGGCCTGGAGCGCGTCCGCTTCACCTCCCCGCACCCGCGCGACTTCACCGACGACGTCATCGCCGCCATGGCCGAGACGCCCAACGTGATGCCGCAGCTCCACATGCCGCTCCAGTCCGGCTCGGACACGGTCCTCAAGGCGATGCGCCGCTCGTACCGGCAGGAGCGCTACCTCGGCATCATCGAGAAGGTCCGCGCCGCCATCCCGCACGCGGCGATCAGCACCGACATCATCGTGGGCTTCCCCGGCGAGACCGAGGAGGACTTCGAGCAGACCCTGCACGTCGTGCGCGAGGCCCGCTTCGCCCAGGCCTTCACCTTCCAGTACTCCAAGCGTCCGGGCACCCCGGCCGCCGGGATGGACGGCCAGATCCCCAAGAAGGTCGTCCAGGAGCGCTACGAGCGGCTCGTCGCCCTCCAGGAGGAGATCTCCTGGGAGGAGAACAAGAAGCAGGTCGGCCGCACCCCGGAGTTGATGGTCGCCGAGGGCGAGGGCCGCAAGGACGGCGCCACCCACCGTCTCTCCGGCCGTGCCCCGGACAGCCGCCTGGTGCACTTCACCAAGCCGGAGCAGGACGTGCGTCCCGGCGACGTCGTCACCGTCGAGATCACGTACGCGGCGCCCCACCACCTCCTCGCCGAGGGCCCGGCCCTGCAGGTGCGCCGCACGCGCGCGGGCGACGCCTGGGAGAAGCGCAACGCGGAGAAGGCGGCGCAGCCCGCGGGCGTGATGCTCGGCCTGCCGAAGGTCGGCGCCCCCGAGCCGCTCCCGGCCGTGGCGAGCGGCTGCGGCTGCGACTGACACCGGCCGGCCGACGGCGTCACGGGCAGCGCCCGGGACGCCGTACGGGCATACGAACGTGCGGGCGTACAGGCATCGCGCCGCGGCTGAGCAGGCAGGGCGGGCTGCGGTGGTGGGCGTGGCGGCGGGCCGACCCGCGAGGGCTACGCTGCCGATCATGATGGTCGCCGCCGCAGTCTGTCCCTGTCCGCCGTTGCTCGTGCCCGAGGTCGCCACAGGCGCCGCCCCCGAGCTGGACGCCGCGCGGGCCGCGTGCGCGGACGCGGTCGGTGTGCTCGCCGCCGCCCGGCCCGACCTCCTGGTGGTCGTCGGTCCGGCGCCGGGCGGCGTGGACGCCGAGCGTTACCCGGAGGGCAGCACGGGGTCCTTCCGCGGCTTCGGGGCCGGTTCCGACGTACGGCTCGGAGCGGACCGCGACACGGCGACCGGCCGCGAGCTGCCCGCTGCGCTCGCGGTGGGCGCCTGGCTGCTGGAGCGGGCAGGGTGGGCGGACGCACCCGTCGAAGGACTCGGAGTGGGGGAGTCCCTCGCGGCCGGGAGGTGCCTCGAGGAGGGACGGGACATCGCCACCCGCGCGGAGCGTGTCGCGCTGCTGGTCATGGGCGACGGCAGCGCCTGCCGCACGCTCAAGGCGCCCGGCTACCTCGACGAGCGGGCGGCACCCTTCGACGCGGAGGCCGCGCGGGCACTGGGCGCGGCCGACACGGCGGCCCTGGGGGCGCTGGACGGCGGCCTGGCACACGTACTCAAGGCGTCCGGCCGGGCTCCCTGGCAGGTCCTGGCGGGCGCGGCCGAAGCCGGGGGACCCGCTCTCCGGGGCACGCTGCTGTACGAGGACGCCCCGTACGGGGTGGGCTACATCGTGGCCACCTGGTCCTGACAGCCGGCTCCGCCGGACGCCGGACCCGGCACGGGGGCGGCCTGAGAAAGCCGTCCGAAACGACCGTCGGCCGGGAACGCCCGATGCCCGTCGGTGCTCCCGGCCGTATGCCGATGCATCACTCAGTGAGCGGGCGGCGGCCCCGCCGGGGGAGTGGTGCCGCCCGCGTCCGCACCAGGGTCGTTCTTGTGTGCGAGCCGGCCCATGGCGTCCTTGGCCTTGCCGGTGCCCTTCTGGATCCTGTCGCTGTACTTGCCCCTGGTCCGCTCGTCGGCGGTCTTCGCGGCCTTGTCCAGCCCGTGCTGGATCCTGCCCTCGTGCTGCTGTGCGAGGTCCGAGACCTTGTCCTTGGCAGGCCCCAGCCTGGCCTTCATGTTGTCCAGGAGACCCATGGTCCACCTTCCCTCGCGGTGCGGTTCACGTGCGCTCGTGCCATGCGGGATACGTGCGGGATTCGTGTGGGCTCATATGCTGAAACGCCCATATCCACCCCACACGGTACCCGTGCGGATGTGGTCCCGCTCTGCCGCGCGGTGCTCCGGTGGCCGAAACCCGGCCATGTGCGCGGGTCCCTGTCCGGCGCGACACGCAGCTCGATGGAGGGCCGGCTGTGAGGTTTGCGAGACTGGACCGGTGAGCAGCGCACCCCCCGCCCCCCGGGTCATCGCCGTCGTCGGCCCCACCGCAGCCGGAAAGTCCGATCTGGGCGTGTTCCTGGCCCGAGAGCTCGGGGGTGAGGTCATCAACGCCGACTCCATGCAGCTCTACCGGGGAATGGACATCGGCACCGCCAAACTGACGCCCGAGGAGCGCGGGGAGGTCCCTCACCACCTCCTGGACATCTGGGACGTGACCGTCACCGCGTCCGTCGCCGAGTACCAGCGCCTCGCCCGGGAGCGGATCGACGCGCTGCTCGCCGCAGGGCGCTGGCCCGTCCTGGTCGGGGGCTCCGGCCTCTACGTCCGCGGAGCCGTCGACCATCTCGAGTTCCCGGGCACCGACCCCGACGTGCGGTCGCGCCTGGAGGGCGAACTCACCCTGCGCGGATCCGGCGCGCTGCACGCCCGCCTCGCCGCCGCCGACCCCGAGGCCGCGCGGGCCATCCTGCCGAGCAACGGCCGCCGTATCGTCCGGGCGCTCGAAGTGATCGAGATCACCGGACTGCCCTTCACCGCCAACCTCCCCGGCCACGACTCGGTCTACGACACCCTCCAGATCGGTGTCGACGTGGCCCGCCCCGAGCTGGACGAGAGGATCACCGGCCGGGTCGACCGGATGTGGGACGCGGGTCTCGTGGACGAAGTGCGCGCACTGGAGGCGCAGGGGTTGCGCGAGGGGCGTACGGCCTCGCGCGCGCTCGGTTACCAGCAGGTGCTCGCCGCGCTCGCCGGGGAGTGCACCCTGGAGGACGCACGGGCCGAAACCGTCCGTGCCACCAAGCGCTTCGCGCGCCGTCAGGATTCATGGTTCAGGCGCGACCCGCGGGTGCACTGGTTGAGTGGGGCCGCGGCGGACCTGACGGAACTTCCGCGACTCGCGCTGTCATTGGTCGAACGACCGGTTACAGCCTGATCACGTCATGGCATCGGGACGCCCAGGCCGTCATCCGGGCCTCCGGTGCCGTGCCATCATCGAGCTTCGATCGACCAGTGGAGTCCAAGTTGGGAGGGCGCGTGGCGATGGAGGCCGGCCCTCGCGACACCGCACACGGCACCGAACACCTCACCACCGAGCGGGGTGCACCGGAGCAGGACCCCGACCGTCTCAGCCCCGACGGGCCGGACGAGACCCAGGGCCAGGTGACCGACGACGGTCCCGAGCCGGAGGAGATGTTCGCGGGCGGCGACGAGGTCGAGGTCGAGCTGCGTCCGCAGCGTCGGCTGCGCCTCTGGCAGCTCGCGCCCATCGTCGGCCTGGCCGCGGTCGGCTCCCTGATGTTCGCGTTCCCGCTCGCCTTCGACTTCGGCGACAGCGGCGCCGTGATCGCCATGCTGGGCCTGCTGATCTGCTCCTGCGCGGCCGGCTGGGGCATGATGGCCGCCCGCAGGGTGGGGTACACCTGGCCCGGCCTGCCGGCCCGGAGCTCCGGCCGCAGCCCCGACTGGCGGGTGATGGCCGCCTACGCCGTGCTGGTCGCCGCGGTGGTGGCCCTGGCCGTCTGGCGGGTCGCCCGCCTCCGCTGAGGCCCGCCCCTCCGCCGCCGCCGCCCCCCCCGCGCGGGCTCCCGCGCGCAGCGGTGGCCGGTACGCGGTGCCGCGGTCACCCCGTACGATCGGAAGATGAGCACGCGGATCGCCTTCCTCAAGGGACACGGCACCGAGAACGACTTCGTGATCGTCCCGGACCCCGAGAACGCCGTCGACCTGCCGCCCGCCTTCGTCGCGGCCCTCTGCGACCGACGCGCGGGCATCGGCGGTGACGGACTGCTGCACGTGGTGCGGTCCGCGGCACACCCCGAGGCGCGGCACCTGGCGGCCGAGGCCGAGTGGTTCATGGACTACCGCAACGGCGACGGCTCGGTCGCCGAGATGTGCGGCAACGGCGTGCGTGTGTTCGCGCGCTACCTCCAGCGCGCGGGACATGTGACCGAGGGCGACATCGCGGTCGCCACGCGCGGGGGCGTGAAAGCGGTGCACATCGCCAAGACCGTGTCCGGCAGCGGCTCCGCCGCGGGTGACATCACCGTCGGCATGGGCCGGGCGCTGCTGCCCGACGACGGCGTCACCGTGCACGTCGGCGGGCGCAGCTGGCCCGCACGGAACGTGAACATGGGCAACCCGCACGCCGTGGCCTTCGTGGACGACCTCGACCACGCCGGCGACCTGATCACCGCGCCCCCGGTCAGCCCCGCCTCGGTCTATCCGGACGGCGTCAACGTCGAGTTCGTGGCCGACCGGGGGCCGCGACACGTGGCGCTGCGCGTCCACGAGCGGGGAGCCGGTGAGACCCGTTCGTGCGGCACGGGCGCCTGCGCGGTCGCCGTGGCCACGGCCCGCCGGGACGGCGTCGACCCGCGGGCCACCGGAACCCCGGTGACGTACGCGGTGGATGTGCCCGGCGGCACCCTGGTGATCACGGAACGGCCCGACGGGGAGGTCGAGATGACCGGGCCGGCGGTGATCGTCGCGGAGGGAGTGATCGAGAGCGAGTGGCTGGAGAACCTGCCCCGCTGAGTCCCGTACCGGCTTGGTATCCAAGAGCCGAGTGGCCCGGCCACCCGCATCCGTGGGGTGCGGGGCCCGGTCGGGCTTCGGGAGCATGGCGCGCCGGCGGCTCCGTGGCGTGAAATCGCCGCTGTGAGGGTCTTCGCTCGATGGGGTGATCCGTTTCACGCTCCGCGGGAGGCGGTCGGTCGCGCATGCTGGGCTCGGTAGCATCAAGCACCGGCCCGGACGGGAAACGAACACCGTCTCCTCAGCCCGAGTCCGCCCTGGGCACACGTCCGCCGGTCAACGCAGCCGGAGGTGCCCATTGAATGCGGAGGCCGCGAAACCTGCGATCCCAGGTCCTGTGCCCTCAGGGTCTGTGCCATCGGGGTCCGTGCCATCGGGTCGTGCCACGCCCGCAGGGACACGCAGGAAGGCCCGCTCCCGGCTCGACCTGCGCCGGCTGGGCCGCGCCGCGTTCCTCGGCCCCGCCTCCCGCGGCCGGCTTCCCGACGCCATCGGCCATGTCGTCGACGCCCACCGGGCCCATCATCCCGACGCCGATCTCGACCCCCTGCGCCGCGCCTATCTGCTGGCCGAGTCCTCGCACCGGGGGCAGATGCGCAAGAGCGGTGAGCCGTACATCACCCACCCGCTCGCCGTGACCCTCATCCTCGCCGAACTCGGCGCAGAGACGACCACCTTGACCGCCTCCCTGCTCCACGACACCGTCGAGGACACGGAGGTGACGCTCGATCAGGTACGTGAGCAGTTCGGGGAGGAGGTGTGTTACCTCGTCGACGGCGTCACCAAGCTGGAGAAGGTCGACTACGGTGCCGCGGCCGAACCCGAGACCTTCCGCAAGATGCTCGTCGCCACCGGAAACGACGTCCGCGTGATGTCGATCAAGCTCGCCGACCGGCTGCACAACATGCGCACCCTCGGGGTGATGCGTCGCGAGAAGCAGGAGCGCATCGCCAAGGTGACCCGGGACGTCCTCATCCCGCTCGCCGAACGGCTCGGCGTCCAGGCGCTCAAGACGGAACTCGAGGACCTGGTCTTCGCGATCCTGCGTCCCGAGGAGAACAAGCACACGCGTGAGCTGATCCTCCGCAACGCCTCCCGCGCGGACGACCCGCTCGCCGAGGTCGCCGACGAGGTGCGCAAGGTGCTGCGCGAGGCGGACCTCGCCGCCGAGGTCCTCATCCGTCCCCGTCACTTCGTCTCCGTGCACCGCGTGTCCCGCAAACGCGGCCGGCTCCGCGGCGCCGACTTCGGCCGCGTGCTGGTGCTGGTGAACGAGGACGCCGACTGCTACGGCGTCCTGGGCGAGCTGCACACCTGCATGACGCCCGTCGTCTCGGAGTTCAAGGACTTCATCGCCGTCCCCAAGTTCAACCTCTACCAGTCGCTGCACACCGCCGTCGCGCGCGACGACGGCCAGGTCGTCGAAGTCCTCATCCGCACGCACCAGATGCACAAGGTCGCCGAGGCCGGTGTCGTCGCTCTCGGCAACCCCTACGCCGCCCCGGCGGAGGAACAGTCGACCAGCGACGGCGAACGCGTCGACCCGACCCGGCCCGGCTGGCTCTCCCGGCTCCTCGAGTGGCAGCGCGGCGCGCCCGACCCCGACACGTTCTGGTCCACGCTGCGCGAGGACCTCGCCCAGGACCGCGAGATCACCGTGTTCCGCCCCGACGGCGGCACGATCGGCCTGCCCGAGGGCGCGACCTGTGTGGACGCCGCGTACGCGCAGTACGGCGAGGACGCGCACGCGTGCATCGGCGCCCGGGTCAACGGCCGCCTGGCGACGCTGAGCACCGTGCTGAGGGACGGGGACACCGTCCAGCTCCTGATGGGCCAGGACCCCGCGTCCGAGCCCTCCAGGGAGTGGCTGGAGCACGCCCACACCCCGGCCGCCCGGATCGCCATTCAGCGATGGCTGACCGCCCACCCCGCCGATCCGGTCGGTCAGGTCGATCCGGTCGGGAACGACCGCGCCGGGTCCGATGCGGCACAGCCGGCTCCCCGCCCTGCCACGGGAGAGCCCCCGGCGGGACACGCTCCCGAAGCGGCGCCCGGTTCCTCCGGCGGTGCCCAGGTCCTGGCCGACCGGCCCGGCGCGCCGGTACGGCTTGCCGGCTGCTGCACGCCCGTACCACCCGACGAGGTGACCGGCTTCCTCGTGCGCGGGGGAGCGGTCACCGTGCACCGTGCCGAGTGCGCCGCCGTGGCACGCATGAAAGCCGCGGGGCGCGCGGAGGTCGGCGTGCGCTGGGGGGAGGGCGCCGAGTGCCGGGTCACCCTGGTCGCCGAATCGTTCGTCCGCCCGCATCTGCTCGCCGACCTCACCGAGGCCATGGCGGTGGAAGGCGCCGAGATCGTCTCCGCGACCGTCGAGCCACCGACCCACCAGCAGGTGCGGCACACCTACACCGTGCAGCTGCCGGACGCCGCCCATCTGCCCACCCTCATGCGCGCGATGCGCAAGGTGGCGGGCGTGTACGACGTGAGCCGGGCCACACCGCAGACCCAGGGCACCTGACAGCGGTCCGTGCCGGACGCCGCGGGTGCCGTCCGGCCGGACACCTTGGCGGCGTGCCCGCCGGGCCATCGGTCCACCCGGTCGGGTGAACCGGGAGCGCGCCGCCGAAAGCGCGCACGCGCGCGCTGATAGCCGTGGGCCCATGCTGCTCACCCCCCACGGCCCCGCTGCCCCGGAACCGGCCTTCGAGCGTCCCGCCGGCCCGCACGGTCCGGCCTCCGGCCGTCAGGACGTCCCCGTCCCGGCCGCCCGCAGGCCGATCCCCCGTGGCCGTCCCCGGCGGACGTCCGCGGCGCTGCTCGCGTCGGCCGTCTCCGTCTGCCTCCTCGCCGCGAGCGCCCCCGCCACGCCGCTGGGCATCGGCGACCGCCTCTTCCCGTACCTGGGCAACCCCGGGTACGACGTGACGTCGTACCACCTCGCCCTCGGCTACCCCGGCACCAACGACACACCGCTCCGGGCCACCACCACGATCCACGCCCGGACGACCACGGACCTGGAGCGGATCAACCTCGACTTCGCCCGGGGCACGGTTCATTCGGTCGAGGTGGACGGCGCCCCCGCCCCCTTCACCACCGCCGGTGAGGACCTCGTGATCACCCCCGTCGGCGGCCTGGACGCCGGCGAACGGACCCGTGTCGCCGTGCGTCACACCAGCGATCCGGTGACCGCCGAGGGCCGTGACGGCGGATGGGTGCGCACCGCGGACGGCCTCGCCATGGCCAACCAGGCCGACGCCGCGCACCTGGTCTTCCCGTGCAACGACCACCCGTCCGACAAGGCCTTCTTCACCTTCCGCATCACCGCACCCGCCGGTCACACCGCCGTCGCCAACGGTCTGCCGATCCACGTCGACCGCACCCGCGCGTCGACGACGACCTGGACGTACCGCACCCGGCACCCCATGGCCACCGAACTCGCCCAGGTGTCCATCGGCCGCTCCACGGTCCTGCGCCGCACCGGCCCGCACGGGCTGCCGCTGCGCGACGTCGTCCCCACGGCCGACCGCGAACGGCTCGAACCGTGGCTGTCGAAGACCCCCGCCCAGATCGACTGGATGGAGGCCAGGGTCGGCCGCTACCCCTTCGAGACGTACGGTCTGCTCATGGCCGACGTCTCCACCGGCTTCGCACTCGAGACCCAGACGCTGTCCCTCTTCGAGCGGGACCTCTTCACCGATCCGGCCCGCCCCGCGTGGTACGTCGAGTCGATCATGGTGCACGAGCTGGCCCACCAGTGGTTCGGCAACAGCGTCAGCCCTCGCACCTGGTCCGACCTGTGGCTCAGCGAGGGCCACGCCACCTGGTACGAGGCGCTGTACGCGCAGGAGAGGGCCGGCCGGTCCCTCGAGGCCCGGATGAAGGCCGCCTACGAGGCATCCGACCAATGGCGCGCGGCGGGCGGACCGCCCGCCGCCCCCAAGGCCCCCCGGCCCGGCCGGAAGATCAGCATCTTCCGGCCGATCGTCTACGACGGTGCCGCGCTCGTGCTGTACGCCCTGCGCGAGGAGATCGGCCGCGCCGCGTTCGACCGCCTGGAACGGCGCTGGGTGACCCGGCACCGGGACGGCACGGCCTCCACCGCCGACTTCGTCAAGCTTGCCTCCGAGACCGCGGGACGGGACCTGACCGGCTTCCTGGACGCCTGGCTGCACGACGTGAGGACCCCACCGATGCCCGGCCACCCGGACTGGAGGTCCGTGGCCCACAAGCCCACGGGGCGCTCCGCCCCGACCGTGCATCGAACAGGCGTGAACCGGGAACAAACACGGTGACGAGACGTGCCGTGCCGTGCCACCATCATCAGGACGCCACGGCGCGGGGCACGGGAATCTCCCGGGAGGCCCGTGCGTTGTGAAAGGCGACAGGAGTACCCCGTCGCCCCTGCGTATCCCCTTCCACATATCGACGTAAGGACCCAATGACCTCCTCTTCTTCCCCTTCCCAGGACACCAAGCGCCTCGCGCAGACCTACCCCGAGGGCCTCCGGGCCGATGCCCTGATGGAAGCGGACGTCGCCTGGAGCCTCGAGATCGACGGAGAGCGGGACGGCGACCAGCTCGACCGCTCCGAGCGTGCGGCCCTGCGCCGCGTCGCCGGCCTCTCCACCGAGCTCGAGGACGTCACCGAGGTCGAGTACCGTCAGCTCCGCCTGGAGCGCGTCGTACTCGTCGGCGTGTGGACGTCGGGAACCGTGCAGGACGCGGAGAACTCCCTCGCGGAGCTCGCCGCCCTGGCGGAGACGGCGGGCGCCCTCGTGCTCGACGGCGTGACCCAGCGCCGCGACAAGCCCGACGCGGCGACCTTCATCGGCTCCGGCAAGGCCGAGGAACTGCGTGACATCGTGCTCGACACGGGCGCGGACACGGTCATCTGCGACGGAGAGCTGAGCCCCGGACAGCTGATCCACCTCGAGGACGTCGTCAAGGTCAAGGTCATCGACCGTACGGCCCTGATCCTGGACATCTTCGCCCAGCACGCCAAGTCCCGGGAGGGCAAGGCGCAGGTCGCGCTCGCGCAGATGCAGTACATGCTGCCGAGGCTGCGCGGCTGGGGCCAGTCGCTGTCCCGGCAGATGGGCGGCGGCAAGGGCGGCGGTCTCGCCACCCGCGGCCCCGGCGAGACCAAGATCGAGACCGACCGGCGCCGGATCCGCGAGAAGATGGCGAAGATGCGCCGGGAGATCGCGGAGATGAAGACCGGCCGCGACATCAAGCGCCAGGAGCGCCGGCGCAACAAGGTGCCGTCCGTCGCCATCGCGGGTTACACCAACGCCGGCAAGTCCTCGCTGCTCAACCGCCTGACGGGCGCGGGCGTGCTGGTCGAGAACGCCCTGTTCGCGACCCTCGACCCGACCGTGCGCCGGGCCGAGACGCCGGGCGGACGGCTCTACACGCTGGCCGACACGGTCGGCTTCGTCCGGCACCTGCCGCACCACCTGGTCGAGGCGTTCCGCTCCACGATGGAGGAGGTCGGCGACGCCGACCTGATCCTGCACGTGGTGGACGGTTCGCATCCCGTCCCGGAGGAGCAGCTGGCCGCCGTGCGCGAGGTGATCAGGGACGTCGGCGCCACCGGCGTACCCGAGATCGTGGTGATCAACAAGGCCGACGCGGCCGACCCGCTGACGCTCCAGCGGCTGCTGCGGGAGGAGAAGCGCTCCCTCGCGGTCTCGGCCCGCACCGGCCAGGGCATCGACGAGCTGCTCGCCCTCCTCGACCACGAGCTGCCCCGGCCGGCCGTGGAGATCGAGGCACTCGTGCCGTACACCCAGGGCAAGCTGGTGGCCCGCGCGCACGACGAGGGCGAGGTGATCTCCGAGGAGCACACCGCGGAGGGCACCCTGCTCAAGGTGCGGGTGCACGAGGAACTGGCGGCGGAGCTCACGCCGTACCTGCCCACGCCGGCCGCCGGCTGAGTCCGCGGCCCACGGCGACGCCGACGGCCCGCACCCTGCTGTGACAGGGGGCGGGCCGTCGGCGTGTGCGGACGACCGGCCGCCTCGGCCACCGGGCGCCCTGATCACGTACCGTCGTGCTCACCGGCCGCCGTGGGTCCTGCTCGTGTTCTGGTAAAGCGCCTCGGCGTCCCGGCTGCGGGCCCGCGAGCCAGGTGTTGCCGGTCGGGCCGACCGGCGTGTTCGCCACCCGTACGGCCCCGCCGTCCACCCCCCCCGGAACCAGCCGCCGCCGTCCTTCCACTCGTCGACATCGAGCCCGTGCTCCCTGAGCCGGTCCGCGAGGCCGGCCGGGCCCCGGCCTCACCGGCCTCGCTGCCCGCGGCCGGTGAGGTGCCGGAACCGGGCTTCTTCGCGCCGGCCCCGGCGCCGGCCGAACCGCCGCACGCGGTCGCGGTGCGTGCCAGGGCGGCGACGAGCCCGGTGACGGCGAGAGCTCGGCGACGGCCACGCCGGCGCGGAGCGGACCTGCCGGTGGAACGCGTGGTGCGATGACCCCCGGTGCCGTGAAGGAACGTCCTGCCGCTGTCCGCCGCCGGAGCGGCCCCAGGTCACCGGCCGGCGAACTTGTCGCTGACCGCGTCGTACACGCCCTTGGCCTCGTCGCCCAGCCGCGGGCCGGCCAGCCAGCCCGAAGTCACCGGGCCGATGGAGGTGTTGGACACCAGCGCCGGCCGGCCGTCGGAGCCCTCCGCGACCCAGCCGCCGCCGGACGAACCGGCGGTCATGCTGCATCCGATGCGGTACATCGTCGGGTCGGAGGCACCGAGCGAGAGCCGGCCCGGCTGGTCCTCGCAGCTGAACAGCGTCTGGCCGTCGTACGGCTCGCCGGCCGGGTAACCGGTCGCGGTCACGCTCTTCACGTCGGGCACGGCGGGAGCCCGGAAGTCCACCGGCAGCGCCGAACCGACCGTCTCCTCCAGCGACTTGCCGTCGCCGCCCTTCTCCGGCGTCACATGGATGACGGCGAAGTCGTACGAGGCGCCGTCACCGCCGGTCGCACCGCCCTGCTCGATCCACTGGTCGGAGGTCTGCGCCCAGTCACCCCACCAGACGCCGTACGGAGCGACCTCCTCCTCGGTGGCGCCCTCGAACTCGCCGGTCGGCCTGCCCGCGTCGTTGTACGACGGCACGAAGGCGATGTTGCGGTACCAGCCGCCCTTCTTGCCGGCGTGCACGCAGTGCCCGGCCGTCCACACCATGTTGGACTTCCCCGGATTGGCGGGGTCCTGCACCACGGTCGCGGAGCACACCATGGTGCCCTCGGGGGAGTCGAAGAACACCTTGCCCGCCGTGGGGGCGTTGTCGTGGTACGACGGCGGCACGGCCTGTGCCTGCACCGGCTCCGGCGTCGGGTCGGTCACGCCCTGGTCACCGGAGATGTCGCTCTCGTCGACCTCCGGGTCCGGCTGCTCGGCGTCCCGCATGCGGTCCGGGTCCCACAGGTCCTCGATGATCGGGTTGATGTAGTCGTTGGCCTCGCGCAGCCAGTCGTCCTTGTCCCAGTTCTTCCAGTCGCCGTTCCTCCACTCGTCGACATCGATCCCGTGCTCCTTGAGCCGGTCCGCGACGTCGCTCGGGATCCGGATCTTGCCGTCCCCGGCCGCGGCGGTCGCGGAGGCTTCGCCGCCCGCCGTGTCGTCCTCCGCACCACAGGCGGTAGCGGTGAGCGCGAGCACCGAGGCGAGCGCGACGGCGGTCAGTACGGGGGAGGTGCCGCGGCGCGCCTTCCCACCTCGGTGACCGGTGGACGACGGCCGTATGGATCGCATGATCTGACTCCCCCTGATATGGACGAACTTGGTGCGTGGGCCGTGCTCGCACCGCGGACCCGAACGGAGCCCGGACCCGTTGCACGACCACCGGGAACGGCACCACACACTATGCGTTCGCCGTGCTGGACAACCGCCGGAACGGCAACGGTTTCGCTACGAGCTCCCTGGCCTGGACACGCGCCGGAGAGCGGCCGCCGCGATGCCCTCCCGGCTCCCTGCCGGGGCCTGGTGCCCGATGACACGTATCCGACCGGAAACGTGTTCGTCCGCACCTCGTGCCGCGCCCACCTGTGCGTCCACGGCCCACGGCCCTCGCGGTCGGCACACGATTGTCGGTGCCGGGCCGTAGGGTGGTCGCGCTATGACGAAGCCCTCACTCCCCGAACTCCTGCACGCTGCCGTCACCGCCGTCGGCGGCACGGAGCGCCCCGGCCAGGTGACCATGGCCGAAGCCGTCGCCGAGGCGATCGACGACGCCTCCCATCTGCTGGTCCAGGCCGGCACCGGTACCGGAAAGTCGCTCGGCTACCTCGTGCCCGCGCTCGCACAGGGGGAAAGGGTCGTCGTGGCGACGGCCACGCTGGCCCTGCAGCGCCAGCTCGTCGAGCGCGACCTTCCGCGCACGGTGGAGGCGCTGCATCCGCTGCTGCGCCGCCGTCCGGAGTTCGCCATGCTCAAGGGCCGGTCCAACTACGTGTGTCTGCACCGGCTCCACGAAGGCGTACCGCAGGACGAGGAGGAGGGCCTCTTCGACCAGTTCGAGGCGGCCGCCCCCACCAGCAAGCTGGGGCAGGACCTGCTGCGTCTGCGCGACTGGGCGGACGAGACGGAGAACGGGGACCGGGACGACCTCACCCCGGGCGTCTCCGACCGTGCCTGGTCCCAGGTGTCGGTGTCGTCGCGGGAGTGCCTGGGCGCCACGAAGTGTGCCTACGGCGCGGAGTGCTTCGCCGAGACGGCCCGCGAGCGCGCCAAGCTCGCCGACGTCGTGGTCACCAACCACGCCCTCCTGGCGATCGACGCGATCGAGGGTGCGCCGGTGCTCCCGCAGCACGAGGTGCTGATCGTCGACGAGGCCCACGAACTGGTCTCCCGGGTCACCGGAGTCGCCACGGGGGAGCTCACCCCCGGCCAGGTCAACCGCGCGGTGCGCCGGGCCGCGAAGCTGGCCGACGAGAAGGCGGCCGACCAGCTGCAGACCGCGGCCGAAGGCTTCGAACGCCTGATGGAGCTGGCCCTTCCGGGCCGTCTCGAGGAGATCCCGGAGGACCTCGGGTACGCGCTGATGGCGCTGCGTGACGCCTGCCGGACCGTCATCTCCGCGATCGGGGCCACCCGTGACAAGTCCGTCCAGGACGAGGACGCGGTCCGTAAGCAGGCGCTCGCCTCGGTGGAGAGCGTGCACGACGTGGCCGAGCGCATCACCAACGGCTCCGAATGGGATGTCGTCTGGTACGAGCGCCACGAGCCCCGCGGCGGAGCCGCATACCGGCCCAGCGGCGCCTCGCTGCGCGTCGCCCCCATGTCGGTCTCGGGCCTCCTGCGGGAGAAACTCTTCTCCGACCGCTCGGTGGTCCTGACGTCCGCGACGCTGAAGCTCGGCGGCGACTTCAACGGCGTGGGCGCCTCCCTGGGCCTCGGCCCCGAGGGCGCCGGGGGGGACGACCTTCCACCGTGGAAGGGCGTCGACGTCGGCTCTCCGTTCGACTATCCCCGGCAGGGCATTCTCTACGTCGCCAAGCACCTGGCGCGCCCGGCCCGCGACGGCGACCGCGCGGACATGCTCGACGAGCTCACCGAACTGATCCAGGCCGCGGGCGGCCGCACCCTGGGCCTGTTCTCCTCGATGCGGGCCGCTCAGCTCGCCGCCGAGGAACTGCGTTCCCGCATTCCGGAGTTCCCGATCCTCCTCCAGGGCGAGGAGACCCTCGGCGAGCTGATCAAGAACTTCGCCGCCGATCCGAGGACCTGCCTGTTCGGCACGCTGTCGCTCTGGCAGGGCGTCGACGTTCCCGGCCCCAGCTGCCAGCTGGTCGTCATGGACAAGATCCCGTTCCCGCGTCCGGACGACCCGCTGATGAGTGCCCGCCAGAAGGCCGTGGAGGACGCCGGCGGGAACGGCTTCATGGCGGTCGCCGCGACGCACGCCGCGCTGCTCATGGCGCAGGGCGCCGGTCGCCTCGTCCGGGCCACGGGTGACCGCGGGGTGGTCGCCGTCCTGGACCAGCGACTGGCGACGGCGCGCTACGGCAGCTATCTGAAGGCCTCGCTGCCCGACTTCTGGTTCACCACGGACCGCAACCAGGTGCGGAAGTCCCTGGCCGCGATCGACGCGGCGGCAGGGCAGGCCGGGAGCCAGGCGGACTGAGGGGCAGGCGGGCCGGGAACAAGCGGGCCGGGAGCGAGGAGCACGCCCCGGCGTGGACGGAAGGCGCGAGGCGCCCGGCATGGGCCACGAGGGGGAGGGCCGGGCTGTGAACCGACACCGCAGCACCCGACAGCACAGGATCGGACAGCCCAGGGCCGGACGACCCGGACAGTGCGGGGCCCCGGAACCGGCGCAGGGGTTCCGGGGCCCGGACCAGGGGCGGGGCCGGACCGGCCGGTCCCCGCGGCGGACTCAGACGCGGCGCAGAACGGCCACCACCTTGCCCAGGATGGTCGCGTCGTCGCCGGGGATCGGCTCGTAGGCCGCGTTGTGCGGGAGGAGCCAGACATGGCCGTCCTCGCGCTTGAAACGCTTGACGGTGGCTTCGCCGTCGAGCATCGCGGCGACGATGTCACCGTTCTCGGCGACGGGCTGGCGCCGGACCGTGACCCAGTCCCCGTCACAGATCGCGGCCTCGATCATGGAGTCGCCGACGACCTTCAGGACGAACAGCTCACCGTCCCCGACGAGCTGACGGGGGAGCGGGAAGACGTCCTCGACCGACTCCTCGGCGAGGATGGGACCACCGGCGGCGATACGGCCGACCAGCGGTACGTACGACGCGGCCGGCTTGCCCGTGGTGTCCGTGGGTTGCACGGAGGTGGCCTGGTCGGAGCCGCGCACCTCGTACGCGCGGGGACGGTGCGGGTCGCGACGCAGGAATCCCTTGCGCTCCAGCGCCATCAGCTGGTGTGCCACGGAGGACGTGCTGGAGAGTCCGACCGCCTGGCCGATCTCGCGCATCGACGGCGGGTACCCGCGACGCTGCACCGAGTCCCTGATGACTTCGATCACCCGACGCTGGCGGTCGGTGAGTCCCGAGCTGTCCGCCCGGATGCCGGGAGGTCGGCCCGGCAGGGAGCGCTTCTGTCCCTCAGGATGCTGCGTGGCTTCGCTCATCGCATGCGCCGGCTCGAGCCGGCCCTGGGAGCGGTCCTGGGCAGTGATGCTGGCGCTGTCTGCGGTGGTGGTCACGTCGGCCCCTCTCGATGGTCTCCCTGCAGGACAACGGTAGTAGCTTTCGAAAGGTTGCGCCAAACACACGTTCGAGTGAAAAAACGCGAATTACCCTCTGTGGTGGCCCGTCGAGGTGTATTGACTGCGATTCTCCCCGTCGGCGAAAACCCCCGTGGCCGTGCCCTCCGCCGGGGCGGCGGTCTCCCGACCGGGGCCCAGTCTGTCACCGGGTGCCGCGTGATGCGGTGAGCGGCCCGGCTCTTCCCGGGCCTCCTCGGGAGTCGCACGCCGTCTCCTTCCGGCGGGCACGAGATCTCCCCGTGTGCGGCCTTCCCGGGGCTGCGCGAGGTCGCGCGAGTCCGCACCGTGGTCCCGCGTGAGCGCACCGTGAGGAGGGGCGGCCGGGTGCCTCGCGCCCGGATTCGAACGACACGCGTGCTGGAGTGTATGAATGAGCCAATCACCACATCTAGTGGTTGGATTGCGGCAGCTGCCCAGAAGTTGTGGTCCCGCGGTCCTGAGGCCTTCGGAGATCGCTTATGCTGGAGCAGCTTCGCGGGGCCGAACAGGCCCCGTGGGGCCATGGAGTCTGCTGCGAGGGAGGGTTGGGATTTCATGCACTGCCCCTTCTGCAGGCACCCCGACAGCCGTGTCGTCGACAGTCGTACGACCGATGACGGCACGTCGATCCGCAGACGCCGCCAGTGCCCCGACTGCTCCCGTCGTTTCACGACCGTGGAGACGTGCTCACTCATGGTGGTCAAGCGGTCCGGCGTGACCGAGCCGTTCAGCCGTACCAAGGTCATCAACGGTGTGCGAAAGGCGTGCCAGGGCCGTCCCGTCACCGAGGACGCGCTCGCGCAGCTCGGCCAGCGCGTCGAGGAAGCGGTGCGGGCCACCGGGAGTGCCGAGCTGACCACCCATGACGTGGGGCTGGCCATACTCGGCCCGCTGCAGGAACTCGACCTCGTCGCCTATCTGCGGTTCGCGTCCGTCTACCGGGCGTTCGAGTCGCTCGAGGACTTCGAGGCCGCGATCACGGAACTCAGGCAGGTGGAGCACCCCGCCGCGGGCGACGGAGACCGTGAGAGGGCTGCCGCGGGGGGCCGGGAAGACAGTGGCGGCTCCGGTGGGGCCGTCCAGGTCCCGGAGCCCGCCCAGCCCGCCGGCTGACCGGCGGGCCCCGCGGCCGGGGGCGGCCGGGCCGCGGCGATGAGAAGACCTGTTGTGGGTGACACGCGCGTGGACGCCCGCAGCAATCAGGACAAACACCGTGTCACGGGAACACCGGGGCACTTCAGGGCGTTTTCGCCCGTACCAGGGAGGCGGCATGACAGAGACGGCGAGCGGTCCGACACGGAGTTCCCGGACCAAGGGCAGCGGCAAGGCCGGCAAGGGACTGCGGGTCGAGCGCATCCACACCTCCCCCGGAGCCCACCCCTACGACGAGGTGGCCTGGGAGCGTCGTGACGTCGTCATGACCAACTGGCGCGACGGCTCGGTCAACTTCGAGCAGTACGGCGTCGAGTTCCCCGACTTCTGGTCGGTGAACGCGGTCAACATCGTCACCAGCAAGTACTTCCGCGGCGCCGTGGGCACCCCGCAGCGTGAGACCGGCCTCAAGCAGCTGATCGACCGCATCGTGAAGACGTACCGGAAGGCCGGCGAGGACCACAAGTACTTCGCCTCCCCCGCCGATGCCGAGATCTTCGAGCACGAGCTGGCCTACGCCCTCCTGCACCAGATCTTCAGCTTCAACAGCCCTGTCTGGTTCAACGTCGGCACGCCCCAGCCGCAGCAGGTCTCCGCCTGCTTCATCCTGTCCGTCGACGACTCCATGGAGTCGATCCTCGACTGGTACAAGGAAGAGGGCATGATCTTCAAGGGCGGGTCCGGCGCCGGCCTGAACCTCTCCCGCATCCGTTCCTCCAAGGAACTGCTGTCCTCCGGCGGCAACGCCTCCGGCCCTGTCTCCTTCATGCGCGGCGCCGACGCGTCCGCCGGCACCATCAAGTCCGGCGGTGCCACCCGCCGGGCCGCCAAGATGGTCATCCTCGACGTCGACCACCCCGACATCGAGGACTTCATCCAGACCAAGGTCAAGGAAGAGGAGAAGATCCGCGCCCTGCGCGACGCGGGCTTCGACATGGACCTGGGCGGCGACGACATCACGTCCGTCCAGTACCAGAACGCCAACAACTCGGTCCGCGTGAACGACACGTTCATGAAGGCGGTCCAGGACGGCGGCACGTTCGGCCTGACGTCCCGCATGACCGGCGAGGTCATCGAGGAGGTCGAGGCCAAGGCGCTCTTCCGCAAGATGGCCGAGGCCGCCTGGGCCTGCGCCGACCCGGGCATCCAGTACGACGACACCATCAACCACTGGCACACCTGCCCGGAGTCCGGCCGCATCAACGGGTCGAACCCCTGCAGCGAGTACATGCACCTGGACAACACGTCCTGCAACCTCGCGTCGCTGAACCTGATGAAGTTCCTCGAGGACGACAGCAAGGGCAACCAGTCCTTCGACGCCGAGCGCTTCTCGAAGGTCGTCGAGCTGGTCATCACCGCGATGGACATCTCCATCTGCTTCGCGGACTTCCCGACCCGGAAGATCGGCGAGAACACCCGCGCCTTCCGTCAGCTCGGCATCGGCTACGCCAACCTCGGCGCCCTGCTGATGGCCACCGGCCACGCCTACGACTCCGACGGCGGCCGCGCCCTGGCCGGCGCCATCACCTCCCTGATGACCGGCACGTCGTACAGGCGCTCCGCCGAACTGGCCGCGGTCGTCGGCCCGTACGACGGCTACGCCCGCAACGCGCAGCCGCACCTGCGGGTCATGAAGCAGCACTCCGACGAGAACGCCAAGGCCGTCCGCATGGACGACCTGGACACGCCGGTCTGGGCGGCCGCCACCGAGGCCTGGCAGGACGTGCTGAGCCTCGGCGAGAAGAACGGTTTCCGTAACTCCCAGGCCTCCGTCATCGCCCCCACCGGCACCATCGGTCTCGCGATGTCCTGCGACACCACCGGCCTCGAGCCCGACCTCGCCCTGGTCAAGTTCAAGAAGCTGGTCGGCGGCGGCTCGATGCAGATCGTCAACGGCACCGTCCCGCAGGCCCTGCGTCGTCTGGGGTACCAGGAGGAGCAGATCGAGGCGGTCGTCGCCCACATCGCCGAGCACGGCAACGTGATCGACGCCCCCGGTCTCAAGCACGAGCACTACGAGGTCTTCGACTGCGCCATGGGCGAGCGCTCCATCTCCGCGATGGGCCACGTCCGCATGATGGCCGCGATCCAGCCGTGGATCTCCGGCGCCCTCTCCAAGACGGTCAACCTGCCGGAGTCGGCGACCGTGGAGGACGTCGAGGAGGTCTACTTCGAGGCCTGGAAGATGGGTGTCAAGGCGCTCGCCATCTACCGCGACAACTGCAAGGTCGGCCAGCCCCTCTCCGCCAAGACCAAGGAGAAGGCCGAGATCACCGAGAGGACCGAGGACACGATCCGTGCCGCGGTCGAGAAGGTGGTCGAGTACCGTCCGGTCCGCAAGCGTCTGCCGAAGGGGCGTCCCGGCATCACCACGTCCTTCACCGTCGGTGGTGCCGAGGGCTACATGACCGCCAACTCCTACCCGGACGACGGTCTCGGCGAGGTCTTCCTGAAGATGTCCAAGCAGGGCTCGACCCTCGCGGGCATGATGGACGCCTTCTCCATCGCGGTCTCCGTCGGCCTCCAGTACGGCGTCCCGCTGGAGACGTACGTCTCGAAGTTCACCAACATGCGCTTCGAGCCGGCCGGTATGACGGACGACCCGGACGTGCGGATGGCGCAGTCCATCGTCGATTACATCTTCCGTCGCCTCGCGCTGGACTTCCTCCCCTTCGAGACGCGCTCCGCGCTCGGCATCCACTCCGCCGAGGAGCGCCAGCGTCACCTCGAGACCGGCTCCTACGAGCCGACCGACGACGAGGTGGACGTCGAGGGCCTGGCCCAGTCCGCGCCGCGGGCGGCTCAGGAGCTGAAGGCGGTCTCCACGCCGAAGGCCGGGGCCGAGGCGGCCAAGCCCGCCCCGCAGCAGGCCCACACCAGCGCCGAGCTGGTCGAGATGCAGTTGGGTATCCAGGCCGACGCCCCGCTCTGCTTCTCCTGCGGGACGAAGATGCAGCGCGCCGGTTCCTGCTACATCTGCGAGGGCTGCGGCTCGACCAGCGGCTGCAGCTGAGACAGGGCGTGACACCGTTCGCCCGGGCGTGCCCGCCCGGTGCGACCGGTTGAGACGAGGGGAGAGGGGCACCGGCTTCGGCCGGTGCCCCTCTCCCCTCTCCTGCCGCCGTTCCCGCCGAACCGGGACCCGGCGGTGGCCGGGACCCGGTTCACGGGCGGCGGGTGACCCCCATGGAGCGGGTGAAGGTCAGCGGGTCCCCCTGGAAGCCCTGGACGCCGGGATGGAAGTCCCAGGCGCCGGTGCTGTCCCGGGTGAACTCGGCGACCGTTGCCGCCGTGGCCCCCAGGACACCGCTGAAGTCGTCCTCGGCCAGGACGGTGTACCCCTCGCGGATGCGCAGGCCGGGGCGGCCCACGCCGGCGAAGGTGCGTTGCTCCTGATGCTGCTGTATGACGACCCCGACCACCACGCGCGCGTACCGCGCGTCGAGCCGGTTCAGCTCCAGCATCATGACCTCGTCGAAGCCGAAGCCCTTGCCGTCCTTGCTGTCCCGGCTGAGGAGGATCGTGCCGTCGGGAGAGCGGCTGTCGAAGTGCACCACGTACGAGGGATCACCGTGCGGATCGCTTGCCGGGTAGGGCGCGGCGACGAGATCCAGGTCGGTGGCCGGCTGTCCCGCGGGACTCGGGTCCCACCTCAGCGCGATCTCGACCTTGCCGATGCCCTTGTTGACGCCGTTCACCAGTCTTCCCCTTCCCCCTGGGACCGTCATGCCCCTTCAGAAGCTGCTGTCCAACTGCCGGGCGAACCCGGCAGGTTGTCCATCCTGTCATGCCGGGCCGGATGAGTGCGGCGAAGCAGTCCCGCCGAGGAGGACCGGGCCGCGCCCCGCGGCCTTACGATGGCGCGGTGCTGGTCAAGTGGATTCGCTGCACCGTGGTGGACCGCCGCGGGTTCGAACGGGGACAGCGGAAGTGGGCGGGGCTTCTGGGGGAGCCGGGATTTCGTGGACAGGGCGGGGGCTGGAGCCGGGGACGACAGGACGTGGCGCACGTCTTCTCCTTCTGGGAGAGCCGCGCCTTCTACGACTCCTTCATGGCGCGGTCCCACGACCGGCTCGCCTCGGCCCAGTCGGGCACCTTCAAGGACGCCCGGGTCAGGCTGTTCGACCACCGCTTCGACGTGAAGACCGGCTTCGAACCGCGCTTCACGGACGTCGACCTGCTGAGAGTGGCCCTGTGCCGCGTCCACGAGGAACGGGCGGAGCATTTCGTGCTGATGCACGAGAAGGTCTGGAACCCGGCGATGGCAGGATCGCCCGGCATGGTCCGGGGACTGTTCGGTGAGGCCCCCGGCCATGAGTTCCTGGTGCTGTCGATGTGGTGGTCGGCTGCCGAGCACGGCAAGTACCGCACCGAACGTGTGGAACGTCTCGCGCTGCGTGCCCAGACGGAGGCCGACATCGCGGCGCTCACGGGGGACATCGTGGACATGGAGCCGGTCTGGACGGTCTGAGGTTTCGGGGTGGAGAACGGCCCCGAAGCGAAGGAAGTGTGTGACCTGTGCCGTATGAGGCGCGTACGGGTGCTCGGTCCGCCGTCCGCCGTTCTAGGGTTTCAGTATGGTACGACCACGGCGCATCGTCCTTGTCCGGCACGGTGAATCAACGGGCAATGTTGACGACACCGTTTACGAGCGCGAACCCGATCACGCACTGGCCCTGACCGAGCGGGGCCGGCGGCAGGCCGAGGAGACGGGCAAGCGGCTGCACGACCTGTTCGGTGAGGAACTGGTCAGCGTGTACGTGTCCCCCTACCGCCGCACGCACGAGACGCTGCGCGCCTTCGGTCTCGATCCGGGACGCATACGTGTGCGTGAGGAGCCGAGACTGCGTGAGCAGGACTGGGGCAACTGGCAGGACCAGAAGGACGTCCGCCTGCAGAAGGTGTACCGGGACGCGTACGGCCACTTCTTCTACCGCTTCGCCCAGGGCGAGTCCGGTGCTGACGTCTACGACCGGGTCGGAGGCTTCCTGGAGAGCCTGTTCCGCAGTTTCGAGGCCCCCGACCACCCGCCGAACGTCCTCATCGTGACGCACGGCCTTGCCATGCGGCTGTTCTGCATGCGCTGGTTCCACTGGACCGTGGCGGAGTTCGAGTCGCTGTCCAACCCCGGGAACGCCGAGATGCGGGTGCTCGTCCTGGGGCAGGACGGCAAGTACACGCTCGACCGGCCCTTCGACCAGTGGCGGCAGCCGGAACCGTACGGGATCACCGGATAGGGTGGCAGGGCGATGACCGCTGACTCCACCACCGCCGGGCGCCTCGACCGCGCCCTGGCCAGCCTGCGCGGACTGTCCGTGGGGGACGCGCTGGGCTCACAGTTCTTCGTCCCGGTGAACTATCCGCTGCTCATGCGCCGTGAGCTGCCTCCGGGCTCCTGGCAGTGGACGGACGACACGGAGATGGCCTGCTCGGTCGTCGCCGTCCTCGCCGACCACCGGCGGATCGACCAGGACGCCCTCGCGCAGTCCTTCGCCCGGCGCCATGACTTCGACCGTGGCTACGGGCCCGCGGTCAACCGGCTGCTGCGGCTGGTCCGCGAAGGCGGTGACTGGCGCGAGCTCGCCGCCGGACTCTTCGACGGCCGGGGTTCCTGGGGCAACGGCGCCGCGATGCGCATCGCGCCCCTGGGCGCCTGGTACGCGGACGATCCGGAGCAGGCGGTCCACCAGGCCGAGATCTCGGCCTACCCCACCCACCAGCACCGCGAGGCCGTGGTCGGCGCGATGGCCGTCGCCGCGGCGGCCGCACTCGCCGCCGCCCCCGGCGGGCCACCCGGGCCCGAAGCACTGCTCGACGGGGTCGTCGCGCTGGTGCCCGGGAGGAGTGCGGTCGGTGCGGGACTGCGCCGGGCCCGGGACATGTTCGACTACGGCGACGCGGCCACCGTCGCCGCCGTACTGGGGTGCGGACGGCGGACGACGGCCCACGACACCGTGCCTTTCGCGCTGTGGTCGGCCGCCCGGGCCCTGGGCGACTACGAAGAGGCCTTCTGGACCACGGCCCAGGTCGGCGGGGACGTCGACACCACCTGTGCCATCGTGGGCGGGGTGATCGCGGCGGGGAAGGTCGGGGCACCGCCCGCCGGGTGGGCCGAGCGGGTCGAGGCGCTCCCGAACTGGATGCCGGTGTAGCTCCGGCAGGCCCGGTCGTGCGGGCGAGACGTGGACGCGGGAGCTTCCGGAACCCTCCGTGCGGCATGGGAACCCTCCGTGACCGGCTGCCCGTTGTCGGGACGTCAGCCGTGTGGGACATGGGGCCCGGGACGAGGCGGCGGCCGTACGAGTCCGAGTCCTGCCGGCGGTGATCGTGAACGAGCGGTTCACCGTGCTGCTCCCGGTACTGCCCGGTTCCGCGATCGCGGTCCTGACAGGCGCGGGGCGGTCCGGCGTTCTGTGGCCCCGGCCTGCCGGGGTCGGCCAAAGAGGCGCCGGGCCGCCCCGCCCGGGGCCGGGCCCTCGCCGGCCCGGCGGAGACCCTTCGACGCGGCGCCGGACGTGGGCAGTGTGCGCGCGACCCGCCGACCCCGTGCCCGCGAGGGCGTGCCGCGATGTCCTCCCGGCCGGGTCCCGCCCGGCGCCCGTTCGTTCACAGCAGGCGACTCCGTGCGGACCGAGCGGTTTCGTGCCGTGTCTTCGAAGGAGGCGTGGAGTCGGCCGTCACGATGCTCCGAGAAGTGATCGGGCGGCGAACCGGGCGCGGAGAGGCGCGTACCGATGGGGCGAACGGCAGCGTCTTCGACGCCGCCCCGGCGATGACGGTGTACCGGTCCGAGGTGTGCGGAAGTGAAGGGGCGGACGTCGACGTGGAAGGAGACGACCGACCTGCCGACGGTTCTGCCGCTACGGCCGGCAGGCCCCTGGGCCGAGGCCGCCGGCGCTCCGGCACCGCTCGGGGAACCTGGGTGTCGCGGGCCGTTCCGAGCGGCGTAGGCTATGGGCGCCATGCCGTACGAACCACCCACTCACGCTGTCGAGCGCTCCCTCCGCGCCACGACCGGGGCGAAGACCGTCGCAGGTGTCGACGAGGTGGGGCGCGGCGCCTGGGCCGGCCCCGTCACCGTCTGCGCGGCGGTCACCGGACTGCGCCGTCCCCCCGAGGGTCTCACCGACTCCAAGCTCCTCACCGTCAAGCGGCGGGACGCACTCGACCGGACGCTGCGGGACTGGGTGACGTCGTACGCCCTGGGCCACGCGTCCCACGAGGAGATCGACCGGCTGGGGATGACGGCCGCGCTGCGGCTGGCGGCGGTGCGCGCGCTCGAAGGGCTGCCGGTGCGTCCCGACGCGGTGATACTCGACGGCAAGCACGACTATCTCGGGGCGCCCTGGCGGGTCCGCACCGTGGTCAAGGGTGACCAATCGTGCGTGGCGGTCGCGGCGGCCTCGGTGATCGCCAAGGTGCACCGCGACAAAATGATGGCCGAACTGGGTGCCGAGCATGCAGACTTCGGTTTTGCGGACAACGCGGGGTATCCGTCACCCGTGCACAGGGCCGCGCTGGAGGTCCGGGGCCCCACCCCCTACCACCGGCTGTCGTGGGCGTATCTTGATGCGCTGCCCCAGTGGCGGCATCTCAAGAAGGTCCGCAGCTGGGCGGATGGAAGCGTTCCGGCGATCGAGGGGCAGCTCGGCTTCGATTTCTGACGATTCCGTTCGCACTCATGTGCCACCCGACGGCGCGAGCCGTACCAGTGTTTGATAAAAATCAGCCCATGCCTCTCATTCCCGAGGAGCCTCAGATTCACGAGAGTGCCCAGGGTCCCCGCGCCACTCCGGCCAGCGGCCGTACCGCGCCGACCCCCCGCCCCGTACCCGGTCCCCGTCCCGCCGCACCGCCGCGACCCGGTCGGCCCGGCCCGGTCCGGCCCGCGCCTTCGGCGCAACGCACGCCGCGTGATGCCCCTGCGGCGGCCGACCCCGTCCCTTCGAAACCGACCGTTCCGGCTGTGGCCGGCGTCCAGGTCCAGCTGATCCCGGCACCCGTCCAGGGGGCGCTCGACGCCGCCGAGGAAGCAGTGGACCTGCTGCTGGACTCCGGCCGAGCCCCGGGCGACGTGCTGGTGATCACCACCGGCGAGCCGCACCCGTGGGCCACCCACGAACTCTCCTTCGGTGAGGCCTCCTACTGGGCCCTGCACGCCGCCGCCGACGACGTCTTCTACACGGACGCCGCTGTCGCGGACCGTGCCGGAGCACGCCCCGTGGTCGTGGTCGCCGTCAACGGGGGGCCCGAGCCGGTGACCGCGTCGGCCCTGGCCGTGGCGCGCACCAAGGCCACCACCCTGCTGATCGTCTGCGGTGACCCGCAGCGGATCAACTCGGTGACGGCGACCGGCGTCTGAGGTGACGTCATGGCGCCCGTCCGTACGGGCGCCATGCGGCCGCCGTTCCGCCGTGCGGGCAGTGGCGGCGGAGGAGCCCTGGTTCCCGGGCGTCCGGCGGGCCCTCAGCGCGCTGCCGCGCGGCGCAGGACGTCGGACGCGACGCCGCCGGTGCGCGGTGTGCGCGGCGGCGCCTCGGCCGTGGCGAACGGTTCCGGCGCGGAGCCGGTGCTGGGCCGACGCCCGCCGCGGCCCTCACCGAGCACCTGCCAGCCGTCACGGGTCAGCGTGATGTACGCCCCGCAGCGCAGCCCGTGCAGCGTGCAGGCGTCCCGCAGTCCCCACATCCACGCGCCGTCCTCCTCCGTCCAGCGTGCGTCGCCGTCACGGCAGTGGAGCAGGACAGCGGTACGCACCGGTGTACGGCGCCGCAGGTCGTGCGGGACGACCCGGCGCAGTTGGGACAGGAGCGCGTTGCGGAACATCCAGCCGTCGGCCGGGGCGGGGCGGCGGGTGAACGAAGCGCTCGCCCGTATCCGCTCGTCCTGGTCGAGTACGGCGACGATCGCGGTCGCCGGCCCCGGGTGGTGCCGGGCGTGCAGGCCGCTGACGACCTCACGCGGGTTGCGCAGCAGCGGGATTCCCGCGGCAGCCCACTCCGCGGGTTCGAGCAGGCGAGTGGCGGAAGCGGCGGGTGTGGACAGCGATGCCGCCGAGGACGGAGCGAATCCGAAGGTCACGGTCCTCCCTTCGGCTACGCCCGGACGACGGGCGGGGTCGGATTCAGGGGAGCGCGCACGCAACGGAACCCAACCTGGGCGGCGGACGAGCCGTGCGGGTGCGGACCTCAATTCTTCCTGTCGAACCAGGATGCGGCAACGAGCAATCGTGCGGGCCGACCGGTATCGGACGATTGGGTGTTTATATCCCTGCCCTGCGTGCCGACGGGGCACACATGCGGCGCTCGATCCCGCCGTGCAGGTATGTGACGTACGGGGCCGGTGACCTGTGGCCGGTTTCGAGGAGGCCGGGGCGCGCGGTGCGCGGTGCGTCGTCACGAGGTGAACGCAGGGGTGAGGTGGCCGACTGTCGTAGCCATCGGGTTGCATGGGGGCATGGACACCCTGGAGCTGCGCACCGAAGCCGACGTCATCCTCGCCGAGCTCGTCGGCGACCCCGAAGGCTCGGCACGGTTGCGGGAGGACCAGTGGCAGGCCGTGGCGGCCCTGGTGGAGGAACGCCGGCGCGCCCTGGTGGTGCAGCGCACCGGCTGGGGCAAGTCGGCGGTCTACTTCGTCGCCACCGCTCTGCTGCGCCGGCGTGGCTCCGGCCCCACGGTGATCGTCTCGCCGCTGCTGGCGCTGATGCGCAACCAGGTCGAGTCGGCGGCGCGGGCCGGCATCCGGGCGCGCACCATCAACTCGGCCAACCCCGAGGAGTGGGACACGATCTACGAGGAGGTCGAGCACGGCGAGACCGACGTTCTCCTCGTCAGCCCGGAACGCCTCAATTCCGTGGACTTCCGCGAGCAGGTGCTGCCCAAGCTCGCGGCCACGACCGGTCTGCTGGTGGTCGACGAAGCGCACTGCATCTCCGACTGGGGCCATGACTTCCGCCCCGACTACCGCCGGCTGCGTGCCATGCTCGCCGACCTCGCCCCCGGTGTACCGGTGCTGGCCACCACCGCGACCGCCAACGCGCGCGTCACCGCGGACGTGGCCGAGCAACTGGGCACCGGCGCCGGCGAGGCCCTGGTCCTGCGCGGCCCTCTGGAACGGGAGAGCCTGCGGCTGGGCGTGGTCCGGCTGCCGGACGCCGCGCACCGCCTGGCCTGGCTCGCCGAGCACCTGGACGAGCTGCCGGGCTCCGGGATCATCTACACGCTGACCGTCGCGGCGGCCGAGGAGGCCACCGCCCACCTGCGGCAGCGTGGCTTCCAGGTGGCCTCGTACACCGGGCGCACGGAGAACGCCGACCGGCTGCAGGCCGAGGCCGACCTGCTGGGCAACCGGGTCAAGGCGCTGGTCGCGACCTCGGCGCTGGGAATGGGCTTCGACAAACCGGACCTGGGCTTCGTGCTGCACCTGGGCTCCCCGTCCTCGCCGATCGCCTACTACCAGCAGGTCGGCCGGGCGGGCCGGGGTGTGGCCCACGCCGACGTGCTGTTGCTGCCGGGCAAGGAGGACGAGGCCATCTGGCGCTACTTCGCCGACACCGCCTTCCCGCCCGAGGAGCAGGTCCGGCAGACGCTCTCGGTTCTGGCCGAGGCGGGACGTCCCTTGTCCGTGCCGGCCCTGGAGGCCCGGGTCGACCTCCGGCGCACCCGCCTGGAGACCATGCTCAAGGTGCTCGACGTGGACGGCGCGGTCAAGCGGGTCAAGGGCGGCTGGATCTCCACCGGCGAACCGTGGGCCTACGACTCCGAGCGGTACGCCTGGGTCGCGCGGCAGCGGGCCGCCGAGCAGCAGGCCATGCGCGACTACGTGAGCACGGACCGGTGCCGGATGGAGTTCCTGCGACGGCAGCTGGACGACGAAGGAGCGGTCCCGTGCGGCCGCTGCGACAACTGCGTGGGGCCCTGGGCCGATCCCTCCGTCTCGGCCGAGACCCTGACGGCGGCGGCGAAGGAACTGGACCGCCCGGGAGTGGAGGTCGAGCCGCGCCGGATGTGGCCGACGGGGATGCCGGCCCTGGGCATCGAGCTCAAGGGGCGCGTCCCGGCAGGAGAACAGTGCTCCACCGGACGCGCCCTGGGCCGGCTCTCGGACATCGGCTGGGGCAACCGGCTGCGCCCGCTGCTGGCCGAGAACGCGCCCGACGGGCCGGTCCCCGACGACGTCCTGCGGGCCGCGGTGGAGGTCCTCGCGGACTGGGCACGTTCTCCGGGCGGCTGGGCGACGGACGGCCCGGACGCCTCCGCCCGGCCGGTGGGAGTCGTCGCCGTGCCGTCCCTCACGCGTCCGCAGCTGGTCGGTTCCCTCGCCCAGGGCATCGCGACCGTCGGCCGCCTGCCCCTGCTCGGCACCCTGGCGTACACCGCGCCGGACGGCGCCCACGCACCACGCCGCAGCAACTCCGCCCAACGTCTGAAGACGCTGTCCGGTGCCTTCGCCGTCCCCGACGGGCTGGCGGGTGCCCTGGCGCACGCGCAGGGGCCTGTCCTGTTGGTGGACGACTACACGGACTCCGGCTGGACCCTCGCTGTCGCCGCCCGCCTGCTCCGCAGGGCGGGAGGCGCACAGGTCCTTCCCCTGGTCCTTGCCGCGGCAGGCTGAGCGTCCGTCGCCGGGCCGGACCGATCCGGTCTCCGGGACTCCCGCGCGGACCCCGGCCGAGGAGTTCGTCCTCGAGTTCGCCGACGGCGTCCTGCGTGCCCGCGGCGATCCGAAGAGCTCCGGGAAACTGCTCGGTCGCCCCTCGTCCCGGGAGCGGAGACGCTCGTGTGATGGTGTGGCAATCGGACCACAGAGAGATGGTAAGTACAGGTCACACGGGGTGCGTGACGTGTCCCTGAAAGGAGTTGTCCACAGGGTGAGCGGATCTTCCCGATCCGAGCGATCGTCCTTTCATGACGAACAGCAACGAAACGAACGGATCACCCGAAAACGGTGATGTCGCCGGCCGGGAGCGGGACAAGCGCGCCGGCCTTCCGGGATGCCATGACAACGACCGCGGCGCCGGAATCCCGGGGCCGGGAACCCGCAGGAACGGGGGCACGCACGCAGGGCGCGCGCCGGACATCGCCTGTACCGCCTACGGCAGCCACGGCGGCGAACAGCAGGTCACGCTGCGCACCCCCGCCGAACTCGCCGACGCCCTTCCCTATCTGCTCGGCTACCACCCCGAGGACAGCATCGTCCTGGTCGCCCTGTACGACAAGGACGGGCGTGGCAGGTTCGGCGGCCGGGCCAGGCTCGGCATCCCCGCCCACCGGGACGACTGGCCCGCCGCTGCCCGCCAGCTGGCCCAAGGGCTGGTCACGGGCAGCGAGCGCCGAGGCGCCAAGCCCGAGCAGATGGTCGTCTTCCTCTGCCAGGAACCGGGGGACCGCGAGCCCGGACGGCAGGTCAAGGAACGGCTGGGCCCGCTCGCTCACGCGCTGCGCCTGGAGTGCGGTGCCCTCGACGTCCCCGTGGTGGAGGCCCTGTGCCTCTCGGGCGGCCGCTTCTGGTCGTACTGCTGCGACGACGAGGGGTGCTGTCCCGAGGCCGGGACGCCGATGGGGCTGCCGGGCACCTCGGTGCTGGCCGCCGCCGCGACCTACGCCGGACTCCAGGTCCGGGGCACGCTGCGTGAACTGCGGGCGAGGTTCCTCCCGTGGGAGAACGCCGCCGCCCTCGACCAGGAAACCGCTCTGGACGCCGCCCACCGGACGCTGGTCCCCAGGATTCTCGACGCGGAGGGACGGAACGAGGTCGCCCGGCAGACGCTGGAACTGGCCGAGCGTGTCATGGGCAGGCTGGCCTGCACCCCGCCCGTGTCCGGCACGCTCCCGGCGGACCTGCGGGACGACGAAGCGCTCCGGCACGACGAGGCCGCCACGCTGATCCTCGGTCTGCAGGACCGCACGACCCGGGACCGGGCGGCGGAGTGGATGGAGGGTGAAGAGGCAGGCCCCGCCCTCCGCCTGTGGCGGGCGCTGGCCCGCCGCTGCGTCGGATCGTACGGCGAACACGCCGCGGCGCCCCTGACGCTCGCCGGGTGGGTCGCCTGGTCCGTCGGTGACGAACTGGAGGCCAGGGAAGCGCTGGCCATGGCCCTGGGTGCCGATCCCGACTATCTCTTCGCCCGTCTTCTGCACCAGGCCTGCAACGAGGGCCTCGACCCGGAATCGATCCGCCGCTGCCTGCGCCCGGAACGCGACGGCCACGGGCAGGCGGACGGCGACGGCCCGGCGTCCACCGGCGCGGAGGACGAGAATCCGGACGGCCGGAATCCGGGCAACGAAGATCCGGAAAATGGAGAGCCCGTTGACGGAGAGCCTGCTGACGGAGAGCCCGGTGCGGCGGGAGGGTCCACCCCCTCCGGGCCCGCAATTGCCCTGGTCCGGGAAGCGCGTTCGCGCCGCCGACGCCGCGAGCGTGTCTTTGGTGCGGGTGCGGGTGCGGGTGCAGGCGGCAGTTCGCCGCGTCGGGGGCGGACGGAAGGCAGTCGCCCGAATGTACGGATTCCGCATCCCCGTACGACGGTGGGGGGCGCGCGTCCGGACGGGGCGCGTTCCGGTGCCGAGAGGCCGGGTGCTGTACGCCGTCGCCCCGCAGCCCCGCGGGGACGCACGCAGATCCGGAGTCAAGGCGGTGCCGGGGAGGAGTGACCGGGCGGGAGGGGAGGTGACCACCGGTCGGGCGAAGGGGGCGACGCCGGCACACAGGCGCCCCCGGAGCCCGTCCCGCAGGTGAGTTGACCGTCGCCGACCCGCGGCGGGAGCAGTACCGGGCCGAAGTCGATCAGCCGTCGACGTCGTCGGTGAAGGGAGTGTTTATCGTCAGGCAGACGACTATGATCGCCGCATGTCCTACGACCCGTCAGCCTTTCCGCCCTTTGCCGTCACCGTGGACCTGGTCGTGCTGACTGTGCGCCGTCACGCCCTGTGTGCGCTGGCGGTGCGCAGGGGGGAACCGCCGTTTCAGGGGTGCTGGGCGCTTCCCGGCGGATTCGTCCGGGCCGACGAGGACCTGGCGCGGGCGGCGGCACGTGAGCTGGCGGAGGAAACCGGACTGAGCGTGCACGACCCCGCCGTCCCCGCCCAGGCCGGCGGGGCGCACCTGGAACAGCTCGCCACCTACGGCGATCCCGAGCGCGACCCCCGGATGAGGGTCGTCAGCGTCGCGCACCTCGCTCTCGCCCCCGACCTGCCCGCACCCCGGGCGGGCGGCGACGCCAGCAACGCGTGCTGGGCCCAGGTCGGGGAACTGCTGCAACAGGCGGGCCACGGCAGGGAGGGCGAGCCGGTGGCGCCGCTCGCCTTCGACCACGCGCAGATCCTGGCGGACGGGGTGGAGCGGGCCCGCTCCAAGATCGAGTACTCGTCACTGGCCACGGCCTTCTGTCCGCCCGAGTTCACGGTCGGCGAACTGCGCCGTGTCTACGAGGCCGTGTGGGGTGTGGCCCTGGACCCGCGCAACTTCCACCGCAAGGTGACGGGGACGCCGGGCTTTCTCGTGCCGACGGGTGGCACGACCACCCGGCAGGGCGGCCGTCCCGCCCAGCTCTTCCGGGCCGGCGGAGCCACCCTGCTCAATCCGCCGATGCTGCGTCCCGAGGTGTGACCGCACCGGACCGAACGGCCTGGGCGGCGGGAGCGGGTGAGGGTGCGCAGGTGACTGCAGGGGCATCCGGCCCGGGCGGGGGCGGGGGCGGGGGCGGGGGCGGAGGTGGAGGTGGGGACGGGGCGGGTCGTGGGCGCGGGCCCCGTGCGGCTGGACTGCCCGTGGCCGACGGGCCTTGCGGTGCCCGAAAAATCCGATATGACGCGCTATCTTGCTGTGGGTGATCCAGGCCATCGGACTGACCAGCAACCCGCGCAAAGAGCTTCCGCCCGCTGTCGACAACGTGTCCTTCGACGCGCACGCAGGTCGCGTCACGATGCTGCTCGGAGCACCGGGCGCGGGCAAGACGACGGCGCTCAGACTCATGCTCGAACTCCAGCCGGGCCGTGGCATCACCTACTTCAGAGGCCGCCCACTGCACCGCATCGGCCATCCGTCCCGCGAAGTCGGCGTACTGCTGGGCGAGGTACCGGGCCACCCCGCACGCACCGTCCGCGGACACATCCGCATGCTGTGTGCCGCGGCGGGAGTTCCGGTGCGGCGCGGGGACGAAGTCCTGGAGGCCGTCGGGCTCGTGAGTCTGCGGGACGAACGCCTCGGCACCCTCTCGCGGGGTATGGACCGGCGCCTCGGGCTTGCCTGCGCGCTGTTGGCGGACCCGCACACCCTCGTGCTCGACGAACCCGCGCACGGACTGTCCGCCGGCGACAGTCGCTGGCTGCACGGCATGCTCCGGGCCTACGCGGCCCAGGGCGGCACCGTTCTGAGTACAACGGCCGACCCCAAGGAGGCGGCGCGCACCGCGGACCGGGTGGTCACCCTCGTCCAGGGCCGGCTCGTGGCCGATCAGCCGGCCGCGGACTTCTCGCGCACCCGGCTGCGTCCCCGCGTCGCCGTCCGCACCCCGCACGCAGCCCGGCTTTCCGCGCTGCTCACCAAGGAGGCCCGTACCGCCCGGCGTTCAGTGGAGGTGGCCGAGGACGGCGGCAACCGCATCTCCGTCTATGGCAGTACCTGCGCGGACGTCGGCGAGATCGCCTTCCGGCACGGCATCGTCGTCCACCAACTCGCTGACGAGATCGGGGACATGGGCCCAGGCACGGGTGCCTCGTCCCATGCCGGGAAGCCGGTCGCCCCGGACGGCGGAACGTCCTCCGCCGCGGCGCCGTCCACCGCGGCGTCGGCCCTTGCCGCCGCTCCCGACGCCGGACATCCCGGTGACTCCGCCGACTCCCGTCCCGCCGACTCCGCACCCGCCGGTTCCCCGCTCTCCGGCCTCCGCGCCGGAGGTGAGGCCCGGGTGTCGGAGTCCGGGTCCACGGCGGGGCTGCCGCCTCCCCTCTCCGTCCGCCCCGCTCCCCGTCCCCTCCGCCCTCTGCGCTACGAGATCCGCCGGGCCACCGGCGTCGGGACCGGGTTCCTCGTCGGGGCGGCCGTGCTCGTGGTGTCCGCGCTCACCGCCGTGCTGCTGGCCCGGATCGGGCACACCCCGCAACCGCGCCTGCTGGCCGCGTGGCCCAGGGAGCTGCCCCTGCCACCCGCGGCACTCGGGGCGGGGCTGCTCGGGGCGCTGGCCTTCGGTGACGAGTTCCGTCACCCCGCCCTGGCGGCGGACCGGGGCGGTGTGCCCCGGCGGCTGGGGCTGCTGACCGCCAAACTCCTCGTCGCCTCGGTCTCCGCCCTCGTGCTGGCCGTCCTGACGATCGGGTGCGATGCCGAGCTGCTCTACCTCGTCTACGGACGGGAGCTGGTCGAGATCCCCGCCGACCGGCTTTCGCTCGCAGCGAGTTGGCTCGGACTCGTGATCGGGTGCGCGTGGGCGGGCGTGCTGGCCGCGGGGCTCTTCCGGTCGACCGCCGCCGGTCTCGCCGCGGTCCTCGCCGTACCCCTCGTCGTCGTGCCCCTCATGCGCAGGCTGGTGGAGGGGGCGTCGGTGGAGACCGTGGCCGGGGTGCCTCTGCGGATGCGTGAGGTGTTCCTGCTCCACTGGCCCTTCGGGGGCGAACGGTATCTGGAGGGGATGCTGCGGATGGTGGCCCAACCGGTGGGCGGCGCAATGGCGTTGTCCCTCGCGGTGCTGCTCTGTGCGTATCTGCTCGCCTTCTTGCGGAACAGGGTCCGATGACGACCGGGCGCGCCCCGATCGGTCCGTCACTGCCGACAACTCCCCGGAGGGAGCCCGCTTCTTTCCGATAAGGCGTCAATTGCGACGGGGTGAGCGATCACCCTTTCGTGTGCTTTTCACCAAACTCCTCAAGGGAGTTGGGAGCCACGCCGACAAAAGATGCGTGAGTACCCTTGCGCACACCATGATGACCACCGCCCGCTCCGCAGACTCCGGCCTCACGGGTCCGGGCGAACTCGACCGCTACCCCTACGCCGACGCGCCCGTCGGCGGCCGCGCCGGGGCCCCTGTCTGGGACGCCGATCCCGAGCTGGGCCGTGCGGGGCGCCGCAGCGCGGGCAGCCGCGGCCGCGGGCTGCACGGCCAACTCGTCCAGCAGCTGGGTCAGATGATCGTTTCGGGGGATCTGGGCGCCGACCGCCCTCTGGTTCCCGAGGAGATCGGCCAGCGCTTCGAGGTCTCCCGCACCGTCGTCCGTGAGTCGCTCCGCGTCCTGGAGGCCAAAGGCCTGGTCAGTGCCCGGCCCAATGTCGGCACGCGGGTCCGCCCGGTCAGCGACTGGAACCTTCTCGACCAGGACATCATCGAGTGGCGGGCCTTCGGGCCGCAGCGTGACGACCAGCGCCGTGAGCTCAGCGAGCTGCGCTGGACGATCGAGCCGCTGGCCGCCCGGCTCGCCGCCGGGCACGGGCGCGAGGACGTCCAGCAGCGCCTGTCCGACATGGTGGAGATCATGGGCCACGCCATGGGGCAGGGGGACGCGCTGACCTTCGCCCGCGCCGACTCCGAGTTCCATTCGCTGCTGATCCAGGTCGCCGGCAACCGCATGCTGGAGCACCTCTCCGGGATCGTGTCCGCCGCACTGCAGGTTTCGGGCGGACCGGTCGCGGGCTGTGAGCGGCCGAACGAGGCGTCGCTCGGGCACCACGCCCGGATCGTCGACGCGCTCGCCGGCGGCGACGGCGCGGCGGCCGAGGCTGCCATGCGCCAGTTGCTGACGGTCCACCCCGAGGTCGAGCGGGTGGTGCCCGCCCCGCGCGAGCGCTGACCGCCTTCCGCGAGCGGCCCGGCCGGGTCTGCCGCCCCCTCCTGTGGCACCGTCCGGCCGGTGGGCCGCCCGCTGTAGGACCCCGCGGGATCACCTTCGATCCCGCGGGGTCCTACAGTGATGAGGGGGCCGTAGGGTCCGGCACGGTGCCGCTGTCACCCCCGAGTGACCGCCTTTGTCCCGATCTGATCGATTCTGGATCCTTACGGGGTGTGACTCGGGCCACGCGGATTGGACGTAACGCTCCTGGAAAGAACGCGATGACCTAAGAGGTGACAGTCGCGGAGGGAATACGGACGCCGTTCACGGCGCTGTTGCATCTCCCCGGCCCCCGCCCGCATCGTCGGCCCATCCCCAAGCCGGCGGTCGGCTCCTGTCCGTCGTGGACGGGGCCGGAAGCCGTTTTTCAACGTCCCGAGAGGTTGTTCGTGTCGGCCAGCACATCCCGTACGCTCCCGCCGGAGATCGCCGAATCCGTCTCTGTCATGGCGCTCATCGAGCGGGGAAAGGCTGAGGGGCAGATCGCCGGCGATGACGTGCGTCGGGCCTTCGAAGCTGACCAGATTCCGGCCACTCAGTGGAAGAACGTACTGCGCAGCCTCAATCAGATCCTCGAGGAAGAGGGTGTGACGCTGATGGTCAGTGCCGCGGAGCCGAAGCGCACCCGAAAGAGCGTCGCAGCGAAGAGTCCCGCCAAGCGCACGGCGACCAAGACGGTCGCGGCGAAGGCGACGACCACGCGGAAGGCCAGCGCCGCCGCGTCGGCCGCGCCCGCCGCGTCGGCCGCGCCCGCCGCGGACGCCGTCGCCGAAGAGGAGGCACCCGCCAGGAAGGCGGCTGCCAAGAAGACCACCGCGAAGAAGGCGACCGCCAAGAAGACGGTGGTGAAGAAGACGGCCGCCAAGAAGACCGCGGCCAAGAAGGACGACGCCGAGGCGCCCGACGAGGAGACCGTCGAGGAGGTCAAGGCGACGGACGAGCCGGAGGGCACGGAGAACGCCGGTTTCGTCCTCTCCGACGAGGACGAGGACGACGCGCCCGCCCAGCAGGTCGCCGCCGCCGGTGCCACCGCCGACCCGGTCAAGGACTACCTCAAGCAGATCGGCAAGGTGCCCCTGCTCAACGCCGAGCAGGAGGTCGAGCTCGCCAAGCGGATCGAAGCCGGTCTGTTCGCCGAGGACAAGCTGGCCAACTCCGACAAGCTGGCGCCGAAGCTCAAGCGCGAGCTGGAAATCATCGCCGAGGACGGGCGCCGCGCCAAGAACCACCTCCTGGAGGCCAACCTCCGTCTGGTGGTCTCCCTGGCCAAGCGCTACACGGGCCGCGGCATGCTCTTCCTGGACCTCATCCAGGAGGGCAACCTCGGTCTGATCCGCGCGGTGGAGAAGTTCGACTACACCAAGGGCTACAAGTTCTCCACCTACGCCACCTGGTGGATCCGTCAGGCGATCACCCGCGCGATGGCCGACCAGGCCCGCACCATCCGCATCCCGGTGCACATGGTCGAGGTCATCAACAAGCTCGCGCGTGTGCAGCGCCAGATGCTCCAGGACCTGGGCCGCGAGCCCACCCCGGAGGAGCTGGCCAAGGAACTCGACATGACCCCGGAGAAGGTCATCGAGGTCCAGAAGTACGGTCGCGAGCCCATCTCCCTGCACACCCCGCTGGGCGAGGACGGCGACAGCGAGTTCGGTGACCTCATCGAGGACTCCGAGGCAGTCGTCCCGGCAGACGCGGTCAGCTTCACGCTCCTGCAGGAGCAGCTGCACTCCGTCCTGGACACCCTCTCCGAGCGCGAGGCGGGCGTCGTCTCCATGCGCTTCGGTCTCACCGACGGTCAGCCGAAGACCCTCGACGAGATCGGCAAGGTGTACGGCGTCACGCGCGAGCGGATCCGCCAGATCGAGTCCAAGACCATGTCGAAGCTGCGTCACCCCTCGCGCTCCCAGGTCCTGCGCGACTACCTCGACTAGGAACAGCGAGCACGACGGCGGGCACGACAGCCCCGCACGCCGGCCACAGGCCCGGTCCCGTTCTCGGGGCCGGGCCTGTGGCCCTTGCTGCGGTCCGGTGCTGTCCGGCACGGTCCGCCGGGTAGCACCGGGTGCCGGTCCGCGGGTGCGGTGCGGGACGAGGTGGACCACTCTGGGTGTCCCATCGACGCCCCAGTGTGAGGAGAGCGCATGTGTCGTCGCCTGGCCCGGCTCCTGGCCCGGCCACTGGTTCTCGCCGCCGCCACGACCGCGATACCCCTGGCCGGGGCCGCTCCGGCGGCTCCGGCGGTCGCGGACCGCATCGTCGTCGGCGGTTTCCCGGTCGATGTGGCCCAGAGCCCGTGGACCGTGGCGCTGTCCAGTCGTGACCGGTTCGGGGGTACCCGGGCGGGACAGTTCTGCGGAGGTGTCGCCGTCGGCCGGACCACCGTGCTCACTGCCGCCCACTGCATGGACCAGGAGGTCCTGGGGGCGCGTCCGGACCGGGTGCCCGACCTCAGAGTGATCTCGGGCCGTACAGACCTGCTCTCGGAGCAGGGCGAGGAGATAGCGGTGCGTGAGACCTGGGTGAACCCGGGCTACGACCCGGTCAGCAACTCCGGCGACTTCGCCGTGCTCACCCTGGCCGCGCCGCTGCCCTCCGGCTCGGTGATCGGCATGGCCGGTGCGGGTGATCCCGGGTACCTGGCCGACACCCCCGCGACCGTCTACGGCTGGGGGGACACCACGGGCTCCGGGACCTACGCCGGCAGCCTGCACGCGGCACGGGTGCGTGTGCTGCGCGACACCGTGTGCGAGGCCGCCTACCCGGGCGGAGCCGAGGGCGAGTACCGCGCCGGGACGATGCTGTGCGCCGGTGAGCAGGCCGGCGGGCCGGACGCCTGCCAGGGGGACAGCGGCGGACCGCTGGTGGCCGGGGGGAGGCTGATCGGCCTGGTGTCCTGGGGCAGCGGATGCGGCTGGGCGGACTCTCCCGGGGTCTACACGCGTGTGTCCGAGGTCGTGCGAACGCTCGACGGGTCTGTGGCCCACCGGGCCGGAAAGGCGCCGGACGGCGCCTGAAGGTGCCTGGCAGGCCCCGAGCGGGCCTCCCGGGGCCTTCCGGAGGCCCCTGTGGCCTCCGGGCGCCCGGGGAGCTCCGGTGGGGGGCGGGAGCGCGCGGGACGACGGGAACGAGCGCACGAGGAAGGGGCGGCTGTCTCCGCAGCGGAGGCAGCCGCCCCTCTCGCCGGCCTGTGCCGGATTGGCTCGTCGTCGTACGCGAGGTGTCAGAGAGTCACCGTGTCAGCGCTCTTCCTCGACGGCGGGGGGCGCCGGGGAGGTGAGCCGTTCGCTCTCGTCCTGTATCTCGGCGGCGATCTTCTTGAGTTCCGGCTCGAACTTGCGGCCGTGGTGGGCGCAGAAGAGCAGTTCTCCGCCGCTCAGCAGGACGACGCGCAGGTATGCCTGGGCGCCGCAGCGGTCGCAGCGATCGGCGGCCGTCAGTGGGCTCGCGGGGGTCAGAACAGTAGTCACGTCGCCTCTTCTCTAGCTCGACGAGCTGTCGTACCAGGGTCAACATCCAACCAGCCCCAAAACGTTCCCGCTCGTGGCTTCTCTTCGAAAAAATCTTTCCGAAGTGGCTGGGTGCTGCCGGTTGGCGGCGAATGTGCCGTATCGCGTGTCTCTGTGTCGTACGGATTCGCGTGGTATCGGTGGTCGGCCCTCCCGGCTGGGTTGCCGGTTTGTTCTTGAGGACGTGCCCGGAGCCTAAATGGTTCATGCCTGGAAGGGAACGTGATGTGTGCTTCACTCCATCGAGGGATCGAACAGGTATACGACTCTGGACTAGTCTAGGTTTCAGACGAGGGTGGCGTGACAACGGCTCTACCAGGCCTCGGTACCCTCTCACCGGTGACAAGTGACGTGCCCTTACCCATGAGGGCCCCATCTGAAATTCAGCGAGGAGCGAACCGCGTGACCGCCGAGACGTCCGTGCCGTCCACAGCGCTGCTGGCAGGAGCAGACCGGGACGGTTCCAACTACACCGCTCGGCACCTGCTCGTCCTCGAGGGGCTCGAGGCCGTGCGGAAGCGCCCCGGGATGTACATCGGGTCGACCGACAGCCGCGGTCTGATGCACTGCCTCTGGGAGATCATCGACAACTCGGTGGACGAGGCCCTCGGGGGCCACTGCGACCACATCGATGTGCTCCTCCACGACGACGGCTCGGTGGAGGTCCGGGACAACGGCCGGGGCATCCCGGTCGACGTCGAACCCAAGACCGGCCTCTCCGGTGTCGAGGTCGTCATGACCAAGCTGCACGCCGGCGGCAAGTTCGGCGGCGGTTCGTACGCCGCCTCCGGCGGCCTGCACGGCGTCGGCGCGTCCGTGGTCAACGCGCTCTCCGCACGGCTGGACGTCGAGGTGGACCGCGGTGGGCACACCCACGCGATCAGCTTCCGCCGCGGTGTCCCCGGCGCCTTCGCCGCCCTGGGCCCGGACGCGAAGTTCGAGGCCGGGAGCGGACTGCGCAGGACGAAGAAGATCCCGAAGACCCGCAGCGGCACGCGCGTGCGTTACTGGGCCGACCGCCAGATCTTCCTCAAGGACGCCAAGCTGGCCCTGGAGACCCTGCACCAGCGCGCCCGCCAGACCGCGTTCCTGGTGCCCGGCCTGACCATCGTCGTCCGCGACGAGCTCGGGCTCGGCGACGGCGGCAGCAAGGGCGAGGAGTCCTTCCGCTTCGACGGAGGCATCAGCGAGTTCTGCGAGTTCCTGGCCACCGACAAGGCCGTCTGCGACACCCTCCGCTTCACCGGGCAGGGCACCTTCAAGGAGACGGTCCCGGTCCTGGACGAGCACGGCCAGATGACCCCCACCGAGGTGACCCGGGAGCTCGGCGTCGACGTCGCGATGCGCTGGGGGACCGGCTACGACACGACCCTCCGGTCGTTCGTCAACATCATCGCCACCCCCAAGGGGGGCACCCACGTCGCCGGCTTCGAGCAGGCCGTCGCCAAGACGGTGAACGAGGTGCTGCGCACGAAGAAGATGCTGCGCGTGGCCGAGGACGACGTCGTCAAGGACGACACCCTGGAGGGCCTCACGGCGGTCGTCACCGTCCGCCTGGCCGAGCCGCAGTTCGAGGGCCAGACCAAGGAGGTCCTCGGCACCTCGGCGGCCCGCCGCATCGTGAACACGGTGATCTCCCGGGAGCTCAAGGCCTTCCTGACCTCCACCAGGCGCGACGACGCCCAGCAGGCCCGGGTGGTCCTGGAGAAGGTGGTCGCCGCGGCCCGTACGCGCATCGCCGCCCGTCAGCACAAGGACGCCCAGCGCCGCAAGACGGCCCTGGAGTCCTCCTCGCTGCCGGCCAAGCTGGCCGACTGCCGCAGCGACGACGTCGAGCGCAGCGAGCTGTTCATCGTCGAGGGGGACTCCGCCCTCGGCACGGCGAAGCTCGCCCGGAACTCCGAGTTCCAGGCGCTGCTGCCGATCAGGGGCAAGATCCTCAACGTTCAGAAGTCGTCCGTGACGGACATGCTGAAGAACGCGGAGTGCGGGGCGATCATCCAGGTCATAGGAGCCGGATCCGGACGGACGTTCGACATCGACACGGCGCGCTACGGCAAGATCATCATGATGACCGACGCGGATGTGGACGGTTCCCACATCCGCACCCTGCTTTTGACGCTGTTCCACCGCTACATGCGGCCCATGGTCGAGTCCGGCCGGGTGTTCGCCGCGGTGCCGCCGCTGCACCGCGTCGAGCTCGTCCAGCCCAAGAAGGGCCAGGACAAGTACGTGTACACGTACTCGGACCGTGAGCTGCGCGACAGGCTGATGGACTTCGAGGCCAGGAACATCCGCTACAAGGACTCGATCCAGCGCTACAAGGGCCTCGGTGAGATGGACGCCGACCAGCTGGCCGAGACGACCATGGACCCGCGCCACCGCACCCTGCGCCGGATCAACCTCACCGACCTGGAGGCCGCCGAGCAGGTCTTCGATCTGCTCATGGGCAACGACGTCGCTCCGCGCAAGGAGTTCATCTCCAGCTCGGCGGCGACACTGGACCGGTCGCGCATCGACGCGTAGGGGTCCCGCGGTCACCTGATGGGGTGAAGCGGAACGGGAAGAAGGGCCGGAGCTCCTCCCGTTCTGCCCATCCTTGGGCATGCGCCAAAGAGACGACCGCCCCCACCCGGGCGGAGGCGGTCCCGAGAGTCCCGCCGGACCTGCCGAAAGACGCTCCGTACCTCCCGGGGGACGCTCCGCCGGACCGCCCCGAGGCGGCCACGCCCCGTTCCACGGCGGCCCGTCCGGCGGCGTGAGCCACGGCGACCCGTGGTACGACGCCCTCGCCTCGGGCTGGGGCGAGGGCGCCGGGGCAGTCACGGCGGTTCAGGCGCCGCCCGCGCCGGCGCAGGCAGCGGTCGCACCGGACGCGCGCGGGCGGGAAGGCGCCGTGGCGGCGGCCGACGCGTACCTCCAGGTCCAGCGCAGCGCCGCGTTCCAGGAAGTACGCAGCCGCTACCGGAGGTTCGTGGTCCCGGCCGTCATCGCCTTCTGCGCCTGGTACGTGGCGTACGTCGTGACCGCCACCACCGCGCCGGACCTGATGGCGCGACCGGTGGCCGGCGCCGTGAACGTGGGGATGCTCGCCGGGCTCGGCCAGTTCCTGACCACGTTCCTGCTCACCTGGGCCTACGCCCGCCACGCGCGGCTGCGCAGGGACCGGGCCGCGCTGGAACTGCGCTGGGACACCCAGGAGTTGGCCCGCGTCCGGGGCGGTGCCTCATGACGGGCGATCACCAGGTGCTGGCACTGATGCTGTTCAGCGCGTTCGTCGCGGTCACCCTGGGGATCACCACCTGGGCGAGCCGCAGGAGGCAGGGATCGGCCGAGGAGTTCTACGCCGGCGGCCGGCTCTTCTCACCGATGGAGAATGGTTTTGCCATCGCGGGCGACTACATGTCCGCCGCTTCCTTCCTCGGCATCTCCGGACTGATCGCCCTCTTCGGCTACGACGGGATGCTGTACTCGGTGGGCTTCCTGGTGGCCTGGCTCGTGGTGCTGCTCCTGGTCGCGGAACTGGTGCGCAACTGCGGCCGGTTCACCCTTGCCGACGTGGTGGCGGCCCGGATGAGGGAACGGCCCGTGCGCATCGCCGCGGGAACGTCGTCGGTCACCGTGTCCGTCCTGTACCTGGTGGCGCAGATGGTCGGCGCGGGCAGCCTGGTCGCGCTGCTGCTCGGCGGCCGGAGCGAGGCGGCGCAGGCCTGGACCGTCGTCGGCGTCGGGGCACTCATGGTGATCTATGTGTCGATGGGAGGGATGCGGGCCACCACCTGGATCCAGATCGTCAAGGCGGTCCTGCTGCTCGGCGGCACCATCGCGCTGACCGTCCTCGTCCTGCTGCGGTTCCACGGCGACTTCAACCGGCTGCTGCGCACGGCGGCCGAGCGCAGCGGTCACGGGGAGGCGTTCCTGGCCCCCGGACTCGCCTACGGCGGTGACTGGATCTCCCGGTTCGACTTCATGAGCCTGGGACTGGCGCTGGTGCTGGGCACGGCCGGGCTGCCGCACATCCTGTCCCGCTTCTACACCGTTCCGACCGCGCGGGCGGCCCGGCGTTCGGTCGTCTGGTCGATCGGGCTGATCGGTGGGTTCTACCTGATGACGATCGTGCTCGGCTTCGGTGCCGCGGCCATCGTCGGACCGGATGCCGTACGCGGGTCCAACGCGGCCGGGAACACAGCGGTTCCGCTGCTGGCGCTCGACCTCGGCGGCGGTGCCGGCTCCACCGGCGGGACGGTGCTGTTCGCGATCGTCGCCGCGATAGCCTTCGCCACGATCCTCGCCGTCGTCGCCGGGATCACGCTCGCCTCGTCGGCGTCCGTCGCCCACGACCTGTACGCCTCCCTGCGGCGCCGCGACAGGAAACCGCGCAGCGAGGTGGCCGTGGCCCGGGTGGCCGCGCTCGGCATCGGCGTGCTCGCGATCGCACTCGGCCTGCTGGCCCGCGACCTCAACGTCGCCTTCCTGGTCGGGCTGGCCTTCGCCGTGGCCGCCTCGGCCAACCTGCCCGTGCTGCTCTACTCCCTGTTCTGGCGCGGGTTCACCACCAGGGGCGCCGTGTGGGCCGTCCACGGCGGGCTGATCCCGGCGATGGCGCTCGTCCTGCTGTCCCCGGTGGTCTCCGGCAGCCCGGAATCGCTGTTCCCCGGCGTCGACTTCCACCTCTTCCCGCTCCAGAACCCCGGCCTGGTCTCCATCCCGCTCGGCTTCCTCGCCGGTTGGCTCGGCACGGTGACCTCGGCCGAGAGCCCGGACGAGGCCAAGCACGCGGAGGTCGAGGTGCGGTCGCTGACGGGCGCGGGGGCGGTGTGACGCGAGCAGGTGCGGCGGGGGCCTGTGTGGTGCCGGGCCGTGCGACGACGCTCAGGTGCGGGTCACCCACACGTAACGGTGCTCCGGACGGCCCGCGTCGCCATACTTGAGGGTCAGCGCGGCCCGGCCGGTCCGCTCCAGGAGCTTGAGATAGCGCTGGGCGGTCTGACGGCTCACCCCCGTGCGCTCGGCGATCTCCTGGGCCGACAGCGCGCCGTCGGCACTGATCAGGCACTGGCGCACCAGTTCCGCGGTGGTGGGGGAGTGCCCCTTGGGCAGGCTGGGTTCCGCCGACGCCGACAGGGCGCCGAAGATGCGGTCCACCTCGGCCTGTTCCGCCTCGCCGCCGCCGTCCAGGGTGCGGCGCAGTCCGGCGTACGCCTCCAGCTTGGCGCGCAGGCCCGCGAAGGCGAACGGCTTGACCAGGTACTGCAGCGCGCCCTGCCGCATGGCCGCCTGTACGGTGGACACGTCACGCGCCGCCGTCACCATGATCACGTCGGTCTGGTGCCCGTGCCGGCGCATCTCCTGGACGACCGCCAGCCCGGTCCGGTCGGGCAGGTAGTGGTCCAGGAGCACCAGGTCCAGCCGGGGCAGCGTCTCCAGCAGGCCGAGCGCCTCGGCCGCGCTGTGTGCCTCGCCGGCGACGTGGAAGCCCGGCACCTTCTCGACGTAGGCGGCGTTGACGCGCGCGACCCGGACGTCGTCGTCCACGACCAGGACCTCGATCATGACGGCTCCTCCTCGGTGATCTGCGGAACGGACGTGGAGACCCGCGCGGGGCCACAGGCCCCGGTGAGGGCGGGCCGCGGGCCCGGCTCGGTCAGCGCCTCGGGCAGGACGACGGTGAACTCCGCGCCCCCGCCCCGTGCCTCGCCCACGGTCGCGGTGCCGCCCTGGCGTTCGGCGAGCCTGCGGACGAGGGAGAGCCCGATGCCCCGCCCGCGGTGGTCCGGCGGCCTCTTGGTGGACCAGCCCTCGGTGAAGACCGACTCACGGTGCTCCGGAGGAATTCCGGGTCCCGTGTCGCGTACGCAGAGCACCGCCGTACGTCCCTCGGCGCGCAGTTCGACCTCCACGTACGCGTGCGGCGAGCCCGCGACGGCGTCGAGCGCGTTGTCCACCAGGTTCCCGACGACGGTGACGAGCCCTCCGGGGTCGACCAGCCGGTCCGGCAGCAGCGTCCGGTCCGAGACCCGCAGCGCGACCCCCCGCTCGGCCGCGACCGTCGCCTTGCCCACCAGCAGGGCGGCGAGCAGCGGGTCCCGGATCTTCTCGGTGACCTGCTCCGCCGTGGCCCGGTGATCGCCGACCACCTCGCCGACGAACTCCACGGCGTCGTCGTACATCTCGAGCTCCAGCAGCCCGAGCAGGGTGTGCATGCGGTTGGCGTGCTCGTGGTCCTGGGCGCGCAGCGCGTCGATCAGCCCGCGCGTGGAGTCCAGTTCCCGGCCCAGCCGGTCCACCTCCGTGCGGTCGCGGAGGGTGGCCACGGCTCCGCCGTCGTCGGTCGGCATGCGGTTGGCGACCAGGACGCGCTGCCCGCGGACGGTGAGCAGGTCGGTGCCGGTCACCCGGCCGGCCAGCACGTCGGCCGTCCGGCCCGCGCCGAGCGCCTCGTCGGGGGAGCGGCCCACAGCCTCGTCACCGAGGTCCAGCAGACGCCTGGCCTCGTCGTTCAGGAGGCGGACGCGGCCGCTGCGGTCGAGCGCGACGACGCCCTCCCGGATGCCGTGCAGCATGGCCTCGCGCTCCGCGAGCAGCGCCGCGATGTCGGAGAAGGCGAGGTCCCGGGTCTGCCGCTGCACCCGCCGGGAGATCAGCCAGGCCGCGAGCGCACCCACGGCCAGCGCCCCGCCCGCGTACGCGAAGAGCCCCGGGATCGCGTGGATCAGCCGGGCCCGGACACTGTCGTAGGCGATGCCGACCGAGACCGCACCGACGATCTCCCCGTCGGCGTCGCGCAGCGGGACCTTGCCGCGTGCGGAGCGTCCCAGGGTGCCGTCGTCGATCTCCATGACCTCGTGCCCCGCCAGGGCCTCGCCGGGGTCGGTGGAGACCGGGGCGCCGATTCTGCGGGGATCGGTGTGCGACCAGCGCACGCCCCGCCGGTCCAGCACCACCACGTACTCGGCGCCGGTGGCCTTCCGGATCCGTTCGGCTTCCCGCTGTACCGGCCCGTCCGGTGCCGGGGCCGTACCGCGCAGGTCGCGTGCGACCTGCGGCTGCTGGGCGGTGGTCTGGGCGATGGCGAGCGCACGGCGCATCGCCTGGTCGTCCAGCTGCTCACCGAGCGGGGCCAGGAACAGCCCGGTCGCGAGCACCGCGACTCCCGCGGCGATCGCCAGCTGCATCAGCAGGACCTGCGAGAAGACCCGCCGAGGCAGACCGAGGCGCAGGCGGCGGGCGAAGGGAGTGGTGCGCATACCCATGACGGTACGTGGACGGCCGCCGGGGGCCGCGGGCATGTGGCGCGGATCGCCTCGCACGCGCGGGGAGGAGCCCGTGTGCGCTCGCACGGGCGAGGCGGTGCCGGTCTCCGCCAGGGACCGCGCGGCGGGTCAGCCCGCGAGCGCCGCCATGGTCACCTCGCGGACCGCCACCACGTCCATCCGCGCGGGCGAGCCCAGTGCCGACCCGCAGCTCTCCGCTCGGGGCGGCAGGGACGAGCCCTGTGCCACCTCCACCCGCCAGCGGCGTCCGTCGGCGTGCGCGACGAGCACCTCCCAGCGCGGCGCCGCGCCGTCCGTCCGTACGACGGTCAGCGCCTCGGCGGCGTACTCGCCCACCTCGCTGCGCACGGCCAGCTCGGCCGCCTGGCCGGGGCGCTCCCAGGCGGAGCTCCCGCGGCACCCCTCCACGACGACCCGGCCCTCCCGCGCGCTGTGCAGCACCTCTTTGACGGCGTGTGCCTCGGCCCTGCCGTACGCGTAGCCGTGGGGCAGCACGAGCACCGTGGGCGAGAAACGGTGTCCCCCCAGGTGGGTGACCTCCCAGACGCCCTCGACGCCGGAGACCGCGAGCTCGGCCGCAAGGGGCCGGCCGAGGAGTGCGCAGCAGCGGTCGCGCCTGCCGTTGGTGCAGACGAGGGCGAGCGGGGCGCCCTCGTGCGGCCGCCCGCCGAGCGCCGTGGCGAAGGTGCCGCTGTGTCCCCTGCCGAGGGCGGCGAAGTCGAGGTCGAGCAGGCGCTCCGGGTCCGTGGTCGTGGCGGTGTGCAGCCACGTGCTGCCGGGCACGGCATGGGCCGCGTACACCTGACGGGTGGCGGACGTCCCGCGGTCCGCGTGCCGGCCGGAGCGCCTGATCAGGGCGATACGCACCCCGGTGCCCGACGCGGCGGCCTCCAGGGCGCGGCCCAGGGCCGGGTCGAGGTGGCTCGAGGTGAGCGCCTTGGGGCCCCAAGGACCGGACTGCTCCAGCAGGAGCCAGGTCCTCGCGGTGGCCGCGGTTCCCGCGACGGGCTCGTCGAGCTCGCGGGAGGCGGTTGAGCACGTACTCACAGAGGTGAGCCTAACCTGAGTTGCCCCAAGACTGCTGTCCGGCTCACGGGTACCCCGTTCCGCCGCGGCCGAGGCGGCCTTTCTCCCCTCCCGCGCGACAGGGAACGAAACGGCTCGGACCGTTCTGCGGTCACTCGGGGGCCTGCCGCGGTCCGGCGCCACGAGTCGGTCCGCCGCGCCTATCCTGGCCAGTCAGTCACTTCCCCGGCGTACGCCGAGGCGCGGGCCGGGGTACGGGTAGGCGTGAGAGGGGTCGCGTGGTGGAGCGCAGCAGTGGTCGGCAGATTCCGGTCGTCGTCCTGGCCGGATTTCTCGGATCCGGGAAGACCACCCTGCTCAACCACCTGCTCCACCACAGCGGTGGCAGCCGTATCGGAGCTGTCGTCAACGACTTCGGTGCCATCGAGATCGACGCCATGGCGGTGGCCGGAGCGCTCGGCGACTCGACCGTCTCGCTCGGCAACGGGTGCCTGTGCTGTGCCGTCGACGGGAGCGAGCTGGACGTGTATCTCGAACGGCTGGCGCGGCCGTCCGCCGGGATCGACGTCATCGTCATCGAGGCCAGCGGTCTCGCCGAGCCGCAGGAACTCGTGCGGATGGTGCTCGCCTGCGAACATCCCCGGATCGTGTACGGCGGGCTCGTCGAGGTCGTGGACGCCGCCGAGTTCGAGGAGACGAGGGCCCGGCATCCCGGGATCGACCGGCACCTCGGCCTCGCCGACCTGGTCGTCGTGAACAAGCTCGACCGGGCGGCGGACGCGGACGGCGTGCTCGACGTCGTGCGGTCGCTCGTCGACCGCGCCGCCGTCGTTCCCGCCACGCACGGCCGCGTCGATCCGGAGTTCCTCTTCGACTGCCGGCCCGGCGAGGAGCGTGTCGGCCAGCTCTCCTTCGACGACCTGCACCGGCACGGCTTTGAAGCGGACGACGAGCACGCCGGGCACCTGCACGCCCGGTACGACAGCCTGTCCTTCGCCTCCGCGGCGCCCCTCGATCCGCGGCGGCTGATCCGGTTCCTCGACAGCCGCCCGGAAGGGCTCTACCGGATCAAGGGATACGTCGACTTCGGCCCGTACGACGCCGGGAACCGGTACGCCGTGCACGCCGTCGGGCGGTTCCTCCGGTTCTCCCCGGAGCCCTGGCCGGCCGGTGCGGAGCGGCTCACGCAGCTGGTGCTCATCGGGACCGGCATCGACGCCGTCGCCCTCCGCAAGGAGCTGGAGGAGGCCTGCGGCCCCGACGCCCCCGACGGCCCCGACGCCCCACACGCCGACGAGCGGGGCATGTGGGGCGTGCTGCGGTACGTACGGGAGCCCGACGACCCGCAGGGCCAGGACGACCCGCAGGGCCAGGACGACCCGCAGGGTTAGAACGGGCCCGCCACCACCGCCACCGTCTTCGGCAGGGACTCTCCCGAGCCGTCGCGGCGCGGGTCGGGCTTCGGCAGGTCGACCGGTGTCCCGTTCTTCTGGGAGGCGCGGGCCGGGGCGGCGCCGGCCCAGGCCAGGGACAGGCAGTCCTCGCCCTTGAGGAACCGCTGGCAGCGCACACCGCCGGTGGCCCGGCCCTTGCGCGGGAACTGGTCGAACGGCGTCAGCTTGGCCGTCGTCTGGACGGAGTCGTCCAGCGTGCCGCGCGAGCCGGCGACCGTGAACACCACCGCGTCCGCCCCCGGATCGACCGCCGTGAAGGTGATGACCTTCGCGCCCTCGGCGAGCTTGATGCCCGCCACGCCGCCGGCGGGACGCCCCTGCGGACGGACCTGCGCGGCCTGGTAGCGCAGCAGTTGCGCGTCGTCGGTGATGAAGACCAGGTCCTCCTCACCCGTGCGCAGCTCGACGCCGCCGACGATCCGGTCGCCCTCCTTGAGGGTGATGACCTCCAGCTCCTCCTTGTTGGAGGGGTAGTCGGGCACCACCCGCTTGACGACACCCTGTTCCGTGCCGAGCGCGAGGCCCGGCGACGACTCGTCGAGCGTCGTCAGGCAGATCACCCGCTCGTCGTCCTCCAGGGAGACGAACTCCGAGACCGGAGCCCCGCCCGAGAGGTTCGGGGTCGGCATCGACTCCGGCAGCTGCGGGAGGTCGATGACGTTCACCCGCAGCAGGCGCCCCGTGGAGGTGACCACGCCCACCTCGCCACGGGCGGTGGCCGGCACCGCCGAGACGATCATGTCGTGCTCGACCCGCTTGGCGTGCGCGCCCTTGGGGAACGGCTTCGCGTCCGCCGTACGGGCGAGCAGGCCCGTGTCGGACAGCAGCACCCGGCACGGGTCGTCCGCCACCTGAAGCGGCACGGCGGCGACCGGGGCGGCCGCCCCGTCCAGCAGGACCGTACGGCGGTCGTTGCCGAACTTCTTCGCCACCGCGGCCAGTTCGGACGAGACCAGCTTGCGCAGCTCCGCGTCCGACTCCAGGATGCGGGTCAGCTCCTCGATCTCCGCGTTCAGCCGTTCCTGCTCCGCCTCCAGCTCGATGCGGTCGAACCTGGTGAGGCGGCGCAGAGGGGTGTCCAGGATGTACTGGGTCTGGATCTCGCTCAGCGAGAACCGGTCCATCAGACGCTGCTTCGCCTGCGCGGAGTTGTCGCTGGAGCGGATCAGACGGATGACCTCGTCGATGTCCAGCAGCGCCGTGAGCAGGCCCTCGACCAGGTGCAGACGGTCGCGCCGCTTGCCGCGGCGGAACTCCGAGCGGCGGCGGACCACGTTGAAGCGGTGGTCGAGATAGACCTCCAGGAGCTCCTTGAGGCCCAGGGTGAGCGGCTGGCCGTCCACCAGGGCCACGTTGTTGATGCCGAAGGACTCCTCCATGGGCGTCAGCTTGTACAACTGCTCCAGGACCGCCTCCGGCACGAAGCCGTTCTTGATCTCGACGACCAGACGCAGGCCGTGGGCGCGGTCGGTGAGGTCCTTGACGTCGGCGATGCCCAGGAGCTTCTTCGAGCCGACCAGGTCCTTGATCTTGGCGATCACCTTCTCCGGGCCCACCGTGAACGGCAGCTCGGTGATGACCAGGCCCTTCCGGCGGGCCGTCACCTCCTCCACGGTGACCGTCGCGCGGATCTTGAAGGTGCCGCGGCCCTTCTCGTAGGCGTCCCGGATGCCCGGGAGGCCGACGATCCTGCCGCCGGTGGGCAGGTCGGGGCCCGGGACGTGCTTCATCAGGGCGTCGAGGTCCGCGTTCGGATACCGGATCAGGTGGCGGGCGGCCGCGATCACCTCGCGGAGGTTGTGCGGCGGCATGTTGGTGGCCATACCGACCGCGATGCCCGACGCACCGTTCACCAGGAGGTTCGGGAACGCGGCGGGCAGGGTCGTGGGCTCCTGCTCCTGGCCGTCGTAGTTGGGCGCGAAGTCGACCGTGTCCTCGTCGATGGACTCGGTCATCAGGCTCGTGGCCTCGGTCATCCGGCTCTCGGTGTAGCGCATGGCGGCCGGCGGGTCGTCATTGCCCAGGGAACCGAAGTTGCCGTGTCCGTCGACCAGGGGGACCCGCATCGAGAAGGGCTGTGCCATGCGTACCAGGGCGTCGTAGATCGACGCGTCGCCATGGGGGTGCAGCTTGCCCATGACCTCGCCGACCACGCGCGCGCACTTCACGTAGCCGCGGTCGGGGCGCAGTCCCATCTCGTTCATCTGGTAGACGATGCGGCGGTGCACCGGCTTCATGCCGTCGCGCGCGTCCGGAAGGGCGCGGGAGTAGATGACCGAGTACGCGTACTCGAGGAAGGAGCCCTGCATCTCGTCGACGACGTCGATGTCGAGGATCCGCTCCTCGTACGAGTCGTCGGGCGGCGGGGTCTTCGTGCTGCGGCGGGCCATCGCTGCCGGCTCCTTGCTGTGAAGCGTGGGACGGTATCTGACGCGGACCATTGTGGACCGCCGTACCGACAACCGGGACCATGACCCCCGCCGCAGCCCTCCGCCGGGAGCCGGGGGCGGGGTGCCGGAAGGGTACGCGCACCTCCCGGCGACGCCGCGAGCGGGGGGTGGGGAGAACCGGCACCGGGTGCACGGCCCCGTGCACCGTCTGCGATCCCGTACGCCCCACGAACCCCGTGCATACCGCGCCGCCTCACCCGTACCCGCGGTTCTCGCTCTCGGCGTATCCGGTCCCGTCCGGGAACTTCACCAGTGCTCCGCACGCTTGCATACAGTGGCAGGACCGGCACCAACGGCGGATGCGACGACCGCCTCCGCAATCGAAGGGACGTACATGCCCATGGGTCACACGGCCACCGCACAGGCAGGCTCCGGCGGCCTGACAGCGACCGAGCACCGGCTGTCCAACGGCCTGCGCGTGGTGCTCTCAGAGGACCACCTGACCCCCGTCGCGGCGGTGTGCCTCTGGTACGACGTCGGTTCGCGCCACGAAGTCAAGGGCCGCACCGGCCTGGCTCACCTTTTCGAGCACCTCATGTTCCAGGGCTCCGGGCAGGTGAAGGGCAACGGCCACTTCGAGCTGGTCCAGGGCGCCGGAGGCTCGCTCAACGGCACCACCAGCTTCGAGCGGACCAACTACTTCGAGACCATGCCGACCCACCAGCTGGAGCTCGCCCTCTGGCTCGAGGCCGACCGCATGGGCTCCCTGCTGGCCGCCCTGGACGAGGAGTCCATGGAGAACCAGCGGGACGTCGTCAAGAACGAGCGCCGCCAGCGCTACGACAACGTCCCCTACGGCACGGCCTTCGAGAAGCTGACCGCCCTCTCCTTCCCGGCCGGCCACCCGTACCACCACACGCCCATCGGCTCGATGGCGGACCTGGACGCGGCCACCCTGGAGGACGCCCGCGCCTTCTTCCGCACGTACTACGCGCCGAACAACGCCGTGCTCTCCGTCGTCGGTGACATCGACCCGGAGCAGACGCTCGCCTGGATCGAGAAGTACTTCGGCTCCATCCCCTCCCACGACGGCAAGCCCGAGCCCCGTGACGGCTCGCTGCCCGGGATCATCGGCGAGGAACTGCGCGAGCTCGTCGAGGAAGAGGTTCCCTCGCGTGCGCTGATGGCCGCCTACCGGCTGCCCGAGGACGGCACCCGCGCGAGCGACGCCGCGGACCTGGCGCTCACGATCCTCGGTGGCGGCGAGTCCTCCAGGCTCTACAACCGGCTGGTACGACGGGACCGTACGGCGGTGGCGGCCGGGTTCGGCCTGCTGCGGCTGGCCGGGGCGCCCTCCCTGGGCTGGCTGGACGTGAAGACGTCCGGTGACGTGGAGGTACCCGTGATCGAGGCCGCGGTCGACGAGGAGCTCGCCCGGTTCGCCGAGCAGGGGCCCACGGCCGAGGAGATGGAGCGCGCCCAGGCCCAGCTGGAGCGCGAGTGGCTGGACCGGCTCAGCACCGTCGCCGGCCGGGCCGACGAACTGTGCCGGTACGCCGTCCTGTTCGGTGACCCGCAGCTCGCCCTCACCGCCGTCGGACGCATCCTCGAGGTGACCGCCGAGGACGTCCGGGAGGTCGCCGAGGCCCGCCTGCGTCCCGACAACCGCGCGGTGCTCGTCTACGAGCCCGTCGCCCCCGAGGCCGGGGAGTCCGAAGAAGCCGCGGCCGCAGGCACCGAAGAGGCCGCGGCCGTCGGCACCGACGAGAACGAGGAGACGGCGAAGTGACCGAGCTCGCCACGATGGACTTCCACCCCCAGCCGCAGGCGGGCGAGGCCCGGCCCTGGGCCTTCCCGGCCCCCGAGCGCACCACCCTCGGCAACGGTCTGACGGTGCTGCGCTGCCACCGCCCCGGCCAGCAGGTCGTCGCTGTCGAGGTACTCCTCGACGCGCCCCTGGAGGCCGAGCCGGCCGGCCTCGACGGCGTCGCCACCATCACCGCGCGGGCGTTCTCCGAGGGCACCGACAAGCACTCCGCCGAGGAGTTCGCCGCCGAACTGGAGCGCTGCGGCGCGACCCTGGACGCCTACGCCGACCACCCCGGCGTCCGCCTGAGCCTCGAGGTGCCGGCCTCCCGGCTCGCCAAGGGGCTCGGACTGCTCGCCGACGCCCTCAGGGCGCCCGCGTTCGCCGACGGCGAGATCGAGCGTCTCGTCCGCAACCGCCTCGACGAGATCCCGCACGAGCTGGCCAACCCGTCCCGCCGCGCCGCCAAGGAACTCTCCAAGGAGCTGTTCCCGGCGACGTCGCGCATGTCCCGCCCGCGCCAGGGCACCGAGGAGACGGTCGCCGGTATCGACTCGACGGCCGTACGCGCCTTCTACGAGGGGCACGTCCGCCCCGCGACGACCACCGCGGTGGTCGTCGGCGACCTCACCGGCACCGACCTGGACGAGCTGCTCGGCGACACCCTCGGAGCCTGGACCGGACCGGCCGCCCAGCCGCGGCCCGTCGCGCCGGTCACCGCCGACGACACGGGCCGCGTCGTGATCGTGGACCGCCCCGGCGCCGTACAGACGCAGCTGCTCATCGGCCGCGTCGGCGCGGACCGGCACGACCGCGTGTGGCCCGCACAGGTGCTCGGCACCTACTGCCTCGGCGGCACCCTCACCTCCCGCCTGGACCGCGTCCTGCGCGAGGAGAAGGGCTACACCTACGGTGTGCGGTCGTTCGGCCAGGTCCTCAGGTCCGCCCCGGACGGCACCGGCGCCTCGCTGCTCGCCATCAGCGGCTCCGTCGACACCCCGAACACCGGACCCGCCCTGCAGGACCTGTGGACGGTGCTGCGCACCCTCGCCGCGGAAGGCCTCACCGATGCCGAACGCGACGTCGCCGTGCAGAACCTGGTGGGCGTGGCACCGCTCAAGTACGAGACCGCCGCGGCCGTCGCCGGCACCCTCGCCGATCAGGTGGAGCAGCACCTGCCCGACGACTACCAGGCCGAGCTGTACCGGAGGCTCGCCGCCACCGGCACGGTGGAGGCGACCGCGGCGGTGGTGAACGCCTTCCCGGTGGACCGTCTGGTGACCGTCCTGGTCGGCGACGCGGCGCAGATCAAGGAGCCCGTCGAGGCGCTCGGCATCGGCGAAGTCACGGTGGTGTCCGCCGAGTAGACGGACCGTCGGCGGACTGCCGGCGGCCGTCCGGCCGCACGCCGGACACGCACGCGAGCGGGGCCCTGGTGACGGGAACGCCACCAGGGCCCCCCTGCGCCCGAATTGGTACAGGAGATGCCTGTCTGCCCTGTGGGATGCGCTACAAAATCCGGGATCCGTTTGGGAACGGAAAGACGTCCCGTTTAACGTCAGGCGGTCTGTTCGTCGGGCAGTGCGCCGCACCCGCGGCACCGGACAGTCATCGCCGAGTCCCCGTACGGCGCGAGCCGGGGGAGCCGGGGACCCGTCAGCAGTCCCTGGGGTGAATCGGACGCCCGCGCGTGTCGCGAGGGGGTCCGTAGGAGACCTTCCTGCTCCGAACCCGTCAGCTAACCCGGTAGGCGAGAAGGAAGGAAAGGACCACCCTGTACATGGCGTTCACCCGCGCCACCGGGAAGCACCGCCGTCCCAGCCGCGTGCACCGCGGCACCGCCAGGGCGGCGGGCGTCGCGGCTCTCACCACCACCGGTGTCATCGGCTCCCTCTCCGCTCCGGCGCTCGCCGCCGAACCCGCCGCGGGGCAGACCGGCCTGACCCCCGTGGTCACCCTGGGCGACGAGGTCGCCGCCCGGGTCGACGCCCAGGCCTCCGCCCAGCACGAGGCCGCACGCGAGGCGGCCCAGGCCGCCGCACGCGAAGCCGCCGAGGAGGCCGCCCGGGAGAAGGCGGCCGAGGAAGCCGCCGAGGCCCGCGAGGCCGAGGAGCGCGCCGCGCGTGAGGCCGAGCGCAAGCGCCTCAACACCTTCGTGTCCCCGATCGCGGGCTCGTACGTCTCGACCGGCTATCTGTCCGGCGGTGCCGTCTGGTCCTCCGGCACCCACACCGGTGTCGACTTCCATGCCGCGAGCGGCACCCCCGTGCTCTCGGTCGGCATGGGTACCGTCGTCGAGGCCGGCTGGGGCGGTGCCTACGGCAACCAGGTCGTGATCAAGATGCACGACGGCACGTACACCCAGTACGGCCACCTGTCGTCCGTCGGCGTCTCGGTGGGCCAGCAGGTCACCCCGGGCCTGCAGATCGGCGTCTCCGGCGCCACCGGCAACGTCACCGGCGCGCATCTGCACTTCGAGGCCCGCACCACCGCCGAGTACGGCTCCGACATCGACCCCGTCGCGTACCTCCGCGCGCACGGAGCGAACGTCTGACCGGGGGCACGTTCCCCGGCCACCGCGTGCACCTCTGCGTCCGTGTGGTCCTCTGACGCCCCAGGTGTCCGCTTTCACGGAATGGCCCCGGCTCGGCTCTCCGAGTCGGGGCTTTCGGCGTTTTCGGCGGCCCGTTGTCCAAAAAACGTACATGATTCCCGGTGCACCGTCGGAAATCCCCGCGCGTTGCAATAGAGTCACGGAACAGGTGTCACCCGTTGACGTTGTGCGGGGATTAATTCGGAGGTCGGTCATGCGTATTCCGGCGCACTCGGTGTGCACGGCGATCCGGGACGACATCGTCTCGGGTGTCCACGAGCGTGGCGGCCGGCTGACCGAGGAACTCCTCGCCCGCCGCTACGGTGTCTCGCGCGTCCCCGTCCGGGAGGCCCTGCGCACCCTGGAGGCCGAGGGCTTCGTGGTCACCCGGCGGCACGCGGGCGCGTGCGTGGCGGAACCCACCGAGCAGGAGGGCGCCGACCTGCTGGAGATGCGGCTGCTGCTGGAGCCGCTCGGCGCCCTGCGTGCCGCGCAGCGCCGCACCGAGGCCCATCTGAAGGTGCTGCGCGGTCTGGTCCGGCTGGGCCAGGAGCGGGCCCGGCAGGGCCACGGCGACGACCTGCGCTCCCTGGGCGGCTGGTTCCACGAGACGCTTGCCCAGGCGTCCGGCAGCCCGGCACTGACGTCGACGCTGATCCGGCTCCGGCACAAGATCGGCTGGATGTACGAGGTGCGGGGGACGAGGGACCCCGTGGAGTGCTGGACGGAGCACGGCGCGATCGTCGACGCCGTGGTGCGCGGCGACGGCGAGCGCGCGCGTGCGGTCATGGCGCTGCACACCGAGCGCGCCACCGCCGCCCACCGCCTGCGCTTCACCGCGGGTGCCGAGCGCGCGGACCGCGCCGAGCGTGTGAGGAACTCGCAACATCCCGTAAACACGGCGAGCCTCCGGCATTAACGCGGAGACCGTATACAAGAGAAGGCAATTCGGTGGAAGTGAAATTCGCCTGCCATTTTCCGTGAGCGCCGGATTGTGCACGGGGAAGGGGTGGCCGGATGAGCCGGCGGGCAGGGAAAACGAGGCCCCGGAAAAACGGAGCCGCGTCGCCCGCAAGGGGCGACGCGGCTCCGTTTTTCCGGGTGTTTCACACGGTCTCGGGGAGTTCCTCGAGACCTTCGGAGACCAGCTTCGCCAGCCGGTCGAGGGCGGCGTCGGCCCCCTCGGCGTCGGAGGCGAGGACGATCTCCTCGCCCCCCTGGGCGCCCAGGCCCAGAACCGCCAGCATGGAGGCCGCGTTGACGGGGTTGCCGCCGGCCTTGGCGATCGTCACCGGGACGCCTGTGGCCGTGGCGGATCGGACGAAGATGGAGGCGGGGCGGGCATGGAGGCCCTCGGCCCAGCCGACGTTGACGCGGCGCTCAGCCATGTGTTGCTGCCCTTCGAAGTTCAGGTTGTCTAGACCAGTTTTCCATATCGTGAAGCACGCCGGGGAGGGGCACTCGCTCCCGCTCCCCGGCGGCACCGGACCGCGGCCTCGGTCCGGTGCGTGCCCCCACAGACTGCCTCGCGCCGTTGCCGTACGCGAGCCGTACTCTGGGGCCCATGCAGATCTCGTCGGACCGGCATGAGTATCCCGCCCACTGGGAGGCCGACGTGGTGCTGCGTGACGGCGGCACCGCGCGTATCCGCCCCATCACCGTCGACGACGCCGAGCGCCTGGTCAGCTTCTACGAGCAGGTGTCGGACGAGTCGAAGTACTACCGCTTCTTCGCGCCCTACCCCCGTCTGTCCGCCAAGGACGTGCACCGCTTCACGCACCACGACTTCGTGGACCGGGTGGGGCTCGCGGCCACCGTGGGCGGCGAGTTCATCGCCACCGTACGCTACGACCGGATCGGCCCCGACGGGACGCCCGCGTCTGCGCCGGCCGACGAGGCCGAGGTCGCCTTCCTCGTGCAGGACGCCCACCAGGGCCGGGGCATCGCCTCCGCCCTGCTCGAGCACATCGCCGCCGTCGCTCGGGAGCGCGGCATCCGCCGGTTCGCCGCCGAGGTGCTGCCGGCCAACAGCAAGATGATCAAGGTGTTCACGGACGCCGGGTACACCCAGAAGCGCAGCTTCGAGGACGGCGTCGTCCGCCTGGAGTTCGGCCTCGAGCCCACGGACCGCTCCCTGGCCGTGCAGCAGGCGCGCGAGCAGCGCGCCGAGGCCCGCTCGGTGCAGCGGCTGCTCGCCCCGGGCTCGGTCGCCGTCATAGGCGCCGGCCGTGCGCCCGGCGGCGTGGGCCGCGGCCTCCTCGACAACATCCGGGACGCCGGATACACCGGCCGCCTGTACGCCGTGAACAAGGCCCTGCCACCGGAGTGCGGGGAACTCGACGGAGCCGCCGGGGTGCCCGCCCACCGCTCGGTGCGGGACATCGACGGCCCGGTCGACCTCGCCGTCGTCGCGGTCCCCGCCGGACAGGTCTCCGAGGTCGTCGCCGAATGCGGCGAACACGGGGTGCAGGGACTCGTCGTCGTGACCGCCGGGTACGCCGACGCGGGCCCCGACGGCCGTGAGCGCCAGCGCGCCCTCGTCCGCCAGGCCCGTTCGTACGGCATGCGGATCATCGGACCGAACGCGTTCGGCGTCATCAACACCTCCCCGGACGTGCGCCTGAACGCCTCGCTCGCACCGCAGATGCCGCGCCCCGGCCGCATCGGCCTGTTCGCCCAGTCCGGAGCCATCGGCATCGCCCTGCTGTCGCGGCTGCACCGGCGCGGCGGGGGTGTCACCGGTGTCACGGGTGTGTCCACCTTCGTGTCCTCCGGCAACCGGGCCGACGTCTCCGGCAACGACGTCCTGCAGTACTGGTACGACGACCCCGGCACCGATGTCGTCCTGATGTACCTGGAATCCCTCGGCAACCCCCGCAAGTTCACCCGCCTCGCCCGCCGGACCGCCGCCGCGAAGCCGCTGGTCGTGGTCCAGGGCGCCCGTCACGGCTCCGGCCCCCGCGGCCACGCCGTACCCGCGACGCGCATGCCCCACGCGACCGTCTCCGCGCTGCTGCGGCAGGCCGGGGTCATCCGGGTGGACACCATCACGGAGCTGGTCGACGCAGGCCTCCTGCTCGCCCGCCAGCCACTGCCGTCCGGTCCCCGTGTGGCGATCCTGGGCAACTCCGAGTCCCTGGGCCTGCTCACCTACGACGCCTGCCTCGCCGAGGGGCTGCGCCCGCACCCCCCGCTGGACCTCACCACCGGGGCCTCGGCGGCGGACTTCCACGCCGCGCTGTCCCGGGCGCTCGCCGACGACACCTGCGACGCGGTCGTCGTGACCGCGATCCCCGCACTGGGGGAGCCGCCGACCGGCGACGCGGCACTCGCCGGGGCGCTGCGCTCGGCCGCCGCCGCGACACCGTCCAAGCCGGTCCTGGTGGTCCACGTGGAACTCGGAGGCCTCGCCGAGGCCCTCTCGGCTGCGGCCGGCACGGCCCCGCAGCCCGCTCCGGCCACCGCGGACCGCCTCCGGGCGCAGGACCCCGGCTCCCCACCCCCCGCCGGTCGGCGCCCGGCCGCCTCCGGGGCACCGTCCGCCGCCGACGGAACGGCCGCCCCCGCGGCGCCGGCCACCGCACCCGCGCCGGTCGCTCCCCAGGACCCGGCCCTCCCGCCCGCCCCCGGGAGCCCCGGCCCGGCCGCCCCGCCCGCGAGCCTCCCCGACGACGCCCACCTCATCCCCGCCTACCCCGCCTCCGAACGCGCGGTCCGGGCCCTCGCCCACTCCGTCGCCTACGCCCAGTGGCGCCGGGACGCCGCCGACCCCGGCAAGGTCCCCGCGTACGAGGACGTCGACGAGCGGAGCGCCGCCGCCCTCGTCGACGCGCAGCTCACCCGCGGGGAGAGCCTCACCCTCGGCCCCGAGGAGACCTGCGCCCTGCTCGGCGCCTACGGCATCCACGTCCACCGCGCCCTCCCCGCCCCCACCGCCGACGCCGCCGTCGAGGCCGCCCGCACCCTCGGCCGGCCCGTGGCCCTCAAGGTGACCGCCCCGCACCTCAGGCACCGCGCCGACCTGGGCGGCGTACGGCTGGACATCGCGGACGAGGAGCAGCTGCGCCGGGCCTACGCCGAGCTGACGCGGCAGCTCGGCACGCCCGAGGAACTGCGCCTCGTCGTGCAGCGGATGGCACCGCGCGGTGTCGACACCATCGTCCGCGCGGTGATCGATCCCGCCGCCGGAGCCGCGCTCTCCTTCGGGCTCGCAGGTCCCCCGTCGCAACTGCTCGGGGACATGGCGCACCGGCTGATCCCGGTGACCGACCGGGAGGCGAACTCCATGGTCAGGTCGATCAGGACCGCACCCCTCCTGTTCGGCTGGCGCGGCTCGACCCCGGTCGACACCCTCGCCCTGGAGGAGCTGCTGCTGAGGGTGTCGCGGCTGGTCGACGACCACCCCGAGGTCGTCGAGGTCGGCCTCGAGCCGGTCGTCGTCGCCACCCGCGGGGTGAGCGTCCTCGGCGCCTCCGTACGCCTGGCACCGCCACCCGCCCGCGACGACCTCGGCCCCCGGACCCTCCCGGCGTACTGAGAGCGGCGTGAGCCCTCCGGCCGCTCCAACACGGCAGGTCGTCGTGGGTTTGACGGCGCGTCGGGCGGGTTACCCGTGCCTGCGGCCGGCAGCGGCACCTGCCGCGGGCACAGGACGGAGACAACGGCATGCATCTCGGGGCCATCGACGCCGGCAGGACCGGCTCCCCCTTCGCCCGGCACGTCGCACGCGGCGGTCCCGAGGTGCCGGAGTCCTTGCCCGCCCCTCCGCCGGTGAGGTGGGGCGCGGCGGTACCCCACCGGACGGCTGACCCCTGCTACACAGAGCACTGAATGCCCAATCGTTGACGAACCGGGGCACAACCCCCAGGGCTCGGGCGGAGGCCGACCGCGTGTCAGCGGTCGGGCCACCGCGAAGGAGTTGGTGCTGACGTGCTGGTCCTGCTGGCCGCCCATGCGGTGGCCGCAGTGTCGATGCCGTGGTGGGAGAGGCGGCTCGGCCGTGCGATGTGGGCCGTGGCCGCCCTGGTGCCGCTGGCGGCCGTCGTCTGGGCGGGCACGCGGGCGGGCCGCGTGCTGGACGGCGGCGCGTACCGGGAGTCCCTGCCCTGGGCCCCGGCGCTCGGCCTGACGATCGACCTGCGCCTGGACGCCCTGTCACTCCTGATGCTGTGGGTGGTGGCCGGTGTCGGAGCCATGGTGCTCCTGTACTGCCGGTACTACGTCGAGCGCGACGCCGGCCGGCTGGCCGCCCTGCTGCTGGCCTTCGCCGGGGCGATGACCGGGCTGGTGCTGGCGGACAACCTCTTCGTGCTGTACGTCTTCTGGGAACTGACCACGGTCGCCTCCTTCCTGCTGATCGCGGGGCGCGGGGAGGGCGCGGAACAGCGGCGCGCCGCCCGCCAGGCCCTGCTGGTGACCGCGGCCGGCGGCCTGGCGATGCTGCTCGGTTTCATCGTGCTGGGCCAGGAGGCCGGCACGTACCGCGTCTCCGCGATCCTCGCCGACCCCCCGCGGGGCGGCGGGGTCCCCGCCGCCGTGGTGCTCGTCCTGGTCGGCGCGTTCGCCAAGTCCGCGCAGATGCCGCTGCACGGCTGGCTGCCCGCGGCGATGGTCGCCCCCACACCGGTCAGTGCCTTTCTGCACGCGGCGGCGATGGTCAAGGCCGGGGTCTACCTGGTGGCCCGGCTGGCGCCCGCCCTGGCCGACGTGGCCCCGTGGCGGCCCATGGTGCTCGGGGTGGGACTCGCCACGATGGTGGTGGCCGCGTGGCGGGCACTGCGCGAGACCGACCTGAAACTGCTCCTCGCCTACGGGACCGTCAGCGAACTCGGCCTGCTGACCGCCCTGCTGGGCGCGGGAACGCGGACGGCGGCGCTGGCCGGGGTGGTGATGCTGCTGGCGCACGCGGCATTCAAGTCGGCACTGTTCCTGTCCGTCGGGGTCGTCGACCACAGCACGGGCACACGCGACATCCGGGAACTGTCGGGACTGAAACGCCGGCTGCCCGTGCTGTTCTGGGTCACGGCACTGGCCACCGCGTCGATGGCCACTCTGCCGCCCCTCGTCGGCTTCCTGGGCAAGGAAGCAGCCCTGGAAGCCCTCCTGCACGGCACCGGACTGGCCTACCACTACCAGCTGACGGTGGTGCTCGTGTGCGGCTCCGCGCTGACCGTGGCGTTCGCGGCACGGTTCCTGCACGGCGCCTTCGGCGGGCGCCGGCCGTCGGGAAAGGCGGCGCGCCCCGTGCGGAGCCCGGAACCCGGATTCGTCGCACCGGTGGCCGTCCTGTCCGGGGCGGGCCTGGTGCTGGGCGTGGCGTACACCGCCACGGGGGCCCTCGCCGCCGCCTACGCCGACGCCTATCCGCCGGGACCCGACGGTCCGTACGAACTGTCACTGTGGCACGGGTTCACGCCCGTGCTCGGCCTGTCCGCGCTGTCGCTCGTCACCGGTCTCCTGATCCACGCGGTGCAACGCCGAGGCGTTGCGACGGACCGCGTGCCGCGCCTGCCCGACGTGCAGCACGCGTACGACCGTGCGAGTGAGGGCGTGGACCGGCTGGCCGTGACGCTGACCCGGCACACCCAGGTCGGCTCCCTGCCCGTCTACCTGACCGTGCTGCTCGCGACGGTCGTCGCCGTGCCCGGCACGGCGCTCGTGGCCGCGGGCCCCTCGCCGGGGTCACCGCCCCTGTGGCGGTATCCGCTCGAACCCGCCCTGGCCGTGGTGATACTGACGGCCGCCGCGGCGGTGGTGGCCGCCCGGCACCGGCTCACCGCCCTGCTGCTGACCGGGGCCGTCGGATACGGCGCGGCCGGTTTGTTCCTGGTGCGGGGCGCCCCGGACCTGGCGCTCACCCAGTTCCTGGTCGAGACGTTGACGCTGGTCGTCGTGGTGCTGGTGCTGCGCCGGATGCCGGCCCGGTTCGACCCCGGCCGGACGGCGGCCCCGGGTCGCGTGCTGCGGGGTGCGCTGGCCGTCGGGGTCGGCCTCGTCGTCACCTGCTTCGCACTGGCGACGTCCGCCGCGCGTACGGCCCCGGCGATCTCACCCGAGTACCTGCGCCGGGCGCCGGAGACGGGTGCCTACAACGTCGTCAACGCGATCATCGTCGACTTCCGGGCCCTGGACACGCTGGGCGAGATCTCGGTCGTCCTGGTGGCGGCGGTCGGAGTCGGCAGTCTGGTCCGGTTCCGCGACCGCGGCGCGGTACGGGTGACCGACGAGGAACCGCCGGCCCGGTTCCCCACGACGCACTGGGACGAGCCCCGGCAGACCTGGCTGCCGGGAGCGGGTGAACGGCCCGGCGGCGAGCGCTCGGTCCTGATGGAAGTGGCCACCCGGCTGCTCTTCCCCTCGACCCTGGTGCTTTCGCTGTTCCTGCTGTTCTCCGGGCACTACCGCCCCGGCGGAGGCTTCTCCGGCGGTCTGGTGGCAGGGCTGGCGTTCGTCCTGCGGTACCTGGTGGGCGGACAGGCCGACCTCGGCGCCGCCGTACGCCTGCGTCCGGTCGCGGTCGCGGGCACGGGTCTGCTGATCGCGACGGTCGTCGGGCTGGTGCCGCTGGCCTTCGGCGGTACGCCGCTGGACAGCGACCTGGTGACGTGGCACCTGCCGCTGCTCGGCGAGGTGAAGTGGGCGACCAGCGTGTTCCTCGACGTGGGCGTCTACCTGCTCGTGGTCGGCGTCGTCCTCAAACTCCTGTCGGCGGTGGGTGTCTCACTCGAAGTGGCCGGCGCGGCGGCGGACCGGCAGGAGGAGGGATCCGCTCGATGAACGGCGCGGGCGACATCACGCTGAACACGCTCGACGTGACGATGGCCGTCGTGGTGGGCGGCCTGTTCACGATCGGCTTCCACCTCATGCTGCAACGGTCCCTGATGCGGATCGTTCTCGGCTTCATCCTCCTGGGCCACGGCACCAACCTGCTGCTCCTGGTCGCCGGCGGCACCCCCGGCCGGCCCCCGGTGCTGGAGGGGAAGCCGGTGGACCCGGCGGAGCCCGCCGATCCGCTGCCGCAGGCCATGGCGCTGACGTCGATCGTGATCACGTTCGGTCTCACGGCGTTCCTGATGGTCCTCGCCTACCGTTCCTGGCGGCTGTCCGGCAGCGACGAGGTGCGCGACGACGTGGAGGACCGGCGCATCGCCCGGCGACACGCCGACACCGACCAGGAAACCGACACCGACGAGCCCGGCGGCGGCGACGAACGCGGCGACGGCGACGATGCCGACGACGGCGAGTCGGACCACCGTGACCACCGCGACCACGGCACCGCTCCGGGGGAACACCGATGACCGCACTGCTGCTCACCCTGCCCGTGGTGCTGCCGGCCCTGGGCGCCGCCACGGCCCTGCTCGGACTGCCCGTCCGGGCGACCCGCCCCATGAGCACCCTCGTACTGGCCTGCGTACTGGCGGACGCCGTCGCTCTGCTCGTCCTCGCCGACACCCGCGGCCCGCAGGCCGTGCACGTCGGCGGCTGGCCGGCCCCGCTGGGCATCACACTCGTCGCCGACCGGCTGTCGGCGCTCCTGCTCGCCGTGTCCCTCCTGGTGACCCTGGCCGTGCTGCTCTTCGCCATCGGCCAGGGCACCGCGGAGAAACGCCGGAGCTCGGCGGAGGTCTTCCACCCCGCCTACCTGATGCTCGTCACCGGAGTGAGCCTGGCCTTCCTCACCGGCGACCTGTTCAACCTCTTCGTCGCCTTCGAGGTGCTGCTCGCCGCCTCCTACGTGCTGATCACCCTGGACGCCGACGGAAACCGCACCCGCGCCGGTATGACGTACATGATCACCAGCCTGACGTCCTCCCTGCTGTTCCTCACCCTGGTCGCCCTGGTGTACGCGGCCGCCGGCACGGTCACCCTGGCCCAGCTCGGACCGCGGCTCGCCGAGCTCCCCGACGGACTGCGCGGCGCACTCGCCCTGCTGCTCCTGGCCGTCCTGGGCATCAAGGCGGCGATCGTCCCCCTGCACTTCTGGCTGCCCGACAGCTACCCCACCGCGCCGGCGCCGATCACCGCCGTGTTCGCCGCCCTGCTGACCAAGGTCGCCATCTACGCCCTGCTGCGCACCCAGACCCTGCTCTTTCCGCGCTCCAGCGTGTGGACCCTGCTGGCCTGTGTGGCGATCGCCGCCATGATCGTGGGCATCCTCGGGGCCCTCGCCCAGGACGACATCAACCGGCTGCTGTCCTTCACCCTCGTCAGCCACATCGGCTTCATGCTGTTCGGGCTCGCGCTGTTCGACACACTCGGACTCACCGGCACGGTCCTCTACATCGTCCATCACATCGTCGTCCAGGCGGCGCTCTTCCTCGCCGCCGCCCTCGCCGTGCGCCACGCGGGAACAACGGGCATGAAGCGCATGGCCCAGGGGCCGCCCCCGGGACCGTTGGTCGCCGCACTGTTCGCCCTGCCCGCACTGAGCCTGGCCGGGATCCCGCCGTTCTCCGGGTTCGTGGCCAAGCTGACCCTGCTGCGGGCCGGTGCGTGGCAGGGCGGCACCGCGGCGTACGCCCTCGCCGCGACCGCCCTGCTCACCAGCCTGCTGACGCTCTACGCCATGACCCGGGTCTGGACCAGGGCCTTCATGCGGCAGGATCCGCACCCGGAGCGCGGTGACACGCCACCGCCGGACAAGCCGGCCCCCGGCACCGCCCTCCGCCCGGAGCGCCGCGCCGTCCGGCGCGGGACCGGGCTGATGACCGCCGCCACCGTCGTCATGGTGGTCACCAGTGTCGCGGTCGCCGTCTGCGCGGGCCCGCTCGCCCGCGTCGGCGAACGAGCCGCACACGAACTGCTCGACCCGCGGGAGTACCGCTCCGCCGTCATGACCGAGGGGGACCGTTGACCTGCCGGGAGCACGCCCGCCGAGTCCTGCGCCGCCTGCCCATGATCGGGTGGCTGTGGCTGCTGTGGATCGTGCTGTGGGGTTCCGTCGGCCCGCTGGTCCTCCTCGGAGGTCTGCTCGCCGCCGTGGCCGTCGTCGGGTCCTTCCCCCTGCCGCCGGTCCTGCCGGGCTCCGTGCCCCGGCCGCTGTCGATCGCGCGCCTCCTGGCCGACCTGCTGAAGGATCTCGTCGGGTCCGGGGTCACCGTCGCCTGGCAGATCCTGAGACACGGGGGGAAGACGTCCGCGGCGATCGTCGAAGTCCCGCTGCACGTCGACAGCGACCTTCTGATCACAACGGTGGCCGAACTCACGACGATCTCCCCCGGCACCCTGGTGGTGGAGATCGACCGGCGCCGGCGGCGGCTGTACGTCCACGCGCTCCCGGTCCGCGACGAAACCGACCTCGCCCGCCGCAGAAAGGTGGTGCAGACCGTCGAGCGCAGAGTGGCGCGGGCGGTCGGCCACGGCCGACGCACCGGAGCAGCGGGTGACGCCCCCTCCGGGCCTTCCACCGGCCCTGAGGCCCCCGGTCCTGAGGGCCCCGGCCCCGGCGGCGATTCCGGGCCTTTCGACGCCCCCGGACCTTCCGGCGGTCCCGGGCCTGCTGCCGACCCGGGGCCGTCCGGCCGCCCCGGTCCTCCCGACCACCCTGATCAAGGAGGCAGAACCCCATGACCGTCGTGTACGCCGCCACCCTGGCCGTGCTGTCGGTGGCCGGCCTGCTCACCCTGCTGCGTCTCGTGCGGGGTCCGGACGCGCTCAACCGCATCGTGGCGCTGGACGTCCTGCTGACGATGATCATCGCCGGGGCCGCCGTGGGCATGGCCCTGCGTGAGGACACCACGCCCCTGCCCGTCCTCGTCGTCCTCGCCCTGCTGGCCTTCACCGGATCGGTGACGGCCGCCCACCTGATCGAGAAGCGGGCAGGCCTGCGATGACCGTGGTGTCCGACGTGATCACCGCCGTCCTGCTCCCGGCCGGCGCGGTCTTCTGCCTGCTCGGCTCCGTGGGCCTGCTCCGCTTCCCGGACATCGTCAGCCGCCTGCACGCGGCCGCCAAGGCCCAGACGCTCGGCCTGATACTCGTCCTGGTGGGAACCGCCGTGCAGATGCCCCTGCGCTACGCGCCGATGCTGCTGCTCGTCGTCCTGTTCCAGCTGCTCACCGCCCCGATCACCAGCCAGATCGTCGGCCGTGCCGCCTACCGCGTCCAGGCACTCGACCGCGGCGCGCTGTTCCGGGACGAACTCGCCGACCGTCTCGCGCGGGACGGCACTCCGGTGGACGAACAGCCCTCCCGCGAGGACGCGGACCAATGAGTCCCGCCGGCCGCACCGGGCGGGCCGTTCCCGGCCCGGCCCGGCCCGGCGCGCGCGGGGGAGTGCCGTGACCGGTGCCTCGCAGTCGGCGGTCCCCCGTAGGATGGGCGTCATGGCCAAGACCAGTACGACGACCCAGGGGCTGCGGGCGGCGATCGAGCGCAGCGGCTACTACCCGGCCCTCGTGGCCGAGGCGGTGGAGGCCGCCGTGGGCGGCGAGCCCGTCCGGTCGTACCTGGTCCACCAGGAGACGACGTTCGACCAGAACGAGGTACGGCGCCATGTGACCGTGCTCGTCCTCACCGGCAACCGCTTCATCGTCAGCCACACCGACGAGCAGGCCGCCGACACCACGTCCCCGACCCCGTACGCCACCACGTCCACGGAGTCGGTCAAGCTCGGCCGGATCTCGTCGATCGTGGTCAGCAGGGTGGTCGCCAACCCGGAGTCGTACAAGCCGGGCACGCTGCCCCGCGAGATCGTGCTCACCATCGGCTGGGGCGCGGTCGCCCGGCTCGACCTGGAGCCGGCGGCCTGCGGCGACCCCAACTGCGAGGCCGACCACGGCTACACGGGCAGTTCGACGGCCGACGACCTCAGCCTGCGGGTCAGCGAGGCCGGGGACGGCCCGGAGACGGTGCGTCAGGCGCTCGCCTTCGCGCAGGCCCTCTCCGAGGCGACCGCGGACTCCGCACGCTGATGCCGCACACCCCGCCGTCCCCGCACACCACCGGCTGGGACGTCCACCCGGAGCCCCTCGCCCCGGACTCCGCCCCCCTGCCCGAGTACGGCACCGGCTCGCTCGCCGACCTGCTGCCCACCCTCGCCGCGGGCATGGGCGTCCCCGGCACCACCGCCGCGATCCCGGAGCTCGCCCCCGCCGACCGGAACTGCGTGTTCCTGATCGACGGCCTCGGCTGGGAGCAGCTGAAGGCGCACCCGGAGGAAGCCCCGTTCATGGCGGCCCTGACGGCCGCCTCCCGGGGCGGCACCGGACGCCCCCTCACCACGGGTTACCCGGCGACCACCGCCACCTCCCTGGCCTCCGTCGGCACCGGCCTGCCGCCCGGCGCGCACGGCCTGCCGGGCTACACCGTGCGCAACCCGGACACCGGCGAGCTGATGAACCAGCTGCGTTGGCAGCCCTGGACCCGGCCCGACACCTGGCAGCCCCACCCCACCGTCTTCCAACTGGCCCACCGGGCAGGGGTGCACACCGCCCAGGTGTCCTCACCCGCGTTCGCGAACACCCCGCTGACCAAGGTCGCGCTCAGCGGCGGCACCTTCCACGGGAGGCTGTCCGGCGAGGAGCGCATGGACCTCGCGGCCGCTCAACTGGCCGCCGCCGACCGCTCCCTGGTCTACACGTACTACGCCGAGGTCGACGGCGCCGGGCACCGCTTCGGCCTCGACTCCGACACCTGGCGCGGCCAGCTCATGTACGTCGACCGCCTGGTCCAGCGGCTGGCCGAGCAACTCCCGCCGCGCAGCGCGCTCTACGTCACCGCCGACCACGGAATGGTCGACGTGCCCTTCGACGAGGAGCACCGCATCGACTTCGACCACGACTGGGAGCTGAGCGCCGGAGTCGCCCTGCTCGGCGGCGAGGGCCGCGCCCGCCACGTCTACGCCGTACCGGGCGCCGCCAGGGACGTCCTGACCTGCTGGCGCGAGGTGCTCGGCGAGCAGTTCTGGGTGGCCTCGCGGGACGAGGCGATCGACGCGGGCTGGTTCGGCCCCCGGATCGAGGACCGCGTGTACCACCGCATCGGCGACGTGGTCGCCGCCGCCCGGGACGACGTCCTGATCATCGCCTCCGAGCGGGAGCCGAGGGAGTCGGAGATGGTCGGCAACCACGGTTCCCTCACCCCTGCCGAACAACTGGTCCCCCTCCTCGAAGTACGCTCCTGAGGCCCACCCGGCCCGTCCTCGCCGCCCGTTCCCGCCGAAAGGTGCCCGACCTCCCATGCCCGAGCTGGTGTTCTTCTCCGGAACGATGGACTGCGGGAAGTCGACGCTGGCCCTCCAGATCGAGCACAACCGTTCGGCACGCGGCCTGGCGGGCATGATCTTCACCCGCAACGACCGGGCCGGCGAGGGCAAGCTGTCCTCCCGCCTGGGGCTGGTCACGGACGCGGTGGAGGTGGGGGAGCACGCGGACCTGTACGCGCACCTCGTCGACCATCTCTCGCAGGGCCGACGCGCCGACTACGTGATCGCGGACGAGGCGCAGTTCCTGGCGCCGGAGCAGATCGACCAGCTCGCGCGCGTGGTGGACGACCTGGAGCTCGACGTCTACGCCTTCGGCATCACCACCGACTTCCGGTCCAAGCTGTTCCCCGGCTCCCAGCGGCTGGTGGAGCTGGCGGACCGGGTCGAGGTGCTCCAGGTCGAGGCCCTGTGCTGGTGCGGCGCCCGCGCCACCCACAACGCCCGGACGGTCGGTGGGGTGATGGTGGTGGAGGGCGCGCAGGTGGTCGTCGGCGATGTCACGGGGTCCCCGGACGAGGTCGGTTACGAGGTCCTGTGCCGCCGCCACCACCGCCGCCGCATGACGGCCGCCACGGCCCGCGCCGCCGCCCTGGCCCCGGACGTCCTGCCGGTCACCTGACCGGCGTTCCCCGTCCCCCGCGAGGCGGAGTCCGCGTGGGGGGATCGCCGTACCGAGGGCTCGCACGGGCAGATAGTCTGACCTGCGTCATCAGGACTCCCAGGGAGTCCGGCGGAGTACGAGGAACAAAGGGGCGGACCGGTGGCGGAGATCGAGGAAGCGCGCAGGCAGTTCGAGCGGATCGACGCGGACGGGGACGGGTTCATCACCGCTGCCGAGTTCAAGACCGCCCTGGCCCAGGGCGGTGACTGGAACGTCACCGAGCCGGTGGCGGAGGCCGTCATCAAGTCCCGCGACCTGGACGGCGACAAGGTCCTGTCCTTCGACGAGTTCTGGGCGCACCTGAGCAAGTGAGCCCCGATCCGGGGCCCGGTCCCGCGCACTCCCGCGGCGGACCGGGCCCCCGGCCGGGGACCGGGCACGGCGGTCCCGGCGACGGAATCCTCCGCCCCTGCCCGGACGACGCGCCCGTGGACGCCACGTGCCCGAGCCGTCTCCCGGACTCCTCGCCTTCCGGCCCTTCCCGCACCCGTGGCGTCTTCCCGGCAGGACGGTGGCCGGCGTGACAGCCGGATCGGCGAGGGAGCCGCGGCGTGCGCCCTACGGCCCCTGCAACAGCGAGAACCGTGCCCCCTCCGGGTCCGCCACCACCGCGACGCGGCCCCGGGCGCCGGCGTGGGGCCGCTCGAGGGCCTGGCCGCCCAGGTGCAGGACGTGGTCCACCGCGTCGTCGAGGTCGGTCACGGTGAAGTACGTCGTCCAGTGCGGCCCCCGGTCCCTCAGTGGGCCGTTGCCCACGCCGTGGATCCCGGCCACCGGCCTGCCGTCCACGCTCAGGGTCATGTGGTCGATGTCGGTGGACACCTCCGGCTGGGCGGTGTGACCGAAAACCGACGTGTAGAACTTGGCCACGCGTCCCGACTCGCGGGTCGTCAGTTCGTACCAGGCGGGCGCGCCGGGCACCCCGGTGACCGCCCGGCCACCCCGTCGCGCGGACGCCTGCCAGATGCCGAAGACGGCGCCCGACGGGTCGGAGCCGATCGCCAGCCGCCCGGCCTCGCCGGCGTCCAGCGGGCCGACGCCGATGGTGCCACCGCGCCACCGCACCGCCTCGGCGGTGCGGTCCACGTCCGTCGAGGCGAAGTACGGCGTCCAGGCCACCGGCAGCCGCACGTCCGGCGGCAGCAGTCCGATGCCGGCCACCTCGCAGCCGTCGAGCAGCGCACGCGCGTAGGGGCCGAGTTGCTGCGGACCGGACCGGAACTCCCAGCCGAACAGCGCTTCGTAGAACATCCGGGCCCTGTCCGGTCCGTGCACCATGAGACTCACCCAGCAGGGTGTACCGGGTGCGTGCCGAAGGGGCGCTTCACCGTCTCGGCGGGCGGACCCCCGTGCGTCGGTCATCGTCACTCTCTTCTCGGCCGCCCTCGAGGCGGCCGTGCTCTTCTCGACCCGGCGAGGGCCGTGCCGCGTCCGCTCTGCGGATTCGTCCCCGTGCTGGTACGGGCGTCGGCCACGGTGTCGCGCGCTCCGGGACCGCCCCGTACGACGGTTCCTGTCTCCGGAGGGTGCCCGATGTGCGGGTCCCCGTCCTTTTCGGCGCGCTTGCCGGAGGATGTCGACCGGTAGTACAGCATGTGCCCGATCCCCTACGCCTCGTGATCGGGTCTGCCCGGCCGAGCAGAGTAGCCGGACCTGGACGAGACGGCCACCCCGTACGTCAGGATGGTGGCCATGAACGTCATCATCTCCGCATCCGAACTCGCCGCCGGACTGGCGGGCGGCGACCCACCGGTACTGCTCGACGTCCGCTGGCAGTTGAGCACGGCCGCGGCGGCCGGTGAGCCGCCGTTCGACGGACGGGCCGCGTACCGCGCCGGGCACCTTCCCGGCGCCGTGTTCGTCGACCTGGACAAGGAGTTGGCCGCGCCACCGGCCGGGCGGGGACGCCATCCGCTGCCCGGTCCGGAGGAGTTCGGCGCCGCGATGCGCCGGGCGGGCGTGTCGGCGGGCACCCCGGTGGTCGTGTACGACGGCGGGATGGGCTGGGGAGCCGCCCGCGCCTGGTGGCTGCTGCGCTGGACGGGTCACCCGGACGTGCGGGTCCTCGACGGCGGGTTGCCGTCCTGGGACGGTCCGCTCGAGACCACGGAACCCGAACCGGCCGAGGGCGACTTCGTGCCCGTACCCGGCCCGGCCGGGCTGCTCGACGCCGACGGTGCGGCGGCCCTGGCCCGGTCCGGGCTGCTCCTCGACGCCCGCGCGGGGGAGCGCTACCGGGGTGAGGTGGAGCCGATCGACCCCGTCGGCGGCCACATCCCGGGCGCGGTCTCGGCGCCCACCACCGAGAACGTCGGCCCGGACGGGCGCTTCCTGCCCGCCGGAGAACTGGGCGCCCGGTTCCGGGAGTTGGGCGTGTCCGCGGACACGCGGGTCGGCGTGTACTGCGGTTCGGGGGTCTCGGGGGCGCACGAGGTGCTGGCACTGGCGGTGGCGGGCATCCCGGCGGAGCTGTACGTCGGCTCCTGGTCGGAGTGGTCGTCGGACCCGGAGCGGCCGGTCGCGGTGGGACCGGACCCGCAGTAGACCGGAAGCGTGACGGGGGCGCTCGCACACGACGAGCGCCCCCGTCACGACATCCCAGGCGGGTTCAGCTGCTTCGGCGGCTGCTCCCGCAGGGTCACTCCTGCTTCTTGCGCCGGGTCCCGAACACGATCTCGTCCCAGCTCGGCACCGCCGCGCGGCGGCCCGGACGGACGCCGTCCGCCTCCGCCTGACGGTCCGTGGAGCCGACGAGGCGGTCCCGGTGGCTGGTGACGGCGCGGGGCATGAGGACGTCCGCGTAGGCGGAACCGGCCGAGGCCGCGGGGGCCGGCGGCTCCTCCGCCTCGGATTCGTCGTCGGGTTCCTCGACGCCGGGCTCGGGGGCCCGCTCGGGAACCACCAGGTCACCCCGGAAGCTCGGCACCGCCTCCAGCAGGCTGGTGAGCGAGTCCCGCTCACCGCCGGCGGTGACCGCCAACTCCTCGTCGGAATCGTGGTCCTGACCCGGTGGCAGGCTCTGCCGCTCGCGCTCGTCCGGACGGTCACGGGGCAGCCGGGCGATGCGCGGTACGAACGGGAAGCTGGGCTCGGGCGAAGCGGCGAGGTCGTCGGACTCGCCGATCAGCGAGCGCGCCTCGTCGTCGACTGCCTGGACCAGCCGCCGGGGCGGGTCGTACGTCCAGCTCGCCGAGTGCGGTTCGCCCGCGACCCGGTACACCAGCAGTACCTCCCAGGTGCCGTCGTCGCGGCGCCAGGAGTCCCACTGCGCGGTGTCCTTCTCCGCACCGCGCAGCGTCAGCCGCTCCTGCACGGCCTCGCCCAGCGGCGGACCGGAGTTCTCGCCGGGCCTGCGGACGGGGGTCTTGCGGGCGCGCTCCGCCATGAAGGCGCGCTCGGCGAGTACGGGGCCTTCGAAGCGACGGACGCGGTCCACGGGGATGCCGGCCATCTGGGCGACCTCTTCCGCGGTCGCACCGGCTCGTATGCGCGCCTGGATGTCGCGGGGGCGGAGATGGCTCTCCACCTCGATCTCGATCTGGCCGAGGCGGGGACGGTCGCCGCGCACCGCGGCGCGCAGGCGTTCGTCGATCGGAAGCGTGTACTCCGTGCTGTCCGCAGCCTTCAGCACCAGCCGTGTGCCGTCATTCGAGACGGCCACGACACGCAGTTCGGGCATGGGGACCTCCCGGGTGGTGCCTGCCGACGTCACGTGCGTCGCTGCTTCCGCTAGTCGAGTGTGGCCTGCCCGGGTGCAGCCTGCCACAACCTTGCCGAGTTGCCCGGCGTGTCGGGCGTGGGCCCGGGCTCGCCGTTATGGCACGGTTACCCATTCGCAACGCTAAGTGACCAACTGTGTCACCCTGTGCAACTGGCCCCCTTCGTCGGCGGTCCGCAGGGGACCCGAGCGCCCTGATGGGCGACCGGACCCAGGGCTCGCAACAGTACTCCATTCGGGCCATGTGTGTGGATTGGCGCGCCGTCCGACTTCGCGCGAGGGGGCTCCTTGGCCGTCACCGCCCGGATCCGCCGATCCCGGCGTGGGGAACTTCACCCCGTCACCGGAAACGGAGCCAATGGTTTCGTCCGGACGTCCGTTTGTCGTGCAGTTGATCGTTCGTGTGCGGGAATGCCGGGGAGGGCGGGCAAGGTTCAGAAATGCGTGAAACACCGGTTGTCGCAGGCGAGCACGGTGGCGCGGAGGAGGGGAAGCGCGCGCGGATCGATCTGAGCGTGCCGCAGGTCGCGGGCAGCGCGGTGGCCGCGGTGCTCGGCGCCCAGCTCGCCTCCTCGTTCGGCGTCTACGGAACGATCATCGGCGCCGGAGTCGTGAGCATCGTCGCCACCTGCGGCGGAGCGATCTTCCAGCACTTCTTCACGCGCACCGGCGAGCAACTGCGCGTGGCGCCCGCGGCACCGGGGCGGCCGGCCGGGGAGCGGCCCGCGCGAACCCCCGGCGGGTTCACCGAGGGCACCGTCCACCGGGGCCGGGCCAGGGGGGTGCGGTGGGGCCGGAAGCGGACCGTGGCCGCGACGGCGCTGGTATTCGGCGTCACGATGGCCGGAATCACCACCTACGAACTCGCCTCGGGCCAGAGCCTCAGCGGCGCACCGGACACCACCGTCGGCAACGCGTTCACCGGGGAGTCCGCGTCGGGTTCCGGTGACTCGGACGGCTCCGGCGGTTCGGGCGAGCAGGATTCCGACACCTCCGACACCTCCGGCGGCTCCGGGACGGCGGACGATTCCGACACCTCGGAGGACTCCGTCCTCTCCGGAGTCTCCGGAGAGGACGGACGCCCGCCCCCTCCGTGACGCCGCAGGACGGGGGAACGGCCACCGGCTCCGGCCGGGAGACGCCGGCCGGCGGCGACGCGCCGCCGGCCACCCCGGACGGCACCGGGGGCCAGGACTCCGGCGACATCGCGAGCCCGGAACCGGACGCGTCCGCTACGTCCCCAGGACCTTCCGCAGATAGTCGTTCTGGAACAGACGTTCCGGGTCAAGACGGTCCCGCAGCGCCGTGAACTCGGCGAAGCGCGGATACACCCGGGAGAAGTACCGGGCGTCCTGGGTGTGGATCTTTCCCCAGTGCGGGCGTCCCTCGTGGGCGGTGAAGACGCGCTCCGCCGCCGTGAAGTACTGCTGGTGGGGAGTGCCACGGAACATGTGTACCGCGATGTACGCGGTGTCGCGGCCGGAGGCCGTGGACAGGGTGATGTCGTCGGCCGGGGCCGTGCGCACCTCGACGGGGAAGCTGACCCGCAGAGGGGAGCGGTCGACCATGGCCTTCAGCTCGCGCAGCGTGTCCGCCAGGGCCTCGCGCGGCACCGCGTACTCCATCTCCACGAAGCGGACCCGGCGCGGCGAGGTGAACACCTTGTGCGGGATGTCGGTGTAGGTCCGCGCGGACAGGGCCCTGCTGGAGACCCGCGCGATGGTGGGGACGGTCGCGGGCGCCGCGCGGCCGACCCAGTTCGCCGCCTGGAAGACGCCGTTGGAGAGGAACTCGTCGTCGAACCAGCCCCGGACGGGATGCACCGGGCGCTGCGGTCCGGCGCTGCGGTTGTTCCGCTTGGTGTTGGTGCTTTCGGTATGCGGGAACCAGTAGAACTCGAAGTGCTCGTTCTCGGCGTGCAGTTCGTCGAACTCGGCGAGGACGCGGTCCAGGGGCATCGGCTCCTCGCGGGCCGTGAGCAGGAAGATCGGCTCGACGGCGAAGGTGATCGCGGAGACGATGCCGAGGGCGCCGAGGCCGATCCGGGCGGCGGCGAAGACCGCACGCTCCTCGTCGGTCCCCTGCTGCGAGCAGGTGAGCACCGAGCCGTCGGCGGTGACCAGTTCCAGGCCCCGGATCTGCGCGGCGATGGAGGCCGAGTCGCGGCCCGTCCCGTGGGTGCCGGTGCTGGTGGCGCCGGAGACGGTCTGCTCCGTGATGTCGCCCATGTTGGTGAGCGACAGCCCTTCCCGCGCGAGAGCCGCGTTGAGCCGCTTGAGCGGGGTGCCGGCCTCGACCGTGACGGTGCCGGCCGCGCGGTCGATGTGCCGGATGCCGGTCAGCAGATGCGGGCGGACCTGCACACCGTCGGTGGCCGCGATCGAGGTGAAGGAGTGCCCGGTGCCCACCGCCTTCACCGGGAGGCCGTCCTCGGCGGCCCGGCGCACGGCCGCCGCCAGTTCGTCGACGGAGGCCGGCGTGACCTCCCGCGCGGGGTGGGAGAGGACGGTGCCTCCCCAGTTACGCCACGTTCCGTTCCTCGTGCTCGCCGTGCTGCCCAACGGAGCCTCCCCGACCCGGAGCCGGCCGCTTGAGCCGGCGGTACCCGAGGAAACCGACCGCGACCGCGACGGCTCCGGACACCGCCGGAACCCCGTACCCGGCGCGCGCGCCCGCCGCGTCGATCACCCAGCCGGACGCGGCGGAGCCGAGAGCGACCCCGACCGCGAGCCCGGTGCTCACCCAGGTCATGCCTTCGGTGAGCTGCGCGCGTGGTACGTGCTCTTCGATGAGGGACATCGTCGTGATCATCGTGGGAGCGATGGACAGACCCGCAAGGAACAGCGCCACGGTCAGAAACGGCAGGTTCCCGACCAGTAGGAGGGGGATCATACTCACGGCCATCGCACATATGCCCAGCAGCCAGCGGCGCTCGGGTGCCCCGGCGAAGCGCATCAGCCCGAACGCGAGGCCCGCCACGCAGGAGCCCAGCGCGTACACCGCGAGCACCACACTGGCGGCGGCCTTGTGCCCGCGCTCCTCCGCGAACGCCACGGTGACCACGTCCACGCCGCCGAAGATCGCCCCCGTCGCCGCGAAGGTGGCCACCAGGACCTGCAGGCCCGGGGAGCTCAGCGCCGTACCGCCCCCCGCGCGCCTGCGGCCGTCGCCCGGGCGCTCACGCGGATGCGGGGCCGGTTCGGTGGCGTGCTGGGACGTCAGCCAGAAGACGCCGACCGCGAGGAAGCAGGCCGCGAGCAGCGGACCGGCCTCGGGGAACCACGCCGTGGACAGCCCGATCGAGATGATCGGCCCGAAGATGAAGCACATCTCGTCCACCACGGACTCGAACGAGTACGCGGTGTGCAGGTGCGGGGTGCCGCGGTACACGGCGGCCCAGCGGGCCCGGATCATCGCACCGAGGCTCGGCACGCAGCCGATGCCGGCGCAGGCGACGAAGAGCACCCAGTCCGGCCAGCCGTAGTGCGCGGCGAACAGCAGCAGCGCCGCCGCGGCCAGCGCGAGCAGCGTCGCCGGACGCAGGACCCGCCGCTGCCCGTACTGGTCCACCAGGCGGGAGACCTGGGGGCCCGCGACCGCGGCGGCCAGGGCGATGGTGGCCGACAGGGCGCCGGCGAGCCCGTACCGGCCGGTCAGCTGGGAAACCATCGTGACCACGCCGATGCCCATCATGGACAACGGCATCCGGCCGATGAACCCCGCGGCCGAGAAGGCCTTGCTGCCGGGGGCGGCGAACAGGGCGAGATAAGGGCTGGGCACGAGGTCTCCGGAGATCTCAGTAAGGCGCGACCGCAGGCGATACAGCTTACGGGTTAGGTAACCCTAATGTCTCCTGGCCGCAGAGGTCGGCCCGGTCGGCCCCCCGCCGTCGCCCGGCCGCCGGTGGCGGGTGGCAGGATCGAGGCATGCCTGACGAGCTCGATCCCACCCCCTACGACGCACTGCTCCTGCTTTCCTTCGGCGGCCCCGAAGGCCCGGACGACGTCGTCCCGTTCCTGGAGAACGTGACGCGCGGGCGGGGCATCCCCAAGGAACGACTGAAGGAAGTCGGGGAGCACTACTTCCTGTTCGACGGGGTGAGCCCCATCAACGAACAGAACCGCGCCCTGCTGGACGCCCTGCGCGAGGACTTCGCCGACCACGGCCTCGGCCTCCCGGTGTACTGGGGCAACCGCAACTGGGCGCCGTACCTGACCGACACCCTGCGCGAGATGGTCCGCGACGGACGCCGCCGCATCCTCGTCTTCGCCACCAGCGCCTACGCCTCCTACTCCGGCTGCCGTCAGTACCGCGAGAACCTCGCCGAGTCCCTGGCGACGCTGGAGGCGGAGGGCCTCGAACTGCCCCGGGTCGACAAGCTGCGGCACTACTTCAACCACCCCGGCTTCGTGGAACCCATGGTCGACGGGATCGTCCGCTCGCTCGCCGACCTGCCCGAGGAGGTGCGCGACGGTGCGCACATCGCCTTCTGCACCCACTCGATCCCCGTCGCCTCCGCCGACACCTCCGGACCGGTCGAGCGGCACGGCGACGGCGGCGCGTACGTGGCCCAGCACCTGGACGTCGCCCGGGTGATCGGCGACGCCGTACGGGAGCGCACCGGCGTGGAGCACCCCTGGCAGCTCGTCTACCAGTCCCGCTCCGGCGCCCCGCACATCCCCTGGCTGGAGCCCGACATCTGCGACCACCTCGAGGAGCGGCACGCGGCCGGGGTCCCGGCCGTCGTCATGGCCCCCATCGGCTTCGTCTCCGACCACATGGAGGTGATCTACGACCTCGACACCGAGGCCACGGCCAAGGCCGGGGAGCTGGGACTGCCGGTGCGCCGCTCGGCGACCGTGGGCGCCGACCCGCGGTTCGCCGCCGCGGTCCGCGACCTGATCACGGAGCGTGCCGCCACCGAACGCGGCCAGGACGTCACCCCGTGCGTCCTGGGCGGTCTCGGCGCGAGCCACCACCTCTGCCCGGTGGGCTGCTGCCCGGCCCGTGCCCCGCGCCCCGCCGCCGCGGGCGCCGACAGCCCCTACACCTGAGGAGCGCCGTGACCGACCCCCTGCACACGGAACTGCTGGAGCTGGCCCACGAGGCGGCACGCCGCGCGGGTGAGCTGCTGCGGGACGGCCGCCCGGCCGATCTCGAGGTCGCCGCGACCAAGTCCAGCCCGATCGACGTCGTCACCGAGATGGACATCGCGGCCGAGAAGCTGATCACCGGGCTGATCGCCGAGCGCCGGCCCGACGACGGCGTCCTCGGCGAGGAGGGCGGCTCCACCGAGGGCACCAGCGGTGTCCGCTGGGTGATCGACCCGCTCGACGGCACGGTCAACTACCTGTACGGGCTGCCCACCTGGTCCGTCTCCATCGCCGCCGAGCAGGACGGCGAGACCGTCGTCGGGGTGGTCGCCGCCCCGATGCGGGGTGAGACGTACCACGCGGTCCGCGGCGGCGGGGCACGGGCCACCGGCGAGTGGGAGGGCGAGCGCACGCTGACCTGCCGCCCGTCGCCGCCCCTGGACCAGGCACTGGTCTCGACCGGTTTCAACTACGTCACCGAGGTCCGCGCCCACCAGGCCGACGTCGCGCAGCGGCTGATCCCGCTGCTGCGCGACATCCGGCGCGGCGGCTCGGCCGCGGTCGACCTCTGCGACCTGGCCTGCGGGCGGCTCGACGGCTACTACGAGCGCGGACTGCACCCCTGGGACCTGGCCGCGGGGGACCTGATCGCCCGGGAGGCGGGCGCACTGACCGGTGGACGGCCCGGTGGACGTCCCTCATGGGACCTCGCGGTCGCGGCCACCCCCGGCGTCTTCGAGCCCCTCCAGCGGCTGCTGGAGGACTTCGGCGCCTGGCACGACTGACGGACGGCCGGGAGACGAGCCGGGAGGTCCTCGTGAACTCCTGGATCCCTGCGGCTCCTACGCATCCGAGAACCCCGAGAACCCCGAGAACCCCGAGAACCCCGAGAACGACGAAGCGGGCCCCGGCGCTGGATTCGCCGGGGCCCGCTTCGTCGAGCCGCCTCATCTCATCGGGCTGGTCAGACGCAGGACACGCCGACTTCCACACCGTGCTCGGCGGCGAGCCGGCGCAGGTCGTCGAGCTCGCCCTGCTCCACCTCGGCGAGGAAGTCGTCGCCCTCGTCGCGGGCCCGGGACAGATCGGACTCGGTCGTCCTTATGCGCTGCAGAAGTCCTGCGGTGAAAGCGTCCATGCTGCGCCCCCTCGTCCTGGGTCGTGGGTCGATGGCACGGTGGTGTGCCGGTTCGGAAGGGATGATCACGCCTCCGGTGGATGACCGCCGCCGCTCGGCCGGGGGGCTACGGCTTCGGACATCCGGGTCCGCTCTGCGGAAACGGACTGAAGCGCACCGCATGGTGGCACGGTGCGAGCAGAGCGTGATCGCGGGATGTAAAACCCGTTCTCCCCAAGCTCCCTTCCGCGGAAACCCAACCGGACGAGAAAATCTCGTATTCCCGTTCCGTTCCCCGGGACGTCCCCGGTCTCCCGCCCTCGCGCCACCCTCCGTTCCCCGGTGCCGCGCCGACCGCCGGTGCCGACCGGCCGCCCCCCCCCCGCCCGCTCCCCGCTCGGGTGTCCGCCCGCCGTAGCCTGCTGTCCGGCACCATGCCCCCGCCGCCGCCCGTCGGGTCCCCGGCTTACAGCCGACTTATGGCCGAAAAGGGCAGGATGGAGGCAACACACCCACCAGACCCCTGCGCGCGTGCGCTGAGGAGCGCTGCCCGGCAGGACGTAGGAAGGACAAGCGACGTGCGCGTACTCGTCGTCGAGGACGAGCAACTGCTCGCCGATGCGGTGGCCACCGGACTGCGCCGGGAGGCCATGGCCGTCGACGTCGTGTACGACGGTGCGGCCGCCCTCGAGCGCATCGGCGTCAACGACTACGACGTGGTCGTCCTCGACCGCGACCTCCCCCTCGTGCACGGTGACGACGTGTGCCGCAGGATCGTCGAACTCGGCATGCCCACGCGCGTGCTGATGCTCACGGCCTCCGGCGACGTCAGTGACCGCGTCGAGGGCCTGGAGATCGGCGCCGACGACTATCTGCCCAAGCCCTTCGCGTTCAGCGAGCTCATCGCGCGCGTACGCGCGCTGGGACGGCGTACCAGCGTGCCGCTGCCGCCGGTCCTGGAGCGCGCCGGCATCAAGCTCGACCCCAACCGTCGCGAGGTCTTCCGCGAGGGCAGGGAGGTCCAGCTCGCGCCCAAGGAGTTCGCCGTCCTGGAAGTGCTCATGCGCAGCGAGGGCGCCGTCGTCTCCGCGGAGCAGCTCCTGGAGAAGGCCTGGGACGAGAACACCGATCCGTTCACCAACGTGGTGCGGGTGACCGTCATGACGCTGCGCCGCAAACTGGGCGAGCCGCCGGTCATCGTGACCGTCCCCGGCTCGGGTTACCGGATCTGACCCGGTGGCCGCCACGCCCGCCCCCACCCCGCCGCCCCCGCCGGCTCCCCCGAAGCCCACCTGGGACCCGCGCAGGCCCGTACCGCCCTTCCCCTGGCTGCGCCCGACCATCCGGATACGGCTCACCCTGCTCTACGGCGGCATGTTCCTGATCGCCGGGATCCTGCTGCTGTCGATCATCTACCTGCTCGCCGCGAACGCGCTGAACGTGGGCAGCGACCTGCCCTTCCGGATCCTGTCCGGGCAGGTGTCCAGCGACATCTGCCAGCTGCGCAGCGCGCAGCTGCCCGCGGACGAGCTGAACAGCGCGCTGAGCGCCTGCGTCAACGAACAGCGTCAGCACGCCCTGGACAACCTGCTCAGCCGCTCGCTCCTCGCCCTGCTCGGCCTCGCGGTCATCGCCTTCGCCTTCGGGTACGCCATGGCCGGCCGCGTCCTGTCGCCGCTGGGCCGGATCACCCGCACCGCGCGCGCGGTGGCGGGCTCCGACCTGTCCCGCCGGATCGAGCTGGACGGCCCGGACGACGAGCTCAAGGAGCTGGCCGACACCTTCGACGACATGCTGGAGCGGCTGCAGCGGGCCTTCACCGCCCAGCAGCGCTTCGTGGGCAACGCCTCGCACGAGTTGCGCACCCCGCTGGCGATCAACCGCACGCTGCTCGAGGTGCACCTCTCCGACCCCGACGCGCCGGTGGAGCTCCAGCAGCTCGGCAAGACGCTGCTGGCCACCAACGAGCGCAGCGAGCAGCTCGTGGAGGGGCTGCTGCTCCTCGCGCGCAGCGACAACCAGATCGTCGAGCGCAAGCCGGTGGATCTCGCCGAGGTGGCCTCCCAGGCCGTCGACCAGGTGCACGCCGAGGCGCAGGCCAGGGGCGTGGAGATCCGTGGGGACCGGAAACCCGCGGTCGTCCGGGGCAACGGCGTCCTGCTGGAGCGGATCGCCCTGAACCTGGTCCAGAACGCCGTGCGCTACAACGTGGCCGAGCAGGGCTGGGTGGAGGTCACCACCGACGTCGAGCACGGGCAGGCGGTCCTGGTGGTGTCCAACACGGGTCCGGTGGTACCCGCGTACGAGGTCGACAACCTGTTCGAGCCCTTCCGGCGGCTGCGCACCGAGCGGACGGGCAGCGACAAGGGTGTCGGCCTGGGACTCTCCATCGTCCGGTCGGTGGCGCGGGCGCACGGCGGGCACATCTACGCCCAGCCGCGTGAGGGCGGCGGGCTCGTGATGCGCGTCACCCTGCCGATCTGACATCATGTCGCCGACACGACGAGGTGTTCGCTTTGGGCGGAATTTCCGGAGGGTCCCTCCGGTGCTCCCGTGTGGGATCGATCACAGGGGCGATTTTCGGTCCATCGACTCTCCGTGATCTTCGAGCTCCCGAAAGGCCGGACAAGTCCCGGTTTTCAGGGGCTTCGATGACGGAAAGTACACGGTGAGGCGGCTTTGAAGTGCCGCGTTCGGACCGTGTACGGTCCCCCTCGCCATCCAAGCCGATCACCCGTGAGGGGTTCGGTTGGGTGTCGATTGAGTAACAGGCCTTGATGTGAGGCAAAATCTCCGCCTCGGGTCGGGCACAAGTCCGGCCCCTCGCGCGTTACGTGCGCTGAAGAGACCGCATACACCCAGAGGGGGAGAGCGACCATGGCAACCGATTACGACACTCCACGCAAGACCGACGACGACGTCGACTCGGACAGTCTCGAAGAGCTGAAGGCCCGCCGCAACGACAAGTCGGCCTCGGCCGTGGATGTCGACGAGTTCGAGGCCGCGGAAGGCCTCGAGCTGCCCGGCGCGGACCTCTCGAACGAGGAGCTGGCCGTCCGCGTCCTGCCGAAGCAGCAGGACGAGTTCACCTGCATGAGCTGCTTCCTGGTGCACCACCGCAGCCAGCTGGCCCGGGAGAAGAACGGCCAGCCGATCTGCCGCGACTGCGACTGAGGGCGGGTCGGCCGTGACTGGCTCGACCCCTCCTCGGAAGCGCCGCTTCCTCTCGAGGGGAGCGGACCCGGGGCCGCAGGACGGCCCCCAGCGCGACGCGCGTGACCACGAGCGAGGCCCAACCGATACCGGCTCGACCGACACAGGTCCGGCCGATACCGGGGCGGCCTCGCTCGATCCCGCAGCCGACCGGGGTGACCTCCCGGCGCCCGGGGAGGTCACCGCCACCGCTCCGGCGGCCCGCGGGCGCGCCGCCGCGTTCCGGGACAAGGCCCGGGAGGGCGCCCAGAAGGGCAACGCACGCGTGCGTGCGGGCCTGGCGTACCTCACGGACCGGATCATCGAACTCGCCCCGCGGGTGCCCGTGCGGGACCTGGAGGCGCTGCGCAGGCAGTTCCCGGGGCTCGGTCCCGAGGAGATCGCGGAGAAGCTCGTGGCGGGCGCCGTCAGGGCCACGGCGACGGTCGGCGCCGGCATCGGCGCCGCTGCGGCGATGCCCGTACCGCCCGCGATGCCGACGGAGCTGGCCGCCGAGGTCACCGGAGTGGCGGCGATCGAGCTCAAGCTGATCGCCGAACTGCACGAGGTCTACGGCGTGCGGCCGGCCGGCAACCTCACCCAGCGCAGCACCGTCTACCTGAACTCCTGGTCGCAGGAGCGCGGGATCGAGGCGACCAGACCCTCGACCGTACGCGCGGCGATGAACAGCCGCATGAAGCGCGAACTGCGCCAGCGCATCATGAAACGCACCGTCCGCAACCTGCCGAACCTGATGCCCTTCCTGGTGGGAGCCGCGGTCGGCGCGGCCATGAACCGCCGGGACACCAGAAAGCTCGCCACCCGTATCCAGGCCGACCTGCGCAGGATCCAGGTCCCCTGGGAGGAGCTTCCCGCCCTCCCCGCCCTCGAGCCCCCGGCCGACGCCCTGGAGATGGACAGGCTCAGCGGCGGCGCCCTCCGCAAGGCGCTCCGCAGCGGCGACGGCCACCCGGACGGCAACGACGGACCTGGCAACGACAGACCCGGGAGAGGCTGATCCCGCCCGGTGGTCCCCGCCGTGCTACGCGGCGGCCTTCGCCGTCCGCAGGGCTTCCGCCAGCCGTTCCGGCTCGCGCGTCGACAGGAAGACGTACGGCGTCGGGTCGTCCGGGTCGGTGATCTTCACCCGCAGCGCCCCCGGGACGTAGGCCCGCAGCAGCATGAAGCAGCGCGGGTCGGCCCGGTGGGTACGCCAGGCGCGAGCCCCTTCGGCGTCCAGGATCTCCACGTCGCCCAGGGCGGTCACCGGGATCCTCGCCTCGCCGGCGATCAGCAGCCCGCCCACGACCCGGATCCGTACCGAGCCGTACGCGCTGGCCACGACCGCGGCCGCCGCCGTACCGCCGGCCAGACCGCCGAGCATCGGCAGGACGCCGAACGGCAGCACGATCAGCGCCATCGAGACACCCGCGAGCAGGGAGATCAGCCACCAGGAACGAGGAGCTGTCAGGCGTTCTTCGTACGGGAGGGCGGAGAGCTGCATGGATCCAAGCTTGGCACGGTGTCGGGGCGGAACCGCAGCCAGGGCCGGTCGGTGCGAGGCGCTGTCGGGCGGGGCGGTGGTGGGCGGCGGGCGGGCGGGTAAGGTCTGCGCCTGTGAGTGGTACTTCCTCAACTCTTCGGCCCCCCGCCGACGCTGTGACGCCGGTGCGCCACCCGGACGCCCCCGCACCCGGTGAGCTCCTCGGCGCGCACTACGGCCAGTGCTTCGGCTGCGGCGGCGAGCAGCCCCACGGGCTGCACATCGAGGCGCGGGCCGGTGAAGGCGTGTCCGTCACCGCCGCCTTCACCGTGCGCCCCGCCCACCAGGGCGCCCCCGGCCTCGCACACGGCGGGGTGCTCGCCAGCGCCCTGGACGAGACGCTCGGTGCGTTGAACTGGCTGCTGCGCACGATCGCCGTGACCGGCAGGCTCGAGACCGACTTCGTCCGGCCCGTGCCGGTCGACGCGGTCCTCCACCTCCGGGCGGAGGCGACCGCGGTGGCCGGACGGAAGATCTACTGCACCGCCACCGGACGCATCGGCGGCCCCGACGGCCCGGTCGCCGTCCGCGCCGACGCGCTGTTCATCGAGGTCGAGGTCGACCACTTCGTCGACCACGGCCGCGAGGAGGAGATCAAGGCGGCCATGGACGACCCGGACCAGGTCCGTCGCGTCCGCGCCTTCGAGGTCAACCCGTGAGCGGGACCCGTCGCCCCGAGCTCCGTGTGCTGCTCCGGCGCGTTGACCCGGACGTACCGCTCCCGGCGTACGAGCACCCCGGTGACGCGGGTGCCGATCTGCGGACCACCGAGGCGTGCGAGCTGGCACCCGGGGAACGGGCCGTCCTGCCCACCGGAGTGTCTGTGGCCCTGCCGGAGGGGTACGCGGCCTTCGTGCACCCGCGATCCGGACTGGCCGCGCGCTGCGGCGTCGCCCTGGTGAATGCCCCGGGGACGGTTGATGCCGGGTACCGTGGGGAGATCAAGGTGATCGTGGTGAATCTCGACCCGCGCGAGGCCGTGCGGTTCGAGCGCTTCGACCGGATCGCCCAACTGGTCGTCCAGCAGGTCGAGCGGGTCCGCTTCGTGCCGGTCGCGGAGCTGCCCCGCTCGGCACGGGCCGAGGGGGGCTTCGGATCCACCGGCGGCCATGCCGCCGTGGAAGGTGAGAGCGGCACAAGCGTTCAGGCCGCCGTCGGCGGCACAGCGGGTGGGAATCGATACGCTTCGGTCGTATCCGACCGGGAAGGACAGTGACGTGTTCGGACGTCGCAAGAAGAGGGATGCCGCCGAGGACGCGGCCGGCGAGGCCGAGCAGGTCGTCGACGGTGTCGACGCGGAGGCGGACGGCGAGAGCGAGCGGCTGAGGCTCGAGCCGGCGCCCCGGCCCGACGGACCCTGGGACAGCTCCGAGGTGAGCCGCCCCGGCGAGGGCCGGGTCGACCTGGGCGGTCTGTTCGTGCCCGGGGTGGACGGCATGGAGCTGCGGGTCGAGGTCGCGGGCGACGCGATCGTCGCGGCCACCGTCGTCCTGCGTGACAGCGCCATCCAGCTGCAGGGTTTCGCGGCCCCGAAGCGTGAGGGCATCTGGACCGAGGTCCGCGAGGAGATCGCGTCCGGCATCACCCAGCAGGGCGGCATCATCGACGAGGCCGAGGGCCCGCTGGGCTGGGAGCTGCGGGCCCAGGTGCCGGTGCAGCTGCCGGACGGCACGGGCGGTTTCCAGGTCGTCCGGTTCGTCGGCGTGGACGGCCCGCGCTGGTTCCTGCGCGGGGTCATCTCAGGCCAGGGCGCGGTGCAGCCGCAGGCCGCCGGGCTGCTGGAGCAGATCTTCCGGGACACCGTCGTGGTACGCGGGGACGGCCCGATGGCACCGCGCGACCCGATCGTCCTGAAGCTGCCGAACGACGCGCAGATGGTCCCCGAAGGCGTGCAGCAGGAGGAGGCGTCCGAGGGCTCCCGCTTCGCGGGCGGCATGGGACAGCTGGCGCGCGGACCGGAGATCACCGAAGTCCGCTGAGCCCGGCTCCCGAGCGTTTCGCAGCCAT
>NZ_BBNN01000033.1:0-22477 GCF_000829695.1 Streptomyces sp. NBRC 110035 | reverse complement strand
GTCGCGGGGGCAGCCCCCTGTACTCCCTGTACGGCATCGGCCCCGGTGTCCGTGAGCGACCGCGGCGCGGGCCCCCGGCCGCACCTCCCGCAGCACCGCCGTGGCGTCGCCGTGACCGGTACCCGGGGCCGGAGCCGGCCGCAGCCCCGTCAGAGGTCCGTCAAGGCCGGACTCCGCGTCCCGGCCGGCGCCTTCGGCTGCCTGGCACGAACGTAGGGTCGGCTCCGCGGCCGGCGGTGGCCTCACCATGACACCGACCCTCCGCGCGGCGGCCCCCGCGGCGACGGCCGCGACGGGGGCCTGCCGGCACCACGCCCGGAGCCTGTGAGCCCTGCGGGCCCGGAGCCCGTCCACCCCGCAGAACCGGAGCCCGCGGGCCCCGCAGAACCCGAAAGGCACTCCTCATGACCCGTGTGCTGGTGGTCGACGACGAGCCGGCGATCGTGCGCGCCCTCGTCATCAACCTCAAGGCCCGCTCGTACGAGGTCGACTCCGCCCACGACGGCGCCGAAGCCCTCCGTCTGGCCGCCGCCCGCCACCCCGACGTGGTCCTTCTGGACCTGGGGCTGCCCGACATGGACGGCGTCGAGGTGATCCGGGGACTGCGCGGCTGGACCCGGGTGCCGATCCTGGTGCTGTCCGCCCGGCACGCCTCCGACGAGAAGGTCCAGGCGCTCGACGCGGGAGCCGACGACTACGTCACCAAGCCCTTCGGCATGGACGAACTGCTGGCCAGGCTGCGGGCCGCCGTGCGCCGCGCCGAGCCTTCCGGCGAGAACGGGGACGAGGGAGCCCTGGTGGTGGAGACCGACGGGTTCACCGTCGACCTGGCCGCGAAGAAGGTGCACCGCGACGGCAGGGACGTACGGCTGACCCCCACCGAATGGCACCTGCTGGAGGTCCTCGTACGCAACGGCGGCCGGCTGGTGGCGCAGAAGCAGCTGCTCCAGGAGGTCTGGGGGCCGTCGTACGGGACGGAGACGAACTACCTGCGCGTGTACATGGCCCAGCTGCGCCGCAAGCTGGAGGCCGACCCGTCCCACCCGAAGCACTTCATCACCGAGCCGGGCATGGGGTACCGCTTCGAACGGTGAGCGCCCGCCCGGGGCGTGTGCGCTGCGCGCGGGGCCGGGAGCGGCCGGTTCGGACCGGGCGGGCAGCGGGTGCGTAACCGTGGGAGCGCCCCGGTACGCTTCACGTATGGGTGCTGTTCCTCGCTCGGAGAAACCGACGGGCCGGTTCCGGCGCATGCTCGACCGGCTCTCCTCGTCCCAGGAGGACCTGGAGTCCGAGGAGCTGCGTGAGGACGCCGAGACCGCCGGCTGTACACGAATAGGTGACTGCCAGGACCGGCAGATAGTGACGGTTACTGGTACCTTGCGCACGGTCACGCTGCGGCCGCGCGCGGGAGTCCCCGCCCTGGAGGCCGAACTGTTCGACGGCTCCGCCGCGCTGGACGTGGTGTGGCTCGGCCGGCGCTCCATCGTCGGGATCGAACCGGGGCGCAGACTGATCGCGTCGGGCAGGATCTCCCTGAGCAGAGGCCGCAGGGTGCTGTTCAACCCGAAATACGAACTGAGACCCCTCGGACGGGAGTAGCCGGTGACGTCACTCGACAAGCCGACAACCGAAGACACATCCGCCGACGACGCCCGGGCGGTGACCGAGGCCGCCCTGTTCGAGGCGTTCGGCGGGGTGCGGGGCATGGTCGAGACGGTGCTGCCCGGTCTCCTGTTCGTCAGCATCTACACCATCAACAAGAACCTGCACATGGCGGCGATCGCGGCGCTCGCCGTGTCGCTGGCGATGGTCGTGGTCCGGCTGGCGAGGAAGGACACCGTCAAGCACGCCTTCAGCGGCGTCTTCGGCGTCGGCTTCGGTGTGGTCTTCGCGATGATGACCGGCAACGCCAAGGACTTCTACCTGCCGGGCATGCTCTACACCACGGGCCTGGCCCTGGCGTACATCATCACCGCGATCGCCGGTGTCCCGCTGATCGGTCTGATGCTGGGCCCGATCTTCCGGGAGAACCTCTCCTGGCGCACCCGCAACCCGGGCCGCAAGAAGGCGTACACCAAGGCAAGTTGGGCCTGGGGTCTGATCCTGCTCGGCAAGAGCGCGATCCTGTTCCCGCTGTACTGGTGGGCGGACACGACACAGCTGGGCTGGGTCCTGGTCGCGCTGAAGATCCCGCCGTTCCTGCTCGCCGTGTACCTGACCTGGGTGTTCCTGGCGAAGGCGCCGCCGCCGATCGACGTGTTCGCGGAGATGGAGGCGGAGGAGCGTGCCGAGGAGGAGCGCCGGGCCGCGCGCGAGCAGGAGGAGGAGCGGCGCGCGGAGGACGGCGACGCGACGACGACGGGCCGGCACCGCCGCCCCTGAGCGCTGTGAGCACGTACGTGAGTGGGGCGCCCGGAGATCTCCGGGCGCCCCACTCACGTCCTCGCGTGCCTAGCGCGCGGTGTCGGTCCTGCGTACCGACAGCAGGTCCTCCAGCTGCTCCTCGCGGGCCTGGGCGGCCACGAAGAGCAGTTCGTCGCCCGCCTCGAGCGAGTCCTCCCGGGTCGGGGTGAGGACGCGCGTCCCGCGGATGATCGTGACCAGGGAGGTGTCCTGCGGCCACTGGACGTCGCCGACCTGGGTGCCGGCCAGCGCCGACTCCTCCGGCAGGGTCAGCTCGACCAGGTTGGCGTCCCCGTGGCTGAAGTGCAGCAGCCGGACCAGGTCGCCGACGCTGACCGCCTCCTCGACCAGGGCCGACATCAGACGCGGGGTGGAGACGGCCACGTCCACGCCCCAGGACTCGTTGAACAGCCACTCGTTCTTGGGGTTGTTCACCCGGGCGACGACGCGCGGAACGCCGTACTCCGTCTTGGCCAGCAGGGAGACGACCAGATTGACCTTGTCGTCGCCGGTCGCGGCGATGACGACGTTGCAGCGCTGGAGCGCCGCCTCGTCCAGGGACGTGATCTCGCAGGCGTCGGCGAGCAGCCACTCGGCCTGCGGCACCCGCTCCACCGAGATGGCGGTCGGCGCCTTGTCGATGAGCAGGATCTCGTGCCCGTTCTCCAGCAGCTCGCCCGCGATCGAGCGGCCCACCGCGCCGGCTCCGGCAATGGCGACCCTCATCACTGACCGCCTTCCTCTTCGGGACCCTTGGCGAATACCGCCTCGACCTTGTCGATCTCGTCGGTGCGCATCATCACGTGCACCAGGTCCCCCTCCTGCAACACCGTCTGGGAGCTGGGCAGGATCGCCTCACCGAGCCGGGTGAGGAAGGCCACGCGGACGCCGGTCCGGTCCTGCAGCCGGCTGATCCGGTGCCCCACCCAGGCCTGCGAGGTGTGCACCTCGGCGAGCTGCACACCGCCGGTCGGATCGCGCCACAGCGGCTCGGCGCCCGAGGGGAGCAGCCTGCGCAGCATCTGGTCGGCCGTCCAGCGGACCGTCGCCACCGTGGGGATGCCCAGGCGCTGGTAGACCTCCGCGCGGCGGGGGTCGTAGATACGGGCGGCGACGTTCTCGATGCCGAACATCTCGCGGGCCACCCGCGCGGCGATGATGTTGGAGTTGTCCCCGCTGGAGACGGCGGCGAAGGCGCCCGCGTCCTCGATGCCCGCCTCGCGCAGGGTGTCCTGGTCGAAGCCGATCCCGGTGACCCGGCGGCCGCTGAACGAGGAGCCCAGCCGGCGGAAGGCGGTGGGGTCCCGGTCGATCACGGCGACCGTGTGCCCCTGCTCCTCCAGGGTCTGGGCCAGGGCGGAACCCACCCGCCCGCACCCCATGATCACAACATGCATCGCGTCACACCGCGCTTCCTGCAGGCCCGTCGACCTTCATGACCCTCGTGACCATCGTGCTCATGTCCTTCTTTCGGCTCGCCGGGCAACCCGCGGCGGCCCGATGACGGGCCGCGGGGCAACATCATGCCGGGACGGCGCGTTCCCGATCTCCTCCGGGGCCCGGTCCCGGGTACCCGGGACCAACGTATCCGTACCGGGAGACGGTCAGCGGCGGGTGATGCTGCGCACGCTCGCCAGGGTCAGGATCCCGAGGCCGAGCAGCGCGGCGAGGGCACCGATCAGTTCTGCGGGCGCGTACATGGGGACCTCCACGGAGCGGCGGCGGACAGGGCCGGCGGGCAGGGCCCGGCGGTAACGGACAGGGGCCCAGTCATATAGGCATGGAATCAGTGGGCTTCGCGGAACCCGCAACGCCGTCACCCCGCCTTTTCACCCGGAGAGCAGAGGCACGGACGCCCCGCAACCCGGCGGTGCACCCGAGTGCCGTACGGAGTGCTGTACGGAGTGCCGTACGGAAGCCGTATGGAAGTGGGTGGTGGGTGGGTCGCTCCTTGTACCAAGGCCTACGATCCACTGTTGTGTCCAAACTGACCGACGTGCCCAAACGCATTCTCATCGGGCGCGCGTTGCGCAGCGACCGACTGGGCGAGACGCTTCTGCCCAAACGCGTCGCCCTTCCCGTCTTCGCCTCCGACCCCCTGTCGTCCGTGGCGTACGCGCCCGGTGAGGTCCTGCTCGTCCTCTCCGTCGCGGGTCTGTCGGCGTACCACTTCAGCCCCTGGATCGCGGTCGCGGTCGTCGTCCTGATGTTCACCGTGGTCGCCTCCTACCGGCAGAACGTGCGCGCCTACCCCAGTGGCGGCGGCGACTACGAGGTGGCGACGACCAACCTCGGCCCCCGGGCGGGCCTGACCGTCGCGAGCGCCCTGCTCGTCGACTACGTCCTCACCGTGGCCGTGTCGATCTCCGCCGGCATCGAGAACCTGGGCTCGGCGATCCCGTTCGTCGTCGAGCACAAGGTGGCCTGCGCGATCGGCGTGATCGTGCTGCTGACGCTGATGAACCTGCGGGGCGTGCGCGAGTCGGGCACCCTCTTCGCGATCCCCACGTACGTGTTCGTCGCCGGCGTCTTCACCATGATCGCGTGGGGCACCTTCCGCTCGGTGGTGCTCGGCGACGACATGCGGGCACCCACGGCGGACTACGAGATCAACCCCGACCACCAGGGCCTGGCCGGCTTCGCCCTGGTCTTCCTCCTGCTGCGCGCCTTCTCCTCCGGCTGTGCCGCGCTCACCGGCGTCGAGGCGATCTCCAACGGCGTACCGGCCTTCCGCAAGCCCAAGTCCAGGAACGCGGCGACGACGCTCGCCATGATGGGCCTGCTCGCCGTCACCATGTTCTGCGGCATCATCGCACTGGCCCTCGCGACCGACGTCCGCATGGCCGAGAAGCCGGCCACGGAACTGTTCCGCGACGGCGTCCCGGTCGGCCCCGACTACGTACAGCACCCGGTGATCTCGCAGGTCGCCGAGGCCGTGTTCGGCGAGGGCAGCCTGCCGTTCCTCGTCCTGGCCGCCGCGACCGCGCTGGTGCTCTTCCTCGCCGCGAACACCGCCTACAACGGCTTCCCGCTGCTCGGCTCGATACTGGCCCAGGACCGCTACCTCCCGCGCCAGCTGCACACCCGCGGCGACCGGCTCGCCTTCTCCAACGGGATCGTGCTGCTCGCCGGCGCGGCCGTCCTGCTGGTGTGGGCCTACGGCGCCAGCACCACGCACCTGATCCAGCTGTACATCGTCGGCGTCTTCGTCTCCTTCACCGTCAGCCAGATCGGCATGGTCCGGCACTGGAACCGCCTGCTGACCACCGAGAAGCAGCGGGCCGCACGCCGCCACATGATCCGCTCCCGGGCCATCAACACCTTCGGCGCCTTCTTCACCGGCCTGGTCCTGGTCGTCGTCCTCGTCACCAAGTTCACCCACGGCGCCTGGGTCGCCCTGCTCGGCATGTGCTTCTTCTACGCGCTGATGACGGCCATCCGACGGCACTACGACCGCGTCTTCGAGGAGATCGCCGCCCCCGAGGGCCCCGGCCCCGACATGGTGCGCCCCTCCCGCGTCCACTCGGTCGTCCTGATCTCCAAGATCCACCGCCCCACGCTGCGCGCCCTCGCCTACGCCAAACTGATGCGCTCGGACACCCTGGAGGCGCTCAGCGTCAACGTCGACGCGGCGGAGACCCGGGCGCTGCACGCGGAGTGGGAGCGGCGTGGCATCGAGGTGCCCCTGAAGGTGCTGGACTCCCCGTACCGCGAGGTCACGCGACCGGTCATCGAGTACGTCAAGAACCTGCGCAAGGAGTCGCCGCGGGACGTGGTGTCCGTGATCATCCCCGAGTACGTGGTCGGCCACTGGTACGAACAGCTGCTGCACAACCAGAGCGCGCTGCGGCTGAAGGGCCGGCTGCTGTTCACACCGGGCGTGATGGTGACCTCGGTGCCGTACCAGCTGCAGTCCTCCGAGGTGGCCAAGCGGCGCGCCCGCAAGCGGGCGGACTGGACGGCACCGGGGTCGGTGCGGCGCGGGCCGGCGGAGCGGTCGAAGGACTCCTCCCCGCACACGTAGACTGGACGGCTGTTGTCGCGGGCCACCGCCCGCACCTACGCCCCCGATGTTGTGGAGTCACCCCGCCATGCAGGCAGAACCGAAGAAATCGCTGGTGGGGGAGGAGTACGAGGTCGAGGTCGGCCCCGTCGCCCACGGTGGCCACTGCATCGCCCGTACGTCCGAGGGCCAGGTGCTGTTCGTCCGGCACGCGCTGCCCGGCGAGCAGGTCGTCGCGCGGGTGACCGAGGGCGAGGAGGGCGCCCGCTTCCTGCGCGCGGACGCGGTCACGGTGCTGGACGCCTCCAAGGACCGCATCGACGCCCCCTGCCCGTACGCCGGGCCGGGCCGCTGCGGCGGCTGCGACTGGCAGCACGCCAAGCCGGGAGCGCAGCGCCGGCTCAAGGGCGAGGTCGTCGCCGAGCAGCTCCAGCGGCTCGCCGGGCTCACCCCCGAGGAGGCCGGCTGGGACGGCACGGTCGTGCCCGCCGAGGGCGACAAGCTCCCCGCCGGCCAGGTCCCGCAGTGGCGCACGCGCGTGCAGTACGCGGTGACCGCCGACGGCCGCGCGGGCCTGCGCCGGCACCGCTCGCACGAGGTCGAGCCGATCGACCACTGCATGATCGCCGCTCAGGGCGTCAGCGAACTCGGCATCGAGAAGCGGGACTGGACCGGCATGGACTCCGTCGAGGCGATCGCCGCGACGGGCTCGCAGGACCGCCAGGTCGTCCTCACTCCGAAGCCGGGGGCACGCCTGCCGCTGGTCGAACTCGACCGCCCGGTCTCCGTCCTGCGCATCGACGAGCGCAACGGCCAGGTCCACCGCGTCCACGGCCGCCCCTTCGTCCGGGAACGCGCCGACGGCCGCACCCACCGGGTCGCGAACGGCGGCTTCTGGCAGGTCCACCCGAAGTCGGCGGACACCCTGGTCACCGCGGTCATGCAGGGCCTGCTGCCCCGCAAGGGCGACATGGCCCTCGACCTGTACTGCGGCGCCGGCCTGTTCGCGGGCGCCCTCGCCGACCGGGTCGGCGACGCGGGAGCGGTCCTCGGCATCGAGTCCGGCAAGCGCGCGGTCGAGGACGCCCGGCACAACCTCGCCGACTTCCCCCGCGTCCGCATCGAACAGGGCAAGGTCGACTCCGTCCTGCCCCGCACCGGCATCACCGAGGTCGACATCGTCGTCCTCGACCCGCCGCGGGCGGGCGCCGGCCGCAAGACGGTGGAGCACCTGTCGTCACTGGGCGCGCGAAGGATCGCGTACGTCGCCTGCGACCCGGCGGCCCTGGCCCGCGACCTGGCGTACTTCCAGGACGGGGGGTACCGGGTGCGGACACTGCGGGCGTTCGACCTGTTCCCGATGACGCACCACGTGGAGTGCGTCGCCATCCTCGAACCCACCGCGAAGGGCTCCTGACCTGCGGTTTTGTGCGTGCGCATTATGTGCGTTGTGGGCGTTACGGGCGATATCTTGACGCTGAAATGACGCTCGTGACGCTCGTTTGACGCTCGTTCTGATGGGGTGTCAGGCTGATTGTGTCGCTGCTCAGGGCTCTGATGGCCACTCTGTGGGGCAGGTTGGCCGCATGGGTCTGATCGACGGTGCGCTGCTACGGGCGGTGAGCGGGAACGTCCAGGCAACACTCTGCCGCCTCGAGCCGTACGATGCAGGCGGCGCAGGCGCCCAGCGGCTCCTGGGTGGACCTCTCTCACAGATAGCTGGCATCGGAAGGGTGACAGGCGTATGGCGGCAAACGCCGAGCACCTGAAAGCTCTCGTGCGAGCCCACGCCGAAGCCAACGACGACCTCTTCTATAGCGTCGCCCTGCAGGTGGCGGCAAAGTCCGCTCGCCAGGGGCAGGGGAAGTTCGCTGTAGAACTGCGTGAGCTGGTTGAGACCGCGCAGCAGAAGCAGAGCAGAGCCAGCAGCCGGAATGCCGCAACCCCGGTAGTGCAGCCCCGCGGCGAGCTCACCAGCCTTCTGACAGCGGGCTACCCAGACACCCAACTTGACGACATGACCCTGGACGCGGGGCTACGAGCGTCTCTGGACCGAGTGCTGCACGAGCAGCGTCAGCGAGCCCGGCTGGAGCGTTTCGGCTTCACTCCAGTGCACCGCATCCTGCTGTCCGGCCCTCCAGGAACCGGAAAGAGCATGACCGCCGCAGCATTGGCCGGCGAGCTGAAGCTGCCGTTGTTCACCATCCGTCTGGACGGACTGATCAGCCGGTTCATGGGCGAGACCGCAGCAAAACTGCGCCTGGTTTTCGACGCGGTCGCCCAGACCCGCGCTGTCTACTTGTTCGACGAATTCGATGCCCTCGGCGCCGAGCGAGCGGCAGGCAACGACGTCGGCGAGGCCCGCAGGATCCTGAACTCGTTCCTACTGTTCCTGGACGAGGCTCCCTCTGAGAGCCTGGTCGTCGCCGGCACCAACCACCACCAGCTTCTGGACAGGGCGCTCTTCCGCCGCTTCGACATGATCGCCACGTACGGCCCCCCCACGCCCGAGCAAGCCGTGGAGGTCATGCGCCGACGGCTAGCCGGAATGGATATAGGCACAGTACGGTGGGACGCCGTGACAGACAGTGCATCCGGTCTGAGCCATGCCGAGCTAGTCAAAGCGGCGGAAGCGGCAGCCAAGCGGGCCATCCTGGCCGGCCGAGACGTAGTGGACGAGCAGCTGCTGCTGGAAGCGCTGAGCGAGCGGCACGCCTCCCACCATGCCTGAGCCCGCAAGAGCGACCCCGCACTTGGTGGTGCCTTGGCGGGCCGCCACGCTGACCCCGCGCCCGGAGCCCTCTGGCGGAGGCGGACCTGACCTGGCCCAACGCGAGGACCGTCACGGGCACGCTGCTGCACTGGTGGACGGCCTTGAGAAAGCCGAACGCGAGTCGGCCCAGCTCATCCACGAGACCCCCGACGCGTTCCAACCCGACGGTTTCGCCGTGCGGATCGAAGCAGCGCGTGACCACCCGCTTTCGCTGGAGCGTCTCGACGGCTCGGGCCTGACCCTCATGAGCAGCCATCCGCAGACCGACGACGGTCCGCAGGATGCGCTGCTCTGGGTCCCATTCGACAAGGTCACCTCGTTCACGCAGCGGATCCACGCCTTCACCGAGGACACCGACGGAGGCAACCCCAAGCAGGCCCCCTTGGTTGCCAACATGGAGCAGATCCACCGAGCGCTTCTGGAGCACCTCTGGCAGGAGCGGCAGGACCTGCCGCCCATGGACGAGGAGCGGTGGTGGGAGCTGTGGTTTGATCCACGGATCTCGCCGACGGATCCGGTTGTCACCCTGCGTGCCCTTGCTGGCGAGCGGCACTGGCGCATGAGCGACCGGGCGATCCATGTGGGCGAGCGTCTTGTCGCGCATGTCGCGACGAGCGGCGAAGAGCTCACGGTCCTGCTGGCCACGAACGCCTGCCCTGCCGAGATCCGCAAGCCGACCTTTGCTGAGGGCCTCCACGCCGTTGACCGCGCCTTCCGCGTGGACCTCGTCGAAGATCTCGCCGAGCGCATTGAGCCAGCAGACCCGCAGGCCCCCGCGGTATGCATCCTGGACACGGGCATAGCCCAGGAACATTCGCTACTCAAGCCCGCACTGCACGAGCGGGCCTACAGCGTGCTGCCAGGCAGTACACCAGCCGACCGCAGCGGACACGGCACGCAGATGGCCGGGCTCGCCCTGTTCGGAGACTTCGCTGCCGCCCTCGAGTCGAAAGGCCCAGTGGTTCTCAGCCACGGCCTGGAGTCCGTGAAGATCCTCGACGACAGCTACGTGCCGGAAAAGTCGCCGCAGACCTGCGCCGAGACGACCGCGAACGCTGTAGCGACCGCCGAAATCGGCAATGGTGGTCCCATGCCGTCCGCCCGGGTCTTCTCGATGGCCGTCACCCGACAGTCCGGGGAAGGCGAGAACGGTGTCGACGGCACAGCAACCCTCTGGTCGGCCACCCTGGATGCTCTGGCGGCGGGCACGGACGTGACCGTGCGAGACGACCGCATCGGTTTGATCGGCGCACCGGATCCGGAGGCGTCGCGGCTGATCATCGTCAGCGCAGGCAACGTCCGCGGTGCCGTTCCCCATCAGATGCTCACCGAGGATGGCACGCTGGATCCCCTGCTGCTCTCCGACCTATCGCGTATCGAGGAACCTGCCCAGGCGCACAACGTGCTTACCGTCGGGGCCTGCACGCACCTCGATACCGTCCCGGACACTCCCGTGTTCCGTGGGTATCGGCCGCTCGTCGTCCAAGGCGGCCTGTCGCCATTCAGCCGAACCTCCGTGGCGCTCACAAACGCGGCCATCACCAAGCCCGACATCGTCCTGGAAGGCGGCAATATGCTCGTCGCGCCGGACGATAGTTTCCTGGACCAGCACGAACTGGTGAGCGTGGCAACCACCCACCACGACCCCGCGCGTCAGCTGACCTGGACGAACGCCACCAGTGCTGCCACCGCACAGGCGGCAGCACTGGCCGCCACGGCGATGAGTACCTATCCCGGACTACGGCCGGAGGCGGTCCGCGCCCTGCTCGTCCACGAAGCACAATGGACGCCGGCCATGGTCGAACAGGGCCTTTTCAAGAAGACCGGTACTCCCAGACTGGCCAAGGGGGAGGTCATGCGGCAGGTGATTCGCCGCTACGGCTGGGGCGTACCCACCGCCGAACGTATACGCAGCAGCGCCTCCAACGCCGTCACGATGATCATTCAAAACACCCTGGTGCCGTTCAAGAGGGTCAAGGGCGGGCAGGTCCGACTGGCCGAACTCAAGCTGCACGAACTGCCATGGCCGCTGGAGCAGCTGCGCGAGCTGGCCGAGACCACCGTGGACCTGCGAGTGACGCTCGCCTACATGATCGAACCCAACCCCGGCCGGCGTGGCATGCTCGGCCGTTACAGCTACGCCTCGCACGGTTTGCGCTTCGCCATCAAGGGCCCCACCGAATCAGGCGACGCCTTCCAGAGGCGGTTGGCTGAACAGGCAGAACACGAAAGTGACGGGATCGGCAACCCGAAAGCGTTCGAGTCCCACAGCCACTGGCTGGTCGGCCCCCGATTCCGCAATCTCGGCTCCCTGCACGCAGACATCTGGCGCGGATCAGCGGCCGAACTCGCCGACTGCGGCACGCTCGCGGTCTACCCGGTGGGCGGCTGGTGGAAGGCGAACAAGCGCAATGACCGAATCGGTCTCCCTGTCAGCTACGCCCTCCTGATCTCCCTGCGCACCCCAGAGGTCTCCACCGACCTGTACACCCCTATCGCAACCCAGCTTGGCGTGCCGGTCGAGGTCACTCCACAAGCACAGACCGAAACTGTGGACGGCATCCCCATCCAGATGGAATTCGGCTGGTAGGTGACCAGGCGGGCCCACCCCAGCGTCGGCGGCCCTGATGGCAACCGGCGCATGCTTCCGGCCATCTTGAGATCATCGGCCGCAGCCTCGCGGCCCGTCCGGTTTCCGTACGCTAGCCCTGTCAGACCTCTCCAGTACGGTGCGAGCAGCCGGGCCCTCGCAGCGGAACAACACAAGAAGGTGGCGTGTGAGCGACAAGAATCAGGAGCTGGCCGACTTCATTTGGTCGGTCGCCGACCTGCTACGGGGCGACTACAAGCGCTCCGAGTACGGCAAGGTCATCCTGCCGATGACGCTTCTGCGGCGCATGGACTGCGTGATGAAGGACACCCGCGAGGCCGTATGGGCACGGGCTGAGTCCTTCGCGGGTCAGAACAAGGATGCGGTCCTGCGTGCCACAGCCGGCCGCGACTTCTACAACCTCTCCCGCCAGACCTTCGCCACCATCGGTGCGGACCCGGACACGCAAAAGGTCGAGAAGAATCTCAAGGACTTCATCGGCGGCTTCTCTTCGGAGGCCACCGAGATCCTCGACCACTATGCCTTCCATCTGCAGATCGACCGCTTGGCCAAGGCCGGCCTGCTCTACCTCGTGGTCCAGAAGTTCGCTGGCATCGACCTGAGCCTCGCGGCCGTGGACAACCACAACATGGGTTACGTCTTCGAAGAGCTGATCCGCAAGTTCGCGGACGCCTCGAACGAGACCGCCGGTGAACACTTCACCCCGCGCGAGGTCATCGAGTTGATGGTCGAACTGCTGCTGGCCCCGGACGGCGAGCGCCTCACTGGAGCCGCCCCGGTGGTCGACATCCTGGACCCGGCCTGCGGCACCGGCGGCATGCTCTCCGCGGCCCAGGACCACATCAAGACGCTCAACCCCAACGCGCGCGTCAACGTCTTCGGACAAGAGCTGAATGCCGAGTCGTACGCGATCTGCCGATCTGACATGCTGCTGAAGGGCCAGACCGCCTCCAATATTCACTTCGGCAATTCCTTCACCCAGGACGGCCATGAGGACGAGCAATTCGAGTACATGCTCGCCAACCAGGGCGCGTGCGTTCTCACATAGCGAGATGAGCAACTCGTGTGCTGGCGTGCCGTGATGGCCTGCTTGTCCGTGGCTGGAGACGGCGAGCGCGACCCCTGATGATCAAGGTTCTCGAAGCCTTTGATCACGAACAGGGGTCGCGTTCGCGTGTCATCTTCCCTGATCGATGTTCTCCAGCGCCACCGCCGGGACGTCGACCTGTTGCACCTGCCTGCCGGACCATCCGAACTCACCTCCCTGGCCGACGTGCTGGACCGGCTGCCCGATCCGCGGCGGGTGCGGGGCCGCCGCTACCGGTTGGGGTCGCTGCTCGCCCTGTGCCTGCTCGCGGTACTCGGCGGCGCCACCACGCTGGCCGGCATCGCCCGCTACGCCGTCGACGTCGCTCCCGATGTGCGGGAAAGGATCGGGCTGCGCCGCCTGCCGCGCGCGACCACCCTGGGCCGCCTGCTGGCGCGTCTGGACGGTGACGTCCTCGACGACGCCGTGGGCGCCTGGCTGGCCCGGCACGCCACCGACCCGGCCGGCGACGACTTTCCGGGGCTGGTGGGAGTGGCCGTCGACGGCAAGGTCGTACGTGGCAGCCGCCAGGGCACGCAGGCGGCCATCCACCTCCTCACCGCCGTCCTGCACGAGGGCCAGACGGTGATCTCCCAGCGACAGATCACCTCGAAGAGCAACGAAATCCCCGCCTTCGCCCCACTGTTGGAACGACTCGACCTGCGCGGATGCGTCATCACCGCAGACGCCATGCACACCCAGACCGGCCATGCAGAACACCTCATCACCCGGGGCGGGCACTACATCCTGGTCGTCAAGGACAACCAGAAGAAGCTGCGCCGACAACTGCGACGTCTGCCCTGGCGCGACGTCCCGCTCCAGCACCGCACCCGCACACAGGGCCATGGCCGACGCGAGATCCGCCGACTCAAGGTCTGCACCGTCCAGCCCAGCCTCCTCTTTCCGCACGCCGTGCAGGCCATCGAGGTCAAGCGCCGCCGCACCACCCGCACGACGAACAAGACGACCATCAAGACGATCTACGCGGTCACCAGCCTCGCCCCCGAACAGGCCACCCCGGACCGGATCGCCGAACTGATCCGCGGACACTGGCAGGTCGAGGCCCTGCACCACGTGAGAGATGTGACCTTCGCCGAGGACGCCTCCCGCGTCCGCGCCGGCACCGCACCCCGGGCGATGGCGACCCTCCGCAACCTCGCCATCGGCCTCATCCGCCAGGCCGGCTGGACGAACATCGCCGCCGCGACCGACCACTACCGGTCACGAACCGACCACGCACTCCAACTACTCAATCTTGAAGCCTGAGAACGCATCAGCCCTGTTCAAGGACCTGCCTGCAGCGGACGGTGTCGGCATCTACGGCTTCCGGCACTACTTCGCTTCGAACGCGCTCGGGAGCGGGACACCGATCACCGACGTGGCTGAATGGATGGGCCACAAGTCGATCGAGGAGACGTATCGCACCTACCGGCATCTGATGCCGGGGAGCATCACCAAGGCGGCCCGCATCCTGGACACCGGCCTGTGGGACGCGACCTGAGGCCGCAGCGAAGCCTGTCGGGGCTGCCCTCCGGTTTGGGCTGCAGCGGTACCCCATGGCACAGGTTGTAGAGACCTTCCAGGGACGTCTATGCCAGTCCAGTGCGGGCATGAAATCGCAGTTCAGAGCCACTTGATCCGGGAGCGAACGCACCCGCTCATCCGTCCGTACGAGGGGTGCGTGCCCCTTCCAGCGCGACCGGGTCGTGTGAGCGCAGGAGCGGGAACGGCCGGATCGACTAGCCCTACGGCAAGCTGCGCGGGCATCTCTCGCGGGGCAACCCGATCTGTGAGGCGCTGGCCTGCACGTCGAGGTGGTGGGCGTTCCTGGCCCCCAGCGCCTACATCTCGCCCGACCACTACGCCTCCCAGCCGCACTTCCCGACCTGGGCGTACGCGGCCGTGCACGTCACGGGCCGGCCGCGGCTGCTGGACGAGGTGCGCACCATGCGCCAGCTGGACGACCTAATCGAGGGCCAGGAGAGCCGGCTCGCACCGAAGCAGCCCCGGTCGCTGCCGCGCCGGGCGAGCGCGCTGTTCGACGAGTACCTTCAGCTCATCCAAAGGTTCGAGATCCCGATCGGGCGCATCGACGGCGTGTACAAGCTCGGCCAGAACAAGTCCCCGGCCGACATGGCCTCCCAGGCACGGGCCTTCCGGGAGCGCGGCACGGACAGCATGGACCGGCTGGCCGACTACATCGAGCGGCACAACAACCTACCCAGGCAGGAGCACGGCCATGGCCCGGATCAGCCGGCGGACGCGGCCGGCTGATCCGGCGTACGTCGGCAGAACGACGACGGCGCCGCCTCTTCGGAGGCGTCGTCGTCGTCGTCGCGGTTTCACTTCTGGGCGGCTGCCCCAGCCAGTCCCTGGCGCAGCAGGGCGTAGGCGTGGTCGGTGTCGGCCACCGCCTCGGGGTAGACCTCGTCAGCGGACCGGCCGGCGACGATGCGCTGCCAGTTCACCGACGCCAGGATGCGCTCGGTGGCGATGACCTGGCCGGCCAGCAGGGCGGCCGTGATCTCGCGGTCGGAGTCCAGCGCGTCGACCAGGGCCTGGGCGAGCGCCTCCTCGGCCTGGGCCAGGTACTGGCTGACGCGTGCCACCAGGCTGGGCGTGGAGTACACGAGGTGGTGGAAGGCGAGGACGTCCTCGTCGTCGTTGAGCCCTGTGATGGGGTCCCGGGCCGCCAACCCGTCCAGGAAGTGCTGGTGCAGGGCGTCGATCGCGGACACCCCGGGCGGCCGCTCCGCGACGACGGTGCTGCTCACCGTCTGGTGGTCGGCGAAGCGGTGGACGACCAGGTCTTCCTTGGTGGGGAAGTACTTGAACAGCGTGGGTTTGGAGACCTCGGCGACGGCCGCGATGTCGACGACCGAGACCTGGTCGAACCCGTGTTCAAGGAAGAGCGTGATCGCCGTGTCGGAGATCGTCTCTCGCGTTCGCTGTTTCTTGCGCTCCCGCAAGCCCATCGGCGCATTCACCAGGCCATCCTAGCACATCCCCTTACCCGGGCAATCAGATGACCGAGTCTGCGAATTGACTTGGTTAAGGAATCTGCTCTAGTGTCCGCCAGCGGAAAACGGACGGGCCGGACCGAGCGCCGCCCGCGGTGAGGGAAGGACATCAGGACATGGCACAGGCAACAGCGGCCTCCACCGAGAGGTCGGTGCGCTACCGGTGGTCGGGGCTGGGGGTGATCGCCCTGGCTCAGCTAATGGTCATGCTGGACATGACCATCGTGAACATCGCCCTCCCGTCGGCCCAGCAGGACACCGGGATGTCGGACGCGAGCCGGCAGTGGGTGGTCACCGCCTACACCCTCGCCTTCGGTGCCCTGCTGCTGCTCGGCGGACGGGTCGGCGATCTCGTGGGCCGCAGGCGCGCCTTCGTGGCCGGCGCCGTCGGCTTCGCCGTCGCCTCGGTGGCGGGCGGCGCCGCGCCGAACGCCGAGGTGCTCGTCGGAGCCCGCGCGGCGCAGGGCGTGTTCGCCGCGCTGCTCGTGCCCTCGACCCTGGCCATGCTCGCCACCACCTTCACCGAACCACGCGAACGCGCCAAGGCGTTCGGTGTCTTCAGCTCGGTTGCCAGCGCCGGTGGCGCCATCGGCCTGCTGGGCGGCGGCGTGATCACCGAGTACCTCGACTGGCGCTGGTGCTTCTACGTCAACGTGCCGATCGGCGTGGCCGTGGCGGTCGGGGCCTTGCTGCTGCCGGCGATGCCCGCCAACCGCCAGCGCGTGGACGTCCCCGGCGCGGTGCTCTCCGCCTGCGGCATGCTCGCCCTCGTCTACGCCTTCGACCAGGCGGCGACCCACAGCTGGACCTCGCCCCGCGTCCTCGGCTGCCTCGCCACCGCCGTGGTCCTGCTCGCCGCGTTCGGCCTCACCCAGGCCAGGGGGCCGGCTCCGCTGCTCCCGCTGCGGCTGGTCGTCGACCGCAACCGGGCGGGAGCGAGCCTGACCATCGCCCTAGCCATGGTCAGCCTGTTCGGCCTGTTCCTGATCCTCACCTACCAGTTGCAGGTGGTGATGGACTTCTCGCCTCTGCGCACGGGCCTGGCGATCCTGCCGGCGACCGTGGCGACGGTGCTCACCTCCACCCAGATCGCCGCCCGACTGGTGCCCCGCGTCCCGCTGCGCCTGCTGGTCGTGCCGGGCCTGTTCATCGCCATGCTGGGCCTGCTCAACCTCGGCCGGCTCACCCCCGACAGCTCCTACGCCTCGACGCTGATGCCCACCCAGATCCTGCTCGGCATCGGTGTCGGACTGGTGATCTCGCCGTGCATCAGCGTCGCCACCTACCGCGTGCCGCCGCAGGAGGTGGGCGTGGTGTCGGCCTTCGTCTCCACCTCCCAGCAGCTGGGCGGCTCCATCGGCACGGCCCTGCTCAACGCCATCGCCACCAGCGTGACCGCCGACCGGATCGCGGGCGGCGGCCGCGGTGAACGGGCCGTGACCGAGGCGACCGTTCACGGCTACGCCGTCGCGAGCCTGTGGGCCGCGGGCATCACCGCCCTCGCCGCCGTACTCGCCGGCCTGCTGATCACCATCGACCTGCGCAAGCCCGCCCAGGCTTCCCCGGAGCAGGCGCGGGCCACGGAAGGCGACCTGGCGCCCAGCAACTGACCGCGCCCCCCGGACCAGCAGCTGCCGGGTGTTTTCCTCCGGCTCGGTGGCTGCGCCCGACCAGCAGTCGCCGGGTGACCTCCCCCGGCCCGGAGGCTGCTCCGGCCGCCCGCCGGAACCCACTGAACGGACCCGGCGGGCGGCCCCTATCAGGCCCCTACACCCCCTCATCTCGCCGCAGATCAGGCCCGGCCACCAGAGGCGTACATAGGCTCAGCGCCACCCGCGATCGGCCCGGAGCCGTCACTTTCGAGGATGTGCCCATGCTTCAGGATTCAGCCCCTCTGGAACTCGACGACGCGTTCATGCAGGACCCGCACTCCGTGTACGCACGGCTCAACGCCGAAGGCTCGGCGCACCGAGTGATGATGCCTCCCGGGGTCCCTGTGTGCGGCGGACTACCGGTCTGGCTGATCACCGGCTACGAGGAGGTGCGGTCGGCGCTGGCGGACCCCCGGTTGAGCACCGACCTCAACCGGACGGATCGGCTGTTCGCGCAGAACGAGCCGGACCGCAACAAGCGTGGCGCCTTCTCCTCCGCCCTCGCCACCCACATGCTGCACTCTGACCCGCCGGACCACACCCGCTTGCGTAAGCTGGTGAACAAGGCCTTCACCAGCCGCGCCATCGAGAAGCTGCGGCCGGAGATCGAGCAGATCACCGGCGAACTGCTCGCCGCCCTCCCGGACGACGATCCGGTGGACCTGCTGGACTCGTTCGCGTTCCCGCTGCCGATCCGGGTGATCTGCCTACTCCTGGGCGTGCCGCTGGAAGAGCAGGAAAACTTCAAGTCCTGGTCCAAGGCGCTCGTCTCCGGTGACTCGCCGGCCGCGACCGCCGCCGCCTCGACCGCGATGATTGAGTACCTCGGTGAGCTGATCGAGCGCAAGCGCCGTACGCCCACCGACGATGTGCTCGCCGCGCTGGTCTCGGCCCGTGACGTCGACGACCGGCTCACCGAGACCGAACTGGTCTCGATGGCCTTCCTGCTGTTCATCGGGGGCCACGAGACCACCGTCAACACCCTCGGCAACGGCACACTGCACCTGATGCGGAACCTGGGCCAATGGGAGGCGCTGCGCCAGGATCGCTCCCTCCTGCCCGGCGCGGTCGAGGAGTTCCTGCGGTTGGAGAGCCCGCTGAAGCACGCCACCTTTCGCTGCGCCACCGAGGACCTGCGCATCGGTGACGCCAAGATCCCGGCTGGCGACTTCGTACTGCTGGCACTGGCCTCTGCCAACCGGGACCCCGAGCGCTTCGGGGATCCGCACACACTGGACGTCCGCAGGCCCACCGGCGGCCATGTCGCCTTTGGGCACGGCATCCACTACTGCCTCGGGGCGCCGCTGGCCAGGATGGAGGCGCAGGTGGCGTTCGGCGTGCTGCTCGACACCTTCCCCGCCATGCGGCTCGCGGTCGATCCCGAGGACATGCGCTGGCGCACCAGCACCCTCATCCGCGGGCTGCACTCACTGCCGGTGCGGCTGAACCGCCCATAGTGTCCAGGCCCTGCGGCAGTTCGTCACGGCGGGACAGGTTGAGCTTGCGCAGGACACGTGTCATGTGCTGCTCGACCGTGCTGACCGTGATGAACAGCCGGCGGGCGATCTCCCGGTTGGTGTGGCCCTCCGCCGCGAGGGCGGCCACCCGCAGCTCGGCCTCGGACAACACGTCATGCACCTGCTCCGAGGCCTCATGCCCGGCAGCGCAGCGCCGTCCCTCGGCCGCCCGCTCCGCGTCCGGCAGCAGGTTCAGGCTGAGCGGCTCGGCATGGCATTTCTTCGCCATCCGGTAGGCACGCCGGACGATCACCCGGGCCCGGTTGGACTGCCCGAGCAGATGGTAGACACGGCCCAGATCACCCAGGGCGTGCGCCAGCAGCCAGTCGCTGCCGGAGGCCTGGAGTTCGTCCACGGCCTCCTGCAGCGCCTGCAGCCGCTGCCGGGGCTTCATCGTCGAGGCCAGCAGGCGCAGGGCGTTGCCGTGCACCCGGGGACTGCTCTTGTGCCGGGCCAGTTCCTCCTGCAGGTAAGTGACGGCCTGGTCCGGCTCGCCCAGGCGCAGCCGGGCTTCAGCCACCCCGGTGCGCCACGGGATAAGCGTGGTGTCGCCTACTCCCCAGCTCTCCAGGGCCTTGCCGCATGCCAGGAAATCTCCGAGGGCGGCCTGAAGACGCCCGGTAGCCAGATGGAACTGGCCTCGGGAGTACAGGTAGTGCTGGCCGAAAACGGTCTGGAAGACCGCCTTGGGCACCGGGCGGCAGAGCCGGGCCCGCGCCTCGTCGTACCGGCCCATGGCGGTCAGCGCGTACACCGAACTCGCCAGTGGTAGGGCGATGCTCAGACCCCAGCCCTGCGACGACATTCGCGACAGGGCCAGGTCGCTGTGGGTCTCCGCCTCCAGCAGCCGGCCCTGCCGGATGAGGTTCGCAGCCCGTAGGGAGGACAGCAGTGCGATGTTCCGCTCGCGGGCCGCGTCCAGCAGCGTGGTGCACCACGCGTCGACCTGTTCCGTGCGGTCGGCATAGAACAGGGTCATCAGCGCCAGCGGAATGGTTTCCAGGGTCGGCGTCAGACTGGACATCTCCAATACGTGGGCGGCGCCGACCACTGCCTCCTCCGCCTCACCGCCCCGTAGTACGACGGACAGAGCGGTGGCTGCTTGAAGGCGCGGTTGCGCTGCGATGGCCGCAGGAGTGAGCTCCTCGGTGACGTCGGGGGTCACCTCACCGAACATGCGCCGGTGGAACGGCGGGCACAGCACGGACAGCCACTGCTGCAGCGCGCGGGCCTCGGCAAGGCCCTGCTCGTCCGGCTCGTCGGCCAGTTGCCGGTCGACCAGGTGCAGCATCTCCGCCGCCTCGTCGACGTAGCCGTGCCAGACCAGGTTCTTGATCAGGGACATCGCACCGGACAGGGCCGTGAGGTGCCCGGCTTGGAGGGCCTCCTTCAGCTCCGGGAGCCGGCGCATGGCCTTGGCCGGGTCGACCTGCCAGGCGGACAAGGTGTGCTGGAACAGGATGGACGCCCGCAGAGGCCCGTCCGGGCAGATGACGTGGGCCAGATCGAACAGCCGCATCGCCTTGGGGAACTCGTCCTGGGCGAGCGCCTCGATAGCGGCTTCCCGGAGCAGTGGGGGAGCCCAGGATTCCGCGATACCTCCCGCCGCCACGATGTGTTCGGCCACCGTGGCCGGATGTGCGCCGTTGTCGTGCAGGAGTACGGCGGCCCGCCCGTGCAGCCGCGCCCGCTCCTCGGCGGAGACCTCACCTCCCAGCACGGTGTGCATCCTCGGGTGACGGAAGTCCGGTCCCGCCAGCAGGCCGGCCTGGGTCAGCTCCTGAAGGTGCCGGGTGGGCGGGTTCGTGCTGTCGCGGTCGAGCAGCACCGACAGCGCGTCCGGCCCCAGCACCGCCAGGTGCCGGGCGAGATCGGCCGCGGGCGCGCTGACCCGGTGGACACAGTCGACCACCGCGGAGTCGAACATCTCCCCGGCGACCGGCCATAACGCGGCCGCGCCCGTGTACGTGCCCTGCAGAGCGTTGCAGGTGTCCTCGACCAGCGCCCGCGTCAGCAGCGGGCTGCCCCCGCTCGCCGCGCGGAACTCCGCGGCGCCGGCCTCGTCGGCGGGCACGCCCAGCCGCTCGGTGAGCAGCAGCCGGATGTCGCCGACGGTCAGCGGGCCGACCCGCAGCTGATGGAATCCGGGCTGCCGGGCGAACTCGGCCCGCGCGGTAGCGTACGGGGGCAGGGCTTGCGGCCGGTCGGTGAACACCGCCAGGACCCGGGAGGCGACCATGCGGCGGGCGAGGTGCCCGAGGCAGCCCAGCGACTCGGGGTCGGCCTCGTGAATGTCGTCGACGGCGAGGACGAGGGGATGGCCGTCGGCCAATTTCATGACGGTCGTGCAGAATTCATCCAGGGCCTTGTCACGTTCACCCTCCGGTGCCCGAGTGACGGCCGCAAGGCTGCGGCCGACGGCTGCGAGCGTGTCACTCGTCCGCTGTGAAGCTCCTTTGAATCGCCCTGTGTGCCACACGAGTTGATGGACCACGCCCCAGGAGTTGGCGCGCTCCCTCGGGGAGCAGGCCGCTCTCAGGACGAGGGAACCGGATTGGGTGTGCATCTTTTGAGGGTGTCTGTGTGATCAGGCGGTGAGTATGAGGGTGTTGCGGTAGCGAGCCTGGTGGTTGCGGGTGTACTCCTGTTGTTCGTGCCAGGCCCAGTAGTACTCCAGCCGTAGATCGTGATCTTGCTGGTAGGGGGTGCCGCGGGCACGCGTACGGCCACCAGTGATCATCGGTGTGTGAAGACAGAAGAACAGCTGGTGGCCGCGGGTCACAGCATAGAGCCTGCCCGCTGGCGGGAGACCTTCGAGGTCCTGATGGGCGGTATCGCCGGCCGGTTCGCCCGGGTCGAACCGCGCAGGCACGCCCGGGAGTTCGTCCTCGGCCTGCTGGCGGGCCTGCCCCGCAAGAATTGCTGGACCCTTGCCGAGCACACGGGCCACGCCACCCCGGACCGCTTCCAGCACCTCCTCGCGCGGGCGAAGTGGGACGCCGACGCAGTCCGGGACGACCTGCGCGGCTTCGTCGCCGATCACCTCGGCACCGACGACGTCGTCCTGGTCGTCGACGAGACCGGCGACCTGAAGAAGGGCACCCACACCGTCGGCGTCCAGCGCCAGTACACCGGCACCGCCGGACGCATCGAGAACAGCCAGGTCGCCGTCTACCTCGCCTACTCCGCCCCACGCGGGCACACGGCGATCGACCGCGAGCTCTACATCCCCCGCTCCTGGACCGACGATCCGGACCGCTGCCGCTCGGCCGGCATCCCCGACACCCACACCTTCGCGACGAAACCCCAGCTCGCCGCCCGGATGATCGAACGCGCCCTGGACGCCGGGACCACCGCCGACTGGGTCACCGGCGACGAGGTCTACGGCAACAACACCCACCTGCGGACCAC
>NZ_BBNN01000034.1:112906-153238 GCF_000829695.1 Streptomyces sp. NBRC 110035 | reverse complement strand
TCCTACAAGCTGTCCCGCACCAAGCGCGCCGAGTTGCGCGGCAGGCTGTCGACGAAACCCGGCCTGAATCGCTACCTGCGCGTCACCCCCGGCGGACTGCTGCGGATCGACCGGAGCGTGGCCAAGGCCGAGGAGAACCTGGACGGCAAGTACCTTCTGCGCTCATCCGACCCGAAGCTGTCCGCCGAGGACATCGCACTCGGCTACAAGCAGCTCCTGGAAGTCGAGCGCGGCTGGCGGGACATGAAATCGATCGTCGATCTGCGGCCCGTCTACCACCGCCTCGAAGACCGGATACGCGCCCATGTGCTGCTGTGCTGGCTGGCCCTGCTGCTGATCCGCATCATCGAGACGACCTGTGACGACACCTGGTCCAACCTGCGACTCCAACTGGAGCGGCTGCACGTCGGCACGTTCACCGGCCCGGCCGGGACCTTCCGCCAGCGCACCGAGGTCACCAAGGCCCAGCAGACGATCCTGACAGCGCTCCAGGTCCCTGCCCCGCCCCGGATCCTCGAAGCCGCCCCACCGGCCTGACCAGGCACAACGCAACCGCCTAGGCACACGCCCCGGCGGCGCTGCAGCATGCGTTTGCGCAGGTCAACCCACAGATTCGCGACCTAGGCCGCGAAGAGTTCTGCGGAACTCAGGTCGTACGGCTGGCCAAGGACGCCAAGCAGCAAGGCTGGTGGAGTTCGTTCGCCGATTCCATCCCAGAGAGCATGAACCTGCTGCTCACGCTGGAGGACGAGGCCGTACGGGAGGACCACTTCTCCTGCGTCTACGTCCCCGGCCTCCTCCAGACCCGCGCCTACAGCACCGCTCTGCAGAAGGCCAACGAGATTCCCCTGGAGCAGGCCGAGATCGAGCGGCTGGTGGACATCCGCATGAAGCGGCAGGAGATCCTCACCCGACCGAAGCCGCCCCGCCTGTGGGCGATCCTCGACGAGTCCGTGATCCGCCGGGTCGTCGGATCACCGGAGGCGATGAAGGAGCAGCTGGACCGGCTGCTTGAGGCCAATGAGTCCCCACACATCACGCTTCAGATCCTGCCGTTCTCCAAGGGCGCCCACTCCGCGGCGCTCGGCAGCTTCGTGATCCTCGGGGGCACCGAGTCAGCTCTCGACGTGGTCTACGTCGACTTCCACACCGGTTCGCTCTTCCTGGAGCAGGAGGAAGAACTGGAGCGATACAGACTTGCGTTCGAGTACCTCCGCGCACAAGCGTTGGACATGGAGGCTTCCTCCGCCCTGATCCAACGTGCCCGCAAGGAGCTGTGAATGTCCGTCGCCCATCAGCCCGGCATCGAGCTGAACTGGTTCAAGTCCTCGTACAGCGGCGGCAACGCGACTGAGTGCATGGAATGCGCGCATGTCACGCATGGCGTGCTCATACGCGACTCCAAGGAGAACGCGGGGGGCCGGGCCGTCTCGGTGAGATACGAGGCCTGGCACCCCTTCGTACAGGCGATTCGAAATGAGTGGGGCTTCGAGGTCCCGCTCGGATCGTGATCCCACGGCAAGGCATGGAGCGGCTCAGAACTACTGAGCCGCTTTCTGGACGCAGTCTGGCTGAGGGGACGGGGAAGGTCGCGGTCACCAGAAACCAGCACAGCCGACGCACCGCCGACGAGCATGACCGCCCCGAACCGAGAAGTCGGCGCACGCCACCCGTCACGGCATCCCCGAGCTCTCCCCGGGTGTGCCGGACAGGGCGATGCCGAGAGCGGTTCGTTCGTGGTAGGTGAAGCGTCCCACGCGGTGGCTCGGCACCAGGCCCGCATGACGCAGCGCGGAGACGTGCCCGGACACGGTGGAAGGGCTCATGCCGTGGGTCCGGGCCAAGGTGCTGGTCGGTGTGGGCCGGTCGAGGCCGTTGAGGATGCGGGCCCGGGCGCGGCCGATGAGGCACTCGAGGGCGTTCGTGCTGTGGGTGTCCGTGGTGGAGCGCCACAGGTCGCCGATCCCGCGGGCGGGGTAGATGACGGTGGGCTGCCATGGCTGCTCGGCCACGACGGTGAGGGCCGGCCAGACGAAGACGCTCGGCAGGAGGAGCAGGCCGCGGCCGTTGAGGCGCCGGGTGATGCGGTGAGGTGTCGCGATCACCAGTCGGCGGTCCTCGCGCCACTGCAGGGAGGAGTGCAGTTCCCCGAGCATGTGCTGGAAGCCGCCGGCGGCGACCTGCTGTGAGCGCAACGCGATGTCGGCGTGCAGGAGGTCGCGCAGCTGTGCCCACTGCGGGGCGACCAGGCGGTTCCAGCACAGGCGGATCAGGGCGCCGAGTTCGGCCACGGTGTGCGCGGGGTCGCCGAGCAGGTGGTCGGCGAGGTCCCGGTCCGGCGGGGCACCGCGTTCAGGCCCGTGGAGGCATCGGTGCAGTTCCGCCTCCACCTGGGCGAGGGGCGTGGCGGTCACCTGCTCCAGCTCGTCGTCGAAGGTCGCCATGGGGCCGGAGGGCGGTGGTGTGAGGAAGTCGGGGGTGTATCCCGTACGCGGCAGCAGTGTGAGCAGCGGAGCGAGCGCGGCATCGTCGACGAGCGGGCGCACCTGCCGTACCCAGGGGAGGTGGTACGCCTGGCGCCGTGGGTCGGCGAGGGTGCGGACCGCGGCCACGGTCTCCCAGAGGGGCGAGAGCGCGAAGCGGCACCGGAGCAGGTCCTCGGTCTCCACCAGGAGTTGCACCGCCATACGCTCTCCTGGCTCCCTCCGCCTGAGGACTGCCTCCGCCTGGTGTTTCCCTCCCTCTGGTTCCCCGGCGGTTTCGAGTATGTCCGAATCGATTGAGCCGTGGCGCCGTGTCCCGTGATGCTGCGGCCATGTCACAGCAGAGTTCTCCTTCCTCTTCCCCTGCCGCGGCCCCTCAGGGAACTGCGAAGTCCCCCACCTGCCGGTCGATTCTGGCCGTCCCCGAGTTCCGCGTGATGTTCCTCGCGCAGATCGTCGCCACGCTGGGCAACGCGACCACCCAGATCACGCTCTCGGTGGTGGTGTACGAGCGGACGAGGTCTCCCCTGCTGTCGTTCCTGACCTTCGCGCTGGGCTTCGCCCCCTGTCTGTTCGGCGCCACGTTCCTGTCCGCGGTCGCCGACCGGTATTCCAGCCGTGACGTGCTCGTGGTCTGCCAGGTCGTCAGCTGCGCGGTCGTCGGTCTCATGGCCGTTCCGTCGGCCCCGATCCCTGTTCTCCTGCTCCTTCTGCTGGTCCTGGGGACCGTTGCCCCGGTGTTCCAGGGGGCTCGTGCGGCCAGCCTGCCGGATCTGCTGTCGGGTGCGGGATACGTCCTGGGCCGCTCTCTGCTGCGGCTGGTGTCGCAGAGTACTCAGATCATCGGCTTCGCTGCCGGAGGGGTGCTGCTGATCGCTCTGACGTCCACGCAGGCGCTGCTGTTGGCGTCGGTGGGGTTCGGGGTCGCGGCGCTGATGCTCCGGTTCGGTACCCGGCGGCTGCCGGCTCGTCAGGGGCCCGACCGCTCGCCGGTGACGCGTTCCTCGTTGAGTGGTGTTCGGCAGGTGTTCGCTGTTCCCGGCCTGCGGCCCTTGCTGCTGTTCACGTGGCTCCCGCCGACGCTCGTCGTGGCGCCGGAGGCGCTGGCTGCCACGTACGCCGACCGGTTGGGCGGCGGCTCCACGGCGACCGGCCTGCTGCTGGGCGCCGCGCCGGCGGGTTCGGTGATCGGTGAGATCCTGGCGGGGACGCTGCTGCGGCCCGGTGCCCGCGTCAGGCTGGTGCTGCCGCTCGGCTGCCTGATGTTCGTGCCGTTGCTGTTCTTCGTTTTCGCCCCCGGGCTCGTCCCGGCGACACTCCTGCTGGTGGTGTGCGGATTCGGATTCACCTACGCGATGGGGCTGGACCAGCGTGTGCTGGACGCCACGCCCGAGGAGTTGCGGGGCAGGGCGCTCACGATCACCATGGCGGGGCTCATGATCGGTCAGGGCGTCGGGTTCGCCGCGGCCGGCGCCACGGCCGAGTTCCTGCCCGCTCACCTCGTAGTCGCGGGGGCCGGAGTCCTGGGACTGGCCGGTGTCGTGGTGTGCGCCCGTGCGCCTCTAGCCGCACGGGCGCACCGGTCGGTTCAGTACGGGGAACACGGACGCACCCGCCGAGCGGTCGCCTTCGTGACCCGGCGGGGATCCGGCGGGGATCCGGCGGGGACGGCCTTCTAGTCGGTGGGGCGAAGCAGTGCCCACTCCCGTTCCTCGTCGAGCCACCGGTCCAGGAACAGTCCGGCGGAAGTGGCCAGCTTCTCCATGTCTTCGTCGGAGTGGACGAGGTCGGTCCACGCGTGGGTCCACGTCGTTTCGCCGCGGCGGCATGCCTGGGCTGCGTGCAGGAAGCCGTCCTCCAGCCGGGCCTCTGTGACGGTGATCAGGAACTCGCCGGACCGGTGCTCCCGGCCGGGCCGCAATGACGCGGCCCAGTGCGGAGAGGTCCGCTGGACGAGCACGACGCCGTCGTCCGCGACGTGCCGTCTGCAGGTGGCCAGGAAGGCTTCCCGCTGGCCGGGAACGATGGTGTTGACCAGGAAGCCGGCGAGAACCACAGCGGGGAACTCCCGCGGCAGGTCGAGTTCCTCGATGTCGGCGTGGACGCGTGTGGCACCCCGCACGCAGGCGAGCATGTCGGCGCTCTGGTCGACCGCGACCACGGGGTGCCCGAGGTCTACGAGCGCGTGGGTGATCCTGCCTGCTCCGCAGCCGAGTTCGAGTACGGCGCATCCGGGAGGGACCGCTCCGTGGATGAGCGCCGGTTCCCCGCCGGGAGGGAACGAACGGTACAGGCCGACGGGGCTGCCGTCCGGTGCCACCGGGCCGCCGTCGGAGGAGGTACCGGTACCGAGAGGGCTCACGCGGCACCCCCGCTCACCGGCAGCGTGCGGAGCCCGCGCAGGGTGGCGTGACGCCAGTGGACCGGCTCTCCGGCGAGCCTCAGCCGCGGGGTGTGCCGCAGGAGGGCGCCCAGCGCGACGGCGCACGTCAAGCGGGCCAGTGAGGCGCCCGCACACGCGTGCGCGCCCCAGCCGAACCCCAGGTTGTGGTTCGGGGTGCGGGTGAGGTCCAGTTCGTCGGGTTGCGGAAACTGACGGGGATCGCGGTTCGCGGCAGCGATCAGGAGGATCACGTCGCTTCCTCCTCGAAGGAGGCGACCTCCCAGTTCCACGTCCTGGGTGCACACGCGGGCGACGGCCTGTACGGGGCCGGAGTGCCGCAGCAGTTCCTTGAGCGCGTTCTCGGTCACGCCGGTGGCCTGGAGTTCCTTCCACGCCCCCGGGGTGCGCAGCAGAGCCAGTGCGGAAGCCGCGACGAACCGGCTCGTCGGGGCGTACCCGGCGTGGAGCATGGCACGCAGGGTGTTGAGGATCATGTCGCGGGAGATGCTCTGCGCCGCTTCGGCCCGCCGCAGATCCGCGAGCAGACCGGTGTCCGGCTCGCCGTCGAGCCAGCGTGAGACCTCCTCGCTGAGCTTGTCGCGGGCCCGCGTTCCGGGGGCGGCGGCTTCCGGGGTGAGGCCGGAGTCCATGGCCGCGACGATCGCCTCGGACCAGGCGACGATGTTCTTCTCGTCGGCGTCGGGAACTCCGAACAGCGCAGCCACCGCCGCGAAGGACAGCGGGGCGGTGAAGGACTCGACCAGGTCGAAGGACGGCTGTGCGGACAGCCTGACGAGGAGTTCGTCCGCCAGGTCCTCCAGCTTCGTCCTGAGGGCGGCGAAGTCCTGGCGCCGGTAGGCGTCCATCAGCACGCGGTGTACGGCACCGTGCTCCGGCGGGTCCAGAGTCTGGATGCTGAGCAGGTTGTCGGGGATCTCGGCACCGGCCGCCGCCAGTCGGAGGAGAAGAGGTCGGTGCGGTGCAGGGCGAACAGGCAGTCGTCGTATCCGCTGACCACCCAGGCGCTCAACGGCGCGTACCAGTGGACCGGTTCGGCCGACCGGAGACGATGGTACATCGGCTGCGGATCGTTGATGGTCGCGTCGTCCAGCGGCCGGAACAGGTCCATCCTCGGTTCTCCCGCGTATCGGTGGTACGGGTGGAAGTCGGCTGCGGCGGCCCGAACCGGTCCGCCGCCGCCCCGGGACAGCCGGCGACCGGCGGGGTGTCCGCTCGGTCACCGGCTGTCGTGGTCCGCGTCAGTGCAGGTAGCGCATGAGTCCTCCTCGGCTGGTCGGCGGGACCGGGTGTACGGGAGATCAGTGCAGGTAGCGCATGGCGCACCTCCTCGGTACCGGGTTGTCGGGGCGGACGCGGGCCGCATCCGAACGTGCAGCGGGAAGCGCCCCGCGGGCTCTGGGGCGGGGCGGGGCGGGGCGGCCACGGACTGAGGCCGTGTCCGGCCGTGGCCTCGTCGGGCCGGTGCTACCTCACGGGTGGGCGGGCCGGCCGGGCCGGGCGCTCGACGCTCTGGTGGTGGCGTCCACGCCGTGAGAAGAAGACGGCACGCGGGGGACTGCTGGAAAGCCCCAGGTGCATGCCGCGTTCCTCGATCCAGCCTTGGAGGCGGAACTCACCGCCGCCCACATGGATCAGGCCGAAGTCGGGCCCGTCGCCGATGTCCAGCACCAGGCGACCGTGCTTGGCGACCACCCGGGCGTCCAGGTCCCGTTCCCCGTGGTCGGCGACCGGCTCGTCCAGGCGCAGGAAGCAGGGCGGCACGGTCAGCGTGCACTGGAAGTCGGCCAGCCCGAACGGGCGCAGGGGTATCTCGGGGCGCGAGAACGCCACGTCGCTCAAGGGGACGCGCTGCAGGAAGTCCTCGGGAAACAGATCCAGCAGTTCAGGGGTGACGACGCAGTCGACGACGAGGTGGACACGCGGCCGGCTGCCGGTGTTCACGACGCTGTGCGGGCGGCTGAAGTCGCCGTACCACAGGTGGCCGGGCTGCCAGCGGTGCTCCTTGCCGTCGATGCGAAGCACAGCACCGGGGTTGGTGCGAATCGGCACATGGAGCCGTACGAAGCCGTAGAGGAACCCGGTCGGCGTGTCGCGGTGCTCCGGGACCTCCACTCCCGGGGCCAGGGACATCAACCGGGCACAGCGCAGAGAAGTGGGCAGGGAGGCGAGCACCCCGGCCATGTACGGTGTGCGCCTGAGCCACGGGGTGTCCGCGAACCCGTCGGTCCCGGGCCCTCCCGGGTCGGTGCGGCCGGGGTCGCCCGCGGGACTGCGGAGAGCCAGGCACCGCCAGTCGATCTCCGCTGGATCAGTGAGGTCTCCCCCCGTCCACGACCGACTGCTGAGCACCCCACGTGCGGTCGCCCAGTGAGTCGAGGTCTCTCTGCAAGAGCTCGGGATCGAAAGCCCGTCGCAGAGGTACCGCTTCAGGAAGATCACTGATGGCGTCGGCCACGTCCAGCACCTGCGTCACATGCCCTCCCACTTCGCCCCACCTGGCGCGGCGGACGGCACCGGGCCCGAACAGAAGCGATCATTCGCGAGACGCATGACAGGTACAAGCGACTCGCGTTCCTGCACTTCTCAGGCGATCTTGTTAGCGCGCGCTCGATGCAGTGAATATGACCGAAACCCAGCGGCACAGGCGTTTCGCCGAGGAGAGTGTCTTGTTTTCGCACAATCCCTGGTATGGGCGCCTCCTGGGCTTGTTCGGGCGTTACCGGTCACCAATGACGGGGTCGCCGTAAAATCCGGCGAGGGCATTGTCACTGCCTTCGAACGGCGGGTCCGGCCGGCCTCCCGTGCGACGCGACGGAGTCCGGAGCCCGCCCGTGACCGCTGCAGGCACGACGGCCGGGCAGCGGGGCCTCGCCCACCGCAGTGCGCACCGGCGGACGCCGCGAACACCCCGGCAGCAGGGACGGTGACGCCGGACCAAAGACCGCGGACCCTTACCCGGCGGACACCACCGGGCGCAATGGCGGCCGACGCCCTCCTTACCGTCGCGGCTGCGCAGGACGGCATGCCGGGAAGACGGCATGCCGGGAGGATCAGCCACCCTCTTGGTTCCCGTGGCCGCATTGCCGGCAAAGGGAGGCGCCGCGCCCTTCCTTATGATGCGCAGGAGGCGAGGTGACGAATACGCGCCATACGGCGATTATTTCGGGTCCGTCCGCCGGACACAGCGGCTCCAGCAGGCGGAGCAAGCCGGACCGGGCCGACGCGCCGTGGGCGCGGATCGAGCCGTCGCCTCCGGACCGGACGCCGAAGCGGGTGGCTGCCGGCGGGACCACCGTGAGGCGATCGACGCGTTCGCGCCGCCCGGGGTCTTTCCCTCCCGGCGCGTGCACCCCCGCTCCCGTTCCCGCCCTCCCGGAGAAGCGGACACAACCTGTCCTCCACACCACGAAGACTCGTGCCCTCGGCGGTCACAGGGGCCGCTCGTTCACAAGGAGTCTGCGCGTGTTCTCCGTTCTCGCCGACATCGACTGGTTGGCCGTCGCGATCGCAGCCGTGGCATCGTTCCTGCTCGCCGGCGTGTGGTTCGCAGTCGTGATCGCCAAGCCGTACGCCGTCGCCCTCGGCCGCGAGGGCGCGCCGGCGCCCGCACCGACGGCGGTCACCACGGCGGGCCCCCTGGTGTGTCTCCTCGTCACCGTCCTGACCAGCGCCGTGCTCGTCGAGGCACTCGACATCACCGGCATCGGTGACGCCGTGACCTTCGGGCTCCTCGTCGGCGTCGGTTATCTCGGCGCGATGACCTTCCAGATCGCCATCAACCCGAACTTTCCGCGCCCGCTCTACTACGGCATCCTCAACGCGCCGTTCTTCGTGATCACGAGCGTGCTCAACAGCGTCGTCCTGGTCGCGATGCGCTAGGCCTGTCGTCTCACAGGTCCGGGTTCGTGGGTCATGGTGCGGTGGTACGTCGCCATGAACCGTCCGATGCCGAGTGGGATCCGATCCGTCCGTCGCTGCCCGCGGCCTGCGCCGGGGCGGCCCCGGAGTGCCGGCCGGACAGCGGGCGGAGGGGGCGGCGCACCGGACCCCGACGGGAACCGGGCCGCCCGCCGAGGCGTTCCACTCATGGTGAACATCCATTCACGGAGGGTGCTCGGCATGGATCCGATAGCAGTAGGGCTGCTCGCGGCCCTGGCGGGCGGTGCAGGCGGCGAGTTGGGGCGGCAGGCGTGGGCTGGGCTGAGTGCCCTGGTGCGGCAGCCGTTCCGGCGTGGGCGGGACACGGCGGAAGCCCCTCAGGTCAGTACCGGGGAGCCGGAGTTGGCAGCCCTGGGGCAGGCGCCGGACGACCAGGCGCGCGCACGGGCCCTCAGCGCCGCGCTCGCCGCTCGCACCTCGCTGGACCCCGACTTCGACGCCGGCCTGCGGCAGTGGCACGAAGGGGCGAGGCTGGTCCTCACGGAAGACGGCGACGTGCGCAACAGCATCAGCGGGGGCAACCAGTACGGGCCTGTGCTTCAGGGCCGGGACTTCTCCGGGCTCTCCTTCAGCACGCAGCCTCCGCCGCCGGCCGCCCCTGCGGGCGGAACCCCTGCGGCGCGGGACTGAGCGGCGCCGAGGCGGCCCCGCGCGGGGCGGGTGCGCGCGGGGCACGGGTGCGCGCGGGGCGGGTACGTGCCGGGAGCGGTCACCGCCCGGGGAGCACAAAGGTGTGCCTGCCCCCGTTCGTCCCGGATGACAGCGTGGCACAGGTCGGCCGGGAGTCGTCCTCATGAACGGCCCCGGCCACCGGCCCGACAAACGGCCCGGGGGCCCCGCCGGCAGGCCGCCGGCCGGTCAGCAGGCGGCGAGAAGGCCGGCAAGGACACCTGCCGGGTCGTGCAGCACCCGGGCGCCGTCGGTGACGACACGATGCGTCCCGTGCTCGACGGGATCTGTCTTCGCCCAGGCCGGAGAGCCGATGCCCAGCTCGACTTCCAGGCCGGAGGCCGTGGAGCAGCGTCGCTCTGCGATCGGCCCCCACGACTGGGTGCGGATCGGTTTGCCCAGCCCGAGTTCCACGGCCCAGCCGTCCTCGAGGAGATACCACGACTCATCCGTGCTGAGCAGGACGACGTCGATGTCGGAGTCCGGTCGCGCGGCGTTGCGGGCGCACGATCCCACCAAGAGCAGGCCGACGATGTCTTCACGGCCCCTCGCCCAGCGTGTGATCCGGTCGATGACCTCGCTGATCTCAGCGGCCCTCTCCGGGGAGAGCACGGCTGGAGGATTCACCGACCGACCGTCGCGATGCACCTCGAACACCCCTCACCGAACAGCCGGCGCAGTCGTGACCAGAGCAAGATCTACCCGCGCCACGAGGCGGGACACGCCGCAGGCTCAAGATGAGGCGTCGGCCGCCTTCGCCCTGCGGTCCGAACACGTACCCGAGTTCCTGGCGCCGGAAACGTGCCGGCAGACCGCCACCTGCCCCTGACGAATGCCGCAGAGTGGGGCGTTGTCCGCCAAGGCGTGCTCCAGACCTGGGCCACCGGTCTCCCGACAAGCAGCAAGGCGTGCGGGGCAGGCCCCGTTGCCGCGTACCCCGTGCCGCATGCCCCGGTGCCGAGCCCGTGCGACAGACGGTCGTGGGCATCCGTGTCGGAGTCCGCCCACGCGGTCTCGGGCCCACCGGGCTGTTTCGAGGTCTCTCAGCCGGCGCACGATCCCGCTGCCGCTGCCGCTGCTGTGGGTGCTGCTGCTACCGCTGCTATTGCCCGTGCTGCTGCTACTGCTGTTGGCGCTGCCGCCGTCAGATGTCAGGGCGTGGGTGCCCGCGCTCGCGGGCAGAGCGGTGACCAACGCCGCTCCGGATCGCCCGGTCCCACCGGAGGGGACATCCACGTCCTGAGGCACCTGAAGCGGGCCGACAGCGAAGAGGCCCGGCCTGATCCGCACTCAGCCCTCCGCAGCCGCGTCCACGTATCCCATCCTGCGGTTCATGGCGATCGCGTCCGCGTTGGCCGGGTGTGGTGGAAGGTGCGGACCGTGCTCGTTCCGGACTCCCTGACGAAGGCCATTCCGAAGGTCTTCATGGCGATCGAGATGCCGCGGCCCCGGTAGCCGGCCCGTACGCCGGTCATCTCGTTGAAGAGGAAGCCCTCCCGGACCGACGTGGCCGCCATGCCGATCCACTCGTCGCCGTCCAGGGCGATCACGATGCCACGGGGGTCGTAGCCGGCGGCCTCGAAGCGCCGCTCGGCGTACTCGTCGAACGAGTAGAACTCCCCGCGCCCGGGGATGTCGGCGGGGCACTCCTTGTTCAGCGCGTACAGCCTGCGACGGTGTTCCGGTGTGTCGCCCAGTTCGGCGAGGGTGGTCAGGCGGATGCCGTCCTCGCGGCACCGCGTCACGTACGTCTCGAAGTGCGGTGCGTCGAAGGCTGCGACGTCCAGTTCGAGCTTCACCCAGGGGACGGTCGTGTCGGCTCCACCGTGTCCTTTCCAGCGTGTTCCCCGCGCCTTGCGGCAGGCCCCTCATCCTGCTGTTCGATCGGGCCGGGGAGAAGATCGCCGAGGGCTCCGGCGGAAAATCCGTGCCGGAAGGGCTGGGGAGGGACCAGACTCGTGGCATGGCTGACATGGGGGCGTTCCGGGAGGCGGTCATCGGGTGGGACGCCGGTGGGCCGGGTGAGCCCGTGCGGGAGCCGGCGGCACGGTCGGCCGTCCGGGCGGTCGTGCTGCTCGAAGGGCCGAGCGGCCGTCGACGCGCCGGCCGAACGGCGCGGGCGGGACCTGGAGGGCGAAGGGGTGTGTGTCCTGCCGATGGGCGGGGCGATGAGCGTCGGGCGTTTCGCTCGCCTGCTCGGGCCGTCCCCCGGCCTGGGTCTGCGCCTCACGGGGCTGTGCGACGAGCGGGAACGGCGCTTCTACGCCCGCGCCTTGGACGGGGCGGCGGTGACCGGTGCGGCACGGCCGCAGCGGTTCTTCGTCTGCGCGGCGGATCTGGAGGACGAGTTGATCCGCGCGCTGGGTGTGGCACGGGTGGAGGAACTCGTCCGGGCCGAGGGCGACCTGCGCGCCCTGCAGACGTTCCTGCACCAGCCCGCGCAGCAGGGCCGCACCCCGCAGCAGCAGTTGCGTCGCTTCCTCGGCACGAAGAAGGGGCGCAAGATCCGCTACGGACGCGTCCTCGTCGGGGCCCTCGAACCCGACCGCGTCCCCGCCCCGCTCGACGGTCTGTTCGCCGTCCTCTGAGCCCACCTCCCCTCTGCCCGTGATACCGGCGGGGGGCGCTCTGTGGACAGTCTCGGGAGAAGTGGGCCCGGGATGGGATCCCGTCCCGCAACGATGGGCGGCTGGTCGCGTCACCGGTCGGCGCGGGGAACGTGCTCACCGCGCCGCCCCCTTGTCGGAGCGCGACCGTCGCCAAGGGCACAGGGGGCGAGCGTCGTGGCCCGTCCCCTGTGCTGTGGGTCAGGCGATGGCCAGGCGTACCTGGGCGGAGTCCGTCCCGGCGAAGGTGAAGGAGAACTGCTTCCGGGCACCGGAGCCGCAGGCGGACTTGGTGCGGTGGGCGCCGTTGCCGGCGTTGATGCGGACCACGGCGCACTTGCCGTCCATCCGGGTGTCCTCGAGCCAGCCGTACACCTTCACGCCGCCGCCCGAGCAGCTCAGGGTCCAGCCGGCCTTCGCCCCGCTGATCACCGGGGAGGCGGAGGACGGGCAGGTGGCCGCGCTCGCCGGGCCGGCGGCCCCGACGGCCAGCCCTCCGGCGAGGACGACGGTGGACACGAGGGAGGCGATGGTGTTGCGGACAGCAGACATGGATGACCCCTTCGGGTGGAGTGCTGACAGGAAGCGGACCGGCGGGAGGCCCTGGACGTGCTGCCCGCCGACGGGGCGGGCTGTCCGGGAGTGCCGGTCGCAGAACCAGCATCACCGGCGGGGCCGGGTGGGAGGAGACGTTTCCGACCACGTGCCGAGGCACATCGATGCACCCTGCCTGACGACGCCTTGACCTGCCGTTATGCCCTCATGCAGGAGGGCTGCACGGCATGTGACGCATGTGCGGCACGGTCGGGACGGTCGGGCAGTGCGTGTGCCGCTCTTCACGCGGACGCGGACACGGAGGGCAGTGGGCTCGTGGACCTCTGGTACGCAGGGGCTCCGGCGGGCGGGAGCTGCGCCACCAGCAGGGCCAGCCAGGTGTCCACGTCCACCCTGCCGGTCACGGGCAGGTCCTGTGTGCTCTGGAAGAACCTCAGGTCCTCGGCGGTCACCGCGGTGAACTCTCCCGACACCACCGTGCCGCCCTGGCCCACGTTGTTCAGAAGCTCCTGGGCGGCCCGTACCTCGTAGGTCCCGGATCCGGGCTTGACGTCCTTCACCAGTTCCGGCCAGGTGTGCTTGCCGACCTTGCCGTCGGGCGACAGGCCTCTCTTCCGTTGGAAGGCCATGACGGCGTCCCGGGTGTCCTCCCCGAAGAAGCCGTCCGCCCTCACCCTGTGGCCGTGCGCGTTCAGCAGGTTCTGCAGGGCCCGGGCACGGGTGAACTGATCCTGCTCGCCCATGACCAGCAGCGGCCACGGGGACGGCGCCCCACTCCCGGCCACGGCGCCCCCACCACCGGCCGGACCGTCCGCCGTGACGGCCCTGTGGTCCTGGACGGCGAAGCGTTCGTGCACGAGCACTCCGGCGGCGAACGACAGAACCACCGCGGCCCCCACCAGGACGTGCAGGTGCCACGGGAAGCGAGGGCCGCCGGTACCGCTGCCGCGCCCGCCCGTTCCGTGCGCGGCAGCGGTGCCGGCGGGGGCACCGTCCCCTGGCCCGGGGGCGGCAACGGGGTCGGCGGTCGCACGGGACCCGACAGGCTCATGGGGGCCGACAGGCTCATGGGGGCCGACGGGCTCATGGGGGCCGACAGGCCGGCGGGGGACGGCGGTCGCACCGGGCCCGTCCGTGGGGCCGGCCGGGGCGGCGGGTTCGCCTACGGCGTCGACGGCACGGTGGCGGCTGTTCTCCCGCAGCGCCGCCCGGCACAGCGCCCTTGCCCGGTCCAGCTCCACCGCCGGAGCGCGCAGGTGGGCGTGCAGCGCCTCGACCACCCTCAAAGGGGCGGTCGACGTGTGCTTCGGATTCAGGTAGCGCGGGAGCGTCGTCTGGTCGACGCCCAGACGCGCGGCCAGCGCCTGCTGTGTCGGCCGCGTGCCGCCGGACGGACTTCCGGCCTCCTCCCACCAGCGTCGGAGCAGTCGCGCCAACCGCACCCCGGTCCCTTGCTCCCGGCCCTCGCCCCGACCTCCTTGTTCCCGCGCCATGTACGTGTCTCTCCCGTCGTCCCGTGGAACAGCGGGCCCTCCACACCGCCCGCATCACGGCATAACGACATAACGACAGGTCAGGCACGCGCATCACGGTCGGCTTCGGAGGCATCGGCCTCGGCGGCGCGGGTCGCGACCGTGCGAGTCACGACCATGCGGATCGCAACCGTGCGAGTCACGACCGTGTGTGGTCGCGGCCGCCGGCCGGGCCGTCCACGCCGCTCCGTGCGGCCACGGACGCACTGCTCGACGGGGCGAACTCCGGCCGGTTCCCCGTGGGCCGTGGGCCCACGCCCCGCGCGGAGCCCCCGCCGGTCGCCCTACCCCCCGATCGCCTGCGACACCGTGTAGATCGCCAGGCCCGCCAGGGAACCGACGACCGTGCCGTTGATGCGGATGAACTGGAGGTCGCGGCCGATGTTGGCCTCGATCTTCTTCGTCGTGTGCTCGGCGTCCCAGCCGGCCACGGTGTCCGTGATCAGGGAGGTGATCTCCCCCCGGTAGGTGGTGACGACGTACACCGCGGCGCTCTCCAGCCAGCCGTCGACCTTGCCCTGCAGCCTGGTGTCGGCGGACATGCGCGCGCCCAGCGACAGCAGCGAGGCGCGTACGCGCAGCCGCAGCTCGCTGCGCTCGTCCTCCGCGGCGGAGACGATCATGGATCGTACGGCGGTCCAGGCGGAGGCGATCAGGTCCTGGACCTCGTCGCGGTCGAGGATCTCGCCCTTGAGCCGTTCTATCCGGGCGCGGGTCCCGGTGTCGGACTGGAGGTCGGAGGCGAAGTCGGTGAGGAAGCGGTCGAGGGCGCCGCGCGCGGGGTGGGCGGGCATGTCGCGCATCTCGGTGACGAAGCGCAGCAGTTCCTTGTAGACGCGGTCGCCGACCTTGCGGTCCACGAATTTCGGGGTCCAGCCGGGGGCGCCGCCCTGCACGGCGTTCATCACGGAGTCGCCGTGCAGCACGAGCCAGTCGTGGGCGCGGGCGACGACGACGTCGACGGCCTTCTTGTGGCCGCCGTCGGCGACGATCTTCTCCAGCATCTTGCCCATGCCGGGCGCGATTTCCTGGGCGTCCGCGCGGCGCGTGATCGCCTCGCCGACCACCGCCTGGACGTCGGAGTCGCGCAGGACGGTCAGCGCGCCGCGCAGGGCGGCCGACAGCTCGGCGGTGACCCGGTCGGCGTGCTCGGGCACCGCCAGCCAGGCGCCGAGCCGGCTGCCGATGCCGACGGAGCGCAGCCGCTCGCGGACGACGTCCCCGGAGAGGAAGTTCTCGCCGACGAAGTCACCCAGGGAGACGCCGAGCTGGTCCTTCTTGGTGGGGATGATCGCGGTGTGCGGGATGCGCAGGCCCAGGGGGTGGCGGAACAGGGCGGTCACGGCGAACCAGTCGGCGAGCGCGCCGACCATGCCCGCCTCGGCCGCCGCGGCGACGTAGCCCGCCCAGGCGCCGGCGCCCGCGTGGGACGCCCACTCGGCGAGGACGTACACCAGGGCGACGAACAGCAGCAGCCCGGTGGCGATGAGCTTCATCCGGCGCACTCCGCGCCGCTTCTCCTCGTCCGCCGGGCTGAACGTCGTCATCGCGCGGTGCGGGACGGCACCGGGGCGGGAGCGGGCCTCCGTGCGTCCGCCCCCGGCGGAGGGGGTGCCCGCGTCGCCGGTGCCTTCGGCGGGGGCCGTGTCCGTGGTGGCGCGCGGGGTTCCCGGGGCGCCCGTGGCACCCGGGCCGTCCGTGCTGCCCGGGGTGTCGGTGCCGCTCACCTCTCCCCTCCGCCCGGTCCGCTCGATCGGTTCCATCTGTTCCGCCCCGCTCCGTCCGCTCCGCCTGTCCGGTGATCCTTCACACATTGTCCCTTCCCGACCGACTCCCGGAACGGAACAGGAGTTCCCGGCGTCTGTCCCCTGGACGGCCCGACCGTCACCCGAGAGTGCCCCGAGAACACCCCGACGAACGCTCCGACCAGGGGTTCGGAGGGGCCCCGCCCGGGCTTCGGGGAGAACTCGGGGAAAAATCAGGGGGATCCAGCAGAAGGGTGCCCGGGGTGGGCCTCCGGGGAACGCCAGGGAGATTCCAGGGAAATGCCGGGGAGATGCCGGGGCACCCCGGCGGGTTCCTGGTGAGGTCCTGTCGGACCGTCACCCGTCCATGACGCATCATGGGCTCATCCGTACGGAGCCCCGGGCTCCGATCGTCCGAGGAGAACAGAAACAGCATGACCGGGGGACGTGACGGGGGCGCGGAAGCGTCTCCCACGAAGTACCGCGCCCTGCTCGCCGCGGTGATCGCCGCGATCGTGGCAGTGTCCGCCGCCCTGTACGTCGGGGTGTCCGGGCCGGCGTCCGGCCTGTACGGCGACGGCACGGGGGACCGTGACACCCTCGCCGGCGGCCGCGACGGCCGCCCGAACCCGGCCGCACCGGCCTCCACCGGCACCTGGGTCTCCTCCTGGGCGGCCTCCCCGGTCGGTGGCGAGCCCGGCACCGAGATGACCGGCCTCGCGGACCGCTCGTTGCGCAACGTCGTGCACACCGGCGTCGGCGGCACCGCCGCCCGGATCACCCTGTCCAACCTCTACGGGCAGTCCCCGCTCACCATCAGCCACGCCTCGATCGCCCTGTCCGCGGGCCGGGGCGGCGCCGCGGCACTCGCCGACACGATGCGGCAGGTCACCTTCCGCGGCCAGGCCGCCGTCGTCGTCCCGCCCGGCGGCCAGGTGGTGAGCGACGCCGTACGCATCACCGTCCCGTCCGACGGGGACGTGCTGGTCACCACGTACTCCCCCACCGGCTCCGGGCCGGTCACCCGCCACACGTACGCGCGCCAGACCTCGTACGCCGCCGTCGGCGAGCACACCCGGGACGCGGCCGGCACCGTGTACACGGAGGAGAGCGCCTACTGGCGCTACCTGACCGCGCTGGACGTGCTGAGCAAGGACGCGCAGGGCACCGTGGTCGCCCTCGGCGACTCGCTCACCGACGGCAGCACCTCCACCACCGGCGCCAACAACCGCTGGCCGGACATCCTGTCCGACCGGCTGCGCGAGGCGGCCGCGGCCGGCCGGGACGTACCGCGCTACAGCGTCGTCAACGAGGGCATCAGCGGCAACCGGATCCTCGCCGACGGCCTCGGCCGCCCCGCGGAGAACACCAGCGCCCTGAACCGCTTCGACCGCGACGTCCTCGGCCGTACGAACGTCAAGGCCGTCGTCGTCCTCCTCGGCGTCAACGACATCCTGCGCGACCCGGGCCTCGCCGACCCGGACGCGATCGTCGGCGGGCTCGGGACACTCGTGGACCGCGCCCACGCCCGCGGGCTGAAGGTCGTCGGCTCGACCCTGATGCCGTTCGGCGGCCACCGCGGCCACACCGACGCGCGCGAGGGCGTACGGCAGGAGATCAACGGGGAGATCCGCGCGGGGCACGTCTTCGACGCCGTCGTCGACTTCGACCGGGCCCTGCGCGACCCGTACGACCCGCGCCGGCTGCGCCCCGTCTACGACTCGGGCGACCACCTGCACCCGAGCGACCGGGGGTACACCCGGATGGCCGAGGTCCTCGACCTGGACGACCTGTCGGGCGGGGCGCCGGCGGAGTTGTAGGGGGCGGCCGGCCGCTCCCCGGCCCGGCCCCCCTCCGCCCTGCCCCGCCCTGCTCTCCCTCGCCCTGCTCCGGTCGCGTCAGCGGTCCCGGTCGCGGCGGCGGTCGCCCTGTTCCTCGGCCCGGCGGCCGTGCAGGGAGTCGAAGCCGAGGGAACCGTGGCCCAGGCCGCCGTGGCCGAAGCCGGGGGAGGCCTGGCCGGACGAGGAGGCGTCCAGTTCACGGCGGTCCGCGTCGCCGCCCGCCGGATTCCCGCGGCCGTTCGCCTTGCGCTCCAGCTTCTCGCGGCGGCGCTCCTCCCGGAGCCGCTGCTTCTCCGCCCGGGGCAGCTTACGCTCGACGCCGACGCCGCCCCAGAAGGCGAAGCCCGAGAGGACCACGCGCGGGGCGCCCGGGTCGCCCGGCACGCCCTCCTCACGGTGGTCGAAGCCGCCCATGATGCCGATGCCGCGGACGACGACCTCGACACCCGGCGGGACGACGACGTTGACGCCGCCCATGATCGCGACCGCGTTGATCACGACCTCGCGGTCCGCGAAGTCCGCCTCGCGCAGATCGATCTCGCCGCCGCCCCAGAAGGCGAAGCAGTTGAACCTCCGCGGCGCCGTCCACCGGCCCTTGCGCTGGAACCCCGACATCACGGCGACGGCCCACGTCGACGGCGCGTCACCGCCGACGCCCACCCGGCTCGCCCAGTCGCCGCCCGGCTCGGGGGACTTGGTCAGGTCGACGACGGGGGCGGACACCCCGGGGGCGGGCAGGTCGCGGGTGATCGGTTCGAGTTCCCGGTAGGTCCGCGCCCTGTACGTCGCGTCCAGCCGCTCCTCGAACTCCTCCATGTCCAGACGCCCCTCGGCGACGGCGTCCCGCAGAACGGCGGCGACCCGCTCGCGGTCGGCGTCGGAGGCACGGAGGTCCGGAACTGCGTCGTCGGTCATACACGGCAGCCTACGAGGTCCCCCGGCCGAGGGCTACGAGACCACCCGCCCCGCGCCCTCGTCCCGGGCGTCGGGCGAGGTGCCCCCGACGGCCTCCTCCGCCTGGTCCACCTGGCGCCCCTGGCCCGCCTGATCATCCTGATGTCCCCGGTCCGCCCGGTGCCCCCGGTCCGCCCGGTGCCCCCGGTCCGCCCGCTCCGCGTACATCTTCGCGATCACGGCCTCGATGTCCGGCTCCCGCACCGAAAGGTCCACCAGCGGGTACTCCGCCGCGATCCGCGCCACCAGCGGGGCCGCCGACTGCGCCGCCGGGAACGCCAGCCACTGCCGCGGCCCCTCCACCCGCACCACCCGCGCGGGCGCCGGCACGTCGATCGGCGGCACCTCCCGTTCCAGGTCCACCACCAGCGTCCGTTCGCTCTCCCCCGCCCGGTGCAGGCCGGCGAGCGCACCGTCGTACACCAGGCGGCCGTGGTCGATGACCATCACCCGCGAGCACAACTGCTCGATGTCCTGCAGGTCGTGCGTGGTCAGCAGCACCGTCGTGGCCCGCTCGGCGTTCAGCTCCCGCAGGAAGTCCCGCACCTTGGTCTTGGAGACGACGTCCAGACCGATGGTCGGCTCGTCCAGGTACAGCACCTCCGGGTCGTGCAGCAGCGCCGCAGCGATGTCGCCGCGCATCCGCTGCCCCAGAGAGAGCTGCCGTACCGGGGTGTCCAGCAGGTCGCCCAGGTCGAGGAGTTCGACGAGCCGGTCCAGGTTCGCGCGGTAACGGGCGTCGGGAATCCGGTACATGCGGTGCATCAGCCGGTACGAGTCGAGCAGCGGCAGATCCCACCACAGCGTCGTCCGCTGCCCGAACACCACCCCGATGCGGTGCGCCAGCCGCATCCGCTCCCGGGTGGGGTCGATGCCGGCCACCCGCAGCCGGCCGCCGCTCGGGGTGAGGATCCCGGTCAGCATCTTGATCGTGGTCGACTTGCCCGCGCCGTTCGGCCCGATGTAGCCGACCATCTCACCGCGGGCCACGGAGAACGAGAGCGAGTCCACGGCCCGCACCCGCCGCCGCTCCCGCTTCATGAACCCGGTCTTCTTCCGCACGTCGAAGACCTTCTCGACCCGGTCGAGAAGGATGAACTCCCGGTCCTCACGGCTCCCGCCGCAGCCGTCCTCGCGGCCTCCGCCACCGCCGTCCCGGCTCCCGTCGCCGCCTTCGCCCTCGTCGTACGCGCTGTCGTTGCCCACGGTCCGCTAACTCCCTGTACTCCGATACGAACGCAGCCCCGCCCGCCACGCCCACCCGGCCGCCGCGCAGCACACCGCCGCCACGGCCGGTGCCGCGAACGCCGCCCACCCGGGCAGGTCCAGCGGATACGGCCGCCCCAACACATAGGACGCGGGGATCCAGTTGACGAAGGCGAGCGGCAGCACGAACGTCACCCCGCGCACCAGTTCCTGCGCGAACAGCACCGGCGGATACTGCAGCATGGTCTGACCGCCGTAGGTGAACGCGTTCTGCACCTCGGACGCGTCCTGCGCCACGAACTGGAAGGCCGCGCCCCCCACGAACACCGCGCAGAAGATCGCCGCGCCGCTGACCACCGTCACCGGCATCAGCAGCAGCTTCGGGACCGTCCAGTCCACGTCGAGCGCGGCGAGCGCCCAGCCGAGGACCACCAGCCCCTGCAGCAGGCGCCCCACGCGGCGCAGGGCGAAGCGGTCCGCGGCGACCTGCGCGAGCACCGGCACCGGCCGCACCAGCAGCGTGTCGAGCGTGCCGTCCCGCACCCGGCGCCCCAGCCGGTCCATCGAGCCCAGCGCCAGATCCGCGAGGCCGAACGGCACGATGGACAGGCCGTACAGGAAGGCCACCTCGGCCAGAGTGTGGCCGGCCAGCACGTCGACGTGCGAGAACATCAGCGCGATGGCGACGAAGTCAAGGCCGGTCACCGCGACACCGCCGACGGTCGTCAGTACGAACGACGTCCGGTACACCATGGTCGAGCGGATCCACATGCCCGCGATCAGCCCGTACGCGCGCACCCCCCGCGCCGCCCCGGACCACCTGCCGAGCCGCCCGGCACCAGAAACGGAATCGAATCCTCCGATCCGCCCGCCGCCCTCAGCCACCCTGGACCACCACCCGCCGGGTCGCCGCCGTCTGCAGCAGCCGTCCCGCCGCCAGCAGCGCCACCGCCCATGCGCCCTGAAGGGCGAAGACCCGCAGCACGCTCGCCTCCCCCATCAGGACGTCGGCCGGCCCCTGGAGCAGCGCCGCCCAGGGCAGCATCCGTACGACCTCGCCGAACACGCCCGGGAAGACGTTCAGCGGCAGCACCATGCCCGAACAGAACATCCCCACGATCATCAGCATCTGCATCGCCCCCGTACCGTCCAGCAGCCAGAACGCGCTCAGCGCCACCAGATAGCGGATCGCGAAACTGACCACCATCGCCAGCAGCACCGCCGCCAGGAAGGCGGCCCAGGTCAGCGGAGCGTCCGGCAGCTCCACGGGGAAGACCGCCACCCCGAACAGGAAGGGGACCACGCCCCGCCCCAGCAGCTGGAACACCGAGCGGCCCAGATCCTGCGCCAGCCACCATCCCTGCAGGTCGGCGGGCCGGTACAGGTCGATCGCGACGGCACCCGTACGGATCCGCTCCATCAGCTCGATCTCGAAGCCGCCGCCCTGAACGGCCAGCGTCGCGTAGAGCGCCTGCCCCAGCCACACGTACGTGACCGCCTGCGCCTGCCCGTAGCCGCCGAGGTCCGGCCGCTCGTTCCACAGCGCCAGGTACGTGTACACGAGGATCAGGCCGAAGACGGTGTTGGTGAACACCCCGGCCGCCGTCGCCGCCCGATAGGTCGCGTACCGCCGGAAACCGCCCGCCGCGACCGCCGTGTACAGCCGGGTCGTGCCTCCCCCCACCACCGCCTCCGGTCCTCGCCCCGCCCGGCGCACCCGCCCGGCGTACTCGTCCGACGCCGTCGAAGACGCCCGAGCGCACGAACCTAGTACCGGCGGCCGACGCGCTGCCAGGCATTTTCCGGCGCTTCGGGGCCATGAGGGGGAGATGCCGTACGGCGGACCGACACGCGCCGCCGACAGGAACGGTTCACCGGATGCGACAGTCTTCTACAAGGGGACGCACGACGCGTACACGCACGCATCACGCGTACCGACCGTTACGGCTGTATCGGCTGTACTGGTCGTACCGGCAGGAACAAGGCGAAACAGGAGTCCGTGCACGAGATGAGCGACGAGCCGCAGCCACAGCAGTCCGGCCGGGGCCGGGGCCCCCGAGAGCCCAGGCGCGGGCGCACCGGATGGCGCCGGGCCGTCCCCACCTGGCGGATGACGCTCAGCGCCCTCCTCCTCGGCGCACTCCTGCTCCTCGGCGTCTTCCTCCTCGGCTACACCCTCGTGCAGATCCCGCCCGCCAACGCCCTCGCGACCAAACAGGCCAACGTCTACCTCTACGCCGACGGCTCCGTCATCGCCCGGGACGGCGAGGTCAACCGGGAGAACGTCGGCCTCGGCCGGATCTCCGAGGACGCGCAGCACGCCGTCCTCGCCGCCGAGGACCGTGACTTCTACACCGAGTCCGCCGTCGACCCCCAGGCCATGATCCGCGCCGCCTGGAACACCGCCACCGGCAAGGGCAAGCAGTCCGGCTCCACCATCACCCAGCAGTACGTGAAGAACTACTACCTGCGGCAGGAGCAGACCGTCACCCGCAAGGTGAAGGAGTTCTTCATCGCCATCAAGCTGGACCGCGAGCAGAGCAAGGACAAGATCCTCGAGGGCTACCTCAACACCAGCTACTTCGGCCGCAACGCCTACGGCATCCAGGCCGCCGCCCACGCCTACTACGGCGTGGACGCGCAGGACCTCGACGCCGGCCGCGCCGCCTACCTCGCCGCCCTGGTCAACGCCCCCAGCCAGTACGACGTCGTCGCCCACCCGGAGAACCGGCCGGCCGCCGAGTCCCGCTGGAACTACGTCCTGGACGGCATGGTCGAGAAGGGCTGGCTGGACGCGGCCGAGCGGGCCGGGCTGGTGTTCCCCGCCCCCAGGGGGAACACCAACTCCACCGGCATGTCGGGCCAGCGCGGCTACATCGTGCAGATCATGAAGGACCACCTGACCGGGAACGGGATCGTCGGCGAGGAGGAACTCGACGCCGGCGGCTACCGCATCACCACCACCCTGCAGAAGGACAAGCAGGACGCCTTCGTCGACTCCGTCAACGACAACCTGATGGACCGGCTCGACCCGGAGGAACGCGAGGTCGACACGTACGTCCGCGCCGGCGGCACCGCCGTCGAACCGAGGACCGGCAAGGTCCGCGCGATGTACAACGGCATCGACTACGTCAAGCAGTACACCCCCAACGCCACCCGCAGGGATTACCAGGTCGGCTCCATCTTCAAGCCGTTCGTGTTCGCCTCGGCCGTCGAGAACGGCTCCAGCACCCAGGGCGGCCGCCCCATCACCCCGAACACCGTCTACGACGGCACCAACAAACGGCCCGTCGAGGGCTGGCCCGGCGGCCGCTACGCCCCGGCCAACGAGGACGACCGGTCGTACGGCCGCATCACCGTCCGCGAGGCCACCGACAAGTCCGTCAACGCCGTCTACGCCCAGATGGCGGTCGACGTCGGCTCCGACAAGGTCCAGCAGACCGCCATCGGCCTCGGCATCCCCTCCACCACACCCGAACTGACCCCCTCCCCGTCCATCGCCCTCGGCGTCGCCACCGCCAGCACCCTGGACATGGCCGAGGCGTACGCGACCCTCGCCAACCACGGCGTGCACGGCGACCCCGTCCTGATCGAGAAGATCACCAAGGACGGGAAGGAGACGGTGCCGCTGCCCGAACGGAAGACCCGCCGGGCCGTCAGCCGCGAAGCCGCCGACACCACCACCGCCGTCCTGCGCGGCGTCGTCCAGAACGGCACCGCGGCCGCCGCGCTCGCCGCGGGCCGCCCCGCCGCCGGCAAGACCGGCACCGCGGAGGAGGACAAGGCCGCCTGGTTCGCCGGCTACACCCCCGAACTCGTCACCGTCGTCGCGGTCATGGGCCAGAACCCGGACACCGCCGCACAGGAGAAGCTGTACGGCGCGATGGGCATGCCGCGCGTCAACGGGGGCGGGGCACCCGCCGAGATCTGGGCCCAGTTCACCCGGGACGCGCTGGAGGGCGAACCCGTCAGCGACTTCGACCTCGACCTGCAGGCCGGCGCCGAACGGACCGCGCCACCGACCGCCGACTCCAGCTCCCTCCCCTCCGCCGCCCCGGGCGACGGCACGTCCAGGACCCCCGGACCGGACGGGAGCGCGAGCCTCAGCCCGGGCGACGGCACCGGCGAGAACGGGAACAGCACGGGAGGCGCGACGAGCGACGGCACCAACGGCGACACCACGGCCGGCGGCGGCACGGACGGCGGAACCGGGCAGACCGGCGGCACCACGGGCGGGCCGACCGGCACCACGGGCGACACGGACGGCGACGGACCCGGAGAAACCGGCGGGGCGGGCGGAACCGGCGAGGACACCGGCACGGGCGACCGCGGCGGCCTCACCGGATTCATCCCCCGCCCCCGCGACGACTGACCGCACCGCGCGACTGACCGCACCGCCCGGCTCCCGCACCGGCGGGGCTCAGTGCCCCGACGTCGCCTTCAGCCCCACCACCGCGACCACCAGCAGGCACACGAAGAAGACCCGGGCGGCGGTCACCGGCTCCCCCAGCACCGCCATGCCCAGCACCGCCGCCCCGGCGGCACCGATCCCCACCCACACGCCGTACGCCGTACCGATCGGGAGCGTCTTCGCCGCGTACGACAGCAGCACCATGCTCGCCACGATGCCGGCGCCGGTGAACAGGCTGGGCGCCAGCCGGGTGAACCCCTCGGTGTACTTCATCCCGATCGCCCAGCCCACCTCGAGCAGACCGGCCACGACCAACAGGACCCACGCCACGACAGGCACCTCCGGGACACCACTCGACGTATCGGAACGGGAGTGCGTCGTCTTTGCCTCACCCCGGTACGGCGCGTCTCGTCGGGGCCCGGTGTCGGGTCCGTCCACTCTAGATCCCCGGCCAGGACGGCCGGAAGGGCTGGTGACCGTGGTCACCAGCCCTTCCGCACAGCTCTACCGGCCCACCGGCCCACAGAGCTACAGGTACAGGCCCGTCGAGTCCTCCGACCCCTCGAACCGGTCCGCGGCCACCGCGTGCAGATCACGCTCGCGCATGAGCACGTACGCGGTGCCCCGCACCTCGACCTCCGCGCGGTCCTCCGGGTCGTACAGCACCCGGTCCCCCGCCTCCACCGTCCGGACGTTCTGTCCCACCGCGACGACCTCGGCCCAGGCCAGCCGACGGCCGACCGCCGCCGTCGCGGGAATCAGGATGCCGCCCCCGGACCGCCGCTCGCCCTCGCTCGCGTCCTGCCGCACGAGTACGCGGTCGTGCAGCATCCGGATGGGCAGCTTGTCGTCGTGCCGGGGGTCGTGCTCGTTCTTCTTGGCGCTCACGCCTGAAACCTACCTGCCTTCACCACGGACGTACGCGATCGGGTCCGGATCAGCGCCCGCGCCGACGGGACCCCAGGGCCAGCAGCCCCACCACACCCACCACCAGGACCGCGGCCGGCACGACCCGCTCGAGCCGCGGCGACCCGTTCACGTCCACGAACTGCGCCTTGACGTCGCTCACCACCCGATTGACACCGACGTACGCCCTGCCGAGCGTGTGGTCGACGTTGGACGCGACCCTGGCCTTCGCGTCCCCGACGATCGTCTTCGGATGCACCCGCACACCGATCTCGTCCAGGGTCTCGGCCAGCACCGCACGACGGCGACTGATGTCCGCCTCGATCTGCGCCGGGGTCCTGGTGTCCGCCGTGTCCGCCACCGTGTCGCCTCCGAAATCCGCTGAAACCACAAAAGCCGTGCCTGTGCCGGACAGTCTGTCAGCTTCGCGCCGCACCGCACGGCCAGGGCACCCGGATACCCTCGATCCCGGCATCCGATCCCCCCAGCGTGTACGCAAGAGGAGACCAGACCGATGAGCGAACGCCTCGAGCCCGGAGACGTGGCCCCCGCCTTCACCCTGCCCGACGCGGACGGCACCGAGGTGTCCCTGGCCGACTACAAGGGCCGCAAGGTCATCGTCTACTTCTACCCGGCGGCCCTCACCCCCGGCTGCACCAAGCAGGCCTGCGACTTCACCGACAACCTGGACCTGCTGGCCGGCGCGGGCTACGACGTCGTCGGCATCTCCCCCGACAAGCCCGAGAAGCTCGCCAGGTTCCGCGAGCAGGAGTCCCTGAAGGTCACCCTCCTCGCCGACCCCGACAAGCAGGCCCTGGAGGCGTACGGCGCCTTCGGCGAGAAGAAGCTGTACGGCAGGACGGTCGTCGGCGTGATCCGCTCCACGGTCGTCGTCGACGAGAAGGGCACGGTCGAACGCGCCCTCTACAACGTCAAGGCGACGGGCCACGTGGCCAAGATCATCAGGGACCTGGGCGTCTGAGACACGGCACCTGCGAACGGCCCTCACCCACGCCCCGGTAAGGGCCGTTCCGCATGTCGTGCGCGACCGTCCGACAAACGGTTCGTCACTCCGTACGAGACCACGAACGGGTGGCCGGGAACGGAGGGGATTCGACGGGAACCAGTGCGTACACGAAGGAGCGACTGGACGAGAACCTGCGCTTGCCCTGCCCCAACTGCCATGCGGTCACCAGCGCGTGGTGCAGGGGAGGCGCCAGGCAATGCACGACCCCCGGTACCATGGCAGGCACCAGCGGCGGTGGCGCAACGGCGACGCGGCAGACTTAGGATCTGTGGCCCTTGATCGGGCTTGAGGGTTCGAATCCCTTCCGCCGCACATTAACGGCCTGCGAATCGAAGGATGACGCGCAGGCCGTTGCCCTGTGGGCTCAGCCCAGCAGCTCCCGCACCGCCGGCACCAACGCCCGGAAGGCCTTGCCGCGGTGGCTGATGGCGTTCTTCTCCGCCGGGGAGAGCTCCGCGCAGGTGCGGATCTCGTTCTCCGGCTGGAGGACCGGGTCGTAGCCGAAGCCGTTCGTGCCGGTGGGGGTGTGGCGCAGGGTGCCCCTCAGTCGGCCTTCGACGACGCGCTGTGTGCCGTCGGGGAGGGCGAGGGCGGCGGCGCAGGCGAAGTGGGCGCCGCGGTGGGGGTCGGCGATGTCGGAGAGCTGGGCCAGGAGCAGGTCGAGGTTGGCCCGGTCGTCGCCGTGGCGGCCGGCCCAGCGGGCGGAGAAGATGCCGGGGGCGCCGCCGAGGACGTCGACGCAGAGGCCGGAGTCGTCGGCGACGGCGGGATGGCCGGTGGCGCGGGCGAGGGCGTGGGCCTTGAGGAGGGCGTTCTCGGCGAAGGTGGTGCCGGTTTCCCTGACGTCGGGGACGTCGGGGTAGGCGTCGGCGCCGACGAGTTCGTGGGGCAGTGCGGCTTCGGCGAGGATCGACCGGAGTTCGGTGATCTTTCCGGCGTTGCGGGTGGCGAGGATCAGGCGGGTCATGGGGTCCAGTATTCCGGGCCCCACGGCCGTCCCCGCCGGGTGCTTCCCACGGGCCCCGCGGCGGGTCCTACGGCGTGCAGACCTTGGTCAGTTCGCCGGCGGCGTCGGTGACCGGGCTGATGTCGGGGGTGGGGTCGCCGTTGTCGATGGAGGTGCGGACGTTGCCGACGGCCTTGTCGAGGTCGTCGACGGCCTTGCCGACGTCGGCGTTGTCGGTCTGGTCGCCTATCTCGCCGAGGTTCTGGTCGATGGAGTCGAGGGACTCCTCGAGCTGGGTGGCGTCGTTGGAGGCGTTGTCGACGGCCTGCTGGAGTTCGGTGACGCTGTCGGCGATGGCGTCGGCGGTGCGGACGCAGTCGAGTGCCTTGTCGACGGCGCTGCAGCCGGTGGTGAGTCCGGCGGTGAGTGCGACGGCGGCCAGTGTGGCGGCGACGGTGGTGGTGGTGGTGCGGCGGCGTCGGCGGCTCGCGGCCATGGACGGTCCTTCCCTCGTGGGGCCGGGACGGCCCTCCTCGCTGACCGGGCGCCCGGGGGCGAGTCGGGCGGAGCCGAGTCGATCCGTACGTCCGTACTCCTGCAGACGCGGGGGTGGCCGGCGCGGTTGCCCGCGTCGGCCACGCCCTTGGTGCGTCTTTTACCTTTCGAGGACGCTATCAAGTGCGGTGCGCTGTGCGGTAGTCAGTTCGGCGCAGCCGGTGACGGCGAGGTCGAGGAGTGCGTTCAGTTCGGTCCGGTCGAAGGGCTGGGCCTCGGCGGTGCCCTGGACTTCGACGAAGCGGCCGTCGCCGGTGCAGACGACGTTCATGTCGGTGTCGGCGCGGACGTCCTCCTCATAGCAGAGGTCGAGGAGGGGGGTGCCGTCGACGATGCCGACGGAGACGGCGCTGACGGTGCCGGTGAGGGGCTGGCGGCTGGCGCGGATGAGCTTGTTGTCCCTGGACCAGTTGATGGCGTCGGCGAGGGCGACGTAGGCGCCGGTGATGGCTGCGGTGCGGGTGCCGCCGTCGGCCTGGAGGACGTCGCAGTCGAGGACGACGGTGTTCTCGCCGAGTTGCTTGTAGTCGATGACGGCGCGCAGGGACCGGCCGATGAGGCGGCTGATCTCGTGGGTGCGTCCGCCGATGCGGCCTCGGACGGCTTCGCGGTCGCCGCGGGTGTGGGTGGCGCGGGGGAGCATCGAGTACTCGGCGGTCACCCAGCCCTCGCCGCTGCCCTTGCGCCAGCGGGGGACGCCTTCGGTGACGGAGGCGGTGCACAGGACCTTGGTGTCGCCGAAGGAGACGAGGACGGAGCCTTCGGCGTGCTTGCTCCAGCCGCGTTCGATGGTGACCGGGCGGAGTTGTTCGGGGGTGCGGCCGTCGTTTCGAGACATGGCGTCGAGCCTAGTCGCACGGGAGGGGCCCCTTTCCCGTGCGGCGGGCTGCTGCCGCCGGGAAAGGGGCCCCGGGGGCCGGGAGTTCCGGCTGTCACAGCTGCGCGGCTGTCACATCATGTCCTCGATGTCGGCTGCGAGGGGGTCGGCGTCGGTGCCGATGACGACCTGGATGGCGGTGCCCATCTTGACGACTCCGTGGGCGCCCGCGGCCTTCAGAGCGGCGTCGTCGACCTTGGCGGGGTCGACGACTTCGGTGCGGAGGCGGGTGATGCAGCCTTCGATCTCTTCGATGTTGTCGATGCCGCCGAGTCCGGCGACGATCTTCTCAGCCTTGGTGGCCATGTTCGCTTCTCCCTGATCCGAACCGCTTTGGTCGCAGTAACCCACAGTTGGCCCATCTTCGCGAGCGGTCGTGCCGTCGGTGCCGGAGGATGGCGTCACGACAGCGGGACCGCCCCCAGCTGGTCTACACCACCGGGGGGACCGTCGACAAACCCCGTCGTGGACGTCTGCCAGTGAGGGGGGCCGGATGAGTACGCGGAGTCCCGCCGGTGCCGAGCCTTCGGCCGGCCCTCCGCGGGAACGCCGGCACCGCTTCTTCCAGGGGCTGCAGAAGACGGGCCGCGGTCTGCGGCTGCCGATCGCGGTGCTGCCGGCGGCGGGCGCCCTCAACCGGCTGGGCCGGCCGGACGTGTTCGGGGAGGACGGGCTCGGCTGGACGGACGCCTCCGGGGTGATGGTGGGGGCGGGGGGCGCGCTGCTCGACGGTTCGCCGGGGCCGCCGCCGCTGTTCTGCGTGGGTGTGCGGTCATCGGCGTGGCGAAGAAGGCGGACGGGTCGACGGCGCTGGCGGCGGTGGCGGGGTTCCTCGTCCACTACAACGTGCTGCGCCAGTTCCCGCGGGACCGCCCGGAGGGTTCGGAGGCGGTCGCCCGCGTCGGGTGCCGGGAGGGGCGGACGGGACGGTGACGGCGATCGACCACGTCATCCCCTGGAACCTGGCGACCAGGCCGTGACTGATCGTCCCGATCGGGCTGTGCTTCGCGGTGGTGCACTACGTGGTCTTCCGGTTCGCGATCACGAGGTTCGGTCCGGGGACTCCGGGCCGGGAACCGGAGGAGGTGGAGGTGGAGGACACCACCAAGGCCTGACCGGTACCGGCGGTTCGGGCCTTCGGGCGCACCCCCGGATCACGGGTACGGGGCGTAGTGCTCCGGTCGCGGAATTCGCGGGTTCCTTACACGGCCTTCATCGTGCTACAACAGGTCTACACCACTGGGTGGTGTAGACCACCACGATGGAGGAAGTATGAGCTCCGCCACCGCCTCGGCGGCTCCCGCGAAGAAGCGGGGATCCGGCCTGTTCCAGGGCCTGCAAAAGGTCGGTCGCAGCCTGCAGCTCCCGATCGCCGTCCTGCCGGCGGCGGGCATCCTGCTGCGGCTCGGCCAGGCCGACATCCAGGAGAAGCTGAACCTGCCCGACAAGGTCACAGCGGTGTTCGCCACGGCCGGTGGCGCCATCTTCGACAACCTGCCGATGCTGTTCTGCATCGGTGTGGCCATCGGCTTCGCCAGGAAGGCGGACGGTTCCACGGCGCTCGCCGCCCTGGTCGGCTTCCTGGTCTACAGCAACGTCCTGAAGGCGTTCCCCGTCACCGAGGCGAAGGTCCAGGACGGCGCGGACATAGCCGCGACCTACAACAACCCCGGTGTCCTCGGCGGCATCCTGATGGGTCTGCTGGCGGCGGTGCTGTGGCAGCGCTACCACCGCAAGAAGCTGGTGGACTGGCTCGGCTTCTTCAACGGACGCCGGCTCGTGCCGATCATCATGGCGTTCGTCGGCACCGCGATGGGTGTCTTCTTCGGCCTGGTGTGGGAACCGATCGGTGACGGCATCTCGGCGGTCGGCGAGTGGATCACCGGCCTCGGCGCGGTGGGCGCGGGTCTGTTCGGTCTGATCAACCGCGCGCTGATCCCGATCGGCATGCACCAGTTCGTGAACACCGTCTCCTGGTTCCAGATCGGTGACTTCACCAACGCGGCGGGCGAGGTCGTGCACGGCGACCTGAACCGCTTCTTCGCGGGTGACCCGGACGCCGGAATGTTCATGTCGGGCTTCTTCCCGATCATGATGTTCGGTCTGCCGGCCGCCGCGATCGCCATCGCGCACGCCGCCCGCCCGGAGCGCCGCAAGGCCGTGATGGGCATGATGGTCTCCCTGGCGCTGACATCCTTCGTGACCGGTGTGACCGAGCCGATCGAGTTCGCGTTCATGTTCATCGCCCCGGCGCTGTACGTGATCCACGCGGTGCTCACCGCCCTGTCCATGGCGGTCACCTGGGCGCTCGGGGTGCACGCGGGCTTCACCTTCTCGGCGGGCGCCATCGACTACGGGCTCAACTGGAACCTGGCGACCAGGCCGTGGCTGATCATCCCGATCGGTCTGGTGTTCGCGGCGATCTACTACGCGCTCTTCCGCTTCGCCATCGTCAAGTTCGACCTGCCGACCCCGGGCCGTGAGCCCGAGGAGGAGGTCGAGGACACCACCAAGGCGTGAGCGGTCCCCGTCGCCGCACGGCGACAGCGGCGTGACCGAGGCCCCGCAGCCGTCGTCCTCGACGGCTGCGGGGCCTCGGCGCGTGCGGTACGGGGGCGCGGCAGGGGGGCGGGGCACGGGGATCAGACCACGTACGTCGCGCCGGGCGCCGCCAGTTCCACCGGACCGTCGTAGGCCGTGCGGGCGTCGGCGAGGTTGACCTGCGGGTCGGTCCACGGGGCGATGTGGGTGAGGACCAGCCGGCGGGCACGGGCGCGGGCCGCCGTCTCACCCGCCTCGCGGCCGTTGAGATGCAGGTCGGGAATGTTCTCCTTGCCGTCGGTGAACGCGGCCTCGCACAGGAACAGGTCGGTGTCGTGGGCGAGTTCGTCGAGCGCCGGGCTCACTCCGGTGTCGCCGGAGTACGTCAGCGACGTGCCTGCGTGCTCGAGCCGGATGGCGTACGCCTCCACCGGGTGCGCGACGCGTTCGGTGTGCACGACGAACGGGCCGAGCCCGAAGGTGGAGGGCTTGACCGTGTGGAAGTCGAAGACCTCGCTCATGGAGGAGGCCGAGGGGGTGTCCGCGTAGGCGGTGGTCAGCCGGTGCTCGGTGCCCTCGGGTCCGTAGACCGGGATCGGGTCGCAGCGGCCCCCGTCGTAGCGGTAGTAGCGCGCCACGAAGTACGCGCACATGTCGATGCAGTGGTCGGCGTGCAGATGGCTGAGGAAGATCGCGTCGAGGTCGTAGAGACCGCAGTGGCGCTGCAACTCGCCCAGGGCACCGTTGCCCATGTCGAGGAGCAGCCGGAAGCCGTCGGCCTCGACGAGGTAGCTCGAGCAGGCCGACTCCGCGGACGGGAACGACCCCGAGCAGCCGACGACGGTGAGCTTCATGAAGCAGAAACCTCCGCTGGCGGGGAGTGAAAACGGGGGTCGTGCGGTGCGTCGAGCGTAAGGCGCAAAACCTTCGGTCGCTCCTCCGCCAGGGGCGGTTGTGGGAGAACTCACCTGTGCTGTCACCGGTTCGGCTGGAAGCGGGGCACGGAGGGCGTGCGGGAGGGCGCACGGGTGCGGGCCGCGCCGGTACCGTCGGGCCATGAACACGTCGTGGTGGCTCGCACTCGTCGCGGTGGTCCTGCTCGCGCTGGTCGCCGCGCTCGTGGACGGATGGGGCCGGGGGCACCGGTCCCGCGTCCGGAGCGCGCCGGCCGGGCCGGGGACGGTGACGGACGGGAGGGGCGGGCGGCCGCGGCCCGCGGAGATCTGGTGGGCCGACGTGCCCTACGAGGACGCGCCGCGGGCGGGGAACGGAACGCGGGCGGGGAACGGGGTGCCGCCGGGGGACGGGGCGTCGAAGGACCGGCCGTGTCTGGTGCTGGCGGTGCGCGGGGAGCGGGCGACCGTCGCGAAGATCACGACCCGTTTCCGGGAGGGCCGCGCCGGGGTGATCCCGCTGCCCGAGGGGTCCGTGGGGGACTCCCGGGGGCGGGCGAGTTTCCTGGAGACGGACGAGCTGCGCGAGGTTCCGGTGCGGGAGTTCCGGCGCCGGGTGGGGGTCGTGGACCCGGCGGTGTGGGACCGGGTCCGGCACCTGGCGGGGTGAGCGCGGCGGCGAAGGCGGGACGCGCCCGCGGAACGGGAGCACCGGAGGGAACGGCGAAGGGGCCGGGGTGGATCCCCGGCCCCTTCGCACCGCGCCTGGTGCGCTTGGTGCGCTTGGTGCGTCTGGTGCTGTCGTGTCACGCCCAGAGCTGGCCCTGGAGCGTTTCGATGGCCTCCTCCGTCGTGGCGGCGGTGTACACGCCGGTCGACAGGTACTTCCAGCCGCCGTCGGCGACGACGAAGACGACGTCGGCGCTCTCCCCCGCCTTGAGCGCCTTGTTCGCGACGCCGATCGCGGCGTGCAGGGCGGCCCCGGTGGAGACACCGGCGAAGATGCCTTCCTGCTGGAGGAGTTCACGGGTGCGGGTGACGGCGTCGGCGGAGCCGACGGAGAAGCGGGTGGTGAGGACGGAGGCGTCGTACAGCTCGGGGACGAAGCCCTCGTCGAGGTTGCGCAGCCCGTAGACGAGGTCGTCGTAGCGGGGTTCGGCGGCGACGATCCGTACGTCCGGCTTGTGCTCGCGCAGGTAGCGGCCGACGCCCATGAGGGTGCCGGTGGTGCCGAGGCCGGCCACGAAGTGCGTGATCGAGGGCAGGTCGGCGAGGATCTCCGGGCCGGTGGTGGCGTAGTGGGCGCCCGCGTTGTCCGGGTTGCCGTACTGGTAGAGCATCACCCAGTCGGGGTGCTCGGCGCCGATCTCCTTGGCGACCCGTACGGCGGTGTTGGAGCCGCCGGCGGCCGGGGAGGAGATGATCTCCGCGCCCCACATGGACAGCAGGTCCCGGCGTTCCTGCGAGGTGTTCTCGGGCATCACGCACACCATGCGGTAGCCCTTGAGCTTGGCGGCCATGGCCAGGGAGATGCCGGTGTTGCCGGACGTCGGCTCCAGAATGGTGCAGCCCGGGGTGAGCCGGCCCTCCTTCTCCGCCTGCTCGATCATGAACAGGGCCGGACGGTCCTTGATCGAACCGGTCGGGTTGCGGTCCTCGAGCTTCGCCCAGACGCGGACGTCGGCCGAGGGCGAGAGCCGCGGCAGGCGCACCAGCGGGGTGTTGCCGACCGCGGCCAGCGGCGAGTCGTAGCGCATCCGGATCAGGCCATGCCGCCGGCCACGGCCGGCAGGATCGTGACGCTGTCGCCGTCGGTCAGCTTGGTGTTGATGCCGTCGAGGAAACGGACGTCCTCGTCGTTGAGGTACACGTTGACGAAGCGGCGCAGCTGGTCGCCGTTGGCGTCGTCGACGAGACGGGCCCGGATGCCGGCGTGCCGGGTCTCGAGGTCGGCGAAGAGCTCGGTGAGGGTGTTCCCGGCGCCCTCCACCGCCTTCTGGCCGTCGGTGTACTGGCGGAGGATGGTCGGGATCCGGACCTCGATGGCCATGGCGGAGGGCTCCTTCGGTGATGTCGTCTGTCGGTGGGCGCGCGACGGCGCGGGCGGTGCGTGGGTGTGCGTGCGCGTACGTGCGAGGTGGTGCCGCCGGGGCTCACGGGCCCTGCGGCGGGAGGCTCGAGGTCAACAGATGGCGCTGGCGAGTCGGCACAGGTCGACGTGCAGCCGCGCCACGAGCAGCTTGCCCGGCGTCTTGTCGCTCACGTCATGGAGAACCATGGGGTCATCGTATCGATTCCCGACAGCCGGATCCGAGTGCCGTCTCACACTCCGGAAGACGGGCGACCGGTATGTGGGAAGAGGCCGGTCGGGGCCCGGTTCGCGGTGCTCGCGCGGGGTCCGGCACGGCTCAGTACGCCTCGACGACCTCGACCTCCTCCTCCGTGACCTCGCCGTCCACGATCCTGAAGGAACGGAACTGGAAGTCGCCGAGGCCGTCGGTGTCGGCGGTGGAGACCAGGACGTAGTGGGCGCCGGGCTCGCTCGCGAGGGAGACGTCGGTGCGGGAGGGGCGGGCCTCGGTCGCGGTGTGCGAGTGGTAGACGATCACCGGCTCCTCGTCGTTGTCGTCCATCTCGCGGTAGAGCTTGAGCAGGTCCTTCGAGTCGAACTCGTAGAACGTGGGTGAGCGGGCCGCGTTCAGCATGGGCACGAAACGCTCGGGGCGGCCGGAGCCCGCCGGGCCCGCCACCACGCCGCACGCCTCGTCGGGGTGGTCCTCGCGCGCGTGGGCGACGATCCGGTCGTACAGCTCCTGGGTGATGGTCAGCATGGGGCTCAGGATAAGCAGACGGGCCGCTCCGTACCGAGGGGTGGTACGGAGCGGCCCGGATGCCGGACACCTGCGGGTCACCGGCCGGACGGCCAGAGGTCTCCGGCCGGTGGCCTCGGGAGTCAGAGGGCCTTCGCGGTCTCCGTCTCGCCCGCGTTGGGCGCCGGGCCCCCGGCCTGTCCGGCCTTGCGGACCTTGACGTACTCCAGGAAGGAGTTCAGCTCCCGCTTGACCACGGGGGCCAGCAGGTAGAGGCCGATGATGTTGAACACGGAGAGCAGGAAGAGCGCCGAGTCGGCGAGGCTGATCAGGGAGTCGAGGGAGAGCAGGGAGCCGGCGATCACGAACAGGCTCCACACCGCCTTGAAGGTGATCTCGCTGACCTTGCTCCGGCCGAAGAGGTACGCCCAGGCCTTGAGGCCGTAGTAGCCCCAGGTCAGGATCGTGGAGAAGGCGAACAGCAGCACCGCGACCGTCAGCAGGTTCGGGAACCAGGGCAGGACGGTCTCGAAGGCGTCGGAGGTGATGGTGACGCCGCCGATGCTCTCGCCCTCGCGGGCCTCGCCCCAGCTGGCGGGGTTGGCGATGACGATGGTGAGCGCGGTCATGGTGCAGACGACGACCGTGTCGATGAAGGGCTCGAGGAGGGCGACCAGGCCCTCGCTCGCGGGGTGCTTGGTCTTGACCGCGGAGTGGGCGATCGGGGCGGAGCCGAGGCCGGCCTCGTTGGAGAAGGCGGCCCGCTGGAAGCCGACGATCAGGGCACCGATCACACCGCCCGCCACGCCTTCGGCCTCGAAGGCACCCTGGAAGACGGTCCCGATCGCGTCGGGCACCGCGGTGACGTTGGTCAGGATGACGACCAGGCAGGCGACGAGGTACATGACGGCCATCGCCGGGACCAGCCGGCTGGTGACCGAGGCGATGGAGCGGATGCCGCCGAGCAGCACGAGGCCGACCAGGGCGGCGACGACCAGACCGAACAGCACGGCGCCCGCGGAGGAGGCCAGGAAGCCGTCCTCGCCGCCGAAGGTCGAGGAGATCTGGGCGTAGCTCTGGTTGGTCTGGAACAGGTTGCCGCCGAAGAGGCCGAAGAAGAGGATCATGACCGAGGCGAGCACGGCGAGGACCTTGCCGAGCACGGCGCCGCCGCTGCCGAAGCGCTCGGCGAGACCCTTGGGCAGGTAGTGCATGGGCCCGCCGGAGACGGTGCCGTCGGGGTGCTGCTCGCGGTACTTCACGCCGAGGGTGACCTCGACGAACTTGGTCGCCATGCCGAGCAGGCCGCAGAGGATCATCCAGAAGGTGGCGCCGGGGCCGCCGATGGAGACGGCGACGGCGACACCGGCGATGTTGCCGAGGCCGACGGTGCCGGAGACGGCCGCGGTCAGCGCCTGGAAGTGGTTGACCTCACCGGGCGAGCCGTCCTCGTCGTACTTGCCGCGTACGACGTCGATGGCGAGCTTGAACTTGCGCACCTGGACCAGGCCGAACCAGCCGGTGAAGACCAGGCCCGCGATCACCAGCCAGGCGACGATGAGCGGAAGGTCGGTGCCACCGACGGGGACCGTGTAGAAGACGATGTCGGCGGCCGTGGTCGCGACGGGATCGAAGAAATCGCCGACTGCGTCGTCGATGGATGTGGTGATGGAGTCGAGTGACATCGAACTACCTCAAGGGGTGGGGATGTGCTGACGTGGCGCAGCAGAGCGGCACGACGTCCGGCACATGACCTGCGGCATGGACGGACGTCGTCGTCCGTTCGGCGACGGAGCACCGGCAGCAACCGGCTTCCCGATCACAGCGGCTTCCCCCGGTCACGGCGAGTCGGCGCCGCAAGCGAGTTGCCAGGTTTTACCACGCCGTTTACGCATAGTTGAGTGACGCACGTCACACCAGGTCGCCCGAAGGCAGTAAACAGAAGGGTCGGTGACAGGATCGTTATCCGGATTTGAGGATCCCCTGAGCGAACGGATCAGCGGATGTGTCCGGACATTCGGCACGCCGCTACGGCATGACCGCGGGTTTACGGCATCAGGGTCGATACCAGGGTTTCCTGGAGCCCTCCGAGCCACAGGTAGGCCATCACCATGGGCTTGCGCGGATCCTCGTCCGGGAGGTGGAAGAGGAGGTCGGTGTCGTCCTCGTCGTCGATCTGCAGCCGGGAACCGATCGCCAGCCGCAGGTCGTTCAGCGCGCCGAGCCACTGCCGGGACTCCTCGGCGGAGAGCTCGAGCACCGCCCCTCCCCCGCCGGCCGCGGCGAGCCCGTCCAGGGAGCGGATCACCGCGAGGGCGTTCTCGCGCTTGCCGGCCCGCAGGTCGTTCTCGGTGAAGCGGCGGAACTCCGCGGAGTGCGCCCGCCGTTGCTCGGCGTCCTCGGCCGGGGCGGACGCGTCGGGGCCGCCGTAGGCGTCCGGGAAGAGGCGGCGCAGCACGGGGTCGGAGGGCGGTTCGCTCGGGCCCTCGGCGAAGAGTTCGGCGAGCGGGTCGTCGGGCGCCTGTGCGGCCGGGCCGGGGCCGATCAGCTCCATGAGCTGTACGGCCAGGGAGCGGATGATGGAGATCTCGACGTCGTCGAGGGCGACGGACGCGCCGCCGCCGGGGAGCGGTTCGAAGTGTCCTGACATGGAGGCGATTCGCTACTTCCGGTCCTGCGGGCGGGGGCGGGTCATGGGCGGGCTGCTTCCGGTCCGGCCGACGGGTCGCTCCCGGGCCGGGCGGCGGGCTACTTCCGGTCCTGCTGGAGCGTGGCCCACAGGCCGTAGCCGTGCATGGCCTGGACGTCGCGTTCCATTTCCTCGCGGGTGCCGCTGGAGACGACCGCCCGGCCCTTGTGGTGGACATCGAGCATGAGCCTGGTGGCCTTCTCCTTGGAGTAGCCGAAGTACGTCTGGAAGACGTACGTCACGTAGCTCATGAGGTTGACCGGGTCGTTGTGGACGAGGGTGATCCAGGGGACGTCGGGCTCGGGCACGGCGAAAGCCTCTTCCGCCGGCTCGGTGCGTTCGATCTCCAGGGGTGCGGGTGACGTCACACTGCCCATGCTGCCACCGGAAGGGGCCGGGAGTACAAACCGGCCCGCGCGGACCCCTGCCGGACCCCGCGGACCGGAGACCGGAACCAAAATCGTCAGAAGGACGAAAAGGGGGTAGCATCCGTCGTATGAACACAGCGGACCTTGGGCTGCCGGTGACGGTGCCGTCGACGGCCCTCTTCACCGACCACTACGAGCTGACGATGCTGCAGGCCGCCCTGAACGGCGGCACCGCCGAACGGCGCAGCGTCTTCGAGGTCTTCACCCGGCGCCTGCCGGAGGGCCGCCGCTACGGCGTCGTGGCCGGCACCGGAAGGGTCCTGGACGCGGTGGAGAACTTCCGTTTCGAGGGCCCCGTCCTCGACTTCCTGCGCGAGAAGAACGTCGTCGACGGGCCGACCCTCGACTGGCTGGCGGACTACCGCTTCTCCGGGGACATCTGGGGCTACCCGGAGGGCGAGGTGTACTTCCCGGGCTCGCCGATCATGCGGGTCGAGGGCAGCTTCGCGGAGTGCGTGCTGCTGGAGACGGTGATCCTGTCGATCCTCAACCACGACTCGGCGATCGCCGCGGCGGCCTCCCGGATGGCGTCGGCCGCCGGGGACCGGCCGCTGATCGAGATGGGCGCCCGGCGCACCCACGAGCTGGCCGCGGTGGCCTCCTCCCGGGCCGCCTACGTGGGCGGCTTCACCTCCACCTCCGACCTGGCGGCCGGGTTCCGCTACGCCATCCCGACCGTGGGCACCTCCGCCCACGCCTTCACCCTGGTGCACGACAGCGAGCGGGACGCCTTCCGCGCGCAGGTGGACTCCCTCGGCGCCGGTACGACGCTCCTGGTGGACACCTACGACGTGACCGAGGCCGTCCGTACGGCCGTCGAGCTCGCCGGCCCGTCCCTGGGCTCGGTCCGGATCGACTCCGGCGACCTGCTGCTGGTCGCGCACCGGGTGCGCCGGCAGCTGGACGAGCTGGGCGCCACCGGCACGAAGATCACCGTGACCTCGGACCTCGACGAGTACGCCATCGCCTCACTGGCCGCCGCGCCGGTGGACGCGTACGGCGTCGGCACCCAGCTGGTGACCGGCTCCGGGCACCCGACGGCCTCCATGGTCTACAAGCTGGTCGCCCGCGCCCGGTCGGCCGACGCCGGGGCGCCGCTGGAGCCCGTGGCGAAACGGTCCTCCGGAGGCAAGACGTCCATCGGCGGCCGCAAGTGGGCCGCGCGGCGGCTGGACGGGCACGGCGTCGCCGAGGCCGAGGTGGTCGGCACCGGGCGGATACCCGAGGAGCTGGCCGACCGGCAGCTGCTGGTGGAGCTGGTCAAGGGCGGCGAGGTGACCGCGACCGCGCGCGAGCCTCTGGACCGGCTCCGCGCACGGCACGCGGCGGCCCGCGCCGGCCTGCCGCTGTCCGCGACCCAGCTGTCCCGCGGGGAACCCGTCATTCCGACGGAGTACCTGCACCTGGACTCGGGTAGCTGACGGCTGTCCCGGGAACCCGCCCCTCGTCCCCCGTCCACCCCTCGCCCTCCGTCCGCCCCCTCGACCGACCTCCAGCCGAAGGAATCCGACCATGCGCCGCGCCTTGATCGTCGTTGACGTGCAGAACGACTTCTGCGAGGGGGGCAGTCTCGCCGTGTCCGGCGGCGCGGACGTGGCCGCCGCCATCACCGAGCTGGTCGCACGGGTACCGGCCGGGTACCAGCACGTGGTGGCCACCCGCGACCACCACATCGCCCCCGGCGGTCACTTCGCCGACGACCCCGACTTCGTCCACTCCTGGCCCGCGCACTGCGTCGCCGGGACGGAGGGCGTCGGCTTCCACCCGAACTTCGCCCCCGCGGTCGCCTCCGGCGCGGTCGACGCCGTCTTCGACAAGGGGGCGTACTCGGCGGCGTACAGCGGCTTCGAGGGGGCCGAGGAGAACGGCGTGCCGCTGGCCGACTGGCTGCGCGCCCGGGAGATCGACGAGGTGGACGTGGTGGGCATCGCCACCGACCACTGCGTCCGGGCGACCGCCCTGGACGCGGCCCGCGAGGGCTTCCGCACCCAGGTCCTGCTGGACCTCACCGCGGGCGTGGCGGCCCAGACCACCGAACGGGCGCTCGAGGAGCTGCGCGGGGCGGGCGTGGAGCTCGCGGGGAAGCCGGTCGTGCAGTAGGCGAGCCTCCGTCGGAGCGGGCGCGCGCCGGTCGGGCGGGCCCCGGGCCGGCGGCGACCGGCGGGGCACCCGCCGGTCGGAACAGGACTCGGTCAAGCGAGCCGACCCGGACGGATCCCAGCCCGGGCAGGCCCCGGACCGGACAGGTCCTGGTCAAGCACACCGGACCGGACGGATCCCAGGCCAGGCAGAACTCGGACCGGGCAGACCCCGGG
>NZ_BBNN01000034.1:88936-112255 GCF_000829695.1 Streptomyces sp. NBRC 110035 | reverse complement strand
CCCCGGCCCGGGCAGGCCCGGCCAGGCGCGCGTCGGTCAGGGCGGGTCCCGGTCAGGCGCGCGCCGTGGGGCGCCCGAGCAGGGCTCGGATCGGGTGCCACAGCTCGACCACCAGGTCGTCGCGACCGGGCAGGTCCCGGCCCGTCAGGACCGTACTGCCGAGGGCCGGGACGTCGGGGGCCGGGACGTCGGGGGCCGTGCGCCATATGAGGCCGTCGGGGTGGTGCAGCACCGCGGTGATCTCGTCGGGGCTCGGCGGGGCCGCGTTGCCTCTCAGGTAGACGGCCCGCAGGCCCAGGTTGCGCAGCCTGGTCAGGGCGCGCGCCCTGTTGCCCGCGTGCACGAGGACGCGCACGGAGCCGGCGGAGCCGGCGGCGGGGCTGGGCAGGTTCAGTGCCACCACCACGGTGCCGTTCGGCAGCTTGCTGAAGCCTCCTGCGGCCATGGAATTCATACCCCCGTCGGGCCAGGTGTCAATAAGGACGTCACAGGACGCACCTAAACACGGATCGGCGGCAACCCGCCAGTGGGGTTGCCGCCGATCAGGGTTTGACCTGGTAAGAGGCGGTTTACCTCCTTGCGGGGCTTACCTCGAGGTGGATCGTCGAGCCGCTCCTGGCCTCCTTGACGATCTTGATCTTCGTGTTGGTGTCAGTGATCTTGACGCCACCGGCCGGGTTCGTCTCGTCGTAGTAGGTGTGGGCCCGGTCGTTGAAGACCGACACCCCCTTCGACGAGGGGATCCTGGTCTCGACGTCGTTCTTGTGGAGCGTGAGGCCGTCGGTGCGGTACTTGCTGAAGGTCGAGTCGTACGTCTGGATGCGGTTGCGCATCAGCGTGCCGTCGGACCACTTCAGCGCGGCCGGGTGGGCGTCGACCGGCAGGACCAGGCCGGTGCCCGGGTGCTGGCTGGTGTTGTTGTCCGCCTGGGAGGTGTCCCACTTCCAGATCAACAGGCCGTTCTGGTACGGGAAGTGCTCCACCCAGTCCGGGCGGCTGTTCGCGAAGCCGAAGTTGTACGGGCCGCTCTTGAGGGTCGTGTCGTACGAGACGTACTGACGGTTCTCGGCGATGTAGTACTGCGCGTAGTCGTTGGTGAACGACGCGCCGATGCGGGAGAAGCCGTTCGCCGTCCACGCGTCGTCCGCGGTCTCGGCGTTGTCCGTGAACAGCGGGGTGCCGTCCGCGGTCACCGAGATCCGGTCGGCCGCGAAGCCCTTCATCGCCAGGCCGCCGTCGGTCTGGTAGCGGAAGCGCAGGTCGATCTTCTGGCCGGCGTAGGCGTCCAGCGGGTACGCCAGCGGCTTGTAGCCGTCGACCGTGCCGGACAGGGCCGGCTTGTCGCTGCCGTCGCGCGAGATCGGCTGCCCGTCCACCGTGCCGTCCAGGGCGGTCCAGTTGGCGCCGCCGTCGGTGGAGGCCTCGGCGTAGAGGAAGTCGTACTCGGCCTCGATCTCGTACCAGCCGTCGAGGGTCAGCTCGGCGCTCGAGGCACCGGTGAGGTCCACGGAGCGGGTCAGCGTGTTCCGCAGGTCGTCACCGCTGCCGCTCCACCACTGCGTCTCGCCCTCGGCGGGGACCACGACCTCGGTGGTGACCGCCTTCTCGGGCAGCTCGACCACGAGGGCCTGCTTGTCCTTGGTGTTGTACTCGGCGTAGCCCAGCTTGTGCCGGGACTTCGTCGCGGCCTTGGCCGTGTCGTAGTCCAGCCAGCCCAGCTGGAGCTTGTCCCAGGCGGTCATGTCGCCGGGCAGGTCACCGATCTCGCCCTCGCCCCGGCCGAGCCAGGAACCGGAGGACATCAGGGTCCAGAAGCCGGTGGAGTTCTCGCCGCCGGCGGTGTCGTAGTGGTCCGGCAGACCGAGGTCGTGGCCGTACTCGTGGGCGTAGACGCCGAGTCCGCCGTTCTCCGGCTGGATGGTGTAGTCGCCGACCCAGATGCCGGTGTCGCCGACGGGGGCGCCGCCGAGCTTGTTCCGGTCGGGGCCGGTGGCGCCGGCGTCGCTGCCGAAGGCGTACCAGCGGTGGGCCCAGATCGCGTCCTCGCCCTGGGCCCCGCCGCCGGCGGACTCGTCCTCACCGGCGTGCACGATCTGGAAGTGGTCGATGTAGCCGTCGGACTCGTTGAAGTCGCCGTCGCCGTCGAAGTCGTAGCGGTCCCACTCGTCGAACTCGGCGACCTGGGTCCTGATCTCGGCGTCGGTGGCGCCGGCCGCCCTCTGGTCGGCGACCCAGGCGTTCAGGCCGTCGCTGACGACGTTCCACACGCTCGAGCAGGTGCTGGCGCCGCAGGCGTTGTTGCCGTAACGGGCCTCGTTGTAGGGGACCTTGACCCAGTCGGAGACCTGGCCCTCGACCGAGTAGCGGCCCGAGGACTGCTTCTCGAAGTACGTCTTGACCGACTCGACGCCCTTGCCGGTGCCGAAGTACAGGTCCTCGAAGTGCTTCTGGTCGTAGTCCGCCTGCCACGCGGTGGAGTTGTCCGTGCTGCGGTCCGGCTCGGCGATCCGGTTGTGCAGCGGGCCGGGGGTGCCGCCGTAGCGGCTGTCTGTCTCGTCGCCGAACTCGACCAGGATCGTGAAGATCTTGTCGGTCTTCTCGCGGCCGAGCTCGACGTACTTGCCGGTGCCGTTCCTGCCTTTGCCCTTGAGCTCGACGACCTTCGAACCGTCCCGGTCCTTGACCGAGGAGTCGCCGGATATGACCTGCTGCAGCGCCTCCTGGCGCTGGGCGTCCTGCGTCTTGGAGAGCGGGCCCTCGAGGTCGTGCTCGACGTGGTGGTGCTCCGCCGGGTCCTGCCGGTCCACACTGGCCGGCCGGTCGGCCCCGGCGGCCGTGTCGGCCTGGGCCACGGTGAACGCAGAGCAGGTGGCGGTGACCGCCGCGAGTGCCACGCCTGTCGCGGCCGCTCTGAACGTCCAGGATCTACTGGTCACTTGAGATCTCCTCTGGCGTGCGTGCGCGCGACGGTGGGGTCCGGGTGACGGATGACCGCGCACACGTAATCAACGCGTGTAGCCAAGTGACCACATTTGACTAAAGGTTCAGCAGAAAAAACAGACCTTGACTTGAACAGTTCAACTGCATTATGCGGAGACGGGGTTCGTTTTTCGGACACGGAGGGTCCGCCGCCGGACACGGGAGGCCCGTTTCGCCGTCGGGATGACTCCGTGCGCCCCCTGTGCACCGACCCTGTGGGTCAGGTCACGCTTACTGTGCGTTCCGCTCGGGCACCCTCGCGGTGAGAGTCGCTTGGCGGCACACCATTGAGCCGGTGGCACGCCAGGACGACAGCCCCCGACTCACGAGGACACGATGGCCATGCCCCGTCCGACTGTCGCTCAGTTCGCCTACGGTTCGTGCACCGTGGTCTTCTCCGCCTTCGCCCTGCTGCTGTTGTCGCGGACGAGTTCGGGCGGGGGCATCGCGCTCGTCGTGGTCGCGGCGCTCACCCTCGGACTGCTGGTGGCCATGACGGTGCCTCAGCCGAAGTCCCGCCCCGCCCCGGTGCGGCGGTCGGTGCCGCGGGAGCCGGTCCGGGCGGCCCTGCCGTCACCGGCCGCCGTGCCGGCGGCCCGGGAGACCGTGCGGCAGGCCGTCCGCCAGCGGACGGCCTCCTGACACCGGCCGGTCGCGGGCTTCCCTCACCGAGGCCCGCCGGCCGGTCCCACGTCACCCGGTGCTGACCACGACCGTCTTGGCGGCCTTGTCGTGCAGGCCCTGCTTGTAGGGCCTGTCGAAGAAGCTCCAGCCACCCGCGATCACGGTCCACACGCAGGCACAGCAGAACGCGAAGGGCACCCACAGCACGAGGGCGCGGATCAGCGACGTCTGTACGGAGGGCGTCGAGCCGTTGGACAGGTCGGCCACCCGCAGCTTCAGCCACTTCTTGCCGAGGGTCTGCCCGGAGCGGGACGTCATGAAGGTGTCGTAGCCGATGTAGAGGACCGCGGCGACCAGGGACTGGGTGAAGGACTTGCCCACGTCGACCTCGGCGCCGGCCATGCTGTACTCGCTCACGCCGAACGGCCAGGTGAACAGCCAGACGACGAGACCCACCAGGATCATGTCGATGATGCGGGCGAGGGTGCGTCTGCCGCTGTCGGCGAGCGGCGGCATCCCGGCGAGGGGGTCGCCGGGGCCGGGGCCGTACGGGCTGCCACCGCCGCCCCCGCTCCCGTACGGGCCGCCGCCGTAGGGGTCGCCGCCCTGCTGCGGCGGGGGCCGGCTGCCGGGTGGCGGGTGCTTCTTGAACGGGTCGTCGTCCGGCGGCTGCTGACCGGAGCCGGGGGGCGGTTCGGTGCTCATGGCCCGAGTCGACCGCGAACCCCCCGGCCGCGCATCCGGCGAGCCGCCGTCCGGAGTACCGGCGCCGCGGCCACCGGCGAGGCCGGTCCGCAGGGGTGGTTCCCGTGTGGTTCCCCGCGTGACTCCCCTTGTGCTTCCCCGGGGTTCCGGCCTGGTCAGCCCGCCACGAACGTGTGCGCGGCCTTGTCGTGCCAGCACTGCCGCCACGGCTTGTCGAACAGGCACCACAGGACGCCCACCACACCGACGACGAGCACTCCGGGAACGCTGTAGACCAGCCAGCGGCGCAGGGCCGCCCCGAACCCGGGCACGTCGTGCCCCTCGATGTCCCGCACCTCGAGACCCAGCAGCTTCTTCCCCAGGGTGCGGCCCCACTTGGCGGTGGGCAGCACCTCGTAGAGGATGCCGCCGAGGAGCAGGACGGCGAGGACGACACCCAGGTAGACCGACGTGGTGCCGTCGAGCAGCCACACCGTGACGGTCTCGCCGGACAGCCTGGCCGCGTCGATCTTCTCGTCGATGTGGTCCGCCGCCGCGATGCCCAGCGGTACGGCGGCCAGGGCGGTGACACCGCCGAGGACCACGGTGTCCAGCAGCCGCGCGACCAGCCGCTTGCCGAGCGTCGCGGGGCGGGCCGAGGCCTGACGCCTGGCGGCGGCCTGGAAGACGTCCTCGACCGGCGGCTTCCACGGCGCGACCGGCGGCTCCTCCCCGTCCCCGAGCCGGTGCGCCTGCTGCGCCCAGGACGACTGACCGCCGCCGTGACCGCTCGTCAGGGGCCCGGGGACGGCAGCGGGGGTCGCGGTGGGGGCGGGCCCGGTCGCGGGTACCGGTGCCGGTGCGGTGGCCTGTGACGGGACGGCCGGGGCCGGGGAGGCCTGCTGCGGCCCGGACGCCGGTGCCGAGGCCGGGCTCCCGCTGCCCGCCTGCCCGGAGGCGGTACCCGCGGCACGGGCGGCGGCCTTCCCCGCTCCGAAACCGGGCCGCCCGAGGGAGGCGGCGCCGGAGCCCCGGCGCGGGCCGACGGCACGGAAGGTCATGGTCCCCTCGTCCGCGGTCGCACCGTCGGAAGGCGCGGCGGTGGCGGAGGCCGCGCCGGAGCCGCCGTCCGCGCTCCGCGACGTGGCCGCCGGCGGACGGAACACGAACGTGTTGCCCGCGGGCGCCGCCCCGGCATCCGCACCGCCCGTGCCCGTACCCGCGCCCGCGGACTCGCCGCCCGCCGGGCCGGACGCGTGCGCCGTTCTCGGGTCCGCGCCCCAGGAGATCCGGCGGTCCTGGTCACCACCGAAGCCGGACTGGCGGGAGCGGTCGGCGCCCCACGCCGAGGCGGGCTCGGGCCGGCTGCCGTGCTGCGAGTCGGCCGGCGAGGGGGACGGGGAGAAGGGAGAGGACGGAGACGGGGAGAGGGAAGCCGAAGGGGAAGAAGACGCTGCTGACTGTGACGGCGACGGTTCGTCGACCGGGTCCTCGTCGAAGAAGTGCGGGCCGGTCTCCTCGACGGTGGGCACCGCCGGGGCGGAACCGGGGGACACGGCACCGGCGGACGCCGACGGTGCGAGCGGTGCACCGCTGCCCTCCGGGGCCGGACGGCTGGTGCCCGGTACCCAGGAGGCACCGTTCCAGTACCGGACGTATCCGGGAATGGACGGGTCCGGGTAGAAGCCTTCGCGCGGCGTGTCGTCGCCGGGGGCCGGGGTTGGGGCGCTCATGTCCGTCGTCCCGTATCTGCTCGCGGGTGGGTCGGGGAACCACATTTATCAGACGGGCGCGGGCATCTGGGCCCGTCCGGCCGGACCCACCCCTTTCGGGCACCGATGTGCTACCACGAAAAAACTTTCGCGCACCCGCGTAACGCTCCCGGTCCTTCCACCTCTCCACCTGTGGCGGCCCCTCACGGGCACGCGTACGAGAGTTCACGAGAGAGAGGACCTGTGCCATGAACATCGTGGTGGAGCGCGAAGTGGAACTGCGGCTCATCCTGTCCCCGGAGCGGGACATCCCGGTGCCGGCCCTGTTCGGCTACCGCACCGACGACCCCTACGCCGTGCACCTCACCTTCCACATCGACTCCGGGCAGCCGGTGCACTGGGCGTTCGCCCGCGAACTGCTGGTCGAGGGCGTGTTCCGGCCCTGCGGGCACGGCGACGTGCGGGTGTGGCCGTCGAAGGCGCAGGGGCGCGGCGTCGTCCTGGTGGCGCTGAGCTCGCCCGAGGGGGACGGCCTGCTGGAGGCACCGGCGGCACAGGTGTCCTCGTGGCTGGAGCAGACGCTGCGGGTGGTGCCGCCGGGCAGCGAGGGCGAGCAGCTCGGTCTCGACGACGAGCTGGCCGCGCTGCTCGCCCCGTGACGGTGCGGAGTACAGGGGGGGACGGGGGGGACGGGCGGGTCAGCGGGTCAGCGGGTCAGCGGGTCAGCGGGTCAGCGGGTCAGCGGGTCAGCGGGTCAGCGGGTCAGCGGGTCAGCGGGTCAGCGGGTCAGCGGGTCAGAAGAGCTTGCCCGGGTTCAGGAGGTTCAGCGGGTCGAAGACCTGTTTGACGGCCCGCTGCATCTCCATGCCCACGGGGCCGATCTCGCGGGCCAGCCATTCCTTCTTCAGGAAGCCGACACCGTGTTCGCCGGTGATGGTGCCGCCGAGTTCCAGGCCGAGTGCCATGATCTCGTCGAAGGACTCACGGGCGCGGCGCGACTCGTCGGGGTCCCGGACGTCGAAGCAGACGGTCGGGTGGGTGTTGCCGTCCCCCGCGTGGGCGACGACGCCGATGGTGAGCCGGTACTTCTCGGAGATCCGCTCGACACCGTCGACGAGTTCGCCGAGCCGGGAGCGGGGCACGCACACGTCGTCGATCATCGTGGTGCCCTTGACCGCCTCCAGGGCGACCAGGGACAGGCGCCGGGCGTGGAGCAGCAGTTCGGACTCGGCGGCGTCCTCGGCCGGTACGACCCGGGTGGCGCCGGCCGCTTCGCACAGCGCGCCGAGGGCAGCGAGGTCGGCGGCGGGGTCGGCGGTGTCGAACGCGGCGAGCAGCAGGGCCTCGGTGCTCTCCGGCAGTCCCATCCGGGCCATGTCGTTGACGGCCTTGACCGTCGTACGGTCCATGAGCTCGAGGAGTGAGGGGACGTGTCCGCCGGTCATGATGCGGCACACGGCGTCGCAGGCGGCGGCGCCGGAGGCGAACTCGGCGGCCAGCACCAGCTGCTCGGGCGGCCGGGGCCGCAGGGCGAGGGTCGCGCGCACGACGACGCCGAGGGAGCCCTCGGAGCCGACGAACAGACGGGTCAGGTCGTATCCGGCGACGCCCTTGGCGGTGCGGCGGCCGGTGGACATCAGGCGGCCGTCGGCGAGGACCACGTCGAGGCCGAGCACGTACTCGGCGGTGACGCCGTACTTCACGCAGCACAGTCCGCCGGAGGCGGTGCCGATGTTGCCCCCGATGGTGCACGTCTCCCAGCTGGAGGGGTCGGGCGGGTAGCAGAGGCCGTGTTCGCCGACGGCGCGGGAGAGGGTGGCGTTGACGACGCCGGGTTCGACGACGGCGACCCGGTCGACGGGGTTGATCTCCAGGATGGCGTCCATCCTGGTCAGGGAGAGCACGATGCATCCGTCGGTCGCGTTGGCGGCGCCGGACAGGCCGGTGCGGGCGCCCTGCGGGACCACGGGGACGCGCAGGGCGGTGGCGGTGCGCAGGACGTGCTGCACCTGTTCGACCGTGCGGGGCAGGACGACCACCGCCGGGGTGCCGGCCGGGCAGAAGCTCGCCATGTCGTTGGCGTAGGAGGCCGTGACGTCGGGGTCGGTGAGGACCGCCTCGGGGGGCAGTCCGTCGAGCAGCCGGTCGACGAGAGGGCCGGCCGCCACCGCGTCTTCATCGCGTCGCGCTTCGATACGGCTCACGATCACAGCGTGACAGCCGGGGCCATCGGTGTGAACCCCACGTACGTCACCCGGACGTACGGCGTGGTGGGCCGGGGTGTGGTTCGTCGTATCGGCGGATGGTATGACGCACAGTGGGCGCCATGGACGACAAGCCACAGAGGGCCGGGGGCGGAAGACTGCGGGGGACCGGGGGCGGGGACGGGACCCGCGGGCGGGTGGGGCACGGGCGCCGGGTGCGGTTCGGTTCGGCGGCCGCCGGGTGTGCCGTGCTCGGCGGGGTGCTGGTGCTGCTGCCGTGGGGGCAGCGGGCGGAGGGGCCGCCCGGGCCGGCCCCCGGGGCGCGGGCGCAGGCGGCGGTGGCCGGCGGGGTGCCGGCGTCGCTGCCCGATCTGGAGGTGCTGGTCGAGGAGCGGGAACGGCTGCTGAAGGAGCGTCCGAAGGACGCGCGGTCCTGGGCGCTGCTCGGGGCGGCCCGGGTGGAGCAGGGCCGGCGGCTGGCGGACCCCGCGCGGTACTCGCGGGCCGAGCGGGCGCTGCGCACCTCGCTGAAGGTCAGGCCGCGGGGCAACGCCGAGGCGCTGCGCGGGCTGGCGGTGCTGGCGAACGCGCGCGGTGACCATCCCACCGCCCTCGAATGGGGCGAGCGGGCGCTGAAGCTGGAGCCGAAGCGGTGGACGACGTATCCCCCGCTGATCGAGGCGTACGCCGGGCTCGGCGACGGCGAGGCGGCGGGCAGGATGCTGGACCGGCTGAAGGCGTTGCGGTCGGGCCCGGTCGTGATGGCGCGGGCGGCGGCCGTGTACCGGGACAAGGGCTGGCGGGAGGACGCGGCGGCCCAGCTCGCCGACGCCGTCGCGGCGGCGGGGGAACCGGCCGAGCGGGCGTCGTACCTGGAGCGGGCCGGGCAGCTGGCCTGGGAGCGCGGCGACCGGGAGGACGCCCTGCGGTACTTCCGGGAGGCGGTGCGGGTCGATCCGGACCAGCGGGCGGCGCAGGCGGGACAGGGCAGGGCGCTGGCCGCGCTCGGCCGGAAGGCGGAGGCGCTGAGCGCCTACCGGGAGGCACTGGCCCGGCAGCCGCTGCCGGAGTACGCGCTGGAACTGGGCGAGCTGTACGAGTCCCTGGGGCTGCGGCAGGCCGCCCGGGCCCCCTACGACCTGCTGCGCTCACAGGTGCGGAAGGCCGCCGCGCACGGGGCGGACGGGAACCTGGTCCTCGGCCGGTTCGAGGCGGACCACGGGGATCCCCGGGCCGCGGTGCGGCTGCTGCGGACGGAGTGGGAGCGGCAGCCGTCGACGGCGGTGGCCGACGCGCTGGGCTGGGCGCTGCACCGGTCGGGGCGGTCCGAGGAGGCGCTGGAGTTCGCGGTGCGGGCCACGGAGGGGGCGCACGGCGGCGGGGTGCGCAGCGCACTGCACGCCTTCCACCGGGGCATGATCGAGCGCGAGCTGGAGCGGTACGGGGCCGCGCGGCGGCATCTGCGGGAGGCCCTGAGCATCAACCCGTATTTCTCCCCGCTCCGGGTGCCCGAGGCGCGGGCGGCACTGGAACGGCTGGGCGAGCCACCGGTCGGGGACGGGCCGCCGGACTGGTCGTGAGGAGAACCGGCGGGGGCCGGACACGGAGTGATACTCGCCTGTGTCCGGCCCCCGCCCCCCGTTACCGGTCACCCGGTCACCCGGTCACAGGTTGCCGCGGCGTTCCTGCTCCCGCTCGATGGCCTCGAAGAGGGCCTTGAAGTTGCCCTTGCCGAAGCCCATGGAGCCGTGTCGCTCGATGATCTCGAAGAACACGGTCGGCCGGTCCTGGACCGGCTTGGTGAAGATCTGCAGCAGGTAGCCGTCCTCGTCCCGGTCGGCGAGGATCTTCAGCTCGCGCAGGGTGTCGAGCGGCACCCGGGTGTCGCCGGCCCACTCGCCGAGGGTGTCGTAGTACGAGTCCGGGGTGTCCAGGAACCGCACACCGGCCGCACGCATCTGGCGGACCGTGTGCACGATGTCGTTGGTGTTGAGCGCGATGTGCTGGACGCCGGCGCCGCCGTAGAACTCCAGGTACTCGTCGATCTGGGACTTCTTTTTGGCGACGGCGGGCTCGTTGATCGGGAACTTGACCTTGAGCGTGCCGTCGGCGACCACCTTCGACATGAGCGCGCTGTACTCGGTGGCGATGTCGTCGCCCACGAACTCCTTCATGTTCGTGAAGCCCATGACCTTGTTGTAGAACGCGACCCACTCGTTCATCCGGCCGAGTTCGACGTTGCCGACGCAGTGGTCGACGGCCTGGAAGGAGCGCCGGGCGGGCGGTTCGACGATCGGCTCGGCGGCGACGAAGCCGGGCTGGTAGGGGCCGTCGTAGCCGGTGCGCTCGACGAGGGTGTGCCGGGTGCTGCCGTAGGTGGCGATCGCGGCGAGGACGACGGTGCCGTGCTCGTCCTTCAGCTCGTACGGCTCGGCGAGCGGGCGGGCGCCGTGCTCGACGGCGTAGGCGAACGCGGCGCGCGCGTCCGGGACCTCGATGGCGAGGTCGACGACGCCGTCGCCGTGCGCGGCCACGTGGTCGGCGAGGAAGGTGCCCCACTCGGTGGACGGTTTGATCACCGAGGTGAACACGAAGCGGGCGGAGCCGCTCTCCAGGACGTAGCTCGCGGTCTCGCGGCTGCCGTTCTCCGGTCCGGAGTAGGCGACCAGCGTCATGCCGAAGGCGGTGGAGTAGTAGTGCGCCGCCTGCTTGGCGTTGCCCACGGCGAAGACGACCGCGTCCATTCCCTTGACCGGGAAGGGATCGGCCTGCCGGGCGGTCGTGTCGGGAGTGTGGTGTGTGGTCTGCGTCATAGGTGCAGGGTGGGACAGCTCTGCAAGGTGCGCAATAGTTCGCGTCTTCACTGGGCATTCTGTCCAGTGGGATGCCGGGATCGGCGGACTGTCCGTACAGGATGACCAGGCGACCGGGCGAGCCGGCGACCAGGAGGGGAGGCCGGCGTGGCGATCGATCGGCTGGACGGCCGGATCATCCTGCTCCTCGCGCGGGAGCCGCGGATCGGGGTGCTGGAGATGTCCCGGCGGCTCGGGGTGGCGCGGGGGACGGTGCAGGCGCGGCTGGACCGGCTTCAGTCGAACGGAGTCATCCGCGGATTCGGTCCCCAGGTGGATCCGGCGGCCCTCGGCTACCCGGTCACGGCGTTCGCGACACTGGAGATCCGGCAGGGCCAAGGAGCCGATGTCCGGGTGCACTTGGCGACCGTGCCGGAGGTCCTGGAACTGCACACCACGACCGGCAGCGGGGACATGCTGTGCCGGCTCGTGGCCCGCTCCAACGCCGATCTCCAGCGGGTGATCGACCGTGTCGTCGGTTTTGATGGCATCGTCCGGGCCGCCACGGCGATCGTGATGGAGAACCCCGTTCCGCTGCGGATCATCCCGCTGGTGGAGCAGGCCGCCCTCCTCGAACCGCCGGGCGGGGACCCGGACGGACCGGACTGACCGGACGGGCACGGCCGAGCTGGGGTGAGGGGACGTGGACTTCTGGGAGTACCTGGGCAACCGCCACCAGCAGCTGCTCGTCGACACGTACCAGCACGCGAGCGTGGTCTTCCAGTGCATGGTGGCGGCGACCGTGATCGGGGTGCTGATCGGGGTGGCGACGTACCGCAGCGACTGGGCGGGCAACCTGGCCACGACCGCCACCTCGACCCTGCTGACCATCCCGTCGCTGGCGATGATCGGTCTGCTGATCCCGGTCGTGGGGCTCGGGGTGGCGCCGACGGTGATCGCGCTGACGCTGTACGGGCTGCTGCCGATCGTGCGGAACGCGATCGTCGGGCTGCGCGGGGTCGACCCCGCGCTGGTGGACGCGGCCACCGGCATCGGCATGTCCCGCACGGCCCGGCTGGCGCGGGTGGAGCTGCCGCTGGCCTGGCCGCCGATCCTCACCGGCATCCGGGTCTCCACGCAGATGCTGATGGGCATCGCCGCCATCGCCGCGTACGCCTCCGGTCCCGGTCTGGGCAACCTGATCTTCCGCGGGATCGCCTCGCTGGGCAGCAGCAACGCGCTCAACCAGGTGCTCGCGGGCACCCTCCTGATCATCATCCTCGCGCTGCTGTTCGACGCCGGGTACGTCCTGATCGGGCGGCTGACCATCTCCAGGGGGATCCGTGCCTGAGCCACCGGCTCCGAGGGCGCCCGGCGCACCCGGGGCACCCGGCGGCGGGGCCGGCGAACCCACCGGAACCACCGGCGCGACCATCGAGCTGGAGGCCCTCACCAAGCGGTATCCGGGCAGCCCGCAGCCGGCCGTCGACAACGTCACCCTGGAGATCCGGGCGGGCGAGACCGTCGTCCTCGTCGGCCCGTCCGGCTGCGGGAAGTCGACCACGCTGAAGATGATCAACCGGCTGATCGAGCCGAGCGGCGGCCGCATCCGCATCGGCGGCGAGGACGTCACCGACATGGACCCGGTGAGACTGCGCCGCAAGGTCGGGTACGCGATCCAGTCCAGCGGGCTGTTCCCGCACATGACGGTGGCCCAGAACATCGCGCTGGTGCCGAGGATGCTGCGCTGGCCGGCGGCCCGGGTGCGGGCGCGGGTGGAGGAGATGCTGGACCTGGTCGGCCTGGACCCGGGCGAGTTCCACGACCGCTATCCGCGCCGCCTCTCCGGCGGGCAGCAGCAGCGGGTGGGCGTGGCGCGGGCGCTGGCGGCGGATCCGCCGGTACTGCTGATGGACGAGCCGTTCGGGGCGGTGGACCCCATCACCCGCGACCATCTCCAGGACGAGCTGATCCGGCTGCAGCACGAGTTGCACAAGACGATCGTCTTCGTCACCCACGACTTCGACGAGGCGATCAAGCTGGGCGACCGGATCGCGGTGCTGCGGGAACGCTCGCACATCGCCCAGTTCGACACCCCGGAGGCGATCCTGACCAACCCGGCGGACGACTTCGTGTCCGGCTTCGTCGGCGCCGGGGCCGCGCTGAAGCGGCTGAACCTCACCCGCGTGGGGGACGTGGAGATCACCGACTACCCGACGGTGACCGTCGACGACCCGCTCCAGGAGATCTTCAACCTGCTCCGCTCCAGCGGCTCCAACGAGATCCTGCTGCTCGACCGGCGGCGGCGCCCCTACAAGTGGCTCCGGCGCGGCGACCTGATGCGGGCCAAGGGCTCGCTGGCCCGCGCGGGCACCCTGGTGCACGACACGGTGACCCGGGACGCGACCCTGCGGGACGCGCTGGAGGCGGTGCTGACCGACAGCTCCGGCCGGGTGGCGGTCACCGGCGGGCGCGGCGCGTACGAGGGCGTCGTCGACGTGGAGACGCTGATGAACTCCGTCCACGAACTGCTGGAGGCCGACCGGCTGGAGGCGATGGAGGCCCAGCACGAACTGGAGGGGCGGCGGGCCGTGAGGACGCACGCCGAGCAGGAGGGCGCCGGCGGGGAGGCGGACGCGTGAGCGCCTCTTCACGGCGGCCGCCCGGCGGGCGCCGGCCCCCGGGCGGGCACGAGGCCGCGGGACTCTCCTTCCGGGACGGGACCGGGAACCAGGACGCGGACGAGGGCCGGGACGGGGACGGCGGCGGGGACGGGACGACGGGACGTCCGGCCGGGTCCGCGGCGGCGGACGCCTCCCGGGTGACGTGGCAGAAGCTGACGGTCCTGCCCGTGGTGCTGGTCGTCGTCCTGTGCGCGACCTGGCTGTGGTTCACGCAGGCCGACCTGGACGCGCTGTCCCGGAACGCGCTCTCCGGCGGGCGGGTGACCAAGGCGCTTGGGCAGCACATCGAACTGACCGTGATCTCGACGTTCTTCGTGCTGGTCATCGCGATCCCGCTGGGCATCCTGCTGACCCGGCCGGCGCTGCGCAGGGCGGCCCCGGCCGTGATGGCGTTCGCCAACACGGGCCAGGCGACGCCCGCGATCGGTCTGCTCGCGCTGCTGGTGATCTGGCTGGGCATCGGCCGCCGTGCCGCCCTCATCGGGATCATCGCCTACGCCGTGCTGCCGGTGCTCTCCAACACCATCGCGGGTCTGCGGGCCAACGACCCGACGCTGCTGGAGGCGGCGCGCGGCATCGGCATGTCCCCGCTGGGCGTGCTGACCCGTGTGGAACTGCCCCTGGCCGTCCCGCTGATCCTCGCCGGGGTGCGTACGGCCCTCGTCCTGAACGTCGGCACCGCCACCCTGGCGGCCTTCGGCGGGGGCGGCGGTCTGGGCGTCCTGATCACCACCGGGATCACCAGCCAGCGGATGCCGGTGCTGATGCTGGGCTCGGTCCTCACCGTCTCCCTGGCCCTGCTGGTGGACTGGCTGGCCTCGCTGGCCGAACTGCTGCTGCGGCCGCGGGGGCTGGAGGCCGGCGGATGAGGCGGCGCGGGTGTCCGCTGCTCGCCGGTGTGCTGCTGGCCGGTGTGCTGCTGGCGGGGGTCTCCTCCTGCGGGCTGACCAGCGGCTCCCCCATGGTCGACGACGTGGAGCCGGGCTCGATCGGGCGGGGGAAACCGCTCGAGGGCGCGACCCTCACCGTCACGTCGAAGGAGTTCACCGAGCAGCTGATCCTGGGCGCGATCATGGGCATCGCCTTCCAGGCGGCCGGCGCCGAGGTCGTCGACCGCACCGGCATCCAGGGCTCGGTCGGCTCCCGGGAGGCGGTCGTGAACGGGGACGCGGACGCCGGGTACGAGTACACCGGCACGGCGTGGATCACCTACCAGGGCAACAGCAGGCCCCTCCCCGACCCGCGCGAGCAGTGGGAGGCGGTGCGCGAGGCCGACCGGAGGAACGGGGTGACCTGGCTGGAGCCGTCGGAGCTGAACAACACCTACGCCCTGGCCGTGAACCAGGCCGGCTTCAGGAAGTACGGCACGCGGACGCTGTCGGACGTGGCCGCGCTGGCGACGTCCGATCCGGCGGCGGTGACCCTGTGCGTGGAGGGCGAGTTCGCCAACCGGGCGGACGGGCTGCCGGGCATGGAGAAGGCGTACGGCATGAACATCGCCGCGGGGAACGTCACCCAGATGGACACCGGGATCATCTACACCCAGACGGCCGAGGGCACCTGTACGTACGGCGAGGTCTTCACCACCGACGGACGGATCAAGTCCATGGACCTGGAGGTGATGGAGGACGACAGGAGGTTCTTCCCCCACTACAACGCGGCGCCGACGGTCAACACCGACACCCTGGAGGAGTGGCCGGCGATCCCCGAGGTCCTCGACCCGGTCACGGCGAGGCTGGACAACGAGGTGGCGCGGACCCTGAACGCCAGGGTGGACGTGGACGGCGAGGACCCCCACCAGGTGGCGCTGGACTGGATGCTGGACGAGGGGTTCGTCGAGGAGGGGTAGGCCCGGCCGGGCAGGCGGGCCGCGTCAGCAGCTCGGGACCCCGCCCGCGTCCTTCTCCAGGGCGACGAGGGCGTCGACGGTGGCCTCGAGGGTGGTGACCGGGATCAGGCGCAGGCCGTCGGGGAGTTCGGCCTGCGCGTCGGCGCACTCGGCCTCGGGCACCAGGAAGACGGTGGCGCCGTCCCGCCGGGCGGCCTGTGTCTTCAGCGGCACGCCGCCCACGGCGCCGACCCTGCCCCCGGCGTCGATCGTGCCCGTACCGGCGATGGTCCGGCCGCCGGTGAGGTCGCCGCCGTTCAGCTTGTCGACGATGCCGAGGGAGAAGAGCAGACCGGCGCTGGGGCCGCCGACGTCGGCGAGCTCCAGGTCGACCTCGACGTCCTCGCCGTCCAGGTCCAGGTAGTCCAGCGCGGCCAGGGTCGCCTCGTCCTGGGACTTGCGCATCTGGTCCTCGTTGTACTGCTCGATCTCCTCGACGTCGTTCCCGCTGGGGTAGACCGAGTCGCGGGGCATGACGGCCCGGTCGGTGCCGAACCAGGCGTCGAGGACGTCCGGGAGGCTCACCCGGGTGTCGGGGGAGGTCGCCTCGATCGTCGTCATCCGCAGCTGACCGGTGGTCCCGCGGGTCGGCGCGCCGGAGATGGTGATGACCGGCGTGCCCCGGTCCTCGCCGAGCACGTCGGCCGTCAGCCCCGGCTGTGCCACCGAGAACGGCAGCGGCGCGAACACCGCCGTGGCCAGCAGGGCGACGACGGGAACGGCGCAGACGGCGAGGGCCCGGGGGCGCGTGAGGCGAGAGAGCACGGGATCAATCTAACGTGGCGCCCCGCGCCCGCCCCGGCCGCCCGCCCCGGGCCCCCGCACCAGGCCTCCGCCCGGGTGTCAGCGCAGTGCGTCCGCGACCTCGCGGGCCGCGTCCATGACCCGCTGGCCGACCCGTTCGGGGACCACGTCGGCCAGCATCACCACACCGACGCTGCCCTCGACGCCGGTGACCCCGAGCAGCGGCGCCGCCGCTCCGCAGGCGCCGGCCTCCAGTTCTCCGTGGGTGAGGGTGTATCCGGGGTCGTGGGGCCGTTGCAGGCGGGCCGAGATGATCGCCTTGCCGGCGGCACCCCGCTCCAGCGGATGCCGGAACCCGGCCCGGTAGGCCACGTGGTAGTCCGTCCACGACGGTTCCACCACGGCGACGGCCAGCGCTTCGGCCCCGTCCACCAGGGTCAGGTGCGCGGTCGCGCCGATGTCCTCCGCCAGCGACCGCAGGGCCGGCATCGCGGCCTCGCGTACGAGCGGATGCACCTGGCGGCCCAGCCGCAGCACGCCGAGCCCGACCCGGGCCCGTCCGCCGAGGTCACGGCGGATCAGCGCGTGCTGTTCCAGTGTGGCGAGCAACCGGTACACAACGGTCCGGTTCACGCCCAGTCTGTGGGACAGCTCGGTGACGGTCAGACCGTGGTCCGTGTCGGCCAGCAGCTTGAGGACCCGCAGTCCCCGGTCGAGCGTCTGGGAGGTCTCCGCGGTCACGACGCCCACTCCTTCGTGGTCAGGTCGGCGGCCCTCTCACGGCGTATGCGTCACCGAGTCCCGTCGGTGACGCGCTTCAGAGGCCGCCGATCGGCCGGCGGCCCGGCTGTGTCCCGGGCGCAGTCGCTTCACGGCTGCGCTCCGCGGCGGCGCTGCCACGGGGCGTGTGCGTAGCGGGACAGTAGCGAGCCGGTTCGGTCAGCGGAAGGCCGCGTCCAGAATCCGGGCACCGACGATCACGAAGTGGCACCTTTCGTCCCGCTATGCGCGGAGGGTGAAGGGAACTCACCGCATGCGGGTCGCCCACTCCTGCACCTTGGCGATCCGCTGGCGCAGCTGCCCCGGCGTGGCCTCGGCGGCGGGCGGTCCGCCGCAGACGCGGCGCAGCTCGGTGTGGATGACGCCGTGCGGTTTGCCGCTCTGGTGGACGTAGGCGCCGACCATGTTGTTGAGCTGGCGGCGCAGTTCCATCATCTCCTTGTGGGAGACCACGGGGCGCCGCTCGGCGGGCAGTTCGATCAGGTCGGCCTCGGTGTCCGGCTTCTTGCGGCTGTGCGCGATCTGCCGGGCCTGCCGCTTCTGCAGCAGCAGTTCCACCTGGTCGGGTTCGAGGAGCCCGGGGATGCCCAGGTAGTCCTGCTCCTCCTCGCTGCCGGGGTGGGCCTGCATGCCGAAGTCGGCGCCGTTGTAGGTGACCCGGTCGAAGACGGCGTCGGACTCCAGCGCCTCGAAGGGCAGCATCTCCTCGCCGGTGTCCTCGTCCTGCTCCCGGTTCGCCTCGTCCATCTCCTTCTCGGACTCGGCGTACGGGTCCTCCTCGCCCTCCTTCTTCGGCTTGTCCAGGACGTGGTCGCGCTCGCGCTCCATCTCGTTCGCGAAGCCCAGCAGGTCCGGGACGGTCGGCAGGAACACGGAGGCGGTCTCGCCGCGCCGCCGCGACCGGACGAAACGGCCGACGGCCTGGGCGAAGAACAGCGGGGTGGAGATGGTGGTCGCGTACACGCCCACGGCGAGGCGCGGTACGTCGACGCCCTCGGACACCATGCGGACGGCGACCATCCACCGGTCGTCGCTGCCGCTGAAGTCGTCGATCCGCTTCGAGGCGCCGGTGTCGTCGGACAGGACGACGGTGGCCTTGCTGCCGGTGATCTCGCGGATCAGCTTGGCGTAGGAGCGGGCGGAGTCCTGGTCGGCGGCGATGACGAGGGCACCGGCGTCCGGGACGGACTTCCTGACCTCGGTCAGCCGCTGGTCCGCGGCGCGCAGCACGGACGGCATCCACTCGCCGCGCGGGTCGAGGGCGGTGCGCCAGGCCTGGCTGATCGCGTCCTTGGTCATGGGCTCGCCGAGACGGGCCGCGACCTCGTCGCCGGCCTTGGTGCGCCAGCGCATGTTGCCGCTGTAGGAGAGGAAGATGACGGGACGCACGACGCCGTCGGCGAGCGCGGAACCGTACCCGTAGGTGTAGTCGGCGGCCGACCGGCGGATGCCGTCGTCGCCCTCCTCGTACGTCACGAACGGGATGGGGTTGGTGTCGGACCGGAAGGGCGTACCGGTGAGCGCGAGCCTGCGGGTGGCCGGCTCGAACGCCTCCAGGCAGGCCTCGCCCCAGGACTTGCTGTCACCGGCGTGGTGGATCTCGTCGAGGATGACGAGGGTCTTGCGCTGCTCGGCGCGGTTGCGGTGCAGCATGGGACGCACGCCGACACCGGCGTAGGTGACGGCGACGCCGTCGTAGTCCTTGCCGACCGGGCCGGCGCTGTACTCGGGGTCCAGCTTGATCCCGATCCGCGCGGCGGCCTCGGCCCACTGCTTCTTCAGGTGCTCGGTGGGCGCGACGACGGTCACCTGCTGCACGACGTGGTGGTGCAGCAGCCAGGAGGCCAGCGTCAGCGCGAAGGTCGTCTTGCCGGCGCCGGGGGTGGCGACCGCCAGGAAGTCGCGGGGCTGCGTCTGTAGGTACCTCTCCATCGCCCCCTGCTGCCAGGCGCGCAGCTTCCCGGCGGTGCCCCAGGGGGCACGGCCGGGGAAGGCCGGGGACAGGTGGTGCGAGGCAGAAGCGGCGGTGGTAGTCACGGTCTCCGCTGGGGGACGGGGGCGGGTTCGGGCAGCTCGGCCGCACCGGGCACCCGGCCGCACGAGGCAGCCGGCCACACCCGGCAGTCGGCGTACGGCAACCGGGCCACCCTATCCGCGCCCCGGTCCGGACAACGCCCGGACCGGGCTGGGGCACTCGGGGGTGGGACCGACGTCACAGCCTCCGCAACCGCTCCGCGATACTTCCCACGTCCGTCTCCACCCCTGAGGCCACCTCGATGACCAGCGCATACGCCGTGTCCTGATCGACGGCGGCGAGATCGACGCCGTTGAGGGCGAGGAAGGTCGCGGCGGCCAGCCAGGCGGTGCGCTTGTTCCCGTCGACGAGGGGGTGGTTGGTGGCGACGGCGTGGAGGAGGGCGGCTGCCTGTTCGTACAGGCCCGGGTAAGCGGCCGTACCGAACATCCGGGCGCGGGGGCGGTGCACGGCCGAGGCCAGCAGTCCGGGCTCCCGTGTCTCGGGCGGACGGCCGCCGAAGGCGACCTCCGCGAGGACGGTGACCTCGTCGACGGTGAGGTGCCTCGCCGCTCCCCGCGGAGCGGCCGACTTCCGGTGCGTGGTCACTCGCCCAGCCTCCGCAGCAGGTCGGCGTGCTCGCGCGCGAGGCGCTCGCCGACGGCGCGCACCGTCAGGCGCTCGTCACGCAGGTGCCCGCACACGGCCTCCTCGACCACGGCTTCGGGCGTGCGGCCCTGCGCGTCGGCGAGATCCTGGAGCGCGTGCAGGCGTGCGGGGTCGAGCTGAAGGAAGAAATCGGACATGGCCGCAGACTACTGTTCGTGATCATCCCGATGCGACCGGTTTACGGCTCTCGCTCCCGCAGCCGCGTCGCCACCCACACCCCCGCCAGGGCCACCGCCGCCATCGGCAGGAACACCGCGGCGAAGGCGGCCGGGTGGGAGCCGGAGGCCTGGGTGGCCCCGTGGGTGACCGTGCCGCCGCCGAGGGCGGCGAAGGCGGCGCCGCCGACGGCCAGCAGGAGGACGTTGGAGAGGCCGTCGGACATCTGGAGGGCGGCCGAGTTGGTGCCCGCCTCCTCGGGGGCGGAGAGCTGGAGCAGGAGCACGCTGGTGGAGGAGATCACCAGGCCCATCCCGAGGCAGCCGAACGCCCAGGCGACGGCCAGGGCCCAGACGGGGACCGCCTCGATCAGCACGCTCGGGGCCGCCGCGATGGCGCCGGCCACCAGGGCCATCCCCAGGGTCGTCAGCCGCTCCCGGTGGGGCTGGAGGCGGGGCCGGGACTGGAGCCAGGAGCCCAGCGCCCAGGTGACGCCGCCCGCCGCCAGGGAGAGCCCGGCGAGGGTGGGGCTGAGGCCGCGCTGGGTGACCAGCATCAGCGGGACGAAGGACTCGGCGGCGATGAAGGAGCCCGCGGCGACGCCGCGCAGCAGCACCACCGAGGGCAGGCCGCGCGCCGCGCGGTGGGTGCCGCGCGGGAGCAGGCCCAGCACCGCGGGCACCAGCAGGGCGACACCCGCCGCGCCGGGCAGCAGGGAGAGCCAGCGCAGGTCCTGGGCGGCGTACTGGAGCAGCCCGGCGCCGAAGGAGATCGCGAGGGCGAGGCGGATGCGGCGGCCGCCGGAGGAGGCCGGTGCGCCGGTGCCGTCACCCGTCGGGCCGGACGCCAGGCGGCGTATCTGCGGGAGGGCGAGGGCGAGGGGGAGCGCGACGAGGACCGGGATGCCGAGGAACACCCACCGCCAGCCGAGGTGTTCGGTCACCGCTCCGGAGGCGAGGGGGCCCACGATCGAGGGCACCACCCAGCTCGCCGCGAACGCGGCCATGATCGCCGGACGCAGCCGCTGCGGATAGGCCCGGCTCACGACGACGTACAGCGCGACGATCACCATGCCGCCGCCGAGGCCCTGCACGGCCCGGCCCAGGATGAACGGCCACATCGCGCCCGCCGTCCCGCCCAGCAGGAGTCCGGCGGCGAAGGCGGCGATGCCCGTGGTCAGCGGTGCGAGCGGTCCGCTCCGGTCCGACCACTGGCCGGCGAGGACCATCGCGAACAGGCTGGTGGTGAAGTACGCCGAGAACGCGAACGCGTACAGCGACACCCCGTCCAGTTCGCGCGCCGCGACCGGCATGGCCGTGCCCACCGCCGTCGCCTCGAAGGCGATCAGCAGCACCACGGAGACGATGCCGATGCTCAGCGCCCGGTAGGGGCCGCTCAGCACACCCTCGCCGCCCTCACCGCCGGGGACGACGGCGAGGGCGGGCGGGGTGGCGGGTCCGGGCGGGGCGGTGGCTTCGGGCGGGGTGGTGGGCCCGGGTGGGACGTCGGAGGTCTTGGCGACAGTGGTGTCGCGCGGGTTCGGGGCGGCCATGGGCGTCAGAGTAAGGGCCACAGATCACTTTGACGCCTGTCGGGGGTCGGACCGGCACCGGGACCTTGGTCCTACTCCCCGGCCACTCGTCCCGGCCCCCGGTACGGGCGGGGTGTTCCCGGAGCGCGCTCTCAGAGCACCCCGCCCGCCTTGTCCTGGAACAGCTCCGTCCAGTAGTGCCAGTCGGCGTCGGTCGTGGTGCCCGTCGGGTCGACGGCGGACAGGACCTGGATCATCGTCATGGCCAGCTGGTCGTACGCCTCGCTGGTCAGCGCGTGGCCCGACTCCTCGTCGACGGCGTGCTCGCGGTGCAGCAGCCAGAGGGTGAAGGCGAGGGTCGAGACGTCCGTGTTCAGCGGGTACAGGGCCGAGTCCGGCTCACTCCAGTCCAGGACCGCGCCGGTGGCGCCGTCGACGACCAGGCTGTGGCCCTCGACCAGACGGCCGAGGCGGATCAGCCGGTCGGCATGGGCGGGCAGGCGGTCGGCCCGGAACGCGCCGGGGGCGTCGTCGCTGTCCTCGTCGTAGTACTCGGCGAGGGTCCGCAACGGCAGATCGGTGTCCAGCCGGAACAGGAAGCCGTCCTCGGGCAGGCCCGTCTCGCACAGGAAGCGGCGGGTCGGCTCGTGCGTCAGCGTCGCGGGGAAGTCGACCTCCTCGAAGCGGCCCACGCCCCGTCGGCCGAACTCCCGGTCGAGCAGGCGGACCGGAAGGTCGAGGGCGAGCCCCGAGGCCGTGCCCGGTCCGGCCACCAGGGCCAGCGGGCGGATCAGCGCGGCCATCCGCCACAGCGACGCCGGCGCGCCGTCCGCGCCCTCCTCGAACACCGCGAGCAGCTGCCGCGAGGCCCGGGCCACCGCCTCGGTGCCCCAGCGGCCCGCGTAGGCGGCGAACTGGCCGCGCAGTCCCGCCAGTTCGTCCGTCGCCGCGGCGAACCGCACCAGGGTCGGCAGCGACGGGGCGAGCGGGCGACGGTCCATCAGGTCGGGGCGGTCGTGGAAGAAGTACGTCGTCGAGACCTCGCCGGTGGCACCGTCCAGCAGGACCGACTCCGTCTCCAGACCTGCGGGACCGAGCAGGTGGCCGACGACCAGCTGGTCCCGCAACTCCGCGGAGAGTCGCTCGCCCGGGTCACCGGTCGAGTCGGCGACCGTGCGCGGGCCGCCGTCGGCGCACAGCTGCGTGAAGCTGAACAGGCCGCTGTCGCAGGGCAGTCCGGGGCCGGTCAGCCAGCGGCGCGTGGACGCGTGCGTGATGAACGGGTCGAGGTCGTCCTCGGTCAGGACGATCGCTCCCGCAGTGGCCGTGGCGTGCGTGGCGTGCATGGCATCCGCGGCCACGGTGTCGGTCGTGCTCATGGCTCCCCCGTGCATACGTGCGCTCAGTCCCGTGTCCCGTGCTTCACCGCTTCGGACGGCACCGCCCCGCCCGGACGGGACGGGCCCCCGGCCCTCCGCACCCGGCAGCCGTCCCCCACCACTCGGAACGCTACGTGCCACCACTGACAACGCCCCCGGACCGGAAGCGGACGGGCGCCCCGGCCGGAACACGGATGCGGGCACCCTCGCCCCACAAGACGCCCGAACACCCCCACGCGTTGCGTGTGCGCGGAAATCGGCGTGAACGTCCTCCCACCATGACACCGGCCCCGGACGCCGGGCACCGGTCACCGGGCGTCGCCGTCGGGCCTCAGTCGCCGGACGCCGGCCGTCGGACCTGACCAGCCGGTCACCACCGCCGCCTGCGGGCGGACCGACAGACGGTCGACCGGGCGGCCGGTGGCCGCGCGGACCGCGGCGGACGCCCGCCACCGGGTGTCGCCGTCGGGCGTCAATCA
>NZ_BBNN01000034.1:0-88328 GCF_000829695.1 Streptomyces sp. NBRC 110035 | reverse complement strand
GGGCGGATCGGCAGGCGGTTGACCGGGCGGCCGGTGGCCGCGCGGACCGCGGCGGCGATGGCCGCCGGCGAGGTCACCACCGGCACCGCGCTGACCGCCTTCGCGCCGAACGGCGCGACCACGTCCCGTTCCTCGACCAGCTTCACGATCCGGATGTCGGGCACGTCCAGGGCGGTCGGCAGGGCGTAGCCGGTGAGGTCGGGGTGCCGGACCAGACCGCGCGGTGTGCGCAGGTTCTCGGTGAGCGCGGCCCCCACGCCCTGGGTGACGCCCGCTTCGATCCGGGCGGCCAGCTGGGCCGGGTTCAGCACCCGCCCCACGTCCTGGGCGACGGCCAGTTCCACGACCCGTACGGAACCGATCTCGATGTCGACGTCGACCACCGCGCGGATCGCGCAGAACGCCATCCCGACGAAGGCGTCGCCCTGGCCGGACTCGTCCAGGGGCTCCGTGGGGTGCGGACGGCACTGGGCGGTGGCCCACAGCTCCTTGCCCACCAGTTCGTCGGCGACGGGCGTCGACAGCACGCCGTCGTAGGAGGTGATCCGGCCGTCGCTGATCTGGAGCAGTTCGGCGGACATGCCGAACTTGTGGGCCAGGGGCGCCAGGAGCTGGGTGCGGACCATCTTCGCCGCGCGCTCCACCGCGCCGCCCGACACCCAGGTGTGCCGGCCGCGGCTGCCCGCGCCGGCCGAGGGCTGGTCGGTGTCCACGGGGGCCACCCGCACCTCGTCGACGCCGAGGATCTCCTGGACGATCTGCCGGGCCAGCGTGGTGAAGCCCTGGCCGGTCTCGACGGCCGCGCACAGCACCGTCGCCACCCCGTCCTGGACCTTCACGGTGGCCGTGGACACCTCGTCCGCGCCCTCGCCGCCGAGCATGTGCACCATGCCCAGGCCGTAGCCCACACCGCGGCGCACCGCGCCCGGTTCGCCCGCGCCCTCGGGGCCGCCGGGCAGCAGCCACTCGTCCTCGGGGGTGTCCTTGGGCAGCGGCGGCAGCGGGTGGTCCCGCACCGCCTCGAGGAGTTCGGCGACCGGGGCCGGGCAGGTCACGGTCTGGCCGGTGGGCAGGACGTCGCCGGTCGCCATGACGTTGCGCATGCGCAGTTCGGCCGGGTCGAGGCCGAGTTTCCTGGCCAGCTTGTCCATCTGCGCCTCGTAGGCGGCGCACACCTGCAGGGCGCCCTCGCCACGCACGTGGCCGGAGGGCGGGTTGTTGGTGCGGACCGCCCAGCCCTCGATGAAGGCGTTCGGGACGACGTAGGGGCCGCAGGCGAAGGAGACGGCGGCGGCCAGCGCGTCCGAGGACGTGTCGGCGTAGGCTCCCGCGTCGAGCAGGATCTGCGCCTCGACCTTCACCAGCCTCCCCTCGGCGTCGGCGTGGTGGCGGTAGCGCAGCAGGGTGGGGTGGCGGTGGGCGTGCCCGAGGAAGGACTCCTCGCGCGTGGCGGTGAGTTTGACCGGGCAGCCGGTCTTCAGCGCCAGCAGGCCGAGCGGCAGCCGGAAGCTCTGGTCCTCGCGGTCGGCGGTCGCGCCGGGCACCCCGGTGACGACGATCTTCACGCGCTCGGGGTCCAGGTCGAACGCGGCGGCGGCCTCGTCCCGGTCGCCGTGCGGGTCGGTGGAGGCCAGGTACAGCTCGACGCCTCCGTCCGGGCGGGGAACGGCGAGTCCGGCCTCGGCGCCGATGGGCGCGGGGTCCTGGCGGCCGATGCGGTACAGGCCGTCGACGACGAGTTCACCGGCCGCGTCGGGGTCGCCGTGGCGCAGCGGGATGTGGCGGATCAGGTTGCCGTCGGGGTGCAGCGGCTCGGCCTCGAAGGCCTGTTCGGGGTCGATCACCGGGTCGAGCACCTCGTACTCGACGATGACGGCGGCGGCGGCCATCCGCGCGGTGTCCGGGTGGTCGGCGGCGACGGCGGCGATGGCCTCGCCGTGGTGGCGTACGACGTCGGAGGCGAAGACCGGGCGGTCGGACCGGCCGCGCTCGTACACCGGGGTGCCGGGGACGTCCTCGTGGGTGACGACGGCGTGCACGCCGGGCATCTCGCGGGCGTGGGTGGTGTCGATGGACGCGATCCGCGCGTGCGGGTGCGGGGAGCGCAGCACGGCCGCCCACAGCAGGCCCTCGGCCCACAGGTCGGCGGCGTACGGGAAGGTGCCCTCGGTCTGGGCGCGGGTGTCGGCGGCCGGCAGGGAGACACCGAGCCCGCGCGGGGGCGCCTCCGTCCCGGCGGCGTCCTCCGTGGTCCGTGCGGCCTGCACGGTGGCGGCCTCGTTGCTCATGCCTGGCCTCCGTCCCGGCCGTGCGGCCGGTCATGCGGTCCGGGGTCCGTGAAGGCGGCGGGGCCGACGCCGCCGGCGCCCGGTCCTGCCTGGTGCGGGATGCGGAACTCGCCCGTCCCGCCGCCGGATCCGTGTTCCGGTCCCGTGCCCCGGTGCGTGTCCCGGTCCTCGTCCTGGTCGTCCTGGTCGTCCTGGTCGTCCTGGTCGTCCTCGGCGTGCGCGGCGAGTTCCTCGCGTTCGGCGACGACCTCCTGGACGGCGTCCACCACGCCCCGGTAGCCGGAGCAGCGGCACAGGTTGCCGCACAGCGCCTGGCGGGTCTCCAGCGGGGTGGGCGCCGGGTTGCCCTCCAGCAGGTCGTGCACGGTCATCGCCATGCCCGGTACGCAGAAGCCGCACTGGACCGCGCCGCACCGCGCGAGCGCGCGCTGCACGTCCGACGGCCGGCCGTCCTGGGCGAGGCCCTCGACGGTACGGACCTCGTTGCCGGCCGCGGTGACGGCCGGGACCAGGCAGGACGCGACGAGCCGGCCGTCGACCTGCACGTTGCAGGCCCCGCACTCGCCCTGCGAGCAGCCGTCCTTGGCGCCGGCGAGGCCGAGGCGCTCGCGCAGCACGTAGAGCAGCGACTCGCCGATCCAGGCGTCGGTGACGGGCCGGTCGATGCCGTTGACGCGCAGCACGTAGGAGGCGAGGGGGTGGTCGTCGTGCGCGGCGACGAGGAGCGGTTCGTGCCCGGGTGACGTGTCGTCGGGTACGTCCGGGCCCGCGTCCGGGTCCGCGCCCGTGTCGAGGGGCGGGGCGGGTTCGGGGGCCGCGGGTTCCGGTCCGGCGTCCCCGTCCGGGGACGTCCCGGTGTGGTCCCTGGCGCCCTCGGGTGCCGCTGCGGCCGAGGGGGCTCCCGGGCCCTCCTGGGCGTCGTGCGGCTCCTGGGGCGGCTGGACGTCCGCGACGGCCTCGTCGGCTCCGTCGGCTCCGTCGGCTCCGTCGGCTCCCGGAGCCTGCCCGTGCCCGTCGGCGGGCCGTGCGGCGGCCTCCGGATCCGGCTGCGGGTGCTCGCGGAACTCCGGGGCGGACGGTCCGCCGACCGCCTCCGGGTGGGCCTCGGGGCCGGGCCGCCAGTGGGGCTCGGCGGGGGCCGGCTGTGGCACCCCGGTCGACCGGGGCGGGGTGTCGTGCCCCGGGGCGGGCCACCCGTCGGTCCGCTCCGCTGCGGGGTCGGCGGTGTACTCCTGGCCGTACGCGGGGGCCCTCTGGCCGTGCTCCGCGCGCCAGTCGGTCTCCGGGCCGCCCTGCCCGCGGCCCTGGCCCCCGTCCTGTCCGCGCTCCTGCTCCCGGCCTGGAGCGGAGTGGGGGTGGTGCTCCGGGTCCACGCCCGGCACTCCGGGGCCCCACGGCTGTCCGATGGCCTGCGCGGCCCAGGGCGCGGAGGCGCCGCCCGGGAGGGTGGGGGGCGGGGTGACCGGCGGGGTGGCGCCCCACTGCTCGGCCAGCGCGGAGGTGGTGAACTCGCCGGACTCGTCCGGGAGGTCGCCGCCGGCGACGGGGATCGACCACTGGCCGGTCACGTCGGAACCCGGCGCCTGCGCCGGGCCGCCGGCGCCGGGCGGTTCCTCGAAGTGCCACTGGCCCAAGGCCCCGGGGTCGTACGTGAACCGGTCCTGGCCGCCGTACTGCTGCGCCGCCTGCGCCCCGGGGTCCTCCCCCGCCTGCCCGGCCTGCGGGTCGTGCCACTGGACGCCGTCGGCGGGGGCACCCGGCACCGCCCAGCCGCCGGCGACCGCGGGGTCGGTGCCCGCGGGGTCGGTGCCCGCGGTGGTGGCGGTGATGGACGGCGGCACGTAGCCGTGGCCGGGTGCGGCGAGCGGGCTCTCCATCGAGTCCAGCAGGGCGTCGATGCCCCCCTCGGGGAGCTTCACGAAGGCGGTGGCGCCGTCGTCGTAGTCACCCTGGGGCAGCGGGTCCCAGCGGCCTCCGCCGCCCTGGGACGTGCCGGACGTGCCCTCTCCGTGCTGGTCGTCGGTCACGACAGCGCCCTCCCCAGTGCTCGTCGGGCCAGTGCGGCGACGGTGCGCCGCAGGTGCAGTACCGCGGGCGGCAGCGACGGGACGGAGCCGTCCTCGTCGGGTACCGGATCGGGGATGCAGGCCGCGGCGACGTACTCCCCGAACGCCTTCAGCGCCTCCGGCACGAGCGCGCGGTTGTTGTCCCAGTCGATGAGCTGGGCGACCCACTGCTCGGCCTCCAGGGGCCGCAGCGCCATCGGCGCTATGGCGCCGACCGCGCAGCGGACACCGCGCCGGGCGGGGTCGAGGACCAGGGCGACGGAGGCGACCGCGCGGCCGGGGCCGGTGCGGCCGGTGGCCTTCAGGAAGACCTGCGGGGCGTGCAGCAGCGGCACGCGCACGTAGCCGATGAGTTCACCGGCGCGCAGCATGTCCATCCCGGCCAGCAGGTGCGACACCGGGATCTCCCGGCGGGCCCCGCCCCGGCCCGCGATGATCAGGGTCGCCTCGAGCGCGGCCAGCACGGGCAGCGCGTCCCCGGTCGGGGCGGCGGAGGCGATGTTGCCGCCCAGGGTGCCCGCGTTGCGGATGTGCGGCGGTCCGGCGGCCCGCGCGGAGGCGGCGAGCGCCGGGATGAGGGCGGCGAAGTCGGGGCGGCCCATACGGGCGTGGGTGAGGCCGGCGCCGAGCAGCGCGTGGCCGTCCTGGTACTGCCAGCCGCGTATCTCGCTGATCCTGCCGAGGCCGACCAGTGCCGTCGGCCTGAGCTGCCCGGAGTTGACGGCGGCCATCAGATCGGTGCCGCCCGCGACGGGCACGGCGGCGGGCACGGCTGTCAGCGCCGCCACGGCCTCGTCCAGCGTCGTGGGCAGCGTCACGGACTGCGCCGCCTGCGGTGCGTGCGTGCTCAAAACCGACTAGCCCCTTCCCGCGACCCCACCTGGCCCCACCTGTTGCAGCCGTACGGTACGACCTGACAGGGCGGACGTGGCAACTCTGGCACATCTTCGCGAGCACCGAGGACAGGGGTCCACTAGGAGACGTTCACCCACCTCACAGCCCAATTGGACCGTTTTCGCACACCATCGCCCGTGCGATCGAATGAGAACGGTTCAGTGGCACTTGCACCCTTTTCGCACGACCTGTTCACCAGGGGGTGGACTTCCGCGCATGGCCGGTTCCGGCCGGGGTGCGCGTCACCGGCCCGGTACCCGCTACCGGTTCGGGGGTACGCCGTCGAGGGGGCGGCCCAGCACGCCGGGGCGCCGCTGCCAGGGCAGCGGGCCGGTGGGCGGGCGGTAGGCGACGCCGAGGGCGTCGAGCCGCCGGTAGTGGGCGGTCATCCGGCGCTCGAAGTCGGCGAAGTCCCGCTGCGCGGGCGCGGGCAGCGGGCTCCAGGCGACCTCGGCGAGGGCCACGAGCCGGGGGAAGACCTGGTAGTCCACCCGCGCCTGGTTCTCGGTCACCTCGGACCAGGCGTTGGCCTGGGTGCCGAGCACCCGCCCGGTCTCCTCGGGCGTGAGGTCCGCCGGTACGGGCTCGAACCGGTAGACGTCCTCCAGGGTGCGCACGTACCCGATCGGCACCGGCTCCTCGGGGCCCGCGTCCTGACGGTGGTCCAGGTACACGTGCTGCTCGGGGCACATGACCACGTCGTGTCCCGCGCGGGCGGCGGCGGCCCCGCCGGCGTAGCCGCGCCAGGAGGACACGGCGGCGCCCGGGGGCAGGCCGCCCTGGAGGATCTCGTCCCAGCCGATCAGCCGGCGCCCGCGCGCGGCGAGCCAGCCGGCGAAGTGCCCGATGAACCAGGGCTGGAGGGCGTCCTCGTCGGCCAGTGAGAGAGCGGCGATCCGTTTCTGCGCGGCCTCCGAGGCACGCCACTGGTCCTTCGGGCATTCGTCGCCGCCGATGTGGACGAACGACGAGAACGAGGGGGACGGCGCATACGCGGCGGGACCCGCGGCGTCGGCGGGGAACAGCTCCAGGACTTCCTCGAGGACCCCTTCGTAGAAGCGCAGGGTGGTGTCGGTGGGGGCGAGTACGTTCGGGCTGATCCCCCAGGTGTCCCAGACTGTCAGCGAGGAGGTGTCGACGACATCGGTGTTGCCGAGTTCCGGATACGCGGCGATGGCGGCCTGCGAGTGGCCGGGCACGTCGATCTCGGGAACGACGGCGATATGCCGCTCGGCCGCGTAGGCGACGATCTCCCGGATGTCGTCCCGCGTGTAGTGGCCGCCGTGCGGTGTGTCGTCCCACAGGGGCGAGGCGCGGTGGCCGGTTTTCGTCCGGGTCCGCCAGGAACCCACCTCCGTCAGCCGCGGGTACCGTTCGATCTCGATGCGCCATCCCTGGTCGTCCGTCAGGTGGAGGTGCAGGACGTTGAGTTTGTGCGCGGCCATCAGGTCGAGGTGGCGCAGCACGCCTTCCTTGGGCGTGAAGTGCCGGGCGACGTCGAGCATGAGGCCGCGCCAGCGGAAGCGGGGGGCGTCCTCGATGGTGACGTGCGGCACGGCCCGGACCCGGTCGCGGGCGAGCGGAGCCCTGCGGTACGCGTCGGGGCCGAGGAGCTGCCGCAGCGTCTGGGCACCCCAGAAGACACCGGCCGCGCCGCCCCCCTCGATCAGGACGCCGTTCCGGTCGCTGACGAGGCGGTACTCCTCGGGGCCGAGCCCGGAGCCGAGCCGGAGCCGGATACCGTCGCCGCCGGTGTCGTCGGGCTCCCGTCCCTCGCGCAGCGGCAGGCCGGTGGCCTGCCGGAGCACGGTGCGCAGCCAGTGTCCGACGCCCTCCGTCGCAGTGCCGGCACAGAGCCGGGAGTCCGCCGTCAGCCGCACTTCGCCCGACCCGGCGACGACGCTGCGCGGTGCGGGAATCAGTTCCGTCGGTGCTGTCATGTCAGTCCTTCACCGCGCCGCCCAGGCCGGAGACCAGGCGCCGCTGTACGAGTACGAAGAAGACCAGTACCGGAACCGTCATCACCGTGGACGCCGCCATCACGCCGCCCCAGTCGGGATCGTCCGGCTTGTAGAAGACCAGCAGGGCCATCGGGAGTGCCGACTGCGAGGTGTCGCTGATGATGAAGGACTTGGCGAACAGGAAGTCGTTCCAGGCGGAGAGGAAGGAAAACACGCTGGTGGCCACCAGCCCCGGCAGAACGAGCGGGAAAAGGATCTGCCACAGGAACCGCGCGCGGCGCGCGCCGTCGAGGCAGGCGGCCTCCTCCAGCGCGTCGGGAACGGCTTTCACGAAACCCCGCAGCATCCAGATCGCGAACGGCAGCGAGAACGCGGTGTGCGGCAGGATCAGCGACCACAGCGTGTTCAGTTGGCCCGCGTCCCGCATGAGGAAGAACAGCGGGATCGTCAGCGCTTCCACGGGCACCATCTGGGCCACCAGAAACATGATCAGCAGGGTGGTCCGCATACGGAACCGGAATCGTGTGACGGCGGTCGCCGCGAGAAAGGCGATCAGCGCGGAGGCGAGCACCACGGCGACCGCGACGACCACGCTGTTGAGGAAGTACCGGCCGAATTCCTCCTGCCCGAACACACTCCGGAAGGAATCCAGCGTGGGGGCCGGGGTCCACGGCCGCGGCCGGTCCGACTCGATCTCGCCGGCCGGTTTGAAGGCGCTGAGCACCATCCAGTACAGCGGGAAGGCCACCACCACGGCGACCGCCAGCGCGGTCGCCCCGGCGGCCAGTCGCCACGGACGCCGTACGAACCCGCGCACAGGATCCACCCGGCGCACCCCGTCCCGGCTCACGCGCGTCACAGTTCCTCCCCCGGCGGCGCAGCAGTCGCAGATACACCAGCGTGACGGCGAGCAGGATCAGCAGCATCACCACGCCGATCGCGACACCGAGGCCGTACTGCGAGGACGCGAACGCCTTCTGGTACGCGTAGACGTTGAGGACCAGGTTCTGGCCGGCGATGCCGCCCCCGCCGGTCATGACGTAGATCTGGGTGAAGACCTTGAAGTCCCAGATCACCGACTGGATGGTGACGACGACCAGGATCGGCCGGAGCATCGGGGCGAGCACCGAGCGCCAGACACGCCACTGCGAGGCGCCGTCCAGGGCGGCGGCCTCCAGCACCTCCGCGGGCACGGCGCGGATACCGGCGTGGACGGTGACCATCACGAACGGGAAGGAGCACCAGACGACCTCGAGCAGGACGAGGGAGAAGGCGCTGTACCTCCCGTACGTCCAGAAATGGTCACCGAGACCGAGGATCCGGTTCACCGGACCGAAGTCGGCGTCGAAGAGGAGCAGCCACACCGTGGAGCCGGTGACGGCCGGGGTCGCCCAGGCGCCGAGCGCGGCCAGCATCAGCGCGAGCCGGGGCACGGCGCGCACCCGGGTGAGGAGCACGGCGAGCGCGCAGCCCACGGCCAGGGTGGAGGCCACGCAGGCCGCCGCGAACAGGACGGTGGTGAGCAGCACCTGCCAGAACTGCTCGTCGGCGAAGAGTTCGCCGTAGTTGCCCAGGCCCTGGAAGGTGGTCGGTTCGCCGCCGCTGACCTGGGCCTGGGTGTAGTGGAAGAGCGAGATCAGGCCGAGTTGGTAGACGGGGTAGGCGAGCAGCCCGCCGAGGACGACGAGGGCGGGGGCGAGATGGAGCCAGGGGGTGCCGGAGCGCCCGGCGGGGCGCGGGGCCGTGCCGGACGTGCGGCTGCCGTCGCGTGGGCGCGGCCGGCCACGAACCGCCGGCAGCCGTACACGGTCCACGCCCCCCGAGCTGCCGGGCGCGGTCATCCGGCGGAGCCGAACGCCTCGTTCATCTTCTTCTCCGCGCTCTCCGCGGCGGCGTCCACGTCCTTCTTGCCGCTGACGACCTCCTGGAACATGGTCGGCAGTACCAGCGAGGCGTCGATCTGCGCCCAGGCGGGCGAGGCCGGCACGAACTCGGTGCCGGCCTCGAGGGTCTCCACGAACGGTTTCAGGAACGGCTCCTCGGCGGCCGCCTGCCGGCGCACGTCCGAGAAGGTCGGCAGGAAGCCCATCGCGTCGAACAGTTCGCCCTGCGTCTTCTTCGAGGCGAGCCGCCGCATCAGGTCGACGGCGAGGGTGCGGTGCGAGGTCGACTTCAGGACACCGAGGTTGTTCCCGCCCGCGAAAGCGGGGGCGATGGAACCGGGCTCCACGCCCGGCAGCGGCACGACGGCGTACTTGCCCTTCACGGCCCCGGCCTCGATCGCCGCGTGGCTGAAGTCGCCGCCGATCGCCATGGCGGCCTTGCCCGAGGCGAAGGCGGTCACCGTGTCGTTGCCGCCCATGCCGGCGCACTTGGCGGCCGGGCAGTTGTCGTCGCCGAAGAGGGAGGTGTACGCCTCGATGCCCTTGCGGGCGGCGGGGGTGTCGATCGCGGAGGCGTACGAGCCGCCCTTGCCGGTGGCGAGTTCGCCGCCGTGGGCCCAGATGAAGGGCATCGCGCCGTAGGTGTAGGCACCGCCGACGGCGATGCCGTACAGGTCCGGCTTCGCGGCGCGGATCTCCTGTGCGGTGGAGATCAGTTCGGCCTGCGAGGCGGGGGGTTCGAGGCCGAGTTCGTCGAAGACGTCGGTGCGGTAGTAGAGGGCGCGCACGCCCACGAAGTACGGCGCGCCGTAGACCCTGCCGCCGACGGTGACCGACTGCCGGGCGGTCGGGTCGGTGTCCTCGGCCTCGTCCCAGTCACCGAACTCCTCGGTGACGTCCGCGAGTCCGCCGTCCTTCACGTAGCCGGCGGTGTCCGTGTTGCCGTACTCGACGAGGTCGGGCGCGGACTTCGGGTCGTTGAAGGCGGCCTTGATGCGCTCGGCGCGGGTCTCGACCGGGATGTACTCCACGGTGACCTCGGTGCCGTCGTGCGCCTTCTCGAATCCGGCGACGACGGACTCGACGACCTTTTCCTTGGGTGCGTTGTTCACCTCCTGGAAGAGCCAGACGCGTAAGGGCCCGGTCCTCTCGTCCTGGCCGGAGGAGGAATCCCCGGAAGTCCGGGGCGCGCAGGCGGCGGTGGCGATGACGGCCGCGAGGGCGACCAGGCGGACGGACAGCTTCATGGACGGCTTCCTCCGATGAAGCGCTGCAACATGCGCAACGCTGGTTTCGCCGTGCACAACAACACCGGAGGCTAGGGACTAGGTGAACGAGCCCACAAGAGGTCGCCACCACTCTGTGACCGACCGACGCACTCCGTGCGACGCGCGGGCAGCACGAAGGCCCCCAGGGCGTACACCACGCACCCGGGGGCCGGAGCCCGGCGCGGCTACTTGCCGCCCTTGCCCTTGCCGCCCTTGCCCTTGTCGTCGTCGCCGCCGCTCATGGACTCGTAGATCTCCTTGCACATGGGGCAGACGGGGTACTTCTTCGGGTCACGGCCGGGCACCCACACCTTGCCGCACAGCGCCACGACGGGCGTGCCGTCGAGAGCGCTCGCCATGATCTTGTCCTTCTGGACGTAGTGGGCGTAGCGCTCGTGGTCGCCGTCACCGTGGGAGGTCTGCGGCGTCGGCTCTACGAGGGTCCCCGTACCAGTCCCGCGCTCGGGCTCAAGAGTGCTCATGAAACCAAGAGTACTGAAGCTCACACGGCTCAGTTGAGCGAAGGGTCGTCCGGATACGTGGCCACCATCGCCAGGTCGCCCCGCTGGCGGCGCAGCACCTCGCGCCAGAGCCGCTCGGGCACCGGGGACGAGACGTCGCCGGGCTCCGACTCGACGACGTACCAGGCGCCTTCCACCAGTTCGTCCTCCAGTTGGCCGGGGCCCCAGCCCGCGTATCCGGCGAAGATGCGCAGCGAGCCGAGGGCGGCGGCGAGCAGCTCCGGCGGCGCCTCCAGGTCGACCAGTCCGATCGCGCCGTGGACCTGGCGCCAGCCCAGCGGCGCGGCCGTGGTGCCCGCCCCGGCCCCGCCGGGGACGACGGCGACGCCGAGGGCCGAGTCCAGCGACACCGGGCCGCCCTGGAAGACGACCCCGGGTTCGCCGGCCAGGTCCGCCCAGCCCTCCAGGATGTCGCCCACGTCCACCGGGGTCGGGCGGTTGAGCACGATGCCGAGGGACCCCTCCTCGTCGTGGTCGAGGAGGAGCACGACCGCGCGGTCGAAGTTCGGGTCCGCCAGGGCGGGCGTGGCCACGAGCAGCCGCCCTGTGAGCGAGGACACCTCGGTCATGCCAGACATGATCCCGCATCTTCCCCCTCCGTGGGGAGGCAATGGGAGTACGGGGGTGGTCGCGGCCGTCCGGCGCGGGAGCGGCCTGGTGGGGCGCCCGTCGGGGCGGGCCGAAGCGGCCCGCCGGAGCCGGGCGGGCGTACGGGAGCACCCCCGGCGCACGGTGGCACCGGTGACCCCGGGTGTCCGGACGGAAACCGCCCGTGTCGTGGCGGCCCGGGGGCGGGAGCGGGCCGTGCACGGACTGGTGGACCGGGCGTTGCGGGCGACTACCCTTGCCCTTCTGGCCCTGCCCCCCTCCACGGAACGCGAGATTCATGACCGTCAACGGCGCTGAAGACGTACTGCTTGTCCACGGCGGGACCCCGCTGGAGGGGGAGATCCGTGTCCGCGGTGCGAAGAACCTCGTACCGAAGGCCATGGTCGCCGCCCTGCTGGGCAGCGAGCCGAGCCGACTGGGCAACGTTCCGGACATCCGCGACGTCCGCGTCGTCCGAGGGCTGCTCCAGCTGCACGGAGTGACGGTCCGTCCCGGCGACGAGCCCGGTGAACTGGTGCTCGACCCCACGCGGGTGGAGAGCGCCAACGTCGCCGACATCGATGCCCACGCGGGTTCGTCCCGCATCCCGATCCTGTTCTGCGGCCCGCTGCTGCACCGGCTCGGGCACGCGTTCATCCCGGGGCTGGGCGGCTGCGACATCGGCGGCCGGCCGATCGACTTCCACTTCGACGTGCTGCGCCAGTTCGGCGCGACGATCGAGAAGCGTGCCGACGGCCAGTACCTGGAGGCCCCGCAGCGGCTGCGCGGTACGAAGATCAAGCTGCCGTACCCGTCCGTCGGCACGACGGAGCAGGTGCTGCTGACGGCGGTCCTCGCGGAGGGCGTCACCGAGCTGTCCAACGCGGCGGTGGAGCCGGAGATCGAGGACCTGATCTGCGTCCTGCAGAAAATGGGCGCGATCATCGCGATGGACACCGACCGGACCATCCGCATCACCGGTGTGGACAAGCTCGGCGGCTACAACCACCGCGCCCTCCCCGACCGCCTGGAGGCGGCCTCCTGGGCGTCCGCGGCGCTGGCCACCGAGGGCAACATCTACGTCCGCGGCGCCCAGCAGCGCTCGATGATGACGTTCCTGAACACCTACCGGAAGGTCGGCGGCGCCTTCGAGATCGACGACGAGGGCATCCGGTTCTGGCACCCGGGCGGCCAGCTCACGTCGATCGCGCTGGAGACGGACGTCCACCCGGGCTTCCAGACCGACTGGCAGCAGCCGCTGGTCGTCGCCCTGACCCAGGCGACGGGCCTGTCGATCGTCCACGAGACGGTCTACGAGTCCCGGCTCGGCTTCACCTCGGCGCTCAACCAGATGGGCGCCCACATCCAGCTCTACCGCGAGTGCCTGGGCGGCTCCCACTGCCGCTTCGGCCAGCGCAACTTCCTCCACTCGGCCGTCGTCTCGGGCCCGACCCGGCTCCAGGGCGCCGACCTGGTCATCCCCGACCTGCGCGGCGGCTTCTCCTACCTGATCGCCGCTCTCGCCGCCCAGGGCACGTCCCGCGTCCACGGCATCGGCCTGATCAACCGCGGCTACGAGAACTTCATGGACAAGCTGGGGGAGCTGGGGGCGAAGGTCGAGCTGCCCGGCAAGGCCCTCGGCTGAGACCGGCTCACCACCGGCACCGGCACCACCCGCCCGGCCGACCCGCCCGGCACCACCCGCCCGGCCGACGGGCCGGGGGGCTGAGGGCCCTCCCCCGGACAGACACAGCATGGACAAGCCGGGGAAGCCGGAGGCGAAGGCCGGGCTGCCCGGCAGGGCGCCCTGCCGGGCAGCCCGGTCCCCCGCCCGCCGGCCTGTCGCGGTCTCGCCAAAGGGGCGGCCACCCGTTCGGGTGGCCGCCCCTTTGGCGTCGCTGTGCGTCGTACGCCGTCCCGGGACGTACGAACGGCGGAATTACTTGCCCTTGGCGGCTTCCTTGAGCTTCGAGCCCGCGGAGACCTTCACGCTGTAGCCGGCCGGGATCTGGATCGGCTCACCGGTCTGCGGGTTGCGCGCGGTGCGAGCGGCACGGTGAGTGCGCTCGAAGGTCAGGAAACCGGGGATGGTGACCTTCTCGTCCCCCTTGGAGACGATGTCGCCGACGATGTCGGCGAACGCGGCCAGCACGGCGTCGGCGTCCTTGCGGGTCACCTCGGCGCGGTCGGCCAGCGCGGCCACCAGCTCACTGCGGTTCATGTTGTTACTCCCGTGTTCTTCTTGCCGTTGGGGCGTGCCACGCGGCGGGGCCGCACTTGGGGCACGACCAAGCCGATGCTGCCAGGGTCCTCGGTGAGTCCCCCGGACCCGGGTACTTATTCGGGCCCGTACGCCCCTGGAGGTGCTGCCCCCTGAACGTGGTCCCGGTGGAGCATCCTGCCTCTACCTGCGGCGGTAAAGCCAATCCGGCACTCGCAGGAGCCGCGATACCACCCCGGAGTCACCCGTGGGAGTCACCCGGGAGGCGCCCACGGCCCGACGACGGTAACGCTGCGTCCACTGTCGGCAGCGGACCGCGGAGGCCGGGGCCCGAGTCACGGCCGCCACCCTAGAGGGAGGCCGTGTGTCACGGGTTCCACGACGCGCCGTTCGCACACCTGCCGTGGTGATGGTCACAGCCGCGGCAGGGGTCCTAGGCGAGGGCGGCCGGGGCTTCCGTGTTCTTCGCGGCCTCCCGGACGGCACCGGCGACCGCGCCCGCGACCTTGTCGTTGAACACGCTGGGGATGATGTAGTTCGGGTTCAGCTCGTCCTCGGTGACCACGTCGGCCAGGGCCTTGGCGGCGGCCAGCATCATCTCGGTGTTGACGGTGCGGGACTGGGCGTCCAGCAGGCCGCGGAAGACACCCGGGAAGACCAGCACGTTGTTGATCTGGTTCGGGAAGTCGGAGCGGCCGGTGGCGACCACGGCCGCGGTCCGGCGGGCGATGCCCGGGTCCACCTCGGGGTCGGGGTTCGCGAGCGCGAACACGATCGCGTCGTCGGCCATCGCGGCGACGTCGTCGCCGTCGAGGACGTTCGGGGCGGAGACGCCGATGAAGACGTCCGCGCCGTGCACGGCCTCCTTCAGCGTGCCGGTCAGGTTCTCCTGGTTGGTGTTGTCGCCGATCCAGCACAGCGGGGAGTCGGCGGGGGCGTCCACCAGGTCCGCGCGGCCCGCGTGCACCACACCGTGGATGTCGGCCACGACGGCGTGCTTCACACCGGCCGCGATGAGCAGCTTGAGGATCGCCGTACCGGCCGCGCCGGCGCCGGACATGACGACCCTGATGTCCTCGATCGCCTTGCCGGTGACCCGCAGCGCGTTGGTCAGGGCGGCGAGGACGACGATCGCGGTGCCGTGCTGGTCGTCGTGGAAGACGGGGATGTCGAGGGCCTCGCGCAGCCGGGCCTCGATCTCGAAGCAGCGCGGCGCGGAGATGTCCTCCAGGTTGATGCCGGCGAAGCCCGGGGCGATCGCCTTGACGATCTCGACGATGGCGTCGGTGTCCTGCGTGTCGAGGCACAGCGGCCAGGCGTCGATGCCGGCGAACCGCTTGAACAGGGCGGCCTTGCCCTCCATCACCGGCAGGGCGGCCTTCGGGCCGATGTTGCCGAGGCCCAGCACGGCGGAGCCGTCCGTCACGACCGCAACGGAGTTGCGCTTGATGGTGAGGCGGCGGGCGTCCTCGGGGTTCTCGGCGATGGCCATGCAGACGCGGGCCACGCCCGGCGTGTAGATCATCGAGAGGTCGTCACGGTTGCGGATGGGGTGCTTGGACGCCATCTCGATCTTGCCGCCGAGGTGCATCAGGAACGTACGGTCCGAGACCTTGCCCAGGTTGACGCCCTCGACTCCGCGGAGCTTCTCGACGATCTCGTCGGCGTGCCCGGTGGAGGTGGCCGCGATGGTGACGTCTATGCGGAGTTTCTCGTGGCCGGACGCGGTGACGTCGAGGCCGGTGACCGTGCCGCCGGAGGATTCCACGGCGGTGGTGAGCTGAGAGACGGAGGTTCCGCTCGCCGGCACCTCCAGCCGGATGGTCATCGAGTAGGAGACGCTGGGCGCCGTTGCCATGGCCGACTTCCTCTGCTTTCACCGTGTAGCTGCTTTGTGCCGTCCGATCGTCGCACCTACCGCCGAGTACGTGGTAGCCGCATCCGATTGCGAACGTTTTGGTCACAGGGAAAGCGGGTAACTGCGAAACCCTCCGGAAGGCCGTTCCACCATACGAGAAGTCGGGGGACGTTCGTACGCCCCGTACGTCTCGCAGGCCAACGCGAGAGGCCCATGTCACCCGGAAGTGACATGGGCCTCTCGGTTGCTCAGTGACACCGGCCCGCCATGCTCGCCTCGCGGCAAGTGGTCGCTCGTAGCGACGAAGGTTGGGCCCGGGGGCTTGGATCGGGCCGGTGTCACTTGCCAGGCTAACAAACGGATGCCGCAGAACCACTCCCTCGGCCGGATCAGTCCCGCAGCAGATCGGGGACGCCCGCCGCGTCCGGCTCGTCGCGTTCCGCCGAGACGACGGTGAGCTGCTGGGTGGCGCGGGTCAGGGCGACGTACAGGACGCGCAGGCCGGCCGGGGACTCGTCGGCGATCTCGGCCGGGGAGACGACGATCGTCGCGTCGTACTCCAGGCCCTTCGCCTCCAGACTGCCGAGGGCGACGGCCCGGCCGCCGAGCCCGTCCAGCCAGCGCCGCGCCTCCTCGCGGCGCTGCATGGCGACGACCACACCGACCGTGCCGTCGACCCGCTCCAGCAGCCGGGCCGTCTCCGCGCGCACGGTCTCGGCCAGGGCGGAGCCGGGTGCGGACGGGCCGGCGGTCACGAAGCGGGGTTCGACGCCGATGGAGCGCACCGCCCGCGGCGAGGTGGAGCCGGGCATGGCGAGTGCGAGCACCTTGGCGGCGAGGTCGGCGATCTCGGCCGGGTTGCGGTAGTTCACGGTGAGCTCGAAGCGGCGGCGGGGCCTGCTGCCGAGGGCCTCGTCGCGGGCCTGGGCGGCATCGTCGGGGTCGGACCAGGACGACTGGGCGGGGTCGCCGACGACCGTCCAGGTGGCGTGCCGGCCGCGCCGGCCGACCATGCGCCACTGCATGGGGGTGAGGTCCTGGGCCTCGTCGACGATGACATGGGCGTACTCGGTGCGCTCCTGGGCGAGGCGTTCGGCCCGTTCGCGCTGCGACTCCTCGCGCACCGGCAGCAGTTCCTCGAGGCCGGTGAGCTGGTCCAGCGGGTCCAGCTCACGCTTGCGCCGGGGGCGGGAGGGGGCGCCGAGGACGGCCTGGAGTTCGTCGAGCAGCGCGATGTCGTGCACCGAGCGGCCGTCCCGCCGCAGGGAGCGGGCGACCTTGCGGACCTCGCCCGGGTTGAGGACGCGCCGGGCCCAGCGGCCGAGGCGGCGCTCGTCGGCCATGGCGTCCAGCACGGCGGCCGGGGTCAGTTCGGGCCACCACGCGTCGAAGAAGGCGAGGAAGGCGTCCTCGGTGGTGATGTCGTCGTCGAAGGAGGAGCGCAGTTCGGCGGCCAGCTCCGGGTCGGTGTGCCGGCCGCCCGCGCCGGAGCGCTCCCACAGGGCGTCGAGCAGCAGCTTGCGGGCGCGGGGGCGCAGCAGATTCACCGGGGCGGTGCCGCCGAGGGCGGTGTGGCGGACGGCCGCCAGTTCGTCGGCGTCCAGTTCGAGCCGCCGGCCGAAGGCGACGACGCGCAGCCGGGTCGGCGTGCCGCCGCTCTCCAGGGCGCCGCGTGCGGCCTTGCGGATCACCCTGAGCATGCGGGAGGAGCCCTTGGCACGGGCCACCGCCGGGGCGTCGTACAGGGTGGCCTCGGCGCCGTCGACCAGGGAGCCGATGGCGCGGATGGCGACCTGGCCCTCCTCGCCGAGGGAGGGCAGGACGCCCTCGGTGTAGGCGACCAGGAGCGGTGTGGGCGAGACGATCAGGATGCCGCCCGCGTACCGGCGCCGGTCCTGGTAGAGCAGGTAGGCCGCGCGGTGCAGGGCGACGGCGGTCTTGCCGGTGCCGGGGCCGCCCTCGACGTGGGTCACGGAGGCGGCGGGGGCGCGGATCACCAGGTCCTGCTCGGCCTGGATGGAGGCGACGATGTCCCGCATGCTGTGCGTCCGGGCCTGGCCGAGCGCGGCCATCAGGGCGCCGTCGCCGATGACGGGCAGCTCGCGGCCGTCCAGGGAGGCCGTCAGCTCGGGGCGCATCAGGTCGTCCTCGACACCGAGGACCCGGCGGCCCTTGGAGCGGATGACGCGGCGGCGCACCACCCGGCCGGGGTCGACCGGGGTGGACCGGTAGAACGGGGCGGCGGCGGGCGCCCGCCAGTCGATGACCAGCGGGGTGTAGTTCTCGTCGAGGACGCCGATGCGGCCGATGTGCAGCGTCTCGGCGATGTCGGCGGTGTTGTCGGGTCGGACGGCGCCCTCGGCGGGCTCGACGGCGGTGTAGGCGCCGTCGGGTCCCTTCTTGCCGTCCTTGCCGAGGAGCAGGTCGATCCGGCCGAAGAGGAAGTCCTCGAACTCGTTGTTCAGCCGGTTGAGGTGAACGCCGGCCCGGAAGACCTGGGCGTCCCGTTCGGCGAGTGCGCCGGGCGTGCCGACCTGGCCGCGCCGGGCGGCGTCGTGCATGAGGAACTCGGCCTCGTGGATCTTCTCCTCGAGCCGCCGGTACACCCGGTCGAGGTGTTCCTGTTCGCCGCTGATCTCCCGGTCGCGAGTGGATTCGTGAACCGGATCGACCGCGGTTTCCTGCTGAGCCTGAACGGCCACCGGGCCCCCTTCTGACGTGCTGGGCAGCCGTCAACCGTACGCGAAGGGGACCCGTCAGGCTATGCGTCGACCTCGACGAGCTTGTCGCCGTCGAAGGTCACGATCTCGAAGCTGTCGATCTCGTCGGGGTTCAGCGAGGCGCCGCCCTGGACGTGGAGCGGCTGCTTGGCCTTGTCCGTCTTGGCGTCCGGCAGGCCGTAGCCCCACTCCGGGACGGTCCAGGAGGTCGCGGTCTCCCGCTCGCCGTTCTTCCCGACGACGACCAGGGCGCACTTCTCGGGGCCCTTGACGTTGGTGATCCGCGCGGCGAGGCCGGTGCCCCAGTCCTTCTCCTCGAACGCCACGGTCACGGAGACCTTGGTGCCCGGGTCGGTCACGGCGAGCTTGTCGGGGATCTGCTCGAAGACGTCCTTCGCGGGGTCGGCGGAGAGGGTCTGGCTGGTATTGCCTCCCCCGCTGCCGCTGTCGCCCCCGCCGTTCGCCGCGACGGCGACGAAGGGGCCGCTGACGATCAGGGCGCCCGCGGCGGCGACCATGTAGAAGTTGCGGCGGCGCTTCCTGGCGCGGCGCTCGGCGACCTCGTCGACCAGTTTCTCCACCACGCGCGGCGCCGGCTTGGCCGACAGCGACTCGCCGAGCGACGGCGTGCCGGTGCCGGGCAGGTCCGCGAGGGCGGCCAGCATCGGTTCCATGCCGGCGAGTTCGTCGAGCTGCTGGGCGCACCACTCGCAGCCGGCGAGGTGCGACTCGAACGCGGTCGCCTCGGCATCGTCGAGGATACCGAGAGCGTAGGCACCGACGGTCTCGTGCTCGTTCGGCACCGGTGATCCCTGCATGGCACCAGACATACCCGTACCGCTCGCTCCGAATCCCCCGTACGCACTCATCACGCCGTCACCCCCCGCTCCTCCAGAGCCAGCTTCATCGAACGCAGGGCGTAGAACACCCGGGAGCGGACCGTGCCGCTGGGTATCCCGAGGGTCTCGGCCGCCTCGTTCACGGTACGTCCTTTGAAGTACGTCTCGACGAGCACCTCCCGGTGGGCCGGGGTCAGGTCGTCGAGTGCGTCCGACAGCGTCATCAGCCACAGCGCCTTGTCGATCTCGTCCTCCGCGGGGATGACCTCCAGCGGCGACGGATCGACCTCCTGCGGCCGGGCCTGCCGGCTGCGGTGGCCGTCGATGACGATGCGCCGGGCGACCGTCACCAGCCAGGGGCGTACCGATCCGGTCGCCCGATTGAGCTGACCGGCGTTCTTCCAGGCACGGATGAGCGTCTCCTGCACGACGTCCTCGGCTCGTTGCCGGTCTCCGGCGACGAGCCGCAGGACGTAGGCGAGCAGAGGCCCGGCGTGCTCTCGATACAGCGCACGCATCAACTCCTCGTCGGGTTCGTTCGACGAGGACGGGGACATGCGATGTCGGGCCCTCGCTCCACGTTCATTGGCCACGGCCGCATCCTTGCGCACGCCCACCTCCGGTGTCCCGGGGATCCCCCCGTCGGTCGCTCGACATCGGGTACGGAGGCGGTGCGCCGGGTGTTCAACGTGAGGCGTCGTTTTTCTGAAGAGTGAGGTGAAGACCGGGACATGGGAGCACATTCCCCCCGCTCCTTTTTCACATTTCCACCACAGGCGGGGGAGCGGCCCGGCCGCCCGTGACGCACGGAAGGCAAACGGGGTGTTGGCGATGTCACACGTCCACGGAGTTGAGGACGGGTCAGGCGCGGGGGTGCGCCGCGGCCCTGCGGCGGTGGCGGGCCACGCGTTCACGGTTGCCGCAGACCTCGCTGGAACACCAGCGCCTGCGGCGGCCCCGTGAGGTGTCCAGGTACACGATCGGGCAGTGGTCGCCCTCGCACTGCCGCAGGCACGCGCGCGCGAGCGGGTCGGTGAGCAGGTCCACGGCGTCCCGGGCGATCGCCGCGAGCAGCGCGGCGCAGCCGGGCGGCGCCTCCAGCCGCCGTACCAGTGCCCCGTCGTCGCCGGGGACCGCGCGCGGCGCGGGGGGCGCGACCCGGGCGGTCTCGTTGAGGCGGGCGAGCGCGAGGTCGTGGGCGGCACCGCCGGGCCCCGGGCGACCGCGCGCCGGACGGGCGAGGTGGCCGCGCACCAGACGGGCGAGGTGGCCGCGCAGTTCGCGGAAGGCGACCGGCCAGGCGTCGTCGGCGTGGGTCAGCGGGGTGCCGTCCGGGACGAGGCCGGAGCCGGTGATCCAGGCGCTCAGCACGTCGACGGAGCCGAGCCGTTCCTCGGGATGCGTGGTCGCGAGGAGATCCAGACAGACCCGCCCGGTGTCGAACCGCAGCTCGTGGGGCGCCGTGACCGTACCCAGTGCCATGTGCCTGTCACCGCCTAGGGTTCACCCCGGTCGGGTGGGGGCCGGGGCGGTGCGAGTGAGGGATCTGAGGGACGCGTTCCGGGAATCCGCTCCCTCTACAGTGCCCGCCCGCTCCCCCGCCCGGAACCCCCCGTCCGGAACCCTACGACCGGAACCCCCTCGCCCGGGACACCCGGCCCGGACGTTCCGGCCCGGTCCCGGGACGGACCCCTTGCCGGTGCCACCCGCGTCCCACGTCCCACATCCCGCACCGGGTTGCGGCCCCGGCACAGGTCCCGACCGAGATCCGACCCGGCCCCGGCACAGGCCCCCACCGAGGGCCGCGCCACCTACCGACGCAGGACACTCCTCCCGGCCCCCGCCCAAGGCCGGTCCACGTCCCGGTTCAGGACCCGCACTCGTACGCCTCCCCCCGGCCTCACGCGCGGCGCCGCGCCGTCCGGTCCGTTCAGGCGTCCCCGTACTTGGCGTCCGCCTGGGGGTCCAGGGCCAGGCGGTAGCCGCGTTTGACGACCGTCTGGATCAGCCTGGGTGCGCCGAGGGCGGTGCGCAGGCGGGCCATCGCGGTCTCCACCGCGTGCTCGTCGCGGCCGGTGCCCGGCAGCGCGCGCAGCAGGTCCGCGCGGGCGACGACCCAGCCGGGGCGGCGGGCCAGCGCCCGCAGCAGCGACATGCCCGCGGGCGGTACGGGACGCAGCTCGCCGTCCACCACGACGGCGTGCCCGCGGATCTCCACCCGGTGCCCGGCGACCGGCAGCGAGCGGGTCCGGCCGGGCAGTTCCCGGCAGAGCAACTGGACGAGGGGGCCGAGCCGGAAGCGTTCCGGCTGGACCGTGTCGACGCCCCGGGCCTGCAACGGCAGCGCGGTGACCGGGCCGACGCAGGCGGGCAGGACGTCGTGGCCGAGGGCGGCGAGGACGTCGTCGAGCAGACCGCGTTCCGTGGCCCGGGACAGCAGGGACGCGGCGGCGGGCGCGCTGGTGAAGGTGACCGCGTCCAGGGTCCGGGCGACGGTGGCGTCGAGGAGCCGGTCGACGGGGGTGATGTCCTCCGGCGGCATCCACCGGTAGACGGGCACCCCCACCACGTCCGCTCCCGCGGCCCGCAGCGACTCCACGAACCCGGGCAGGGGTTCACCGTGCAGCTGGAGGGCGATCCGCAGTCCGTCGACGCCCTCCTCCAGGAGCCGGTCGAGGACCTCGGCCATCGACTCCGACGACGGCGACCACTCCTCCGTCAGCCCGGCCGCCCGGATCGCGCCCTTGACCTTCGGTCCGCGGGCCAGGATCCGCACCCCGCGCAGCCGCGCCAGCAGAGCGTCGCCGAGCCCCCAGCCGTCGGCGGCCTCGACCCAGCCGCGGAAGCCGATCGCCGTGGTGGCGACCGCGATGTCCGGAGCCTGTCCGATGATCTCCTTGGTGGCGGCCAGCAGTTCACTGTCGTCGGCGAGCTGCACGATCCGCAGCGCGGGGGCGTGCAGGACGGCGGCACCACGCCGCTGGAGCAGCGCGCCCAGCTCGTCGGCCCGGCGCGCCGCGGTCACCCCCACGGTGAAGCCCGCGAGCGGCCCGTGGTCGGGGGTCTGCTCCATGGTCTGCTCCGTGGACGGCTCCGTGGGCCGGTCGGGTTTCTGCTGTTCGTCGTGCATGGTTCTCGTCCCGCTCTCGTCCCGCACTCGAGTCGGTGTGCTGCGTTGCGTTGCGTTGTGCTGTGTTGCGTTGTGCTGCCCGAGGCACGGCTCGTCCTCATGCCGACCGAGCCTGTCAACGGTCCATGACAGGCTCGGTTCTGCTTCGTGTCGCCCGTGTTACGTCACACCTCGGCATAGCTGAGCTGGGGCTTCTCCTCCGCGGTGGCCGTCGGCACGGACGGCCGGGCCGGGCGGCGAAGGTATACGGCCCAGGTGACCGCCAGGCAGACCGCGTAGAAGGCCAGGAAGGCGACGAACGCGCCGGTGCCGGACCCGTAGGAGAGGAAGGACTGGCGGAAGGCCAGGTTGATGCCGACGCCGCCGAGCGCGCCCACCGCGCCGATCAGCCCCATGGAGGCCCCGGACAGCCGGCGCCCGTAGGCGGCCGCCTCCTCGCCGCTCAGCCCCCGGGCCAGTGCCTTGGCCTGGAAGATGCCCGGGATCATCTTGTACGTCGAGCCGTTGCCCAGGCCGGTGAGCACGAACAGCACCACGAAGGCCACGGTGAACAGCGCCAGCGACTCCTGCATGGAGGCGAGGATCAGCACCCCGGTCGCCGCGCCCATGCCGACGAAGTTCCACAGCGTGATCCGCGAGCCGCCGTACCGGTCGGCGAGCCTGCCCCCCACCGGGCGGATCAGGGAGCCGAGCAGCGGGCCGATGAAGGTGACGTAGGCGGCCTCGAGCGGTGTGCGGTCGAACTGGTTCTGCAGCACCTGCCCGAAGGCGAAGCTGTAGCCGATGAACGAGCCGAAGGTACCGATGTAGAGGAAGGACATGATCCAGGTGTGCGCGTCCCGGGCGGCGTCCTTGGCCGCACCGGTGTCGTTGCGTACCGAGGCCAGGTTGTCCATGTACAGCGCGGCGAGCACGGCGGCCACGACGATCAGCGGGATGTAGAGGCCGAGCAGCACCCGGGGCCCGCCGCCCGCCCCGATGATCGCGAGGGCGGCGAGCTGGATCACCGGGACGCCGATGTTGCCGCCACCGGCGTTCAGACCGAGCGCCCAGCCCTTCTTCCGCAGCGGGAAGAAGGCGTTGATGTTGGTCATGGAGGAGGCGAAGTTGCCGCCGCCGATGCCGGCCAGCAGGCCGACCAGCAGGAACGTGGAGAAGGACGTCCCCGGCTCCATCACGGCGAACGCGGCGACCGTGGGCACGAGCAGCAGCGCGGCGGAGACGATCGTCCAGTTGCGCCCGCCGAACACCGCCACGGCGAAGGTGTACGGGACCCGGACGACGGCGCCGACCAGCGTCACCACCGACGTCAGCAGGAACTTGTCGGCCGGGGTCAGCCCGTACTCGGGACCCATGAAGAGCACGAGCACGGACCACATCGTCCACACCGAGAACCCGATGTGCTCGGACAGCACGGAGAAGAGGAGGTTCCGGCGGGCGATCGGCTCCCCGGTCCGGTTCCAGAACGTCTCGTCCTCGGGGTCCCAGTGCTGGATCCAGCGACCGCCCCTGTTCGGGGGCGGCGCCGGTGCGGGGACCTGGCCAGGGGCTGTCATGACGCCTCCACTGTTCTCCGGGGTGGTGCGGACGGATGCCGCGAGGGCCTGGGGGCCCGGGGCCTGGTCCCGAAGGTAGGGAGGGAGCGTTTCCGGCCCGTGGCGGTGGGTGACCGCTGGGGAACGTTGCTCTCACCCCGGGCCGGGGCGGGGTGAGAGGAGTCCGGCACCGGTCGGACACCACACCGTGAGGTCAGCGCTGCGGAGGCTGCCCGTAGGCGTTGTGCCGGGGGTACGGCGGCTGGACCGGCTGCCCGTACGGCGGCTGCGGCTGGGCGTAGGGACCACCGGGCACCGGGGGCTGCTGCGGAGTCCCGTACGGGACGGGCGCGGGCGGCGTGCCATGGACGGCGGGGGTGGCGGCGGGTGCGGGCTGGGCGTAGGAGCCCGGAGCCTGCTGGGCGTACGGGCCCGGGGCCTGCTGGGCGTACGGGCCCGGGGCCTGCTGGGCGTACGGGCCCGGGGCCTGCTGGGCGTACGGACCCTGCTGGGCGTACGGCGCGGGGGCCGCGCCCGGGGCGCCGTACGGGGCCCCGCCGTACGAGTTGCCGCCGTACGGGTTCCCGCCGAGCGGATTTCCGTGCCCCGGCGTCTGTCCGCCCGGCGGCAGGTAGCGCACCCGGCCGGTCTCGTCCGTCACCGGGGTGAACCCGGCCGCCCGGAGCCGGGCCGCGAACTTGGCGTTGCGCCTGCGGGTGACGACGAAGCCGATGCCGAAGGCGGTCATGAGGAGGAGCCAGATCACGCCCGCCACGACGAAGTCGGACGACGCGCCCCCGGACCGGTAGGCCAGGATCACGCAGCCGATGGAAAGACCGAGCGCCCCGTACCCCATCCGCTTCTCGGCGTTCTTGCCGGTGAGGTCGAAGTTGATGCGGGCCTTGAGGAGCTCGAAGGCGTCCGGCACGAGCGGCGGCAGGGAGACGCCGTCCCCCGCGTTCGGGTACTGGGCCCGGTTCTGCGCGGCCCGCGCCCGTGCCTGCGGGGAGGGGTCGGGGACGATCAGCATCCTGAGCGAGGCGTTCTGCCCGCCGCCCTGGCGCACGTCTGCGTACTCGTACCCGAACTGCTGCGCGACGAAGGCGAGTCGGGCGAGTTTCTTCACGGATGCCATCGCACTGGTGAGCTCCACCGGCTCCCCGCCCGCCATCAGCCCCAGCATCTTGCGCATCTGCCGCTTGCTCATCCGTTCCCGCTCCCCCTGGTCACACTGTTCACTTCCGCAACAGGGGGCAGTTTCGCACGGGGGCGCACCGTCGCGGAAGCGCGGCCGAGGCGCCTGGCGGAGGATCGAGCCTCACCGCAGCGCTCACCGCTCATCGCTCATCGCTCATCGCCCACCCACTTCGAACCACAGCAGCTTCCCGGCCCCGCACCCCAGCACGCTGCCGCCGAGGGCCCACCCTCCCCAGGAGTCGGCGCACTCCTGGACGAGGCGCAGTCCACGCCCGGACTCCGACAGCCGCACACTCCTTACCGACGCTGTCGCCACCCTCCTCGCGGCCGGCGCCCGAGACGGAAGCCTGCGAACGGACGCCGCCCCGGACGATGTCCTACTCCTCATGGGTGGCATCGCCTATTCCGTGCAGCACGGAACCAAAGAGCAAGCCCGCCCGCTCGTCGACCTCTTCATGGACGCGCTGACCAGGGACTCGACCGCGAGCTGAACCCGAGCTCCCGGACCGGCACGCCAACGCGAGCGCAGCCGCGGTCAATTCATCGAGTGGCTCTGTCGGCACTCATGGGGTTCTCTCGTGCCCGGCGGACACCGCTGGCACCTCGACACCGACGGCACCGCCTGGAACGGCGGCCTGGACGAACCCCTGCCCGGCGCCACCTGCCGCGTCCCCCACCGGCTCGCCTGTCCCGGCCTGGCCCTCGACGAGATCCGTCCGTGGCGGTGGCTGGAGACGGTCCGGCGGTTCAACACGGAGCGGGCACGGCGGAAGGCGGGTGAGCGGGGTTTCCCGGAGGCGCTGCCCGACGCGGGCTGACCACCGCGGACATCTCTGTTTCCACCCGGGCCGTCAGGCCCGGCCGGAACACGTAACGGGTTGCCGGCACCCCTTCGACGAGACCTGCGCCGACGTGGACCGCAGGCCCGGCGCCCTCGCCGACGCTGTCGCCGAAGAAGGCGGAGTCCCGGGAAGAGGGTCGTCGTCAGCCCCGGCGGGCTGCGCGGCGGCCGGGCCCCTTTCCGGCGGAGCGCTTCGCGCCGTTCGGCCACAGGCGGGGCCTTCGCTTCGCCGCGAGGTCCTCGACCCAGCCGACCGCGAGGACCGTCAGGCCGATGAGCGGCCAGATCAGGGCGAACATCCAGAGGGTGTACGTGCTGGTGATGGCATCCGCCCCGCGCTCGCTCTGCAGGAACGGGAGCCGGTACAGCAGGTCGATGATCGGGACGGTCGCCATGATCAGCATGTTGTGCCACAGGTAGATGGTGACCGCCCGGTTGTTGGAGAGGGTCACCAGCTTGTCCCACTGCGCCAGGCGGCCCGGGAGTTCCCGCCACGACGGGGAGTACTGGAGCAGGATCACGACGAACCCGAACGACCAGGCCGCCTGGGCCAGCGGGATGTCGTTGAGGTCCCAGCCGTCGGGGCCCAGGTGGTTCGACGCCCACCACAGGCCGAAGGCCATCACCAGCGACGCGCAGGAGACCGAGACGTACCGCGGGATCCGCTGCAGCATGCCTTCGTGGTGGGCGAAGCCCAGCACCCAGCAGCCGCCGTAGACCGCGAAGTCGGTGACCGCGTTGCCCGTTTCACCGGGGATGGTCACCAGGCCGGTGCCGACGACCGCCGTCAGGGCCAGCGGTGCGAGCAGGGTCGGCCAGGGGGCCCGGCGGAACGCCCACAGCAGCAGCGGCGAGGCGAGCACGAACCACAGGTAGGCGCGCAGGTACCACAGCGGGCCCGCGGCCTGCACCGCCCAGGTGTCGCCCAGCAGGCCCGACGGGGAGCCGAGCTCCCAGGGATAGGGCGGAGCACCGATCGGGACGATGTAGTTGAACAGCCCGATCAGACCCCAGGAACCGTCGTCCTTCGCCGGGTTCCAGCCGTTCGCGAACATCATCGCCAGCACGACCACGGCGAACGCCCACATGGGCGGCAGGAGACGGCGGACCCGGCTGCGGATCACGCTCCCCGCCGGACGCTTCAGCGAACGCGCCATCAGCGAACCCGCCAGCGCGAACATCACGCCCATCGACGGGAACAGCACCGTCAGCCAGGCCCAGCCGAACAGGTGGTAGACGACCACGCGGACCAGGGCGAGGGAGCGCAGCAGGTCGAGATACCGGTCACGGCCGGGCTTCGCGGGGGCCGCCGGGGCGTCGGGGTCCGGTACGGGCGCGGACGCGGTCGTGCGCTGCCGCGGGACCGCGAGCGGCGTTTCCGGGACGCCGTGCGCGTCTCCCGTGCGCCCGGTTCCGTACGGGCCGGCCGGCTCCGGCACCGGGCCCGTACCGGTCGTGTATCCGTGGGTCATGCCACGGGCCTCCGATCGTCGTCGGTCCGCGCGTTCTGGCGCGGCACCGAGCCGCCGGGCGCCTCGACGACGCCGGTGCGCCGCAGCTTCTGCCAGCGCAGGCGGCCGCCGGTGAGCGCGGTGATCCAGGACTGGAGCAGCACGACGTACATGAGCTGGCGGTAGAGGAGCTGCTGCAGCGGCAGCGAGATCAGGTGGGTCATGCGTTCGCGGTCGAGCCGGAAGGCGAAGGCCGCGCAGACCGCCTGGACGGCCAGGACCCCCAGCCACGCCGTGATCGTCTTCTCGGTCGGGCCGAAGACGAGGCCGTAGAGCAGGAAGACGTCGATCAGGGGGGCCAGCAGCGGGGCCACGATCATGAACAGGGAGACGAAGGGCAGGCCCACACGGCCGAAGCGGCCCGAGGGCCCCTTGTCGATCACGGCGCGGCGGTGCTTCCAGATGGCCTGCATGGTGCCGTAGGACCAGCGGTAGCGCTGGGACCACAGCTGCTGGACCGTCTCCGGGGCCTCGGTCCAGGCGCGGGCGTTCTCGGCGTAGACCACGCGCCAGCCGGCGCGGTGCAGCGCCATGGTGACGTCGGTGTCCTCGGCGAGCGTGTCGTCGCTCATGCCGCCGATCGGGACCAGTGCCGAGCGGCGGAAGGCGCCGACGGCGCCCGGGATCGTCGGCATGCAGCCGAGGACGTCGTACATGCGGCGGTCCAGGTTGAAGCCCATCACGTACTCGATGTGCTGCCAGGCGCCGATGAGGCTGTCCTTGTTGCCGACCTTCGCGTTGCCCGCCACGGCTCCCACCCCCGGGTCGCCGAAGGGCTGGACGAGTTCGCGGACGGTGGACGGCTCGAAGACCGTGTCGCCGTCCATCATCACGACGATGTCGTACCGGGCGTTGGCCAGGCCCCGGTTGAGGGCGGCCGGTTTGCCCGCGTTGAGCTGGCGGATCACCCGGACGTTGGGCAGGCCCATGGCCTCGACGATGCGGGCCGTGCCGTCGCTGGAACCGTCGTCGACGACCAGGACCTCGACCGGGTGGTCGCTGTCCATCAGGGAACGGACGGTGTTCTCGATGCACTTGGCCTCGTTGTAGGCCGGGACCAGCACCGTCACCGGTTCGGTGACCGGCGGGCCCCAGCGGAAGCCCTTGCGGCGGACCCGGCGGGCGTGGATGCCGGAGAGCAGGAGCATCAGCACGAAGCGGGCGATGACCAGGGTGCCGATGACCGCCAGGCCCACCACCAGGCCGCCGGTGATCTTCTCGGAGGCCTGGACCAGGAAGATCCACGCCTTGCCCTTCCACAGCTCGGCGCCGGTCACCGGAGTCATCGCGCCGGGCGCGTCCAGGGCCTCGGTGAGGTTGGCGAACTCGTAGCCCCGCTCCTTCAGGTCGGGCAGGAACCGGTCCAGCGCCGCGACGGTCTGGCTGCGGTCGCCGCCGGAGTCGTGCATCAGGACGATGGCGCCCTCGCCGTCCTCGGGCGTGGCACGGCGGATGATCTCGTCGACGCCGGGCCGCTGCCAGTCCTCGCTGTCGGTGTTGTTGACGACGGTGATGTACCCGAGGCTGCCGATGTACTCGGTGACCGGCCAGGACTTGTTGTCCATGGCGGCGGAGAAGGAGGAGTACGGCGGGCGGAAGAGGGAGGTGCGCACCCCGGCCGCGCCGGTGAGCGCCAGCTGGTTCTGCGACAGCTCCCAGTCGATGCGCTCCCTGGACTGGAGGGAGAGGTCGGGGTGGTTGAACGTGTGCAGGCCGAGCTCGTGGCCCTCGTCGACCATGCGCTGGACCAGGTCCGGGTGGCGGGAGGCCATGGTGCCGGTGACGAAGAAGACCGCGTGCGCGTCGTGCTTCTTCAGCACGTCCAGCACGCGCGGCGTCCAGGTCGGGTCCGGTCCGTCGTCGAAGGTGAGGACCAGCCGGCGGTCGGGCACGCTCAGGGTCTCGGCGCGCCCCTCCCGGGCGTCGATGACCGGGCCGCCCTCCAGGATCTTCTCCGGCACCCGGTCGGTGGCGGCGGGCGGCTGGACGCGGTGGTCGGCGAGGATCTCGCTGTGCGTGTATCCGCGCAGCATCAGCATCGCCGACAGGGCGACGAGGACGAGCAGCGGAAGCAGCAGGCGCAGGGGCAGACGGCGACGCCGGGAGCCGCCTCGGGCTCTGGTCGCGGGCCCGGGGCGGCGGGAGTGGGAGGCCATCAGAGAGCGTGCTCCGGGGACGGTGCGGTGGGGGCGGGGGACGGGGCGGGCTGTGCGGCGGGGTTCTCGGCGGCCACGGCCGGCGGGGCCTGGGGCGCCTGGGCGACCGTGTCGGTGCCGGCGGGCTCCTCGTCGCCGGGGCCCTCCTCCACGGGGGGAGTGTCCGGATCGGTGCCGGTGCCGCCGGACGAGGCCGGCGGGTCGGCGGTTTCCGTCTCGGCCGGGGGATCGGCCGGCTCGGTCGTGGCGGAGCCGCCGGTGCCGGTGCCCGCTTCCGGGGCGGTCCCGGTCGGCGTCGACGACGGCTCGGCGATCTCGCCGGACTCGGCCCCGGCGGTCGCCACGCCGCCCGCGGGGACGCCGGCGTCGGGGGAGGCGGGGGCGCCGGGGTCGCCCGCGGTCGGTCCGGTGCCCGGGGTCGGGTCGGCACTGGGCGACGCGACCGGCTCGGCGGGCCGCGGCGAGGTCTCGACCTTCCCGGCGGGCTGCTCCTTCCCCTGGCCGGGCACGGGCATCCAGGGGGCGGTGGAGTTGCCGGACACCAGCGTGGCGACGATCACAACGGCGTACCCGGCGCAGGCCAGGCCGACGGCCAGGCCGATCCGGCGGTAGAGGCGGCTGCGGCGGCCCGACTCGTCGACGAACACGGGTCCGTCCGCGGCGTCGCGGCCCGCGCCGCTGCGGTGCCTGCCCGGCGTTGCCCGCAGCACGCCGTCGCCGAACTGCACGGCGTCGAGCTGGACCGTCACCTCGTGCGGGTCGTGGGTGTGCTCGGTCGCACCGGCGTCCGCGACTACGGATGCGGCTGTCTCCGCGACTGCGGGCACCGGCCTGGTGGGCGCGGGGGCGGGCGCGGTCGCCTCGGCCCCCTCCTGCCAGGGGTCGCGCAGGGGAGTACGGGGCGGCCGGGGCGACGCGGGGACCTGGGTGGAGAGGCGCGCGGTGAAGCCGGTGTCCCCGGTGGAGGGGGGTGCGGGGGTGGTGCGGGCGGAGAAGGGCGCCCCGGGCTTCTCGAACCTCTCGGTCCGGTCGAACCCACCGCCCCCCTCGGCCGGAGTACGGGGCCTGATGCGCAGCGCCCTGGTCTCTTCGGGGTCCTCGAAGGCCCTCGGGGGCGTCGGGGCGGCCCGCTCCGGCCCGCGCTGTGCGGGCATCCTGCTCGTGCCGCCCGGCGGGGGCGTTGCGCTCATCGTGGTCGTCCTGGCCTTCGCGTCGTCCGGGGCGACCCGGTGCTCCAGGTCGGCCCGGTCGTCCGGGCCGGCCGCGTGGGGTGTGGCGGGGGTTCCCTTCACCGCGGTGGCGTCGTCCGCCCCGTCGGCACGGGCGGTGCGGCCGGGCACGTCCCGGGAGAACCACGTTCCCCGGTCGGTGGCAGAACCGCCGGGGGCGGGCCGGGCGTCCCCGGTCGGGGCGGCTTCGGCCTCGGCCTCGGACCGTTCAGGTTGGGCGTTTTCTCGCCACTTCTCCACGCGCACGCTCTTTCCCCCACGGGACTGTTCCGGGTGCGCGTGCGGCCTGGGCGTGCGCCGCCGGACATGGTCCCCCGCCCGCTCCGAGCGTCCCGTTTATCACACTGTGCTCGAGCATCGAATGTAGCGTACGCGGAGGTCCCGCGTTCCCCGGGTGTGGATTCGTGTCAGGCGTGAGACATCACGGACGGGCATGAGACATCCATGAGACATCACGGAGAACTCATGACATCGAGATCCCTGTCCGAAACCCACCCCTTCGCGGGCCGTCGCAACCAGCCCTCTTCCGCGGCGATTTCGGCCGCCGCACCACGAAGTCCCTCCAGAGCGGGGTGAATCATCCCTTTTCGCCACACCAGTGACACAGGGGACAGCGGAACGGGGTCGACCAGCGGGCGCAGCACCATCGAAGGCAGCGGCGGGAAGTCCACCACGGCGAGGACCGGATGCCCGGTACGGGCCATGATCCGCTGGGACTCCTCCTCACCGACGGCCAGGGGCGCGGGCGGCGCGACGTCGATGCCCCGCCCCTCGAACAGCAGCCTCGCGAGGTCGGTCCACTCGGGCGTGCGCGGATTGCCCGCCCCGGCGTACACGGTCTCGCCGGCCAGCGCGTCGAGCGGCACCCGGTCCAGGGCGGCCAGCCGGTGGCCCTCGGGAAGGATCACCGCCATCGGCTCGTAGCGTACGGGCTGCTGGTCGAGCCCGGCCTTCAGCGCCTCGGGGAGCCCCGCGAACCGTCCGAACGACGCGTCGAGCCGCCCCGCGGTCAACTCGCCCGCGGCCCAGGTCAGTCCGCTCTCGTAGCGGGCCATCAGCTCGTGACCGGGGGTGAGTTCGCGGGCCCGGTGCAGGACGCGGCGCCCGGTGGCCAGTCCCGGGGAGTTGAGGTCCACCAGCAGCGGCCGGGCCTGTCCGGCGGCGGCGAGCAGATCGTCCTGCGCGACCAGGGCCCGGCGGGCGTACGGCAGCAGGCGTTCACCGTCGGGGGTGAGCGCCACCTGCCGGGTGGTCCGTACGAACAGTTCGCTGCCCAGCTCCCGTTCCAGCCGCCGCACGTCGCGGCTCAGCGCCTGCTGGGCGACGTAGAGGCGCATCGCGGCGCGGGTGAAGTGCAGCTCCTCGGCGACGGTGACGAAGGCGCGCAGGAGCCGGGGGTCGAGGTGGGCGGGAGCGGGCACCCCGTGAACCTACAACGCGGGTGCGTGAATCGGTACCGGGAAGGTGTTGGACCGGCACCGCGGGCCCGGGCGACGGTGGGGCCATGCCGCAACCGACCTTCCACAGGCGCCCTCCGGCCTCCCGGGACACCCCTCTGTTCACGGTCACCGCCGACACCCTGGTCGCCGTCGACTTCTCGCCGCGGGGCCGAAAGGACGACGGCCGCACCCGGCGGCGGAGCCCGTACCGCAGCCTCTTCGCGCTGCCCGGCGCCCGCGCGTTCACGGCCTGGAACCTTGTCGCCCGGCTGCCGATGGGCATGTTCAGCGTGAGCGCGGTCATGATGATCGCCGTGACACGGGGTTCGTACGCCCTGGCCGGCGCGGTCGTCGCGACCGGGCTCGCGGTGACCGCGGTGGCCGCTCCCTGGATCGCGCGGCTGGTCGACCGGCACGGGCAGGCCCGTGTCGCCCTGCCCGCCACGGTGTTCGCCGTGCTCGGCTCTCTCGCGCTGCTGCTCTGCGTGCGCCACGGCACCCCGGACTGGACCCTGTTCGCCGCCCACGCAGCCACCGCCACGACGCCGAACACCGGCGGGATGTCCCGGGCCCGCTGGGCGCACCTGCTGCGGGGCCGTCCCGGGGCCGCCGGGGCGCTGCACACCGCGAACTCCTTCGAGCAGGCCGCGGACGAGCTGTGCTACATGCTCGGGCCGGTGCTCGCGGCCTTCCTCTGCACGGCGCTCTTCCCGGAGGCGGGCACGCTGGTGGGGGCGGTGCTGCTGCTGACGGGTGTGACGCTGTTCACCGCCCAGCGCTCCACCGAACCGCCGACCGCAGGCCACGCGCCGGGCGGCCGGGCCCCCTTCCGGGCGCCCGGGATGCGCCCGCTGCTCGTCGTCTGTCTCGCGACCGGCGCGGTGTTCGGCGCGATGGAGGTCGTCACGGTCGCGTTCACGGACGCCCGGGGGCACCGCCCGGCGGCCGGCGCGGTGCTCGCCCTCCAGGCGGCCGGCTCCTTCACGGCAGGGCTCGTGTACGGGGCGACGCGCCCGGCGGGGTCCGCGTGGTCCCGGCTGCCGTGGTGCCTGGCGGCGATGACCGCCCTGATGGTGCTGCCGCTGCTCGCGGCCTCCCTCAGCGGCTCGCTCGTCCTGCTGGCGGGCACGCTCCTGCCGGCCGGCATGGCCACGGCGCCGACGATGGTCACGGCGATGACCCTGGTCCAGCGCTGCACCCCCGAGGGCCGGCTGAACGAGGGCATGACCCTCGCGGTGACCGGCCTGCTCGGCGGGATCGCCTGCGGCAGCGCGGCCGGCGGATGGACGGTGGAGCACGTCTCGGCGGCGGCCGGGTACGGGGTCCCGGTGGCGGCGGCCGCGACGGCCCTGCTGACCGCCCTCGTCCTGCTCGGCCCGTCGGGGCCCCGCCCGTTCGGGGCACCCTCCCCGGCCCGCCCGGGTGCCTGAGGCCGACGGTCCTCCCTCCTCCCCTTTCCCTCTCCCACCGGCCGGGGCATCTCCCGTTCAGACCTTTCGGCACCGTTCGACCCGGTCCGCGGTTCGGGCCGTCGAACCGCCCCACCGATTCCCGCGCACCCCATTGACGGTTCCACGGCCCGCACATACCTTCACCCGTCGAAGCGCTTCGACACTCCCTCGCTCCGACACCCCCTCCCGCAGCGGCACCCGGTTTCAGTGAAGGACCCCCGATGGTGAAGATCACGGACGTGGCCCGGCGCGCCGGGGTCTCCCCCAGCACGGTGTCGTACGCGCTCAGCGGCAAGCGGCCGATCTCCGACGAGACCCGGCGCCGCGTCCAGGCCGCCGTCCACGAGCTGGGCTACCGCACGCACGCCCGTGCCCGTGGCGCGGGCGGGGCCGGATCGCGGGTGCTGGCGCTGGCGGTGCCGGTGCGTTCCGGTGTCCACGTGCCGGTGGTGACGCAGTTCGCGGTGTCGGTGGTCACCGCCGCCCGCGCCCACGACCACGACGTACTGCTGCTCACCCGGGGGGAGGGGGTGGAGGGCGTCCGGCGGGTGGCGGAGACGGGGCTGGCGGACGGGCTGGTGGTGATGGACTTACAGCTCCAGGATCCCCGGCTGCCGTTACTGCGCGCGCTGCCCCTGCCGTCCGTGCTGATCGGCGTCCCGGCCGAACCGGACGGGCTGACCTGTGTGGACCTGGACTTCGGTGCGGCGGGTGAGCTGTGCGTGGACCATCTGGTGCGGCTCGGGCACCGGACGGTGGCGCTGGTCGGCTCGCCACCGGAGGTGTACGTCCGGCGGACGGCGTTCGCCCGCCGGCTCGTGCAGGGCTTCACGGCCGCGGCGGACCGGCACCGGATCGCCTCCGCGGTGCACCCGTGCGCGCCGGGCCGGGGCGCGGCCCGCGCGATCGCCGAGCGGCTGCTGCGCGAGCAGCCCGCGCTGACCGGGGTGGTCGTGCACAACGAGCCGCTGCTCGACCCGCTGATCGACGCCTTCGCGGAACTCGGCGTGCGCGTCCCCGACGACCTCTCCCTCACCGCCGTCTGCCCGGCGCCGGTCGCCGCCTCGGCCCGTGTCCCGCTCACGTCGGTCACCGTGCCGTCCGCCGAGCTGGGCACCCGCGCGGTGCACCTGCTGGTACGGAAACTGTCCGGCGCCCCCGTACCGCAGGCCACGCTGCTGCCGCCCCGCCTGACCGAGCGCGCCAGCACGGGGCCGCGCCGGGCCTGACCCGCCCGGCGTGCCACCCGGCCGTGGCCTTCGCGCGACCGCGTGACACGGTGCGTGAGCGCATGGCACAGGCCCCGCCGCTGATGCGACGGGGCCTGTGCCCACATGGGGTAAGTGGAGATGGCGGGAATCGAACCCGCGTCCAACGGTGCGGAATCAGGGCTTCTCCGTGTGCAGTCCGCTGTGCTTTTCTCAGCCCCGGAGATCACGCGGACAAGTCTCCGACGGGCTCAGTCACTGTTGGATTTCCCTCTTCACCCCGTGACCGGGATCAAGGTTTAGTTCCCTGAATGATGCCAGGATCCGGGTCGGGAACACCCCCGGGCTGACACTCCCTTTGGTAGGGGAGCCGCTGCTCGCTACCTGAAGATCAGGCAGCGAGGGCGAGCTCGCCCTGGGAGATGGATCGCTTGGAATTGGCGATTATTTTTTTCGGCCTGTGGTTTACGAGATCATGGCCGCTTCCTCGACACGCTTCCCCTGCTTCGACAGCCGCTGTCGAAACCGATCATCCCCATGTTCATTTCTCAAGGTGTGCACCCGCTGTGAGGTGCGATCCCCATCGTACGTGACCAACGCGGGTCGGTGCCAGCGTATTCCCGCGCGGCCGCTCCGCGGCCTCCGCCGCCGGCCCGGAGGCCGCTCGGGCAGGCCCTCCTGCCCGGGGTCCGCCCTACGCCCGCTGCTTGCGGCGGACCGCCGAGATCGCCCGCTCGGTCTCGCGCCGGTCCTGCTTCTCACGGAGCGTCTGGCGCTTGTCGTACTCCTTCTTGCCCTTCGCCAGCGCGATCTCCACCTTCGCGCGGCCGTCCTTGAAGTACAGGGCGAGCGGCACGATGGTGTGTCCCGTCTCCTGGGACTTGGACTCCAGCTTGTCGATCTCCTCACGGTGCAGCAGCAGCTTGCGCTTGCGCCGCGCGCTGTGGTTGGTCCAGGTGCCCTGGCTGTACTCGGGGACGTGCACGTTGTGCAGCCACGCCTCGTTGCCGTCCAGCTGGACGAAGCCGTCCGCCAGCGACGCCCTGCCCTGGCGCAGCGACTTCACCTCGGTCCCGGTGAGGACCAGGCCTGCCTCGTAGGTGTCGATGATGAGGTAGTCGTGCCGCGCCTTCTTGTTCTGCGCGATCAGCTTGCGCCCTTTTTCCTTAGCCATAGTGCAGCCCATTTTGGCACTACGGAGGGGGTCGGCGGAAAGCCGATTTCGACGGCCGTGCCCCCGGCCGTGCTACCGGCCGAGTCCGGCGAGGACCGTGCCCGCCCGCTCGATGGCCTGCTCCTCGGCCTCCAGGTCGGGGGTGATGCCCCGGCCGTCGACACCCCGGCCGGACGGGGTCCGGTAGTGGCCCACGGTCAGTTCGGCGACCGAACCGTCGGGCAGCCTGCCGGGCATCTGCACCGCGCCCTTGCCGAAGGTGCGGGAGCCCACGACGACCGCCCGTCCGCGGTCCTGGAGGGCGCCGGTGAGCAGTTCGGCCGCGCTCATCGTCCCGCCGTCGACGAGCGCGACCAGGGGTCTGCCGGTGTCGCCGCCGGGCTCGGCGTGCAGGGCGCGCTGCTCGCCCTCGACGTCGTACGTGGCGACCAGGCCGCCGTCGAGGAAGGCGGAGGCCGCGGTGACCGCCTCGGCGACCAGGCCGCCGGAGTTGCCGCGCAGGTCGAGGACGATGCCCGCGTCGGCCGGGGCCCGGCGCACGGCGGCCCGGACCTCGTCGCCGGAGCCCTTGGTGAAGGCGCCGACCCTGACGACGGTGGTCCCGCCGGGGAGTTCGTCGACGGTGACGGTGTCGCGGGAGAGCCTGGCCCTGCGCAGGGTCTCGCTCCACGCGCGCGTGCCGCGCTCCAGGCCGAGGCGGACGGTGGTGCCGGCGGATTCCTCCGTGTCGTCACCGCGCAATAAGGAGACGACCTCGGTGACGGGCCTTCCGTCGACCGGCGTGCCGTCGACGCTGCGCAGCAGGTCGCCCGCACGGATGCCGGCGTCGGCCGCGGGGGTGTCGCCGCCCACCCCGGTCACCTCGATGCGGCCGGAGCGTTCCCGGGCCCACAGGCCGACGCCGGTGTAGCTGCCGTCGAGGGTGTCCTCGTACTCGCCCGGGGAGTAGACGGCGCCCCACCGGTCCCCACTGCGGCTGACGGCGCGCCGTGCGGCCTCCACGGGGGACGTGCCCGCGGCCATGGCCTCCTCGGCCGCCTCGGCGACCTCGGCGTGGCGGCCGACGGGAGCGGCCGACGGGGTACTGCCCGCGGCGGGCTTCCGGTCGGCGGGCGCGGGCAGGTTGCCGGTGGCCGCGCCGGCCACGAGCACACCGGCGAACACCAAGGTCAGGGCGCCCCCTCGGCGGATCCGACGGGGCTCGCAGAACGGGGCACGACCTGACATGCCGGTGAGTCTAGGACAGCGCGAAGGGGCGCACGGTCGGTTGCCCGTACGCCCCTCTTGGCAAGAGTCACACCTTCAGGTACTTGCGCAGCGCGAAGAAAGCGGCCAGGGCCGGCATCAGCAGACTGGTGGCGAGGATCAGCGGAAGCTTAGTCAGCACCGCGTCCCAGCCGATGAAGTTGATCAGGTTCAGCTTCTCCGACAGCGCCAGTCCGTTGTCGATGATGAAGTACCGGCCGACCAGCAGGAATCCGCAGGCGAGGGTGCCGCCGATGAGTCCGGCGACCGCGGCCTCGGCGATGAACGGCGCCTGGATGTAGAAGCCCGAGGCACCCACCAGCCGCATGATCCCGGTCTCACGCCGACGGCTGAACGCCGAGACACGCACCGTGTTGACGATCAGCATGAGGGCGACGACCAGCATGAGGGCCATCACCGCGCGGGCGGCCCAGTTCATGCCGTTCAGCAGACCGAAGAGGTTGTCCAGGATGCCCTTCTGGTCCTGCACGGACTGCACCCCGTCCCGCCCGTCGAAGGCGGTCGCGACGACCTCGTACTTCTCCGGGTCCTTGAGCTTGATGCGGTACGACTCCTGCATCTGGTCCGGCGTGAGGGAACTGGCCAGCGGGGAGTCGCCGAACTGCTCCTTGTAGTGCTTGTACGCCGCGTCCTGGGACTCGTAGGTGACCGAGTCGACGACCGACATCTTCTCCAGGTCGCCCTTGATCTGCCCCTTCTGGTCCTCGGTCACCGCCCCCTTGGCGCAGTTGGGGTCGGACTCGGCGTCACTCTTGTTGCACAGGAAGATGGAGACGTTGACCTTGTCGTACCAGTAGCCCTTCATGCTGGTGACCTGGTCGCTCATCAGGAGTGAGGCACCGAACAGGGCGAGCGACAGGGCGACGGAGACGACGACGGCGAAGGTCATCGTCAGGTTGCGGCGGAGACCGACACCGATCTCCGACAGAACGAACTGGGCGCGCATGGCGTGGGGTTAAGCCTTTCCGTTCCTCGTCAGTGCTGGTAGCCGTAGACGCCGCGTGCCTGGTCACGGACGAGGCGGCCCTTCTCCAGCTCGATGACGCGCTTGCGCATCTGGTCCACGATGTTCTGGTCGTGCGTCGCCATCACCACGGTGGTGCCCGTCCGGTTGATCCGGTCGAGCAGCTTCATGATGCCCACCGAGGTCTGCGGGTCGAGGTTGCCGGTGGGCTCGTCGCAGATGAGCAGCTTGGGCCGGTTGACGAAGGCCCGCGCGATGGCGACGCGCTGCTGCTCACCGCCGGAGAGCTCACCGGGCATCCGGTCCTCCTTGCCGCCGAGCCCCACCAGGTCGAGCACCTGCGGCACGGACTTGCGGATCTCGCCGCGGGACTTGCCGATGACCTCCTGCGCGAAGGCGACGTTCTCGGCGACCGTCTTGTTGGGCAGCAGCCGGAAGTCCTGGAACACCGTCCCCAGCTGGCGCCGGACCTGCGGCACCTTCCAGTTGGAGACGCGCGCGAGGTCCTTGCCCAGGACGTGCACCTGCCCGTGGCTGGCCCGCTCCTCGCGGAGGATCAGCCGCAGGAAGGTGGACTTGCCGGAGCCCGAGGACCCCACGAGGAACACGAACTCGCCCTTCTCGACCTCCAGGGTGACATCCCGGAGGGCTGGACGGTTCTGTTTGGGGTAGGCCTTGGAGACGTTGTCGAATCGGATCACTGGTGCACCACGGGTCGCCGGGGGTAGATGTGCGTGACCTTACGCGAAGCGGAAGGCCGCCCGCAGTCACCGGCCGGGGTTGCGCGACACTTGCGCGCTATATGCCGGATGTGCACCCGCCCGGTGCGCCGGAAGCCGACAGAGGACGGACGGGACGGGGCCGGGGGCGGGGGCGAGGCAGGGCACGGAGGGCCGCGCCGATTCCCGCGGAACCTGGCACAGTGGGACGGGGAACGTTCGCGTCGTCGCGGGCGTTGTACCGACCGGAACCGGCGCGAGGAGGGCGAGCGCATGACGTACGACCGGCTGGTGTGCGCCAACTGCGCCGCACCCGTGAACGAGGGCCGGTGCCCGGTGTGCCGCGCGAACCGTGAGCGGCTGCAGCAGGTGAACTTCTTCGCGGGCCTGAACCCGACGGCGCTGATCGCGCTGCTGGTGGTACTGGTCGCGGCGGTGGCGCTGCTCGCCCACCAGACCGCCTGACGGCACACGGCACGGACGACCGAGGGGCCCGGAGCGCATGCGCCGCTCCGAGCCCCTCGACCTCCGTCCTGCCGTGCGTACGGTGCGTACGCGCGCCGTCACCTTCAGGCAGCGGCACCCGAGCGGCTGCCCGCGAGACGCGGCAGCACACGGAAGCCGATGCCACCGGCGATCATCGTGGCGGCGCCGATGACCAGGAAGGTCATCTCGGCGGCACCGGTCTCGGCGAGCTCCTCGCCACTGCCCTGGGCCGACGTGGCGGGCTCGTCGCCCGTGTCGGTGAGGGCCGAGGAGCCCTCCTCCTGGGTGGAGGGGCCGGAGCCGCCGGCCGGGTCGGCGGCGTTGCCGCCGTTGCCGTTCCCCTTGCCGTCACCGTTGCCGCCACCGCCCGGGGTCGTCGGCTCCCCGGTCGGCTCGACGGGCTCCTCCGGCTCGACGGGCTCGACGGGCTCCTCCGGCTCGACAGGCTCCCCGGGCTCCTCCGGCTCGACAGGCTCCCCGGGCTCGACGGGCTCCTCCGGCTCGACAGGCTCCTCCGGCTCCCCCTCGCCGGGCTCCTCCTCGCCGGGCTCCTCCTCACAGTCCGGAGTCACCACGATGTCGCAGATGGGGTCCTCGTCGGCCTGGGCCACGCCCGTCACCATCAGCGATGCACCCGCGGCGACCACTGCGCCGGCTGCGATGCGTGCGACGCGAATCCGCGTCTTCTTCGTCATATGCGTGCTACCCCCAGTAGCTGATCGTCAATGAGGCTGCGTTCGGGGCCGTGATCAACAGGGCCGACTGCCACAGGCAAGCCCCCCGGTTCACATGCGCCCCAGAGATACGCATGCCGCGCCTCACCTTTCCCATTTTTCAAATGAACGTCAAGGCCGTTGCGTACGCGATGTCCGGGTAAAGGCACTTTGCCGAGAGTTGGAGCTGTGATTGTGACGTAAAACCCCGGCTTCTCCGACACACAAAAGGCAACTGCCGCCACAGGGGCGGCAGTTGCCTTGTCGACAAAGCATTGTTCGCGCGCCGGGTTACTTCTCCCGCTGCTTGCGCCAGCGAATTCCGGCTTCCAGGAAGCCCTGGATCTCACCGTTGAACACGGCCTCGGGGTTGCCGACTTCGTGCTCCGTGCGCAGGTCCTTGACCATCTGGTAGGGGTGCAGCACGTACGAACGCATCTGGTTGCCCCAGGAGTTGCCGCCGTCGCCCTTGAGGGCGTCCATCTTGGCCTGCTCCTCCTGGCGGCGCCGCTCCAGCAGCTTGGCCTGGAGGACGTTCATCGCGGTGGCCTTGTTCTGGATCTGCGAGCGCTCGTTCTGGCAGGAGACCACGATGCCGGTGGGGAGGTGGGTCAGCCGCACCGCGGAGTCGGTGGTGTTCACGCCCTGGCCGCCGGGCCCGGACGACCGGTACACGTCCACCCGCAGCTCGGACTCGTCGATCTCGACGTGGTCGGTCTGCTCGACGACGGGCAGCACCTCGACGCCCGCGAACGAGGTCTGGCGACGGCCCTGGTTGTCGAAGGGCGAGATGCGCACCAGCCGGTGGGTGCCCTGCTCGACCGAGAGGGTGCCGTAGGCGTACGGCACCTGCACGGCGAAGGTGGTCGACTTGATGCCGGCCTCCTCCGCGTACGACGTCTCGTAGATCTCGGTCCTGTAGCCGTGCTGCTCGGCCCAGCGCAGGTACATGCGCTGGAGCTTCTCCGCGAAGTCGGCGGCGTCGACGCCACCGGCCTCCGCGCGGATGTTGACGAGCGCCTCGCGCGCGTCGTACTCGCCGGACAGGAGGGTCCGGACCTCCATCTCGTCGAGCGCCTTGCGGACGTTGGTCAGCTCGGACTCGGCCTCCGCGCGGGTGTCCGGGTCGTCCTCCTCCTCGGCCATCTCGAAGAGCACGGCGAGATCGTCGATCCGCCCGCGCAGCGTCTCCGCCTTCCTGACCTCGGCCTGGAGGTGGGAGAGCTTGCTGGTGATCTTCTGCGCCGCATCCGGGTCGTCCCACAGGGAGGGAGCGGCCGCCTGCTCCTCGAGCACGGCGATGTCTGCCCTCAGCTTGTCGAGGTCCAGAACGGCCTCGATCGACTCCATGGTCGAGGAGAGGGACTTGAGCTCTTCGGAAACATCGACGACTGCCACACCCCCAGCGTAACGGCTCGTCCGAGCAGCCCATGCCGGACGCCCGTCCGCAGGGCCTGTAGCGGGCGTCGGGGCAGGTCAGGGCGGCGAGTCGGGGGTCAGGGCGTGGCGGGGGCCGAGTTGTTCGAGTCGCGCGGGTCCGCTCCGGGCCCGTCGTCCGAGGCGGCCAGCCAGGCGCCCGCCCCGACGGCGGCCAGCAGGGTCACCGTCAGCGCGGCCAGGGCCAGCCGGCGCCGCCGGGCGATCGCGCGGTTGCGGGCCGAGCCGGGGCGGCGGGCGCCGCTGGCGCGGGGCGCGCGGGCCGTGCCGCGGGCGCCTCCGGCCAGCTCGTCCGGGGCCGGCACCCGCATCGACGTATGGGTGTCCCGGTTGGAGTCGGCCGGCTTCGCGCCCGGCACCAGCGGAACGGCGCCGCGGCGCGGCGCGGGCTCCGCGGTGGCCGGCGCCGGACCGGAGGGCCGGGTCTCGTCGCCCTCCCGCTCCGCCGGCTCGGTGTCCGGCTCGTCCACGTCCAGCGGCGGCATCCCGGCCAGCAGGGGCAGCAGCTCCCGCAGCCGCGCCCCGAGCTCCGAGGCCCGCAGCCGCGAGGCGGGCGCCTTGGCCAGGCACTGCACGAGCAGCTGCCACAGCTCGTCGGGGATGCCGGGGAGCGGGACGACCGACTCGGTGACATGGCGGCGCAGCACCGCTCCGGGATGTCCGCCGCCGAACGGCGTGAAACCCGCGAGCAGCTCGTACAGGACCGTGGCGAGGGCGTAGATGTCGACCGACGCGCGCGGCGGCAGGCCCTCCACGATCTCCGGAGCCAGGTAGTCCGGCGTCCCGATGATCTTCGTGGCACGGGTGCGGCGCGGGGTGTCGATGAGCTTGGCCACACCGAAGTCGGTCAGCAGCGCGCGGTGCGAGCCGCCGGGGCCGAGCGGACCCTGCATGTCCAGCAGGACGTTCTCCGGCTTGACGTCCCGGTGCACGACCCCCGCCGCGTGCGCCGCCGCCAGGCCGTCCGCGACGTCGGCGACGATCGCCGCGGCGGCCTCCGGGGCGAGCCTGCGCTCGCGGTCGAGGCGGGTGCGCAGATCCGTACCGCGGACCAGGTCCATGACCAGCGCGAGATCGTTGCCGTCGACCACCAGGTCGCGCACCGCGACGACGTGCGGGTGCTCCAGGCCGAGCAGCGCCGTCCGCTCCTGCACGAAGCGTCCGACGAGTTCCTGGTCCGAGGAGAGGTCCTCGCGCAGCAGCTTGATGGCGACGGGCCCCTCCGGCCCCTCGCCGAGCCACACCGTGCCGGCGCTGCCCCGGCCGAGGACCTGGTGGGCGGTGTACCGGCTGCCGATCTTCCGTGCCAAGACTGCTCCTACCGACGCGTGTTGCCGCCAAAGCTACGCGCCCCGGAAGCCGACCTTCACCGGGGATCCGGAAATCACCCGCCGGATGTCGACACGTCGACACACCGGCCGGAAGCGCCCCGGGCCGTCGGCAGCGCCGGACTACTGCGGCAGGTCGGAACCGGAATCGCCCAGGTCCTGGAACCAGTCCACCGTGTTGCCGAACCAGTCGGTGAGCTGGTCCCAGTAGCCCTTGCCGCTGCCGATCCAGTCCTGCAGCGGACTCAGCTCCCAGATCAGCCAGCTCGCCACGAACAGGATGACGATCGTGAACAGGCAGCCCTTCAGGCAGCCGAGACCGGGGATGCGCATCGGGTTGGCGCCGCGCTGCCGGGGCTCGCGCGCGGGGCGTCGCGGCTCCGGCGGCGGGGTGTACCGCTGCGGCTCCGGCTGCCGCGACCGCTGGGGCCGGGGCTGCGGGGGCGGGGGCGGGGCGTACTGCTGAGGCTGCTGCGCCTGCTGGTACGGCTGCGGCCGTCCGGGGCCGGTTCCGGACTGCGGGCGCCGCCGCGGCGGCTGCTGTGGCTGTTGCTGTGGCCGGGCGACCTGCCGCTGGGGGCGACGGCGCAGCGGGTCCTCACCCGGGTCGACGTACTGGACCTGGGTCTGATCGTTGCGGTCGCGGGCCGCGCGCATCTGGTTCTGCCAGGGATGCGGGTCGTCGGGGCCGGACTGTCCCTGGCCGCCCTGGCCGGGCGAGCCGGGTGGTACCGGGGGCATGACGGCGGTCGGGTCGGCGGCGCCGGAGGGGCCGCCCGCGCCGGTGTGGGGGCCGGTCTGCGGCAGGACGCTGGTCGCGCCGTTGGGGTCGTACGCACCCTGGGTGTGCGGCAGCACCTGCGTCGGGTCGGCGGAACCGGGCGCGCCGGGGGTGCCGGGCACGGGGGCGGGCGCCGGGTCGGGCATGAGGAGCACGCCGACGTTCTCGGCGGCGGAGATCTGCGCGGAGTTCACGTGCACGCCGATGCCGTCGGCGACGACCCGCAGGCCGCGCGCGAGGTTCTCGGCGCTGGGCCGCTGCTCGGGGTTCTTGCTGAGGCAGCGCTCTATGACCGTCCAGAGCGGGTCCGGAACCGTGGAGGGGCGGCGCGGCTCGGCACTCAGGTGCTGGTGCAGCACCTCCAGGGCGGAACCGCCGGAGAACGGCGGGCGACCGGTGACCAGCTCGTACAGCAGGATGCCGGCGCCGTAGATGTCGACGGCGGAGGTCTGCGGGCGGCCTTCGGCGGACTCCGGCGCGATGTACGCGGGCGTGCCGACGAACTCGTGGGTGCGGGTCAGCCCCGGGGAGTCGGCCAGCCGGGCGATGCCGAAGTCGGTCAGCATCGGGTGCAGCTCGCCGCCGCCCTGCTGGAGCAGCACGTTGGCGGGCTTCAGGTCGCGGTGCACCACGCCGTCGGCGTGGCTGACGGCGAGGGCGTCGGCGATCTGGGCGGTCATGAGAGCGGCGCCGGCGGGCGTGAAGGGGCCGTTCTCGCGCAGGTAACGGTGCAGGTCGGGGCCCTCGACGAGGTCCATGACCAGCGCCAGCAGATCACCCTCGACGACCAGGTCGCGGACCCGGACGATGTTGGGGTGGGTCAGTCTGAGCAGGACGGAGCGTTCCCTCAGGAAACGCATCACGACGTCCGCGTCGTTCGCGAGCTCCTCCTTGAGGACCTTGATCGCGACGGTCTCTCCCGGTTGACCGGGCACTGCCGCCTCGGCCCCCGCGGTCTCCCGCTGGCGGGCCCGCCAGACGGTGCCCGTGGCGCCGCGTCCGATCGGCTCCTCGAGCAGGTACTTGCTGCCTACCGGCCGCACGTCATGCGCTCCCTGCTGCTTGCTTGGCTGGCGTACACCGTGATGCGTCGTGCTCGGAAATGTTCCGCCCCACTGTAATGCCGCAGCGCGGGACACCGGCCTGACACCGTCGACGACTTCCTTCCCGGTTCCCTCCCGGTTCCTTCCCCGTCTCCTGTACGGGCCCGCCCCCGTGCGAGGCGAGGCAACACGTGTGAAGGGAAGACGCTCGACCCGGTCCCCTGGTTGCCGGGGGCCGGACGTGACCGATCTCAAGCGGCGGAGGAACGATCATTCACGACTCATTGGTCAGGCACTTTTGAGGGCAGAGCCGACCAATCAAGATCATTTGATGCGGGAAGGCGGGCGCGTTGTCGGTGGCAGGTGCGAGGATGCGGGAAGCACTGGCCGTACGTGCGCGTGTGGTGGTGGGGGAAGTCCGCGGTGGGGGACCGCGGGGCGGTCCCGTCCTCCGTACCACGGGCGCTCGCGCAGAAGGGACCGCTCACGGCGATGCAGATCCGGCTGACCGTGGTAGATCCGCTGGGCCCGCCCTCCCCCGCGCGAGGCCATGTGGTCGTCACCGCCCCCGCCGGTACGGCCCTGGCGGCGGTGGCCGCCACGCTGGCCTCCGCGGTCTCCGGCGGCGACAGCGCCTCCGGTTCCCCGGGCTCCTCCGGCGCCCCGGTGCTGTACGCCGGCGACCAGCGGCTGGACGCCCAGCGCTGCACGCTCGGCGAGCCTCCCCTGATCGACGGCGCGGTGCTGGCCGTGGGCACCCCGGGCCAGCCCGAGCCGCATCCCGAGCTGGACGACGCCCCGACCAGGCTCCACGTCGTCGCCGGCCCCGACGCGGGCGGCGTCCATCTGCTGCACGGCGGCGAGATCCGCATCGGCCGCTCGGCCGACGCCGATGTGCCGCTCGACGACCCGGACGTCTCCCGGCTGCACTGCGCGGTGACGGTCGGCCCGGACGGCAGGGTCTCGGTCGCCGACCTCGGCTCCACCAACGGCACGACCCTGGACGGCCGGCGGGTGGGCTCCCGCCCGGTCGGTCTGGCACCGGGCGCGCTGCTGCGGATCGGTGAGTCGGCCCTCCGGCTCACCCCGGCCGCGGGGCCGGGGGCGCGGGCATGGACGACGCCGGACGGCGAGGGGCACGTCCGCGTGCCGGAGCCGTCCACGGAGCCGTCCACCAAGCCGCCCTCGGGCGCGGAGGCGAGCGCGGGGTCGGGGTCGGTGACCGTGCGTCCGCCGGACGGCCCGACACACCACGCCCACGGTTCCGCGGCGGTCCGGACCGCCGGGGAAGCCCCGCCGGTACCCGGCCTGGGCAGCGCCCCGGGGACCGAGAACCGCGGGACGGGCGGTTGGGGTTCGGGTTCGGTCCACGGCCCGGGCTCCGGCGCCGCTTCCGGCTCCCGTTCGGACACAGGATCCGGCTCCGGTCCGGGTTCCGGTCCGGGTTCCGGTTCGGCCCACGGCTCGGATTCGGGTCCCGGCCCCCGTTCGGGCACGGGCACAGGCTCCGGTGCTGATGCCGGTGCCGGTGCCGGTCTCGGCTCCGAGACCGGCTACGGCTACGGCTCCAGAAACACCGATCGCCACGGCGGAAGTGGCGGACGTACGGTCCACGTGGCTTCCCGGGGCGATGTGCCGCGGGTCCCCAAGGGGCGCCGGGTGTCGCAGCCGAGGCCGGCCGGCGACGGGTCCGGCCGGGTCTCCGGGGCGGGGGCCGCCACCCACGCGGGCGGTACCGGCGCGCCCGCCGGGTCCGGTGCCGACGGCGGGCTCACCGCCTGGCCCGGCGCTCCCGGGGACCGGCCCGCCGACGGCCGCCGGGGCACGCCGGCGCGCGGCACCGATCCGGCCGAAGCCGACCTCGCGCCGCAGCCCTCCGGCGGACGCCGGCGCGGCGGGCTCTCGGCGTGGGCACGCCGGCTGGCCGGGGGGCGTCCGGAGCCGGAGAGCACCGGACCGGACCCGTACGGTGAGGAGGCGGCCGGTGCCGTCCCGGCCGAACCGGCCGTCGCCGCGGCCGGACCGCCCGAGACCTGGCCCGACCCCGCCACCCTGCTGCTGACCGCCCTGGGCCCCGGCCCCCGTTTGTGGGAGCGCGGGCCCGGCCACCCGGAGGCGCTCGCGATACGCCTCGGCACGGCCGACCGGGCGGTGCCCGGCGGTTCGGGCCTGCTGCCCGCCGTACCGGTGACGTCGGGGCTGCGCGAGGTGGGCGCGCTGGGCCTGGCCGGTCCGCGCGAGCGGCTCACCGGGCTGGCCCGCGCGGTCCTGGCCCAGCTCGCCGCACTGCACTCCCCCGACGTGCTCGAGATCGTCCTGATCACCGCCGACCGCTCCCGCACCCTGGAGGAGCGCACCGCGGAATGGGCCTGGCTGGGCTGGCTGCCACACGTGCGGCCGGGGCACGGGCAGGACTGCCGGCTGCTCCTCGCCCACGACCGTGAACAGGCGGCGGCCCGCGCCGAGGAGCTGCTGCGCCGCCTGGAGGACCACGACCACGCGTCCCGCACCTCCTCCGCCCCGGCCTCCCCATCCGCCTCATCCGCCTCGTCCGCCCCGCTCATCCCCGAACAGCCCCGGGCCTCCGGCGCCGACCGGGGCACCCCCCGGCGCCCCTCCCGGGTCCGGGACGACAGCGCCGGTGGCGGTGCGGCGGGCGGCTTCGCCGGTTCGTACACCGTGGTCGTCGTGGACGGTGACCCCGGGGACCCCGGGGTGCGCGACGCGGTGGCACGGCTGGCGGTGGAGGGGCCGCGGGCCGGAATCCACCTGGTGTGTCTCGCCGAGACGGCCGCCGCCTCGGCCTCCTCCCCGGTGACGAAGACGTACGAGGCGGCCTGCGCGGTGACGCCCGCGTTCCGGGAGTGCGGTGCCGTCGCCCTGCTCAGCGGGGACGTGGCGACCACCCTGCGGCTGCTGCGGGTGGCCGCCACCGGTTCGGGGACGGCACCGGGCCCGGTCGGTCACGGCACGGTGGCCACGGTCGACGCGGTCTCCCCCGCGTGGGCCGAGCGGTTCGCGCGGGCCCTGGCACCGTTGCGCACGGCGGGCGCCTCCGGCACGCGGCACGCGCGTGTGTCGGCGCCGCTGCCCCGGTCGGCGCGGCTGCTGGACGAGTTGGGGCTGGCCCGCGCCACCCCGGCCTCGCTGATGGCCCGTTGGGCGGACTCGGCCGACGACAAGGAGCGGCTCGGCGGCCGGGTGTGCGCGGTGCTGGGTGCCGGGCCGCGTGGCCCGGTCTCCGCCGACCTGGTGGCCGACGGGCCGCATCTGCTGGTGGAGGGCCCGTCCGGCAGTGGCCGTACGGAACTGCTCCGGGCCGTCGTCGCCTCCCTGGCCGCGGCCGAGCGGCCGGACCGGCTGGGCATCGTGCTGGTGGACGGCTGCGCCGGCACCACGGACGGCGGACAGGGCGGCGGGCAGAACAGCGGGCACGGCGGCGGGCAGGGCGACGGACTGCGCGTGTGTACGGACGTACCGCACGTCACCACGCATCTCAGCGCCAACGACCCGGTGCGGATGCGGGAGTTCGCCCAGTCGCTGAGCGCCGAGCTGAAGCGGCGTGCCGAACTCCTCGGCCGGTCGGACTTCGTGGAGTGGCACACCGGGCGCGAGTTGTCGGACCGTATGGTCGCCCAGCGCGCGGCCGCGCCCCGCGGCCCCGCGACCGGCGGCGGCGAGCACCCTGGAGACCTGGATTCCCTGCCCAGCAGTTCCACGCTGCGGCTGCGGCCCGGCTCCGCCCTGCGCAGGGCCGAGGCCCCGCCGCCGCTGCCCCGGCTGATCGTGGTCGTGGACGACCTGGACGCGCTGGTCTCCCCCGCACTCGGTTCACCGGGGCGGCCCGCCGCCGGGTCGGTGCTGCGGGCGCTGGAGGCGGTGGCGCGGGAGGGTGAACGGCTGGGCGTGCACCTGGTGTCGGCCACCGGGCCCGGTGCCCGTACGGCGGAGACCGAGCCGGTGCGCCGCGCGGCCCTGCGCGTGACGCTGGACGCGTCGGCGCCGGGCCGCGGGACCGCCTCCCCGTTCGAGCCGAACCAGGAGAGCGGGGGCGAACCGGCTCCGGGCCGGGGGCGTCTGGCCCACCCGGACGGCCGGGTGACCGCGTTCCAGGGCGGGCGGGTGACCGGGCGCATCCCGCGCACGGCGACGCTGCGGCCCACGGTCGTGCCGCTGGAGTGGCACCGCATGGGCGATCCGCCGGCCCGTCGCACGGTCAGGGAACTCGGCAACGGCCCGACCGACCTGGCGCTGCTCGCCAGCGCGCTGGAACGCGCGGCCCGCGAGGTCGCGGCCACCGAGGTGCCGTCGCTGCTGTGACCCGGTCCCGGGGAGCGGCGCGCCCCGTTCCCCGGCCGTCACGGCCCTCGCACCAGCCCCACCCGCGGAATCCCTCAACCCCCTCAACACCCCTGTATCCCATGGATGGTGAGGGCGTGCGACTCGCTCCCGCGGGTCCGGACGGGACTCCTCCGCCCCGGAGAGTCACGACGCGGTCACGATCCCGGACGTGACACGGGACGCGCTCTTGCCGCCCTCGACCTCACGGGCGTACACCAGAGCGCACGGGACAGCGCTCGACGTTCGACGAGGTACGAAGAACGGGGCAGTGATGCGCAGGACGAGCAGGACCATCCGGGCACACAGGTCGTCCGGTACACCCACGGCAACGGCAACTCCCCGCACCCGCAGGGCCGTCAGGGCGGCGGCCGCGGTGGTCGCGGGCGTGCTCGCGGTCTCGCTCACCGCGTGCGGGGGCGACGACGACGGCAGCGACGAGCCGGGCGGCGGCACCGACGGGACCGCCTCCACCGTCACCCTTCCCCGGCTCGACGGCCAGAGCCTCGAGGTCGCCGCCGTGTGGACCGGCACCGAACAGGCCCATTTCAAGAAGGTCCTCGCGGAGTTCGAGAAGCGCACCGGCGCGAAGGTGGCGTTCGTTCCCGCCCAGGACCCCATCGTCAACTTCCTCGGTTCGAAGATCGCGGGCGGCGCACCGCCCGACGTGGCGCTGCTGCCGCAGCCGGGCGCCGTCAAGCAGGCCGTGGAGAAGGGCTGGGCGAAGCCGCTGGGCGCCGAGGCGCAGGCGGAGCTCAAGAAGAACTACTCGCAGGGCTGGCAGGACATCGGCTCGGTCGACGGCACGCCGTACGGCGTCTACTACAAAGCCGCCAACAAGTCGCTGATCTGGTACAACGCCCAGGTCTTCGAGAACGCCGGCGCGAGTGAGCCGGCCACCTGGCAGGACCTGCTCAGCACGGCGCGGACGGTCTACGACTCCGGGGTCACCCCGTTCTCGGTCGGCGGCGCCGACGGCTGGACGCTCACCGACTGGTTCGAGAACATCTACCTCTCCCAGGCGGGCCCGGAGAAGTACGACCGGCTCGCCGCGCACGAGATCAAGTGGACGGACCCGTCCGTGAAGGACGCGCTGACCACGCTGGCGGAGATCTGGGGCAAGCCGGAGTACCTGGCGGGCGGTCCGGACGGCGCCCTGCAGACCGAGTTCCCGGCCTCCGTGACGCAGACCTTCACCGGCGGCGACCAGCCCGAGGCGGGCATGGTCTACGAGGGCGACTTCGTCCAGGTGAACATCGGCGAGACCGAGGCGGAGGTCGGTACGGACGCGAAGGTGTTCCCGTTCCCCGCGGTCGGTGACAGCCCGCCCGTGGTGTCCGGCGGCGACGCGGCCGTGATCCTCGAGGACTCGAGGGCGGCGCAGGCGCTGGCGACGTTCCTCGCCTCCCCGGACGCCGCCGGCGTTCAGGCGAAGCTGGGCGGCTACCTCTCGCCGAACAGGAACGTGCCGAACTCGGCGTATCCGAACGAGGTGCAGCGGAAGATGGCCCGGGCGCTCGTCGACGCCGGGGACGACTTCCGCTTCGACATGTCCGACCAGGCCCCGCAGGCCTTCGGCGGCACCCCCGGCAAGGGCGAGTGGAAGGCGCTCCAGGACTTCCTGAAGAACCCGAAGGACATCGCGGGCGCCCAGCGGCAGCTGGAGGCCGGCGCGGCCGCGGCGTACGGGAACTGAGCCGGCGATGGCGTCGGACACGGCGGCGGGGTCCTCCGGGGCCCCTGCCGCTCGCCGGCCGCGCAGGAGCGTCACCGGCACCCGCACCACCGTGGCGGCGCTGTTCCTGCTGCCCGCGCTGCTGCTGCTCGGTGCGCTCGTGGTCTACCCGATCGGGTACTCCGTCGTCCGCAGCTTCTACGACCGGTCCGGCGACGGGTTCGCCGGATTCGACAACTACCGGGCCCTGTTCACCGACGACGGCATCCGCGCCGCCCTGAGGAACAACGTCGTCTGGGTGGTGTTCGCGCCGACGGTCGCCACCGCGCTCGGCCTGGTCTTCGCGGTGCTGACCGAACGGATCCGGTGGGGAACGGCGTTCAAGCTGGTCGTCTTCATGCCGATGGCGATCTCGATGCTGGCGGCGGGCATCATCTTCCGCCTGGTGTACGACCAGGACCCGGACAAGGGCGTGGCGAACGCGGTGTGGGTGGGCGTGCACGACACCTTCGCCCAGGCGTCGGCGTACCCGAAGGCCCACCCCGGCCGTGAGTCGCCGCTGGAGGCGGCCGGCGGGGGTGCCTTCGTCACCAGGGCGACGGTGAGCGTCGGTGAGGCCGTCACGCTGCCGCTGGTCGGTGTCGCGCCGGACCTGCTCCCGGACGACGCGGAGCGGGCCGCGGCGCCGAAGCCGAAGGCGGACCGGATCACCGGCACGACCTGGCAGGACTTCACCCGCGGCAAGGGCGTCGGCACGCTGAACGGCGTCGACGCGGACGAGCTGGGCTATCCCGGCATGAGGATCGAGGCGGTCAGGGACGGCACGGTGGTGGAGACGGCCACGGCGGGCGCCGACGGCACGTTCTCCCTGTCGGCGAAGGCGGACGGCGCACGGCTCCGGCTGCCGGCGAGCAACTTCCAGGAGCCGTACAACGGCCTGGACTGGCTGGGCCCGTCGCTGGTCACGCCGGCCGTCGTCGGCTCGTACATCTGGATGTGGGCGGGCTTCGCGATGGTGCTGATCGCGGCCGGGCTCGCGGGCATGCCGCGGGAGCTGCTGGAGGCCGCACGGGTCGACGGCGCCAACGAGTGGCAGGTGTTCCGGAGGATCACGGTGCCGATGCTGGCGCCGGTGCTGGCGGTGGTCACCGTCACCCTGATGATCAATGTGCTCAAGGTGTTCGACCTGGTGTTCATCATCGCGCCGGGCTCCTCCCAGGACGACGCCAACGTCCTCGCGCTGGAGCTGTACCGCAAGGGCTTCTCCGAGGACCAGCCGGGCGTCGCCAGCGCGATCGCGGTGTTCCTGCTGCTTCTGGTGATCCCGGTGATGTGGTTCAACGTGCGGCGGCTGAGGCGGGAGGTACGGCGATGAGCGCGGACGCCGGCAGTGCCACCGAGGCGGCCTCGCCGCCTGTCGGTGCCGTCAAGGCCGGGCGGTCACTGGGTTCGAGGCTCGGCGAGGGGGTGAGCGGCGGGCTGGTACGCGTCTTCCTGACCGTCGTCGGCCTGTTCTGGCTGGTCCCGACGACCGGTCTGCTGCTGGCCAGCCTGCGCACCCCGCAGGACATGGCCGCCGACGGCTGGTGGACGGTGTTCACCGAGCCGTCGCAGCTCACCTTCGGCGCCTACGAGACCCTGCTGGAGAACGACGACATCACCGGTTCCCTGCTGAACACGGTGTACATCACCGTCCCGGCGACGGTGCTGGTGGTGGTGATCGGCTCGCTGGCCGGATACGCCTTCGCCTGGATGGAGTTCCCCGGCCGGGACTGGTGGTTCCTGGGCGTGGTGGGGCTGTTGGTGGTGCCGGTGCAGGTGGCGCTGATCCCGATCGCCGAACTCTTCGGCACCATCGGCGTCTTCGGCTCGGTCGTCGGCGTGGTCCTCTTCCACGTCGGCTTCGGTCTGCCGTTCGCGGTGTTCCTGCTGCGCAACTTCTTCGCGGAGATCCCGAAGGAGCTGCTGGAAGCGGCCCGCCTGGACGGCGCCGGCGAACTGCGCCTGTTCGCGCGGGTGGTGATGCCGCTGGGCGGGCCGGCGATCGCCTCGCTGGGCATCTTCCAGTTCCTGTGGGTGTGGAACGACATGCTGGTCGCGCTGATCTTCACGGACTCCGGGAGCCAGCCGATCACGGTCGCGCTGCAGACGCAGGTACGGCAGTTCGGCAACAACATCGACGTGCTGGCACCGGGCGCGTTCATCTCGATGGTGATCCCGCTGGCCGTGTTCTTCGCCTTCCAGCGGCAGTTCGTCTCCGGCGTGATGGCGGGCGCGGTGAAGTGACGTACCGCGCAGGGGCCCCGGACGCGTCGTGCGCGCCGGGGCCCGAAGCGGGGCCGGGACCGGTGCCGTGGACTACTCGATGACGAGCTCGACCGGGATGTTGCCGCGGGTGGCGTTGGAGTAGGGGCAGACCTGGTGGGCCTGCTCGACCAGCTTGCGTCCGGTCTCCTGGTCCACGGCGTCGGGCAGCTCGACGCGCAGCGTCACGGCGAGCGCGAAGCCCTCGCCCTGCTTGCCGATGCCGACCTCGGCGGTCACCGCGGCCTCGCTGACGTCCACCTTGGCGGCCCGGCCGACCAGGCCGAGGGCGCTGCCGAAGCAGGCCGCGTAACCGGCGGCGAACAACTGCTCCGGGTTGGTGCCCTCGCCGTTGCCGCCCAGCTCCACGGGGGCGCTGAGGCCGAGGTCCAGCTTGCCGTCGGAGGTGACGGCGCGGCCGTCGCGGCCGTGGGTGGCGGTGGCGACAGCGGTGTAGAGCGCGTCCATGGGAACCCTTCCCTCTCGAGTGGTGGTCGTGCGGAGGCCGGTCCGTCGGTGGTCCGGGCCTCCGCACGACCACAAGCAAAGCACACAATTAAGTTGCGCACAACTAAATGGCTCGAAAGAGCTACCCTGGAGTCATGACACCGACCCCGAACCCCGGACCGGCCCCGGAGACGACCGCCCGGCCACCCGGGCCCGCCGGCGACTGGCTCCGCCTCGACCAGCAGATCTGCTTCTCCCTGCAGTCCGCCTCCCGCGCCTTCAACGGCCTGTACCGCGTACTCCTCAAGGACCTCGGCCTCACCTATCCCCAGTACCTGGTGATGCTGGCCCTCTGGGAGCACGGCACGCTGCCCGTCAAGACGCTCGGCGAGCACCTGCGGCTCGACTCCGGCACGCTGTCCCCGCTGCTCAAGCGGCTGGAGGCGGCCGGCCTGGTCCGTCGGGAACGCAGTGCGCGCGACGAGCGCTCGGTGGAGGTACGGCCCACCGGGGAGGGCCTCGCGCTGCGCGAACAGGCCCTCGACCTCCCGCGCCGGATCGCCACCGCGACCGGATCCGGGCTCGACGAGATCCAGGACCTGAAGGTCCGCCTGGACCGTCTCACCACCGCACTGGACACGGCGGCGGCGAACGAAGCCTAGGATCCTGACGGACGGCGGAGACCGGAGACACGGTGGAGACCGACCACCCACCGCACCGCCACGGGGCCAACGACGAGGGGACGGCCGCACATGACCTGGTTGATCACCGGCGGCGCCGGTTACATCGGGGCGCACGTCGTACGCGCGATGACCGAGGCGGGGGAACGGACGGTGGTGTACGACGACCTGTCCACCGGCATCCCCGACCGCGTGCCGGACGGCGTACCGCTGGTGGTCGGCTCGGTCCTGGACGGCGAGCGGGTGGCGCGCGCCCTCGCCGACCACGAGGTCACCGGCGTCGTGCACCTGGCGGCGAAGAAGCAGGTGGGCGAGTCGGTGGAACTGCCCCTGCACTACTACCGGGAGAACGTCGAGGGCCTGCGCGTCCTGCTGGAGGCGGTGACGGCGGCGGACGCGGCGTCGTCCTTCGTGTTCTCGTCGTCGGCGGCGGTGTACGGCACACCGCCCTCCGGCGCCGGGCTGGTCACCGAGGACACCCCCTGCCTGCCGATGTCCCCCTACGGCGAGACGAAGCTGGCCGGCGAGTGGCTGGTCCGCGCCACGGGGCGGGCGACCGGCCTGTCCACCGCCTCCCTGCGCTACTTCAACGTGGCGGGCGCCGCGCGCCCGGAACTCGCCGACACGGGCGTCCACAACCTCGTCCCCATGGTCTTCGAGAGGCTGACCGCGAACGAGCCCCCGCGGGTGTTCGGCGACGACTACCCGACCCCGGACGGCACCTGCGTCCGCGACTACATCCACGTCGTCGACCTGGCCGAGGCCCACGTGGCCGCGGCGCGCGCGCTGCGTGCCGCACCCGGCCGGGACCTCACCCTCAACATCGGCCGCGGCGAGGGCGTCTCGGTGAGGGGCATGATCGACCGCATCAACGTCCTCACCGGCCACGGCCTTCAGCCCACGGTCGCCCCCCGCCGCCCCGGCGACCCGGCGGACGTCGTCGCCTCGTCCGACCGCGCCGCCACCGAACTCGGCTGGAAGGCCCGCCACAGCGTCGACGACATGATCACCTCGGCCTGGCAGGGCTGGCAGCGCCTGCACCCGGCGGCGGGGCGCGGCTGACCCGCGCGGGCGCCCTCCGCCCCGGCACCTGCCCTACAGCGCCCTGAGCGCCGCGGTCGTCGCCCTCGCCAGGGCTGCCAGGTAGCCCTTCGGGAGTGTCGGGTTGCGGATGACGACCGAGCGCCAGTACAGCGGGCCCGAGATCAGGTCGAGGGCCAGGGCGTGGTCGACGCCGGGGCGCACCTCGCCGCGCTCCTGGGCCGCCGTGACGACGCCCTTGGCGACCCCGTCCTGGCCCTCCCGCAGCGCCTTCTGCAGTGCCTCGGCGATGTCGGGGTTGCGGGCGGCCTCGGCCTGGAGGTCGGGGAGGATCTGCGAGGCGACGGGGTGGCGCAGGGCGCGTGAGGTGACCTCGTACAGCAGCCGCAGGTCGCCCTCCAGGGAGCCGGTGTCCGGCGCGGGCAGGCCCTGCACGGCGATCGCCGAGACCAGGTCCAGGACCAGGTGCAGTTTGGACCGCCAGCGGCGGTACACGGCGGTCTTGCCGACACCCGCGCGGCGCGCGATGCCCTCGATGGACATCCGCGCGTAGCCGACGGCCGCGAGTTCCTCGAAGACCGCCGTCCGGATCGCCTCCGTCACGTCCTCGCGCAGTACGGCGGCCCCGGCGGGGGCCCTGCGGCGCGGAGGCGGCTGGGGCTCCTCGGCGTTCGTCGTCATGCGGACCAGCATAGGGCGTGACGACGATACGGACCCGTTCTGACGACAGCACGTACACCGATCCGGCACAGACAGGCACGGGAGCGGAGCTGCGCCGGGACCGGAACGGACCCGGCCGGGACCGGAGAGGACGGGCCGACCCCCGGGCCGTCACGACGAAACGGTTGCGTTCCGACGTGCGTTCGGCCTACGCTCGCGTTGCGACGATACGGTGCCGTCCCGACGTGGGTGAACGCGCGACGATGCGCGGGGAAACACCGGGCGGAGCCCGGCACCGCACGACCCCGCCGTCTCCCCCACCCCCTAGCGAAAGCAGCGGATGTGAGTCAGGTCCTCCACACACCGCCTCCCGCACCGGTCCACCCGGCCGCCGAGGACGACCTCCCCGCCCTCGCCGCCCGCCACGGCCTCACGGTCAGCGGCGCCCGCCCCACCCTGCCCGCCTACGTCCGCGAGCTGTGGGCGCGCCGGCACTTCATCCTCGCCTTCTCCCGGGCGAAGCTGACCGCGCAGTACAGCCAGGCCAAGCTCGGCCAGCTGTGGCAGGTGGCCACGCCGCTGCTGAACGCGGCCGTGTACTTCTTCATCTTCGGCCTGCTGCTGGGCGCCCGCCGGGGCATTCCGAGCGACGTCTACGTCCCGTTCCTGGTGACGGGCGTGTTCGTGTTCACGTTCACGCAGAGCTCGGTCCTCGCCGGGGTGCGGGCCATCTCCGGCAACCTCGGCCTGGTGCGGGCCCTGCACTTCCCGCGGGCCGCGCTGCCCGTCTCGTTCGCGCTGCAGCAGCTCCAGCAGCTGCTGTTCTCGATGATCGTCCTGGTCGTCGTGGTGATGGCGTTCGGCAGCATGCCCGCCCTGTCCTGGCTGCTGGTCGTCCCCGCGCTGCTGCTCCAGTTCGTCTTCAACACCGGCCTCGCGCTGATCTTCGCGCGCCTCGGCAGCAGCACGCCGGACCTGGCCCAGCTGATGCCGTTCGTGCTGCGCACCTGGATGTACGCCTCGGGCGTCATGTTCAGCATCCCGGCGATGCTCGCCGACAAGGACGTCCCCCACTGGCTCGCCGACGTCCTGCAGTGGAATCCCGCCGCGGTCTACATGGACCTGGTCCGCTTCGCGCTGATCGACGGCTACGGCTCCTCGTACCTGCCCGCCCACGTGTGGGCGTTCGCGCTGGGCTGGGCGCTGCTGGCCGGCGTGATCGGCTTCATCTACTTCTGGAAGGCTGAGGAGAGGTACGGCCGTGGCTGACAACACCGACGAGAAGATCCCCACCGTCGTCGCCGACGGTGTCGACATCGTCTACCGGGTCAACGGCACCGGCGCCGGACGCGGCAGCGCCACCGCCGCCCTCAACCGCATCGTGCGCCGCCGCAAGACCGAGAAGGCGTCCGGCGTGCGCAAGGTCCACGCGGTGCGCAACGTGTCCTTCGTCGCCCACCGGGGTGAGGCGATCGGCCTCATCGGCACCAACGGCTCGGGCAAGTCGACCCTGCTCAAGGCCGTCGCCGGCCTGCTCCCGGTGGAGAACGGCCGGATCTACACCGACGGCCAGCCCTCCCTGCTCGGCGTCAACGCCGCCCTGATGAACGACCTGACGGGCGAGCGGAACGTCATGCTGGGCGGGCTCGCCATGGGCATGTCCCGCGAGGAGGTCCGGGAGCGCTACCAGGAGATCGTCGACTTCTCCGGCATCAACGAGAAGGGCGACTTCATCACCCTGCCGATGCGCACCTACTCCTCCGGCATGGCGGCCCGGCTCCGCTTCTCCATCGCGGCGGCCAAGGACCACGACGTCCTCCTCGTCGACGAGGCGCTGGCCACCGGCGACCGCTCCTTCCAGAAGCGTTCCGAGGGCCGCATCCGCGAGCTGCGCAAGCACGCCGGGACGGTGTTCCTGGTCAGCCACAGCAACAAGTCGATCCGTGACACCTGCGACCGCGTGCTGTGGCTGGAGCGCGGCGAACTGCGCATGGACGGCCCGACGGACGAGGTCCTCAAGGAGTACGAGAAGTTCACCGGCGGCCCGGACAAGGCCCGCAAGCCCAAGCCGAAGCCCAGGACCGGGCCGGAGCCCGGGGCCGGGGCCGAGCCGAAGCCGGATCCCGAGCCCGTTCCGAAGCCCGCCTGAGCACCGGCACCGCAACGCCGCAGGGGCGCCCCGGACCATCCTGTCCGGGGCGCCCCTGCGCGTGGTGAGCCGTGGGCGGGCCGTGCGCGTACGCGCGGTGCCCTACGCGTGCGAGCGCAGCAGCGTCCGCATCGTCCGCATCGCCACCGACAGGTTCGCCAGGTCGAAGGTGTCCGAACTCTGGATCTCGTCCAGGGTGGTGCGGGCCCGGCCGATGATGGCCTCGTTCTTCGCCTCCCACACCGTGAACCGCTGCTCCGGTGTCGCCGTGCCGTCGCCCGCCGCGAGCACGTCGGCCGTGACCGCCGAGTGCGCCGCGTACAGGTCCTCGCGGATCGCCGCGCGGGCCATGGACTGCCAGCGGTCGGCGCGGGGCAGCTCGCTGATCCTGTCCATCAGCTGGGTGATGCGCAGCCGGTCGGCGAGGTCGTAGTACACCTCGGCCACGTCCAGCGGCTCCTTGCCCATGCGGTCGGCCACCGAGACGATGTCGATCGCCGCGAACGCTGAGGAGAACCCGGCCACCCGGGTGGCGAGTTCCGAGGGGACGCCGACGCCCGTCAGCTCGTCGTGGATCTTCTGGAACCACTTCAGGTCCGCGCCGCGCAGCAGCTTCGGCAGCTGGGACCAGACCAGCTCGACGCGCTCGGCGAAGAACGTCACCGTCTCCTCGAGTTCCAGCGGCTGCGGCCGGTTGTTCAGCAGCCAGCGCGTGCCGCGCTCCACCAGCCGGCGCGAGTGCAGCCTGATCCGGGTCTGGACGTCCGCCGCGACCAACGTGTCGAGGGCCTCGACCCCGTCCCACACCACAGCGGCACGGAAGATCGCGCGGGCCGCGGTCTGGGCCCGGACGATCTCCTCCAGCGAGGCGCCGGTCTCCTCCCGCATCCGGTGCAGGTACGTCGTACCGCCCGTGTTGACCGTGTCGTTGACCAGGACGGTCGTGATGATCTCGCGGCGCAGCGGGTGCGCGTCGATCCGGTCGGGGAACTGCTCGCGCAGCGGGGCCGGGAAATAGGAGTGCAGCAGCACCCTGAGATACGGGTCGTCGGGCAGTGAGGTGCGCAGCAGCTCGTCGGCGACCGTGATCTTCGTGTACGCCATCAGGACGGCCGTCTCCGGACCGGTCAGGCCCTGACCGGCGCTCAGCCGCTCGCGGATCTGGCGGTCGGCGGGGAGGAACTCCAGGGCCCGGTCGAGGTGGCCCTCGCGCACCAGGTACTTCATGAAGCGCTGCTGGGCGTGGAGCATGTCCTTGGACTGGGCCAGGGCGTTGGCGATGGCGGTGTTCTGCGCGTAGTTGGCGCGCAGCACCAGCCCGCCGACCTCGTCGGTCATCGAGGCGAGCAGCTTGTTGCGCTGCTTGACCGTCATGTCGCCGTCCGCGACCAGGGTGTTGAGCAGGATCTTGATGTTCACCTCGTGGTCGGAGGTGTCCACGCCGGCGCTGTTGTCGATGGCGTCGGTGTTGATCCGGCCGCCGTGCAGCGCGAACTCGATCCGGCCGAGCTGGGTCATGCCCAGGTTGCCGCCTTCGCCGACGACGTCGACCCGCAGGTCCTTGCCGTCGACACGGATGGGGTCGTTGGCCTTGTCGCCGACGTCGGCGTTGGACTCGCTCGCCGCCTTGACGTACGTGCCGATGCCGCCGTTCCACAGCAGGTCCACCGGCGCCTTGAGGATCGCCTTCATCAGGTCCGCCGGGGTCATCTTGGTGACCCCGGACTCGATGCCGAGGGCCTCGCGGATCTGCGCGTTGACCGGGATGGATTTGGCGCTGCGCGGGAACACGCCGCCGCCGGCCGACAGCAGGGCGGTGTCGTAGTCCTCCCAGGAGCTGCGCGGCAGGTCGAACAGGCGGCGGCGCTCGGCGTGACCGACGGCCGCGTCCGGGGTGGGGTCGATGAAGATGTGCCGGTGGTCGAAGGCGGCGACCAGCCGGATGTGCTCGCTGAGCAGCATGCCGTTGCCGAACACGTCACCGGACATGTCGCCGATGCCGACGACCGTGAAGTCCTGGCTCTGGGTGTCCACGCCCAGCTCCCGGAAGTGCCGCTTGACGGACTCCCAGGCGCCGCGGGCCGTGATGCCCATGCCCTTGTGGTCGTATCCGGCGCTGCCGCCGGAGGCGAAGGCGTCGCCGAGCCAGAAGTCGTAGGCCTCGGCGACCTCGTTGGCGGTGTCCGAGAACCTGGCGGTGCCCTTGTCGGCCGCGACGACGAGATAGGGGTCGTCCCCGTCGTGCCGGACGACGTCCGCCGGGGGCACGACCGCGCCGGCCACCATGTTGTCGGTGATGTCGAGCAGCGCCGAGATGAACGTCCTGTACGCGGCGACGCCCTCGGCCATCCAGGCGTCGCGGTCCACGGACGGGTCCGGCAGCTGCTTGGCGACGAAGCCGCCCTTGGCGCCGACCGGCACGATGACGGTGTTCTTCACCATCTGCGCCTTGACCAGGCCCAGGATCTCGGTGCGGAAGTCCTCCCGGCGGTCCGACCAGCGCAGGCCGCCGCGCGCGACCTTGCCGAACCGCAGGTGCACGCCCTCCACCCGCGGCGAGTACACCCAGATCTCGAACGCCGGACGCGGCGCCGGCAGGTCGGGCATGGCCTGCGGGTCGAACTTCATGGAGACGTAGTCGTGCGGGCGGCCGCCGCTCGTCTCCTGGAAGAAGTTGGTGCGCAGCGTCGCCTTGATCACCGTGAGGAAGGAGCGCAGGATGCGGTCCTCGTCGAGCGAGGCGACCTGGTCGAGGGCGGCGTCGAGCTCCTCCAGCAGCGCGTCCACCAGCTCGAACCCGGCGCCCTGCCGCTCCGGCGCCATCCGCGCCTCGAACAGGGAGACGAGCAGCCGGGTGGTGTGGACGTTGTTGCGGAGGGTGTCCTCCATGTAGTCCTGGCTGAAGGTGGAGCCCGCCTGGCGCAGGTACTTGGCGTACGCGCGCAGCACCGTCGCCTGACGCCAGGTCAGTCCGGCGCTCAGCACGAGGGTGTTGAAGCCGTCGTTCTCCGCCTTGCCGGTCCAGGTCGCCGCGAAGGCGTCCTGGAACCGCTCACGGGCGTCGTCGCCGAGGTAGTCGGCGCCGCCGGGGGCCTTGGGCAGCCGCAGCCCGAAGTCGTAGATCCAGGCCACGCTGCGGTCGGAGCAGCGCAGTTCGTAGGGCCGCTCGTCGACGACCTCGACGCCGAGCCGCTGGAGCACGGGCAGCACGGCGGAGAGGGAGACGGCCTCACCCTTGCGGTAGATCTTGAAGCGGCGCTCCTCGGGGGCCGCGCCCACCGGCTCGTACAGGCTGAGCTCGAAGTTCTTCTCGTCGTCGAGCTGTTCGAGGCGGACCAGGTCGGCGACGGCGCCGCGCGGCGTGTGGTCGGCCTTGTAGCCCTCGGCGAAGGCGCCCGAGTAGCGGCGCAGCAGTTCGGCGGCGCGCTCCTCGCCCAGTTCGGCGGTGAGGGCCTCGCCGAAGCCGTCGGCCCAGGAGCGGGCGGCCTCGACGAGCCGGGCCTCGATGCGCTCGCGGTCGTGCTCGGAGAGCTGCGGCAGCTCGGTGCCCTGCGGGACGCGGACCACGAAGTGCAGCCGGGAGAGGATCGACTCGGTGTTCCAGGCGGTGAAGTCGACGCTGATGCCGCCGAGTTCCTCCTTGAGGATGTCGATGATCCTCAGCCGCACACCGGTGGTGTAGCGGTCGCGCGGGAGGTAGACGAGGGCGGAGTAGTAGCGCCCGTACTCGTCCTGGCGCAGGTAGAGCCTGAGACGGCGGCGCTCCTGGAGGTAGAGCACCGAGGTGGCGATGGCCCGGAGCTCGTCGGCCGGGGTCTGGAAGAGCTCGTCGCGCGGGTAGGTCTCCAGGATCTGCAGCAGGTCGCGCCCGTCGTGGCTGTGCGGCGAGAAGCCGGCGCGCTCGAGGACCTCCTCGACCTTGCGGCGGATCACCGGGACCCGGCGGACGGACTCGGTGTAGGCGGCGGAGGAGAACAGGCCGAGGAAGCGGCGCTCGCCGACGACATTGCCGTCCGCGTCGAACTTCTTGACGCCGATGTAGTCCAGATAGGACGGCCGGTGCACGGTGGCCCGGCTGTTGGCCTTGGTCAGGACGAGCAGCTTGTGCTCGCGCGCCTTGGCGCGGGCGTCGGCGGGCAGCCGCTCGAAGGACGGGCTGACCGGGTGGCCGTCGTCGGTGAGGTGGTGCGGGTCGGAGCGCAGTATGCCGAGGCCGGTGCCGGGGACGGCGGCCAGCGAGTCGTCGTCGCGCAGCTGGTACTCGCGGTAGCCGAGGAAGGTGAAGTGGTCGTCGGCGAGCCAGCGCAGCAGCTCCCGGGCCTCCTCGACCTGCCCGCCCGGCACGTCGGCGGGGACGGGTTCGTCGGGCAGGCCGTCGGCCAGCAGGGTCGCCGCCTGCCGCATCTTGCCCCAGTCCTCGACGGCCTCGCGGACGTCGGACAGGACGCGCAGCAGGTCGACGGTGATCTGCTTGAGGTCCCCGCGGTCGCTCTCACGGTCGGTCTCGACGTGGATCCAGGACTCGACGTGGGCGTCGTGCGGCAGCTCCCCCCCGGCGGGTTCGGCGCGCACCTCGATCAGCTTGCCGGTGAGGTCGCGGCGCACCACCACCTGCGGGTGGATGACGACGTGGATGCCGCGGCCCTGCCGGGTCAGCTCGTTGGTGACGGAGTCCACGAGGAAGGGCATGTCGTCGGTGACCACCTCGACGACGGAGTGGCTGCACGTCCAGCCGTTCTCCTCGACGGTCGGGGTGTGGACCCGGACACTGGCCGTGCCCTGGGGGCGGTTCTCGGCCAGCCGGAAGTGGGAGACGGCTGCTCCGAAGATGTCGACCGGGTCGCGGCCGACAAGGTCCTCCGGGGCGGTGTGCAGGTAGTAGCGCTGGAGGAACGCGAGCACGGTGTCCCGGTCGGGCATGCCCTTGTCCGTCGTCCCGGTCGGCAGTTTCCCCCCGGCCGGGCTGTTCTCAGCTACCCGGGCAGCCTTTTCGAGCAGCTCGGCCTTTGCTTCGTCCAGCTTGGTCTGCATTGTCCTCTGGCTCCTGTCGCGCGCCGTTGCGTGACGTAGAAGGAAGTACGGTCTCTGCGCCCGCGGTGCGGTAGTACGTGGCGGGGTGTCCGCTCCGTACCGACGCTATGCCGCAGGATGAGACGAGCGGGGGCTTCTCTGCCCGTTTCGACGCGCCCGACGGGTGTGACATCGCTCTCCGCGACGTGTGGACCCGGGGGATGCGGCGCGTCCCGGGGACCCTCCGGGTCCCGTCCCGCCCGCGAGGACCAGCGAGCGTCACCCGGCCACGGATGTCGTCCGTGCTCGCCGGGCGCACAGCAGGGACGACGAGGCCCCCGCGAGCTATCGCGCTGATCACGCCACCCAGGCTATCGCCCCCCGCGGGGGGCCCGTCATGAGCCGTATGTGTACAAAACATGGGGTGGAACTTTGACGTTCTGCACAGTGCGCCCCGGTGCCACCGGGTTCTCCGTCGTCCGTTCCCCCCGCCGTCAGCCCTTCGCCGTGGCGCCCGGCACCCGGCTCAGCCCGCCAGGCGTCGCGCTTCCTCCACGGCCTCCGCCAGCGTGTCCACCACCGGCACCCCCACCGCCTCGAGGCTCGCCCTGCTGTGCGAGCCGCCGGTGTAGAGCACGGCCGACGCCCCCACGTGCCGCGCGGCCAGCGCGTCGTCGGCGGCATCGCCGATCACCACCGTGCGCTCCGGGGCCACGCCGGTCAGCGCGCCGAGGTGCCGCACCATGTGCTCCGCCTTGCCGCCGCCGGACGGCCCGGTCCGCCCGTCGACGCGCAGGAAGTGCGGCTCGATGCCGAAGCCCCGGACCAGGGGCACCAGGTCCTCGTGCCCGTACATGCTGAGGATCGACTGGCTGCGCCCCGCCGACGTCCATCCGGCCAGCAGCTCCGCCGCGCCCTCGGTGAGCGCGCACCGCACCCGGTGTTCGGTGTAGTACCGGTGGAAGGTCGCGTCCATCAGCTCCCACTCGGCCCCGGTGGGCAGCCGCCCCATCAGCCGCTCGTAGAACTTCGGCACCGGCACGCAGTACAGCTCCCGGTACCGCTCCAGCGTCAGCGACTCCAGACCCAGCTCGGCGAAGGCCGCGTTCGTCGCCCCGATGACCGCGTCGACGTCGTGGAACAGCGTGCCGTTCCAGTCCCAGACGATGTGCGCGTCCCTGTGCGTCCCCATGCAGAAAAAGTACCCGCCACCACTGACCACCACGGTCACCGTCCCCCGCATCGGCCGGCCTCCGGCCACTGCGGCAGTCGAAGAACACCACCCTCACCACCGCAGCCCGCCGCTTCGGAGTCCGGCCCGCCGTGGTCTCCCCCCTCGAAGATCTCTCCCCCCTCGAACGCGGCGTCCGCCGCGACGACCTCGCCGACAACCACCGCGACCGGCTCCAGACCGCTTGACGACCGGTAGGAGCATCATCGGGGAGAACAGCAGGCCGGCGCCGTATCCGACGATCACGAGCACGACGACGAACCCCGTGTCCCGCCCGGCCGACGCCGACACGAGGACACCGTCGCGCCCCTCGGTGTCGCGGCTAGGCCGTCGGTCCCACCAGGTTCGGGATCTCCTGGGTGGCATACCACAGCAGTTCGTGGTCCTCCGCCCCGTCCACGGCGGACTGCGCGTCGGCGTCCCCGGCGTCGGCCGCGGGCAGGGCCTGCGCGGCCGACGTCACGTCCGACTCCGCGTCCGCCGCGTCCACGTGCACCGCCGCCGCCCGGTCCAGCCGTACGGGACCGTCGACCCGCAGCTCACCGGGGCCGGCGGGATCGGCCGAGGCCGCCCGGTCGGGTACGTCCACGGCGACCACGACCCGGCGTCGCGGGGCTCCGGCGTCCGCCGCCAGCAGCCGCAGCGAGGCCAGCGCGGCACGGCCCAGCGCCGCGTACTCCAGTTCCTCGATGTCCTCGGAGCGGTACCACTCGCGCAGCGCGGGCGTCACGCCGTAGGCGGGCAACGGCCCCGCGCCCAGCTCTCCCGTCCGGTACGCCTCGGCGAGACCGGAGAGGGTCAGGGGGACGTAGACGCGCATGTCGGCCGCTTTCGTGGTCGGGGGCCCGCCGGGGATCGCGGGACACCTCCGGGAGGGGCGGCCGCATCCGGCCAGGTGGGCCTTCAGGATACGTGCGGGCGTCCCCCATCGGGTTGCTGCCCACCCCCTCGGCGGCGTCCACTCCGGGCCCGGAATTCACCCGGTCCGCCCGCTCCCGTGCGGGGCCGACCGGCTGTCGTTCACTCGGATAAGTGAACCCTCCGGCCGCCCCGACACGGTTCACGGTTCCTTGCCGCCGCCCCGCGTCGCCCCGTAGAAGATCCCCACCACGAAGTTACTGCCTGGTATCGCCCCGGTCCCCCGGCCGGCGGCGCCGCCCGGCCCGTTGAACGGGGTCCCATGAACAAGGTCATGACCAGGGCACAGCGCCGCACCGGCACGCGTCCTCCCGGCCGCCGCGACACGCGCCGCCCGACCGGCACCACCCCGCCGCGCATCCCCGCAGGAGGCGCCGCCCCCGCCCCGCCGCACGGCGAGGACCGTCCCTCTCCCCCGCCCCGCACCGCTTCCACCCGCCCCGCCGACAACCGCCCGCCGTCCTTCGCCACGACAGCCCCGGCGACGCCCGGACGCCCTCGTCGCCTGCCACTGCCGCTGCCCGCGGACCCCGCGCAGGAAGCGTCCGTGCGCGCTGCGAGGGCCGTCCCCGCCCGCGCTCCGCGTCCCGCCACGCGCCGGCCGCCGTACCTCACCGACGCCCCCCGACCGGCCGCCGTCCCTGCGCGGGAGCCGGCTCCCGCCGCCCCCCGGGTGCCCGTCCAGACCCCCCGACGGCCCGTCCCGCAGCCCCGCCCCACCGACCACTTCGCCGAACTGCTGCTCGCCGTCCTGAGCGGTCAGCGGCCCGTCCACTCCATGCTCCGGCACACCGCGGGCCGCGCCTACGACGAGCTGGCGGACCTCGCCGAGCGCGGTCCACTGCGCACCCGCGGTACCCGGCCGGTCGTGCGCGACATCGGCTACTACGTCCCCCGCGAGGGTGCTCTCGAGGTGTTCGCCCGGATCGGTGCGGGGGACAGGCTGCGGGCCATGGCCTTCCGCCTCGAACAGGGCAGCGACCTGCGCTGGCGCTGCACCGCCGTGGAGCTGGGCGGCCCCCGCCCGCCCCGCCCGCACGGCCACTGAGCCCCGGGCATCCCCCTCGGGCACCGTAGACGCCCGAGGGCCGGGCACCCCTGGGGTGCCCGGCCCTCGGCCTCGGCCCGTCCCTCCACCGGCAGCTCACGCCTCCCGGTGGAGCAGCGGTCACTTCTTGCGGCGGCGTCCGCCCCGCGCCTGCTTGCGGCGCTCGGCGCGCGTGAGGCCGTCGGCCTCGGAGCGCACCGGCTCGTCCTCGGCGAACTCGCCCTCGACGGTGCCACCCTCGCCGTCCACCGTCGGCGCGGAGAAGTGCAGGTTCCGCCGCTGTGGGGCGTCGAGCCCCTTGGCACGGATCTCCGGCCGGGCACCCGCCTGAGCGGGCACCGCGTCCTGCGCCGCCGGCTCCGGCCTGGCGTCCTCGACCGGGACCTCCTCGACCTGCTGCTCGACCTGGACCTCCAGGTTGAACAGGTAACCGACGGACTCCTCCTTGATGCCGTCCATCATCGCGGTGAACATGTCGAAGCCCTCGCGCTGGTACTCGACCAGGGGGTCCTTCTGCGCCATCGCGCGCAGGCCGATGCCCTCCTGGAGGTAGTCCATCTCGTAGAGGTGCTCGCGCCACTTGCGGTCCAGGACCGACAGCACGACCCGGCGCTCCAGCTCACGCATGATCTCCGAGCCGAGCTGCGCCTCACGCTGCTCGTACTGCTCGCGGATGTCGTCCTTGACCGTGTCGCCGATGTACTCCGCCGTCAGCCCGGCCCGGTCGCCGGCCTCCTCCTCCAGCTCCTCGACCGTGATCCTGACCGGGTAGAGCTGCTTGAAAGCGCCCCACAGCCGGTCCAGGTCCCAGTCCTCCGGGAAGCCCTCGGCCGTCTCCGCCTGGACGTAGGCGTCGATGGTGTCGTCCATGAAGTGGTGGATCTGCTCCTGCAGGTCCTCGCCCTCCAGGACACGGCGCCGCTCGCCGTAGATGACCTCGCGCTGGCGGTTGAGGACCTCGTCGTACTTCAGGACGTTCTTACGGGTCTCGAAGTTCTGCGTCTCGACCTGCGACTGGGCCGACGCGATCGCGCGCGTGACCATCTTGTTCTCGATCGGCACGTCGTCCGGCACGTTCGCCATGGACATCACGCGCTCGACCATCTGGGCCTTGAACAGGCGCATCAGGTCGTCGCCGAGCGACAGGTAGAAGCGGGACTCCCCGGGGTCGCCCTGACGGCCGGAACGGCCGCGCAGCTGGTTGTCGATCCGCCGCGACTCGTGACGCTCGGTGCCGAGCACGTAGAGTCCGCCGAGCCGCTCGACCTCGTCCTTCTCGGCCTTGACCGCGTCCTCGGCCCGCGCGAGCGCCTCCGGCAGGGCGTGCGCCCACTCCTCGATGTGTTCCTCGGGGTCGAGGCCGCGCTGGCGCAGCTCCGCCTCGGCGAGGTCCTCGGGGTTGCCGCCCAGCTTGATGTCCGTACCACGGCCGGCCATGTTGGTCGCCACGGTGACGGCGCCCCTGCGGCCGGCCTGGGCGACGATCGTCGCCTCACGGTCGTGGTGCTTGGCGTTCAGCACCTCGTGCTGGATGCCGCGCTTGCTGAGCTGCTGCGAGAGGTACTCGGACTTCTCCACCGAGGTGGTGCCGACCAGGATCGGCTGACCCTTGCCGTGCTTCTCCTCGATGTCGTCGACGACGGCCTCGAACTTGGCGACCTCGGTGCGGTAGATCAGGTCCGCCTGGTCCTTGCGGATCATGTCCCGGTTGGTCGGGATGGGGACCACGCCGAGCTTGTAGATCTGGTGGAACTCGGCGGCCTCGGTCATCGCCGTACCGGTCATGCCGGACAGGCCCGGCTGTTCCTTGTCGTCGTGGTCGCGGCGCTTGTAGAGGCGGAAGAAGTTCTGGAGGGTGATGGTGGCGAGCGTCTGGTTCTCGTCCTTGATCGGCACCCCCTCCTTCGCCTCGATCGCCTGGTGCATGCCCTCGTTGTAGCGGCGGCCCGCGAGGATGCGGCCGGTGTGCTCGTCGACGATCATGACCTCGTCGTCGATGATCACGTAGTCCTTGTCGGCCTTGAAGAGCTCCTTCGCCTTGATGGCGTTGTTCAGGTAGCCCACCAGCGGGGTGTTGACCGACTCGTAGAGGTTGTCGATGCCCAGCCAGTCCTCGACCTTGGCGACTCCGGACTCGTGGATGGCGACCGTGCGCTTCTTCTCGTCGACCTCGTAGTCGCCGGTCTCCTCGATGCCCTTGAGCGGGTTGCCGGCCTCGCCGCGCTTGAGGCGCTTGACCAGCTTGGCGAAGTCGCCGTACCACTTGGTGGCCTGGTCGGCCGGACCGGAGATGATCAGCGGCGTACGGGCCTCGTCGATGAGGATCGAGTCGACCTCGTCGACGATGGCGAAGTTGTGGCCGCGCTGGACCAGTTCGTCCTTGGACCACGCCATGTTGTCGCGCAGGTAGTCGAAGCCGAACTCGTTGTTCGTGCCGTAGGTGATGTCGTGGCCGTACTGCTCGCGGCGCTGGGCCGGCGTCATGTTGGCCAGGATGCAGCCGACCTCCAGGCCGAGGAACCTGTGGACGCGGCCCATCATCTCGGAGTCGCGCTCGGCCAGGTAGTCGTTGACCGTGATGATGTGGACGCCCTTGCCCGACAGCGCGTTCAGATACGCCGGCAGCGTGCCGACGAGGGTCTTGCCCTCACCGGTCTTCATCTCGGCCACGTATCCCATGTGCAGGGCGGCGCCGCCCATGATCTGCACGTCGTAGTGCCGCTGGCCCAGGACGCGCTTGGCGGCCTCACGGACGGTGGCGAAGGCCTCGGGGAGCAGGTCGTCCAGGCTCTCACCGTCGGCATACCGCTGCTTGTACTCATCGGTGAGGGCCCGCAGCTCGGCGTCGGAGAGGTCGACGAAGTCCTCTTCGATGGAGTTGACCTGGCCCGCGATGCGGTGCAGCTTGCGCAGGATCTTGCCTTCGCCTGCACGCATGATCTTGGAGAGGACGGACACGGGGGGTGGTCTCCTTGCCGGTCGGGCCTGGGACGGTCGGTTTCCGTTTCACTGCTGAGCAACGGCCATCGTATGCGAGGACCCCACCACGTCGGGAGGCCTGCCGTGACGGTGGCCGCGCGCAGCGTCATATCTGTTGCACGGCTGCTTCACAGGGACAACGTCCGGCCGCTGCGGATGGTGCCGCTCCGCCCGTCGAATGGAGCGAAGGGTGATCATTTCCTCACGTACGGCAAACGGTTGGCGCCGCCCGCCCCTCCGTGAGCAGAATCGGCCGATGGACCCCGTCACCCTCACCACGGACCGTCTCCTGCTGCGCACGGTCGGCCCGCAGGACACCGACGCCGTGTACGCCGCCTGCCAGGACGCCGACATCCAGCGCTGGACCACGGTTCCCTCCCCGTACCTCCCCGAGCACGCGAGGGGCTTCACGGAGGAGATGATCCCGAACGGCTGGGCGAGCGGTTCGATGTTCACCTTCGGCGCCTTCCTCCCCTCCGGGGAACTCACCGGCATGCTCGGCCTCACCATGCAGTCCCCGGGGATGGGGGAGATCGGCTACTGGGGTGTCAAGGAGCACCGCGGCCACGGCTACGTCGCCGAGGGAGTGGTCGCCGTTTCGCGGTGGGCCTTCACGAAGATGTCCGTCGACCGCGTGGAATGGCGCGCCGAGGTCGGCAACCGGGCCTCCCGCGCGGTGGCGGAACGGGCGGGCTTCGTCGTCGAGGGGACCCTGCGCTCCGGGCTCAACAACAGGGGGGTGCTGCGCGACTCCTGGATCGGCTCCCTGCTCCCGTCCGACCTGGGCCTCACGGCGACGGCCCCGTACCTGCCCGCCGTGGAGTGACGGCCCGCCGGACCCGGGACCCCCTCCGGCCCGCCGCACCGGCCCCCCGCACCGGCCCCGTACGCACCGGGCGACGCGTCCGGGTCCGGGCGAGGCCCTTCCCCCACCGGCTTCCGGTCCCTTGCGGCGTTGCTCCCGGCCTCCGCCCCGGCCCGCCCCCGGGCCGGGGCGGAGGCCGGGCTGGAACCTGTTCCGCGAAGTCCTGTCCCGCGGTTCCCGCCGGTGCCTGCGCCCGGCCCGTCTGCGCCGGACAGGTCACCGCCCGCCGTCCGGTCCGCCGCCCCGGCCGTTGATGCTCCTATTGCTGTCAAGCGGCGGTGAGCCAGTCGCGGTAGGTGTTGGCGAGGTCGTCGTCTCGGCGGATTCCGCGTTCGAGGGTGGAGATCGTGGCGGGCCAGACTCCGAAGTGGCAGGCCGCTGCGGTGAGGGTGATGTTCTTCGACTGTCGCAGGGGCCGCAGGTCGGCTGTGTCGGGGCTGGTGACCGTGGTGGTCAGGCAGCGGAACACCTCCCGGGCGATGGCCCGTTTCAGCAGCCGGATGATCTCCTTTCTTGGTTCGGCCGGCGGCGGTCTGCCGTGCCACATAGTCGCGGGTGCGGGGATCGCTGGACATGCGGACCAGGGCGATGCGGTAGAGGGCGGCGTTGGCCGCCCGGTCGCCGCCCCGGGACAGGCGATGACGGTTCGTGCGGCCGCTGGAGGCGGGGACCGGGGCGGCTCCGCAAAGGGCCGCGAAGGACGCTTCGCTCCGCATCCGTTCGGGATTGCCGCCCGCGGTGACCAGCAGCTGCGCGGCGGTGTCGGGTCCGACACCGTAGGCCGCCCGCAGGCCCGGGGTGTGTGCGGTGACCTCGGTATCCAGGGCCCTCGTCAGCGCCTCGTGCTCGGCGGTGAGCTCTTTGACGCGGCGGGCCAGACTCCTCAGCGCGGTGAGGACCGCGACGTGAAGAGCGTCGCCGGCCGGCCGCAGCCGGGCCAGGGCCTCGGTCCGGTCGGTGCCCTTGAGCTGCCCGTATTTCGCGCGGACGGCCTCCGGGGCGGTGATGAGGACGTGACCGATCTGATTGAGCGCGGCGGTGCGGGCCTTGACCGCCGAGCGGGCGGCGTTGTGCAGGGCGCGTATCCCAAGGACCGTGTCGTCCTTGGGAGCGCTGTCGGCTCGTCCGGACAGGGCGGCGCGGGCGGCGGCGTAGGCGTCGATCGGGTCGGACTTGCCGGTGCGGCGGCGTTCGGCCCTGTCGGGGCGGTTGACCTCGACGACCTGGTGTCCGTGGGTGCGAGCGGTCCGGGTGAAACCCGCCCCGTAGGAGGAGGTGCCTTCCACCCCGATCGCGCTGACGCGTCCGTGTGCGGTCAGGAAAGCCAGGGCCGCCGCGTATCCGGCGGCGGTGGTGGCGAACTCGGCGTCGGCGAGACGGCCGCCGTTGTCGCTGATGACCGCGACGTGGACGGTGTCGGCGTGGGAGTCGGCCCCGCCGAACACGATCTGGTCCGTGGTGTCGTCCGCGACCGCTGATGTCATGCTGATACTGCCTTCCCAGCCGAAGGTGGGCGCCGGCCGGGTGGCGCAGACAGGACATTGAAGGGGCTTCTGACCAAGCTCCTCAGGTCATGTTCCGCCCGGCCGGAGCCATGAGAACAGGCCCCGGCGGCCGGACAGAACAACGCGAAGACAGCCCAGCAGGACGTCAGTCAGTGCCCGGGTCACGACCACCGGAACCCGAGTATCAGCATCAATGTCGGTGCCGCCCTCTATCGTGCGGACGTATGACGACCCTCCCTCGTCCGTCCACGGACCTCTCGGCGGCCGAGGCCCGCCGCATCGCCCTGCGCGCCCAGGGTTTCCTGGGCGCCCCCGACCGCCGCTCCGGTGTCCGGGGGGTCCTGCGTCACCTGGGCGCGGTGCAGCTCGACACCATCTCGGTCCTCGCCCGCTCCCACGAGCTGATCCCCTACGCCCGCCTCGGCGCCGTCGGCCGGGCGACGGTCGAGGACGCGTACTGGAAGTCGGGGTCCGAGCCGCCGCGCGCGTTCGAGTACTGGTCGCACGCGGCCTGCCTGCTGCCGGTCGAGGAGTGGCCGCACTTCGCCTTCCGCCGCCGCGCCTACCGCGCCCGCCCGCACTGGAACCACGACCTCCCCGACGGCGCCTACGACCGGGTCGTCGAGCAGCTCCGTGCCCAGGGCCCGCTCACGGCCACCGACCTGGGCGGCGCGAAGCGCACCAGCGAGTGGTGGGACTGGTCCGGCGCCAAGGTCGCCGTCGAGCGGGCCCTAATGTACGGCGAGGTGGTGTGCGTCGAGCGCCGCGGCTGGAAGCGGGTCTACGACCTCGCCGAGCGCGCGATCCCCCACACGCTGCTGCACGACGAGCTGGACGACGCCGAGTGCCTGCGCCGCCTGGTCCGCCTGGCCGGCAGGTCCCTCGGCGTGGGCACCCGCGCGGACCTCGCCGACTACCACCGGCTCAAGGGCGATCAGGTCGACGCGGTGATCGCCGACTCGGGTCTGGTGCCGGTCGCGGTCGAGGGCTGGCCCAAGCCGGCCTGGGCCGATCCCGAGGCCCTCGCCACGCCTCCGCGCGGACGCCACCGTACGACGCTGCTGTCCCCGTTCGACTCCCTGGTCTGGGAGCGGGCGCGCACCGAGCGGGTCTTCGGCTTCACCCACCGCCTGGAGGCCTACGTTCCGAAGCAGAAGCGGGTGCACGGCTATTTCGCGATGCCCGTGCTCGCCGGTGGCCGGCTCGTCGGCCGCGTCGACCCGGCCCGCGAGGGCCGCACCCTGGTGGCCAAGCAGCTCACGCTGGACGGCCCCAAGGCGGTTCCGGCCGTCGCGCAGGCCCTGGTCGAGGCCGCGGGCTGGGTGGACTGCACGGACGTCCGCGTGGAGCGGGTCGATCCGCCGGAGCTGCGCGAGCCACTCACCCGGGAACTGTCGCGCGCCCTCGCCTGACTCCGCTCAGCGGATCTCGAGGATCTTCTCCCGCATCGCGTAGACCACCGCTTCCATCCTGGAGTGCAGCTGCAGCTTCTCCAGGATGTTGCGCACGTGGTTCTTCACGGTGTTCTCGGAGATGAACAACTCCTTGGCGATGTCCCGGTTGTTCATCCCCGTGGCGACGAGCTTGAGCACTTCGAGTTCACGGTCCGTCAGCCGGGGCGCGGGCACCAGCCGGCGCTCGTCGGTGCGCTGGATCATCGACTTGAACTCGGTGAGCAGCTTCGACGCCATGGACGGGCTGATCTGCGACTGTCCGTCGGCCACCGCGCGGATGGCGGTGGCCACCTCGTCCGTGGAGATCTCCTTGAGGAGGTAACCGGTCGCGCCCGCCTTGATGGCGTCGTAGAGATCCGCTTCCTCGTCGCTGATCGTCAGCATGATGATCTTCGCACTGGGGGCGACCTCCTTGATGGAGGTGCACGCCTCGATACCGCCCCGCCGGGGCATCCGCACATCCATCAGGACGATGTCCGGCAACAGGTCGGCGGCCTTCTCCACGGCCTCCGCGCCGTCCCCCGCCTCGCCGACGACCTGGATGTCCTCCTCGGCCGCGAGCACGATCTCCAGGCCGCGGCGGAAGAGCGCGTGGTCGTCCACCACGAGGACTCTGATCGGCTCCCGCTCCGGCTCCTTCGCCAACTCGCCGGCCGGTTCCCCGTACCTGGAGCGCGTGTCCGGTCCCCTGCCGGTGTCGCCGTCGTCGGAGTCCTTTCCATGCATCGGTCCGAAGCTGTCCGCCATCGTTCCTCCCCCTGAAGGCTGTGGCCTGTGGTCCTGAGCCATCGCCAACCCAAGGCAACGGCCCACCGTTTGGGCCGTTGCCGCCATGATTCCATGCCCGGACGGCACGGGGGTGACAGCTCGGGGTGCGAAGTGGTCGCACACCGGTGCCCCTGGGGGCGCACATGCACGCACCAGGGGCACCGGTCCAGCTGTGACCCGGCCCGGTCAGCCGCCGAGCGTCCCGCCCGCCTCGGGAGCATGCGGGTGCGTGACCATGGTGTCCGTGCTGAGGTGGATCACGCCGTAGTCGTAGGCGTGCCGTCGGTAGACGACACTGGGCTCCTTGGTCTCGGAGTCGACGAACAGATAGAAGTCGTGCCCGACCAGTTCCATCTCGTAGAGCGCCTGGTCCAGGGTCATGGGGGCGGCCACGTGGGTCTTCTCGCGGACGATGAGGGGCCCTTCGCCCTGCACCTCCAGCGGGCTGATCTTCTTGGTGGGGACGGCTTCCTGCTTCTCCTGGGAGGACAGTGCCCCCGTTCCGTTGAGTGTCGCCGCGTCGGGGACGTGGGCGGGCACCTCCGCTGCCGAGATCCTGCGCGCGCCGCGCCGTGAGTAACGCTTGTCGTGCTGCTTGCGCAGTCGGGCGTCCAGCTTCTCCGCTGCCAGGTCGAGCGCCGCGTACGGGTCGCTCGCCGCTGCCTCCGCCCGGATCACCGGACCGCGGGAGTGGAGCGTGATCTCCACCCGGTCACTGCGGTCGGCCTGTCGGGGGTTGGGCTCCTTGGACACCTCGACGTCGAGGCTGATCACCTTGCCGTCGAGCTTCTGGATCTTCTCCAGCTTCAGCTTCTCGGCCACGTGCTTCCGGAACCGCTCGGGCACCTCGGTCTTGCGGCCCTTGACGACGATGTCCACGCAGAACTCCGTTCCCGGATCGCTCCGCCTCGGTGCGGAGCGTCTCCCTTTTGCACCAGGTTCCGGTCGGCCCCGGAACCTCGGACTCGGTGACTTCCACCTCCTCCCCCAGGAGCGAGATCCCCAGTCCACCGGCCCGGGTGATTGCGAAAAACCCGTGGCACGGCATTCGGATTCGAGAGGTGTGGCCTGCGGCTTTCCCTCACAACCGAACATATCTCGCCCGGACGGATGTCGTCACCCTCTTCTACCGCGTACCTCCGTTCAGGTGAATTTACGCTCTCACTACCTGCAACGATGCACGTTCCCCTTCAGTTCCGGCTCATTTCGAAAGAATCCGCTGAAGCCGCAACAACCGCAGCGCACTTCACGTCAATGGGCCGGTCGGCCCCGTGCGCGCCCACTGTGCCCACCGACCGGCCGGACCTCCGGCCCGCCCTCTGGTGAGCCGGTCCGTTTCGCTGTTCTCCACACCGTTCCCAGGTCTCGCCTCTGTACACGAACGCGGGCGCCGACATACTCGAATCGGCCCCGGGATCCGCTTGCGCCCGCAGCGCGGTCCGCACCGCACGCGCCGCCTCCGCCAGCGACGCCCCGGTGGTCATCAGGTCGTCCACGAGGACGACCTGCCCCTCGCGCAGCAGCCGGCCACAGCCCGGCGCCACCACCAGCGCACCGGCGAGGTTGGCATGCCGCTCCCGGGCGTCGAGACCCGACTGGTCGGCCACGCCCCGCCGCTGCCGCAACGCGGGAAGCACCGAGGCGGGTACCCCCTGCCGGCGCAGCGCACCCGCCGCCGCCCGGGCGATCCGCAGGGCGGGGTCGTGGCCACGGGCCCGCACGGCCCGCCGCGCGGACGGCACGGGCACCAGCAGCACCGGGCCCCGGTCGCCGTGGAGCGGCCCCCCGGGCTGGCCGGAGCCCGGCCGCACCACCGCCGCCTCCCGCAGTCCCCCGCGCACGGCTCCCGCCAGGGCTTCGCCCAGCGGCCGGGACAGGGCCAGGGCGCCCCGTTCCTTGTGGGCCAGCAGCGTGGCGCGCACCTCGTCCGCGTACCGGGCGGCCGCGTGCGTCACCGGCAGCCCGGCCGGCTCCGGCTCCGGCCGCACCCGGCGGGGCGCGGCACCGCCGAGCGCCGTACGGCACCGGTCGCACAGCACCGTACGAGGCCTGCCGCATCCGCCGCACTCGGCCGGAAGCACCAGGTCGGTGAGGTCCTGCCACCAGCCCCGCACGGCCCCACTGTGCCAAGGCGCCCCGAGCCCGGCCACCCCTGTGGAAAACTCCCCGGCCCGCCGGCACACCCTTCACCCGGCCGGCGGCCCCTCAGCCCCGCCCGGCATCCGCCGGGCGAGCGCTCATCCCGGATAGACCGGCGCGGTCCCCTCCGTCACCTTCTGCCACTGGGCCCCCGACGGCAGCCGGACGATCCCGTCCACCGAGTGGGCCACCAGCGGCACCTCTTCGTCGGCGGATCCGGCGACCGCCTCGACTCCCGTCAGGGCTGCGGGCTGCGAGACCTCCGGCAGGGAGCCGTCGACCTCGACGTACCGCATCTGCTCCACCCCGCCTTCCTCGCGTCCGACCACGACGAGCCGGCTGTCGCCGGTCCACGACATGGCGGTGACCTGCTCCAGCTCGGGCGTCGCAGGCCTCGGTTGCAGCACGGTGACAGCGGGCCGCGCGCCTGTCTTCTCGGCCGGTCCGGCCGGCCCCTCCGTCCCGCTCCGCTCGATCCGTCCGATCATCAGGGAGCGCCGGTCGCCCTCGGCCACGACGAGCGCGATCCTGACCCCGTCGGCCGCCACCCGGACCGACTGGATGCGCCCGTCCAGGCCTGGAGTGCGCACCTCCAGCGGCTCGCCCCCACCCTCCTCGAGCAGGAACAGCCCCGGATCGGCGGGGTCGCGGTCGGCCACCCACAGACCGCCCTGCGCGTCCCAGCTGGGCGCGGTCAGCCGGTCGTCCTCGGACTCGCCCCGGCTGCTCAGCACGGGCTCCCCGAGCGAACCGCCCGGCACGATCGAGCCGACGTACAGCGACTGCCCGTCGAGCGTGACCCCGGCCGCCGTGCGTTCGTCCCGCGAGACGGCCACCGACCGCAACGAGGTCTCGCCCTCGCCGAGCGCGCCGGGCACCGGGTCCGGCTGGGTGGCGGTGCCGCCGGCGGGGATCCGCACCAGCCGGTGCTCCTCGTCGAGGAAGTACAGGTAGTCGGGACTGTCCAGCGAGCCCCGGTCGGCCACGGTCTCGGTCGCCTCCTGGGGCAGCGAGCACAGCTGTTTCCCCTCGGCCCGCAGTTCGACCTCGTCCACGGCGGGGCTGAGATCGCGCAGCGTGAACAGCAGCTGGGCGGCCATCTCCTTGCACAGCCCGGTACCGGCTCCGGCCGCCTTGTCGTTGAGCGGCACGGTCAGCTTGCCGTGGTCGTCCGCCGCCAGCGGCCCGGCGTCCTCGTGCAGTGCCGCGCCCGCGGGGAAGCTCGACCTGACGACCGGGTCGAGCCAGGCCGTGGGACCGCCCAGCAGCGAACGCACCATCTGGGTGGTGGGCTCCACATGGCTGCGGACGTACACCGGGTCGGCGACCGCCATCGGTGGTCCGTCCGCGGCGGCCCTCGAGGTGGTGGAGGCGAAGTAGTACTTGCTGACGGACATGTAGTTGCGCTGGAAGTCCGACTTTCCCATGACGACGCCCTGCGGGACCCCGTCGATGCGCCACTGCCCGCTCTTCGCGTCCCGTGTGAGATGCACGAGCTTGCCGTACGGCCCGGTGGCGGACGCGTACGCCTGCTGCGCGTCCACGGTGGCGACCTTCTCGCCGGTCAGCGTGAAGGAGACCGCGCCGGTGTCCTCCCGGCCAGGCCGGTCGGCCTGCGCACCCGGCCCGTCCGCCAGTACCGTGGTGGACAGCTCGGGCTTCCAGGCCCGGGCCGCCTCGGTGGTCAGATACTGACGCGCGGTCTTGTAGTCCGCGTCGTCGCTGGTCAGCGCCTCCAGGAAACCCTGCACGATCTGTGCGGGCGACGCGTCCTCGCTCGGCGGCATCGCGAACACCCTCACCTGCGCGTCCTGCCGGGGCGTGGACTCCACGCCCCGCAGATCCCCGCTGTCGGGCATCGAGGCGCACCCCGCCAGCAGTACGGCACCGCTGGTGGCGTACGCGATCATCCGTGCCGGCGCCCCTCGGCCGCGCCCTGCGCGCTCACCGCCCACGTGAAGCCTCCCCCTGCCTGCCTCCGAGGCCGTCGTGCCCTTCCGGACCGTCCGCATCGTCCAGGCCGTCCAGTTCGTCCACGTCATCCAGTTCGTCCACGTCACCGGCGTCGTCATCCGCGGCGGCGTCGGTGCCCCCGGCGGCAGGCTCCGCGTCTCCCGCGGCCGGTCCCGCCGGCTCCTCCCGGCGCGGCGCGCCGGCTGCCGGCCGCGACACCACGCGTGCGCCGTTGCCGGGCAGTGCCGTCGGATCGGCCGTGGGTGTCACGGCGGCCGACAGCGGGGCGAGCGGATCGCGGGCCGCGCGGGCAGAGCCCTCGGTGTCCGCGGGCGGCGCGGGCAGGGTGGCCCGTTTCTCGCCGTCCCCGCCGCCGTGCGGCAGACCGGCGGCGTCGAGTCCGCGGTTGCGGCGCGAGTCCCGGGGCTCCAACGGTATCGGGGAGCCCCGCAGCGGCTCGTCCGCCGTCCGGGGCAGCGTCAGCCGGAACTGCGAGCCGCCGCCCGGCTCCCCCCAGGCCTGGAGCCAGCCGCCGTGCAGCCGCGCGTCCTCCAGCGCGATGGACAGCCCCAGCCCGGTGCCGCCGGTGGTCCGCGCGCGTGCCGGGTCCGCCCGCCAGAAGCGGCTGAAGACCCGGGTCGCCTCACCGGGCTTGAGCCCGACGCCGTAGTCCCGCACGGCGAGGGCGACCGCCCCGCCCGCTGCGGCGAGCTTGACGACGACGTCCTTGCCGTCGCCGTGCTCCACCGCGTTGACGACGAGGTTGCGCAGGACACGCTCCACCCGCCGGGCGTCGGCCTCGGCGACGACGGGCTGCTGGTCGCCGACCACCTTGATCCGTGTGCCCTTGCGCTCGGCGAGCGGCTCGGCCCCGCCGACCACACGCCGTACGACGACCCGCAGGTCGACCGGCTCCGCTTCCAGGGCCGCCGCGCCCGCGTCGAAGCGGCTGATCTCCAGCAGGTCCGAGAGCAGCGACTCGAACCGGTCGATCTGGTCGGCGAGCAGCTCGGCCGACCGCGCGGTCACCGGGTCGAAGTCCTCACGCGCCTCGTGGATGACGTCCGCCGCCATCCGTACGGTCGTCAGCGGTGTCCGCAGCTCGTGGGAGACGTCCGACACGAACCGGCGCTGCATCCGTGACAGGTCCTCGAGCTGGTTGATCTTCAGCTGGAGGTTCTGCGCCATCTTGTTGAAGGCCTCGCCGAGCCGCGCGATGTCGTCCTCGCCGGTGACCTTCATCCGTTCCTGGAGCCGCCCGGCGGACAGCCGCTCGGCGATCCCGGCCGCCATCCGCACCGGCGTCACGACCTGCCGCACCACGAGCCAGGCGATCGCCCCGAGGAGGACGACGACGAACAGACCGGCGGTCGCCAGCGTGCCCTTGACCAGGCTCAGCGACTTCTCCTCCTGCGACAGCGGGAAGAGGTAGTACAGCTGGTACGGATCGCCGTTGGGGTCGTTGACCTGCTTGCCGATGACCAGACCGGGCTGGGAGTCCGCGCCGTCGCTGTAGACGATCCGCGTGTACCGCTGTGTCGCCCCCGTGCTGGTGTCGATCCGGTCCCGCAGGTCGCCGGGCACGCTCTGGGCCGGGTCGACGTGCCCGGAGGCGCGCGGCCCGCGCCCGCCGCCGCTCTCGTCGCCCATGGGCAGGGTGACCACGTCGAAGGCGCCCTGACCGCCGCTGGAGAGCGACTCCACGAGGTCGCTCATCCACTGGATGACGCTCTGCGAGGACCCGTCCACCGCGGACGGATCCTCCCCGGTGCCGCTCGCGGCCTCGTCGGCCCGCTGCTTGGCCACCGCGAACCCGCCGGTGGCCTGGCTCTGGGACGCCTTCACCTTGGCGTCCAGCAGGCCGTTGCGCACCTGGCCGATGACGACGAAGCCCAGCAGCAGGACCACGCCCAGCGACATCAGCAGAGTGGTGACGACGACCTTGAGCTGGATGTTGCGCCGCCACAGCCGCATGACGGGCAGCAGCGGCCGGCGCACCCAGCGCACGAACAGGCGGATGACCGGGCTGCCCTGGACTCCGCCCTGCAGCAGCCCGCCCGCCGGGAGGCGCCCCCAGCGGGAACGCCTCGGGGTGCGGCCCTCGGACGTCCGGCCGACAGACCGCTCCGGTCGGTCCCCGGACCGGCCGGAGCCCGAAGCGGCACTGTCACCGGACATGTCAGCTCGGCCCTGCCTTGTAGCCGACTCCACGGACGGTCACCACGATCTCCGGCTTCTCCGGGTCCTTCTCGACCTTGGAGCGCAGCCGCTGGACATGGACGTTCACCAGCCGGGTGTCGGCCGCGTGGCGGTACCCCCAGACCTGCTCGAGGAGCACCTCCCGGGTGAACACCTGCCACGGCTTGCGGGCCAGCGCGACCAGCAGGTCGAACTCCAGCGGGGTCAGCGCGATCGACTGCCCCTCCCGCTTCACGGAGTGCCCGGCCACGTCGATCACCAGGTCGCCGATGGCGAGCTGTTCCGGCGCGGGCTCCTCCGACCTGCGCAGCCGCGCCCGGATCCGGGCGACCAGCTCCTTCGGCTTGAACGGCTTGACGATGTAGTCGTCGGCGCCGGACTCCAGGCCCACCACGACGTCGACGGTGTCGCTCTTCGCCGTGAGCATCACGATCGGCACCCCGGACTCCGCCCTGATCAGGCGGCACACCTCGATGCCGTCCCGGCCGGGCAGCATCAGATCCAGCAGCACCAGATCGGGCTTGGCCTCACGGAAAGCGGCCAGCGCCTTGTCGCCGTCGGCTACGAAAGACGGCTCAAAACCTTCACCACGCAGCACAATGCCGAGCATCTCGGCCAGTGCGGTGTCGTCGTCGACGACAAGGACTCGTCCCTTCATAAACGACATCATCCCATTAGCTATTCGTGACCTGGCGTGACCTGGCACACAGCTCGGCCAGGGCCTCTGCCGTCACGGGTGAGACGGCACCTTCCTCCGTGACGATCGCCGTGACCAGCTCTGGTGGTGTCACGTCGAACGCCGGGTTGTACGCCTGGGTCCCCAGGGGTGCCACAAGAATCCCGCCTCCCGCTTCGGTTCCGGCCACCGGCACCTGCGGTGCCGTGACCTCGGTCACTTCATGCCCGGGGCGCTGCTCGACCTCGATGGACGCCCCGTCCGGTGTCCGGGGATCGACCGTCGTCACCGGTGCCACCACTATGAACGGCACATGGTGGTACCGCGCGAGCACCGCGAGCGGATAGCTCCCCACCTTGTTCGCCACCGAGCCGTCGGCCGCGATGCGGTCCGCCCCCACCAGTACCGCGTCCACCTCGCCCGCCGCGAACAGCGATCCCGCCGCACTGTCGGTGAGCAGCGTGTACGCCATGCCGCTACGGGCCGCCTCGTATGCCGTCAGGCGAGCACCTTGCAGCAACGGACGCGTTTCGTCCACCCACAGCCGCCTGAGCCGGCCCGCCCGGTGCGCCGCCAGCGCCACCGCGAACGCCGTGCCCTCTCCGCCCGACACCAGCGAACCGGTGTTGCAGTGGGTGAGGATCCGGTGCCCGCCGCCGGGCATCAGCTCGTCCAGCAGCGCCAGGCCGTGCCCGGCCATCCGGGCGCTGGCCTCGGCGTCCTCCCGGTGCAGCTGCCGCGCCGCGGCCAGCGCCGCCCCGGCCGCCTCCTGGAGATCACCGCCGCGGGCGAGGACGCCCTGGTGGGCGTCCAGGGCCCGGCGCACCCCCACGCCGAGGTTCACCGCGGTGGGCCGGGCGCCCTCCAGCGCGGCCGCGGCGTCGCCCACCTCGAAGCCCCGTGCGGCGGCGAGGGCGACGCCGTACGCCCCCGCGATGCCCAGCAGTGGCGCACCGCGTACGGCGAGCGAGCTGATCGCCTCCACGAGCGCGGAGGCGTCCGTGCAGACGAGTTCGACCTCCTCGGCCGGCAGTCTGGTCTGGTCCAGGAGCACCAGAACGGGCCCCTCCGGTGGCTCCTCCCAGCGGATCACCGGGATCTCGGTCGGCCGCTTGTGGTCGCCGCTGTGTGCGTACTGATCAGCCATGCCGCCAGTCTGCCCCCTGGAGCGCGGACAATTGAAGGCGCAGCCCTCACCTCGGCCGGTCCGTCGCCGACCGCCCCATGGCACGATGGCAGCGAACCTGCCGCCGCGACCGCGGACGGGCACCGTGAAGGAGCGACGATGAACGACACTCCGGGCTGGGCTTCGCCCGGATCCGCCCCGTCCGAAGGGCAGGGACCGGATGCGTCCGGACCTGCCGCGCCCGCAGACCGCCCGAACCCCGAGCAGCCCGCCCCGCAGGGTCCGGGCTGGTCGAAGGAGCAGCCGCCGAGCCAGTGGTCCGCGCCCACCGGCCGGCCCGGCACCCCGGACCCCGGCCAGGCGCCCCCGCCGGGCTGGGGCGCCCCGCCGCCGGCCGGGCCCGGCCCTCACGGACCCGGTGGCCACGGCGGCGGGTACGCAGGCCCTGGCGGCTACGGCGGTCACGGCTCCTGGGGAGGAGGCTGGGGCGGTCCCCCGCCCGCGGCCAAGCCCGGTGTGATCCCGCTCCGCCCGCTCGGGGTGGGCGAGATCCTCGACGGCGCGGTCTCCACCATGCGCACCCACTGGCGCACCGTCCTCGGCATCGCGCTGACCGTCGCCGTCCTCACCGAGGTCGTCGCAGTCCTCGTCCAGGGGTTCTTCCTGGACAGCTCCAGCGCCGCGGCCCTCAGCGATCCGGGCGCGACCCTCGACGAACTGACCGCCGCCATGGGGGACTCCCTGCTCAACAGCGGGGTGATCTTCATGGTCACCCTGATCGGCACCGTCGCCGCCACCGCCCTGCTCACCACCGTCACCAGCCGCGCCGTGCTCGGCACCTCGGTCACCGCCGCCGAGGCCTGGCGCGACGCCCGCCCCCAGATCCTGAGGCTGTTCGGCCTGATCTGCCTGCTGCTGATCACCGTGCTCGTCATCACGGTGGGCGCGGTACCCGGCTTCGTCATGACCGCCGCGGTCGGCGGTGGAGGCGCGGTGGCACTCACCGTCCTGGGCATCATCGGCGCCGGCCTCGTCGCCCTGTGGCTGATGATCCGCTACTCGCTGGCCTCGCCCACGCTGATGCTGGAGAAGCAGGGCGTCCTCAAGGCGCTGAGCCGGTCCGCGAAGCTGGTGCGCGGCTCCTGGTGGCGGATCTTCGGCATCCAGCTGCTCGCGACGATCATCGCGAACGTCGTCGCGTCGATCATCATCATCCCCTTCACCTTCATCGCCGCGGCCTTCACCGGCGACGGCGTCACCGGCTTCCTCAACAGCGCCGGCGGCGACATCGGCTGGACGTTCCTCATCATCACCGGAATCGGCGCGGTCATCGGCGCGATGATCACGTACCCGATCACGGCCGGCGTCACCGTGCTCCTCTACATCGACCAGCGCATCCGCCGCGAGGCCCTCGACCTCGAACTGGGCCGCGCCGCCGGCGTCCAGGGCTACGGGCCCGGCACCGTCCCGGGGAGCTGACAGGGTGCACACCGCGGGGGGAGTGCTCACCGTGCTCACGTCGGCGCCGACACTGCCCGAAGCCGCCGGCAGCGCCGTCCTGGCACTGCCGCGCGGTGACGGCGAACCGCCCGTCACCCTCCCGCGCGACCCCGCGCGGGAGGCGGCCCGGCGCGAACTGTCCAAGCAGATGTACCACGAGAACGACCCCAGCTGGTTCCAGCGGGCCCTGGACGCCTTCTGGGAACGGGTCGGCAAGCTGTTCGACGCCGCCTCCACCGCCGCGCCCGGCGGCACGCTCGGGCTGATCGTCATCGTCGTCGCCGTGCTTGCCGTCCTGGGCGCCCTGTGGTGGCGCCTGGGCACCCCACGCCGCCGGCCGACCTCCGCGCCCGTCCTGTTCGACGACCGCCCCCGCAGCTCCGCCGAACACCGCGCGGCCGCCGAGGCACACGCCGCCCAGGGCCACTGGAACCAGGCCGTCCAGGAACGCATGCGCGCCCTCGTCCGCGCCCTGGAGGAACGCGCCCTGCTCGACCTCCGCCCCGGCCGCACCGCCGACGAGGCCGCCGCGGAGGCCGGCCGCGCCCTGCCCGCCCACACCGGCCGGCTGCACACCGCGGCCCAAAACTTCGACGACGTGACCTACGGCGGCCGCACCGCGACGGAGGAGGCGTACCGCCGGCTCACCGAACTCGACCGCGACCTGGAACGGGCCAGGCCCCGGCTCGCGAGCGCCTCCGCCGGCAGCCACAACCACAGCGACACGGGCGGCAACGCCCGTCAGGGAGCCGCCGGATGACGACCGAGGTCCCGCTCCCTCCCACCTCGGCCTCGCCCACCGCCCGCCAGGTGTGGACCCGCGCGCGAGGCGTCGTCCTCGCACTCGCGCTGCTGGCCGTGGCAGCCGTCGTCATCGCCGTGGTCCGCTCCGACGCCCGCCACGGCGAACTCGACCCGCGCTCCGCCGACCGCTACGGCAGCCGCGCGGTCGCCGAACTCCTCGCCGACCGCGGCGTGGACACGCGCGTCGTCACCACCCTGGAAGAGGCGTCCGCCGCCGCGAAACCCGACACGACCCTCCTGGTGGCCGTCCCCGACCTCCTGACGCACCGCCAGCAGTCGCGGCTGCACTCCGGGTTCGCCGACTCCGGCGGCCGCACCGTCCTGGTCTCCGCCGGCAGCACGTCCGTCGACCGGCTGGCCCCGGGCGTCATCGCCGACCCGGCCACCAGCTTCGGCTCGACCCTCGACCCGGTCTGCGACCTGCCCGCCGCCGTCCGCGCGGGCTCCGCCGACACGGGCGGCCTGCGCTACACCACCGCCCATCTCGACGCAGACGAGTGCTACCCCAGCGAGCGCCTGGCCACCCTGCTGCGCATCCCGGCAGCCACCGGGGGCGGCGACACCGTCCTCCTCGGCGCCCCCGACGTCCTTCTCAACGACCGCCTCGACGAGCACGGCAACGCCTCGCTCGCCCTCCAGCTCCTCGGCTCGCGCCCGCATCTCGTCTGGTACCTCCCCTCCCTCGCCGACGCCTCCGCCGCCTCGGAAGAGGGCCGACGCAGCTTCTTCGACCTGCTCCCCTCCGGCTGGCTCTGGGGCACCGCGCAGCTCTTCGTCGCGGCGGCCCTGGCCGCCCTGTGGCGGGCGCGCCGGCTCGGCCCGCTCGTCCCCGAAAGACTCCCCGTCGCGATCCGCGCCTCCGAAACCGTCGAAGGCCGCGCCCGCCTCTACCGCAAGGCGAACGCCCGCGACCGCGCGGCCACCGCTCTGCGCTCCACCACCCGCACGCGCCTCGCCCCTCTCGCAGGCGTCCCCGTGTCCCGGGCCCACACGCCCGAGACCCTGCTTCCCTCCCTGTCCACCCGCCTCCACGGCGACGGGCAGGCCCTGCACGATCTCCTGTTCGGCCCACCACCCGGCGACGACGCAGCCCTGACCACCCTCGCCGCCCGACTCGACGCCCTCGAAAGAGAGGTACGCCGTCCATGATGGACCCGACCACTGACAACGCCGCGCACACCGGGGGTCCGGCCGCCGCCCGTGCCTCCCTGGAAGCCCTGCGCGCCGAGATCGCCAAAGCCGTGGTCGGCCAGGACCCCGCTGTCACCGGCCTCGCCGTCGCCCTGCTGTGCCGCGGACACGTCCTCCTCGAAGGTGTTCCCGGTGTCGCCAAGACCCTGCTCGTCCGCACCCTCGCCGCGGCCCTCGACCTCGACACCAAGCGCGTCCAGTTCACCCCCGACCTGATGCCGAGCGACGTCACCGGCTCCCTGGTCTACGACGCCCGCACCTCCGAGTTCTCCTTCCAGCCCGGCCCGGTCTTCACCAACCTCCTCCTCGCGGACGAGATCAACCGCACGCCCCCGAAAACCCAGGCCTCCCTGCTGGAGGCCATGGAGGAGCGCCAGGTCACCGTCGACGGCACCGCCCGCCCCCTCCCCGACCCCTTCCTGGTCGCCGCCACCCAGAACCCCGTGGAGTACGAGGGCACCTACCCCCTCCCCGAGGCGCAGCTCGACCGCTTCCTCCTCAAACTCACGATCCCGCTGCCCTCGCGCCAGGACGAGATCGACGTCCTCACCCGCCACACCGAGGGCTTCAACCCCCACGACCTGCGCGCCGCCGGCGTACGCCCCGTCGCCACCGCAGCCGATCTGGAAACCGCCCGCACCGCGGTGGCGAAGACGACGGTGTCCCCCGAGATCACCGCCTACGTCGTCGACATCTGCCGCGCCACGCGCGAATCGCCGTCCCTCGCCCTCGGCGTCTCCCCCCGAGGAGCCACCGCCCTCCTGTCCACCGCCCGCGCCTGGGCCTGGCTGACCGGACGCGACTACGTCATCCCCGACGACGTCAAGGCCCTCGCCCTGCCCACCCTCCGCCACCGCGTACAGCTGCGCCCGGAGGCCGAGATGGAAGGCGTCACGACCGACTCGGTCATCAACGCGATCCTCGCCCACGTCCCCGTTCCCCGCTGATGGCCCTCACCGGACGCGCCGCTCTCCTGGCGGCTCTCGGCTCTCTCCCCGTCGGTCTCTGGGAACCGGGCTGGGCGGGCCTGCTCGCCGTCAACGCCCCCCTGGCGGTGGCCTGTGCCTGCGACTTCGCCCTGGCCGCCCCCGTACGCCGGCTCGGCCTCAGCCGCTCCGGGGACACCTCCGTACGCCTGGGCGACAGCGCCGACGTCACCCTGACGGTCACCAACACGTCCGGCCGACCGCTCCGGGCCCGTATCCGTGACGCCTGGCCCCCCAGCAGCTGGCAGCCCGGCACCGAGGTGGCAGCCTCCCGGCACCGCCTCACGGTCCCCGCGGGTGAACGCCGGCGCGTCACCACCCGGCTGCGCCCCACCCGCCGCGGCGACCGCCGGGCCGACCGTGTCACCGTCCGGTCCTACGGCCCGCTCGGTCTCCTCGCCCGCCAGGGCACCCACGACGTCCCTTGGACGGTCCGTGTGCTGCCGCCGTTCACCAGCCGCAAACACCTGCCCTCCAAACTGGCCCGGCTGCGCGAGCTGGACGGCCGCACCAGCGTCCTCACCCGCGGCGAGGGCACGGAGTTCGACAGCCTGCGCGCGTACGTCCCCGGCGACGACACCCGCTCCATCGACTGGCGTGCCACGGCCCGGCAGTCCGCCGTGGCGGTACGCACCTGGCGCCCCGAACGCGACCGGCACATCCTGTTGGTCCTCGACACCGGCCGCACCTCCGCGGGCCGGGTCGGCGACGTTCCCCGCCTGGACGCCTCCATGGACGCGGCCCTGCTCCTCGCGGCCCTCGCCTCCCGGGCCGGCGACCGCGTCGACCTCCTCGCCCACGACCGCCGCCTCCGCGCCCTCGTCCAGGGCCGTTCGGCAGGCGACGTCCTCCCTTCCCTGGTCAACGTCATGGCTGTCCTCGAACCGGAGCTCGTCGAAACCGATGCGCGAAGCCTCACGGCCACAGCCCTGCGCACAGCCCCTCGCCGCTCCCTGATCGTCCTTTTCACGACACTCGACGCGGCCCCCATAGAGGAGGGTCTGCTCCCCGTGCTGGCCCAGCTCACCCAGCGCCACACGGTCCTGCTCGCCTCGGTCGCCGACCCGCACCTGGCACGGATGTCCAACGCCCGTGGAAACACCGACGCCGTGTACGAGGCCGCGGCAGCAGCCCAGGCTCAGACGGAACGCGACCGCACTGCGGAACAACTCCGCCGCCACGGCGTCACAGTCGTCGAAGCAACCCCGGACGGCCTGGCACCGGCCCTGGCAGACGCCTACCTCGCCTTGAAGGCAGCGGGACGCCTCTGAGAGGAGAGAGGGAGGGGGCCGCACAGCCCCAAGGCCCCCAATAAACGCAGAAAGCCCCGTGCCGAATGGCACGGGGCTTTCCCTCAAAAATTGTTCGGCGGCATCCTACTCTCCCACAGGGTCCCCCCTGCAGTACCATCGGCGCTGTAAGGCTTAGCTTCCGGGTTCGGAATGTAACCGGGCGTTTCCCCTACGCCATGACCACCGAAACACTATGAAACAGACAACCGCACCGCACCCCGCCGAAAAAACGGCGGAACACGGGGTCGTTCGTGGTTTCAGAACCAACACAGTGGACGCGAGCAACTGAGGACAAGCCCTCGGCCTATTAGTACCGGTCAACTCCACACGTTACCGTGCTTCCATATCCGGCCTATCAACCCAGTCGTCTACTGGGAGCCTTACCCTCTCATGGAGGTGGGAGTCCTCATCTCGAAGCAGGCTTCCCGCTTAGATGCTTTCAGCGGTTATCCCTCCCGAACGTAGCCAACCAGCCATGCCCTTGGCAGGACAACTGGCACACCAGAGGTTCGTCCGTCCCGGTCCTCTCGTACTAGGGACAGCCCTTCTCAAGACTCCTACGCGCACAGCGGATAGGGACCGAACTGTCTCACGACGTTCTAAACCCAGCTCGCGTACCGCTTTAATGGGCGAACAGCCCAACCCTTGGGACCGACTCCAGCCCCAGGATGCGAC
>NZ_BBNN01000035.1:41864-139963 GCF_000829695.1 Streptomyces sp. NBRC 110035 | reverse complement strand
ACATCGAGGCCGTGCAGACCCTGCGGCAGGTGCTGGTGCAGACCTGCTGTCTGCACACCGATGCGCGCGGGCGGGAGGTGGTCAGGAAGCGGGAGGCCGAGACGGACGGCGTCCCGCCCGGCAGTATCCGCCCGGCCTCCCCCTACGACACCGACGCGCGCTGGGCCGCCAAGGGCGAGGACCTGTTCTGGTGCGGCTACAAGATCCACCTGACCGAGAGCTGCCACGCTCCGGCCGAAGCCGAAGCCGAAGCCGAAGCCGAAGCCGAAGCCGAAGCCGAAGCCGAAGCCGAAGCCGAAGCCGAAGCCGAAGCCGAAGCCGAAGCCAGGGCCGACATCCTGCCTCCGAACCTGATCACCGATGTGATGACCACCGACGCCACTGTGCCGGACGTGAAGGCGACCGCCCCCATCCAGCAGCGGCTCGACGAGCACGGACTGCGGCCCGGTGAGCACTACCTGGACTCCGGCCACCCTTCTGCCGGCCTCGTCCACGACGCCGCGAAGCAGGGCACCGACATGGTCACCCCGGCCCTGCTCGACCACTCGGCGCAGGCCAAGGCCGCGAGCGGCTTCGACAAGGCCGCCTTCACCGTCGACCGGAAGACCCGCCAGGCCCGCTGCCCCGAAGGGCGGACCAGCAGCGGCTGGTATCCCGTCACCCAGCACGGCCGCGACGCCATCGTCGTGGAATTCGCCAAGGCCGACTGCCGCACCTGCCCCTCCCGCGGCAAGTGCACCGCAGCGGCCCGCGGCAACCGCATGCTCACGCTGCGGCCGAAGGAACTGCATGAAACCCTCGCCGCCGCCCGCGCCGAGCAGAAGACCGACTCCTTCAAGACCCGGTACAAGCCGCGGGCCGGGGTGGAGGGCACCATCAACCAGGCCCTGGACGTCACCGGGATCCGCCGGGCCCGCTACCGCGGACTGCCCAAGGTCCGCCTCCAACACGCCTTCTCCGCCGCCGCTATCAACATCGTGCGACTCGACGCCTACTGGAGCGCGCATCCCCTGGACCGCCACCGAACCAGCCGCCTCACCCGCCTCAGCTACCAACTCACCAGCTGACCAACGGAATTGCGCACCAGAGTCAACGCCAACGCGTACGAGTACTGCGCGGGCGACCCCGTCAACTGCTACGACCTCAACGGGACCTTCCGCTACAGTTACTGGAAGAACGCGTGGTGGTCGCCCATCCAGTACTTCTGGCTGAAGGTCAAGTTCACCTGCAATGAGACAAGGACGCTGGCCTGGGGTTCGGGACTGGCCGGCGGACTGCTCGGTATCGTGAAGGACTATTTCCCGGGATACTGGAAGCACGTTGTCAACGGCATGCGTTTCTATGCCTGGTACATCGCCGCCACGGCTGGCTACATCTACTACCGCACCAAGAGCTGTGCGACAGTCCAAGGCGGATCCGCTAAGTGGCGGTACGGCCGGTCGTCGGGGTGGCACATGCTGCCCATGGCCTGGAAGAGCCGATGCTGACCCCGAAAGCGGACCGATGAAAATGAAAACTAATCGCCTGATGGGTGCCGCAGAGGCAATCGCATGCGTGGCCCTGGCCGGAATGTGCATATCTCTGGCGGTGGGCGGACATCCCCTGGCCTGGCTCTTCGGCTTCGGAAGCCTCTCTTTCGCTTGGGACCTGTGGCGCAGGTTCGATAGGACGAAGGCCCACAACGGGGATCCGACGGGTCAGCACGACCACTAACCCGTCCCTATCAGAACAGAGGGTCTGCCGTGGTGCCCACGGCAGACCCTCCGCGTGAGGGCAACCGTCGCCGCTCGGAGGGATGGTGACTGGGTCGACGCGGATAAAGACGGCTGCAGCACTCGCAACGAAGTCCTCCTCGAAGAGGCCGTCAACGCCCCCGAGACCAGCGGGCGCTGCGCCCTGACCGGCGGCACCTGGTACAGCCCCTACGACGACACCTACGTCGACGGCGCCCGCGACCTCGACCACCTCGTCCCCGCACGGAAACCGCAGTTCAGTGGCCCGCTGCTGTCTCAGATCGGTGTCATTTCCTCAGACTGTCCAGCCGCCCCCACCACTGTCCGGGGCGTCACGAACCTGCATCGGCAGCCATCCGTTCCATCCACTCACGCACCTTCACTGCTCGCTCGATGCGGCTGACGATGTCCTTCCAGACCGCCTCTCAAAGATCGGCTCCAGCACCAGTTTCAAGGACGCCTGGACCACCCGGTCGGCCACGGTCGGGATGCCCAGGCGGCGGAGCTTCCCGCCCGCCTTGGGGATCATCCGCTCGCGCACCGGCAGCGGGCGGAAACTGCGGTCCTTGATACTCGACCGCAGTCCGTCGAGGAACTCCTCGACGCCCTGCCATGCCTCGATGGAACGGGCCGTTCGCCCGTCCACCCCCGGCCGTCTTCGCGCCCTTGTTCCCACTCACCCGATCCCACGCCACCAGCAGGAACGCGGGATCGGCAACGAGGTTGAACAGGTCGCCGAACCTGCGACGAGGATCGTCACGGGCCCAACGGTGCAGTTTCGCCTGGATCTTCAGTACCCGTCGCTCCGCTGTGAACAAAGCGTGCTCCAGTTCGTCGGTGTTCACCAACGACCGCGTCCTCCTGACCTTCCAGTAACAGCCACTGCTCGGCTTACTGGCCCCCTTCGCCCTGCGGCCGCCTCTCGCGACCTCCACAGCGGGTCGTCACTCCCGCGACTACTACGGGGCCTCCGCCCCGCCCCACGGTCCTCGGCCGGAACGGGCCTTCCCGCCATGCCGGACCGGCTGTCCGGCAACGGGGCGAACCGGGGAACGGTTCCCACGTTCACCATGCGATCGGTCGGTCAGGGAAGTGCCCAGCTCTACTCCGGCAGCATCGCCGCGTCTACGCCGCAGACCTTCAACGCGGCCTCCCCACCGTCAGAGCTACACGGCTTCGGAGTTGAGGACCCCGGATGACCCGGACCCCTCACGCACTGCACACCGGCCCGGTATCCACCAGGTTTGAGCCGGCTTCGCTGTTACGGAGCTTCGACCACTGGTTCACTCGCGTTACACCTTCTGACCTCGCTCGACGAGCCCGTGCCGTCTGGCAGTTCCGGCACGACTCGCCTTTGTCGGGGCCGCTTGCCACGCCTCACCGGCGTCCCTGGATCAGGCTGCCCCCAGCTTCGTCAGGCCGCTGCGACGGCCCAACGGAAGTGGTCTTGCACCGCCTCCCGATCACCACGGCGCCTCGTGGCGCACAGCTCGGCCGCGAAGAAACTCGCCGCCGCCTTCAGGATCTCGTTGGCCCGCTTGAGTTCGGCGTTCTCCTTCTTCATCGCCTTGAGCTGGGCGGACTCCTCCGTCGTCGTCCCCGGCCGCGCCCCCGCGTCGATCTCGTGCTGCTTCACCCGGTTCCGCAGCGTCTCGCGGGAACCGATGCCGAGCTTCTCTGCCACCGCCTGCAGGGCGGCCGTCTCGTCCGAGTGGCCGTCGCGCACCTCGGTGACCATGCGCACCGCACGACGGCGGAGCTCAAGCGGGTAACGGGAAGGTCGTGCCATGACTCAATCCTTTCATGAAATCGAGTCTCCATTCGAGCCGGGGCGGTTCATCCGCGAGTGAGGACGGAGGGGCCGGCGGCCACGGCAGGCTGAGCCGGAACCCGTGATCCGGCCCCGTCGCGGCAGCGTCGGGGCCGGCCCCGTAGCCGGCATCCCTGCGCCGGTCGGTTTACGCCGGTCGCCCTGCGCCGGTCGGCCTTCACCGCCGCCTGCTTCGCCCAGCTCGACCTGGCCCCCCACCGGCCGCACCGACCGCAGGGCTCCCGCCGCCCTCCCGCCGCCCTCCCCTACCTGGAGGGCGGCGCCTCCCGGCGCTCCCGACCGGCGGTACGGGCGTCCGGGCCGAGCGAACGCGCGGCGACCTGCGCCACATGCCGGGTGAACACCTCACCGGCGTCGGGGGTGAGGGAGCGCAGGGCGACGAGCGCCGTGAGGGCGACATCGCACAACTCCGAACCGACGTCCTCCCAGGAATGCGTGGTGCCCTTGCGCGGGTTCTGCCCGGTCGCGCCGATCACCGCCTCGGCGACCTCGCCGACCTCCTCGGACAGCTTCAGCACGCGCAGCAGCAGCGCCTCCCGGCCGCCGACCGCGCGGTGGGCGTCCAGCCAGGCGTGCAGGCCGTCGACGGAGTCCCAGAGACCGTCCGGTGACGAGCAAGAGGCGGGGGACGGGGAGGAGGCCGCCGAGGGTGAGGCCGCCGTGGGAGAGGCCGGGGAGGGGGAGAAGGGGAAGGAGGGGGACACGGGCGGGTTCGGGATCGGGCTCGGATGCGTGTCGCTCATACGCCAGACCCTGGCACAGGGCGCCGACAACGCCCGACCGGCCGCCCGACCCGCCGGCCGTCGCCCGGCCGTCAGTCGAACAGAACGTCCTGCTCGCCCTCCCGCGCCCGGCGCAGGCGCCGGCTGCGTGCGCCCACGACGACCGCCGTGGCCGCCGCGGTCGCGGCGAAGGCCGCGACGACCATCCAGTCCCGGTCGGCCGAGTGCCCGAGGGCGTGGTCCAGCGAGAGGCGGCCGGGCCCGGTGACGGCGAGGCCGGCCGCCGTCAGCCCCAGGGTCGCGGCGTGTTCGTAGCCGCCCTCCTGGTTGAAGAAGCCGTTGGGCGCGTGCACGGCGGCCGCGCCCGCCATCGCCCCGGCCGCCGCCGCACCCGCCGCCGGAGTGGCGAGGCCGAGTGCGAGCAGCGCGCCGCCGCCCGCCTCCGCGAGGCCCGCGGTCGTCGCGCTGACCCTGCCCGGTGTGTAGCCGATGGTCTCCATGAACTGGCCGGTGCCCTCGATCCCGCCTCCGCCGAACCAGCCGAACAACTTCTGTGTGCCATGGGCCGCCAGGGCGCCGCCCGTCCCCAGCCGGAGCAGCAGCAGGCCCAGATCACGTCGGTCGTAACAGGTCACGTCGTCTCCCGGTCCCCGAGCAGTTCCCAGTCCCCGAGCAGTGCCGGTGCCCGAGCAGTGCCGGCGCCAGTCGCAGTCGTTCGGCGTGACCACCGTCGCACTCCGGCGTCCGGCCCTGCCTGCGGCCGTCCCCCGTTCGGGTGGTGCGGCCGGCGCCCTGGGGCGGCCGCACGCCAGACCGGCGCGGCAGCCGTCCCGCCCACCGGCGCGTACCCCGCGGCCCCCCGCGGGTCCGCCCCCTACCGGTGCGGTGGAACGACTGCCGCCTCCTCCCCCTCGATGTGGTCTGCGGAGTCCGCGGAAGCCATCGGCCTCACATGTGAAGCTTTCGTGCAGGAGGGTTGAGCATACGCCCGCCGCGTGCCTCCCTGCTGCGGACCGTTGCCTTTCGTTTGTGCAGCTTGTGAATTCCGGAGGTCTTGACTCCGGATCGGCTCAGCCGGCTTCCCCGGGGTAGCGGACGCCGATGCGCTCCCGGATCGCGTCGAGCGTCCGCATCACCGCGAGCGTGCCGTCCAGCGGGACGAGCGGGGACTCGGTCTCGCCGGCCCGCAGGGCACGCATCGCCTCGGCCGCCTCGTGCTTGAGGGTGTTGCGGGACCCGTCCGCCGGGTCCGCGGTGAACTCCTCCGCGTCCCGGCCCTCCCGGTGCAGCACGAACCGGTCCGGGAAGAAGAAGCCGTACGGGATGTCGATCCGGCCCTCGGAACCGGTGACCGACGCGGAGGTCGCGGTGCCGCCGACGATGGAGCAGTGCACCGACGCGACAGCCCCGTTCTCCCAGGAGAGCAGCGCGCCCGTCTGGAGGTCGACCTTCTCCTCCGAGAGCGTGGCCTTCGCCACGACGTCCGACGGCTCCCCGAGCAGCAACTGCGTGAACGACACCGGATACACGCCCAGGTCCAGGAGCGCACCGCCGCCCAGCGCCGGGTCCCGCAGCCGGTGCGACGCGGTGACGTTCGCCGCCAGCCCGAAGTCGGCCTGCACCGTGCGCACCTCACCGATCGCGCCGTCGTCGATCAGCGCCTTCAGCCGCCGCACCATGGGGTGGCAGTACATCCACATGGCCTCCATCAGGAAGCGTCCCCGGTCGCGTGCCAGGCCGACCAGTTCCGTCGCCTCGCGCGCGTTGAGGGTGAACGGCTTCTCGCACAGCACGTTCCGCCCGGCCTCCAGGCACAGTCCGGCCGCGGCCCGGTGCGCCGAGTGCGGGGTGGCGACGTAGACGATGTCGACCTCCTCGTCCCGCGCGAGCGACTCCCAGTCGCCGTACGCCCGCGGTATCCCGAACCGCTCGGCGAACGCCTTCGCCGGCTCGGGCGACCGCGAGGCCACCGCCACGACCTCCGCGTCCGGCAGATCGACCAGATCCGCCGTGAACGTCGCGGCCATGCCGCCCGTCGCCAGAATTCCCCAGCGCACGTTCTGCCCTGTCATCCGTTCCGCCCTTGCTCGTTCGTGGTGCATGGTTCGTTCGTCGTTCGTCGTCCCGGTCACTCTTCGGTGGAAGCGCTTCCATGACATCCTCGCGAACATCTTCACCCGGGAACGCCGCTCCGGGCGAGCACCCCGTACGGACTGAGAGCATAGGGAGCCTGCACACCAGAGAGGGAGGGGCCACATGCCCGAGGGCGGGGCGTCCACATCCACCACGACATCGAGTACGGCGCCGGGCACGGCCACTGCGACAGCCACCGCGGGCAGGGGGAGCCCCCGCGGGAACCCGGGGGCCCCGGTACGGGTGACCGCGGCGACCCGGGCGACCCTCCTGCTCACGCTCATCCTGGGCAGCCTGACCGCCACCGCCCCGCTGGCGATGGACATGTACCTCCCCGCGCTCCCCGAGGTCACCCGGTCGCTGGGGTCGACCGCGTCCACCGTCCAGCTCACCCTCACCGCCTGCCTGGCCGGTATGGCGCTCGGACAGCTGGTGGTGGGACCGATGAGCGACCGGTGGGGGCGCCGCAGGCCGCTGCTCGTCGGCCTCGCCGCCTACATCGTCGCCACCGCGCTGTGCGCGATCGCGCCCAGCGTGGAACTCCTCATCGCCTTCCGGCTGGCCCAGGGCCTCTCGGGCGCGGCCGGCATCGTCATCGCGCGGGCGGTGGCCCGTGACCTGTACGACGGCGTGGCCATGGCCCGCTTCTTCTCCACCCTCATGCTGGTCTCCGGCGTCGCCCCGATCATCGCCCCGATCATCGGCGGGCAGGTGCTGCGGGTCACGGACTGGCGGGGCGTCTTCGTCGTCCTCACCGCCCTCGGCGTCCTGATGGCGGCCGTGGTGTGGGCGAAGCTGCCGGAGACGCTGAAGCCCGCCGAACGGCATCGCGGCGGGATCGGGGAGGCGCTGGGTTCGATGCGCAGGCTGCTCGCCGACCGGGCCTTCAGCGGCTACGTCCTCACCGGCGGCTTCGCCTTCGCCTGCCTCTTCGCCTACGTCGCCGCCTCCCCGTTCGTCGTCCAGGAGATCTACGGGGCCTCCCCGCAGACGTTCAGCCTGCTGTTCGGGGTCAACTCGGTGGGCCTGGTGGTCATGGGCCAGATCAACGGCAAGGTGCTGGTCGGCAGGGTCCGGCTGGACCGGGTGCTCGGCCTCGGGCTCGCCGTCGTCGTGACCGCCTCGACCGCGGTGCTGCTGATGGCGCTGGGCGTGTTCGGGGACGTCGGGCTGGCGCCGATGGCCGTCGCGCTGTTCGTGCTGATGTCCGCCATGGGCATCACCATGCCCAACACCCAGGCGCTCGCCCTGATGCGCGTCAAGCACTCCGCGGGCTCCGCGTCCGCCCTGCTCGGCACGTCGTCCTTCCTCATCGGTGCCATCGCCTCCCCGCTGGTCGGGATCGCGGGCGAGGACACCGCCGTTCCGATGGGCGTCGTCCAACTGACCGCGGCCCTGGTGGCATCGGCCTGCTTCCTGGGAATGTGCCGCCCCTGGCGCGGGCGCACGGCCGCGGACGACGGAATCACCCTGCGTCCCCGCGCGGCCGGAGGACCCGGCGGACCCGGCGGAAGCAGTACAGCCGACGGAACCGACGGAACCCGTGGTACCGGGAGAGCGGAGGCGGACAGCTGAGCGCACCGAGACTGCGCCACGGGACACCGGAGCGGGCCGGGCTCGACCCCCGCGAACTCGCCGCCCTCGTCCGCGAGGTCCGCGCCCGCACCGCCGGGGAACACCCCTGGGCCGCCGGCGCCGTCGTGGTCGCCGGCCGGGGCCCGGTGCTCGCCGTGCGGGAGGCGGCGGGCTGGGCCGTACGGTACGCGGCGTACGACGAGCGGACCGGGGCCGCGGTGGAACTGCCGCCCGGCGACCGCGTGCCGATGACCGTGGACACCCCCTTCGACCTGGCGTCCCTGACCAAACTGTTCACCTCGGTGGCCGCCGTCCAGCAGATCGAGCGCGGCACCCTGGGCATCGACGCCCGGGTGGGCGCGTACCTGCCGGACTTCCCGGCGGCCGTACGGCACGGCGTCACCGTCCGGCAGCTGCTCACCCACACCTCCGGGCTGCGCCCCGAAATCCCGCTGTACGACTGCGCCGACGACGCCGAGCGCCTGGCCCGGCTCCGCGCGGAGCGGCCGATCGGGGGGCCCGGCACGTACTGCTACTCCGACCTGAACATGCTGCTGCTCCAGCACCTCCTGGAGCGCCTCACCGGCCACGCCCTCGACACGCTCGTCCGCGACGGCATCACCCGGCCGCTCGGCATGACCGCGACCGGCTTCGGCCCGTGCCCGGGCGCGGCGGCCACCGAGGACCAGCGGCGGCCCTGGGCCAAGGCGGACCGGGGCATGCTGCGGGGCGAGGTGCACGACGAGAACGCCTGGGCGCTCGGCGGTGTCGCGGGCCACGCCGGTCTCTTCTCCACCGGCCCCGACCTGGCGGTCTTCTGCCGCGCCCTGCTGGCGGGCGGCTCGTACGGTCCCGCCCGCATCCTCGGCCCCGACTGCGTGGACCTGCTTCTCGCCCCGCCCGGCCTGGGCTTCGCCGTGGACCAGCCGTGGTTCATGGGGGAGCTGGCCGGGCGGGGCGCGGCCGGCCACACCGGCTTCACCGGCACCTCCCTGGTGCTGGACCGCGCCACCGGCACCTACCTCGTCCTCCTCGCCAACACCGTGCACCCCCGCCGCCCGCCGGCCCCGTCCAACGGCCCCCGCGCGACGGCGGCCACGCGGGTGGCCCGCGCGGTCCGGGGGAAGTGAGGGGCGCCCCACGGACGGGCGGCGCCCGCCGGGCCGGGGCGGCCGACGCGGCGGCCGGCGCACCGTCGTGGCAAGACCGCCGACGTGCTCGAATCCGGTCCCGGCGTGGGCCCCGTCCTTCCGCGGGCGTTCGTCCCGCTCCCGGGACTCTTCCCGGCGACGGCCGCCGCGGTGGAGTGGGTGCGGTGTCGTGGCCGGTGGCGGGGGCCGTCCGCCCGCGCCGTAGAATCGCGAGGTGAACGCCCCCGCTCCCGTCTCGCCCGGCTCTCCCGCCGCCACCCTGCGCGGCGCGCTCGCCGGGCTGCTCGACGGGCTTCCGCCGCGGCAGGCGGCGCAGGCCGTCGAGCGGCTGATCGCCACCTACCGGGGTGCCACCCCGACCGCGGCGCCCATCCTGCGCGACCGCGCGGACGTCGTCGCGTACGCCGCGTACCGGATGCCCGCCACCTTCGAGGCCGTACGGTCCGCGCTGACGGCGTTCGCCGACGCGGTGCCCGGCTGGACGCCCGGCGACCACCTCGACCTCGGCGGCGGAACCGGCGCCGCGGCCTGGGCGGCGAGCGCCACCTGGGACGGGAAGCGGCCGGTGACCGTCCTCGACTGGGCCGAGCCCGCCCTCGCCCTCGGCCGGGAACTCGCCGCCGCCCACCCCGCCCTCGCGGACACCCGCTGGCAGGGCTCCCGGATCGGCGCCGCGCTCACCCTCGAGCCCGCCGACCTCGTCACCGTCTCCTACGTCCTCAACGAACTGACCGGCGCCGACCGCACCGCCCTCGTCGACGCCGCCGCCGGTGCCGCCCGGTCCGTCGTGATCGTCGAACCCGGCACCCCCGACGGCTACGCCCGGGTCATCGAGGCCCGCGACCGGCTGATCCGGGCCGGTCTCCGGGTCGCCGCCCCCTGCCCGCACAGTGCCGCCTGCCCGATCGTCCCCGGCACGGACTGGTGCCACTTCTCGGCGCGGGTCAGCCGTTCCTCGCTGCACCGCCAGGTCAAGGGCGGCTCCCTCGCCTACGAGGACGAGAAGTTCAGCTACGTCGCCGCCACCCGCCTGCCGGTGCACCCCGCCCCCGCCCGCGTCGTCCGCAAGCCGCAGATCCGCAAGGGCCAGGTCCTCCTCGACCTCTGCGAGACGGACCAGGCCCTGCGCCGCACCACCGTCACCAAACGCCACGGCGACCTGTACCGGGCGGCCCGGGACACCGACTGGGGCGCCCCCTGGCCGCCGCCGGCCGGCGAGGCGTATTAGGTGTTCTGTCCCGGGAGGCTGTGAGAGCCGCCGGTATGGGCGAGGGCGCTGGGAGTTCGGCAGCCGACGATCGCGGGGGCCTCCTGGACGAGCGTGTCGTCGGTGAGGGCTTCCACCATGAACAGCGCGAAGTCCACCCGGCGCGTCAGGTCGCCGGCCAGTACCGGATCGCCCACGTGCCGGCTCCACACCGGTAGACCCTGGCTTTCACCTTCCTCCAGGCTGCTGCCGCGCACCACGGTCCACCGGGTGTCGCTGGCGAACACCCGTCGGCACGCCTCCACCTGGTCGTCGATCTCGACGGCGCGGACGAGCTTGCCCAGCGCGGCGGCGATCCGGACGCCCATGGTGAACATCCGCGAGTACTTGTCCTTGCCGTCGCGCGTGATGTGCCAGCCGCAGGAGAAGACCAGGCGGGCGCCCGGCCGTGCATGGTCGAGCACCGCCTGTGCCGTGCCCGACGCGTACTGCTGTACACCCCAGGGCACCAGGACCGTCAGCACCCCGTCGCACCCGGCGACCGCCCGCCGGATCACCTCCGGGTCGTTCGTGGGTCCGGGAACGACGGTCATCCGGCCTTCGAACCCGGCCAGTTTCGGCACGCTGCGCTCCCGGCACACGCCGACCACCTCGTAACCGCGTTCCAGTGCGTGCCCGACCATGTACTGCCCGAGCTTCCCCGAAGCCCCGACGACGCAGACCTTCTTCACACGATCCGTACCCATGGCACAGCCCTTTCACCGGAACGCTTACCTTATGTTGTAAGGCACGCTAGACTTACACCGTAAGGCAGTCAAGGGGGGCGAACAGGAGGGGCGGATGCGTGAGGGAGGCAAGCGCCGGCGCGGGGCGTCGGCGCGCACCCCGCTCAGTCGCGAGCGCGTGATTCGTGCGGCGGTGGCGGTGGCGGACGAGAAGGGGTCGGCCGCGCTCACCATGCGGGCCGTCGCCGAACCGCTGGGAGTCGAGGCGATGTCGCTCTACCACCACGTGGCGGGCCGGGAGGACATCCTCGACGGCATGGTGGACGCGGTGTTCGGCGAGATCGACCTGCCGCCGCGCGACACGGACTGGAAAAGTGCCATGCGTCATCGCGCGGCCTCCGCCCGTGCCGTCCTCCGGCGCCACCGGTGGGCCATCGGCCTCATGGACTCCCGCTCCCGGCCCGGCCCCGCGACCCTGCGCCACCACGACGCCGTCATCGGGGCGTTGCGCGCCGGAGGGTTCTCCGTCCCCATGACCGCGCACGCCATCTCGCTGATCGACAGCTACCTGTACGGCTTCGTGCTCCAGGAGCTGAGCCTGCCGTTCACGGGCGCGGCGGAGCTGGACGAGGTCGCAGGCGCCATCCTGCGCGACATGCCCGCCGACACCTACCCCCACCTCACCGAACTGGCCACCGGGCACGTCCTCGAGCCCGGCTACGACTACGCCGACGAGTTCACCTTCGGCCTCACCCTCATCCTGGACGCCCTCCACCCGGACGAGACCGCGAACGCCTAGAAGATCTTCAGCGGTCTTCCAGACGGTTTCCTGTGCCAGTGGTTGATCCATGGGTGCGACGTGACGTCTCCTGCTGGTGCGTCAGTTCCTCGTCAGGGCCCGAAACCGGAACCGCTGCTGTTGTCCGCCGGTGGGCGGGCGGTGTCGGAGCGGTGGACGCGTCGGGCGACATCGGCCCAGGCACTGGCCCTGCGCGCGCGGATCGTGCCCGCGTGCGCGGGTACGGAGGTGCCGCCGGTCGTGGCGGTCGCCCGGGATCTGCGGGTGGCCGCCGACACCGTCCGCAAGTGGCGGCGACGGTTCCTCGCCGACCGCCGGACGGCCTCGTTGGCGAGCCCCGGCCGGGCCGGCCGCCCGCCATCGGCGTTGATCGGACGGAAAGCGGTCGTGGTCACGTCCGGCCGGCTCCTCCTGGACCAACCAGGCCGAGCGGTGGTTCGGCTTCCCGGCCGACCGGATGATCCGCCGCGGCGCCCACGAAAACGCACAGACCCTCGAAGCCGGCATCCGCCGCTGGGTCAAGGACCGGAGCGAAGGTCCCGAGCCGTTCGTCCGGCCCGAGACCGCCGAAGGGATCCTCGACTCCCTCGCCCGCTTGTGCCGACGGATCTCCGGCGCAGGGCGCCGGGCCCGGTTCAGGACCGGTTCCCGGGCTCTCCGTCACCTCCTTCCCGGTGCTGTTCCTGCTGCTGTTCCTGCTCCCGTCGCTCCTGGAGCCTGCGCAGCAGTTCGCGCTTCCGGGCCCGGGCGTCGAGCCCGCCGCCGATGCGTCCGCCGCGGCCGCCGCCGCGCAGGGCCTCGCGGCCGAGGTGCTGCCGGGTGCCGCCGACGCCCAGCATGTTTCCGGATCCGCCTCGGGACATGGTGATCTCCCTTCTTCGAACATGTGACGATACGTATCGTCTCGCTTGCCCCCACTCTCAGGCGAGACGTATCGTCTTGTCAACTTGGTACATTCGAGACATGGCCTCGAACAGCTCCTCGTCCCCCGACTCCACCCGCCGCAGCGAGCGCTCCCGCCGCTCCATCTACGACGCGGCCATCGCCCTGGTCGTGGAGGTCGGCTACCCGAAGACCACGATCGAGGGCATCGCCGCCCGGGCCGGCGTCGGCAAGCAGACGATCTACCGGTGGTGGCCGTCGAAGGCGGACGTCCTGCTGGAGGCCTTCCTCGACCTCGGCGAGCAGACCGCCCGCACCGCCGCGGAGGAGCGCGGGACCGTCGAGGACGGGCAAGGAGGGCCGCAGGGCCAGGGCATCCCCGACACCGGGGACCTCGCCGCCGACCTCAAGTCCGTCCTGCGCGCCACGGTCGACGAGCTGCGCAACCCGGCGTTCGAGGCGCCCTCCCGCGCCCTGGCAGCCGAGGGCGTCGTCAACGAGGAGCTCGGCCGGAGGCTCGTCGCCAAGCTGCTGGAACCCTCGCTCCAGCTCTACGTCGACCGGCTGCGCTCCGCGCAGGAGGCGGGCGACGTCCGCCCCGGGATCGACCCGCGCATCGCCCTGGAACTGTTCGTCTCACCACTCGCCCAGCGCTGGCTGCAGTACACCGGGCCGATCTCCTACGAGTACACCGACACCCTCGTCGACTACGCCCTGGGCGGCATCGCACCCCGCTGACCGGGCCCGGCGCCGAAGGGCGAGTGCACCTGCGGGCATACCTTTCGCCCCGTGGGGCACCCCTCGTCACGTCCGGGCCCCGCTTGTCCCGGCTGCGCCGATTGCGGGCTCCGGCCCCCGGAGGCGCAGGATGGTGAGACCATGGGGCATGCTGTGGAGCACGACGGCGAGGCGAGGAGCTAGATGAGCGCGGAGTTCGGCGGCAGGGCCGGCAGGCAGGGCAAACTCTCCCGGTGGCTGCGCGGGCGCCGCCCGGAACCGGCCGTCGACGAAGGCGGCCGCGAGGCCCTGCTGCTGGCCGCCGCCGGTGCGGGACTCCCGCTCGCGCCCGCCGCCCACCCGGCCGGATACGGCTGTTCCTGCGACCGCGTCGGCTGTCCCACTCCCGCCCGGCACCCCGTCTCGTTCGCCTGGCAGTCGCAGTCCACCACCGACCGTTCCCAGATCGAGCGCTGGGCCCGCCACCAGCCGCAGGCCAACTTCATCACCGCGACCGGCATGGTGCACGACGTACTCGACGTGCCCCTCGAAGCCGGTCACGAGGCGTGGGAGCGCCTGCTGGAGGCGGGGGTCGAGGTCGGTCCCGTCGCGCAGAGCGACGACGGCCGCATGCTGTTCTTCACTCTTACCCGGGGCACCCCCGAGGACGAGGACGAGTGGTGGCCGTGCGAGCTGGACTGCCACCCCGAGACGATGGACGAGCATCCGGGCCTGCGCTGGCACTGCCGCGGTTCGTACGTCCTGGTGCCGCCCGCGCGGCTGCCCGGCGACGACAGCCGGTCGGTGCACTGGCTCCGCGGCCCCGAGCATCCGCTGCCCGACCCGTTGAGCCTGCTGGAATACCTCACCGACGCCTGCGCCCGCCACGTCGGCGAGCACCCCGACCAGGCGGCCGCCTCGGCCTGGCCCTCGCGCCGCTGACCCGCCGCGACACCCCGGCCCCCCCGCGGTCCGGTCGCGCCGCAGGGCGGCGACGGCGGCGGACGCGCTACTCGCCCTTCGCCGACGTCAGTCCCTGGATCCGCCCCAGGATCTCCACCTCGCCGTCGCCACCGCCGACGTCGCCCGGGGCCAGAGCCACCTCGTTGGACACGAACTCCATCGTCAGGGTCCGCCGTATCTCGCCGGTGGTCAGCGCCAGTACGTCCTTGTTCGGCGTCGGCACGGACGTCCCGGCGGCGGCCGTCTGCCTCTCGAAGTGGCGCGTGGTGAAGAAGACCAGCGCCCCGCCGTCCTCGGTACGCAGCGCCAGCGGCGCGTAGTCGCCGTTCGCCATCGGCTCGTCGATGTACTGCGTGGCCAGCCCCGGCCGGGCCGACTGCTTCGTCCGCAGCGCCCGCCACGCGCTGGTGTGCGGCCCCTCGGCGAAGGCGGCGCTGCCACCGTCCTCGCCGTCCTTCAGATAGCTCGCGTACGCCGCGCTCAACTCGCCGGGCGGTACGGCCACGTCGGTCGCGTTCGCGGGCACCGCCTCGGCCCAGCCGTCCTCGTCCACCGCGAACCCGGGTATCTCGTCCGGGGCGACCAGCGTCAGGTACGCCGCCTGCCAGGTCTCGTCCAGCCCGCTGCGCGTGAACACCAGCAGCCAGCGGGAGTCGCCGCCCTTGTTGCCGGCCGCGTCCGCGAGGAACCAGCGGGGCCAGCCGGCCTTCTTGGGGATGGTGAACTTCGCGTCGGTCAGCTTCAGCGGCGCGTGCCGGGGATTGCCGTCCGGGCTGTCGGCCTTCCCGGCCGTCAGCCGCGCCGTGTCGATGTCGGCCAGCGCGCCGGTGGTGTGGTCGGCGTCCAGGGAACTGTCGTACGCCTTGTCGGCCTTGTTGTAGGCGGCCGTGAACTCCTGGAGTGCCGTGGCCGCCTCGGCGCGGGTGGTGGCCGGAAGCACCTCCCGCTCACCGTGCACCACCACGCAGCCGCTTGCCGTCAGCGACAGAGCGGCCACCGAGGCGGCCGCGATCAGCACGCTCCGGTCGAACCCGTGGGGCCCGTGGAACCCGCGGAGCCTTCGAAGGCCGAGACACCTGCTCATCCGGATCCTTCACCTTCCCCTTCCCCGAGCCGAACCCTACCGGGGCGGGGTGCGGCGCGAACGCCGGGACCGGGTACAGCGGCCACACCGTGACCCGGCGCGGAACCCGCCCAGGTGAGAGGGCTGGAGGGCGAGGGGACGGAGGGGTGCATGACGGCCGGTGTCAGCCGTCCCTGGTCGGGAGGACCAGGACCGCGCCCGTCCGGGGATGCGGGAGCACCTCGACCGGCTGGCCGTACACCTCGGACAGCAGTTCCCCGGAGAAGACCGCCTCCGGCGGCCCGTCGGCCGCCACCTCGCCGGCGCGCAGGACGGCGACCCGGTGCGCGTAGGCGGCGGCGAGCCCCAGATCGTGCAGGACGACCACCACCGCGTCCCCGGCGAGCGCCCGTGCACGGCACAGCCGCAGCACCAGCTCCTGGTGCCGGAGGTCGAGCGCGGCGGTCGGCTCGTCGAGCAGCAGCAGGGGAGCGCGCTGGGCGAGCACCCGGGCGAGGGCGGCCCGGGCCCGCTCGCCGCCGCTGAGCGCGGAGAACGGGCGCGCGGCGAAGCCGGTCACCTCGGTCGCGGCCATCGCCTCGGCCACGGCCGCGTCGTCGTCGGGGCGGGCCGAGGAGGCCGAGGCGGCCGAGGCCCAGGGCGCCCGGCCCATCCGGACCACGTCCTCCACCGTGAAGGGAAACGACAGCGATGCCGACTGAGGCAACACCGCACGGCGCAGAGCGAGTTCAGGCGCGGACCAGGCCGAAGCCGGGCGCCCGTGGATCCGTACCGCCCCTGCGGTGGGCGGAAGATCGGCGGCGAGGACGCTCAACAGCGTCGACTTGCCCGCCCCGTTGGGCCCGGCCAGGGCCAGCAGTTCCCCGGCCCGGACGGTGACGTCCACCTCCGTGAGCACCTCACGGGCGCCGAGCCTGACGGACAGCCCCGCCGTCTCGGCGAGGACGTCACCGGGCTCGGGGGCGGGCGGTGGGACGGGACGGTGACGCAGGCGGATCACGCCCAGCCTCCTTGCTTGCGGCGGGTACGGCGCAGCAGCCAGAAGAAGAACGGGCTGCCGATCAGCGCCGTGAGGACACCGAGGGGAAGTTCGGCGGGCTCGGCGATCGTACGGGCCGTCAGGTCGGCGGCGAGCAGGACCAGCGCACCGAGCAGCGCGCTGCCCGGCAGCAGGAACCGGTGCCCGGGACCGGCCGCCATCCGCAGCAGGTGCGGGACGACCAGACCCACGAACCCGACGACCCCGGAGACGCTCACGGCCGCCGCGGTCAGCAGCGCGATGATCAGCACGAGGACGATCCGCAGCCGCTCCACGTCCACGCCCAGGTGCCGGGCGGGCCGTTCGCCGAGCGCCAGCAGGTCCAGCCGGCGCGCGTACGACGGAGCCACGGCCAGACCCAGGACCGCGCACGGCAGGACGGCGAGGACCTTCGGCCAGGTCGCCTGGGACAGCGAACCCAGCTGCCAGAAGGTGATCTGGTTGACGGCGGCGGTGTCGGCGAAGAAGAGGAACAGCCCGATCAGCGCGCCCGCGAAGGCGTTCACCGCGATACCGGTGAGGATCAGTGTCACCACCTCGGTACGTCCGCCCGAGCGGGACATCACGTACACGAGCAGCACGGTGACGAGACCGGCGGCGAACGCCAGGACCGACACCGTCCAGTTGCCGGCGAAATCGAGCCCGAGCGCGATCGCCCCGACCGCGCCCACCGCAGCGCCGGAGGAGACGCCGATGACGCCCGGTTCGGCGAGCGGGTTGCCGAACACACCTTGCATCAGGGCGCCCGCGCAGCCCAGCGAGGCGCCGACGAGCAGCGCGAGCACGATCCGCGGGAACCGCACGTTCCACAGCACCGACTCGGCGACCCGGTCCAACTCCGCGCCACCGAGCCCGAGCCGGCGCTGGATCGAGGTGAGGACGTCACCGACGGGCACGTGGTAGGCGCCGGTCGCGGCGGCCACGGGCACCAGGACCAGCAGGCCGGCGACGAGCCCGGCGGTCAGCAGGCAGGCGGTGGTGCGCCGTCGCCGGGGCTTCACGGGGGAGGGGGCGGCGGTGGACGGGGGTGGGGGAGCCGGCTCCGGTTCCGGCCGCCGTTCCGGTTCCGGGCGTGCGGGCTTCTCCAGGAGCGTCACGCGGCACCGTCCGTGTCCGCGCCCGTGTCCGTGTCCGTGTCCGTGTCGTAGAGTTGCTCGACGACCGACGTGAGCACCTGGTCCGTACGGGGACCGTAGTTGAGGAGCACACCGTCCTCGACGGAGATGATCCGCCTGTCCATCCCGGCCGGGGTCTGTGCCACACCGGGGATCTCGACCAGTCCGTCCACACCGCCGACGGACTCGAGTCCCTCGGCCATGACGAGAATCGCGTCGGGTGCCGCCTTCACCAGTGCCTCACTGGTGATCGCGGTGAAGTCCTTCTCCAGCCCGGAGTCGGCACCGGCGTCGACCGCACCGGCGGCCTCGATCAGTGAGGTCGCGCCCGAGCCCCTGCCGCCGATGAGGTACACGGAGGCGGAGCCGCGCAGGTAGAGGAAGGCGACCCGGGGCCGGGGGCCCTCGTCCGGGACCGCGTCGCCGACGGCGTCGATCCGCTGCTCGGAGCGGCTGGTCAGTTCCCTGCCCGCGTCCGGTACGCCCAACGCGTCGGCGACGGACCGGATACGCGGGCCGACGTCGCCGAGGCCGGCCGCCGGGTCGACGACCAGGACCCGGACGCCGGCGGCGCGGATCTGGTCCATCGCCTCGGCCGGTCCGGACGTGCCCTCGGCGATCACCAGGTCGGGGCGCAGGGACAGCACGCTCTCCGCGGAGACGTCATGTCCCCTGGTGACGACGGGAAGTTCGGCGGCCTCCTCGAAGGTGGTGGTGACGTCGCGGGCGACGACCCGGTCCCCGAGGCCGAGGGTGAACACGATCTCGCCGAGGCTGCCGGAGAGCGGCACGAGCCGGTCGGCCCGCTCGACGGTCACCTTCCTGCCGTCGGCGGAGCGGACGGTGACCGGGAGTTCGGGGCTCCGGGTGCCGGCGAGGGGTTCCAGGCGGTCGGAGACCGGGGAGGCGTTCCGAGAGCCCCGCGAAGAGCCGTCCGCGCCCTCCGCCCTCGCTTCGGTGCCCTGCGTTCCGGAGGGTCCTCCGCAGGCGGTCGTGGTGAGGGTGAGGGCGAGCACGGACAGCAGTGCTCCCGCCAGTTCGGTGCGCAAGCGTCGCACGGTTCGTCCGTTCCTCTCGTCACTGCGGATGGTGCCTGTGGTGCAGCTTAGGTTAGCCTTACCTCACTTTCTACTGGTCGTCACCCGGAGGATCCCCCATGCCCACCCGCCCACGCGCTCTGGTGACCGTGCTGTGCGCGGCCGTCCTGGGGGCCCTCCTGGGGGCCCTCCTCCCGGCCGCCACCGCGCACGCCGAGAACCGCACCGTCCAGGGCGGGCGGCTCGACTGGGGCATCAAGTCGTCCTTCCAGAGCTACGTCACCGGGCCCGTCGCGAAGGGGAGTTTCTCCCTCACCGGCGGCGCGGCCACCGTCGGCGGCGGCGGATTCCGCTTCCACTCGGCGGCCGGCGGCTACGACGGGGACGAGGGCACCTTCCGCGCCTCCTTCTCCGGCGGAGTGCGCTTCCTCGGGCACGGCACGGAATCCGGCGGCCACCAGCTCGACCTCACCATCAGCTCGCCCACCGTGAGCATCTCCGGCTCCTCGGGCACGCTCCACGTGGACGTCGTGAGCAGGGCGAGGGGCACCGGGGCGGTCACGACGTCCCGTCAGGTGCCCTTCGCCTCCCTCTCCCTCGGCGGCATCGACATGCGCGGCGGCGGCACCTCCGTCGTCCTCGACAACCTGCCCGCCACCCTCACCGCCCAGGGCGCCCGGTCCTTCGCCGGGTACTACACCGCCGGCACCGCACTGGACCCGGTCAGCCTCTCGGCGGACGTGCAGCAGGCGGCGGCCGGCCGGCCGCCGAACACGCCGGAGCCGACGTCGCCCGCGCCGAAGGAGACATCGAAGAAGAAGCCGGCCACCGAGGAGAGGACCGAGCTGACCGACGGCGCCGTCGACTGGGGCGTGCGCCGCACCTACCGCGAGTACGTCACCGGCGACATCGCCCAGGGCAGGTGGACCCTCTCCTCGGGCGCCCTCGACGGCGGTGCCCTCTACCGCTTCCCGGGCGGCGAGGGCACGTTCGAGGACGGCGACCTGACCGCCGCCTTCGACGGCACGGTCCGCTTCACCGGCGGGCACGGCCTCGACCTGCGGCTCAGTGCCGTACGCGTCACCGTCGAGAACGACAGGGGCACCCTGTACGCCGATGTGAGGAGCCCGGACCACAGCGCGAGAAACGCTCCTCTGGTCACCTTCGCGGCGAAGGACCTCAAGGCGGAGGACGGCCTGGCCCGGCTCACCGAGGCACCCGCGAAGCTCACCGCCGACGGCGCCGAGGCGTTCGGCGGGATGTATCCCGAGGGCACCGCGATGGACCCCGTCTCCCTGGCCGTCGCGCTCACCGACGACGCCGGACTCCCCGCCCTCCCCGACCTCGGCAGCACCCCGACGCCCGAGACCGCCTCACCCGAGACCGCCTCACCCGAGGCCGCGACCGGCCCGTCCGCAGAGCCCGTCGCGAGCACGGTGCAGGACGACGGCGGCGGCCTCCCCCTCCTCCCCCTCGCCCTCGCGGCCGGACTCCTGTCGGCGCTCGCCGCAGTGGCCGCGTTCCTCGTCCGCAGGCGCCGCGCACAACCGGCCGCGGACACCGCAACCCTGCAGGGCACCTCGCAGGACACCCAGCAGAGCACCTCGCAGCGCCACTGAACCGATCGATCCCAAGGAGAAACCCGACCATGCCCGTAAGACGCCGCCGCCCCACCGCCGTCGCCGCCGCCGTGGCCACGGCCGCCGCCCTCGGCGCCACCGCCCTCACCGGCGCGACCTCCGCCGCGGCGGCCGAAGTCCCGCTCAGCGGCTACGAGCTGACCTGGGGCATCAAGGAGTCGTACCGCACCTACGTCGCCACCTTCGCGAAGGGCACCTTCACCCCCGCGGGCGGTGCCACCCAGGCCGACGGCAACGGTGCCTTCACCTTCGTGAACGGCATCGGCAGCTACGACTCCACCGCGCACACGGTCGACCTCGGCTTCGAGGGCGCGCTGGCGATCGAGTCCACGGCGCACGGCTTCGCCCTCACCCTCTCCGACGTCAGGTTCGACAGTGCGGCCGCCGAGATCACCGCCGACGTGACCCGGGGCGGCGAGACCGAGGACGACGTACCGCTCGCGACCGTCACCGTCACCCGCGCGATGACGGACATGGCGACCCGGCTGACCGAGGAGGCCGGGGAGGTCTTCGGCAGCGCGAGCTACGCGGGCGCGGCCGGCGACCCGCTGACGGTCGTCCAGAAGACCGAGCCGACGCCCACGGACCCCGAGCCCACGGACCCCGAGCCCACGGACCCCGAGCCCACGGACCCCGAGCCCACGGACCCCGAGCCCACGGACCCCGAGCCCACGGACCCCGAGCCCACGGACCCCGAGCCCACCGAACCCGAGCCGACGGCCGACCCCACGGACGAGCCCACCTCGCCGGAGGAGACGGACGAGCCGACGGACGAGCCCTCGTCCCCGTCGCAGTACCCGTCCCCGTCGGCGTCCACCACCTCCGACGCCCCAACCCCCGCGCCGGCCAAGGGCGGGATAGCCGACGGCACCCTCGGCTGGGGCGTGAAGGAGTCCTTCCGCACGTATGTGGTGGGCCCGGTCGCCAAGGGCAGGGTCACCGCGTCCGACGGCGCGTCCCAGGCCTCCGGCAACGGCGCCTTCACCTTCGCCGACGCGTCCGGCGCCTACGACACGGACGAGGGCACCCTCAACGCCTCCTTCGAGGGCGCGGTGAACTTCAAGGGCCACGAGGAGAGCGGCGGCGCGTACGGCCTCGACCTCACCCTGACCGACCTGAAGGCGACCCTCGACGGCGGCACGGGCAGGCTGTCCGCCGACGTCGACAGCCTGGGCGAGGAGTCGCAGGATGTGGTCCTGGCCACGCTGAAGGCGAAGTCGCCCGGGCTGACCGCCAAGGACGACGTCATCACCGTCAACGACGTCGCCGCCACCCTCACCGAGGCCGGCGCGGAGGCCTTCGGCGACTTCTACACCGCTGGCACGGCCCTCGACCCCGTCGACCTGTCGGTCGCCGTGAGTGACGACGCCGACCTTCCGGGCGGCACCGGCGGCAGCGGTACGGGTGGCACGGGCACCACCGGCTCGACGACCGGCTCCACCACGGGCGGCCTGAACGGCGCCCTGGCCAGCACCGGTTCGAACACCCCGGTCGCGGCCATCGGCGGCGCCGCGGCGGCAGCGGTCGCGGCGGGCGCGGCAGCGGTCTTCGTGATGCGCAGGCGCCGTTCGACGATGGAGTGAGCCGGAGCGCGGTGACGTGACGGCGTGACAGGGAAGGGCTCCCCCTCGGCAGAGGGGGCGCCCTTCCCTGTCCCCACGGTCTAACGGTTGAAGGCAGGCAGGGCGAACCGGGCGACGAGCGGGAAGCCGTCCTCCCGGGTGCTCTCGGCGTTCACCGAGTACACCACCGTCCGGGACAGGTCCCGGGTCGCGGCCAGAACCGTGTGGTAGCCGGACCGGGATCCCGTCTTGCCCCAGAGCCGGGGCCCCGGTCCGCAGATTCCGCACCCCGGGGGCCCCCGCCCAACTCCCCTTGCCGCCGACCCGGACGAGAGCGGCCGAGACGTCCCCGTCGGGAGCCCGGTGAGGGCTTTCTCCAGAGCGCCGACGTCGGGACCGGCGGGGTCAGGGGCGACTCCGACGGACGGGACGGCCGCCGCGGAAGCTGTCCCGGGGGGATGGGCGGCGGCCACCCCGGCCAGGGGGCCGAGAGCCAGCCCGGCCAACAACGCGGAGGCAACGGCGATACGGGCATGGTGATGGGCATTCATGTACGGGTTCTCCTGCTTTCCAGGGGGCAGTGCTTCGGACGGACTCCATCCTGGTGATCACGCGCGCCACCGGGATCCTGCGCGAAGAGGAGCCGACCTCGCATGTCCGAGGCCCGGTTCTCGGGGTGACTAGTCGCACAGGTCGTTTGAACGAGTTGTTTAAAGCGACTCGTTGACATGTGACTGTGTGGTGCCTCACCCTTGTCCCATGCCGCCGACTTCCGAACGACGCCCCGACCCCTTCACGCCCCCGCAGCCGGAGCAGGCGCGGGCACAGCGCGTCCACGCGTCCCTCTTCCGCATCGCCGAGCGGCACGCGGCCACCGACGAGCAGCGCCGCAGGCAGGTCCACCCCTCGGTCCTCGGCCCGCACGAGGCCGTCAGGCTGGTGTCGTTCCTGCTCAGCGGAGCCGCGCAGTTGGACGACGGGGAACCGGAGGTGGACCGGGCCGACGTCACGGCCGCGCTGAGCCTCGTGCCGCTGGTCCGGGGAGAGCTGGACGAACTGGAGACCGGCCTCCTCCAGATGGCCCGAGGCCGCGGGATGACCTGGCAGGAGATCGCCTTCGGCCTCGGCCTCGGCACCCCCCAGGCAGCCAGACAGCGTTACGAACGCCTGGCCGGCCGGACGGCGGCCACCGAGGAAGGCCCTGAGTAGGAGGGTCCGCCGTACGCCTCCGCGCACCTCGCGCCTCCAGGTATTCGGTCAGGCGGTCATCGTGGACTCAGCACCATTCCGACTCCGCACGATCCGCGACGATCTCCACGTGGAGAACGTCTTTCTCCGGGCTCTCCACACCCAGGTACGCGGTCGTCCCGTCCACCGACTTGGTGAAGCAGCCGGGCACGGTCTCGCCGCCGTCCGTGGTCCGAGGCCGCCAACTGTCGGCCTGGGCGGCCTCCCGGTAGTGCCGCACGGCCGTCTTCGGCGAACCGCCGTACCGGTACCGCGTCCCGACGACCACGAAACGGTCGTCGTCGCACTCCTGGTAGCGGCTCGCCCGGTCCGCCCCGTCCGGCGCTGTACCCAGGACCGTCTCGTCGGCCAACGCCTCGGCGGGCCGGTCCTCTCCCTCGCCGCAGCCGTAGGCGGTCAGGAGGTACACCGAGGGCAGTCCCACCAGCAGCAGCCCCGAAGCGGCCACGGCGGCAGCCAGTCCGGATCCCGCCCCGATTCCCCTCATGCCGAAGGACGCTAGCGCACCCACCGTGAAGGCGGGAGGGGAGCCTCAGGCGGCCGGGCGCGCTACCCGCGTCCGCAGCGTGCGGGCGAGCCGGCCGAGCAGCACGGCGTTGAACGGTCCGGACAGAGCCGCACCGGCGGAGAAGCGGAAGGTGTGCCGGGGCGCGATGCCCGGGCCCCCGGGTCCTGCGACGCCCGTGGCGCGGGCCGGCGCGGGCGTCGGTGAGGTGATCGCACGAGTGGTTCTCCTCGGAGGTGTGGTGCCTTCTCGGCATGCGATCGACGGGGAACGGACGAGCGGGGCGAACAGGTCCGCGGCACATGCCGGGCATCCCCAAACACTTCCCGTGCGTGCTCCATCAGATGTGGTGAACCCTGCAGGCCATAAGGGCGATGTGCCCTAATTGCCCCCATGATGGCGTCGTCTCACCCACCCCCCACGCAAGGAGGACGTCCATGCCCGAGGCGACCGAGCCCAACGTCGGTACGTTCACCCTCGGCGATCCGCTGACCGCCGAACCCGCCGTACCGATCGAGGTGCCGGAGCACGACGAGTGGGCCCTGCCCAACGGCTTCGCCTGGGTCTTCCCCGGCGAGGGCAACCGCGGCGGTCTCGTCCGGCCGGTGATCATGGCCGACGGCTTCAACCTCGGCCGGAGCAGGCTCGACGTGCTCTACCAGGGGCTGGAGAGCGGCTACCCCTTCATCACCGAGCTGCGCCGCCGCGGCAGGGACGTGATCCTGCTCGGCTTCGAGGAACGCAGCGCGTCGATCCCGGACAACGCGCGGGCGGCCGAGGCCGCCCTCATGCGGGCCATCGCCGAGCAGGAGGGCGACGCCCGCCTGGTCGGCGGCGGCTTCAGCATGGGCGGGCTCGTCACCCGTTACGCACTGGCGAGGCTCGAGCGCCGGCGGATGGACCACCGGACCGCGCTGTACTTCTCCTACGACACCCCGCACCGCGGTGCTTCCATCCCGGTCGGCGTGCAGGCGTTCTCGCACTTCATCCCGTTCCCGAACGACTTCGCGAAGCAGATGGACAGCCCGGCCGCGCGCCAGATGCTGTGGCAGCACTACGACAAGGACACCGGCAAGATCGGCGTCGCCCCGGAGCGTACGGAGTTCCTGGCCGACCTGGAGCGGCTCGGCGGCTGGCCGCAGATTCCGATGAAGATCGCCGTGGCCAACGGTCGCGGCGACGGGGTCGGCCTGCCGGACATGAAGCCCGGCGAAGCCGCGCTGCGGGTCGACCGGATCTACCCGGGCACCACCTTCTACACCCAGGCCCAGGGCGACGACGTGACGGCCGCCTACCTCAACCGCAGGTTCCCCAAGGCGGAGAAGACCATCACGACCAGCGGCTTCCCGGAACTGGACGGCGCACCGGGCGGAACCCTGCACACCTACAGGATCCTCGCCGACACGATGAAGAAGCTCGGCGGCACGGCGGACCTGCGGCACGAGGACGTGTGCTTCGTCCCCTCGGTCAGCGCGGTAGCGATCTGCGACATCGAGAAGCAGGACGACCTGTACGCGGCCGTCAACGGACTGGAACCGGAGCGGAGCGAGCTGGACGGCTTCCTCTGTTCGTCCACGACCACCGCGCACACGGCCGTCACCGAAGAACTGTGCACCTGGATCATGGACCGGCTCCCCGACTGATCTCCGTCACGCGCCGACCGGGGCTGCCGTCCACTCACAGCAGACGGACGACAGCCCCTTCATCGATTTGCTCGGGGCCAGGGGAGGGCGTGACCCGCGCGTCCGGACAGGCCGTGCACCACGGAAACGACGCGGCGCAGCCCCGCTCCGCAGGGCTGAACGGGCTGTGCCCCAAGTCCGCGCAGCCCGCGGTGGCCGCCTCGAGGTCGCCTGCGGCCGGCCGGTCGGGCGGGCGCTGAACGGACCGCAGGTCAGCGCTTTTCCGGAGTGACTCAAGGGCTGCTTGAATGCCCCCGTGACTGACTACGACGTGGTGCGCGTCTTCTGCGGCCCCCGGGGCGGGTACGGCAACGAACTCGGTGTCGTCCGTGAGGGTTCCGTCATGCCCGGGCGGAGCGAGCGGCAGCTGTTCGCGGAGAAGCTCGGCTTCAGCGAGACCGTGTTCGTCGACGACCCCGAGCGCGGGGTGATCGACATCTACACCCCCACCCTGCGCCTGCCCTTCGCCGGCCACCCGTGCGTCGGTGCGGCCTGGCTGCTCGACGTCCCCGAGCTGGTCACGCACGCCGGGTTGGTGGGCGCCCGGCAGGACGGGGAGTTCTGCTGGATCGAGGCGCGCGCGGAGTGGGTGCCGCCGCGCACCCTGCGCCAGTACGCCACCGCCGCCGAGGTCGACGACCTGGCCGTGCCGCCGAAGGGGGAGTGGGTCTACGCCTGGGCCTGGGAGGACGAGCCCGCCGGCCGGGTCCGCGCCCGCGCCTTCCCCGGCCGTGACGACGGCATCGACGAGGACGAGGCGACCGGCGCCGCCGCCCTCCTCCTCACCGACCGGCTGGGACGTGCCCTCAACATCACCCAGGGCACCGGCTCCCAGATCCTCACGGCACCACAGCCGTACGGATGGACCGAGATCGGGGGACGGGTGTTCCTGGAGCGTTGAACCTGGTCCGCTGGTCTCCCCAAGGCCGTGCTGAGGGCGGCACTCGGCCGGCGGCGCGACGCGGAGCGGGACTTCGGACGGCTGGGGCGGACGGTCGCGCTCGATGCCCTGCGCAAGGTTCCCGCGTACCGGGCCTGGAGCGACGAGTTGCGCAGGGCGATGGAGCGGCTGCGGTTTCTGTGAGCCGCGGGGCGGGCGTCACGCCGACAGCGGGAACTCCTCGCCCAGGGCGCGGAAGACGTCGGTGTTCAGGGCGAAGGCCTGCTTGCACTCGGTGATGACGCGCTGCTTCTCCAGGTCGTCCGCCCGGATGCCGTCGAGCAGTTCGCGGTACTCGCGCTTGAAGGCGGCCGGGTTGGATATCTCCTCGAAGACGTAGAAGCGGACACCGTCGCCCTTCTTCGGGAAGCCCCAGGTGCGCTCCGCCCTGTCGCGGATGATCTGGCCGCCGGAGAGGTCGCCGAGGTAGCGGGTGTAGTGGTGGGCGATGTAGCCCGCCGGCCATGCGCTCGCGCAGTGCGCGACGCGCTCCGCGTACGCCCGTGTGGCGGGCAGCGCCGTCAGCGTCGTGTGCCACCCGGGGCCCCGCAGGTGGGCGAGGTCCCGCTCCAGGGAGGGCAGGCGCAGCAGCTCCGGGCGGATGAACGGGCCGGCCACCGGGTCCGAGGCCAGCCGCTGTGCGCCGGACTCCAGCGCCTCGTAGACGAACCACAGCTGCTCGGTGTAGCGCGCGTACGCGTCCATGCCCAGCCGGCCGCCGAGCAGGTCGCTCATGAACGTCGAGGTCTCCGCCTCCACGTGCTGCTCGTGCGAGGCGGTGCGGATGAGGGTCGAGAAGGAGTCCATGAGTCCAGATCTTTTATGGTTAGGCTTACCTAAGTCAATGCCTTGCCGACGGTTCGTCGGTATCCCGTCGGTGACTTCCTACCCCGTTGCGGAACGACGAAAGCCCGCCCTCCGAAGAAGGCGGGCTCGAGGGGGAAGGGGCTTCGGGTCCGGCTGTCCGGTTACGGCAGGGTCAGGATGTCCGCGCCCGTGTCCGTCACCACCAGGGTGTGCTCGAACTGGGCCGTCCGCCTGCGGTCCTTCGTCACGACCGTCCAGCCGTCGTCCCACATGTCGTACTCGTGCGTGCCCAGCGTCAGCATCGGCTCGATCGTGAACGTCATGCCGGGCTGGATGACCGTCGTCGCGTGCGGGCTGTCGTAGTGCGGGACGATCAGCCCGGAGTGGAACGCGGTGTTGATGCCGTGCCCGGTGAAGTCCCGGACCACGCCGTAGCCGAAGCGCTTGGCGTAGGACTCGATGACCCGGCCGATGATGTTGATCTGCCGGCCCGGCCTGACGGCCTTGATCGCCCGGTTCAGCGACTCCCGGGTGCGTTCCACCAGGAGCCGGCTCTCCTCGTCCACGTCGCCCACCAGGTACGTGGCGTTGTTGTCGCCGTGCACCCCGCCGATGTACGCCGTCACGTCCAGGTTGACGATGTCGCCGTCGCGCAGCACCGTCGAGTCCGGGATGCCGTGGCAGATCACCTCGTTGACCGACGTGCACAGCGACTTGGGGAAGCCGCGGTAACCGAGCGTCGACGGGTACGCCCCGTGGTCGCACATGTACGCGTGCGCCACCCGGTCCAGCTCGTCGGTGGTCACGCCGGGCGCGATGAGCTTGGCGGCCTCCGCCATCGCCCGCGCCGCGATCCGCCCGGCGGTCCGCATCGCCTCCACGGTCTCGGGGGTCTGCACCTCCGGGCCGGTGTACGGGGTGGGAGCGGGCTTCCCGACGTACTCGGGTCGGCGGATGTTTCCGGGTACGGAACGGGTGGGAGACAGTTCCCCTGGGATGAGCAGCGACTGGCCAGACATGGCGGCGAGTCTAATTCAGTGCCCACGGGGCACCGTCTTCCGTGGCGAGAGGAGCCGGTCATGCCCCTGTTCAAGAAGCGGACGGTCGGAAAGCCGGGCGAGTGGTACTACTGCCTGGAACACCAGAAGGTCGAGGAGGGTCCGGACTGCCCGAACAAGGACCGCTTCGGGCCCTACACGAGCCGCACCGAGGCCGAGCACGCCATGGCGACGGCCCGCGAGCGCAACCTCCAGTGGGAGAACGACCCCAGGTGGCACGACGACGCCGAGGGCGACGGCGGACGCGGCGACGCCTGACCGGGCGGCCCGCGAGCGGACCCGCTCCGGCTACCAGCGGTCCGGGGGCGGGGCCGTCAGGAGGTCGGCCAGGCGCGACATGCGGTCCCCGAAGGGGCGGCGGCCCCGCGACGGCGGCAGCGCGTTCTCCCCGGCCGCCGCGCCGACCAGGTGCTGCACGGTGTCCAGGTCCAGCTCGGCACCGTCCGGGACGGCCAGCGCCTCGTGGGCCAGCTCCGGCAGCTCGCCGTCGCCGGGGCCCAGGGACAGCAGCGTCGCGCCGGCCCGGCGGGCGTCCGACACCCGCTCCAGCAGCGGGGCGGTGGGCTCCCCGGGCGCCACCACCAGCAGCGTCTCGCCCCGCCGCGCCGCCTCCAGCCGTCCGAGGCCCACCGCCAGATGCGCGGGGTCCGAAGGGCGCGCGTCGTGCCGTACGAGCGTCGGGGCCAGCTCCGGCGTGCCCGACCAGGCGGCCTCGTCCACCAGATGCGCCGCCAGGTGCCACGGCTCGTACTCCCGCGTGCCCACCAGCAGCAGCCCGCCCCCGTGCGACACCACCGATCCCCGCAGCGCCCCCGCGAACCGCCGGGTGGCCCCCAGCCACTCGGTCCCGGCGAGCACGTCCCGCAGCAGCGCGACCCGTACGGCATCCATGGGCCGCACCCTGCCCCGACGGGGCCCCGGAGATCCGGTGTTCGCCGCCGATTCACCCGGCCGAGGGGGCGGCGGGCGGCACAGTGACGGGGCTCACGTGGGCCGGCCGGGCCGGAAACGGACTCCCCGCGCCCGTAGAGTCGGGCCATGACCTCCCGTACCCCCAGCGACAGCGCACAGCAGCCCGAGAACGCCCCCGCGAAGGCGCCCGCCAAGGACCCCTGGGACCTGCCCGACGTCTCCGGGCTCGTCGTCGGCGTGCTCGGCGGCACCGGACCGCAGGGCAAGGGCCTCGCCTTCCGGCTCGCCAGGGCCGGCCAGAAGGTGATCATCGGTTCGCGCGCCGCCGAACGCGCGCAGGCCGCCGCCGAGGAGCTCGGCCACGGTGTCGAGGGCGCCGACAACGCCGAGACCGCCCGCCGCAGCGACATCGTGATCGTCGCCGTGCCCTGGGACGGCCACGGCAAGACGCTCGAGGGCCTGCGCGAGGAACTGGCCGGCAAGCTCGTCGTCGACTGCGTCAACCCGCTCGGCTTCGACCGGCAGGGCGCCTACGCGCTCAGGCCGGAGGAGGGCAGCGCCGCCCAGCAGGCCGCCGCCCTCCTCCCGGACTCCCGGGTCACCGCCGCCTTCCACCACCTGTCCGCGGTCCTGCTCCAGGACCCGGAGACCGACATGATCGACACCGACGTGATGGTGCTCGGCGAGGTCCGCGCCGACGTGGAGATCGTGCAGGCCCTCGCCGGACGCATTCCCGGCATGCGCGGCATCTTCGCCGGACGGCTGCGCAACGCCCACCAGGTGGAGTCCCTGGTCGCCAACCTGATCTCCGTCAACCGCCGCTACAAGGCACACGCCGGGCTCCGCGTCACGGACGTGTGACCCCATGGGGGACACTGGTCGGCGAAGCAGTGTCCCCCGACAGGAGCCCAGCCGCCATGCCCCGCCTCGCTCTCCACGCCCTCACCGTCTGCCTCCTCGCCGTCGCCGCGGCCGTCGTGTCCTTCGTCCAGGGCAGCTGGCTGGGCGTCGTCTGGATCCTGCTCGCGGGGCTGTCGTCCAACATGACCTGGTACTACGTGCGGCGCGGGAAGGCCGAGCGGGAGGCCGGGAGGGCGGCGCGCGCGGCCCGGGCCGAAGGTCCCGTCACGGGCTGAGCCACCCGCCGCCGGCCGGACCCCTCATGCCGCTGCCGCGCAGAACTCGTTCTCCCCCTGCCAGAAGCGGAACAGCTCCAGGCCGCAGTACGTCTCCGCCTCGTGGATGCCCAGCGCCGACAGGACCGCGTCGATCACCTCGAAGAACACGCCGTTGACCGCCGGCACCCACAGCAGCGCGAACACGAACAGCAGGCCGAACGGAGCGAACGGCTCCACCTGCCGCCGCAGGCCCGGCGACAGCCAGGGCTCGAGCACGCCGTAGCCGTCCAGGCCCGGCACCGGCAGGAAGTTCAGGATCGCCGCCGTCACCTGGAGCAGCGCCAGGAACGCCAGCGCGAACCGGAAGTGGACCGGCACGCCGTCCAGCGCGCCCAGCCAGAACGGTGCCGTGCACACGAGCGCGAACAGCACGTTCGTCAGCGGGCCCGCCGCCGAGATCAGGCTGTGCCGCCGGCGCCCCCGGATCCGGTGCCGCTCGATGAACACCGCGCCGCCCGGCAGACCGATCCCGCCCATGATCACGAACAGCACCGGGAGCACGATGCTGAGCAGGGCGTGGGTGTACTTCGCGGGATTCAGCGTGAGGTAGCCCTTCGCGCCGATCGAGATGTCGCCGCTGTGCAGCGCCGTGCGGGCGTGCGCGTACTCGTGCAGGCACAGCGAGACGATCCAGGCGGCCGTCACGAACAGGAACACGGCCACGCCCGGCTGGTTCGCGAACCCGGTCCAGGTGGCCCATCCGGTGACCGCCGTGACGGCCAGGATGCCCAGGAACACCGGGCTGATCCGCCGGTCGCTGTGGCGGGTGGTGGCGGTGGTCATGGGGCTCCCTGGGCTGACTGTCGGGCACGCGGCCGTCGGAGACACGCGGGCGGACTGCCCGACCGTACCCGGCGCACCCGGAAAACGTCTCGCGTCGGCCACCGGTTCCGGAGAGGATGGAGGACCTGCGGGCGGCGGCGGGCGAACAGGGCCGCCCGCCCGACCCCGGCCCGTGACCGCCCCCGGACCACCGGAGACAATGGACCCCGTGCGCTATCGCATCCTCGGTACCACCCAGGCACTCCGCCCCGACGGCACCGCCGTCCCGGTCGGCGGGGCGCGGCTGCGTGCGCTGCTGGCGGTGCTCGCGCTGCGGGCCGGCCGTACGGTGCCGGTGCGTCACCTCGTCGACGAGGTGTGGGACGGCGAACCGCCGGCCGACGCGACGGGCGCGCTGCAGGCGCTGGTGGGGCGGCTGCGCCGGGTGCTCGGCGCGGACGCGGTGGCCTTCGACGACGGCGGCTACCGCCTCACCGCCGCACCCGACGACGTCGACCTGCACCGGTTCGGGCGGCTGGTCGGCGAGGGCCTGCGCGCGCTGTCCGACGGGGGCCCGGCCAAGGCGTGCCTCGTGCTGGACGAGGCCCTCGCCCTGTGGCGCGGACCGGCCCTCGCCGATCTGCCCGACCGCACCGGCGAGGCGGCCCGGTCCGCCGCCCGGCGCCTGGACGCCCTGCGCGCCCGGCACGGCGCCGCCCTGGCCCTCGGCGAGGCCGAGCAGTCGCTGCCCGAGCTGACCGCCCTGTGCGACGGCCACCCCCTCGACGAACCCCTCCAGGCGCTGCGGCTGCGCGCCCTGCGGGACGCCGGACGCACCGCCGAGGCACTGGCCGCCTACGAGGACGTACGCCGGCTGCTCGCCGACCGTCTCGGCTCCGACCCCGGCACCGAACTGCGGTCCCTGCACGCCGCGTTACTGAGACCGGAAGCGACGCCGGCGGTCGCACCGGCGCCACCGCCCCCACCCCCGTCCGGCGGCCTGCGGGCCCGGCTGACCTCCTTCGTCGGCCGGGAGGCCGACATCGAGGCCATCCGGGGCGATCTCGCCTCGGCCCGGCTGGTCACCCTGCTCGGGCCCGGAGGGGCCGGGAAGACCCGGTTGTCGCAGGAGGCCGCCGACGCCCTCCTGCGGGCGTCCGCCGCACACGGCGGAGCGTCCGCCGGGCACGGCGGCACGGGGGACGGTGCGGCCCCAGGCGGGCTCCCGGACCTCGTCCGGGACGGCGTCCGGGTCGCCGAACTCGCCCCGGTCGACGACCCCGACGCCGTCCCCGAAGCGGTCGTCACCGCCGTCGGCGCCCGCGAGACCGTGCTGTACGGCGCCGGCGCCGAGGGCATGCGGGCCGCCACCGAACGCGGCGACGACCCCGTGGGCCGCCTCGCCGAACACTGCGGCAGGCGCCGCATGCTGCTGGTCCTGGACAACTGCGAGCACGTCGTGGACGCCGCCGCCCGGCTGGTCGAGACCCTCCTCGAACGCTGCCCCGGACTCACCGTGCTCGCCACCAGCCGCGAACCCCTCGGCGTCCCGGGGGAGGTGCTGCGCCCGGTGGAACCGCTGCCGGAACCGGTCGCGCTGCGGCTGCTCGCCGACCGCGGGGCCGCCGCCCGCCCCGGCTTCCGCGTCGACGACGACCCGAAGGCGTGCGCGGAGATCTGCCGCCGGCTCGACCGGCTGCCCCTGGCCATCGAACTCGCCGCAGCCCGGCTGCGGATGCTGACCCCGCGCCAGATCGCCGACCGGCTCGACGACCGCTTCCGGCTGCTCACCTCCGGCAGCCGTACCGTCCGTCCCCGCCAGCAGACCCTGCGGGCCGTCGTCGACTGGTCCTGGGACCTGCTCGACGCCGGTGAACGGGACGTCCTGCGGCGGCTGTCCGTCTTCGCGGGCGGCTGCGACCTGGCCGCCGCCGAGGCCGTGTGCGGGCCCGCCGTACTGGACGTGCTCGGCTCGCTCGTGGACAAGTCCCTGGTGGTGGCGGCCCCTTCGGACGCGGGCGCCGGTGCCGGCGCGGGTGGTGACGAGATGCGCTACCGGCTGCTGGAAACGGTCGCCGAGTACGCGTCCGAACGGCTCGACGAGGCCGGACAGCGGCCCGGCGCCGAACGCGCCCACCTCAGGCACTACCGCGAACTCGCGCGCACCACGGATCCGTTGCTGCGCGGCCCCGACCAGCTGCTCGCCATCGAGCGGCTGGAGCGCGAGTACGAGAACCTGCGTACCGCGCTGCGCCACGCCCTCGCCGCCCGCGAGGAGCAGGAGGCGCTGTGCCTGACGCTGTCGCTGGTCTGGTACTGGCAGATGCGCGACCAGCGGATCGAGGCCCGCACCTGGTGCCGTGAGGTGATGGCGCTGGGCCCGGACCCCTTCACCGAACCGGCCCGTCCCGTGCCGTCGTTGTGGCAGAGCTGCACCGACGCCCCGCCGCCGATGACCGACGAGGTGCTCGCCGAGGCCCGGCGCGAGGTGCATCTGGCCCACATGGCCTGCATGGACACGGAGCTGGACGACTGGATGACACCCCAGGCGCAGCGCAGGCTGCGGGTCATCGCCGCGACCTACGAGCCCGGCCAGCCGCAGGCCTGCCGCCCGCCCGGCACCTTCTGGGCGTTCGCCCTGCTGCTGAACGGCGAGATGAACACCCTGCACAAGGTCGTCGACGCGGCCGTCCGCACCTGCCGGCAGACACCCGGCTTCGACTGGGAACTGGCCTCCAACCTGCAGATGAGGGCCAACTTCCTCGCCAACCGCAGCGACTGGGCCGACGACGCGCTGCGCGACGCCGACGAGGCCCTGGAGATCCACCGGCGGATCGGCGACGCCTGGGGAGCCGCCGAGGGCCTCGCCGCCCGCGCCGAGGCACGCGAACGTCGCGGCGAGTGCGCGCTCGCCGCCGCCGACTACGAGGAGGCGATCCGGTACGCGGAACGTCTGGGCGCCCACGCCCAGACCGCGGTGCTCACCGCCCGGCTGGGCGGCGTGCTGCTGGAGGCGGGGGAGGAGGAGCGTGGCGAGCGGCTGCTGCGCGACGTCATCGACCGGCGCGGCGGCGGACACGAGCCGGCGCTGCCCGCCGCCCGGCTCTTCCTGACCGGTTGGCTCGGCATGACCGGGCGCGTCGCCGAGGCGCGCGAGCAACTGCGCTCGTTGCGTGAGGAGTTCCGTATCGCGCACTACGTCGTCTTCGACGCCTTCATCCTCGGCGCCGAGGGCTGGCTCGACATCGCCGACGGACACGACGAACGGGCGCTGGGCACGATCCGCGCGGCGCTCGCACAGTCCAACAACCCGCTGACCCTGGCGATCGCCGTCCACATGCGGGCCTCGCACATGACCATGGCCGCCATGGCCCTGGCCGGCGTGGACGGTGGCCGGCACGCCCGCGACGCGGCCCGTTGCCTCGGTGCCGCCGACGCCTCCCTGCCGTCCCGTCACATCGCCGGGCGCATGGAGCGCGAGGTACGTGAACGGGCCGAGCGGCGGATCCGGGAGGCCCTCGGCGACACCGCGTACGCCGCCGCGTACGCGGAGGGCGGCCGCCTCTCCCCGGAGGAGGCCGCCGCCCTGGTGTGACCGCGCACGGGGCCGGAGGACCGGTTTCCCGGTCAGCTCTTCGTACGGAACTTGTGGATCGCGACCGGTGCCATCACCGCCGTGATCCCCACCGACCAGGCCACCGTCAGCCACAGGTCGTGCGCGACCGGGCCGCCCACCATCAGGCCGCGCGCGGCGTCGGCCAGCGAGGACAGCGGGTTGACGTCGGTGAAGGTCTGCAGCCAGCCCGGCATCGACTGGGTCGGCGCGAAGATCGACGAACCGAACTGCAGCGGCATCAGCACCAGGAAGCCCATCGCCTGCACCGACTGCGCGCTCTTCATCGTCACACCCAGCGTGATGAAGATCCACATGAGGGCCGAGCCGAACAGCACGGACAGCCCCACGGCGGCGAACAGCCCCGGCCAGTGGGTGATGTCGAAGCCGACCAGGACACCGACGACCATGAGGATCGCGGTGGCGATCAGCATGCGCAGTATCTCGACCGTGATCTTGGCGAACAGCACCGAGCCCCGGCCGATGGGCAGCGACCGGAAACGGTCCATGACACCCGTGTTGAAGTCCTGGTTGAAGCCGGTACCCACCCCCATGGCCATGTTCATGCCCATCATGGCCATCAGGCCGGGCACGATGTACTGCACGTACGCCTCCTGCCCGCCGCCCAGCGACTGCCCGATCGAGCCGCCGAAGACGTACACGAACAGCAGGGTGAACACGATCGGGAACAGCACGGCGTCGAACATCGACTCCGGGTCCTGCCGGATCCACAGCAGATTGCGCCGGACCAGCGCACCGGTGTGCCGCAGATGGGAACGCAGCGGGATCCGGCCGTCCCCGACGGCCACCCGGGCCGTACCGGCCCCACCGGCGGCACCGGCGGCACCGGCGGCACCGGCCGCCGCGGCCCCGCCGGCCGGGGTGACGTCGGTCTTCGGAGTGGCCGTGGTCGTCGTGGTCTTCGGTGACGTCGCGGAGCTCATGCGGCGGCCTCCTCGTGGGTCTCGGCGGGCACGGTGTCCTGCGGGGCACTGGCGCGGTGGCCGGTGAGCGAGAGGAACACCTCGTCCAGGCTGGGCAGTTCGGTGGTGAGGGAGGCGAGGGTCAGGCCCCGCGCGGTGACGGCGCCGACCACCGCGGTCAGCTGCTCGTCGCTGAGGACCGGTACCAGGACGGCACTCCGCTCGGAGTCCACGGTGGTGGTGGCGAGCCCGGTGATGCCCAGCTCGTCGAGCGCGGCGGCGAGCGGGCGCAGCTGGAGCGGATCGGCCGGGCGGATCCGCAGGGTACGGCCGCCGACCTTGGCCTTCAGCTCCTCGATGCCGCCGTTCGCGATGACCTTGCCGCGGTCCACGACGGTCAGCTCGGAGGCGAGCTGCTCGGCCTCCTCCATGTACTGGGTGGTCAGCAGCACGGTCACCCCGTCCCCGACCAGCCGCCTGACCTCCACCCACACCTCGTTGCGGGTACGCGGGTCCAGTCCCGTGGTCGGCTCGTCGAGGAACAGCACCGCGGGCCGGCCGATCATCGACGCGGCCAGGTCCAGCCGGCGCCGCATGCCGCCGGAGTACGTGGCCGCCGGACGCCGGGCCGCCTCGGTGAGCGAGAACCGCTCCAGCAGCTCGTCGGCGCGGCCACGGGCCTCCCTGCGGGACAGGTCGAGCAGCCGGCCGATCAGATACAGGTTCTCCCAGCCGGCGAGCTTCTCGTCCACGGAGGCGTACTGCCCGGTCAGTCCGATCACCCTGCGCAGCTGCCGGGGCTGGCGGAGCACGTCGTACCCGGCGACGGTGGCCCCGCCGGAGGTCGGGGCGAGCAGGGTGGAGAGAATGCGGACGAGGGTGGTCTTGCCGGCGCCGTTCGGTCCGAGAACCCCCATCACGGTGCCCTCGCGCACATCCAGGTCGACACCGTCCAGTGCCCTGGTCCCGCCGTAGTGCTTGACCAGCCCCCGGACGGTGACGGCGTTGCCCGCGCCACCGGAGTCGTTGTCGTTTCGCGTCATGCCCCGACCCTGACACCCCCCCACCGACAAACCCCCGACAGCCGTCCGACAGAGGGCCGTCGGGGGTTTGTCGGGGCTTGCCGGCGGGGCACTGCTGCGACGCGGCCGGCATGACCGGCCGTCCGGCGTTCGAGGACGAGGCCCTTCAGGCCGACGGGGGTCCGGGGGCTCAGCCCCCGGGACAGCGGCCCTCACGGGGGGACGGGCCCGCCGATGGGGGAAGTCGGCGGGCCCGTCCGTGTGCGGCGTTGGCTCAGCGGCAGCACCACGGCAGCGCCGCGGCGCTGTGGTTCAGTGAACGGAGTGCTCCTCCTGCGGGAACGTTCCGCCCACGACGTCCTCGGCGAACGCCTTCGCCGCGCCGCCCATGACCTCACGCAGGTCCGCGTACTGCTTCACGAACTTCGGCACCCGGCCCCCGGTCAGCCCGAGCATGTCGGTCCACACCAGCACCTGCGCGTCCGTCCCGGGCCCCGCGCCGATCCCGACCGTGGGGATGTGCAGCGTCCGGGTCACCTCGGCGGCCAGCTCGGCCGGCACCAGCTCCAGGACGACGGCGAAGGCGCCCGCGTCCTGCACGGACTTGGCGTCCCGCAGCAGTTGCTGCGCGGCCTCCTCGCCACGCCCCTGGACGCGGTAGCCCATGGCGTTCACGGACTGGGGGGTGAGGCCGACGTGCGCCATGACCGGGATGCCGGACTCGACCAGCAACTCGATCTGCCGGTGCGAGCGCTCGCCGCCCTCCAGCTTCACGGCGCCGGCCCCGGCCTCCTTGACCAGCCGGGTCGCCGAGCGCAGCGCCTGCACGGGACCCTCCTGGTACGAGCCGAAGGGCAGGTCGGCGACGATCAGGGCGCGGCTCGTGCCGCGCACCACGGCCGCGGACAGCATGGTCATCTCGTCGAGGGTGACGGGGACGGTCGTCTCGTACCCGAGGTGGCAGTTGCCCGCGGAGTCGCCGACGAGCATGACCGGGATGCCTGCCTCGTCGAAGACGGACGCGGTCATCGCGTCGTACGCGGTGAGCATGGGCCACTTCTCGCCCCGTTCCTTGGCGAGGGCGATGTCGCGAACGGTGATACGGCGTGTGCCCTTTCCCCCGTACAGCGTCTTGCCGCCGTCGGAGGGGCGCGACTCCGAAGTCGGGGCAGCCGAAAGCTGCGTCATGGCAACTGCTCCTCACACGTCATCTCGAGGCGCCCTGACGGCGTCCCCGGATCCCCTCCATGGTGGCACTTCACGAGAGCCGGTGCCAGGGGTGGTCACCGGCGGAAGGACCGCCACCGGGGCGGCGACGGGGAACTCCCCGCCGACAGCCCGCCCCGTGCGCCCCGGCCGCCACCATGTGCGCGTTCCGTCACAGAGCGCGCTTTCCCCGGTCCCCTCCGGAACTCCCGGGACGTCTCCGTTCGTCCTCGCCTCCGTACGGCCGTCGACGGACGGCGGGAAGGACATCGATCATCCCCTAGGGTCTACGCACACAGGGGGAGTCGGTGTGCACGGCAAGGTGTGAGGCGACGGTATGGCGCAGCAGGCGTACACGACGGAGACGGACGACGGCGGCCCGGGGCCCGAGCAACGCCGGACAACCGGGCTTCGGCGCCTGTGGGACCGCCTGACCAGAGGCTGGCGCGGAGACCGCCGTATCTGGCGCCGGGGCGTGGTCCTCGCCGTGTGCGCGGTGCTGCTCGCCCTCGTCATGGCGGTCCACGCCCGGATCCCCAACGTGGTCGGCAACCTGGGCAGTCTGCTCGAGACGTTCCTGCCGTGGCTGGGTCTGGCCATCCCGGTGCTCCTGGTACTGGCCCTGGTCCGCAGGTCCGCCACCGCGCTGATCGCGGTGCTGCTGCCCGCCGTCGTCTGGCTGAACCTCTTCGGCGGCCTGCTCACCGACCGGACCGGCCCCGGCGGCGACCTCACGGTGGCCACGCACAACGTCAACGCGCAGAACCCCGACCCGTCCGGAACCGCCCGCGATGTCGCCGCCTCGGGGGCGGACGTCCTGGCCCTGGAGGAACTGAAGGCGTCGGCGGTCCCGGCGTACGAGACGGCGCTGGCGTCGACGTACGAGTACCACGCGGTGGTCGGCACCGTCGGGCTGTGGAGCAAGTACCCGCTGAGCGACGTGGCGGCCGTCGACATCCGTCTCGGCTGGAAGCGCGCGATGCGGGCCACGGTGACGACGCCCGAGGCACAGGTCGCCGTCTACGTCGCCCATCTTCCGTCCGTACGCGTCAAGATGGAGGCCGGCTTCACCGCCCGCCAGCGCGACAAGAGCGCCGACGCCCTGGGCGCGGCCATCTCGAGGGAGCCCCTGGAGAACGTCGTCCTGCTCGGCGACCTGAACGGCACGATGAACGACCGCGCACTGAACGCCGTGACCTCCCAGATGCGTTCCACCCAGGGCGCGTCGGGCAACGGCTTCGGCTTCAGCTGGCCGGCGGCGTTCCCGATGGCGCGGATCGACCAGATCATGGTCAAGGGCGCCGAACCGGAGAGCTCGTGGTCGCTCCCCCAGACGGCGAGCGACCACCTCCCCATCGCGGCCCGGGTGAAGATCGCGACGCCGGACGACTGAGACCGTTGGGCGGCGCAGACCGTTGGGCGGCTGGGACTGTCGGACGTTTGGGACCGCAGTGCGTCTGGGACCGCCGGGCGGTTGAGACCGTTGGGCGGCGGAGGCCGTAGGGCGCCTGGGACCGCAGGGCGGCGGAGGCCGTCGGTCGGCTGGGGCTGTCGGGCGGCGGAGGCCGCAGAGCGGCCCCGGGACGCGAGTTCCCGGGGCCGCTCTGGTCCTGCTCCGCGCTCGTGTGCCGGCTACTCCCGCCAGCCGTTCGTGATCGGCAGCCGGCGGTCCTTGCCGAAGCCCTTCGGGGAGATCTTCGTCCCCGGCGGGTACTGCCGCCGCTTGTACTCGGCCCGGTCGACCATCCGCAGTGTCTTCTTCACCAGTTCCGCGTCGAACCCGGCCGCCACGATCTCGTCCGCGCCCCGGTCCCGGTCCACGTACAGGTCGAGGATCGCGTCGAGGACGGGATAGTCCGGCAGCGAGTCCGTGTCGACCTGGCCCGGCCGCAGTTCCGCACTCGGGGGCTTCGCGATCGAGTTCTCCGGGACGGGCGGGGTCTTCCCGCGCGCCGCCGCCGAGCGGTTGCGCCATTCCGCGAGCCGGAACACCGACGTCTTGTAGACGTCCTTGATGGGCCCGTACGCCCCCACCGAGTCCCCGTAGAGCGTCGAATACCCGACCGCCAGCTCCGACTTGTTGCCCGGCGCCAGGACGAGGTGACCCTCCTGGTTGGAGATCGCCATGAGCATCGTGCCGCGGAGCCGGGACTGCAGGTTCTCCTCCGCCAGCCCGGTAAGCCCCAACGACCCCATGTACGCGTCGAACATCGGCTCGATGGAGACGGTCCGGAAATTCAGCCCGGTCCGCCGCGCCAGCTCCGCCGCGTCGCTGCGGGAGTGGTCCGAGGAGTACTTCGACGGCATGGACACGCCGTGGACGTTCTCCGCGCCCACCGCGTCGCAGGCGATCGCGGCGACGAGCGCCGAGTCGATCCCGCCGGACAGGCCGATCAGCACCGACTCGAAGCCGTTCTTCACGACGTACGCGCGGAGCCCCGCGACCAGCGCCGCGTACACCTCCTCGTCGTCGTCGAGCGGCTGAGCGGACGATCCGTGCCGCTCGGGCGCGTACGCGGGCAGCGGCGCCTCGGACAGGACGACGCGGTCGATCCGCAGCCCGTCGTCGACGACCTCGCCGGCCGACGGCACGTCCGCGGCGGCCCCGGGGAGGTCGAGGTCGAGCACCATGCACTCCTCGGTGAACTGCGGCGCGCGCGCCACGACGTCGCCGGCCCGGTCGACGACGATCGAGTCCCCGTCGAAGACCAGGTCGTCCTGCCCGCCGGTCATCGCGAGGTAGGCGGTCGTGCAGCCGGCCTCCCGGGCCCGCCTGCGGACCAGTTCGAGCCGGGTGTCGTCCTTTTCCCGCTCGTAGGGGGATGCGTTGACGGAGAGCAGCAGCCCGGCCTTCGCCGACCGCGCGGCCGGGACCCGGCCGCCGTCCTGCCACAGGTCCTCGCAGATGGCGAGGGCGACGTCCACGCCGTGCAGCCGCAGGACGGGCAGGGTCTCGCCCGGCACGAAGTACCGGAACTCGTCGAAGACCCCGTAGTTCGGCAGATGGTGCTTGGCGAAGTTCAGTACGATCTCGCCGCCGTGCAGCACGGCCGCGGCATTGCGCGGCGCACCGGCCGGCTGGCCGTACTTCGGCTGGGCGGCGGCGCTGCGGTCGAGGTAGCCGACGAGCACGGGCAGCTCCCCGAAGCCCTCCTCGGCGAGCCGCGCGGCGAGGGAACGCAGCGCCTCGCGGGAGGCCTCCACGAAGGACGACCTCAGCGCGAGGTCCTCCACGGGATACCCGGTCAGCGCCATCTCCGGGAACGCCACGAGGTGGGCTCCCTGCTCGGCACAGTGCCGGGTCCGGCGGAAAATCGTGTCGGCGTTGCCGGCGAGGTCGCCGACACGCGAGTCGATCTGATTCAGAGCGAGACGAAGTTGAGGCACGCGGCCCAGTGTAATCGTCAACTCGACACTATGGGGTGGGGCGGGTGGGCGGTGAGCCGTGGATCACCCTGAGCCGGCCGCCGGGGCGCCGGATCACCGGGCCGCCGGGCCGTCCCGCGTGACGGCTCACGGCTCACGGTTTGCGACAGATAATTTGAACGTGAGATGCGCATTACCTACGCTCCCCGGTATGAGGCTGCTGCGCTCCACCGACCTGGCCCTGCGGGTCCTGATGCGCCTCGCCGTGGCCGCGGAGGGCTCCCACCCGACGACGCGCGATGTCGCCGAGGCCATGGGCGTGCCGTACACCCATGCCGCGAAGGTCGTCGCCGAACTCCGGCACAGGGACCTGCTCACCGCCCGGCGCGGCCGGGGCGGCGGCCTCACCCTCACCGAGCGGGGCCGGACGGCCTCGGTCGGTGCCCTGGTGCGGGCCTTCGAGGGCGAGGGCGACGTCGTCGACTGCGAGGGCGCGTCCGCGTCCGGCACGGGCACGCCCTGCCCGCTCCGGTCCGCCTGCCGGCTGCGCGGCGCACTGCGGCGGGCCCGGGAGGCGTTCTTCGCCTCGCTGGACCCGCTCACCGTGTCGGACCTCGCCGCGAGCCCGACGGGCCCGCTGCTGCTGGAGATCTCCCGACCCCCTCGGCCGTAGCCCGCGGCCGTGCGGGGCGCGCTCAGTCCTGCTTGGCCAGCCAGAGGTCCGGGCCGAACACCTCGTAGTGGATGTCGGCCGGTGCGACGCCCTTGCCGATCAGCTGCTCCCGCACCGTCCGCATGAACGGCAGCGGGCCGCACAGGTACGCCCGCGTGCCCGCCGCGACCGGTACGCCGGTGAGGTCGACGTAGCCGGTGGAGGCGCCGGCCGGGGCGTCCTGCTCGTACCAGAGGTGCACCGCCGCGTCCGGCAGCTTCGCCGCGTGGGTCTCGTGGTCGGCGCGCAGGGCGTGGTCGGCGGGGGAGCGGTCACCGTGCACGACGGTGACCGGGGCGTCGTAGCCGTGGTCGGCGAGGTGGGCCAGCATCGCGGTCATCGGGGTCACGCCGATGCCGGCGGAGGCGAGCAGCAGGGGTGCGGCGGGCTCGGCCTCGAGGACGAGATCGCCGTACGCCTCGGACAGTTCCAGGACGTCCCCGACCCGCACGCGCGCGTGCAGGTGGCCGGAGACCTCGCCCTCGGGCGTTCCGTCGTCGTGCACGCGCTTGACGCTGAACTGCCGCTCGCCGGGGCCGGGCGCGCCGGAGAGGCTGTACTGGCGGATCTGCCGGGCGCCGTCGCCGAGGGTGACGCGGACGGAGACGTACTGGCCCGGGCGGAAGTCCCGCACCGGCCCCCCGTCGGCCGGACGCAGCCGCAGCGACACGACGTCGGCGGTCTCGGCGACCCGCCCGACGACCTCCCACTTCCGCCAGCCGGGCCCGCCCTGCTCCTCGTGGAGCCGCTTCTCGATGGCGATGAGGGCGTTGGCCATCAGCCAGTAGACCTCCTCCCAGGCGGCCGCGACCTCGGGCGTGACGGCCTCGCCCAGGACCTCCGCGATCGCGGCGAACAGGTGCTCGTGGACGATCGCGTACTGCTCCGGGGCGATGCCGAGCGAGGCGTGCTTGTGCGCGATGCGCCCCAGCATCGCGTCGGGCCGGGTGTCGGGGTGCGCCAGCAGGTGCGTGGCGAACGCCGCGATGGACCCGGCGAGGGCCTCGCGCTGGGTGCCGGCGGCCTGGTTGCCGCGGTTGAACAGGTCGCGCAGCAGCTCGGGGCGGGCCTCGAACATCCCGGCGTAGAACCGCTCGGTTGTCTCGCCGAGGGCCCCGCCCACGGCGGGAAGCGTGGCGCGGACGGTGGCGGCGGACTGCTCGGACAGCATCGGGTCTCCTCGTTGTGGACTGCCTTCTCGACGGTCTGCACCGCCCATTAAAACTTGCATCTGGAATACCAATTAAGGGGGGTGGGTCCAGGGCCGCCGGGAGGACCGTGTACAAGGCGTGTGCCGCGGGGCGCCGGGGCGGGCCGGATCGCATACGGGCCGCTCCGTGACGAACCCCGGCCCGAGCGGGCAGGATGGGCCGCAGGGTGATACGCCTGGCGTGGCCGGCCCCTTCGCGCCACCGTGGAAGCCCGTGGGACGATCAAGGTCGGCAACGCGCGCGAAACCCGGATGTGGTGGGATGGCCGCAGTGCCCGACCGCCGCCCGAGGAGGCCACCCGGTGCGGGAGAGACTGGCGGCCTGACCGGCAAGGATGGGGAAGCGGAAGATGGACAAGCAGCAGGAATTCGTGCTCCGGACGCTGGAGGAGCGCGACATCCGGTTCGTACGGCTGTGGTTCACGGACGTACTGGGCTTCCTCAAGTCCGTGGCCGTGGCCCCGGCCGAGCTGGAGCAGGCGTTCGACGAGGGCATCGGCTTCGACGGCTCCGCCATCGAGGGCTTCGCCCGGGTGTACGAGTCCGACATGATCGCCAAGCCGGACCCGTCGACGTTCCAGGTCCTGCCGTGGCGCGCCGAGGCCCCCGGCACGGCCCGCATGTTCTGCGACATCCTGATGCCGGACGGCTCCCCGTCCTTCGCCGACCCGCGCTATGTCCTCAAGCGCGCGCTGGCCCGCGCCTCCGACCAGGGTTTCACCTTCTACACCCACCCGGAGATCGAGTTCTTCCTGCTGAAGGACAAGCCGGTCGACGGCAGCCGCCCGACCCCGGCGGACAGCTCCGGCTACTTCGACCACACCCCGCACAACGTCGGCATGGACTTCCGCCGGCAGGCGATCACCATGCTGGAGTCGATGGGCATCTCGGTGGAGTTCTCCCACCACGAGGGCGCCCCCGGCCAGCAGGAGATCGACCTCCGTTACGCGGACGCGCTGTCCACGGCCGACAACATCATGACGTTCCGCCTGGTCATGAAGCAGGTGGCGCTGGAACAGGGCGTGCAGGCCACGTTCATGCCGAAGCCGTTCTCGGAGTACCCGGGCAGCGGCATGCACACGCACCTGTCCCTCTTCGAGGGCGACCGCAACGCGTTCTACGAGTCGGGCGCCGAGTACCAGCTCTCCAAGGTGGGCCGCTCCTTCATCGCGGGACTGCTGCGGCACGCGGCGGAGGTCTCCGCCGTCACCAACCAGTGGGTCAACTCCTACAAGCGCATCTGGGGCGGCTCCGAGCGCACCGCCGGCGCCGGCGGCGAGGCCCCCTCGTACATCTGCTGGGGCCACAACAACCGCTCGGCCCTGGTCCGCGTCCCGATGTACAAGCCCGGCAAGACCGGCTCGGCCCGCGTCGAGGTCCGCTCGATCGACTCCGGCGCCAACCCGTACCTGACGTACGCACTCCTCCTGGCCGCCGGCATGAAGGGCGTGGAGGAGGGCTACGAACTCCCGCCCGGCGCCGAGGACGACGTCTGGGCCCTCTCCGATGCCGAACGCCGTGCCCTCGGCATCGAGCCCCTCCCGCAGAACCTCGGCGAGTCCCTCACCCTGATGGAGCGCAGCGACCTGGTCGCCGAAACCCTCGGCGAACACGTCTTCGACTTCTTCCTGCGCAACAAGCGCCAGGAGTGGGAGGAGTACCGCAGCGAGGTCACGGCCTTCGAGCTGCGCAAGAACCTGCCGGTGCTGTAACGCGCGGAGCGAGCCCTGTTCCCCGACCCGTACGCGGTCCGGGGAACAGGACTCCCTTCCGGTGGGACCGGCCTCGGGTGGGACCGGAGCGGCGCGGTGCGGCCCGCCCTTGGGGCGGACGGCGGGAATGTGACGACAGGCCCTTAGCCCTTGAGGTGCCGGCCGGAGTCACGTGCCTGCTCGGTGACCTCGCCGGTCCGGCCGCGTGCCTCGTCCTGGGTGGTGCGTGCGGCCTGCGCCGCGGTGTCCTTCACCTCCGCGGCCGCGCTCTGCGTCACCTCCCGGGCGCCTTCCCTGAGGTGCTGCGCGGACTCCGCGGCGGCCTCCTTCACCGGCTCCAGGGCCTCGCCCCCGCGCTCCATCAGCTCGGTGGCCTTCTGCTGCTCGGCCCGGGACGCGGGCGCCATCGAGGACGCCAGCAGACCGACGCCGAAGGCGACCAGGCCGGCGGCCAGCGGGTTGCCCCGGGTCTGCCTGCGGGCCATGTCGGGTGCCTGCTGCACGGCGTCCCCCGCCCGAGCGGCCGCGGCGCGAGCCGAACCGGACGCCTTCCCGGCGCCCTCCTGCACCGAGCCGGCCGCCGACTGCGCGGTGCCCGTCACACCCTGCGCGGACTGCGACGCGGTGCCCATGACCCGGTCGCGGACGCCCGACACCCTGTCGCGCATCCGGTCCGCGCGGCGGCGCACCACCCGGCCGGGGCTGGTCCGCTCGGCGAGCTGGTCCACGTTCGTGGAGAGTTGTTCGCGAGTGGCCTCTATCTCGGCCCTCACCTGGTCGGGTGACGTGCCCATTCCGCGTTCTCCTTCATGGTCTCGACGGTCTGCTCGGGCTTCGGTGAGACGGCACGCATCCGTGCGCGGCCCTTCTGGTACAGCACGGCCGCGACGACGGCCCACACCGCGGCGACGATCAGGGCGGCCCAGCCCCCGTCCATCACGTTGGCCAGCCCCAGTACGGCGGCCAGCGACAGGAACAGCAGCACCAGGTAACCGGCGAAGCCGGCACCGCCGTACATCCCGGCGGCCTTGCCCGCCCTGGCCCCCTCCTCCTTGATCTCGGCCTTCGCCAGCTCGACCTCCTGCCGGAAGAGGGTCTGGAGGTCGGAGGTCACGCCGGAGAGGAGCCGGCCCACGGACTGCTCCTGTCCCTGCGGCTCGGTCGAGCCGGGCACGGGCGACATGGAGGACATCTCACACCTCCGGGTGTGCGCGCCCCGGCGCCCCGGTCGGCGGCACTCCTCCGGTGGGCGGAGGACCGGCCGGAGGAGTGCCGGGGGGCAGCGGCCGGGTGGGGGGCGTACCCAGCCCGTCCCACCCCTGCGACCCGGAGGCCTGCTCCTGTCCGGACCCGTCGGACCGCGACCGGGTCCGGGAGACGGCGCCCGACGCCTTCGCCAGCCGACCGACGGCCAGCCCGGCCAGCAGCGCGCCGCCGAGGAAGGCCCCGGGGCGCCGGCGGGCGAAGCTCTGGAGGTCGGAGACGAGTCCTTCGGCGCCCTGCTCCTCCAGGTAGTCGGCGGCACGGTGGCTCCGGTCGGCCGCCTGGGCCGCGAAACCGCGGGCGGCGGAGTCGCTCTGGGCGTGGTCGGCGAGATCGGTGAGGTCGCCCGCCCACCCCCGCAGTGCTTCGGCCGCGCGCCCGGCCTGCCCCTCGGCCTCCTCCATCGCCCGGCTCCGCAGGTCGTGGACGGCCGTACCGGCCTGCTGCCGGGCCTCGCCCGCCACGGTCCGGGCCTGCTCCGTCGCGGTGTCCGCGATCTGGCCCGCGGCCTGCTTGGCCTGACCGGCCGTCGCGGAGGCCTCTGTCCTGACCTTCTCTCCGGTATCCCCGGTTCCGGTGTGTACGGACTCACTCATCGGCGACTTCTCCTCATCGGATGTCCTGCGTGAGGTCCCGCGTCCCGGACGCCCCGGCGCCTGCCGGAAGTTGTACACCGGGCATCCCACGTGACCGTCCGTCCCGCCCCGAGTGGCCATTCGTGCGTACTTGACACGCTTTGTCCGTAAGGAATCCCTGCCGGGGACCGCCGGACCGGCCCCGGCCGGTGGGCGAGGAGGTGACGGTGAGGGAGGGGAAGGGGCAGGCGGTACGCCTGCAGGCGACGTGGGCGGGCAGCGGGTCCGGGCCCGTGGCCCGTGGCGTGGGACCGGGTGGGTTCTGGGTACCTGCGGGGCCCGGGGTGGCGGGCTGGGGTGGTCGTATGTCGCGGAGCGGTGACGGGATCGTCGAGCGGATGCAACCGTCCACTGGCGTGAAACCGCACCCTGGCGGGACATAATCGCTGGGATCGTGCGACGGCGGCTCGGCGGGGGAGCCGGTCGACGGAGGAACAGGGGGCGCTGGATGAACGCGGGACCGGTCGGGGTCGCGGTCGTGGCTCGGGGCGCTGTCGTCCGCGGTGGGCTCACCGCCCTGCTGAAGGAAGCGGGTCTCGTGAAGCGGAGTCGGGAGGGGGGCCGGGCCACCGCCGGAGCGTGGCGCAGAGCAGCGCCGGGTTGCCGGCCGTCGCGGCGACCGCGGGAGCGAGGAGAGGGGTGGCCGCCTCCTCGCCGTATGCCCTGACGAGCAGCGTTCGTACGGCTTGCTCGCCGAGCGGGTGCAGCGTCAGCTCGTACCGGAGGCCGGGGGCGGAACAGGAGCCCGCGGGGCGGGGTGCCGGGGGCGAGCCCTCGACACCGCCGACGCCTTCGGCCACCACCACACGCAGCACCGGCCGCCGGTGCCCCGGACCGCTGCCGGACGGCTCCGCCCACTTCGTCGCCGGTCCGGGCGTGGCCCGGAGGCCGTCGACGAGGATCGTCCACGGGGCCCCGGGGGCAGCGGGTTCCTCCCGGGCGGGCGTCCGGGTGCCGCCGTCGGCCGGCCACGTCATCGAGTTCACCGGCTCCGCGGTGGAGTCGCTGACCGTCGAGGGCCGCATGACGCTGTGCAACATGGCCATCGAGGCGGGGGCACGGGCCGGCATGGTCGCCCCCGACGACGTCACCGTCGAGTACGTGCGAGGCCGCCGCTACGCCCCCTCCGGCGAACTCTTCGAGCTCGCCGCCGAGCAGTGGAAGCAGCTGGCCGCGGACCCCGGCGCCCGCTACGACGCGGTGCACCGGATGAACGTCGACGACCTGGTGCCGCAGGTCACCTGGGGCACCAGCCCGGGCATGGTGGCCGACGTGACCGGTACGGTCCCGGACCCGCAGGACGAGAGCGACCCGGCGCTGCGCGCCGAGATGGAGAAGGCCCTGGAGTACATGGGCCTGGAACCCGGCCGACGCGTCGACGAGATCACGGTCGACACCGTGTTCATCGGGTCGTGCACCAACCCGCGGCTGGAGGACCTGCGGGAGGCCGCCGGGTTCGTCACCGGCAGGAAGGTGGCACCCGGCGTACGCGCCATCGTCGTCCCCGGCTCCATGGCCGTCCGCCGCGACGCCGAGGCCGAGGGACTGGCGGACATCTTCCGCGAGGCGGGCTTCGAGTGGCGTGAACCCGGCTGCAGCATGTGCATCGCCATGAACGGGGACCGCCTCTCGGCGGGCGAGCGCTGCGCCTCGACCAGCAACCGCAATTTCGAGGGACGTCAGGGCCGGGGCGGCCGCACCCACCTGGTGAGCCCGGTGACCGCGGCGGCCACGGCCGTGGCCGGCCGGTTCGCCGACGTCCGCGACGTGTAGAGGAAGGACCACCGTGGAGAAATTCATCACGCACGAGGGCACCGCGGTACCGCTGATGCGGTCCAACGTGAACACCGACGACATCGTCCCCGCCCGGTTCCTCAAGTCGATCAGCCGCACCGGCTTCGGCCGCCACCTGTTCGGGAACTGGCGCTACCTCGAGGACGGGACCACGCCCGCCCCGGACTTCCCGCTGAACGAACCCCGCTACGAGGGTGCCTCCGTGCTCGTCGCGGGCGACAACTTCGGCTGCGGCTCCTCGCATGAACACGCGCCCTGGTCCCTGCGGGAGTTCGGCTTCCGGTGCATCGTCGCGCCGAGCTTCGCCGACATCTTCCACAACAACTGCTTCAACAGCAGCATCCTCCCGGTCCGGCTGGAGGCGGCCGAGGTCGAGACGATCGCGGAGGGCCTGACGAGCGGGGCCCCGCCGACGCTGCACATCGACCTGCCGGCCCAGACCGTGACCACCGCCGACGGACGGACCTTCCGTTTCGAGACCGACCCCTTCAAGAAGAACTCCCTGATGGAGGGGCTCGACAACATCGGCTGGTCGCTCTCCCACAAGGACCGCGTCCTCGCCTACGAGCAGCGCCGCCGGCAGGAGGCGCCCTGGCTCTTTCCCCGTACCGCGTGACCCGGCGGCCCCGTACCGCGATGTCCGACAGCACAGAAGCTGGAGCCCGGCAGTGGAAGCACAGCAGTTGAAGGTCCTCGTCAACGACGAGGAGCAGTACTCCTTGTGGCCGACCTACCTCGCCGTCCCCGACGGCTGGCGGGAGACGGGGACGGCCGGCTCGAAGGAGGAGTGCCTCGCGTACGTCAAGGAGGTCTGGGTCGACATGCGCCCCAGGAGCCTGCGCCTGCAGAGGGAGAAGACGGCCGGCTGACGGCCGGTCCGGTCAGCGGAACTTCGTGACAGTGACAGAGGAGCCACTCATGGACGAACTCGTCGGACGCCTCTCGGCCGAGGTGCACAGGACCGTGGTCGGCGGTCCCTCGCCCTCGGTGAAGGACCTCCAGCGGCGTATCACCGAGATGGGGTACGTCTTCATCAAGTTCACCGACACCGACGGCGGCACCGACCTCGGCGTACGCGTCGACCCGGCCGCCAGCGACCTCGGCGGGGCCGACTTCGACCGGGGCGCCGGCCGCGTGCACCTCGAGGGCACGCTGACGCTCAACCTGGTGAAGGTGCGGTGCGTGACCGACATCGAGCTGCCGTCGCTCAGCGGAACCGGCCGCCTGGTGGCGCTCGAGGAAGCCGCCGTCGTGTAACGTCCGCCGGCTCTCCCCGCCGGGAGCCCCCGCACCGGACGGTCCCGCGTCCCGGGGGCCTCCTCCCGCGGCGGGACGGGGCTTCGCTCCCCGTCCCGCCGCTCCCGCCCTACGCCCGGCCGTCCTCTCGGCCCGCGGTGCCCGCCAGATCCGTCAGCAGCTTGTGCAGGGGCTCCGTCGCGCGGCGGCGGTACTCCTGGACCGCCCAGCCGTTGCCGTCCGGGTCCTTGAAGTACATGAACGTCGCGCCGTCGTCCGGGGTGTACACGACCGGTTCGGAGATCTCCAGGCCGCGTGCGGTCAGTTCCGCGTGGGCCGCCCCGATGTCGGCGACGCACAGCTGGAGGCCCCGGTACGAGCCCGGGGCCGGGCGGGCGTCACCCGCCATCTCCCAGATGCTGTCGCCCAGCGCGATCGAACACCCGGAGCCCGGGGGCGTCAGCTGGACGATGCGCATGCCCGGCATGACCTCCTGGTCGATGTCGACGTGGAAGCCGACCTTGTCCCGGTAGAAGTCCCTGGCCCGGTCGATGTCGCTGACGGGCAGCGGGAGTACTTCGAGGGTCATGGCCATGTTCATCAGAGGTCCTCCAGCTGTGTCGGTCGGGTCGGTCCGGTCTCTCGGCGTCACGCGAACCGCCATCTGGTCTGGCTGAACGGCTCGCCCTTACCGAACCCGAAAACCGTGCGCGGCGCCACCGAGAACACGACGGCGCGTCCCGGCCCGTGGTGGAAGTGGCCGCCGCGCACCTCGAAGTGCCAGAAGCTCCCGTACTTCGCCTCCCAGGCCGCCGCCAGTTCGCGCAGCCGGCCGTCGTCGGCGACCCGTACCGCCTCCCCCTCCACCGTCAGGTCGTGTCCCTCGTTCCAGGCGGGGGTGCCGGTGGTCAGGACGACGTGCGGGTTCGCCGCCAGGTTGCGGGCCTTGCGCTCCTGCGGCCCGGTGCAGAAGTGCAGCGCGCCGTCCGGCCAGACGGCGGGAAGCGGAGTGACGTGGGGACGGCCGTCGGGGCGGACCGTCGAGATCCAGAAGAGCTCCGCCGCGGCGAGCCGCCCCTGCGCCTCGGCCCAGGGGAGCGCGGTCGCCTCCGGGTCGCTGTAGCGCGGGTCGAGACGGACCTCGGGAGAAGCGGGGGAGACGGGAGCCCCGTTCGTCGGGGGTGGTGGTGCGTCGGTCATCAGGGCCTCACCGGTCGGGGACGGGGTGACGGGGGTGACGGGGGAGTTCTTCCCCCGGAAGGTCCGACCCCGCACGCCCCCGGAACTCATCGCGCACCGCACCGCACGGCATCGCACCCGCGTCCCGGGGACGGGCCGTGGCGGGACGGATAGGCTCGTCGCCTGGAAGGGCTCGTGGTGGGCCCGAGGCGGGTCAGGACCGAGGGAGGCCGGGGATGACGTCGGTGCCGGGGCGCAGGAGCAGTACCTTCACCCGGCTGCTGCGGCACGGTTTCACCGATCCGTCGGCGGCCGAGCGGCTGCTGGACGGGCCCGAGCCGGCCGCGGTGCGCGACGACCCGGTACTCCTCGACGCGCTCGGCGGCACCGCCGACCCCGATCTCGCGCTGCTGGGACTGGTCCGGCTGCTGGAGGCGCAGACCGGCGCCACCGGCCGGCAGGAGCTGCTGGACACGCTGATCGCCGCCAAGCCGCTGCGTGACCGGCTGCTCGGCGTGCTCGGCGCCTCCGAGGCCCTGGCCGACCACCTCGCCCGGCACCCCGACGACTGGCAGGCGCTCGTCACGTACGAGGCGCGGGACCTGCACCCCGGCGTCACCGAGTTCGAGCACGGCCTCGCCTCCGCCACCGACGCCGTGTCGCTGCGCGTCGCCTACCGGCGGTGCCTGCTGTCCATCGCCGCCCGCGACGTCTGCGGCACCACCGAGGTGTCCGAGACCGCCGCCGAACTCGCCGACCTGGCCACCGCCACCCTGCGTGCAGCCCTCTCGCTCGCCGAGGCCGCCGCGCCCGAGGACACCGCCCTGTGCCGGCTCGCGGTGATCGCGATGGGCAAGTGCGGCGGGCACGAGCTGAACTACGTGTCGGACGTCGACGTCGTCTTCGTCGGCGAGGCGGTGAACGGCGCCGACGAGGACAAGGCCCTGCGCGCCGCCACCCGGCTGGCCTCGCACATGATGCGGATCTGCTCCGAGAACAACGTCGAGGGCACCATCTGGCCCGTCGACGCCAACCTGCGGCCCGAGGGCCGCAACGGCCCCCTCGTCCGCACCCTCGCCTCGCACCGCGCGTACTACCGGCGCTGGGCCAAGACCTGGGAGTTCCAGGCGCTGCTCAAGGCCCGCCCGGTGGCCGGCGACCTCGCGCTCGGCGAGGAGTACGTCGCCGCCCTCCGCCCCCTGGTGTGGCAGGCTGCCGAGCGGGAGAACTTCGTCGCCGACGTGCAGAAGATGCGCCGCCGGGTGATCGACACCATCCCCACCGCCGAGGTCGACCGTCAGCTCAAGCTCGGCCCCGGCGGGCTGCGCGACGTCGAGTTCGCCGTGCAGCTGCTCCAGCTGGTGCACGGCCGCACCGACACCTCCCTGCGCAGCGGCACCACCCTCGACGCGCTGGGGGCCCTCGCCGCCGGCGGCTACGTGGGCCGCGCCGACGCCGCCCAGCTCGACGACGCCTACCGCTTCCTGCGCTCCCTGGAACACCGTATCCAGCTCTTCAAGCTGCGCCGCACCCACCTGGTCCCGGAGGGCGACGCGGACCTGCGCCGCACGGGCCGCTCCCTGGGCCTGCGCACCGACCCGGTGACGACCCTGAACCGCGAGTGGCGGCGGCACGCCTCCGTCGTACGGCGGCTGCACGAGAAGCTGTTCTACCGGCCGCTGCTCGACGCGGTCGCCCAGCTCGCCCCCGGCGAGGCCCGGCTCAGCGCCGAGGCCGCCCGCGAACGGCTGGTCGCCCTCGGCTACGCCGACCCGGGGGCCGCCCTGCGCCACCTGGAGGCGCTGGCGTCCGGCGTGACCCGCAAGGCGGCCATCCAGCGGACCCTGCTGCCCGTGCTGCTCGGCTGGTTCGCCGACTCCGCCGACCCGGACGCCGGCCTGCTGAATTTCCGCAAGGTCTCCGACGCGCTCGGCAAGACCCCCTGGTACCTGCGGCTGCTGCGTGACGAGGGCGCCGCTGCCGAGAACCTCGCCCGCGTCCTGTCCGCCGGACGGCTCGCCCCCGACCTGCTGATGCGCGCCCCCGAGGCGGTGGCCCTGCTCGGCGACGGCGAGGCCGGCGGCCTCAGCCCTCGCTCCCGTGACCACCTGGAACAGGAGATCGTCGCCGCCGTCCGTCGCGCCGACGGCGCCGTCCAGGCGGTCGCCGCCGCCCGCGGAGTCCGCCGCCGCGAGCTGTTCCGCACCGCCGCCACCGACATCGTCGGCTCCTACGGCACCGAGTCCCAGCCCGCGGAGGCCGACCAGGGCGCCCTGGTCGACCTGGTCGGCGGCGCTGTGTCGGACCTGACCGCCGCCACCCTCGCCGGCACGCTGCGCGCGGTCGTCCGGGAGGGCTGGGGGGACACCCTCCCCACCCGCTTCGCGATCATCGGCATGGGCCGCTTCGGCGGCCACGAGCTGGGCTACGGCTCCGACGCGGACGTCCTGTTCGTCCACGAACCGCGCGACGGCGTGGACGAACGGGAAGCGACCGACGCGGCCGGCAAGGTCGTCGCCGAGATGCGCCGCCTGCTCCAGATCCCCAGCGCCGACCCGCCCCTGCTCATCGACGCCGACCTGCGCCCCGAGGGCCGCTCCGGGCCGCTGGTCCGCACCCTGAAGTCGTACGAGGCGTACTACCGGCGCTGGTCCCTGGTGTGGGAGCGGCACGCGCTGCTGCGTGCCGAGCCGGTCGCCGGTGACGAGGACCTCGGCCGCCGCTTCGTCGAGCTGATCCACCCGCTGCGTTATCCGTCCGCCGGAATCGGTGAGGACGACGCGCGCGAGATCCGGCGCCTGAAGGCCCGCATGGAGTCCGAGCGGCTGCCCCGCGGCACCGACCCCAAGCTGCACGCCAAGCTCGGTCCCGGTGGCCTGTCCGACGTCGAGTGGACCGTGCAGCTGATCCAGCTGCGGCACGCCGCGCACGAGCCGGGGCTGCGCACCACCCGCACCCGCGAGGCGCTGGCGGCCGCCCGGGAGGCCGGGCTGATCCCCGCGGAGGAGGCGGCCGTCCTCGACGAGGCATGGGTGCTCGCCACGGGCGTGCGCAACGCGGTCATGCTGGTCCGGGGCCGGGCCGGGGACACCTTCCCCAGCGACCCGCGGGAGCTGGCCGCCGTCGGCCGCTACCTCGGCTACGGTCCCGGCCGTGCCGGCGACATGCTCGACGCGTACCGGCGCACGGCCCGCAGGGCACGGGGCGTGATGGAGGAGCTGTTCTACGGCGGGTCGTAGACCCGGCGGTGCGGGACCCCTCAGGGGCGCGGGGTCGTCTCCGGCGCCCGGGTGCGGGCGGAGGCGCCCGCGGTGGGGGAGCTGTCCGGGTCCTTCGGGGTGCGCGGGCCCACGACCGCCGTGCTCCCGCCGCCCGTGCCCCGGCTGCCGTCCGGGTTCGTGCCGCCGTCCGCCTCCACGACGGCCGCGTCCGTGCCGCGCCGGCCCGGCGAACCCCTGAACCGGCCGGCCCCGTCCCGGACGCCCCCGCCCCCGCCCCCGTCGTCCGGCACCGCTCGCGGCAGCGCGTACGGCCTGCTCCCGTACCAGAGGGTCGCCAGCGCGTAGCCGAAGGCGAGGCAGAGCAGGCCGCCCACCGCGTCCAGCCAGAAGTGGTTGGCGGTGGCGACGATGACCACCAGCGTGCCCGCCGGGTACAGCAGGCCCAGGACCTTCGCCCACGGGACCGTCGCCAGGGCGAAGACGGTCAGCCCGCACCACATCGACCAGCCGATGTGCATCGAGGGCATCGCGGCGTACTGGTTGGACATGTTCTTCAGGTCGCCGGAGGCCATCGACCCCCAGGTCTCGTGGACCACCACGGTGTCGATGAAGCCGCCGCCGTTCATCAGGCGCGGCGGGGCGAGCGGGAACAGGTAGTAACCGGCCAGGGCGACGGCGGTGGTGGAGAACAGCACCAGTCTGGTCGCCGCGTAACGGCCGGGATGACTACGGTAGAGCCATACCAGGACACCCAGCGTGACCACGAAGTGCAGGGTGGCGTAGTAGTAGTTCATGCCGACGACCAGCCAGGTCACCGAGTTCACCGCGTGGTTGACCGACTCCTCGAAGGCGAGGTTGAGCTGCCGCTCCAGGTCCCAGAGCCAGTCCGCGTTGCGCAGCGCCTCGGACTTCTGCTCCGGCACCGCGTTGCGGACGAGCGAGTACGTCCAGTAACTCACCGCGATCAGCAGGATCTCGAACCACAGCCGCGGTCGGCGGGGGGTGCGCAGACGGCGCAGGAGCCCTCGCCCCGTCCCGTCCTCGACGGGGTGCGCTGCGGCCTGGTGCCGGCCTTCCAGCGTGGTCACCGTCGCTTCACCCATGGGCACAGAGTCTGCCAGAAAAGCCCCTCCCGCAGATCATCCTACGGTCTGGGTGGACCCGCACGTTCTCTCCGGGGGAGGGCTCCGCCGCCTCCTCCTGGAGCAGGGGGCGAGGCCCGCCGCCTACGACCCGGGGACGACACGGCGCCCCGGACGGCCTCTGCGGGTGCGCGGTGCCACGGCTCCGCGCGTGCGGGCGGAGCCTGCTTCCGGGGAGCCGTGGCACCGGGCCGGTTCAGGGACGGGGGCGGGTGGCGGTGTCGAGGTAGAAGGCGTCGATGCTCTGGACGGCCTGCTCGAACTCCTCCAGGTTGACGGGCTTGGTCACGTAGGCGTTGGCGTGACTGCTGTACGCGCCCGTGACGTCGTCCGGGGCGGTGGACGTGGTCAGGACGACCACGGGGATCGTCTGCAGGTCGTCGTCGCTCTTCAGGACCTTGAGCAGGTCGCGGCCGTTCATCCGGGGCATGTTCAGGTCGAGGACGATGAGGTCGGGTCGCGGACTGTCCGGGGCCCGCAGGTGTTCCAGCGCGGCGACTCCGTCGGTGACCTGGACGAGGTTGCGGGCTCCGCGCTCGGAGAGGGCTTCCTCGATGAGCATGGCGTCGGCAATGTCGTCTTCGACCAGCAGGACGTCGAAGGGACGGGCGGGGGTGGTCATCGTCGGATGCTCCGTGGGTTTCTCGGGGGAATGGTGGAAAAGCCCCGGCCAGCGCCGCCGGGCACCTTGCCGGGTCATGCCGCAGGCGGCGCCGATCTGCGGGTAGCCGGCACCCGCGCGGGCGGCGGCCACGGCCGCTTCCTGCTGGAGCCGTTCAGCGGCCTGCTTGAGGTGATTCAGCACGCGGAGCAGGGCCAGGGCCTGTGCCGGGTCTTCCGGTGCCGGCTGTGCGGGGGCTTCCAGGAGCCGGTGGACGAGGCGCTGCGCAAGATCACCGACTGCCGCGTCCGTGAGGGAGGCGGTCTCCTGCGGAGTGATCCGCGGTGCGAAGTCCTTGCCAGGCATGCCTGGCACTCTAGGTCCCGGAGCGGCTCCGCGACAACAAGGGTTGTCACCCTCTAAAGTGTGCTGGCCCAACTTTCACACGATTGCCACACCGAGGAGCCCACACGATGACCGTCGACGAGAGGCGATCACGCGCACGAGGGTTTTCCGCGTGGACGACCAAGCGGTGGCTTCGCGTGGGAACGGCCGCGTCCCTCGTGGTCCTGGCCCTGCTCGGGGCGGCGGGCGCATGGGTCCTGGGGCGGACCGAGTCGATCAGCGACGAACTCGTGGACGTGCGCTCCTCCGCGCTGACCGTCGCGGTCCGCCTGGAAGCGGCCGTGCTCAACCAGGAGACCGGAATCCGCGGTTACGGCCTCACCGGCATACCGGAGTTCGTCGACCCCTACGAGCAGGGGCTCACCGAGCAGAAAGCGACCGTCGCGCACCTCACCGAGCTGCTCAAGGACGACCCCACGGGGCTGGACGACCTGAAGACCGTGCAGGACGCCGTGGCGACGTGGCAGGAGAGGGTCGCCCGGCCCGTCGCCGCGGCGCGCCCCGGATCCCCCTCGCCGACGGCCACCCATCGGGCGACGGAGGGCAAGGAGGCCTTCGACGACGTACGTGCCGCCCTGAGCAGCCAGCAGGACCAGCTGCGCGCGGACCTCGCACAGGTGAGGGAGGACCTGACGGACACGATGGCCTTGAGGAACGGGGTGTTCAGCGCCATCGCGGTGCTCATCGTCGTCCTCACGGCTCTGATCTTCGAAGGACTGCGCCGGGGCATCAACATGCCGCTGGAGCGGCTCGGCGCGGACGCCCGGGCCGTCACCGGCGGCGACTTCGAGCATCCCATCACCCCGACGGGACCCGCCGACCTGCGGCGCCTCAGCCGTGAGATCGACTTCATGCGGCAGCGTCTCGTACGGGAACTGGCCCTCAGCGAGGACACGCGGCAGCGGCTGGACACGCAGGCCGCGGACCTCCAGCGCTCCAACGCCGAGCTGGAGCAGTTCGCGTACGTGGCCTCCCACGACCTGCAGGAGCCGCTGCGCAAGGTCTCCAGCTTCACCCAGCTCCTCCAGCGGCGCTACGGAGGGCAGCTCGACAGCCGGGCCGACCAGTACATCGACTTCGCGGTCGACGGGGCGAACCGCATGCAGACCCTCATCAACGACCTGCTCGACTTCTCCCGGGTCGGGCGGCTGCACAACGCCCACCAGAGCGTCGACCTGGACGAGGTGCTGGAGCGGACCCTGTCCGCGCTGAGCGTCGGCATCGAGGAGGCCGGGGCGGAGATCACCCACGACCCGCTGCCGACCCTGGTCGCCGACCCCACCCAGCTGGGCATGCTCTGGCAGAACCTGATAGGCAACGCCGTCAAGTTCCGCCGCCCGGGCGAAACGCCGAAGATCCACATCACGGCGGCCCCGGAAGGCGAACTGTGGCGGTTCACCGTCACCGACAACGGCATCGGCATCGCACCGGAGTACGCCGACAAGGTGTTCGTGATCTTCCAGCGGCTGCACACCAAGGACACCTACACCGGCAGCGGAATCGGCCTCGCGATGTGCAAGAAGATCGTCGAGTTCCACGGAGGCACCATCCAGGTCGATCCGGAGTACCGCGACGGCGCACGCATCGTCTTCACCCTCGCACCCCGGCCGCCGGAGAGCCCCGGCCCGCCCACCGTGCCGGAGGCCGTCCGCGCCGACGCGGAACCCGCGCGATGACGACAGACATGCCGGCCGTGCCGGAAGTGGCCTCCGAGGGGTCGTTGTACCGCGTCCTGCTGATCGAGGACGACCCGGGCGACGCCCTGCTCGTGGAGGAACTCCTGCACGACACGGGGATGCGGTTCGCGCTGACCACCCGGACCACCCTGGCCGAGGCGCGCGCCGAACTGGCCGGCAGCCCGATCGACTGCGTCCTCCTCGACCTGCACCTGCCCGACGTGGCCGGCGTCGACGCGGTCACGGCCGTGCGAGGGCTGGCCCCGCACACCGCGGTGATCGTCCTGACCGGGCTGTCCGAGGACCGGGCGGGCACCGAGGCCATGGCCGCCGGAGCGCAGGACTACCTCGTCAAGGGCAAGGTCGAAGCGGACCTGCTGCGAAGAGCGCTGCGCTACGCCGTCTACCGGAGCCGGACGGAACGCGCGAGCGCCGAAGCCCAGGCCACCCGGCTGCGGGCGGAGGAGAACGCACGCCTGGAACGCGGCCTGCTGCCCCAGCCGATGCTCGACACCTCCACGGTGAGGGTGACGTCCCGCTACCTGCCCGGTGCGGAGATGGCCCTGCTCGGCGGGGACTTCCTCGACGTGGTGGAGGGGGACGACGGGCTGCTGCACGCCGTCGTGGGCGACGTCAGCGGCCACGGTCCCGACGCCGCTGCGCTGGGTGTCTGCCTGCGGATCGCATGGCGCTCCCTGGTACTCGGCGGCTACCGCGGAGACGACCTGCTGCACCTGATGGAACGCATCCTGATCGCCGAACGCGACAGTCAGCACCTGTTCGCCACCTGCACCCTGCTCACCCTCGACCAGAGCTCCGGCACCGCCGTCCTCCACCTGGCGGGCCATCACGAGCCCCTCCTGACCACGGCCGAGGGAACCCGGGAGGTGAGCGCCGAACACGGCATCGCCCTCGGCATCGTCCCCGGAGACGGCAGCTGGCCCTCCACGGTCGTTCCGCTCCCGGAGACCGGAGCCCTGACCGTCTACACCGACGGCCTCATCGAAGGGCACAACGGGACGAAGGGCGAGCGGCTCGGCGTCGAAGGGCTGCTCGCGCTGATCGGAAACCTGCCGCCGACGGATCCGGAGGACCACGTCGACCTCCTCATCAAGGAAACCCACACGCTCAACGCCGGCCGCCACTCCGACGACCTGGCCGTGCTCCGCCTCGACTGGGGCCACCTGCCCGCCGGCCGCTGAGGGCCCGGTGCGCCGGCACCGGCCCGGCGACCGCGGCAGCCGCGACGCCGTCCGCAGGGCTCCCCGCCGGTGTGCGCAGGGCGGGCAGCACGAACGGTCCGGTTGCTGTCGGCACCGCGCTCCGGCCGGGCCTGCCCCACGGATCAGGGCCGAGGTGACCAGCGGCACCTTCCCGCCGGGGCGAGCGGGGCCGGTGCGTGGGGACGCGCGGCGCAGGAGGGGCCGCCACGGAGAGACCGGAGCTCTCCCGCTCACCGGGGGCAGTGAGAGGGACGAGGACGCGGCCGGGGGCGCCCTCGGCCCGAAGAGGTCGGGGGGTCGGGGGAGTGCGCAGTCAGGGGGCTCGTCTCTTCGGCGTGTCCTGCCGGACAGTCCCGGGGCCTGTGGCGAAAGGGTCGCCTGCCGCGCGACGTCCGGCAGGCACTCCTGCCGCGTACTTCCGGCGCACCGCCCGGGAGGCCGGGCACGCCGGGGACGAGGGCTTCCGGGCGGCACTCCGGGAGCACGCTCTCCTACGCTCTCGGCTTCGCTCGAGCAAGGGGGGACCTCCAGGGCGCCGCGCGGCCGCCCTGCGGGCGACGACGCCCCTTCCGCCCCCGGGCCCTACTGGGAACGGTTCCGGTCCCCGGGGGCCGAGGCCGTCGAGCCGCGGACCACCAGCTCCGGCATGAACACGAACTCGCTGTGCGGGGCCGGCGTCCCGCCGATCTCCTCCAGCAGGGTGCGCACCGCGGCCTGGCCCATCGCCGGGACCGGCTTGCGGACCGTGGTCAGCGGCGGGTCGGTGAAGGCGATCAGGGGGGAGTCGTCGAAGCCGACCACCGAGATGTCCGTCGGCACCTCGAGACCGCGCTGCCGGGCCGCCCGTATCGCGCCCAGCGCCATCATGTCGCTGGCGCACACCACCGCCGTGCACCCGCGGTCCATGAGTGCGTTGGCGGCGGCCTGGCCGCCCTCCAGGGTGTACAGGGAGTGCTGGACCAGCTCCGTCTCCACGGTCCCGGCGTCCAGGCCCAGTTGGTCCTGCATGGCGCGTGCGAAGCCCTCGATCTTGCGCTGCACGGGCACGAACCGCTTCGGCCCGAGCGCCAGCCCGATCCGGGTGTGCCCGAGGGAGGCGAGATGGGTGACCGCGAGTGCCATCGCCGCCCGGTCGTCGGGGGAGATGAACGGCGCCTGCACCTGCGGGGAGAAGCCGTCGACCAGGACGAACGGCACGCCCTGGGCGCGCAGTCGCTCGTAGCGCTGCATGTCGGCCGTGGTGTCCGCGTGCAGGCCGGAGACGTAGATGATGCCGGCCACCCCGCGGTCGACGAGCATCTCCGTCAGCTCGTCCTCCGTCGACCCGCCCGGGGTCTGGGTGGCCAGGACCGGTGTGTAGCCCTGGCGGGTCAGCGCCTGCCCGATCACCTGGGCCAGGGCCGGGAAGATCGGATTCTCCAGCTCGGGAGTGATCAGCCCCACCAGGCCCGCGCTGCGCTGCCGCAGCCGCACCGGGCGTTCGTAGCCCAGGACGTCGAGGGCGGCGAGGACGGACTGGCGGGTGGTGGCGGCGACGCCCGGCTTGCCGTTGAGCACGCGGCTGACGGTCGCCTCGCTCACCCCGGCCTGAGCGGCGATGTCGGCAAGACGTGTGGTCACAGCACCGGACCCTATCGGCCGCCCCACTCCTTGCACACCGGCCGGACGCCTGGTGCGCGCCGTCGAACGGCCCGTCGCGGGCTGCTGCGTCATCGCGGTCCCTCATGTCGTGGTCGGCATGTCGTACTCGACACGTCGTGCTCGGCGTCCGTACCGCAACGGATGATTCCCCCGACGGAAACGGATGGCAAGTGCTTGCAGAGTCTTGCACAGCTGTCCGAACTCCTGCCCTGGCGCCGGAAACCCGGCGGTGGCGCGGTGATCGGGGCGTCACGGGGCGGGGGCCGGGGAGGTCACGGCGGGGTAACCGTCAGAGTTTCTTGCATGATTTTTCAGCAAGGTCTTTCGGATCGGTTGCATCGCTGTTACGTTCACGTCGCCCGGCGGCCCCATCGGCGCGGTCGGCACGTAGGCAGGACGGCAGACGGGGCCTTCCTGCATCACACGGGCTTTCACCCTCAAGGAGAACTCATGCGGCGTGGCATAGCGGCCACCGCGCTGGTGGCGTCCCTCGCCCTCACGGCGACGGCCTGCGGCGGAGACAGCGACAGCGGCGACTCGGCCGACGGCCCGGTCACCATCACCTGGTGGGACACCTCCAACGCGACCAACGAGGCGCCGACGTACCAGGCCCTGGTCAAGGAGTTCGAGGCCGCCCACAAGGACGTCAAGGTCAAGTACGTCAACGTCCCCTTCGACCAGGCGCAGAACAAGTTCGACACCGCCGCCGGTTCCAAGGGCGCCCCCGACGTGCTGCGCTCCGAGGTCGGCTGGACCCCCGCCTTCGCCAAGAAGGGCTTCTTCCTGCCGCTGGACGGCACCGAGGCGCTGAAGGAACAGGCGGAGTTCAAGTCCAACCTGATCGAACAGGCCACCTACGAGGACAAGGTCTACGGCGTTCCGTTCGTCACGGACACCCTCGCGCTGGTCTACAACAAGGAACTCTTCGAGAAGGCCGGCGTCGAGGCCCCCGAGACCTGGGACGACCTGAAGAAGGCCGCCGCCACCATCAAGGACGAGACCGGCGTCGACGGCTACTGGGGCTCCACCCAGGCCTACTACGCCCAGTCCTTCCTCTACGGCGAGGGCACCGACACGGTCGACGCCGACGCCAAGAAGATCACCGTCAGGTCGCCCGAGGCCGAGAAGGCCTACGGCACCTGGCTGGACCTCTTCGACGGCAAGGGCCTGCACAAGGCCGACACCACCGCCGACGCCTACGCCCACATCCAGGACGCGTTCGTCAACGGCAAGGTCGCCTCGATCATCCAGGGCCCGTGGGAGATCACCAACTTCTACAAGGGCTCGGCCTTCAAGGACAAGGACAACCTGGGCATCGCCACCGTCCCGGCCGGCTCCGCGGGCACGGCGGGCGCCCCGACCGGCGGCCACAACCTCTCCGTCTACGCCGGCTCCGACGCCGCGAAGCAGGAGGCCGCGCTGAAGTTCGTGAACTTCATGACCTCGGCCGGGTCCCAGGAGACCATCGCCCTGAAGAACTCCACGCTGCCCACGCGGGACGACGCCTACACCGACAAGGTCAAGGCCGACCCGGGCATCGCCGGCTACCAGACGGTCCTCGAGGCCGCCCAGCCGCGCCCGGCCCTGCCCGAGTACAGCTCGCTGTGGGGTCCGCTCGACGACGAACTGCCCCAGATCGCGGGCGGCAAGGAGTCCCTGGACAAGGGTCTCGGCGACGCCGAGACCGCCATCGCCAAGCTGGTGCCGGACTTCAGCAAGTAGAGCCCGCGTGGCCGCCGGGTCCCTTTCCGGGAGGGGAGGACCCGGCGGTCACCGGCCTGTGTGCCGAACCCCTTGACCCTCCAGAAGGTGCCCCACCATGACAGTCGCCATCGACCGTGCGACCGGCAAGCGCAGCGGTGACCGCCCGCCCCGCGCCGGCCGGGCCGGCCGCCTGAAGCAGGCCTACCAGAAGCACTGGTACGCGTTCGCCATGATCGTGCCCGTGGTCGTCGTGCTCGGCGTCCTCGTGCTGTACCCCCTGGCGTACGGCTTCTACCTCACCCTCACCGACGCCAACAGCCTCAACTCGGCCCGCACCATCGGCGTCAACGAGATCGAGGCCACGTACACGTTCATCGGCCTGGACAACTACGCCGACATCCTCTGGGGCGAGACGGCGTACGACCGCTTCTGGTCGCACTTCGTCTGGACGATCGTCTGGACGGCGGCCTGCGTCGGCCTGCACTACACCATCGGTCTGGGCCTGGCCCTGCTGCTCAACCAGAAGCTGCGCGGCCGCACCTTCTACCGGCTGATCCTGATCCTGCCCTGGGCCGTGCCGACCTTCGTCACCGTCTTCGGCTGGCGGTTCATGCTCGCCGACAGCGGCATCATCAACTCGGGCCTGGAGTCCCTGGGCCTGCCGACGCCGCTGTGGCTCGAGGACACCTTCTGGCAGCGGTTCGCCGCGATCATGGTCAACACCTGGTGCGGCGTGCCGTTCATGATGGTCTCCCTGCTCGGCGGACTCCAGTCGATCGACGGAACCCTGTACGAGGCGGCCGAGATGGACGGCGCGAGCGCCTGGCAGCGGTTCCGCCACGTCACCCTGCCCGGCCTGCGCTCGGTCAGCTCCACCGTCGTGCTGCTCGGCATCATCTGGACCTTCAACCAGTTCGCCGTCATCTTCCTGCTGTTCGGCAACACCGCGCCGGACGCACAGATCCTCGTCACCTGGGCGTACCAACTCGGCTTCGGACAGCAGCCGCGCGACTTCGCGCAGTCCGCGGCCTACGGCATGCTGCTGCTGGCCGTCCTGATCGTCTTCACCTCCTTCTACCGCCGCTGGCTGAACCGCAATGAGCAGCAGCTCGCGATCTGAGGCAGGAGCCCCCATGAGCACCCTCGACACCCCACCGTCAGCCGTGGTGACGGGCACGCCGGCCGGGCGGACCACGCCCCGCCGGCCCGGGACGCGGCGGCGCGGCGAGGTCGGCCGCGGCGGCGTCCTCGCCTCGCACGGCATCCTGACCGTGGCGAGCGCCATCGCGCTGTTCCCGGTCGCCTGGCTGGTCTTCCTGTCCCTCGGCCCGGACAAGGACGACTATCTGCGCCCCGGCGGCATCTGGGGCAAGATGACGCTGGACAACTACGCGTTCGTGCTGCAGAACACGAACTTCTTCGACTGGCTGAAGAGCTCGCTGATCGTCTCGCTCGGCACCACCGTCATCGGCGTGCTGGTCGCCGCCACCACCGGGTACGCGGTGTCCCGGATGCGGTTCCCCGGGTACAGGAAGTTCATGTGGGTCCTCCTGGTCACCCAGATGTTCCCGGTGGCCGTCCTGATGGTCCCGATGTACCAGATCCTGTCCGACCTTCAGCTGATCGATACCTACTTCGGGCTCATCCTCGTCTACTGCTCGACCGCGGTGCCGTACTGTGCCTGGCTGATGAAGGGCTACTTCGACACCATTCCGTTCGAGATCGACGAGGCGGGCCGGGTCGACGGGCTGTCCCCGTTCGGCACGTTCGTGCGGCTGATCCTGCCGCTCGCCAAGCCGGGGCTCGCCGTCGCCGCCTTCTACAGCTTCATCACGGCGTTCGGCGAGGTCGCCTTCGCCACGACGTTCATGCTGGACGACGAGAAGTACACGCTCGCCGTCGGTCTGCAGAGCTTCGTCAGCGAGCACGACGCCCAGCGCAACCTCATGGCCGCCACCGCGGTCCTGATCGCGATACCCGTCTCCGCGTTCTTCTACCTCGTGCAGAAGAACCTGGTGGCCGGCCTCACCGCGGGCGGCACGAAGGGCTGACGCCCTCCGTACGAAGACTCCCGCGCGCCGCGGCGCGCGGGGAGGCGGTCGCGGTGCACAGACATCCGACCCCGCCGGCACCGCGGCCGCCTCGTCTCCCGCCTCCTGCCCTCCCGGCCCCGGCCCCACTCGCCTCCCTGACCGACCCCACGTATTCAAGGACGACATGAGCCAGCAGCACACCGCCGCCCCGGCCCCGACCTCCACGACCGACGCTGCCGTCGCCACCGTCGCCAGGCGTCACGACTGGTGGCGGGACGCGGTGATCTACCAGGTGTACCCGCGCAGTTTCGCCGACAGCAACGGCGACGGCATGGGCGACCTCGAGGGCATCCGCTCCCGCCTGCCGTACCTGCGCGACCTCGGGGTGGACGCCGTGTGGCTCAGCCCCTTCTACGCCTCCCCGCAGGCCGACGCCGGCTACGACGTCGCCGACTACCGCGCCGTCGATCCCATGTTCGGCACCCTGCTCGACGCGGACGCGCTGATCCGGGACGCCCACGGACTGGGCCTGCGGATCATCGTCGACATCGTGCCCAACCACTCCTCCGACCAGCACGAGTGGTTCAAGCGGGCCCTCGCCGAGGGCCCCGGCTCGGCCTCGCGCGACCGCTACCACTTCCGGTCCGGCAAGGGCGTGGACGGTGAACTCCCGCCCAACGACTGGGAGTCGATCTTCGGTGGCCCCGCCTGGACCCGGGTCACCGAGCCCGACGGCACCCCCGGCGAGTGGTACCTGCACCTCTTCGCGCCCGAGCAGCCCGACTTCAACTGGGAACACCCGGCCGTCGGCGACGAGTTCCGCTCCATCCTCCGGTTCTGGCTGGACATGGGCGTGGACGGCTTCCGCATCGACGTCGCGCACGGCATGGTGAAGGCCGAGGGCCTGCCCGACCTGGGGGACCACGAGCAGCTGAAGCTGCTGGGCAACGATGTCATGCCGTTCTTCGACCAGGACGGCGTCCACGACATCTACCGCCAGTGGCGGCTCATCCTCGACGAGTACTCCGGCGAGCGGATCTTCGTCGCCGAGGCCTGGACCCCGACCGTCGAGCGCACCGCGAACTACGTCCGCCCCGACGAACTGCACCAGGCCTTCAACTTCCAGTACCTGGGCACCCACTGGGACGCCGAAGAACTGCGCGAGGTCATCGACCGCACCCTGGACGCGATGCGCCCGGTGGGCGCCCCCGCCACCTGGGTGCTCTCCAACCACGACGTCACCCGGCACGCCACCCGCTTCGCCAACCCGCCCGGTCTCGGCACCCAGATCCGGCTGCCCGGCGACCGGGAACTGGGCCTGCGCCGGGCCCGCGCCGCGACCCTGCTGATGCTGGCACTGCCCGGCTCGGCCTACGTCTACCAGGGCGAGGAGCTGGGACTGCCGGACGTCGTGGACCTGCCCGACGAGGTGCGCCAGGACCCGGCGTACTTCCGGGGCGCCGGCCAGGACGGCTTCCGCGACGGATGCCGGGTGCCGATCCCGTGGACCCGTACCGGTTCCTCGTACGGCTTCGGGGGCGGCGGCAGCTGGCTGCCGCAGCCGGAGGGCTGGGGCGAGCTGAGCGTCGAGGCGCAGAGAGGGGCGGCCGGTTCGACCCTGGAACTGTACCGGAGTGCACTCGCCGTGCGCCGGGACCAGGCCGGACTGGGCGCGGGCGACGCGGTGGAGTGGCTGACGGCGCCCGAGGGTGTCCTCGCCTTCCGCCGCGGGGAGTTCGTGTGCGTCGCGAACACCACGGGCCGGGCGGTGACCACCGAGGCGTACGGGCGGGTGCTGCTCGCCAGCGGCGACGTGGACCGGGCGGACGGCGGAGTGAGGGTGCCGGCCGACACGACGGTGTGGTTCACCACGGGCTGAGGCCTCACGGGCCGGGCACAGGGTCCGCCGCTTCCCGGCCGGGAAGCGGCGGACCCTGTGCCCGGTGCTGGTGTTACCTGCTGCGCTGCTCGCTCCGCCGGTTCACCTCACGGACCCTGGTGATCAATCCGGTGGCGCGGCCCTCCCGCAGCGCCTCCGCCAGCTTGCGCGCCGTGCCCGGATTGCAGCGCCCGAGATCCACCAGCGGCGGCAGATAACCACTGGCCAGCGAGACGGTGTCGAGCCCCAGCGAGGGCAGGAGCACGCCGGCGTCGTCCAGTGCCGAGGAGAGTTCGTTCCTGGCCTCGTCGGCGTCCTGGATCGCGGCCGCGCGCCTCGTACGTTCCTGTGGTGCCATGAGTGCGGTGCCCTTCCGTCGTGGTGATCCCGGCTCTCCCCACGATCATCGGTACGTGACGCTACGCTCACCAGGGGTGACGGCTTTCGTCGCACCGGATCGAAAACGGGGGGACGGGAGATGCCCGCGCCGAAGGACCTCGACCCGTCCGCGTCCCTGCCGGCGCTCTACGGCGTGAAGCTGCGCAAGCCCAGCGTCCGCGCCGGGTTCACCCAACGCGGGCTCGGCGACCTGATTCCCGTCGCCCACAGCCGCATCGCCCAGTTCGAACTGGGCAAGGAGACCCCGCCCGAGGACGTCAACGCCAGACTGGACGAGATCCTGAAGGCCGACGGCGACCTGGTCGACCTGTGGACCCACATCAGGCGCACGCCCATTCCGGACTGGGCACGGAAGTTCGTGGCGTACGAGGCCAGGACGAACGCCATGCACAAGTACACGGCGCACAGCGTTCCGGGTCTCCTGCAGACCGAGGCTTACGCACGTGAAGTGCTGTGCCACGGACAACCGTGGTGCACGGTGGAGGAGACCGAGGAGAACGTGGCGGCGCGGCTGAGTCGGCAGAGTCTGCTCCGCAAGCCGCAACCGCCACTGTTGTGGGTGGTCCTCGACGAGTCGGTGATCCGGCGTCCGGTGGGAGGCCCGACCGTCATGCGGGAGCAGTTGGCCTCCGTCCTGGAAGCCGCACACGTCCCGCACATCGAGGTGCAGGTGATGCCCTTCGTCGCGGGGGCCCACTCCGCCATGGGCGGCTCGCTCACCCTCCTGCCGTTCGACAACGCGCCGGACGTGGCCTACCCGGAGGCGGGCCACTCGGGCGAGTTGGCGGAAGACCGGGCCATGGTGACCCGGCACTCGCATCGTTACGGTCTCGTGCATGCCCGAGCCCTGCCACCAGAGGCATCCGCGGCCCTGATCCGGCGGGCCATGAAGGAGTACGAGACATGCGCAGTACCCGACCCGACCTGACGGCCGCAGTGTGGCGCAAGAGCACGTACAGCGATGGTGGCGGCGGAGACTGCCTGGAAACCGCGGACAACATCCCCGGCACCGTCCCCGTCCGTGACAGCAAGAACCCCACCGGCACGATCCTGCTCATCGGCACCTGCGCCTGGGCCGCCTTCGTCGACGGCATACGAACCAGCGGGCGCTGACGCGGGTCACCGCAGTGGCCCCGGGGCCGCGTCGTTCTCGCGGGGTGCCCGGTTCGACCAGGCGGACAGCGGCGAACCGACGACACGTCGAAGCTCCGGCCGGGGACGACGACTTGGGGGAGCTGTCCGTCTTCAGCCGGAGCTTCGACACGTCCGCCGCGGGCACCACCCCGCTCGTCACACCACGGGTGGCGGCAGGTCATGGGCGGCGGGATGCGACCTGCCGGATTCTCGCCAGGCGGTCGTCCACACGACAGTCGGTGCGTGACGCCACGCTCATCAGGGGTGACGGTTTTCGTCGCGCCGGATCGAGAGCGATCGACGAGACGCTGCAGAACTTCGGTGAGGCGGGATCCCGGCTCACCGGCAGGAACAGCCGCCGGTCGACGGCCGCCGACGCGCCGTCGGAGGCCAGGCGCAGCGGCACCCCGGCCTGCCGGTTGCCGTCCTTGCCCAGCCGGGCGGGCATCGGTTCCACCGACTCGCGCCGCCCGCCGCGACGTGAGGGGTCGAGGTGCGGGCACCAGGGATCTGCGTGCCGCTGTCTGCCGGGGGCCGGTCCTGCTGGAGTTCGCTGAAGCGTTCGGTCGCTCGGGTGCGTCCGGCGACGATGATGGTGTCGTCCACTTCCACGACGGTCTCGGGGGTGGCGTAGGCGAAGCCTTCGCCGGGGCGTTTGATGGCGACGACGGTGGCGCCGTGGCGGGTGCGGACGGCGCTGTTGGACAGGGGGAGACCGATGATGTCGGCGGGCGGTTTCGTCTTGACCACGGCGAAGTCGTCCTCGAACTCGATGTAGTCGAGCATGCGGCCCCGTACGAGGTGGGCGACGCGCTGGCCCATGTCGTGTTCGGGGTAGACGACGTGGTGGACGCCGAGCTGGGTGAGGATGCGGCCGTGGGCCTCGCTGATGGCCTTGGCCCAGACGCTCTCGATGCCGAAGGAGATCAGCAGCGAGGCGGTGAGGACGCGAAGGTCATGATGCCGAAGCCGCCCACCTGGATGAGCGCCAGGATCACCGCCTGCCCGAACCCGCTCCAGTAGGCGGGAGTGTCCACCACGATCAGACCGGTCACGCACACGGCGGAAGTGGAGGTGAACAGCGCCTCCACCGCACCGGCCCCGCCGGGCCCGGCCTTGGCCGCGGGCAGCATCAGCAGGCCGGTCCCGGCCGCGATCGCCGTGGCGAAGCCCGCCACGACCACCTGCGCCGGATGCCGAAGACGCGGCCACCGAAGCGTCACCACACCAAGCCCTCCGCCCTGCGGACAGGCACCATGATTGTTCGCACCGGAAGACGATAGACAACGCTCGCACCGTTCTCGGCATCAGGCCCCGCCGCGAGCCCTCCGCCGTGTCCGTGCCCCCGCCGTGTCCGTGCCTCCGCCGTGTCCGGGCCTGCGCCGTGCGGCTGACGGGCTCCGGTTCGCTTCCGACGGGGGTTCCTGCTCGTCCGGCCTCGAGTAGTCCCCCCGCCCTTTGAAGTTCTTGCCACAACTGCGGACCGACTACTGCCCTTTGTTCGGTGAACGTTTTAACATCTGCGTTGCCGCAAGGTTTCTGAAGATTTCAGCAAGAAGCTTCAGTCGCTCTGTGCGCTCCCCGCACCCTTCGATGGAGAAGGAACCCCACATGGCACGCAGGACCCTCGCCGGGGCCGCCGCACTCGCGGTCGCCTCGGTTGTCATGACCCCGACTGTCGCGCAGGCCGCGCCGCCCGGGAACAAGGACGTCACCGCCGTCCTCTTCGAGTGGAACTTCCACTCGGTCGCCCGCGAGTGCACCACCACCCTCGGCCCCGCCGGGTACGGCTCCGTCCAGGTCTCCCCGCCCGCCGAGCACATACAGGGCTCGCAGTGGTGGACGTCGTACCAGCCGGTCAGCTACAGGATCGCCGGCCGGCTCGGCGACCGCACCGCCTTCCGGAACATGGTGAACACGTGTCACTCGGCCGGCGTGAAGGTCGTCGTCGACGCCGTCATCAACCACATGTCCGCGGGCAACGGCACCGGAACCGGCGGCTCGGCGTACACCAAGTACCACTACCCCGGCCTGTACTCGTCGCCCGACTTCGACAACTGCACCTCGCAGATCAACAACTACCAGGACCGCTGGAACGTCCAGAACTGCGAACTGGTCGGTCTCGCCGACCTCGACACCGGCGAGAACCACGTCCGCGGAGCCATCGCCGGGTACCTGAACGACCTGCTCTCCCTCGGGGTGGACGGCTTCCGCATCGACGCGGCCAAGCACATGCCGGCCGCCGACCTGGCGAACATCAAGTCCCGGCTCTCCAATCCCGGCGTCTACTGGAAGCAGGAGGCCATCCACGGCGCCGGCGAGGCCGTCCAGCCCGGCGAGTACACCGGCACCGGCGACGTCCAGGAGTTCCGCTACGCCTTCGACCTCAAGCGGGTCTTCACCAACGAGAACCTCGCCTACCTGAAGAACTACGGCGAGGGCTGGGGCTACATGAACGGCGGCGTCTCCGGCGTCTTCGTCGACAACCACGACACCGAGCGCAACGGCTCCACGCTCAGCTACAAGGACGGCGCCACCTACACCCTGGCCAACGTCTTCATGCTGGCCTGGCCCTACGGTGCCCCCGACATCAACTCCGGCTACGAGTTCTCCGACCACGACGCCGGCCCGCCCAACGGCGGCCAGGTGAACGCCTGCTGGCAGAACGGCTGGAAGTGCCAGCACGCCTGGCCGGAGATCAGGTCCATGGTCTCCTTCCGCAACGCCACACGCGGCCAGGCGGTGACCAACTGGTGGGACAACGGCGGTGACGCGATCGCCTTCGGCCGGGGCAACAAGGGCTTCGTGGCCGTCAACCACGAGTCCGGCTCGCTGACCCGTACCTACCAGACGTCCCTCGCGGCAGGTACCTACTGCAACGTACAGAACAACACGCAGGTGACGGTGGACGGTTCGGGCCGGCTCACCACCACCCTGGGCGCCGCCACGGCCCTCGCGGTGTACGCGGGCAAGTCCTCCTGCTGAACGCGCGCCGGTCGCGCCGCCGCTCACGGGGGCGACGCGACCGGCGTCCGGATGAAAGTCCTTACCGTTACTTTCGCAACCCTTGCTGTAAAGCTTTCAACGGCGATACGGTCACGCCGGCGCCCCGGTGACGTGGCCGGAACAGGCCGTGCCGTGGTGCGGGGTCGGACCCTCAATGAGCCGTAGTCGCAAGGAGTTCACGCCTGTGATACCCAGATGGCCCGCGCCCCCGGCGCGCCGCACCGCGCAGGGCGGGCGGGTGGCCGCCGTGACGGCGGCCGCGCTCGCCGCCGCCCTTGCCGCCACCCTCGTGCAGCCCCTGGCGGCCCAGGCCGCCGCACCCCCCGAGCCCCCGTCCGACGCCACGCTGGCGAAGGCCCCCGCGCGGCACGATCTCACCCGGGAGCAGTTCTACTTCGTCCTGCCGGACCGGTTCGCCAACGGGGACGCGAGGAACGACCGGGGCGGGCTGACCGGTTCGCGGCTCAGCACCGGGTACGACCCCACCGACAAGGGCTTCTACCAGGGCGGCGACCTCAAGGGCCTCACCGAGAAGCTCGACTACATCAAGGGGCTCGGCACCACCGCCCTCTGGATGGCGCCCCTCTTCGAGAACCAGCCCGTGCAGGGGACGGGGGAGAACGCCTCGGCCGGCTACCACGGTTACTGGATCACCGACTTCACCCGGGTCGACCCGCACTTCGGCACCAACAAGGACCTCGAGACCCTCATCGACAAGGCCCACGACAAGGGCATGAAGGTCTTCTTCGACGTCATCACCAACCACACCGCCGACGTCGTCGACTACGAGGAGAAGTCCTACGACTACCTCTCCAAGGGCGCCTTCCCCTACCTGACCAAGGACGGGAAGCCCTTCGACGACGCCGACTACGCCGACGCCTCCCGGAAGTTCCCGCGCGTCGACGCCGGTTCCTTCCCCCGCACCCCGGTCGTCCCCGCCGCGAAGAAGGACGTCAAGGTCCCGTCGTGGCTCAACGACCCGACGATGTACCACAACCGGGGCGACTCCACCTTCGCCGGCGAGTCCGGCGAGTACGGCGACTTCTCCGGGCTCGACGACCTGTGGACCGAGCGTCCCGAGGTCGTCGACGGCATGGAGAAGATCTACCAGCGGTGGGTGAAGGACTTCGACATCGACGGCTTCCGGATCGACACCGTGAAGCACGTCAACATGGAGTTCTGGACCCAGTGGGCCACCGCCCTGGACGCCTACGCGGCGAAGAAGGGGCGCGACGACTTCTTCATGTTCGGCGAGGTCTACTCCGCCGACACCGACGTCACCGCCCCCTACGTCACCGAGGGCCGCCTCGACGCCACCCTCGACTTCCCCTTCCAGGAGGCGGCCCGCCGGTACGCCTCCCAGGGCGGCAGCGCGCAGCGGCTCGCGTCCGTCTTCGGCGACGACCACAAGTACACGACCGACCGGGCCAACGCCTACGAGCAGGTCACCTTCCTCGGCAACCACGACATGGGCCGCGTCGGGACGTTCCTGAAGCAGGACAACCCCGGGGCGTCCGACGCCGACCTGCTGAAGAAGGACATGCTCGCCAACGAGCTGATGTTCCTCAGCCGCGGCAACCCCGTCGTCTACTACGGCGACGAGCAGGGATTCACCGGCGCCGGCGGCGACAAGGACGCCCGCCAGACCCTGTTCGCCTCCCGCACCGCCGACTACCTCGACGACGACCTCATCGGCACCGACCGCACCCACGCCGAGGACACCTACGACACGAAGGCCCCCCTCTACCGGCAGATCAGCGCCCTCGCCGAGCTCCGCAAGGCGCACCCCGCCCTCACCGACGGCATCCAGCAGGAGCGGTACGCGGCCGACGGCCCCGGCGTCTACGCCTTCTCCCGCACCGGGACCGGCACCCGCACCGGCCAGGACACCACCGAGTACGTCGTCGCCTTCAACAACGCCGACGACGCCAAGAAGGCGACCTTCGCCACGAACTCGGCCCGCATGACCTTCCGCGGCATCCACGGCACCGACGCCTCCGTCACCAGCGACGCCGACCGGAAGATCACCCTCACCGTCCCGGCCGGCTCGGCGGTCGTCCTCGAGGCGGCGGGCAGGCTCGCCGAGCCCGCCGCGAAGCCCACGGTCACCCTGAAGGCCCCCGGGGCCGGAGCCACCGGCACCGTCGAGCTCACCGCCGACGTCGAGGGCGGACAGCTCAACCGCGTCGTCTTCGCCGCCCGGACCGGCAACGGCAAGTGGCGCACTCTCGGCTCCTCCGACCACGCCCCCCACAAGGTCACCCACACCATCGGCGACGACGTCCCCGCCGGCACCGCCCTGCGCTACAAGGCCGTCGCGATCGACTCCGCCGGCCGCACCGCGAGCGCCCTGGCGGCCTCCACCACCGGCGCCCCGCCCGTCGAGGAACCGCCCACGGCGGGCTCCCGCGACCACGTGGTCGTCCACTACCAGCGCGCCGACGGCGACTACGACGACTGGGGCCTGTACGCCTGGGGCGACCTCGCCGACGGCGAGGCCACCGAGTGGCCGGACAGCCACCCCTTCACCGGCCGCGACGCCTACGGCGCCTTCGCCCACGTCAAGCTCAGGCCCGGCGCCTCCACCGTCTCATTCCTCGTCGTCGACGAGGACGGCGACAAGGACGTCTCCACCGACCGCACGATCGACGTCACGAAGAACGGCGAGATCTGGATCGAGCAGGGCGAGGAGACCGTCACCACCGAACGCCCCGAGTACCCGGAGCAGGACAAGAGCAAGGCGGTGCTGCACTACCAGCGCGCGGACGGCGACCACGACGGCTGGGGCCTGCACGTGTGGACCGGCGCCGCCGAGCCCACCGACTGGTCGAACCCCCTGGAGCCGGTGAGGACCGATCCCTATGGCGCGGTCTTCGAGGTACCGCTCACCGAGGGTGCCACCAGTCTCAGCTACATCATCCACAAGGGCGACGAGAAGGACCTCCCCTCCGACCGGTCGCTCGACCTCGAGGCGAACGGCCACGAGGTGTGGCTGTTGAGCGGTGAGGAGAAGTACCTGCTGCCGCAGCCGCCCGGCTCGGCCGCCGCCGTCGACCCGACCACCTCGAAGGCGGTCTGGATCGACCGGCACACCGTCGTGTGGGACGGCTCCGCGGGCGCCGCCTCCACTCAGCTGCTCGCCTCCCGCAGCGGCTCGATCGAGGCGCGGGACGGCACGCTCGTCCTCGGTGACGACACACGCGTGATCCGGCTGCTCCCGGCCGACCTGACCGACGCGCAGAAGGCGACGTTCCCGCACCTCAAGGACGGCACCGCTCACGCGGTCGACCCGCGCGACCGGGACCGCGTGCGCGAGGCCCTGCGCGGCCAGGTCGTCGCCGCCCGGCGCGCCGCCGACGGGGCCGTCCTCGCGGCGACCGGCGTGCAGATCGCGGGCGTCCTCGACGACCTGTACGCGGCCGGCGCGACGAAGGCGGAGCTCGGCCCGACGTTCCGGCACGGCCGGCCCACGCTGGCCGTGTGGGCGCCGACCGCGCAGAACGTCTCGCTGGAGATCGGCGGCTCCACCGCCCGCATGAAGCGTGACGACGCCACCGGCGTCTGGTCCGTCACCGGCCCGAAGTCCTGGAAGGGCAAGCCCTACCGGTACGCCGTGAAGGTGTGGGCGCCCAGCACCCGCGAACTCGTCACCAACAAGGTCACCGACCCCTACTCCGTCGCCCTGACCACCGACTCCGCGCGCAGCCTCGTCGTCGACCTCGGCGACCGCGACCTCGCCCCCGAGGGCTGGTCGGGTCTGGACAAGCCGAAGGCCGTCCCCCTCAAGGACGCCCGGATCCAGGAACTGCACATCCGCGACTTCTCCGTCGAGGACCGCACGGCGGAGCAGCCCGGCACCTACCTCGCCTTCACCGACAAGGACAGCGACGGCTCGAAGCACCTGCGGAAGCTGGCGCGGGCCGGCGCCTCGTACGTGCACCTGCTGCCCGCCTTCGACATCGCGACCATCCCCGAGAAGAAGTCCGACCGGGAGACCGGCGACTGCGATCTCGCCTCCTACCCGGCCGACTCCGGCAAGCAGCAGGAGTGCGTGGCGAAGGCCGCCGCGAAGGACGCCTACAACTGGGGCTACGACCCGTACCACTACACGGTCCCCGAGGGCTCCTACGCCAGTGACCCGGACGGCACGGCCCGCACGGTCGAGTTCCGCAGGATGGTCGAGGCGCTGAACGAGGACGGCCTGCGCGTCGTCATGGACGTCGTCTACAACCACACCGCGGCGAGCGGGCAGGCGAAGACCTCCGTCCTGGACCGGATCGTGCCCGGCTACTACCAGCGGCTCCTCGCCGACGGTTCGGTCGCCGACAGCACCTGCTGCGCCAACACCGCGCCCGAGAACGCCATGATGGGCAAGCTCGTCGTCGACTCGGTCGTCACCTGGGCCAGGGAGTACAAGGTCGACGGCTTCCGCTTCGACCTCATGGGCCACCACCCCAAGGCCAACATCCTCGCCGTCCGCAAGGCCCTCGACGCGCTGACCCCCGCGCAGGACGGCGTCGACGGCAAGAGGATCATCCTGTACGGCGAGGGCTGGAACTTCGGCGAGATCGCCGACGACGCCCGCTTCGAGCAGGCCACACAGAAGAACATGGCCGGAACCGGCATCGCCACCTTCTCCGACCGGGCCCGCGACGCCGTCCGCGGCGGCGGCCCCTTCGACGAGGACCCCGGTGTCCAGGGCTTCGCCTCCGGCCTGTTCACCGACCCCAACTCCTCGGACGGCAACGGCACCGAGGCCGAACAGAAGGCCCGGCTCCTGCACTACCAGGACCTGATCAAGGTCGGTCTGAGCGGAAACCTCGCCGAGTACCGCTTCACCGACACCGACGGCAAGGAGGTCACCGGTTCCCAGGTCGACTACAACGGCGCACCGGCCGGATACGCCCACGCACCCGGCGACGCCCTCGCCTACGCCGACGCGCACGACAACGAGACCCTGTACGACGCGCTCGCCTACAAACTGCCACAGAACACGACGGTGTCGGATCGTGCCCGCATGCAGGTGATCGCGATGGCGACCGCCACCCTCTCCCAGGGCCCGGCGCTCTCCCAGGCCGGCACCGACCTGCTGCGCTCCAAGTCCCTGGACCGCAACTCCTACGACAGCGGCGACTGGTTCAACGCCATCCACTGGAACTGCGCCGACGGCAACGGCTTCGGCCGCGGCCTGCCGCCGGCCGCCGACAACGCCGACAAGTGGCCCTACGCCGGGCCGCTGCTGAAGACGGTGCCGACGCCCGGGTGCGCGGAGATCGACGGCGCCTCCGCCGCCTACCGGGACCTGCTGAGGATCCGCACGACGGAGAAGACCTTCTCCCTCGGCACCGCGGGGCAGGTGCAGTCCGCGCTGTCCTTCCCGCTGTCCGGGAAGGACGAGACACCCGGCGTGATCACCATGCGCCTCGGTGACCTGGTCGTCGTCTTCAACGCGACGCCGCGGAGGCAGGAACAGCGCGTCGCCGCGCTCGCCGGCACGGACCACCGGCTGCACCCGGTGCAGGCGGCGGGCTCGGACGCGGTGGTGAAGACCTCGTCCTACGCGGCGGACACCGGCACCTTCACCGTCCCGGCCCGCTCGGTCGCGGTGTTCACCACGGCCGGCTGACGCACCGGGCGCACCGGCGCAGAAGCTAGGGTGGGCCCTCCGACCCGGAACCGGAGGGCCCCTTCATGCCGCAGATCACCGTCGACCACTCCGCACAGCTGAAGCACGGCTTCGAGTGGGACCGGCCCGCCTTCGTCCAAGACCTGCACAGCACCGTGGTGGAGATCGCGGCGGCGAAGCTCCCGGCGTGCAAGACCCGGTTCCGCCCGACCGGCGACGTCTTCATCGGCCACGAGCAGGCAGAGGACCACGCCCTCGTGCACGTCCACATCGGCATGCTCCCCGGGCGTACCGAGGAGACCAAGGCGCGGCTCACCGAGGCCGTCCTGGAACTGGTGCGCCGGCACGTGCGGCCGGTCGACGGCCTGACCCTGCACGCCTCCGCCGAGGTACGCGACCTCGACGCGTCGTACCGCAAGTTCGTGGAGCCGGCGGAGTAGGCGGAGCAGAGGGAGCCGGCGAAGCAGGCGGAGGGCCGCTTCAGCGGGCCAGCGCGATGAGCCGGGCGGCCAGGTCGGCGAACGGTCCGTCGCCCGGCTCGTCCTTGAGCAGGCCGCGCAGCAGCCCGCCCAACTCCTCGTCGTGGGCCGCGGCGACCGCACAGAGCGCGGCGAAGTCGTGCACCAGCTGGGTCTCCAGCTCGTCCCGCGGTATGCGGCGGCCGTCCAGCCAGATCAGCGCCGTCGACTCGGCGAGCGAGATCCAGGACCGCACCACCAGTTCCAGCCGCGCGGGCGGGTCCACCGCGCCCATGTGCGACAGGATCTGTTCGTACGCCGCCTGCCGTACGGAGTCGACCAGCGCATGGGTGGTCGGGGCTGTGTTCATCGACCAGGCCGCGCCTGCGGGTACCGCCGGGCCGCCGCGCATCAGGGCGGAGAAGCCGGGCCCGTGCTCGTCGACGAAGTCGAAGTACCGGCCCATCACCCGTAGGAGCCGCGCACCCAGCGGGCCCTCGCGCGGCTCCACGAACCGCGACGCCAGATCGTCCGCGGCCCGCTTCAACGCGGCTTCGTAGAGGCTGAGTTTACCGGGGAAGTAGTGGTACACCAGCGGGCGCGAGATACCGGCCGCCGACGCGATCTCGTCGATGGAGACGTCGTCGGGCGAACGACGGCTGAACAGTTCGAGGGCGACGCCGATCAACTGCTGCCGACGTTCCTCGACTCCCATCCTGCGACGCACCCCGGTAGTCATACAGACAGCCTACCGATCGAATCCGGCCGTGAACGGTCCGCACCGGACGGCGGTGATCGTCCGGGTGCCGGCCGGTCCGGCTCCGGTCAGCGGAGCCCGGTGACCCGGTCCCCGTTCTCCAGGGTTCCCTCGAGGTCGGCCCGGGCGCCCTGCTCGGCCCCGACGGTCAGCAGGCTGCCCTGCGCGGTGCCCTCGACACCGCCCGTCGCGGTGACCGACGTCGTGCCGGGGCTGCCGGCGGCCAGCAGGTACCAGATGCCCGCACCGGACTTCCACAGCACCCCGGCCAGCACCCGCGGCTCACGCTCCCCGCACTGCGGTACGTCCCCGGCCTGGGCCGCCACCACCCCGGACGGTCCGCCCGGCGTGTGGAACTGCGCCTGCGTCCGGGTGCCGCCGCCCCGCCAGGTCTCGGCCCGCGTGCACACCCAGGCCGCGGCCCCGCTCGCGTCCGGCAGCGGCTGCTCGGCGAACGCCCACGCGTTCACGCTCCGTACGCCCGCCGAGCGCATCGAGGCCAGCGAGCAGGCGAACGGCGCCCAGGTACGCCGCGCCTCCCCTCCGGCCACCTCACCGGTCTTTCCGGGCCGTCCCGCGGTCAGCGCGGCCGGGACCAGCTCGCCGAGGTCGGTCACCAGCCGGGTGCCGGTGTCGTCGGTCAGCTCCAGCACGTTCCACGAGGTGCACGAGCCGGACTTCGGGGCCGCACCGGCCAGCGGCGGGGTCACGCCGCCGGTGAGCGCGAGGTCCGCCGTGTCCGCGCCGGGCTCGCGCAGGTCCCGCGTACCGGCCGAACGCACCCAGGGCGCCGTCAGATAGCGGACGTTGCCGTCGGACCGCCCCAGCACCAGCGCGCTCGCCCCGGCCCGGTCCGCGCCGTCCGCCCGGGCGAAGTCCAGGGCGGCGCCCTCGGTGCCGTCCACGGGTTCGGCGTACCTGGCGATGCGCAGACCGTCGTGGAGGACCACCACGCGCGCGTGGTCGACCGTCCCGGCGTACAGCAGCTGGGGCGGTCCGGCCGGGCCCCCGGACGGGGTGCCCGGCGTCGCCGACACCCGCACCCGCTCGCCGGGCCGGGCCCACACGGCGAGGGCCCGGCGCAGCAGCCCCGCGTCACCGGCCAGGTCGCCGCGGGCCGGCCACACCGAGAAGTCGGTGCGCGCGGAGGTCTTCCAGGCGGTGGGGGAGACCCGGGTCAGCTTCCCCGGATCCAGGGCGGCCTGCGCGGCCCGGTTCAGCGCGTACGGCGGCGCGGCGGCGCCGTCGGGGCCCCAGCCGTCCTCCGGCAGCCCGAACAGCGCGCCGCAGACGACGAGCGCGGCCCCGCCGGCCAGCACGGCCTTCAGACGCCGGCGGCGGCGCACCAGATCGGTGGGCCGGGCCTGCAGCGAGCAGGGGTCGAACGCGGGGGAGCCGAGCAGCCGGTCCCCGGCCGGCACCCGGTCGGCCTCGCGCAGCGCACCCACCGCGTCGGCCACGCCCGCCTCCGTGAGCAGCGTACGGACGTCGGCGTCCGGGAGCCGCTCCAGAGCACGCAGCACATGGGCGGCGCGGGCGGGACCGGACAGGGCGGACAGCTTTTGCTCCAGGGCGAGTTCGTCGGCGCCGCCGGACCGCGGGAACAGGCGCAGTCCCCACACCTGGGGCAGCGGTGGCGGCAGGGCGGGCAGCCCGGCCCGCCTGCGCCGGGCCCCGCGCCGCCGCACGGCCGTACGGCGCGACGGGCTCGCCCGCAGCGCCGTACGCACCACCTGGAGCCGGACCAGCGCGTATCCGGGGTCGCCGTCCGGGCCGACGGCCCGCTCGGGCCGGGGGGACTGGGCGGGGATCACGGGTGCCGCGGTGCGGCCACGGGGCAGCGCGCGCTGGACCAGGGCGTGCGCGGTCAGCACCCGCCTGCCCCCGGCGCCCGGCTCCGGCGGCAGCATCAGGTACGCGAGCCGGACGAGCCGCGGATAGTGCTCGACGAGAGCGGTCTCGGCCTGACGGACGTCGACTAGCGGGTCGTCGGGGGAGGGGACCGTGGGCCGCTTGGCGGCATGCTGTGACTGCACATCAGGCAGAACGAGCGATGTCTCCGTAGGTCACCGGTTGAGCAGTCCGGCTCCCGGAGCCGTATCGAAGGCGGAGAGCCCCTCGCCGGGGCTCCGTGCGGCATGTCGCCGGAAGGACCGGAGGAACTCATGAGGCTGACCCGACCGAGGATCGCGCTGACCGGCGCGGTGGCGGTACTGGCACTGGCGGGCTGCGGGTCCGGCGGCGGGGGCGACGACGGCGACGGGAGGAGCGGGGCGCCCGTCACGGCCACCGGCAGCCTGGAACACCTGGCCGCCGAGGCGAAGTGCGAGCCGGACATGCAGACCGACGCCGACACCATCCGTCAGGCCATCTGCGAGACGGGCAAGGAGAAGTACATCCTCGCCACCTTCGCCACCGACCGCGGCCAGCGCGAGTGGATCGACACGGCCAAGGACTACGGCGGTCTCTACCTCGTCGGCCGCAAGTGGGTCGCCGTCGGACACGGGAACGTGCTCGAGGACCTGCGTGGCCGGCTCGGCGGCGACGTGGAGGAGGGCATCGACCACAGCGGCGGGGGCCACGGCGGCGGTGCGCACGCCTCCGGTCCCGCCGGGGAGGAGACGGGCGGTCACACCGGGCACGGAGGCTGACCGGACACACCGGGTGCACCGGGCACACGGAAGGAGGGCCGGTGGCGGGAATCCCGCCACCGGCCCTCCTCCTTCAGTGGGCGACCGAGGGGACTACGTGCAGTTCTTGCCCCGGTTGATGCACTTGACCACCTTGTTCATCAGCCTCTCGTCCATGACGTTGATGAAGTCGTTGTGGTCGGTGATCGGCTTGTGCAGCTGCTCCGGGAAGCCGTCCACGGCGTACGGGTTCTGCACCTGACCGTTCTCGACGGTCGGGGCGGGCACGTCGTACACCAGGCGGACCTGGAGCTGCGGGATGGCCTGGAAGCCGTTCGGGCAGCTGCCGTCCTGCTGGACGAACGCCACGTGGTCACGGTGGTTGGCGCTGTCGATGTTCTGCCCGTCCCAGCAGCTCTGGAAGTTGGACGTGCGCACCACCTGGCTGCCCTCGGGGCACAGCACGTACTTGTCCGTGACCTGCCGGTCCTCGAATCCGGTGCAGCTGAACGACGTGTTGGCGTTCGCGACGCCGTTGGTGAAGGCCTTGGCGTCACCGGTGATGATCCGGATGAACTTCGGCATCGCGACGACGTCGCCCTGCTTGTTGCCGACGAACTTGATCTCCGCCTGGCTGGCCTTCAGGATCTTGCCGACGTTGCCCTCGGCACCGCCGCCCAAGTCGCCCGCGTCGAACTCCTGGGTGCCGTCCTGCAGGCGCAGCACCGGCCAGTAGTACGTGGACTTGTCGCCCTGGTTCTGGCAGGTGGTGTCGGCGTTGGCCAGGTCGTCGTCGCTGGCGAACGCGGTGTTGCCCTGGTTGCCGACGTAGTCGTGCGTGTGGTGGGCGCCGTTGTCGACACCGGGGGCCACGATGATGTTGTCGCTGTTGAACAGGTCGTTCTCGTTGACACCGCACGCCGTGGTGAAGGATCCGGTGGATCCGGTGTCCCCGTTCGCGGCCAGACCGTTCGGCAGGTCGCGCGAGTTCGGCTGGACGTCGTTGATGTCGACGAAGTCGTCGGCGAACGGGCCCGCGGCGCCGTTGCCGTTGTCGTTCGGCGTCTGCCCGTTGCCCTGGTCCTGACCGCCGTCCTGGCCGTCGTCCTGACCTCCGTCGTCCTGGCCTCCGCCGTCCTGGCCGTCGTTCGGCAGGGGCTGGTCGGCGGGGCGGCCGGAGCAGGAGGCGAGTTCGTCCAGGTTTCCGGGTGCCTGGCCGCCCGCGCGGTTGATCTCCAGCTTGATCCGGTCGATGAGCGCCTTACGGCGGTCCTTGAGCGGACCCAGAATGGCGTTCTGGACGTACTGCGAGTCCCCGGCCTGTGCCTGGCGCGTGGTGACCAGGCGCTGGTAGGCGTCGGTGATCTGCTGGTCCATCGAGGCCAGTTCACCGTCGACCTCACCACGGGCCCGGTCCGGTACGTCGGAGAGCTGCTGGCCGACGTCCGGGCAGTCGATCGTGGCGATCTGCCGGGCCGCGTTCGACTTCGTCCGGTTGTTCTGCGAGTCGGACTCGTGAGCCGAGGCGTAGAAGTTCGCCCAGATCAGCCCGCCCCCACCGAGCGCTAGGGCCGCCGATGCGGCCACGGCCTTGGTGGCCAACGGCATACGGCGTTTTCTTGTGTTGCGTCCCATGGAACTCCTCTGACTTCCTTGCGGGGCATCCCTTGCGGGGCATCGAGGCGCCCGACAGGAGTGAAGCGGCTCCCTTGAGTACGGGGAGGGCCCCACGGGTGTTCAGCCGTCCCGGGAATTGATGAGAAGTTCGTACGGCACGCTGGTTTCAACAGCCTTCGTACTACCAGGAGTTGCGGATCAACCGCAACGGGTGAGGGGGCCGTCGGTGCGGCGGGCCCGGTTCTACCGGCCACGGTCGAGATGGGCGAGAACCGCCAGCACGCGCCGGTTGTCGTCCTCCGAGACCTCCAGGCCCAGTTTGGCGAAGATGTTGGCGGTGTGCTTGGCGACGGCCCGTTCCGTCACCACCAGCTTGCCGGCGATCGCCGCGTTGGACCGGCCCTGCGCCATCTGCTCCAGCACTTCCCGCTCCCGGGGCGTCAGCCGTGCCAGTGGCCGGTCGTCGTCCGGCTTCCGCGCCAGCAGCTGCTGGATCACCTGCGGATCCATGGCCGTACCGCCGTCCGCCACCCGCCGTACGGCGTCCACGAACTGCTCCGCGTCGAACACCCGGTCCTTGAGCAGGTAGCCCACCGCACCGCTGCCGTCGGCCAGCAACTCCCGCGCGTACAACTGCTCGACGTGCTGCGACAGCACCAGCACCGGCAGCCCGGGACGCCGCCGCCGTGCCTCGAGCGCGCACTGCAGGCCCTCGTCGGTGTGGGTCGGCGGCAGGCGCACGTCGACCACGGCGACGTCCGGTTCCGACTCGGCGAGTGCGCGGGCCAGTTCGGGCCCGGACTCCACGGCTGCGGCGATCTCGAAGTCATGGGCCTCGAGGAGCCGGACCAGCCCGTCGCGCAGCAGGAACAGGTCTTCGGCTAGGACAACTCGCAAGGGATCTCCACGGTGACCATGGTGGGGCCGCCCGTGGGGCTGCTGACGGCCAGGACGCCGTCGAATGTACCCAGCCGCCGCTCCACCCCGGTCAGCCCAGAGCCGGCTCCGATCACCGCGCCGCCCCTGCCGTTGTCGGTGACGCTCGCCCGCAGATGCCCGTCCGCATGGTGCAGGTCCACCCAGATCCGGTCGGCCTCCGCGTACTTCACCGCGTTGGTGAGCACCTCGCCGACGGCGAAGTACGCGGCCGACTCCACCGGCGCCCCGGCCCGCCCCGGCAGGTCCACGCTCACCTCGGTCGCCACCGGGAGCCGCAGCGCCAGCGCCCGCACCGCGTCGCCCAGACCGCGCTCGGCCAGCACCGGTGGATGGATGCCGCGCACCAGCTCGCGCAGCTCCGACAGCGCCTCCGCCGACGACTTGCGGGCCTGCGCGATCAACTCCCGTGCTTTTCCGGGGTCTTTGTCGAGCAGTACCTCGATGGTCCCCAGATCCATGCCCATCGCGACCAGCCGGGCCTGTGCCCCGTCGTGCAGATCCCGCTCGATGCGCCGCAGTTCGGCCGCGGAGGTGTCCACCGCGTCGCGTCGCGTCTCGGTCAGCACCCGTACGCGCTCCTCCAGATCCCCCTGCCCGGGGGAGAGGACGGCGCGGGTGAGCCGGTAGTGGGCGTTCAGCACCGACGGGGCGAGGACGTGGGCGACGAGGGCCAGCCCGAGGGCCAGCGCCCCGGCGCCGAGCGCGGACGCCTGGTCGCCGACGGGGACGAAGCCGTACCAGTACGGGTCCGGCATCACCCGCCACAGCCCGGCCGCGAGCGCGAGCCCCTCCAGCGGGTACAGCAGCAGCGCGGCCGGCAGCACCGCGGTGGCGAACCCCGCGCTCATGTCGACCGGCAGCCACAGCAGTTCCCGCCAGGTCGCCGGGTCGCGCAGCAGCACGGAGGTGCGCGCCCACGGGCCGGCGTCCTTCGGCACCGGCCGGTACGCGGGCGGAATGCGCACCCCGCCCCACTCCGCGGCCAGCACCCGCCGCCAGTTCGCGTAGGTCCGGGCCCACTTCAGCACGTACGGCGTGGTGACGATGCCGACGCCGGCCGGGATCAGCGCGAGCGACATCACGGTCAGGGTGAAGGCCGTCACCGTCAGCGGGAGCGACACCAGCGCCAGCCCCAGCCCCCGTAAGGCCCCCTTCAGAAGGCCTTTGGTGCGCCTGGTGCGCCCGCTTCCGGCCCGGGTGTCCGCGCTCGTGCTGTCCGTGGTCACGGGGTGGGTGGTCATGAGGTCAGTCTGGCCGAGTGCCGCATCCGGGTCACGGGGCCGGGCCCCCGGCCGGGGGGTGGTGCTGCCTCCACCCCGGTCGTCCCTTGCCCCGGCCCCGCGAGCGCCGTCCCGTCACGCCCTGCCGGCCGCGGCGAGCACCCTCGCCTCCGTCTGCGGGTCGAGGCCCTTGACCGTCCGGTCCCGGCGCCGGGGCGCGCTCCCCCCGAGGTCCCGCAGCCAGCGCCAGGTGTCGGCGACGGTCTCGCCGACGGGACGGCAGCGCAGCCCCGTCGCGAGCGCCCGGGAGACGTCACCGGCGTGCAGGGCGTCGTGCATCCCGCTGCCCGGCGGCACCCAGACCGGCAGCTGCGTCCACGGTTCGACGCCGGCTTCGAGGATCACCTCCGGCTCGGTCCACCGCAGCTCGGCCGCGCCCCCGGTCACCTCCGCGCAGGCCTCCAGCAACGTGCCCGTCGTCGCGTGCCCCTGCGGGCCGGTCAGGTTGTACGGGCCGCCGATCCCCTGCTCGGCCGCCCCGAGGATCCAGCCGGCGAGGTCGCGGACGTCGACGTACTGGAGGGGCAGGTCACGCGGCCCCGGTGCGAGGACCGGGCCGCCGCGCGCCATCCGGTCCAGCCACCAGGGCAGCCGGCCGACGTTCTCGTACGGGCCGAGGATCAGCCCCGCCCGCACCAGCACCGACCGGTCCGCGCCGAACGCGTCCACGACGGCCAGTTCGCCGCCCCGCTTGTCCCGCGCGTAGTCGGTGCGACCGGCGTCCGCGTGGGCGTCGGCCACGACCGGGGCCGCCTCGGTGGCTCCGGCGGGCGCGGGCCACGCGTACACCGAGCGGCTCGACACGTGCACGTACCGTCCGGCGCGGTCCCGCAGCAGCCGCGCCGTGTCCCGGACGGCACGCGGGGCGGCCGACCAGGTGTCGACGACGACGTCCCAGGCGTCGTCCGACTCGTCCAGGGCGGCCAGACCGTCGACGGCCGTGCGGTCGCCCAGCAACGACCGCACGCCCACCGGGGCCGCGTGCCGCCCCCGGTGGAAGACGGTCACCTCCCAGCCCCGCCCCAGCGCCGCCTCGACGACGGCCCGTCCCACGAACTCCGTACCACCCAGCACCAGAAGTCTCATACGCCGGACTCTGCCGGAGCGGGCGGGGCGGGGGAACAGGGATCTGCCGAGGGCAGAGGACCCGGGACCGGCGACGAAGCGAGGGGTACCCGTCGGACGGGTACCCCTCGCTTCACCAGCGGGCGCCGGGCTGCGGGACGGCTCAGACCTGGCCGGCCTTCTCCAGCGCGGTGCAGCACGTGTCGACGATCAGACGCGTCACCAGGTACGGGTCGACGTTGGCGTTCGGACGGCGGTCCTCGATGTAGCCCTTGCCGTCCCTCTCGACCTGCCACGGGATGCGCACCGAGGCGCCGCGGTCGGAGACGCCGTAGGAGTACTCGTTCCACGGCGCGGTCTCGTGCAGGCCGGTGAGGCGGTCGTCGATGCCGGCGCCGTAGTTCTTGACGTGGTCGAGCGGCTTGGAGCCCTCACCGAGCGACTCGCACGCGGTGATGATCGCGTCGTAGCCCTCGCGCATCGCCTTGGTGGAGAAGTTGGTGTGCGCGCCCGCGCCGTTCCAGTCGCCCTTGACCGGCTTGGGGTCCAGGGTGGCGGAGACCTCGAAGTCCTCGGCGGTGCGGTAGAGCAGCCAGCGGGCCACCCACAGCTGGTCGGAGACCTCCAGCGGCGCCAGCGGACCGACCTGGAACTCCCACTGGCCCGGCATGACCTCGGCGTTGATGCCGGAGATGCCCAGGCCCGCCTTCAGGCAGTTCTCCAGGTGCGCCTCGACGACGTCACGGCCGAAGATCTCGTCCGAGCCGACACCGCAGTAGTAGCCGCCCTGCGCGGCCGGGAAGCCGCCCTCGGGGAAGCCGAGCGGGCGGGCGCCCTTGAAGAAGGTGTACTCCTGCTCGATGCCGAAGACCGGCTCCTGCGCGGCGAACCGCTCGGCCACCTCGGCCAGGGCGGCCCGGGTGTTGGACTCGTGCGGCGTCATGTCCGTGTTCAGGACCTCGCACAGGACCAGGACGTCGTCACCGCCGCGGAGGGGGTCGGGGCAGACGAAGACCGGCTTCAGCACGCGGTCCGAGGCGTGGCCCTCGGCCTGGTTGGTGGACGACCCGTCGAAGCCCCAGACCGGCAGCCCGGCGACCGCGGTCGTCTTCTCGGAGTCCGCCAGGATCTTGGTCTTGGAACGCAGCTTGGCCGTCGGTTCCGTGCCGTCGATCCAGATGTACTCAGCCTTGAAGCTCACGGTCCACTTCCTTCGGGGCGGGTCGGGGCGCATGTGCGGGTGCTGCACGCTGCGGCGTTGCGCCACGCCGGCAGCGGGGTGCCGGGGCGCCCCGCTCGCGATGACACGCAGCCTGTCAACAGGCGATTTCCCGGCCATTGCCCGGATGTGAACCTCGCGTTACCGGCGACCGCCGTGCCCCGGATCGCACGGTGAGCACCGCGCGGCGGGCACGACTCGCATGGACGGGACCACGCGACGGGGCCGTACACGACAGGGAGCCCTCCCCGGCTCCCGACGGCGGTCGAGCGGGGGAGGGCTCCCACCCCGGGCGCGGACCGGGCCGAGGCGCGCCCCGCCCCCCGAACGTGGTCTGCGCCGCAGGGTGCTTCCGGGTTCCGGGGCCGGCCCGGGGCTCAGCCCACCTTCTCGATGAGCGCCCGGCGGATCAGGAACCTGCCGGGCTCCCGGACCTGCTCGAAGGCCGCGTCGTTGAGCAGGGCGCAGCTGCCGGACACCCCGGTGACCTCGACGGTCGTGGACTTGTCGTTGTCCAGGTTGGTGACCTTGAGCCGCGTCCCGGCCGGGAACCGGTCGCTGGACGCCGCCGGGGCCCCGCCCTCGCCGGAGAGGGTGACCGTGGAGCCGTTGCACACCTGCTCGCCGGAGGCGGCGGCGCCGTCACCGCCCGGGGGCTGCGCGGCGTCGTCCCCGCCGGCCTGCTCGTCCGGGGCGGGCTGTGCGGGCTGCTCGGGCCGGGCGGGCCGGGAGTCCTGAGCCGACTCCCCCACCGTGCACCCGGACGCTTCCTGCTTGAGCTCGATCTCGGCGATGACCGCTTCGCGGTTGGCGATCCGCGCCTCGGACTGGGCGTCGGGACTGGCCCGCTGGCCCTCGATGAACTTCTGGTTGTTGCCGAGCGCGGTGGCGAGACCCTGGCAGACCGTCGAATCGGCCGCCGACTTGGTGGTGGGCGTCTGGGAGGCGTTCGACGTGCTCGCCATGACGAAGGCGCCGCCGCCCGCCACCGTCACCGCGCTCACCAGCAGCGCGAGCTTCTTCCTGGGGCCGAGCGTTCTCCTGCGCGACATGCGCGTCTCCTGAGAGGTAGGGGAGCGTACGCCGCTATGTACGAGATCCCGAACGGAGTTGCTCAGCGTCCCGGCCGACTCCCCGAAGCGGCCTGCGTCACAAGGGGTGGTGCTCAGCGGGACAGGACGCCCCGTACCGCCTCGTCGGTACGGGCCACGACCGCCGTGCCGTCCTCGGCGGTGACGATCGGCCGCCGGATCGGCCGGGGATGCTCACAGAGCGCCGCGATCCAGCGCTCGCGCGATCCGTCGTCCCGCGGGCACCGCCCGAGTCCGAGCTCCTCGGCGGCGGCCTCCCGGGTGCGGGTGATGTCCCACGGCTCACGACCGGGCCGCTCCAGCACCTCCCGGATCTCGTCCGGGCCCGGTACGTCCTCCGGGTAACGGCGGACGGTGCACTCGGCACCCTCGGCGTCCGGCAGGCTGACGGCGCTGCGGCACGTGGAACGGGCCGGACCGATCCGGACCTCCATCCGCCCACGGTACGCCCGGCCCGGTTCTGTTCGATTTCTCACCGCCCTCACGCACCCCCTCCGGACCGGATGCTCCACGATCGTGATCCACCGCCTCACCTGGGCATTCGATGGCTGCCTCGGGTTCCCCGAATGTCGGTGCCGGGCGGTAAACTGGGAGCAGTGTTCGAGGGTGTTGCCGGGGCCGGCGTGGATCCCGGTGGGCACCCTGACCGCGACAGGAGGATGCCTGTGCCCGCTGCCGCACTCAAGCCGATGTCCACCCAGTCCACGGCGAAGCGTGCCGTCCCGCTCGAAACGCCCTGCGTGCCCGTGGCGAAGCGACCGCTGCCGCCGGGCCGCCCGCGGGAGTGGTACGTGGCGCACAACCGCCGCCTCAAGGCGATGAGGCTCGCCATCGCCCTGCTCGACTCCGGCGTATACCTCCCCGACCAGGCCCGCAACGAGACGATCCGCGGCGCGGCCCACCTGATCGGTGTGCACCCCCCGTCGGACACGACCTGCCACATGGTCCGGGCGTTCATGCGCTACAACCGCTGAACCGGCCTTCGGAGGAGGCCGGGCGCCCCGGTCCTCGGGGGCGCCCGGCCGCTCCGCGGTCAGTACGGGCGGAAATTGACGTAGCCGAGGAAAACGATCACTGCGGCGACGCAGCCGAGGACCACGACGGTGGAGACCCAGGACGACGACGAGCGGCGGGACGCCCGGTGCTCGGGTTCATCGCGGAACGGGACCGGTCCGGGAGGGTTGTCCTTCCAGCGCGCGGCGAGCATGCGGGCGCGGGCCGACGGCTCCTTGTACTCGGCCGTGTCCGCCCACTTGATGTCGAACTCCCGCTCTTCGTCGTTCCTCTCGGGCATCCCCGCGACCTCTCTCGAACAACAGTGTCAGCTTCAATCATCCCTCGCGGGGCCCGCAGGGGGAAGCGACTTCCGGACACAGGGAGGTGCCTCCGGCCGCCGCCGTGCGCGGAGGTGCACGAGGGCCGCCACCCCGGCATGCAGGTGGCGGCCCTCGTGGTGTTTCCGGCGTGCGGGCGGAGGAGGCGCCGGGCGGTGGGTGCCCGGCCGCCGCCGTCTACACGTCGAAGTAGAGCTCGAACTCGTGCGGGTGCGGGCGCAGGGCCAGCGGGGCGATCTCGGTCGTGCGCTTCAGGTCGATCCACGTCTCGATCAGGTCCGGCGTGAAGACGTCGCCCTGGAGGAGGAACTCGTGGTCGGCCTCGAGGCGGTCGAGGACGGCGCCGAGCGAGGTCGGGACCTGCGCCACGTTGGCGTGCTCCTCGGGAGCCAGCTCGTAGAGGTCCTTGTCGATCGGCTCGGCCGGCTCGATCTTGTTCTTGATGCCGTCCAGGCCCGCGAGCAGCAGCGCAGAGAACGCCAGGTACGGGTTGCCGGAGGCGTCCGGGGCGCGGAACTCGACGCGCTTGGCCTTCGGGTTCGAGCCGGTGATCGGGATGCGCATCGCGGCGGAACGGTTGCGCTGCGAGTACACCAGGTTCACCGGGGCCTCGAAGCCCGGGACCAGGCGGTGGTACGAGTTCACCGTCGGGTTGGTGAAGGCCAGCAGCGACGGGGCGTGCTTGAGGATGCCGCCGATGTAGTAGCGGGCCATGTCCGACAGGCCGGCGTAGCCCTGCTCGTCGTAGAACAGCGGGGAGCCGCCCGTCCACAGCGACTGGTGGACGTGCATGCCCGAGCCGTTGTCACCGAAGATCGGCTTCGGCATGAAGGTCGCGGTCTTGCCGTTGCGCCAGGCGACGTTCTTCACGATGTACTTGAAGAGCTGCAGGTCGTCGGCGGCCGCGAGCAGGGTGTTGAACTTGTAGTTGATCTCGGCCTGGCCGGCCGTGCCCACCTCGTGGTGCTGGCGCTCGACCTTCAGGCCGGCCCGGTCCAGCTCCAGGGAGATCTCGGCGCGCAGGTCGGCGAAGTGGTCGACCGGCGGGACCGGGAAGTAGCCGCCCTTGTAGCGGACCTTGTAGCCGCGGTTGTCCTCCAGCGCACCGGTGTTCCAGGCGCCCGCCTCGGAGTCGATGTGGTAGAAGGACTCGTTCGCCGAGGTGCTGAAGCGCACGCTGTCGAACACGTAGAACTCGGCCTCGGGGCCGAAGAAGGCGGTGTCCGCGATGCCGGTGGAGGCGAGGTAGGCCTCGGCCTTCTTGGCGACGTTGCGCGGGTCGCGGGAGTACTGCTCGCCCGTGATCGGGTCGTGGATGAAGAAGTTGACGTTCAGCGTCTTGTCACGGCGGAACGGGTCGACCCTGGCGGTCGTCAGGTCCGCGCGCAGCGCCATGTCGGACTCGTGGATGGCCTGGAAACCGCGGATCGAGGATCCGTCGAAGGCCAGCTCCTCATCGGGGTCGAACGCCTCAACAGGCACCGTGAAGTGCTGCATCACGCCCGGGAGGTCGCAGAAGCGGACGTCGACGAACTTGACGTCCTCGTCCGCGATGAACTTCTTGGCCTCGTCGGCGTTCTGGAACATCCAGCTCCTCCTACTCCCGACCGTCCCGCCGGGGTGGTAGATCGTTCGTGCGGCCAGTGCGGGCGGCCCACGCTGCCCCCGACCCTAGGGACGGGTGGTTTCTCGGGCGTGACCCATTTGTTTCGCACAAGTTAACCGGCTCATCTCTCACGGTAGACCCGGTGACGTTCCGCCGACGCATTGCCGTCCTCCCCGGCCGGCGCCGGTCCCTCCCCGGTCCACCCCGCCCTCCGCCGGTCGTGCGGGGGCGCAGTACCGTGGTCGGGTGGACAACAGGCAGGCAATCGGATCGTGGCTCTCCGGGCCACGCGCGGCCATGGAAGACGCCGGCGCCGACTTCGGGTACCGGGGGGAGCAGCTGGGGCTGCCGGAGGACGGACCGGGCTCCCTCGCCCGTCCGGGGCGCAGGATCGGAGCCCTGGTCGTCGACTGGGCGCTGTGCGTCCTGATCGCATACGGCCTCATCACCGACGGCTACAACGGGCAGACGACCAGCAACTGGGCGCTCCTGGTGTTCTTCGTCCTGAGCGTCCTGACCGTCGGCACGGTGGGGTTCACCCCCGGAAAGCGGATCCTCGGCCTGCGCGTCGTCGCCGTCGGCAGCGGCCGGGTCCAGCCGGTGCGCGCCCTGGTCCGCTCGGCGCTGCTCTGCCTGGCCGTCCCCGCCCTGGTCTGGGACCGTGACGGCCGCGGCCTGCACGACCGGCTCGCCCGCACGGTCGAGGTGCGCGTCTGACACACCGTCCGCCACGACGTCCGTACGACGCAGGAGGGGCGCCCGGAATCATTCCGGGCGCCCCTCCTGCGTCGTACGGACGTCGTGTACGGGGCTTCAGCGGGTCTTCGGGCCGCCCTTCGGAAGCTTCATGCCCTTGGGCATCGGGCCCTTCGGGAGTGGCATGTTGCTCATCAGGTCACCGAGGGCGCGCAGCCGGTCGTTGGTCGCGGTGACCTGCGGGCCCGTGAGCACGCGGGGCAGCTTGAGCATGGTCGTGCGCAGCTTCTTCAGCTCGACCTGGCCCTCGCCCGTGCCCACGACCATGTCGTGCACCGGGACGTCCGCGACGATGCGGTTCATCCGCTTCTTCTCGGCGGCGAGCAGGCTCTTCACCCGGTTCGGGTTGCCCTCGGCGATCAGGACGATGCCGGCCTTGCCGACCGCGCGGTGCACCACGTCCTGGTTGCGGTTCATCGCCACGGCGGGAGTCGTGCTCCAGCCCCGGCCGACGTTGTCCAGTACGGCCGCGGCAGCGCCCGGCTGTCCCTCCATCTGCCCGAAGGCCGCCCGCTCGGCCCTGCGCCCGAACACGATCGCCGTCGCGAGGAAGGCGAGCAGGAAGCCCAGGATGCCGAGATAGATGGGGTGACCGATCAAGAAACCGATCGCGAGGAAGACACCGAAGGTGACGATTCCGACAGCCGCGAGTACAAGACCAATCTTTTTGTCGGCCCTGCGGGTCATCTTGTAGGTCAGGGCGATCTGCTTCAGTCGCCCGGGGTTCGCAGCGTCCGCTGCGGTTTCCTTCCTCGCCATGCGATGAAGTCTACGTGTCCCCGGGAGCGGGGACGACGGCAGTGTCCGTGAGGGTTCAGAGGCTGATGACGGTCGGGGACTGGTCGAGCACGCGCTGCGCCTCGACCCGGTCCTTGGCGCGGCGGCGGTCCTCCAGCACGGAGGTCCAGGCGTTGCGGCGGGCGGTGCGCTGGCCGCCGCTCAGCAGAAGCGACTCGACAGCACGCAGGGCGGTGCCGAAAGACGGGATGGCGGTGGCGCGGACGGGCGCGGCCTGCATCGTGGAGGTCCCCCTCGAAACATCATTCGGATACGGGAGTACGTGGCGTGATTCCAGGGTCACTGATTGGTGTTACCAGGGCGTGACCCGCCGGTCAAACGGACATGAAGCCGGGATTCAGGCCCCGTGAAAGCCGACGCGGCCCCGGCGTACGCCCTCATCTGCGAGGACGGCAGGGACCGCGTTCTCTCGGCCGTTACTTGTCAGTAGTATCTTGTGCTCAGATTCACACGCATGCCTCACGCGTGCCCCTCCCCGCCCCGGAGCGGACGGGGTGACACCGTGTCAGACGGCCTGCGCCGCGATGTACGTACCGCGCTTCTCGACCGCCATCTGGTACAGGCGGCCGGCACGGTACGAGGAGCGGACCAGCGGACCGGACATCACACCGGAGAAGCCGATCTGCTCGGCCTCCTCCTTCAGTTCCACGAACTCGTGCGGCTTCACCCAGCGGTCGACGGGGTGGTGGCGCACCGACGGGCGCAGGTACTGCGTGATGGTGACGAGCTCGCAGCCGGCGTCGTGCAGCTGCCTCAGCGCCTCACCGACCTCCTCGCGGGTCTCGCCCATGCCGAGGATCAGGTTCGACTTGGTGACCAGGCCGTTGTCCCGGGCGGCGGTGATGACCTTCAGGGAGCGGTCGTAGCGGAAGCCGGGGCGGATCCGCTTGAAGATGCGGGGCACGGTCTCGACGTTGTGCGCGAACACCTCGGGGCGGGAGGAGAAGACCTCCTCCAGCTGCTCCGGGACGGCGTTGAAGTCGGGGGCCAGCAGCTCGACCTTGGTGCGGCCGGTCTCGCGCGCGGCGGTCTGCGCGTGGATCTGGCGCACCGTCTCGGCGTACAGCCAGGCGCCGCCGTCCTCCAGGTCGTCGCGGGCGACGCCGGTGATGGTGGCGTAGTTCAGGTCCATGGTGACCACGGACTCGCCCACACGGCGCGGCTCGTCACGGTCGAGGGCCTCGGGCCTGCCGGTGTCGATCTGGCAGAAGTCGCAGCGTCGGGTGCACTGGTCGCCGCCGATGAGGAAGGTCGCCTCGCGGTCCTCCCAGCACTCGTAGATGTTCGGGCAGCCGGCTTCCTGGCAGACCGTGTGCAGCCCCTCGCTCTTCACGAGGTTCTGCATCTTCGTGTACTCGGGCCCCATTTTCGCCCGCGTCTTGATCCACTCGGGCTTGCGCTCGATGGGGGTCTGGCTGTTGCGGACCTCCAGGCGCAGCATCTTGCGTCCGTCGGGTGCGACTGCGGACACATCGGCTCCCTAGCTTCGATTCTTCGGCGTACACCAGGGTACGCCCGTGTTTGTCGGGCCTGCCGGTCAGGCCAACCTCCGAGACGCGGGGCCCGTTCCCGGGTGCGAGGCCCGGGCCTCGCACCCGGGAACGGGCCGGATCAGGCGCTCGCGCGGACGATCTCCCGGGGTTTGGGGTCGGCGTGCTCCAGGATGTCCCGCAGGTGGCGCTCGACGACCGGGAGCACCTCGTCGATCGTGATGTCGCGGCCCAGCTCGGCCGCGAGGGAGGTGACGCCCGCGTCGCGGATGCCGCACGGGATGATCCGGTCGAACCACTTGTTGTCCGGCTGCACGTTGTACGAGAAACCGTGCATGGTGACGCCCTTGGCCACCCGGATGCCGATGGCCGCGAGCTTGCGGTCCTCGCGGCGCTGCCCGGCGTTGGAGGGCGCGTACTCGGGGCCGTTCAGCCGCGGGTCGAACTCCTCGTCGGTCAGACGGGGGTCGAAGTCCAGGGAGAGACCGCCGGGCGCCGGGCGCTGATCGACCGGGTCGCCCAGCACCCACACCCCGCTGCGGCCCTCGAGGCGGGTGGCCGTCACGCCGAACTCCGCGGAGGCGCGGATCAGTGCCTCCTCCAGGCGCCGCACGTGCGCCACCACGTCCACCGGGCGGGGCAGCTTCTGGATCGGGTAGCCCACCAGCTGGCCGGGGCCGTGCCAGGTGATCTTGCCGCCGCGGTCCACGTCGACGACCGGGGTCCCGTCCAGGGGACGCTCGCTGTCCTGGGTGCGCCGGCCGGCCGTGTAGACCGGGGGGTGCTCCAGCAGGATCACGGTGTCGGGCACCTCGTCGGCGAACCGCGCCGCGTGCACCCGGCGCTGTTCGTCCCAGGCCACCTGGTAGTCGACGGCCTCGGCCCCGAAACCCATTCGGACGAACCGCAACTCACTCACGGGCGAGCGCCTCCCAGACAGTAGTAAGGAGCAGGAAAAAGCGGTAAGGCGGTGAGGCGTGAGATGCCGTAAGGCACGAAACACACCCAAGCCACTGTACGACCGTACGGGCGTTCGCTGTTCCGGCGCCCGCGGGGCGCCCGCTGCGTCCGGCGCCGGCTCTCCGGCCACGCCCGGCGTCAGCCGTCAGCCGCGACGCCAATCCTCACACGATCGGATGAATGCAGGTCGAAGACTGCGACCGGGTGCTTACCCTCCGCTACATTCGCGCCGTCCAGCAGGCCATAAGAGCTGCTCATGGGCTGCTCATGGGCAATCCGGGCACCACCACGTCCGCCGGAAGGCAGGAGACCGCACCGCAGATGTCGGAACGACCCGCGCCGCGCACCCCCAACCGCCAGCTCGCCGCGCTCATCGCAGAAGCGGGGTTCTCCAACGCGGGACTCGCCCGTCGCGTGGACCAGCTCGGTCTCGAACACGGACTCGACCTGAGATACGACAAGACCTCCGTCACCCGCTGGCTGCGGGGGCAGCAGCCCAGAGGCACCACACCCGCGCTCATCGCCGAGGTCTTCACCCGGCGCCTCGGCCGCCGGCTCACCGCCCAGGACCTCGGCCTGGACGCCTGCGCCCCTGTCTACGCGGGACTGGAGTTCGCCGCCTCCCCCGACGAGGCCGTCGACATCGTCAGCGGCCTGTGGCGCAAGGACTCCGGCAGCCACGCCGAGCTGCGCAAGATCGCCTTCACCTCGGCGGGGCTCGTCGTACCGAGCCGGGACTGGCTCATCGGCCGGGCCGACGAGAAGGTGGCCCGCGCCGAGCCGCCGGTCCGCGTCCCCGCCCAGATCCGCTCGGCGGGCGGACCGGCGGGCAAAGCGGCAGGGCGGCAGTCCGCGTTCGGCGTCCGCCGCCGGTACGCCGCCGACCGCGGCCCCGGCCAGCGGGTCACCGGCGGCGACATCGCCGCCCTGCGCTCGGTCGGCGAGCTGTTCCGCACCCTCGACGACGCCTACGGCGGCGGCCACGCCCGCCAGGCGCTGGTGCGCTACCTGGAGCACGAGTGCGAGCCGATGCTGCGCGGCAGCTACGGCGAACAGACCGGCCGCCGCCTGTTCGCCGCCGTCGCCGACCTGACCCGGCTGGCCGGCTGGACGTCGTACGACATCGGCGCGCACGGGCTCGCCCAGCGCTACTTCGTCCAGGCGCTCCGCCTCTCCCAGGCGGCCGCCGACCGGACCTACGGCGCGTACGTCCTGGTCACCATGAGCAGACAGGCCGTCTACCTCGGCCACGGCCGGGAGGCCGTACAGCTGGCGCGCGTGGCCCAGCAGGGCGCGGGCGGCTCCACCCCGCCCCTGGTGCAGGCCCTGCTGCACGCCGTCGAGGCGCGCGGGCACGGGGCGCTCGGTGAGGTCCGGGCCTGCACCGCCGCCCTGGTACGCGCCGAACGCGCCCTGGAGAGCGCCCGGCCCGGCGACGAGGTCCCGCACTGGGTGCGCTTCTTCGACGAGGCCCAGCTCGCCGACGAGTTCGGCCACTGCCACCGGGACCTCCAGCAGTTCCGGGCCGCCGCCCAGCACGCGGAGCGCTCGCTGCAGCTGCGCGCCCCCGGTTACGCCCGCAGCCGCCTGTTCTGCCGCGTCGTCCTCGCCACCGCCCGCCTGGGCCTCGGCGAACTCGACCAGGCCTGCCTCCTCGCCGCCGAGGCGGCCGGTCAGGCCGCCGAGATGCGCTCGGTACGGGCGGTGGAGTACGTCCGCGACTTCGAACGTCGCCTGGAGCCCTACCGCGACGCGGCCCCGGTCCGCGTCTACCGGGACAGGACCGCGGCGTACGGCTGAACGCCGGGGATACCGGCGGGCGGTGGGCCGGGGCACCGCCCGCCGGGACGGTCAGGCCGCCCGGGCCGTGGGGAGGGGATCGGCCGTGTGCAGGGGGCGGTCCGCGCCCAGGTCCGCCAGGATCGCGGCCGAGGCACGGCGGCCCGAGTGCAGGGCGCCCTGCACGGTGCTGGTGTCGCGGTGGTCGCCGCACACGTACAGGCCCGCCAGCAGCCGTACCGGGCGGCGCAGATCGTGCGGTGGAGGCGTCGCCGGCACGGCGTCGGCGGTGTGGTGGACCGCCACGGTCTCCCAGCGTGCCGTCGACATGCCGTACAGCCTGGACAGGTGCACGCGCACGCCCGTGTCGACCTGCGCCCCGGGCGGTCCCAGGACCGTGGACGACACCAGCGTGCGGCCGGCCGGGGCCCGGGACGGGTCGACCCGGCTCACCACCGCCGTGTGGGCCACCGGGCCACCCCGGTCGGCGTCCAGGAGCAGCGAGGCCCCGGTCTGCGGCGGCTCGTCGGTCGCGTGGTGCACCACCGTCACGGGATGGAAGTCCGGCACCCGCAGGCCCGGCAGCAACTGCGCGGCGGCGCGCGCGTCCGTCGCGATCAGCACCGCGCGGCAGCGGAACTCGCCGTGCTCGGCGGTGGTCACCGACGTCGTCGAGACGGAGGTGACCCGGACACCGGTGCGCAGCGTGCCCGGCGGCAGGCTCCGGGCCAGCAGTTCCGGAAGTGCCTCCGCGCCGCCCTCCGGCAGGCACAGCCGCCCGGACGCGAAGGCGCGCAGCGCGAGATCCGCGCACCGGCTGGACGTGGTGAGGTCCGGGTCGCACAACAGCGCGGAGAGCAGCGGACGGAGGAAGCCGTCGACGGTACGGGCCGGCAGGCCGCGGGCCACCAGCGCCTCGGCCGCGGTCAGCTCCGGCCGGGCCAACAGACGTTCCACCGGGGTACCCGCGAGCCGGGTGAACGCGGCACCCAGCCGGGCCTGGTCGACGGCGGTGCCCAGCGGGGCACCGGTCCGGCTCCGGGGAGCGGACACCTGCCGCCCGGGAACGGCCACCGGCCTCCTGGGCGCCGCCCCCGTCCGGGGGGCGCCTGCGAGGGCGCGCACCGCATGGAGCGCGCCCCTTGCCCCCCTCGCGCCGATGGGCAGGCCCGCGCGGTGGTGCCGTCCGTCGCTGTGCAGCAGGACCCCGGGTGCGAACGGGCGCAGCACGAGCCCGTCCAGGCCCGCGGCCGGCCGCAGTTCGGGATACGCCGTGGACAGCAACTGCCCGGTTCTGTCGAGCCGGAAGCCGTCGATCCTCTCCGTGGCCATCCGGCCGCCCACCGCGGGGGCGGCCTCCAGGACCACGGTGGCGACTCCTGCACTGGTCAGTCGTCGCGCCGCGGAGAGTCCGGCGGTCCCGGCCCCCACGACGACGACGTCCGCCTGGTACGCGGGCTCAAGCACGTGCCCCTCCTCGAGGTTGCGCGGACGCTGGAGACGTCACGCCCCCAACAGGCCCCAGGAATAACCGAGTTCTGCTCGAGGTTAGGACCGGGAAGGCGCGTGGGGAGTCGCGCATCGACAGGGGCACGGGCGCACGGCGGTCGCATGCGGCCTCCGGACGTGCCCCTCACGGCCACCGAGACCGCCCCACGCCCCGGCCGCCCCACGCCCTCGGCACCTGGCCCCCTCGGCACCGCACCCCAACCCGGCCACCCGCGCCCGGCGTTTTCCGCCCGGCGTTTTCCG
>NZ_BBNN01000035.1:0-41110 GCF_000829695.1 Streptomyces sp. NBRC 110035 | reverse complement strand
GGCGATCGGCGTTCTTCATCCTCCGTCCGGCGTCCGGTGTCCTCAGCCCGGTGCTCGGCGTCCGGTGCCCGGCGTCCGGTTGCCGATGGCCTCCGCACGGCTGCCCGGCGCTGTCTCCCTTTGAAGGGCGTCGACGCCGGCACCCGCCGGGCCCCCGCCCCGTCACAGGGCCGCGCGGATCGACCCCTCGATGTCCGGGAACGCGAACCGGAACCCCGACTCCAGCAGCCGCGTCGGCAGCACCCGAGCGCTGCCCAGCACGTCCTGGGCCATCTCGCCGAGCACCTTCCGCAGCACCGGCGCCGGTACCGCGAACACCGTCGGCCGGCGCAGCACGCGCCCCATCGCCTCGGTGATCTCACGGTTGGTCGCCGGGTGCGGCGCGCTCAGGTTGAACGGCCCGGACAGCCCGTCGGTGTCGAGCAGATGGCGCAGGGCGGCCACCTCGTCGTGCAGGGCGATGTACGACCAGTACTGGCGCCCGTCGCCCAGCCGCCCGCCCAGCCCGGCCCGGAACAGGGGGAAGAGCCTGCCCCACGCACCGCCCCCGCGGGCCACCACGAGCCCCGTCCGGGCGAACACCGTCCGCACGCCCGCCTCCTGGGCCGGTGCTGCGGCGGCCTCCCACTCGACGCACAGCTCCGGCAGGAAACCCGAGCCCGCCGGCGCGCTCTCGTCGACCGCCCGGTCACCGGTCTCGCCGTAGTAGCCGATGGCGCTGCCGTTGACGAACACCCGCGGCCGTACGTCCCGCTCCAGACCGGCGACCGCCTCGGCGAGCGCCGCCGTGCCCCGCACCCGGCCGGTGCGGATCCGCTCCTTGTACTCGGGTGTCCAGCGGCGGTCGCCCACCCCGGCACCGGCGAGATTGACCACGGCGTCGCACCCGGCGAGCCCGGCCGCGTCCACGGACCCCTGTTCCGGGTCCCACCGCACCTCGTCCTCGGTGCGGGGTGTCCTGCGCACCAGGCGCACCACCGTGTGCCCGTCGGCGGTCAGGGACCGTACGAGTGCGCCGCCGATGAGGCCGGACGCACCGGCCACCGCGATTCGGGAAGGTTCCATGGGTCCATCCTGCCCCGCGGCCCGGACATCACGGCGGACCCGCCGCCCTACGACGTCACGAGCTCCCCGGTGCCCACCGGTGCCGTCGCGCCGGCCGCGCGCTCCGCGTCCTCGGCGACCTCGGCCGCGGTCAGGACGTAGCCGGTCTCCGTGTCCGAGGTGGACCGGGCGAACACCACGCCGAAGACCCGGCCGTCGGTGGTCAGCAGCGGTCCGCCGGAGTTGCCGGGGCGCACGGTGGAGCGGATGGAGTAGATCTCGCGGGTGACGACCCGGTCGCCGTAGATGTTCTGCCCCCTCGCCTGCACCCGGTTCGCGACCGTCGCCGCCTGGAGGTTCAGGTCGCCGTCCTGCGGGTAGCCCGCGACGACCGCCGAGTCGCCGCGGCCGGCGTCCTCGACGAACCGCAGGACGGGCGCCCGCAGTTCGGGCACGTACAGCACGGCCACGTCCTTCTGCGGGTCGAACAGCACCACCCGGGCCTCGTACGCCCGCCCGACGCCGCCGACCCGCACGGTCGGCTCGTCGATGCCGGCGACCACATGGGCGTTGGTCATCACGCGCTCCGCCGCGTACACGAAGCCGCTGCCCTCGCGGCCCTGGAGACCCGCGACGCCCTCGACCTTCACCGTGCTCCGCTGGGCGGCCCGGGTGGCGGCCGCGGTGACACTGTCGCCGGAGGGCTCGGCGACCTCGGCCGTCGACTCGTTCTCGAACGGGTTGAAGACCTGGGGGAAGCCCGCCTCGGTCAGCGCCGAGGTGGCCCGCGAGAACCACGCGGGGGTGGTGTCCGGCATCACCTCGTGGACCGCGCCGAGCAGTCGCGAGTCCCGGATCGCGGAGGTGATCAGCGGGGACGAGGAGGCGCCGAGGACGGACGCGAGCACCCAGGCCACGATCAGCACGGCCACCGAGTTGGCCGCCGCCCCGCCGACCCCGTCCACCACCCGCAGCGGCCCCCGGTCCAGCTCCCGCCGCAGCCTGAGCGCCAGCCGGCCCGCCACTTCATGGCCCACGGCCGCCGGCAGCAGCACCGTGAGCAGGGCCGTCACCGTCGCCCCGGTCGTCCCCGGGGTCACCAGATCCATCACCCAGGGCAGAATCCACACGCCGACGACCGCACCGCCCACGAAACCGGCCAGCGACACGCAGCCGGCCAGCAGGCCGCGCCGGTAGCCGGACGCCGCGTAGGCCAGGACGACCAGCAACAGCAGGATGTCGAGCAGGTCCACGCACGCCGCCTTTCTCTCGGGCCCTCTCCTACGTGGGGGAGGGGCCCGGTGATCAGCCACGCGCGAGTGACCACCGGGAAGCGGCCGCGCGCGCGTGTACCCGGAAGAACGCCGGAGACCCGGACGATGGTTCCACCGGTCGGCACGGCCACGTCGCGGGGCGGCCCGATCCGACCCACAGTGAAGCCATGCGTGCCCTCACGAGACCGAGGGGAGCGCGGCTGCGCCGTGCTCCCCGGATACCCGGCGGAGCCGGCCGCACGGGCCTGCCCCAAGCCGTCAAAGTGCTGCTCGGCTGTCTGCCGGGCGTCGCCGCGGCGGTCGCCCTGGTGCTGTGCGCGTACGGCGTCGAACGGGCCGCGGAGCCCTCGTCCGCCGCGGTCACCGCCCGCGAGGCGGCCGCCCACACGGCGCCCAGGCCGCCCATCGTGTCGAGAGCGGCCTGGGTGGGCGACGCCGGCCGCGAACAGCCGCCCCCGCGCTACGACGACGAGGTCGTCGCCGTCTTCGTCCACCACACCGACTCGCCCAACGACTACGACTGCGCCGAGGCCCCCATCCACATCCGCAACGTCTACGAAGGGCAGACCAGCGCCCGGGAGTGGGACGACATCGGCTACAACTTCGTCGTCGACCGGTGCGGCACCATCTACGAAGGCCGCGCCGGCGGCACCGACCGCCCCGTCACCGGCGCCCACACGCAGGGCTTCAACCACCGCACCACGGGCATCGCCGCGCTCGGCACCTTCACCGCCGGGGTGCCCGTGCCGCACGCGATGGAGCGCGCGATCGCCGAGCTGGCCGCCTGGAAGCTCGGCCTGTCCGGCACCGACCCGCGATCCGACGTCCGGCTGGTCTCCAGCAACGGCCGCAGCAGGTACGCGGCGGGCACCACCGCCATGCTGCCCGCCCTCGCGGGCCACACCGACGGCTTCATGACCAGTTGTCCGGGCGCCGCCCTGCAGGCCCGCCTGCCGAAGATCAGGGAGATGGCGGCGGAGCTCCAGAGCCGCGGGCCGGACGCCGGACACCGGCAGGAGAAGCAGCAGCAGGAGGAGGCGCAGGAGAAGGCGCAGGACCGGGCTCAGGGCCGGAACCGGTCCCAGAGCCGGGGATAGCGTTCGGCGAGCCGGGAGTCGTCCTCGAAGTCGACCGGCGTGCCCTCGGGCTCGACCGGGCCGGCGGGGAGATCCAGGTCGGGGGCCACGATGCCGGTGAGCTGCTCGTACGCCTCGTCCGCCGCGTAGCCGAGCTCCTCGCCGTCGCCGTCGATCTCCTCGTCGAAGTCGTCCAGCAGACCGGCCAGGGAGTCCGGGTCGTGCAGCGCGCCCTCGAAGACCTCACGGCCCTGGCCGATCAGCCAGCACCGGAAGAAGTCGAAGGCGTCGTCGCTCGCCCCGTCGAGGAGCACCCAGGCGGCGCCCCACAGGTCCCAGCGGTAGGCGCGGTGGTAGCGGGACTCGAAGTGCCGGGCGAAGTCGAGGACCGCCTCCGGGTCCAGCCGCGCGAGCCGCTCCACGAGCAGGTCGGCCTGCTCCTCCGGATCACCCTCGGCGTCCTCGCGAGTGGTGTCGACCAGCTCCCAGAACTCCGTCTCGTCCATCACGCGTCAAGCATCGGCCCTGGAACCACCGGACGCACCCCGGATCACGCGGATCGCCCCGGTCCGTACAGCAGGGCCAGCCGTACGGCCTGGGCGGCGAACCACTCCCGCAGCGACGCCGGCGCCAGCACCTCCGCCTCGGGGCCCAGCGCCGTGAGCTGGGTGCGGGCGACCTCCTCGGACTCCACCGGCAGGGTCACCGTCACCCATCCGTCGCCGTCCCCCTCGCCGTCGGCTCCGGCCGCCTCGGCCAGCGCCTCCCGGGCGGCCACCGGGTCCACGGCGTGCGGCAGCGCGCGCCTCCCCTCGGGCGACAGCCGCACCACCACCTCCGTCCGCAGGATCGAGCGCGAGAACTGCTCCGCCCGCTCCTCCCAGAACGCGGGCAGATCGAACTCCGGGTCGCGCTCGAAGCGTTCCGTGCCCGCCCCGACCAGCGCGAACCGGTCGACGCGGTACACCCGGAAGGCCCCGTGTCCCGGCACCCGCGCGCACAGGTACCAGACACCCGCCTTGAGCACGAGCCCGTACGGCTCCAGCTCCCGCTCCACCTCGGTGGCCCCGCGCCGGTAGCGCGCGACGACCCGGCGGTCGTCCCACACCGCGTCCGCCACGGCCGGCAGCAGCTCGGGCGCCGGCGCCTCGCGGAACCAGTTCGGGGCGTCCAGATGGAAGCGCTGGGCCGCCGTCCGCGGAGCGTCCCGCAAGGACGGCAGCAGCGCCGCCGACACCTTCAGCCGGGCCGCGGAGGCCGTGTCCTCCAGCCCCATCTCGCGCAGCGCGCCCGGCACCCCGGACAGGAACAGCGCCTCCGCCTCACCGCGGGCCAGCCCCGTCAGCCTGGTCCGGTAGCCGCCGACCAGCCTGTACCCGCCGACCCGTCCCCGGTCCGCGTACACCGGCACCCCGGCCTCGGACAGGGCCTGCGCGTCCCGGGTGACGGTCCGCTCCGACACCTCCAGCTCGCGCGCCAGCTCGGCGGCGGTCATGGAGGGCCGGGACTGGAGCAGCAGCACCATCTTGATCAGCCGGGCAGCGCGCATGGCGCCCATGATGCAGCAGGAGGCCCCCGCCGCGGCGGGGGCCTCCTGCCGTCGAACCCGAGGCCCCCCCCGGTCCCACGGGGTCCTGCAGGTCCCGCGATTCCTACAGGCCGTACTTCTCGCGTGCTTCCTTCACGGCCGTCACCTGTACCTCGCCGCGCCGGGCCAGCTGTGCCAGCGCCGCGACGACGACGGACTCGGCGTCGATCCCGAAGTGGCGGCGGGCCGCCTCGCGGGTCTCGGAGAGGCCGAAGCCGTCGGCGCCCAGCGAGGTGTAGTCCTGCTCGACCCACTGCGCGATCTGGTCGGGGACCTGGCGCATGTAGTCGGACACCGCCAGCACCGGACCCTCGGCGCCCTGGAGCGTCTGCCGGACGTACGGCACCCGCTCCTCGCCGCGCAGCAACGCCTCGTCCGCCTCCATGGCGTCCCGGCGCAGCTCGGTCCACGACGTCGCCGACCACACGTCGGCCGCCACGCCCCACTCCTCGGCGAGCATCCGCTGGGCCTTCAGCGCCCAGTGGATCGCCGTACCGGAACCGAGCAGCTGGATCCGCGCCGCGTTGGCCGCGGGGGTGAGCCCGGCCGACTCCGCCGTGTTGAAGCGGTACAGGCCCTTGAGGATGCCCTCGTCGATCCCGGCGGCCGACGGCTTGGCCGGCTGCGGGAGGGGCTCGTTGTAGACCGTCAGGTAGTAGAAGACGTTCTGGTCCTCGCCCGGGGCCGCCTCGCCGTACATCCGGCGCAGACCGTCCTTGACGATGGTGGCGATCTCGTACGCGAAGGCCGGGTCGTAGCTCAGCGCGGCCGGGTTGGTCGCCGCGATGACCGGCGAGTGGCCGTCGGCGTGCTGCAGGCCCTCACCGGTGAGCGTGGTGCGGCCGGCGGTGGCACCGACGAGGAAACCGCGGCCGAGCTGGTCGCCGAGCTGCCACATCTGGTCGGCCGTGCGCTGCCAGCCGAACATCGAGTAGAAGATGTAGAACGGGATCATCGCCTCGCCGTGCGTCGCGTACGACGTGGAGGCGGCGATGAAGTCGGCCATGGAACCGGCTTCGGTGATCCCCTCGTTGAGGATCTGGCCGTTCTCGGCCTCCTTGTAGTACATCAGCTGGTCGCGGTCGACCGGCTCGTACGTCTGGCCCTTGGGCGAGTAGATGCCGAGCGACGGGAAGAGCGACTCCATGCCGAAGGTGCGCGCCTCGTCGGGGACGATCGGCACCCAGCGTCTGCCGGTCTCCTTGTCGCGGACCAGGTCCTTGACCAGGCGGACGAAGGCCATGGTGGTGGCCACGTTCTGCGAGCCGGAGCCCTTGTCGAAGGCGGCGAACGCCTTGTCCGCCGGGGCCGGCAGCGGGGCGACGGGGTGCACACGGCGGGCCGGGGCCGGACCGCCGAGGGCCGCGCGCCGCTCCTGGAGGTAACGGACCTCGGGGGAGCCGGCGCCCGGGTGGCCGTAGGGGACCACGCCGTCGACGAAGTCGCTGTCCTTGATCGGCAGTTCGAGGCGGTCGCGCATCGCCTTGAACTCGTCCACCGACAGCTTCTTCATCTGGTGGTTGGCGTTCTTCGACGCGAAGCCCTCGCCGAGCGTGTGGCCCTTGACCGTCTGGGCCAGGATCACGGTCGGCGCGCCCGTGTGGGAGAGTGCGGCGCGGTAGGCGGCGTAGACCTTGCGGGCCTCGTGGCCGCCGCGCGAGAGGTGGAAGCACTCGACGATCTTGTCGTCGCTCAGCAGCTTCGCCATCTCGACGAGCGCCGGGTCCTTGCCGAAGAAGTCCTCGCGGATGTAGGCGGCGTCGCGGGTCTGGTACGTCTGGACCTGCGCGTCGGGTACCTCGCGCAGGCGGCGGACCAGCGCGCCGGTGGTGTCCAGCCGGAACAGCTCGTCCCAGGCGGTGCCCCACAGGCTCTTGACCACGTTCCAGCCGGCGCCGCGGAACTGGGCCTCCAGCTCCTGCACGATCTTGAAGTTGGCGCGGACCGGGCCGTCGAGCCGCTGCAGGTTGCAGTTGATGACGAAGGTCAGGTTGTCCAGGCCCTCGCGGGAGGCGAGGGTGAGCGCGGTGGTGGACTCCGGCTCGTCCATCTCGCCGTCGCCGAGGAACGCCCACACGTGGGAGTTCGACAGGTCCTTGATGCCGCGGCTGGTCAGATAGCGGTTGAACCGCGCCTGGTAGATCGCGGAGATCGGGCCGAGGCCCATCGACACCGTGGGGAACTCCCACAGCCACGGCAGGCGCCGCGGGTGCGGGTAGGACGGCAGTCCGTCGCCGCCGGCCTCGCGGCGGAAGTTGTCGAGGTGCGCCTCGGTCAGCCTGCCGTCGAGGAAGGCGCGGGCGTAGATGCCGGGGGAGGCGTGGCCCTGGATGTAGAGCTGGTCGCCGGAGCCGTCACCCTCCTTGCCGCGGAAGAAGTGGTTGAAGCCGGTCTCGTAGAGCCAGGCCGCGGAGGCGAAGGTGGCGATGTGGCCGCCGACGCCGTACTTGCTGCCGCGGGTCACCATCGCCGCCGCGTTCCAGCGGTTCCACGCGGTGATGCGGGACTCCATCGCCTCGTCGCCGTCCACGGCGGGCTCGGCGGCGGTGGGGATGGTGTTGACGTAGTCGGTCTCGAGAAGCTGCGGCAGCGCCACGCCGGCGCCCTCGGCGCGCTCCAGCGTACGGCGCATCAGGTACGCGGCCCGGTGCGGTCCGGCGGCCTTGGCGACGGCGTCGAGGGAGGCCTGCCATTCGGCGGTCTCCTCGGGGTCGCGGTCCGGGAGCTGGTCCAGCTCGCTCGGCTGGATGGCCTTGGGGTCGGTCATGTCGCCGCCTTCCTCAGTCGAAGGGGGTTCCCTCATCGGTAAGGGTTCGGGGGTGCCCTTGGTCTTTGGCAGGACAGGGCGGGGGGCTCTGGTGGAGAGCCCGCAGGCGACCATAACCCGCTGATCGATGATCGATCAAAGGGTTCGGGTGAAAATCTCTTGATTTCAAGAAAGTCGGCACGCGGTGCCCGGGCAAGTGGCACCGAGTGACGCGAAGGAGAGGATGTTCTCGCAGGTGAGCAAGGGTCTCCGCAGCTCCCTCGACGGGCTCACGCCCGGGGCGCGCACCCCAGCACGTGGGCCTTCACGATCTCCGGGATCCGGGGGTCACGGCGGCGGAACGCGGCCACCAGGTCCTGGTGCTCCTCCGCGTACGACTGCTGGACCGTGCCCAGCCAGCGGATGGACAGGGCGGTGAAGACCTCGATGCCCAGACCCTCCCAGGTGTGCAGCAGCACCGAGTTGCCGGCCGCGCGGACCAGCTCGCGGTGGAAGGCGACCGTGTGCCGCACCTGGCCCGTGCCGTCGGCGACGCGGTCGGCCTCGTACAGCGCGGCGACGTGCGGCTCCAGCGCCGAGCAGTCCTCCGCCAGCCGCTCCGCGGCCAGTTCCGCGGCGATCGCCTCGAGACCGGCCCGCACCGGGTAGCTCTCCTCCAGGTCGGTGGCCGAGAGGTTCCGCACCCGGACACCCTTGTTGGGCGCCGACTCGATCAGTCGCAGCGACTCCAGCTCGCGCAGCGCCTCCCGCACCGGCGTCTGGCTGACCTCGAGCTCCGTCGCGATCCGTCGCTCCACGATCCGCTCGCCCGGCTGCCAGCGCCCGCTGATGATCCCTTCCAGGATGTGCTCGCGGATCTGCTCGCGCAGCGAGTGGACGACGGGCGCGGTCATGAGGGCTCCTTGAACAGGACTCGTGAATCCGAGACAGCCGCCCGACGAGCCCCGTCGAGGGGCGGCGGACGGGCGACGGACAGGACCCTTGAGGGCGATTGACCCTTAGACAATACGGCTGTGACGCCGTCCGGGAGGGGCGCACAGGGCGCTTTCGAGCAGGTGAGACGAGGCTTACACAGCGCACACGCTCCAGCCCGCTACGGATGCGCCCGGACCCGCCCGGCCCGCACGACAGGGCCCGCCGATCCGGCCCTGCGGAGCCCGCCCGGCCTGCGCGAACCGGCCCGCCCGCCCGGTTCGCGGCACCGGACCCGCCTGCCGGACCGCTGCCCCCAGGGGCCGGGGCGGCGTGACCCGAGCTCCCACGGCTCGAGCCGCCCGGACGCGAAGCCGCGTACCGGGTACCGCCCACCGAGCCCCGCACACGACGGTGCCCCCGCCCGGAGACTTCCGGACGGGGGCACCGGTGACCGGGGTCGGCGCCCCGGTCAGCGGCCGTGGATCACAGGCCGAGCTCGACCTCGAACTCGCCCGCCTCCAGGATCGCCTTGACCGAGTTCAGGTAACGGGCCGCGTCGGCACCGTCCACCAGACGGTGGTCGTAGGAGAGGGTCAGGTACGTCATGTCGCGGACGCCGATGACCGTGCCCTCCTCCGTCTCGATGACGGCCGGGCGCTTGACCGTGGCACCGATGCCGAGGATCGCGACCTGGCCCGGAGGCACGATGATCGTGTCGAACAGCGCGCCGCGCGAACCGGTGTTGCTGATGGTGAAGGTCCCGCCGGACAGCTCGTCCGGAGTGATCTTGCTCGCCCGGACCTTGCCCGCGAGGTCGGCCGTGGCCTTGGAGATACCGGCGATGTTGAGGTCACCGGCGTTCTTGATGACCGGGGTCATCAGGCCCTTCTCGGAGTCCACCGCGATACCGATGTGCTCGGTGTCGAAGTAGGTGATGGTCCCCTCGGCCTCGTTGATCCGGGCGTTGACGGCCGGGTGGGCCTTCAGCGCCTGGGCCGCGGCCTTGACGAAGAACGGCATCGGGGAGAGCTTGACGCCCTCACGGGCCGCGAACGCGTCCTTGGCCCGCGTACGCAGCTTCATCAGCCGCGTGACGTCGACCTCGACGACCGAGGACAGCTGCGCCTGCTCGCGCAGCGCCTTGACCATGTTGTCGCCGATGACCTTGCGGATCCGCGGCATCTTCACGGTCTGACCGCGCAGCGGCGACGCCTCGAGGACCGGGCCCCGCTTGGCGGCCGGGGCGGCCTGCGGCGCGGGAGCCGCCGCCGGGACGGCCTGCGCGGCCTCGGCCGCGGCGACCACGTCCTGCTTGCGGATCCGGCCGCCGACGCCGGTGCCCTTGACCGTGGACAGGTCGACGCCGTGCTCGGCGGCGAGCTTGCGCACCAGCGGGGTCACGTAGGCGCCCTCGTCGGTCGGCTGGGCGGCGGCGGGAGCCGCGGCCGGAGCGGGGGCCGGGGCAGCCTGCTGCGGAGCCGGAGCGGCCTGCTGCGGGGCGGGGGCAGGCGCCGGAGCGGCCTGCTGCGGCGCCGGAGCCGGGGCGGGAGCCGGGGTGGGCTCGGGCTCCGGCTCGGGCTGCGCCGGGGCGGCCGGAGCCTGCTCGGCAGCCGCCGGAGCGGCTCCCGGAGCGCCGATGACGGCGAGCTTGGCGCCCACCTCGGCGGTCTCGTCCTCGCCGACCGTGATCTCCAGCAGCACACCCGAGGTGGGCGCCGGGATCTCGGTGTCGACCTTGTCGGTGGAGACCTCGAGCAGCGGCTCGTCGGCCTCGACGCTGTCACCGACCGACTTCAGCCAGCGGGTGACGGTGCCCTCGGTGACGGACTCGCCGAGCGCGGGCAGGACCACGTCGGTGCCCTCGGCGGAGCCGCCGCCGGCGGCGGCCTCGGGGGTGGGAGCGGGCGCCGGGGCGGTCTGCTCGGTGGACGGGGCGGCCTGGGCCGGCTCGGGAGCCGGTGCGGCGGGCTGTTCGGCCTGCGGGGCCGGCTCGGCGGGCTGCTCGGCGGCGGGCGCCTCGGCCGCCGCCGGGGTGGCGTCGGCCGTGCCGGTGCCGTCGTCGATCAGGGCCAGCTCGGCACCGACCTCGACGGTCTCGTCCTCGGCGACCTTGATGGAGGACAGCACGCCGGCGGCCGGAGAGGGGATCTCGGTGTCGACCTTGTCGGTGGAGACCTCGAGCAGAGGCTCGTCGGCCTCGACGCGCTCGCCCTCGGCCTTCAGCCAGCGGGTGACAGTGCCCTCGGTGACGCTCTCGCCGAGCGCCGGAAGGGTTACGGAAACCGCCATGGTTTCGGTTGCTCCTTAGAAGTGCGGAAGTCTGTGTCGTCGCGCCCGTGACCGAAGACGTCAGTCGTGGGAGTGGAGGGGCTTGCCCGCGAGGGCAAGGTGAGCCTCGCCGAGCGCCTCGTTCTGCGTCGGGTGGGCGTGGACCAGCTGGGCGACCTCGGCAGGCAGCGCCTCCCAGTTGTAGATCAGCTGCGCTTCGCCGACCTGCTCGCCCATACGGTCGCCCACCATGTGGACGCCGACCACCGCACCGTCCTTGACCTGGACGAGCTTGATCTCGCCCGTGGTCTTGAGGATCTTGCTCTTGCCGTTGCCCGCCAGGTTGTACTTCAGGGCGACGACCTTGTCCGCACCGTAGATCTCCTTGGCCTTGGCCTCGGTGATGCCGACGGAGGCGACCTCGGGGTGGCAGTACGTCACCCGGGGCACGCCGTCGTAGTCGACCGGGACGGTCTTCAGACCGGCCAGCCGCTCCGCCACCAGCATGCCCTCGGCGAAGCCGACGTGCGCGAGCTGGAGCGTCGGGACGAGGTCACCGACCGCGGAAACGGTCGGGACGTTGGTCCGCATGTACTCGTCGACCAGGACGTAACCGCGGTCCATGGCGACCCCGGCCTCCTCGTAGCCGAGGCCCTGCGAGACCGGGCCGCGGCCGATGGCGACGAGCAGGACCTCGGCCTCGAACTCCTTGCCGTCGGCGAGGGTGACCTTCACGCCGTCCTGGGTGTACTCGGCCTTCTCGAAGAAGGTGCCCAGGTTGAACTTGATGCCCCGCTTGCGGAACGCCCGCTCCAGCAGCTTCGAGCTGTTCTCGTCCTCGACCGGGACGAGGTGCTTGAGGCCCTCGACGATGGTCACGTCGGTGCCGAAGGACTTCCACGCGGAGGCGAACTCGACGCCGATGACGCCGCCGCCCAGCACGATCGCGGACTTCGGCACACGGTCCAGGACGAGGGCGTGGTCGGAGGAGATGATCCGGTTGCCGTCGATCTCCAGGCCCGGCAGCGACTTCGGCACGGAGCCGGTCGCCAGCAGGACGTGGCGGCCCTGGACCCGCTGACCGTTCACGTCGACGGAGGTCGGCGAGGAGAGCCGGCCCTCACCCTCGATGTAGGTCACCTTGCGGGAGGCGATGAGACCCTGCAGGCCCTTGTACAGGCCCGAGATCACGTCGTCCTTGTACTTGTTGACGGCCGCCATGTCGATGCCCTCGAAGGTGGCCTTCACACCGAACTGCTCGCTCCCGCGGGCCTGGTCGGCGATCTCGCCCGCGTGCAGCAGGGCCTTGGTGGGAATGCACCCGTTGTGCAGGCAGGTACCGCCGACCTTGTCCTTCTCGATCAGGGCGACGTCCAGGCCCAGCTGCGCCCCGCGCAGGGCCGCGGCATAACCACCGCTGCCACCGCCGAGGATCACTAGGTCGAAAACAGTGCTGGCGTCGTTCGCCACGTCACGTCCTCCATGCATGTGCGCCACGCCGGTCTCCAGTGACCGGTCGGCGGCTGGTGTCCGGCCGCTCTTTTGCCTTCGGCCCTTCGGTGGGGCCCTGTCCTGCCGAGCCCTATCCTCGCACTTGTCGACGCGGAACGAGACGCGGGGCGGCGGTGTGAGACGTCCCACGTTCGAACGTCCGCCCGCCGCAGGTGTGGTGAGCACGTGCGAGGCCCGGCACGACACGCCCCGAAGCGCCCGGGCCGGCCTGGAGGGGCCGGCCCGGGCGCCGGTCCGGGGGACCCGCGCGTGACGGCGGGGCCCCGTCCCGCTCGGGACGCTGCCTGCGCGTTCCGTGACGGGCCACGAGGGGCGCGCTCGTCCCACCGGAACGCCGCCCGGGCGGCGTGCCGCCGGGACGGACGTCCCCGTCGTGTCCTCGGGGCCGGCCGATGCCGGCCGGTCCGCCCAGAGCGTCCGCGCGGGCACGGGGCCCGCCGGCGACCGGACCGGCGACGGAGCGCCGGCTCAGCCCAGTTCGCCGGCCGCCGTCTGCTCCGCGAGGCGGACCAGCGTCCGTACCGCCGAGCCCGTACCGCCCTTGGGCGTGTACCCGAAGGGGCCGCCCTCGTTGAAGGCCGGCCCCGCGATGTCGAGGTGGGCCCAGGTGATGCCCTCGCCGACGAACTCGCGCAGGAAGAGACCGGCGACGAGCCCGCCGCCCATCCGCTCGCCCATGTTCGCGATGTCGGCGGTGGCCGAATCCATCCCCTTGCGCAGGTGCTCCGGCAGCGGCATCGGCCAGGCGGGCTCGCCGACCTCCTCGGCGGCCTCCAGCACCGCGGCGCGGAAGGTGTCGTCGTTCGCCATGATGCCGAAGGTGCGGTTGCCCAGTGCCAGGACCATCGCACCGGTCAGCGTCGCCACGTCCACGATCGCGTCCGGCTCGTCCTCCGAGGCGGCCCACAGCGCGTCCGCGAGGACCAGACGGCCCTCGGCGTCGGTGTTGAGCACCTCGACCGTCTTGCCGCTGTACATGCGCAGCACGTCACCCGGGCGGGTGGCGGAACCCGACGGCATGTTCTCGGCCAGCGCCAGCCAGCCGGTGACGTTGACCGCGAGGCCGAGGCGGGCGGCGGCGACGACCGCCGCGAACACGGCGGCGGCACCGCTCATGTCGCACTTCATCGTCTCGTTGTGCCCGGCCGGCTTCAGCGAGATGCCGCCCGAGTCGTACGTGATGCCCTTGCCGACGAAGGCGAGGTGCTTCTTCGCCTTCGCGGAGGTGTACGACAGCTTCACCAGCCGCGGACCCGACGCCGAGCCGGCGCCCACCCCGAGGATGCCGCCGTGGCCGCCCTTGGCCAGCGCCTTCTCGTCGAGCACCTGCACCTTGATGCCGTGCTCCTTGGCCGCGGCCTGGGCGACGGCGGCGAAGGCCTCGGGGTCGAGGTCGTTGGGCGGGGTGTTGACCAGGTCACGGGCCCGGTTGAGTTCCTCGGCCACCGTGGTGGCACGTGCGACGGCCGCCTTGAAGGCCTTGTCGCGGGACGGCACGCCGGCCAGCACGACCTCGGCGAGCGGCGCCTTGCGGGCCTTCTTCCTGCCCTTGCCGCCGTTGTCGGCGGTGTTCTTGTAGGCGTCGAAGGAGTACGCGCCGAGCAGCGCGCCCTCGGCGACCGCGCCGGCGTCGGCGGCGTCCGTCATCGGGAGGGCGAAGACGGCCTTCTTGGAGCCGGACAGGGCGCGGGCGGCCACGCCGGCCGCCCGGCGCAGTGCCTCGGTGTCGGGGGCGGCGTCCTTCTCGGGCCGGGTGCCCAGGCCCACCGCGACCACGAGCGGCGTCTTGAAGCCGGTCGGCGCGGGGAGCTTCGTCACCTCACCCTCGGCGCCGGACGCGCCGAGGGTCTCCAGGACGCCGGCGAGCCTGCCGTCGTAGGCCTTGTCCACGGCTTCGGCGCCCGGTACGACGACCGGGCCACCGGCCGCGGACGCAGTGCCCTTGGCGACACCGATCACGATCGCGTCGGCCCGCAGGCCGGGCAACGCGGCGGTGCTGAGAGTGAGAGCAGTCACGGTGGTGATTTCTCGCTTCCGATGTGAAGTTGCTGTGGCCGAAAGGTGTGGGTCGACCGAACCCGGCGCCGACCCTAACGGCGACCTGACGGTACGGTCTCGGCGGGGCCTTCCCCGGTACGGCGACACTCCGGACGAGACTACGCGCGTCTGCGTGTCCACTCCCTCACGCGGGTCTTTATCGATCGGTGATGTGCCGGCCGTCTCCGGGACCCGGCCGCGGACCGCCGGACGGCGGCGACGGCGGAACACCCCGAGACGCAGCCCCGTGACACGACCTCTGAGACGAGACCCATGAGACGACACGCAGGACCGCTCGGCACGCCCTTCGCTCTCACCCTCGCTCTCGCTCTGTGCGCGCTGCTGCTCGCGGGCTGCACCGGCTCCGGAGCCCCCGCCGGCTCCGGCGGGGGCTCCGGGCGGACCGGGGACCCCGGTCCGCGCTGGCAGCCGCGTCCCGGTACCGACTGGCAGTGGCAGCTCAGCGGGCGCCTCGACACCTCGGTCGACGTGCCGGTCTACGACATCGACGGGTTCGACCACTCCGGGGACACGGTCGCGCGGCTGCACCGCGACGGCCGGAAGGTCATCTGCTACCTGTCCACGGGGGCCTGGGAGGACTTCCGCCCCGACGCCGGGGACTTCCCCGACGAGGTGATCGGCCGCGGCAACGGCTGGGAGGGCGAGCGCTGGCTCGACATCCGGCGTACCGACGTCCTGGAACCGATCATGGCCGAGCGGTTCGACATGTGCCGCGACAAGGGCTTCGACGCGGTGGAGCCGGACAACATGGACGGTTACCGCAACCGCACCGGGTTCCCGCTCACCGCAGCCCACCAGCTCCGCTACAACCGCCTGATCGCCCGGCTCGCCCACGAACGCGGCCTGGCCGTCGGCCTGAAGAACGACCTGGACCAGATCCCGCAGCTGGTCGGCGACTACGACTTCGCGGTCAACGAGCAGTGCGCCCAGTACGGCGAGTGCGCGCGGCTCACCCCGTTCGTCGAGGCCGGCAAGGCCGTCTTCCACGCCGAGTACGAACTGCCCACCGACCGCTTCTGCGCCGACTCCCGGCGGCTGAAGCTGAGTTCCCTGCTGAAGAAGTACGAACTGGGGGTCTGGAGGCAGGCCTGCTGAGGCCGGTGCCGGGCGCGCCGGGTGTCCGGCGGGGGCCGCTCAGGCCAGCGCCGCGACGACGAGGGCGGTCGTCGCCGCGGTCTCCGTCAGCGCACCGAACACATCGCCGGTTACCCCGCCGAAGCGGCGTACGCAGTGCCGCAGGAGGAGTTCCGCGGCCGCGGCCGCCAGGAGTACTGCGAGGACGCCGCGGACGGCGCCGTCCGCGCCGAGGAGGGCGCCCCCGGCCGCCGCCGCGCCGGCCACCGCGAGCGCGACGGCCGCCGCCCCCGGCCGCGGCACCACCCCGGCGACCGCGGCGCCCAGCCCTTCCGGACGGGCGGGCGGCACCCCGGTCCGGGCGGCGAGGGTGAGGGCGAGTCGGGCCGTGACCGCCGCGACCACGGCGGCGAGCGCACCCCGGGTCCAGGAGCCGTCGTACGCCCGGGTCAGTGCGGCCACCTGGGCCAGCAGCACGAGGACGAGGGTGAGTACGCCGAACGGGCCGATGTCCGACTGCTTCATGATCCGCAGCGCGTCCTCGGCCGGCTTGCCGCTGCCGAGCCCGTCCGCGACGTCGGCCAGCCCGTCGAGATGCAGCCCTCGCGTGAGCACGGCGGGTACGGCGACGGTGGCGACGGCGGCGAGGGGCGCGCCCGCGCCGAGAAGCAGCAGCAGGAGTCCCGCGGCGGCCGCCGCGGGGCCCACCACCAGTCCGGCGAGCGGGGCGCACAGCATGCCGCCGCGCGCGGCCGGGCGGTCCCATCGGGTCACCCGGACCGGGAGCACGGTCAGGGTGCCGAAGGCGAAGCGGAGACCGTCGGACAGCGAGGCCGGGAAAGGTGCGGACACCGGCGCAGGGTACCCGGTGGCCGACAGGGCGCCCCGGGCAGCCGTGGATAAAGTGCGCTTATGGGACATTGGTTGGAGCGGAACATCATCGAGCCGGGGAAGCTGCCGCTGCTCCTCGCCCTCACCGCCTTCGTCCTCACCTTCGTGATCACCCGGGCCGTCACCCGGCGGATCCGGGCCGGCAAGGGCCCCTTCGGCAACGTGAAGGCGGGTGGCCTGCACATCCACCACGTCGTGCCCGGCGTGATCCTCACCGTCGCCGGCGGCTTCGGCGCGGTGGCGGGCGGCCGGCACGGCTTCGGGTCCGCGCTCAGCGCGGTCGTCTTCGGCGTCGGCGCCGGTCTCGTCCTGGACGAGTTCGCGATGATCCTGCACCTCGACGACGTCTACTGGACCGAGGCGGGCCGGCAGAGCGTGGAGGTGGTCGTCCTCACCGCCGCGATGGTCGGGCTGGTGCTGTCCGGGTTCTCGCCGTTCGGCGTCGACGACCTGAGCGAGGACGAGCTCCAGAACCGCGCGGGCGTCGCCCTGAACGTCGCGGTCAACTTCCTCTTCTCACTCATCGCCCTGAGCAAGGGCAAGACGCGGATGGCCGTGTTCGGCGTGATCGTGCCCCTCGTCGCCGTGGTCGGCGCGCTGCGTCTGGCCCGCCCCGGCTCGCCCTGGGCGAGACGCTTCTACCGGCACAGGCATCGCGCCCGCGCCCGGGCCGTCCTCCGCGCCTACCACCACGACCTCCGCTGGTCGGGGCCCCGCCGCGCCCTCCAGGACTGGATCGGCGGCACACCCGACCCGGACCCGCCCCCACCACTCGAACGCGGCTGACGGGACGGGGGCTTGCTCCCGGCACGGCGCTCCGGCCGGTGCGGGTGCGCGCTGCCCGGGACGTGCCCCCGGGGCGAAGCCGGCTGCGCCCCCGTTACCGGCGCGGCGTCCGCGGTGCCGGGGCTGCCGCCGGGTTGCTGCCGGGGCCGGCGAGCGCCCGGCGGAAGGGCTCCCGCCGCCCCGGCGGTCGGCTCGCCGCGTCCGGTGCGGGGTCGGGCTCGCGCCCCGCCTCGTGGGACGCGGGTGACGCGGCGGGGTGTTGCTCCGGATGATCGCTCGGGTGCGGGGGGCTACTCGGGCTTCGGCGTCGGGGCCGGCTCCGGCTGCCCGTCGGTCGTCGGCTGCCCGTCGGCCGCCGACGGCTGTGAGGTCTCCGGCGTTCCCGAGGTCTCCGGCTGCCCGGGCCGGTCCGCTTCGGCCGGTCGGTCCGCTTCGGCCGGACGGTCAGAGGGCGCCGAGGCGTCCGGGGTCCCTGAGGCCTTCGACTCCTCGGGGTGCTCCGGGAGTTCCGCGGCCAGGGCGGCCGCCGCCTGGACCAGGGGGAGGGCCAGGAGGCCGCCCGTGGCCTCGCCCACGGTGACGCCGTGGGCGAGGAGAGGCTCCAGCGCCATCCGGTCCAGCGCCTTCGCCTGGCCCGGCTCACCGCTGTCGTGCGAGGCCAGCCACCAGTCCGGCGCCCGGAACGCGATCCGCTGGGCCACCAGCGCGCACGACGCCGTCACGACCCCGTCGAGCACGACCGGCATCTTCCGTACCGCGGCCTGCAGCAGGAAGCCCGTCATCGCGGTGAGGTCGGCCCCGCCCACCGTCGCCAGCAGCCGCAGCTGGTCGCCGAGCACCGGCCGGGCCCGCCGCAGCGCGTCACGGATCGCCGCGCACTTGCGCATCCAGGCCAGGTCGTCGATCGCCACGCCACCGCGCCCGGTGACCACGGACGCGTCCGTCCCGCACAGCGCGCCCACCAGCACACCCGCCGCCGTGGTGCCGCCCACGCTCACATCGCCGAGCACCACCAGATCCGTACCGGAGTCGGCCTCCTCGTCGGCCACCGCGACCCCGGCCCGGAACGCCGCCTCGGCCTCCTCCGGCGTCAGCGCGTCCTCGACGTCGATCCGTCCGCTGCCGCGCCGCACCCGGTGCCGTACGACGTCCTCGGGCAGGGCGTCCGGTTCGCAGTCCAGGGCCATGTCGACCACCCGCACCGGCACCCCGAGCCGCCGGGCCAGCACGGACACCGGGCGGCCGCCCTCCAGCACCTCGCGCACCAGGTCCCCGGCGCTGCCCGCGGGCCGCGCCGAGACCCCCAGCCGGGCGACCCCGTGATCTCCGGCGAAGAGGACGACCCGCGGCCGTTCGACCGGCCGCACCGGCACCGCGGACTGCGCGGCGGCCAGCCACTCACCCAGCTCGTCGAGACGGCCCAGCGCCCCGGGCGGCACGATCTGGCGCTCGCGGCGAGCCTCCGCGTCACGGCGTACCCCGCCGTCCGGACGCTCGATCAGATCGGTGAAGTCGTCGAGATTCAGCGCGCTCATTCGCCGAACAGTACCGGCCCGGATCGAACACGCCGGAGCCCTGGGGCCCGTCGTCGGCATCACCCGGGCCGCGTCGCCGGCATCCCGCCCGACGGACGACGCCACCCCGGCGTCATTGCGCCCGGGATCGCCATCCGATCCGTAACGTTTTGCAAGGGAATGTCATCACCCGGACCTTCGAACCCTTCCCGCCCGCACCTCTCCTCGCCCGCCGGCCCGCGCCCCTCCCCGCCCGCCCCACTCACCCGGAGCCGCCCATGTCCGTGCCCGACGCCCCCGACGCACCCGCCGCCCCGCCGCCCGTCGCCCCGGTCGTTCCCGCACAGCAGGCCGCCTCCGTACGGGTGCACGAGGCGCGCCGCGCGGACTGCCCCTGGTGCGGCTCGGCGCGGCTGCGCAACCGGCTGCGCACCGGCGACCTGCGGCGGCACCGGCCGGGCCGGTTCACCGTCGACGCGTGCCGGGACTGCGGGCACACCTTCCAGAACCCCCGCCTCACCGCCGAGGGGCTGGCCTTCCACCGGCGGGCGCTGCGCGGGGCGCCCCGGGACACCGTCACCGACGCCGTCCTCGCGCTGCGCGACGCCCCGCGCCGCCGCCGGGCCACGGCCCGCGCGATGCTGCGCTTCGGTGAACCGGAGAGCTGGCTGGACGTCGGCACCGGACACGCCCGTTTCCCGGACACCGCACGGGAGTTCTTCCCGTACACCGCCTTCGACGGCACCGACCTCACCGCGCGCGTCGAACGCGCCCGCGTCCTCGGCCGTGTCGAGGAGGCCCACATCGGCGCGCTGACGGACCCGAAGGTGCGGGCCCGGGTGGAGGCCCGCTACGACGTCGTCAGCCTGCTGCACCACCTCGAACACACCACCGACCCGCGGGCCGAACTCCACGCCGCCCTGGACGCCCTGCGCCCCGGCGGCCTTCTGCTCATCGAGACCCTGGACCCCGGCAGTGCGTTCGCCGCCCTGTTCGGCAGCCGGTGGCTGTCCTACGACCAGCCCCGGCGGCTGCATCTGCTGCCACCGCGCAACCTCCGGGCCGAACTGGAGTCGCTCGGCTGCACGATCGTCACCACCGGCTCCGGTGGGTCCGGGTCCGGACCCACCGGAGCCGGCGCCAAGCACCGTCCCGTGTACGTTCCGTACGACCTGGCCGGCGCCGCCGCGCTGGCCCTCTCCCACGCCCTGCCCGCCCCGGACGCCCCCTGGCGCGCGATCCCGCCGACCCCGTTCCAGCAGCACACACGCGCCGTACTGCTGCGCGCCGGTGCCCCGCTGGTCGCCGTCGCGGCGCTGGCGGACCTGGCACTGGCGCCCGTCCTGCGGCACACCCCGTTCGCCAACGCGTACCGGATCGTCGCGCGCAAGCCGGCGAAGCCGCCGAACTGACCCCGCTCCCGGCCTTCTTCAGGCTCCGGCCGTCGTGGTTCACTCCCGGAGCACCAGTGTCTGGCCTGCCACCGCCAGTAGTACCTGCTCGCACTCCTGCGCGAACGCCGCGTTCAGCCGCCCGAGTTCGTCCCGGTACCGGCGGCCGGACGCGGTGGCGGGGACGATGCCCGAGCCCACCTCGTTGGACACGGCGACCACGGTCCGCCGGGTCGCGCGCACCGCGTCCGTCAGCTCACGCACCCGCTCCCTGAGCGCCCGTTCCCCGCCGTCGGCCCACTGGGCGTCGTCCCACGCCCCCACGGAGTCCATGGCGTCCGTCAGCCACAGCGACAGGCAGTCCACCAGCAGCGGCGGACCGTCGACCCCCAGCAGCGGCACCAGATCGCAGGTCTCCACGGTCCGCCACGACCCCGGCCGCCGCTCCTGGTGCGCCGACACCCGGGCCGCCCACTCGGTGTCCCCGTTGCGGGACCCGCCGGTCGCCACGTACAGCACCCGGGGCAGGGACTCCAGCCGGCGCTCGGCCTCCACCGACTTGCCGGACCGCGCCCCGCCCAGGACCAGCGTCCGGCGCGGCAGGTCGGGCACGTCCTCGTAGGCACCCACCTCCAGCGTGGTCCCGTCCGGCACGGCGCGCGCCCCGGCCGCCGCGAGCCGGCGCCGCTCCTCCGCACCCGGCGGCACGTCGTGGTCGAGGTGTACGGCGATCACGTCCGTCGTCGCGCCCACCGCGCCCACCGCCCGCAGCCGTGCCAGCGCGTCCGGACGCCCCACGACGTCCAGCAGCACCATGGCGTACGGTTCGGCCGGCTCCTCCAGGCCGGCCGGCGCCGTGCCCGGCGGCAGGTACAGCAGCCGTTGCCCGTCCGGACCGGTCACCGCGTACCCGGTGCCCGGCGCGTCCAGCGCCGTCGCGCGCACCCGATGGCCCGTCAGCAGCGCCAGCTCCCGCCCGTCCGGCACCCGGCCGGGCTGCGGCAGCCCGGCCGGCACCTCGACCGCGGGGCCGTCGTGCGGATGGGAGAGCAGCACCTGGCGCACACCGCCCAGCGAACGCCCCGCGCGGGCGGCGGCGAACGCCACGCCCGGCATCAGGTCCAGCAGCAGCGAGCCGTCCACGAGCAGCGAGGTCGCCGCGCGCGCGTACGGTCCGGCGGCCAACGCGCAGGCGGCGCAGGGACAGTCGGGGCGGGGCAGGCCCGCGGGGGCACCGGTGCCGAGCAGAGTGAGTTCCACGGACCCGATTTTCGCCCCTCCCCACGCCTCCTGCGCGCCCGACCGGGCACTGTCACCGATGATCCACCGAATCATCCGCCGGACAGGCTCTAGGCTCTGCTCCAGGAGCCGGACCATGATCCGGCTCCTGTCGTGCAGGTGCTCATACCCACGGAGGCGTACATGGCGGCATGGACGTGGCGGTTCGAGAAGGCCGACGGGACGCAGGTCGAGCCCGCGGTGACCCCGGAGGACTTCACCACGCAGGGGGACGCCGAGTCCTGGATCGGGGAGAACTGGAAGGCCCTGGTGGAGGGCGGCGCCGACCAGGTGCGGCTGCTGGAGGACACCACGGAGATCTACGGGCCGATGAGCCTGCACGCGGAAGAGGCGTGAACCCACGGGCGTGGGAACCCGGGCGAGGGCTCCGGCCCTCGCCCGTCACCCGGCCGCTCAGCCCCGTACGCCGCACAGGTGGAGCAGCGACGCCACCCCGCGGTAGGGGTCCGTCCGGCCGGCCCGCTCCTCGACCGCGAGGAGCGCCGCCAGGTCGTCGGGACGGCCGGCGGTGTGCGCGACCCGCGCTCCGTCCACCGCCGTGTCCGTGAAGACCCGGACCCCGTACCAGGTGTGCAGCGGCGCACCGAGCCCCGCGAGGGTCGCCGTCAGGTCCGTCAGCCGGTCGGCCCGCACCTCGAGCCCCGAGCCGTCCAGGTGGCACGCCGAGTCGAACGCGGTCAGCGCCCCGGCCCAGTCGCCGCGCAGACCGGACCGCATCGCCGGCGCGTCGCCGTTGCGCACCAGGAGCGACAGCAGGCCGCCGGGAGCGAGCATCCGGGCCAGCCCCGCCACCAGCGGGTCCGGCTCCGCCACGTACATGAGCACGCCGTGGCAGAGCACCACGTCGAAGCTGCCCGGCAGGAAGTGCACCCCGGTGTCCCGGCCGTCGCCCTCGATGATCCGCACCCGCTCGCGGATGCCCTCGGGCTCCCCGGCGAGCACCGCGCGCGCGGCGGCGATCAGCTGCGCGTCCCGCTCCAGACCGGTCACCTGGTGGCCCGCCCGCGCCAGGCGCAGCGACTGCGTGCCCCGGCCCGTGCCGACATCCAGCACGCGCAGCCGCCGCCCGACCGGAAACCGCCCCACTATCTGTTCGTCGAGCTGCCGGGCCACCAGCTCCTGCTGCACGACCTCCCGCAGACTCCCGGGCGGCCCGGCCGCCCCGTTCACCCCCGGAGCGGAGGGCGGGGCCTGCGCGGGCACCGCGGCGGGTGCCGCGCCCTCGGCGAACGGCGTGGTGCTCAGGGCCGTTCCCCGCGCTTGACCTGGGGCTTGGGCAGGCGCAGCCGGCGCATCTGCAGCGAGCGCATCAGCGCGTAGGCGACGGCGCCGCGGCGCTTGTCGTCGGGGAAGCGCTCGGCCAGCCGCTTCTTCAGCCGGAAGCCGGTCACGAGGGAGTCGAGCACGATCATCACGATCACGACGAGCCACAGCAGCAGCGCCACGTTCTGCAGCTGGGGCACCTGGATCATGCTCAGCACCAGGATGACCACCGCCATCGGCAGGAAGTACTCCGCGATGTTGAACCGCGAGTCGACGTAGTCGCGCGCGAACCGGCGCACCGGCCCCTTGTCACGGGCGGGCAGGTAGCGCTCGTCGCCGCTGGCCAGCGCCTGGCGCTGGCGCTCCATCGCGGCCCGGCGCTCGTCACGCTGCCGCTTGGCGGCCTCCTTGCGCGTCATCGACGTATTGGCCACGCTGCGCCGCTGGGTCTGGGCCTGGCTGCGCTTGGGCGTGGGGCGGCCCTTCGGGGCCTCCGGGTGGCGGGTCTGAGTGGAGTCGGTCACCGTCGCCTTGTCGGCGTGGGCCTTCTCTTCCTTGGCACGGCTACGGAACACAAAACCCAAGGGTACGGGGTGTACGGGGCAGGGTCCCAGTCCCGGGGGGAACGATCCGGCAACACCACGCGTCTGCAGAAGTACAGAAGGGGCGTTGTGTGCGACGTGGGTGCGTTGTCCGCCGGCACCCGGGGATCACCTACTCCCTGCGCCGGATCGGGAGGAGACGCAGTCGTCCTTGGGGATGAGCACATCCGCCCCCGGACAGTGCGGTAATGGATGCAGGGCCCGTACTGTGGGTTCTGTCGCAGAAGTGTGAGCCGGAGTCCGTCAGAAGGGGGCGCGCGAAGCCCATGAGCGGTGTCATGAAGCGTATGGGGATGATCTTCCGCGCGAAGGCGAACAAGGCCCTGGACCGGGCCGAGGATCCGCGCGAGACCCTCGATTACTCGTACCAGAAACAGCTGGAGCTGCTCCAGAAGGTCCGCCGGGGTGTCGCCGACGTGGCGACCAGCCGCAAGCGCCTGGAGCTCCAGCTCAACCAGCTGCAGTCCCAGTCCTCCAAGCTGGAGGACCAGGGCCGCAAGGCGCTGGCGCTGGGCCGGGAGGACCTCGCCCGCGAGGCCCTCTCCCGCCGCGCCGCCCTCCAGCAGCAGGTGACGGACCTGGAGACGCAGCACGCGACGCTCCAGGGCGAGGAGGAGAAGCTCACCCTCGCGGCCCAGCGGCTCCAGGCCAAGGTCGACGCCTTCCGTACGAAGAAGGAGACCATCAAGGCCACGTACACGGCGGCCCAGGCGCAGACCCGGATCGGCGAGGCCTTCTCCGGCATCTCCGAGGAGATGGGCGATGTCGGGCTGGCGATCCAGCGGGCCGAGGACAAGACCGCCCAGCTCCAGGCGCGGGCCGGCGCCATCGACGAGCTGCTCGCCTCCGGTGCCCTCGACGACCAGTCCGGCATGCGCAAGGACGACATCCAGGCCGAGCTGGACCGGCTCTCCGGCGGTACGGATGTGGAGCTGGAACTGCAGCGCATGAAGGCCGAGCTGGCCGGCGGCTCCTCCACGGAGAAGCAGGCCATCGAGGGCGGCAGCGAGCAGTCCCGGTCGCAGCAGCCGCAGGACACCCCGAGGTTCGACAAGCAGTGACCGCCGCACGGGACACCGACCCGTGCCGATGACGAGTGAGGCCCCCGCGCGGGTGCCCAGGAGGCCGACATGATCGTACGGATCATGGGGGAGGGGCAGGTGGCTCTGGCCGAGAGCCACCTCGCCGAGCTGGACAAACTCGACGAGGAACTCCTCGTCGAGATGGACAACGGCGACGGCCCCGGCTTCCGCCGCACCCTCACCGCCCTGCTGAACAGGGTCCACGAGCTCGGCGAGCCGCTGCCGGACGACGCGCTGGAACCCTCCGACCTCATCCTCCCCTCCCCGGACGCGACCATCGAGGAGGTCCGGGAGCTGCTCGGCGACGACGGCGACGGCCTGATCCCCGGCACATGACACCCCGGCCCGCCCGGCCGCCCGCATCCGTACGTTCCCCGTGCGCCTCCGCGACGCCGTACGGTGAACGGCTGTGAGCACCTTCCAGCGGGCCCGGCGCCGACTGCGCGCGCACCCCTTCGCTCTGGACACGGCCCTGGCCGCGGGCGTCCTGACGTGCATGCTGGCCGGCTCCCTCGTCGACCCGCACGGCCCTGACGGCGTCACCTGGACGCTGCGCGCCCCGGACCTGCTCAGCCTGGTCCTGATGGTGTTCGCCGGCGCCGCGCTCCCCTTCCGGCGCCGCGCGCCCCGCGCGGTCCTCGGCTTCACCGGCGGCGCCTCCCTGGTGGAGTCCGTCACCGGCGACCCCCGCGCCCCGGTCGCGATGTGCGTGGTCGTCGCGCTCTACACCGTCGCCTCCACCACCGACCGCCCCACCACCTGGCGGGCCGGCCTGCTCACCATGAGCGTCCTCACCGGTGCCGCCATGATCGCCGGCCCGCTGCCCTGGTACGCCCAGGAGAACCTGGGGATCTTCGCCTGGACCGGGATCGGCGCCACCGCCGGGGACGCCGTCCGCAGCCGTCGCGCCTTCGTCCGGGCCATCAGGGAACGTGCCGAGCGGGCCGAACGCACCCGGGAGGAGGAGGCCCGCCGCCGCGTCGCCGAGGAGCGCCTGCGCATCGCCCGCGACCTGCACGACGTCGTCGCCCACCACATCGCGCTGGTCAACGTCCAGGCCGGGGTCGCCGCCCATGTCATGGACAAGCGGCCCGACCAGGCCAAGGAGGCCCTCGCCCACGTACGCGAGGCCAGCCGTTCGGCGCTCGGCGAACTGCGCGCCACCGTCGGCCTGCTGCGCCAGTCCGGCGACCCCGAGGCCCCCACCGAGCCCGCCCCCGGCCTCGACCGCCTCGACGAACTCGCCGGCACCTTCCGCAGCGCCGGCCTGCGCGTCCTGGTCGCCCGCGAGGACCAGCGCCCGGACCACGTCCCCGCGCTGCCCGCCGCCGTCGACCTGGCCGCCTACCGGGTCGTCCAGGAGGCTCTCACCAACGTCCAGAAACACGCCGGCACCGAGGCGAAGGCGGAGGTCAGCGTCGTCCGGGTGGGTCCCCACCTCGAGGTCACCGTCCTCGACGACGGCACCGGCGCGGTTCACCCCGACGCCTCCGCCTCCGTCTCCGCCACCTCCGCCCCCAACGGCGACGGCGGCGGCCACGGCCTGCTCGGGATGCGGGAACGCGTCACCGCCCTGCGCGGCACCCTCACCACCGGCCCCCGCTACGGCGGAGGCTTCCGCGTCCATGCGATCCTGCCCGTCGAGACCCGCACGTCCGCGGCCCGGGGCGGTTCGTGACCCGTCCGCAGCGTGGGACGGCTGCCCGTGACCAGCACTCCTGGGGGAACCCGTGACCATCCGCGTCCTGCTCGCCGACGACCAGGCCCTGCTGCGCAGCGCCTTCCGCGTGCTCGTCGACTCCGAGCCGGACATGGAGGTGGTGGGCGAGGCCTCCGACGGCGCCGAGGCGGTCCGCCTGGCCCGCGAACAGCGCGCGGACATCGTCCTGATGGACATCCGGATGCCCGGCACCGACGGCCTCGCGGCCACCCGCCTGATCAGCGCGGACCCCGAACTCGACGGGGTCCGCGTGGTGATCCTGACGACCTTCGAGGTCGACGACTACGTGGTGCAGTCGCTGCAGGCCGGCGCCTCCGGCTTCCTCGGCAAGGGCTCCGAACCCGGCGAACTGCTGAACGCCATCCGGATCGCCGCCGAGGGCGAGGCGCTGCTGTCCCCGGCCGCCACCAAGGGCCTGATCGCCCGTTTCCTCGCCCAGGAGGGCACGGCCGACGGCGCCGGCCGCGACCCGGCCCGCGCGCAGCGGCTCGACTCACTGACCGTGCGGGAACGCGAAGTGCTGGTCCAGGTCGCCGGCGGCCACTCCAACGACGAGATCGCCCAACGCCTGGAGGTCAGCCCGCTGACCGTCAAGACACACGTCAACCGGGCCATGTCCAAGCTCGGCGCCCGCGACCGGGCCCAACTGGTCGTGACCGCCTACGAGTCCGGCCTGGTCCGCCCGAGGACGGACTGAACGCGACCGCGTGTACTGCGGCGGGAGTACTCGGCGCCCGGAGGAACGGGACCTCGGGCCTACGGATCGACCCCGCCGATGCGCCACTGTGTAGAGCGCGCACCCGGCTCGGCCCGGCCGTGCCCCGCCCGTGCCCGTGCGTCGGACGGTGCCGGTGACCGCACTTCCGACCGCTCACAGACGCCCACAGAAGAGAGATCCGTAACCCATGTCCTGGCTGGCCAGATTCAGCCTCGCGCAACGCGCGCTGATCGGTCTCATGTCGATCGTCGCGCTCGTGTTCGGGGCGATCGCGATACCTCAGCTCAAGCAGCAGCTGCTGCCCACCATCGAACTGCCCATGGTCTCCGTGATCGCCCCCTACCAGGGTGCGTCCCCGGACGTGGTGGAGAAGCAGGTCGTCGAGCCCATCGAGAACAACCTGGAGGCCGTCGACGGCATCTCCGGTGTCACCTCGACGGCCAGCGAGGGCAACGCCGTGATCATGGCGTCCTTCGACTTCGGCAACGAGACCGAACAGCTCGTCGCCGACGTCCAGCAGGCCGTCAACCGGGCCCGCGTCCTGCTTCCCGACGACGTGGACCCGCAGGTCGTCGCCGGCAGCACCGACGACATCCCGACCGTGGTCCTCGCCGTCACCTCCGACGAGGACCAGCAGGCCCTCGCCGACCGGCTCGACCGGACCGTGGTCACCGAACTCGAGGGCATCGACGGCGTCGGCCAGGTCACCGTGGACGGCGTCCGGGACCTCCAGGTCACCGTCACCCCCGACGACGCCGAGCTCGCCGACGCCGGTCTCACGGCGCAGGCGCTCGCCCAGGCCCTCCAGGCGGGCGGCGCGACCGTCCCGGCCGGTTCCTTCGACGAGGACGGCGCCAACCGCACCGTCCAGGTCGGCGGCGGCTACACCTCGCTCGAGCAGATCGAGGACCTGATGGTCACCGGACAGCCCGGTGAGGGCAAGCCGGTCCGCCTCGGCTCCGTGGCCGAGGTCGAGCAGCAGGAGGCCAGGGCCGACTCCCTCACCCGCACCAACGGCGAGCCCAGCCTCGCCGTGGTCGTCACCATGGACCACGACGGCAGCGCCGTCGCGATCTCGGACGCCGTCGAGGAGAAGCTGCCCGACCTGCGCGAATCCCTCGGCTCGGGCGCCGAACTCACGGTCGTCAGCGACCAGGGCCCGGCCGTCGCCAAGGCCATCGAGGGCCTGACCACCGAGGGCACCCTCGGTCTGGTCTTCGCGGTCCTGGTGATCCTGGTCTTCCTCGCCTCGATCCGCTCGACCCTCGTCACCGCGGTGTCCATCCCGCTGTCCGTCGTGCTCGCGCTGATCGTGCTGTGGACGCGCGACCTGTCGCTGAACATGCTGACCCTCGGCGCGCTGACCATCGCGGTCGGCCGGGTCGTGGACGACTCCATCGTCGTCCTGGAGAACATCAAACGGCACCTCGGCTACGGCGAGGAGCGCCGTGAGGCGATCCTGGGCGCCGTCCGCGAGGTGGCCGGCGCGGTGACGTCCGCGACGTTCACCACCGTCGCCGTCTTCCTGCCGATCGGCCTGGTCGGCGGCATGGTGGGCGAGCTGTTCGGCTCCTTCAGCATCACCGTCACGGCGGCGCTGCTCGCCTCCCTGCTGGTGTCGCTGACGGTCGTCCCCGTCCTGTCGTACTGGTTCCTGCGTCCCCCGAAGGGCACCCCCGAGGACGCCGAGGAGGCCCGCAGGCTGGCCGAGGAGAAGGAGGCGAAGAGCCGCCTCCAGAAGTTCTACGTCTCCGTCCTGCGCTTCGCCACCCGGCGCAGGCCGGCCAGCATCGCCATCGCGGTCGTCGTCCTGATCGGCACGTTCGGCATGACCCCGCTGCTCAAGACCAACTTCTTCGACCAGGGCGAGCAGCAGGTCCTCACGGTCCGTCAGGAGCTGGAGCCCGGCACCAGCCTCGAGGCGACCGACGCGCAGGCCAGGAAGGTCGAGAAGCTGCTCGGCGACACCGAGGGCGTCAGGGACCACCAGGTCACCATCGGCTCGTCCGGCTTCATGGCGGCCTTCGGCGGCGGCACGGACACCAACCAGGCCAGCTACCAGGTGATGCTGGAGGACTCCGCGTCCTCCGAGGACGTGCGGGAGCGCCTCGAGAAGGGCCTCGCCGGACTCGACGGCATCGGCACCACCACCATCGCGGGCGGCGACGGATTCGCCAGCCAGGACCTGAGCGTCGTCGTCAAGGCGGCCGACGCGCAGGTGCTGCGCAAGGCGGCCGACCGGGTACAGGAGGCCGTGGCCTCGCTGGACGACGTCACGGACGTCACCAGCGACCTGTCGCAGAGCGTTCCGCGGATCTCCGTGGAGGCCACCTCCCGTGCCGCCGCGGCCGGGTTCGACAGCCGGACGCTCGGCGCGGCCGTCGCCCAGGCGGTCCGGGGCACCCCGGCGGCCAAGGCGGTCCTCGACGACACCGAGCGCGACGTCGTCATCCGCTCGGCCGAACCGGCCACCACCCTGGCCGAGCTGAAGAAGCTGCGCCTGGGCCCGGTGGAGCTGGGCGACATCGCCACCGTCGAGCTGAAGGACGGCCCGGTGTCCATGACCCGGATCGACGGCCAGCGCTCCGCCACCGTCACCGCCCGCCCGACCGGTGACAACACCGGCGCGGTCAGCGCCGAGCTCCAGACGAAGATCGACGCGCTCGCCCTCCCGGCGGGCGCGACGGCCGAGATCGGCGGCGTGTCCGAGGACCAGGACGAGGCGTTCGCCAACCTGGGCCTGGCGATGCTCGCGGCGATCGCGATCATCTTCATGCTGCTCGTCGGCACCTTCCGGTCGCTCGCCCAGCCGCTGATCCTGCTGGTGTCCATCCCCTTCGCGGCGACGGGCGCGATCGGCCTGCTGATCGTCACGGGCACCCCGATGGGCGTCCCGGCGATGATCGGCATGCTGATGCTGACCGGCATCGTGGTCACCAACGCGATCGTGCTGATCGACCTGATCAACCAGTACCGCGCCCAGGGCCACGGCGTCGTCGAGGCCGTGATCGAGGGCGGCCGGCACCGGCTGCGCCCGATCCTCATGACGGCCCTGGCGACGATCTTCGCCCTGCTCCCGATGGCGCTCGGCGTCACCGGCGAGGGCGGCTTCATCGCCCAGCCGCTGGCCGTGGTGGTGATCGGCGGTCTGATCACGTCGACGGTGCTGACCCTGCTCCTGGTGCCGACGCTCTACGCGATGCTGGAGCTCCGCAAGGAGCGGCGCGCGAAGAAGAAGGCGCTGAAGAGGGGCACGGCGGACGAGGAGCCGAAGACGTCGGAGACGTCCGGGGAATCCGGCGGGTCCGCCGGACCCGCGGGCGACCCGGAGCCGGCGCAGGTCTGACCTGTTCCCGCCCCGCACAACGGCGACGGCCCGCCCGGAACCCCGGTTCCGGGCGGGCCGTCGCCGTCACCGCACCGCGCGTCACGGCAGTGCGAGCATCCGCTCCAGGGCCAGCTTGGCGAACTCCTCGGTCTCCTTGTCCACCTCGATGCGGTTGACCGGGTTGCCCTCCGCCAGCGACTCCAGGGCCCACACCAGGTGGGGGAGGTCGATGCGGTTCATCGTGGAGCAGAAGCAGACCGTCCTGTCCAGGAAGACGATCTCCTTGCCCTCGGGAGCGAAACGGTTCGCCAGCCGGCGCACCAGGTTCAGCTCCGTGCCGATCGCCCACTTGGAACCGGCCGGGGCGGCCTCCAGCTTCTTGATGATGTACTCGGTCGACCCGACGTGGTCCGCCGCGGCCACGACCTCGTGCCGGCACTCGGGGTGCACCAGGACGTTGACGCCCGGAACGCGCTCGCGCACGTCGTTGACCGAGTCCAGGCTGAAGCGGCCGTGCACCGAGCAGTGGCCGCGCCACAGGATCATCTTCGCGGCCCGCAGCTCGTCCGCCGTCAGTCCGCCGTTCGGCTTGTGCGGGTTGTAGACGACGCAGTCCTCCAGGGACATCCCCAGGTCCCGCACCGCGGTGTTGCGGCCGAGGTGCTGGTCGGGGAGGAAGAGGACCTGCTCGCCCTGCTCGAAGGCCCAGTCGAGGGCGCGCTTCGCGTTGGAGGAGGTGCAGATGGTGCCGCCGTGCCTGCCGGTGAAGGCCTTGATGTCGGCGGAGGAGTTCATGTACGAGACGGGCACGACCCGGTCGGACATCCCGGCCTCGGTCAGCACGTCCCAGCACTCCGCGACCTGCTCGGCGGTGGCCATGTCCGCCATGGAGCAGCCGGCCGCGAGATCCGGCAGGACCACCTTCTGGTCGTCGCCGGTGAGGATGTCCGCGGACTCGGCCATGAAGTGCACACCGCAGAACACGATGTACTCGGCCTGCGGGCGCGCGGCGGCGTCCCTGGCCAGCTTGAACGAGTCGCCCGTGACGTCGGCGAACTGGATGACCTCGTCGCGCTGGTAGTGGTGGCCGAGCACGAAGACCTTGTCCCCGAGCTTCTCCTTGGCGGCGCGGGCGCGCTCCACCAGGTCAGGGTCGGACGGTGAGGGGAGGTCACCGGGACACTCCACACCGCGCTCGCTCCTCGGGTCGGCCTCCCGGCCGAGGAGCAACAGGGCGAGGGGCGTCGGCTGTACGTCGAGCTCCTGGGTCTGGGCGGTGGTCACGACACGCACCCTTTCTGTTCTGCGGTCGGCCGGGCCCGTGAGGACCGGACCGGCGGGACAAGCGGGACACCGGTTCGACTTTTCGTCGAATTGACACTATCTATCATAACCGGCTCGCGTCGGTTTGACGACGGCCATAGCGTCCATGTGACGTGAATCCCGGCGGCGGCCCGCGCATTCCCCGTCCGGGCCGTTTTCCGCTCGCCGGGGCGTGTGCGAGCATGAAGACGGAGCCGAGAGAACACGTTCCCGGCCCGGAATGAATCCGCGGCCCCGTCGGTTGCAACCGTCGGCAAGCAGTCTCCGTACAACCCGGGAGAGATGTAGATGTCCGTATCGGACGAGACCACCACCGCCACCGACGGCATCATCGTGACCGAAGCCGCCGCGGCCAAGGTCAAGGCGCTGCTCGACCAGGAAGGCCGTGACGACCTCGCCCTGCGCGTCGCCGTCCAGCCCGGCGGCTGCTCCGGCCTGCGCTACCAGCTCTTCTTCGACGAGCGTTCCCTCGACGGCGACGTGGAGAAGGACTTCGACGGCGTCAAGGTCGTCACCGACCGGATGAGCGCCCCGTACCTGGGCGGTGCCACCATCGACTTCGTCGACACCATCGAGAAGCAGGGCTTCACCATCGACAACCCGAACGCCACGGGCTCCTGCGCCTGCGGCGACTCCTTCAGCTGAGCGGTCCCCGACTCCGCTTCGGGACCCGTTCCCGGGCGGCACGGCGCGCCGGCACCACGGAGGCGGCGGTCCCGTCCGGACGGGACCGCCGCCTCCGGGCCTTCAGCCCTTCGTCACCCCTTCGAGGGCGGCGCGGGCAGCCGCGCGCCGTCCTTGCGCAGCGGCACCGGCTCACCGTCGGCGTCCACCACCTCGCGGGCACCCAGCGGCGCGTCGAGCCGCACCGTCTGCTGGTACTGCTTGGCGATCAGGATGCAGACCTTGTCCGGCCAGGGCGTCTCGGTCACGGTGACCGTGACCCGGCCGCCGCTCTCGCTCGCCGCCGCCTCGTAGTCGGCGCACACCCCGCCGGTGAAGGTCACCGTCAGCTCGTCGCCCTCGGCGGTGTAGCCCTCGACGGCCACCTCGCGCGCAGTCGGCGACGAGGTCGGCCGGTCGCCGTCCCCCGGCTTCGCCGGTTCCGTGCTCGATTCCCCGGACGACGCCCGCGGGGCGAGGTATTCCGGCTCGACCGCCGGATACGTCACCGTGCCGCCGTCCTGCGCGTCCGTCGGCCGCACCTCGAACAGCCAGGACGGCACGAGCGCCTGCTGCCCGTCCACCGCGTGCGCGGCCAGCCCGAACACCGCCCCCTCGACCACGACCGTGTCCTTGGCGGGCAGGGGCGACACCGTGACGCACGGCTCCTGCCGCTCCTGCCGGTCACCGTCCTCCAGCGGTACGGGAGTGGCACAGCCGCCGATCTCCGCGCGCCCGCCGGCGCCGGGTGCCGTGTTCAGCAGCTCCAGCGCCTCCTCGGCGCCCACCACGGGGTACGTGTCCGCCTTCACCGGCGTCGACAGCCGGCCGCTGCCGCCGACCACCTCGCCCCCGGCGCCGACGACCACGCCGGTCGTCCAGCCGTGCGTCGGCAGACCGCCGACCTCCGGTTCCGCGTTCACCACCCGTTTGACGCCCGTGACCCGGCCGGCGTCGAGTTTCGCGTCGTCCTGGCCCAGCGCCTTCAGCACGGGCGCGGCGGCCTTCTTCGCGGCCTCCTCGCTCACCGCGGGGGCGTCGCCGGCCGACGGGGCCTTGCACGTCCCGCCCTTGCCCGTACAGGCGTCGGGGCCCGGCGTGTACCGGCTGAACGTCCAGGTGCCGGGGGCGCCGCGGTCCACCCGCAGGGTGGGCCCACTGCCGTCCTTGCCGCCGATCCGCCAGGCCTCGCCCTCCGCCACCGGCTTCCCGTCGATCCCGAGCGCCTCCGCGAGCCCGGCCACCTGCGCCTCGGTGACCTGCCCCCGGGTGCGGTACACCGGCGCCGCGTCGGGACCGTCGGGGAGAGGGCCGTCCGCGCGGTAGGCGGCGCCGTACGGGTTGGGCTCACCCGGCGCGATGCCGTGCGTGCCGCCCCCGGCGTAGGCGTCGAGGGCGAGCGGCGGGGGAGTGCCCCCGCCGTTGGCCCCCGGAGTCGTACCGCCGCCGTCCGGCCCGCCGGAGGCACTGGCGGCGAGATACGCCCCGCCGCCCCCGACCAGCAGCACCGCCGCGGCCACCGCCGCCACCAGCCCCGGCGACCGCCGCCGCCCGGCTCCGTGCCCGTCACCACCGTGTACGCCGGCGGGGGTCGCGCCGGCACCGTGGCCCACGCCGGCAGGTCCCTCGTCCGCGCCCGGCACCGGACCGTCGTCGGCGGCTGCCCCTACGGGTGAGGCCCCGGCCGTGCCGGTCCCGTGTTCCCCGGCCGCTGCCCCTCCGGGTGCGGGCGCGTCGGGCCCGGAAACCCCGGTGGCCGAGGATCCGGCCTCCGGTTCTTCGGCCACCGCGGCCCCGCCCCGAGGGGCGTCCTCCACGGACCCGCTCCCGGCGGCCCGGTCCACGCCGCCGTCCGTCTCCGCGGTGTCGGTCTGTGCGCCTCCGGTGGCCGGAGTCCCGGCCTCCGGGCTCCCGGCCCCGCCGCCGTGCGGCCTCCCGGGCGTGCTCTTCGATGCCTGGTCCCCGGCTTCGCCGGCCTGCGCGGCACCGCTCGCGGCGGCGGCGGAATCCGACGTCGGGACCTCGGCGTCGTCTGCTTCCGGCGCCTCGGGCGCGGTCGCGTCCGTGTCCTCCGAGGCCGCCGACGCGTGGGCGTCGGCGCGTACGGAACCGGACTCCCCGGCCCGGGTTCCGGAGACGTCCGCCCGCGGTGCCCCGGATTCCGCGCGGGGGACGCCCGCGTCCGTGTCCACAGGTTTCGGCGCGGACGGCGCGGACGGCGTGGACGCCGCGGACGCGTCGGCGGACGAGGAACCGGCCTGCGCGTCCCCGGCGGGCGGAGATTCGGGCGCGGGGTCTTCGGGTGCCGGCTGCTCACCCCGGGCCCGGGGGGCCGCCGTGGATCCGCTCTCCGGGCCCCCGCCTCCGGCGTCCCCCGTCGCCGCGCCGGCTGTCATGCCGGTCGTCGTGTCCTCGGGCCGCCCGGGGGTGGTACGGGATTCCGCCGCTTCCGGGGCCCCTTCGTGCTCGCCCTCCGGCGCCCCGCCGCCCTCCGCCCCGGTGTCCCCGGTGCCCTCCCCCTGCTCCCCGGCCACGGCAGCGGGAGCTTCGGGGGCGGGGCCGGGCGCGGCGGCGTCCCGGGGCCGCGCGCCCCGCGGGGTGTCCGCGCCGTCGGCCGAAGCGCCCCCGGTGTCGCGCGCGCTGCCGAAGGCCCGTGCCTCGGCGTCGTCGTTGTCGGGTCGCTCGGTGTTCACCGCATCGCTCCTTCGGCTGCACAGCTGTCCCTGAAGACCCTGCCCGGTCGCACCCGGACTGCTGAGGGGTCGTATCCCGCGTCCCCTTTACGGGGGACAGCGATGGGACGCAGCGGGGGAGCGCACGGTTCCCCGGGCGCCGGTCCGGCCGCGGAGGAACCCGGCTCAGTCCCCGTACTCGGACATCGCGTCCAGCAGCCGGGCGGAGGACGAGGGCACGGACACGCCGTGGATCAGGGACGGAGGGACCGGGCGGGCGGCGCCCCGGTCCGGTGCCGTCCAACGGGGAGCCATCCGGGCGCAGTCGCCGCGCAGCGACGCCAGGCCGCCTTCCAGGTCGGCCTGAGTGGGGGCATGGACCCTGAGGTTCGTCATGTCGGCACCGTACGCAGGCCGCGGGTCACGGCGAAAGATCTACTATCGGGTAGTTTTGTCGGTCTTCAACGAGCGGCTCCCACCCGATAGCGTGGACCGTCAATCCCCCTCCCCCAGGAGAGTCCACGCCGTGCGCATCGCAGTCACCGGCTCCATCGCCACCGACCACCTCATGACCTTCCCCGGCCGCTTCGCCGACCAGTTCGTCGCGGACCAGCTGCACACGGTCTCGCTGTCCTTCCTGGTCGACAACCTCGACGTACGCCGGGGCGGCGTGGGCGCGAACATCGCCTTCGGCATGGGGCAGCTCGGCACCCGGCCGATCCTGGCCGGCGCCGCGGGCTTCGACTTCGACGACTACCGGGCCTGGCTGGAGCGGCACGGCGTCGACACCGGCTCCGTCCGTATCTCCGAGACGCTGCACACCGCCCGCTTCGTGGTCACCACGGACGCCGACCACAACCAGATCGGCTCCTTCTACACGGGCGCGATGAGCGAGGCCCGGCTGATCGAGCTGAAGGCCGTCGCCGACCGCGTGGGCGGCCTCGACCTGGTCCTCATCGGCGCCGACGACCCGGAGGGCATGCTCCGGCACACCGAGGAGTGCCGCACCCGGAACATCCCGTTCGCCGCCGACTTCTCCCAGCAGATCGCCCGGATGAACGGGGAGGAGATCCGGATACTGCTGGACGGGGCGACCTACCTCTTCTCCAACGAGTACGAGAAGGGGCTCATCGAGAGCAAGACCGGCTGGTCCGACGCCGAGATCCTCGGCAAGGTCGGCCACCGGGTCACCACCCTCGGCTCCCGCGGGGTGCGCATCGAGCGTGCGGGCGAGGACCCCATCGAGGTCGGCTGCGCCCAGGAGGAGCGCAAGACGGACCCCACCGGAGTGGGCGACGCCTTCCGCGCCGGGTTCCTGTCCGGACTGACCTGGGGCGTCTCGCTGGAGCGTGCCGCGCAGGTCGGCTGCATGCTCGCCACCCTGGTCATCGAGACCGTCGGCACCCAGGAGTACGAGCTGAGCCGCGCCCACTTCATGGAGCGCTTCGCCCGGGCCTACGGCGAAGAGCCCGCGGCCGAGGTGAAGAAGCACCTGGCCTGAGACACCGGGGATGCACGACCTCCGGCGGGTCACCGGGCCCCGGGGCCACCGGCTCCCGGGGTTCCGGGTCCCCGCGGCCGCCGCTCCTTGAGGGCCGGTGTCCTCGGGGCCGCTGTCGGTGCATTCCGTGACGGGCCGTGAGGGGCGCGTTCGTCCCACCAGGACGCCGCTCGGGCGGCGTGCCGCCGGGACGGACGCCCCCTCACGGCCTCGGGGCCGGCCGGCACCGGCCGGCCGACGCGTCAACAGCGTCCCCCGGGGGTTCCGGGTCCCCGAGGGCCCCGGCCCCGTCGTTCACGAGACCCGGCGGACCACATGGGCCGAGCCCCGGTCCGCCGGCTCCTCACCCACGTACTCCTGCCCCCGCATCTCGCACCACGCCGGGATGTCCAGCCGGGCGGCCTCGTCGTCCGCGAGGACCCGCACCGTGCCGCCCACGGGCACGTCGCCGATCACCCGGGCCAGCTCGATCACCGGGACCGGGCACCGCCGGCCCAGCGCGTCCACGACCAGCGCACCGGCGGCCGCGGCCTCGCCGGCCGGCGCGTCCACGAGCGGGGCGCCGCTCCCCTCGCCGTCCCGCTCCGCGCCCCGTACGCCCCCGGCCGTCACCGGTGCCCCCAGCTTCTCCCGCACCCCCGCCACCACCCCCGGCAGGACCGTCAGGAACCGCTCGACGTCCTCGGCCGGTGTCCCCGGCGGCAGCGAGACGCGGACGTTGCCCTCGCTCAGCACCCCCATCGCCCTCAGCACATGGCTCGGGGTGAGCGTGCTGCTCGTGCACGACGAACCCGACGACACGGAGAAGCCGGCGGCGTCCAGCTCGTGCAGCACCGTCTCCCCGTCGACGTAGAGGCAGGAGAAGGTGACGATCCCCGGCAGCCGCCGCTCCGGATCACCGGCCACCTCCGCCTCCGGCACCAACGCCGGCACCCGCGCCCGGATCCGCTCCGTCAGTTCCCGCAGACGCGCCGCCTCCTCGGCCGCCTCGGCGCGCACCGCCCGCAGCGAGGCCGCCGCGGCCACCACCGCCGGGATGTTCTCGAACCCGGCCGCCCGCCCCGACTCCCGTTCGTCCGCCGGCCCCTGGGGAGCGAACCGCGTCCCCTTGCGCACCACGAGCAGTCCGACACCCGGCGGGCCGCCCCACTTGTGGGCGCTCGCCGTGAGCAGCGACCAGCCGCCCGCCACCGGCCCCCAGCCCAGTGACTGGGCCGCGTCCACCAGCAGCGGCACACCCGCCGCTCGGCACGCCCCGGCCACCTCGGCCACCGGCTGCACCGTCCCCACTTCGTGATTGGCCGACTGGAGACAGGCCAGCGCGGTGTCCGGCCGCAGCGCCCCGGCGAACGCCTCCGGGGCCACGGCACCCGTGCGGTCCACCCCGACCTCGGTGACCGAACCGCCCCGCGCCTCGTGGACTTCAGCTGTATGGAGGACAGAGGAATGTTCGACCGCTGACACGATCAGGTGGCGCCCCACGCGTCGGCGCCCGGCCAGCGCCCCCTCGATCCCGGTGTGCACCGCCCGCGTGCCGGACGGCGTGAACACCAGCTCGTCCGGACGGCATTCCACCACCTCCGCCACCGCCTCGCGCGCCGCGTCCAGCAGCAGCCGGGCCCGCCTGCCCTCCCGGTACAGCCGTGCCGGATCGGCCCACCCCTCGTCCAGCGCAGCCAACAGGGCCTGACGGCCGACGGGATGGAGCGGAGCGGCGGACGCGGCGTCGAAGTAGGACATACGGCAACGGTAAGCCGCGGGCCCGGCCGGGAGAGGTGAGGGGAGGGGAGGGGAGGACAGGGCGCGTGGAAGGTGCGGGGGCGTGCGCGCATCGGAGCCCTCCGTGCCCGCCGGGCTCGGCCGTTACCGCCGCACAAGCCGCACTCCCGGCCATTGGGCGCGCCTTCCCACCCCTTCGGGGTGACGGGCGGCGCGTATGCCCCCCTCCCCGCGAGCCCCCGAGAGGCGTCGGCTAGGGTTTGGTCCGCATAAACATCCAAACCCCTGCCCGACGCAGGGCGGCGACCGACCAGCGAGAAGGCCAGGCCGCAGCCGTACAGCGCGGGCGAGACTCTCGGGAAGGCGCTACGTGAGTCCCAACGGCTCCGACCTCCCCCACTGCCTGAAGGGCGTGGGAGGTACCCCCAAGCTGCGGCGCCCGATGCGGCGGAAGCTGCTGCAGGCACTGACCGCGGGCCTGGTCCTGGCAACCGCCACCGGTTGCACGTGGGAGGACTTCCCTCGCCTTGGTATGCCCACCCCCACCACGGAAGAGGCTCCCCGGATCCTCTCCCTCTGGCAGGGGTCCTGGGCCGCCGCGCTCGCCATCGGCGTGCTGGTGTGGGGTCTGATCCTGTGGAGTGCTTTCTTCCACCGGCGCAGCCGCACCAAGGTCGAGGTACCTCCGCAGACCCGGTACAACATGCCCATCGAGGCGCTGTACACCGTGGTTCCGCTCATCATCGTCTCGGTCTTCTTCTTCTTCACGGCCCGTGACGAGTCCGAGCTCCTGAAGCTCCAGGCGAAGCCGGACGTCACGGTGAACGTCGTCGGCTTCCAGTGGAGCTGGTGCTTCAACTACATCGAGAACGTCGAGGGTTCCACCGGCGACGCCAGGACCGCCAAGGAGCTCGACGGGGTCCCGGACCGTTACAAGGAGGCCTTCCCGGCCGACGCCGGCGGTGTCAACGACTGCGGCACCCCCTCCACGCGGAACCCGCAGACCAACAACCCGGGCCCCACCCTGTGGCTGCCCGAGGGCAAGCGGGTCCGCTTCGTCCTGACCTCGCGGGACGTCATCCACTCCTTCTGGGTGGTGCCGTTCCTGATGAAGCAGGACGTCATCCCGGGTCACCCCAACGCCTTCGAGGTGACCCCCAACCGTGAGGGCACCTTCCTCGGCAAGTGCGCCGAGCTCTGCGGCGTGGACCACGCCCGGATGCTGTTCAACGTGAAGGTCGTCTCCCCCGAGCGCTACGAGCAGCACCTCCAGGAACTCGCGGAGAAGGGGCAGACCGGTTACGTGCCCTCCGGCATCGAGCAGACGAGCCACGAGAAGAACCGGGAGGCGAACATCCTGTGAGCATCCTCAATGAACCCCAGGGTGCCGCAGCGTCTGTGGGCTCCTACGAGAGCGAGCAGCCGGTCCGGCGCAAGCAGCCCGGCAACGTGGTCGTCAAGTGGCTCACCACCACCGACCACAAGACGATCGGCACGCTGTATCTGGTGACGTCGTTCGTGTTCTTCTGCATCGGCGGCGTGATGGCGCTCGTCATGCGCGCCGAGCTGGCCCGGCCGGGCCTGCAGGTCATGTCGAACGAGCAGTTCAACCAGGCGTTCACGATGCACGGCACGATCATGCTGCTGATGTTCGCGACGCCCCTGTTCGCCGGCTTCGCGAACTGGATCATGCCGCTCCAGATCGGCGCGCCCGACGTCGCCTTCCCGCGGCTGAACATGTTCGCCTACTGGCTCTACCTGTTCGGCTCGCTCATCGCGGTCGGCGGCTTCCTCACCCCGGACGGGGCCGCCAGCTTCGGCTGGTTCGCCTATTCCCCGCTGTCGGACGCCATCCGCTCGCCGGGTGTCGGCGCCGACATGTGGATCATGGGTCTGGCGTTCTCCGGCTTCGGCACGATCCTCGGTGCGGTCAACTTCATCACCACGATCATCTGCATGCGCGCTCCCGGCATGACGATGTTCCGCATGCCGATCTTCACCTGGAACGTGCTGCTGACCGGTGTGCTGGTCCTGCTCGCCTTCCCGGTGCTCGCCGCGGCGCTGTTCGCGCTGGAGGTGGACCGCAAGTTCGGGGCGCACATCTTCGATCCTGCCAACGGCGGGGCGTTGCTCTGGCAGCACCTGTTCTGGTTCTTCGGCCACCCCGAGGTGTACATCATCGCGCTGCCGTTCTTCGGCATCGTCTCCGAGATCATCCCGGTCTTCTCCCGCAAGCCGATCTTCGGCTACATGGGTCTGATCGGCGCGACCATCGCGATCGCGGGCCTGTCGGTGACGGTGTGGGCGCACCACATGTACGTCACGGGTGGTGTGCTGCTGCCGTTCTTCTCGTTCATGACCTTCCTGATCGCGGTCCCCACGGGTGTGAAGTTCTTCAACTGGCTGGGCACCATGTGGAAGGGGTCGCTGAGCTTCGAGACACCGATGCTCTGGTCGGCGGGCTTCCTGGTGACCTTCCTCTTCGGCGGTCTGACGGGTGTCATCCTGGCCTCGCCGCCGCTGGACTTCCACGTCTCGGACTCGTACTTCGTGGTGGCGCACTTCCACTACGTGGTGTTCGGCACGGTCGTCTTCGCGATGTTCGCCGGCTTCCACTTCTGGTGGCCGAAGTTCACCGGCAAGATGCTCGACGAACGGCTCGGCAAGATCACCTTCTGGACGCTGTTCGCCGGCTTCCACGGCACGTTCCTGGTCCAGCACTGGCTGGGTGCCGAGGGCATGCCGCGCCGCTACTCGGACTACCTGGCCGCCGACGGCTTCACCGCGCTGAACACGGTCTCCACCATCGCCTCGTTCCTGCTCGGCATGTCGATGCTGCCGTTCCTCTACAACATCTGGAAGACGGCCAAGTACGGCAGGAAGGTCGAGGTCGACGACCCGTGGGGCTACGGCCGTTCGCTCGAATGGGCGACGTCGTGCCCGCCGCCGCGGCACAACTTCACCTCTCTGCCGCGGATCCGCAGCGAATCCCCGGCGTTCGACCTGCACCACCCGGAGATCGCCGCGCTCGACCAGCTCGAGAACACCGGTCACGGTGAGAA
>NZ_BBNN01000036.1:93043-135298 GCF_000829695.1 Streptomyces sp. NBRC 110035 | reverse complement strand
ACCGGGCACCGGCCCGACAGGCCAGCCCGAACAACCCCGGCTCCACCTCGGCCAGGATCCCCCGCCCGACCAGCTTCTTCAGCTTGCCACGCATGCCCTCGGTGTGGTTCGCCTCCGTGCTCAACCCCACCCCGACGCACACGTCCTTGCAGCGCAACGGCCCGGACGCCTCGGCGAACACGATCAGGATCCGCCGATACGGCTCGGAGGTCACCGTCGTGTCCCCGGCCGCCTCGGCGGCCAACAGCACCGGCACCAGTTCCGCCAACTGCGGCAGCACCGCCCCCTCCGTATCCAGCACCACCCCCGGCGGCACCGCCGGGCCGACCGGTGAGGACAACACCTCCTCCACCGTCTCCCGCGTGATCCGCAGTCGCACCAACTGCTCCTCGGCCGTAGCCAACTCCGCGGTCAACACCTCCAGCCGCGCCCGCACCTCGGCCGCGGACGCCCGGACCTCGTCTTCCCTGGCCTGCAAGGCAGCCATCAACGACGGCACAGATGCCACCCACCCTCGCTCAACGCCCGCCCACCACAGCCGGACTCGACACCACGAGGCTAGGAACCAGCAACCCCCGACCGAGACCTGAACCCTGACGAATCACCCCAACGACGCACCCTCACAAGATGTGCACCCAACTCCAAGAGGACAACGGGCCGAGAGGCAGTCACCGACTGAGTTCCGGCCGCACGAGGAGGAGAGTGCCGTGAGGAACACCAGAGCAGGCACCACCGTCCCGGTGGTGATCTTGGGTGGGGGACCGTGCGGACTCGCGTGCGCTCACGAACTCCAGCGCCTCGGTCACCGCGACTGGGTACTGCTGGAGGCCGCGCAGACGGTCGGGGGCTTAGGATCCTCGGTCGTCGACGAGGCCGGCTTCACCTGGGATCTCGGCGGTCACGTCGTGTTCTCCACAGTGAAGAGCTTCGACGCGTTACTGGACGAGCTGTTCGCGCCGTATGAGCTGCTGCGCCACGAGCGCTCCTCGTTCGTCCGGCACAGCGGACGGTGGGTTCCCTACCCCTTCCAGCAGCACCTGCACCACCTTCCCCGGGCGCAAGCCCAGAAGTGCCTGGACGATCTGGCCATGGCCCAGGCCCGCGGCCCTGCCTCTTCGGGAACGGACTTCGGCGTGTGGCTGGAGGCCACCTACGGTCCGGCCCTGGTGGAAGAGTTCTTCGCCCCGTACAACCACAAGGTATGGGCCACCGCCCTGAGCGAGATGTCCTCCTCGTGGATAGCGGAGCGGGTCGCGCCCGCCGACTCAAGTGCGCCGCGAAGGAGGGTGGCGTCGGGAACGACGTCAACGAGCCGGTGGGGCCCCAACGCACAGTTCGCCTTCCCGGCGTCGGGCGGCACCGGCGCGATCTGGGAGCGGCTGGCCTCCCGCCTGCGCGGCGATGTCCGGACGGGGCAGGCCGTCCTGCGTATCGATGAAGCGGCGAAGACCCTGCTGACCTCCGACGGCGCCGTTCTCTCCTACGGGAGTCTGGTGGCCACTGGCGCGCTCGATCAGCTCGTCGCGATGACGGCCGGGGCACCCGCGCAGGTACGCCAGGCCGCCACGGCCCTGAAACACACCACCGTGGCCATGGTGGGTCTCGGCTACGAGTCCCCGACCACCGACAGGCGTTCGTGGCTGTACTTTCCCGGCCGTGAGACGCCGTTCTACCGGGCGACGAACTTCTCTCGGTACGCGCCGGCCAATGTCCCTCACTCCGACCCCAGCCGGTACTCGGCCTGGATGACCGAGACGTCGCTGCCCGCCGGAACCCTCCTCGACGAGGCCGCCCTGGTCGAGGAGTGCGACACGGCTCTGCGGCGCTGCGGTCTGGTTCCCGACGGTGCCCGGCGAGTCAGCGGCCACCTGGAGCTGATCCCGTACGCCTACCCGGTCCCGACCACCGGCCGGGACACGACCCTCGCGCGCATCCAGCCCTGGCTGGAGAGCCACGGGATCTACTCGCGCGGACGTTTCGGCACCTGGCGCTACGAGATCGGCAACATGGACCACGCCGTCACCATGGGCCAGGACATCGCCCGGCGGCTCGTTCACGGCACCGCCGAGAGGATCTACACGTCTCCCCGCCCGGCTGCCCGGGAGGCGGTTCATGGGCGCTGAACTCTGCCTCGATGCCCATCCGGTCACGAGCTGGCTCCTGCTCGGCGCCGCGCCCGACAGCACACGCGCCGTGGACGAGCTCCTCGACCGGGGCGTCACGCACGTCCTGGACTGCCGGACCCCGCGCCCGATGCCGCCGCCCGCGGCCATCTGCCCCGGCCTGGTGTGGTGTTCGGCGCCCACCGAGGACGACGGCGCCTCGCGCGGCACCGACTGGTACGCCGCCTGCGTGGCCTTCGCCGAACGGGCGGCACGCGAGGAGAACGCCCGGCTGTACGTCCACTGCGCGGCCGGAGTGAACCGCTCCCCGGCCGCCGCGTACACGATTCTGCGCTCGCGCGGATGGACGGCGTCCGCCGCGCGGTCCCGCATCCTGGCCTGCCGTGTCCAAGCCCGCCCCCGCTACTTCGAGGACGCCGAACAGTGCCTGGCCGAACTGGGCCTCGTCGAACAGGAGAGAGCGTGATCCGCGCCAGCCGGCTGCTCGCCGCCGCCTACACCGCCAGGGCCCTGTACATGACGGCCTCCCTGGCCCTGTCCTACCGGTCCCTGCGCACCGAGGCCGACCGTGCCGAGGAGGAACTTCCCGAGGAGACGCCGGGCCTGACCGTGATCATTCCTGCGCTGCGGGAGCAGGCAGTGATGCCCCGCTCGCTGGAGCACTTCGCCGCTCTCGCCGCCCGGTGGCCCACGTTGCGCGTCCTGGTCGTCACCGCGACACGCGAAGCCTCCGAGACCCCCAGCGGCCGGCCAACCACCGAAGAGGTCTGTCAGCGCCTCGCTCACCAGCACAACACCACGCTCGGCAGGGAGGTCTTCACCGTCCTGTCCTACCCGGGGCAGGGCCGCCGGGCCTCCCAGCTCAACTACGCCGTGGCGGCGTTGGACAAGCTGTCCCCGCCCGCGGGCGACTACGTTGCGGTGTTCGACGCCGACGCGGTCCCCGATGCCCGGCTCGCCTCCCAGTTCGCCCGCGCCGCGCGCGGTCGGCCCGCGATGATCCAGCAGCCGATGCTGCCCGCCTTCCCCGGCAGCAGTCGCGGGCGGCGCTCGGCGGTGATGTCCGGCCAGGACCTTGCCGCGTTCCGCCGCACCCTGGGCATCGAGTACCGCCGTATCAAAGTGGCCCGCTGGTGTGGCCCCGGCCGGCGCCCGCGGCTGCTGGCCACGCTCGCGCGCCCGATGGTCTACGGGGTGGGCTCCGGGCTCATCGTGCGCCGCGACAAGATCGAGGACATCGGGTTCTTCCAGGAACCGCACGACGACCTCGCCGTCGGTCACCGCCTGAGCATGGCCGGCGAGCCGATCGCGGTCCTGCCGTCGGTCAACATCGTCGAGCCGTACCAGAGCGTGGGGGCGATGGCGCGCGCGTTCAGCAGCGTGGCCTTCGCGAACGCCGCGACCCGCCACGACTACCGCTTCGCCGCGACGCACCCCACCCGCCTGTCACCGGCCGGGCAGCGGCTGCTGGCGGCCCGGGCCCTGGCCGATGGTGCGGCCTGGGCGCTGGGACCGGCGGTGATGGGCGCCGCCGCTGCCCACCTGGTCATGAAGCGGCGGTTCAAACCCCTGGTAGCCGCCGCTCTGGCAGCGGGCCTCCTCGAGCCGGTCGTGGCCTACCGGCTGCGCGGACGCGTCCTCGACGACTTCCGTACGACCGGCCCTGCCGGCGGAACCTGGCGCCAGCCGCCCCCCGTCGCGGCCGTCGCCACCTACATGCTGCAGCCCGCGGTGACCGCGCTGGGTCCCTGGCTGCTGGGCGTGCGCGCGAGTGCCGCCCAACTGGCCGGTCGGGAACTGAGGTTCACCAAGACCGAGCACCTGGGCGAGATCGCCCCCGAAACTCGAGGAGGCACCGTTCATGGGTGATCTGGACATCGGCTGGGCCGTGCCCACCGCGTTCCCCGAAACCGGCTGGAGCCGTGCGTTAATCAACGAGCACCTCGCGCAGGCCCGGGGCGAGGTACCGGCGTGGGACGACCCCGAGCAGACCCGGCTCGGCTTCGCGATGGCCGCCCCGCATCCGGAGGCGGTACGTGTCCTGGGCGACTGGTCCGCGCTCAACACCAACAACGTCGGCACCCACACCCGCTTCGGGGAGGGCAAGGCGGGCACCAGGCGGCTGGAGAAGGAAGCCCTGGCCGTCCTCACCGGCCTCTATCGCGGCGGCGCCCTCGACGGACACCTCACCGGCGGCGCCAGCGAAGCGACCCTCTCCGCCCTGCGGATCGCCCGCAACCTGCTGCGCGCCGACGGCCACCAGGTCCGCGTGATCACCTCCGACCTGTGCCACGCCTCGGTCGGCAAGGCCGCCGAGATCCTCGACCTCGACCTGGTACGCCTGCCTGCCGGGCCCACCTGGACCCTGACCCGCGAGCAGGTCCGCCACGCAGCACAGGAGGCGATGGCGGCCGGGATCACCGGCATCATCGTGGTGGCCACCGCCGGCTACTACAACAGCGGCTTCGCCGACCCTGTCGACGAGATCGCCGCCGACCTGCGCGACCTCGCCTTCCAGTACCCCGGACAGGCGGGCTGCTTCCTGCACGTCGATGCCGCCCACGGCGGATTCGTCTTCCCCTTCACCGCACCCGATCTTCCCTTCGACTTCCGCAGCCCCGGCGTGCACTCCATGGCCGTCGATCCCCACAAGGCCGGTCTCATGCCGTACGCGTGCGGGGCCCTGCTCGTGCGCAAGGGACTGCTCGAACACGTCACCCGCATCGACCCGCACACCCGGGTCCCCGACGAGACCGTGCTGGGCTCCCGCCCCGGCGCCACCGCGGCAGCCCTGTGGGCCACGCTGCACACGCTGGGCCGTACCGGCTACACCGCCCTGACCACCCGCTGCCTCGAACACCGCGACCAGCTCACCGCCGCCATACGGGCCGCCGACCCCGACGCCCTGCTGGTGCCCGCCCCGCACGCGCCCGTCGTCTCCGCCGCCTTCAGCCATCCCGGCGGACGGCTGCTGCCGGAATTGTGCGACCGCTACCGGCTCGTCCCCCTCAGCCTCCCGGACCCGCATGGAGGCGGCGGGAGCCGTCTCTTCTACCACTTCTACGCCTCCGCCTCCCTGACAGGTGCGCAGATCACCGCGTTCGCCAGGCACCTGGCCGATGTCACAGCCCAAGCCCGCGCGACGGCTCTCGACTGCCGCGGCAGCGGGCGGAGCATCACCTCCGAGGTGGTCGCGGACACCCGCACCCACACCGACTGCTTCCGTCACTTCGTCGTCCACCCCGAAGGACGTCGTGACCCGCAGGTGCCGGGCTACTCCTTCCACACCTTCGCCCACCGGCGCGCCACCGGCGAGCAGATGCAGGACATCCGCTGGGGCGGGGCGCGGGCCGGTGGCGACCTGTGGGTCTACGCTCCCGATCTGAAGAATCCCTTCGCCAATGAGCTGATGGGCGTACGCACCGAGCGCTATTTCCTCGAAGTCCTCGACCTCCACCAGCAGCAGTTGTCCCTGGTCGGCGCGATCCACGCCACGATGCTGCTGCCGGGCTCCCTGCGTGTCCTGCTGAACTTCGAGGCGGACGGCACCTTCCGCTCCGCCGAGTACAAGGCCCTGGGCGAGACCGGAGCCGACGAGCTGCAGATCTTCCCCGACGCCATCACCGCCAAGATCGGCAAGGACGCGGCGGGATTCCTCCGCCCCCACAGCGACGACTACTCCTTCTCCATCGACACCTCGGCCGAGATCAGCGTGCGCCACACCGACGGCGCCACTCCGCCCGTCGTCCAGACCGCCCGTCACAACGCCGATGTGCTGCTGCCGCGCCGCCGACACCTTCGGCGCGAGCAGTTCCGGCGCTTCCCGAACCGGTTCTTCGACACCGAACTGGAAATCGAGGCCGGCCGCACCTGGACCGGCACCGCCTACCTGGCGGAACTCCTCGCCCCCACCAGCATCGGCACCGTACTGGCGGCACGCTCCGCGACCGCGGGACTGTGCACCGTGGACGGCCGGGTCAGCGACAGCGGCCTGCACCTGGCGCTCACCGCGCTGTCCAAGCCCAGGACCGATGCCGTCGAACTCGCCGCGCCCTTCGACCTCGGCCGCCGGCTGCACGGCGCACTGCCCCGCCTGGACGTTCGCGACCCGGACCAGCTCGGCGTCGAGCAGGTCATCGACTTCGCCGAGAACGTCCACGAGGTGTTCATGCGCGACGGACTGCCCGCCGGCCTCGTCATCGCGGGAGCCGGCCGATGACCACAGCCGCGCTCGACCGCACGGCCCTCAGCCGTCTCCTGCCCGGCGCCAAAACCCTCAGCGCCCGGCCCTTGCCCCAGGGCCGCTTCAACACCTGCTGGCACCTTGCCGACTCCGACCGCGCCTATCTCCTCAAGCTCAACGACCGTGAGGGCGAACCCCATCTGCGCCAGATGGCCGCGGCCATGAGCGACGCGAGGGCGAGCGGCGCCGCAGTCCCGCAGGTCCTGCGCGTGGGCACCGACCCTGACCTTGGCCCCTTCCTGCTCCAGGAATGGCTGGATGGCCGCACCTTCGCCGAAGCCCGCCAGGACAACGCCATCACGGCGGACCTGTGGCCGCGGCTCGGACACCAGATCGCCCTGCTGCACTCCACCCAGCCACCACATCCCCTCATGGCGACACCGGCCTCCCGTGCCCGCCAACTTTCCGACCTCCTGGACGGCCTGCGCCGACACCGGCTGATCCCCACCGCGCTCGCCGGGGCAGCCCGCAGGCGTGGGCTGCATCTGGCCGAAACACTCGGCGACCACGAATGCGTGAATACCCATCAGGACATCCACCCCGATAACATCCTCATCCGTCCCGGCGGCAAGATCGCCCTGCTCGACTTCGACCACGCCACCACAGCGGAATACGCCAGCGACTTCGTCAAACCCGACCGCTGGTGCCTGCCCTCCGCCCACGACCGGCAACAGATGCTGCACGCCTACTGGCAGCAACGCGGGGAAGGGGCCGACCCGTTGTTCGAGCAGCGCCTCGCCTTCCACCGCCTGGTCATCACCCTGTCGTACTTCCTGTACTGGCACGGCCGTGACCCCACTCAGCTCCCCGGGTGCACCGCGGCCCTGCGAACCGAACTGGAGCGAACATGACCGCCAACGACACCGCCACCACAGCCGTTCCGGCTCCCGCCCCGGTCACCGGGCCCGGTGTCCAGGTCGTCGCCGCACTGCTGCGCCGCGACGACCACATCGTCCTCGTCCAGGAACAGCGCGACGGAAAGGAGATGTGGTCCGTCCCCGGCGGCGGCGTCGAGCGCGGCGAACTCCTCACCGAGGCCCTGGTCCGCGAGGTCAAGGAAGAGACCGGCCTGAACCTGAGGGCGGTTGGCCCGCTGGCCTACCTGGTCAACACCACGACCGACAGGTACCCCTCCACCGTGGTGTTGACCTTCGACTGCACCGAGTGGGACGGCGAGATCGCGGTGCACGACCCGGACGGCAAAGTGACCGGCGCGGTCCTGCTGCCGCTGACCGAGGCCAAGGCCGTCCTGGCTCCTCTACCGCGACCCGACCCGAGATCGAACCCCTGCTGGACTACCTCGGCAGCCTCAGCGCCGGCCGCGTGTGGTCCTACCGGGACGACCTGCCCATCGAATGACCGCGCCCGGGACACCGGGAGCCGGGAGAGGACTATGACGCTCACCCACGACCTCGACTCGATCACGGCCACGCTCGACCCGCTCGGCGCCGACGCGGTGATGAGGGCCTTGCCCCAGGCCAACATCGCGGCCGACACCAGGTGGCTGCACACCCGAGCCGAGCGCCTCTCCCGGCACGCTGCCTCGATCCGTGACGTCGCCCCCGCCCGGGCGGCGTTACGGGACCTGGGCATGATCACCGCCTCCCTCGCCCGCCACACCTCCCGCCAGATCCCTCCGCCCGCCGTCGAAGCGGCCATGCTCCACCTGGGCGCCACAGCCGACGAGGTCCCCCGGGAAACCGTGTACTCCTACGCGACCCGCAACCCCCGTGGTCTCCGAAGGCGCTCCTTCACCGACACCCCGGGCGAGCACGTCTTCATCGACGAGGTCACCGACGCCAGCCACGCCCTCGACGACGCGATCCGGCACTGCGCCGGCATGCCCGAGGCGGCCAACCAGGAAGCGGTCGATTCTCTCGCCGCGACCGTCCACGAGCGACTGCGAGCCTTCGCCGCGCATCTGCTGACGGTCAAACGCACGCTGACACCGGAGTACTTCACCGGTCTCCTGCGTCCGTACTACCCGCCTCTGGACATCGACGGGACCACCTACTACGCGCCGGGCGGCGCCCAGATGCCACTGCTCGTCCTCGACGTGATGATCCTCAGCCAGGCCGCCACCGGTAACCTCGCCGCCTGGTACGAGCAGTACCTCACCGACAACGTCCTCTACCTGCCGCCGCACCACCGTGCCATGGCTGACGCAGCTCGCCGGACTCCGGGTCTTGCCCGCCTCGCCCGCCACCGCCGGCACCTGCGACCGGCCGTCGCCCTGCTCATCGATGACCTGCTGCGCTTCCGCCTGCCCCACCGCCAGCTCGCCCGGGACAACATGGCCGTCCGCGCCGGCGGATCCCTCGGCAGCGGCGGCTACACCACCAGCGCCCTCGACCGCCTGCTCGACGTCACCGATAGCGCCCGCGCCCTTCTCAGCCCCGGGAGTCCCGTATGAGCGCCTCCATCGACAGCGACTTTCCGCCCTTCCCGCTCGGCGCCCCGCGCTCCCCGCTGGCACTCGACCCCTGGACCAGCAAGGCGCCGCAGCCGGTTGCGGATCACGTACGCCTGGACTACCCCAGCCGCATCAACGCCATGGCCCTGGACTCCAGCAAGATCGTTCCCAGCCAGGGCGCCTACCTCGCGGGCGAACTCCTCTTCGCCTGCGACCTCATGCGCCGCGTCGAGGTCGAGATCGTCGGCGACGGGCCCGCCGTCCAGACCACCCCCGACTGCGACCACCCGGTCCTTGCCCGGCACGCCGCGCTGCTGATGCGCACGGCGCTCGGCACTCGAGAGCGGCTGCGGGTACGGGTGAGCGCCCCGGTTCTGCCCGCGCACCTCGGACTCGGCTCGAGCAGCGGGCAGATCGCCGCCGTGGCCGCGGCCGTCAACGAGCTCTACGGACATCCCGTCCCCGCCCGCCGGCTCGTCAAGTTCCTGGCCCTCAACCACGGGGAGGAGATCGACCACGACGACGGTCACCTCCTGCCGGTCCAGTGTCTGGGCGGCTCCGCGACGGCCGGGCTCATACCCGGCGCGGTCCAGGTAATCGCCGGCGCGCACGTGCCGCTGCTGCAGGCAGCCCTGCCCGAGGACATGCGCATCGTGCTCGGCATGCCCCACGACCCGGTGATCTGGGACGCCCGCGACAGCCTCGCCGCCGAGGCCCGCCACTTCGACGCCTTCACCACCACCGGCCGCACGTACGGCCCCGAGATCGCCTACCGGCTCCTGCACGACGCCTGGCCCGCCCTGCTCGACGGGGACCTCGGTCCGCTCGGCAGCCTGCTGTTCGACTACCGCTTCCGGATGGGGAGCCTCGCCAACTGCGCCTTCTCCCACCCCGAGTTGCTGGCCACCGGCGAGAAGGTCGAACACATCTTCACCGAGCACCTCGCCGAGGTCCTCACCCTTTCCTCCGTCGGTCCCACCTTCGCCGCCCTCACCCGCACGCCCGAACAGTGCGAGCAGGCGTTCGCCGACGCGGGTCTGCGGACCGTGCGCTGCCGGCCGTGGAACAGCGGCTACACCCTCCACGGCCAGGAGGAACGGTGACCCACACTGGACCAGCACCCACCGGCACCTACTGGAACGACCGCGCCACGGTCGCCGCTTTCGCCGAGTTGCCCACGCCGCCCTACCTCGCGGATCTGCTCACCGCCCCGGTGCCCGACGCCGCCCTCGCGCTCGACGCGGGCTGCGGTGCGGGCCGAAACGTGCCCGCCCTGGCTGCTGCGGGCTACCGGGTGCTCGCGATCGACCTGCACCCCGGCATGCTGAACCAGGCCCGCCGCCACGCCGGACCCCGGACCGCCTTCGTCGAAGCCGACGTCACCCGCCTCCCTCTGGACGACCGGAGGGTGTCCCTCGTCGTGTGCCACGGCGTCCTGCACAACCTCCACCACCGTGACGCTCTCGCGACGGCGCTGCGCGAGCTGCACCGGGTCCTTCTCCCTGGCGGAACGCTGTCGCTGAACCTCTTCACCGCCCGTCACCTCGACCCGTGCCTCACTCCCCTCGGCGACGACCGGTACGCGCTGCCGAACGGCCAGCACATGACGCTCCTTTCCCCCGAGGACCTGCTCGGCTTCATCCATGCCGCAGGACTCGTCCCGAGTGGGGAAGCCGTGCAGTACCTCAGCCCGGGAGACCCGGGGCAGCGCTCGGTATGGCGCGCGATCCTCACCCGGCCGTAGCCCATTCCGAAGGGACTCACTCGTGCTTCTTGTCGCGGCCACCACCGATTCGCCGGCCGACCCCGGCGTCGCCTACGCCCATCTCAGCGTCCCCGTGTCCGGCCCCGCTCTCGTCCTTGACGGGCCGACCCTGCGCCGTCAGCTGTGGCACGGACCCAGCGGCGGCCGGCCGAAGGAGGCCGCCCTCGGGGTGGTCCGCGTCCCCTTATGGGCCTGCCATGTCGACGAATCCACCAGTGAGGCCGTCTTCTTCGTCACCGTGGGATGGCGTCCAGACGCCGCCGTCCTGGCAGCCTTCCACCACACCACCATGTCCGCCGACGTGTCCGGAGATCTCACGGCGTGGGCCTGCCTCATCGCAGATGAGCGTGCTGCGGTGAACTTCCCGCTGCCCCGCCCCGGGCAGCGCTCCGGACACGGCCCGGAGGCCGAGGAGAAGATCACCCTCACCGTCCCGGCCAACCCCGCCGCAGTCGCCCGTCTGCTGCGCGATCACCTGCCCGCTACCGGTGTGCCGGTCAGCGGCCCCACCATCCACCGGCGGGTCCTGCGCTCGGACATCTATCTGCCGCCCGGTACCGGACGGCGCGAATACGCCGCCCTCACACCCCGTTCCGACGGAACATGGTGGGCCAAGGCCAAAGTCCTCAAGGGCGGCCGGCTCCACAAAATCATCCGCCCCGCCGCCACCCGTGAGGAAGCCCTGGCCCAGGTGGCAGAAGTCCTCGGCCACCCACGCCTCCTTCATGCCGGCTTGCTCCAGCGCGCCACATGGGACCTGCCCTCGCCCGCCGACACGGACGGCCACTGGTCCACCGTCACCGTCGACACCACCACCCTCGCTCCGCACCCCGGCACCCTGCAGCAGGTCGAGATCGAGTACGGGGCCTGCTTCACCGCCACCCCAGGTACCGCGACCGCCTCCCAGATCCGGCAGTCCGTGGCCCAGACCGCCGACACCGTCGCCTCCGTCCTGACGGCTCACCACATCCCGCACGCCCGCAACGGCCAGAGCAAGATCGAACACTTCCTCGCAGCCGGAGATGCCGATGCCCGCCGCTGATCAGGTCATATCCATGCTCGACGCCTTCCTCCACGGCGACACCCATGCGGCCTCCCTCGACGCGTGGTGCACCGAGAAGATCACCGTCCAGCTCAGCGGTCTCACGATCGAGGTGCTCGCATCTACCAGCACCGCAACGACCTACGTACAGCGCCTGTTCACGCCGCCCAGCAACCTGTGGAACGTCGTGCGCCCCGACGCCGCAGCCACCGGCGTCACCGCGACGATGCGCTGTCTCGCCCTGCCCCGCGCTCACGTCTCGGCCCTTGCCGAGCGTGTCCGTTCACGGGGCACCGGAGCACCACGCCCTGCACTGATGCACGTCGGTGCCCCGGCAACATGGCACCAGATGCCCGGCGGCCCGGTACTCCTGACCGATCCCGATGCCGGGATCGCGCCGCAGCTCATCGTCCGCCACCCCGGCAGCTTCACCGTCATCACCTGCGACGACACCGACGCCACGATGAACGCCGCCCGGCACCTGCGAGAGATCGGCTACCGGCGGGCCGAGGACGACGGCTGGGTGTGCCTGCACGCCTCGGCCGCCACCATGGACGGCCGAGGCATCCTGGTCGTCGGCGACTCCGGCGCCGGCAAGTCCACGCTCGCGCTGGCCGCGACCGCGAAGGGCGCCTTCCTTTCCAACGACCGCACCATGATTGACGCTTGCTCAGGCGTGGCCCCGCAGGCTGTCGCCATGCCCGGCCCGATCCGGCTCAACGGCGGCACCCTGCAAGCACTCGGATACGCGAGCGCCGAGCAGTGGGACCTCACGCGCCCCCAGTCCACGATGAACACCGACTGGCAGAACTTCCGCGGCTCCAACAAACTGCACATCCTCCCCTCCGAATGGCATGAGCGCACCGGCACCCCACTGGCAATGTCCGCAACCGTGGATCTCGTCGTCTTCCCGCAGGTCATCCAGGGCTCCCAGGAGCTACACCTGCAGGCGATGCACCCCGAGTCGGCCCGGGAGCTGCTGGGCGCTCAGTGCATGTCGCCGGGCGACAACATCTACGTCAGCGACTGGCTCGGCATCCGGACGACCAGCCCCGACGACCTGGCGCGCAACGGAGCCCGCGTTGTCGGCGCCCTCGCCGACCGACCGGCTGTCAGCCTGCGCTTTGGCACCCGCGCCCCGTACGCCGCCGTCACCGAGACCGTGCGCGCGGCCTTCAGCAGCCCCGCTTCACACCGATGAGCGCCACAGTGATTCCCCCGAGCAACCGGCTTCTCCGCCTGCCCGGCGCCGTGGCCAAGGTCTACCGCGAACCCTGGCGCGCGCACACCGAGAAGGCAGCCCTGCAGAGGCTTTCCCAGGCCGACATACGAGCCCCGTCCGTACTTGCGGGCGGTTCTGCCCGGGGCCGCCGACTGCTGATCCTGCGACGTCTGCACGGAACGGCGCCAGGCAGCGGTGAGGAGGCGCTGCGGCGAGTCATCCCCTACCTACATCGCGTCCACCACATCACCGGCCCCGGCTTCGGTCGTCTCTTCGACCCGGTGGCCGCAAGCTGGGGAGACTACCTGCGCGAGCGGCTCGCCTCATATCAAGCCGAACTCGCCCGCCACGGATTCCACGAAGCCGCCGCCACAGCCGAGGCACTGGCGAGCGCGCCCCCGCCCGAACCGGACGCGCCTCGTCTCCTGCACAACGACCCGGAACCCGGCAACTTCCTGTTCGGGCCAGCCGGTACCGCGGGCCTCGACTGGGAGCTGGCGATCTACGGGCATCCGAGCCTCGACTACGCCCGGGCCGCTCATGCCTTCGCCGTCCACCCGGTCCAGCTGAGCCGACTCCTCACCGACCACGGCATCCCGCACTCAGAAGAGACCTTGGCCGCCTACCGCTCCGTTCACCTGCTCGGACGTCTCATGTCAGCGATCACCGCCACCCCGCCCGACCACGTAGCTGCCCAGCGCCACGCACGAGACCTGATCACAAAAACCACCTGACGACGCGACAGCGAGGCCCCCATGCAGGCACGTCACCCCCACATCGGCCCCCCGGCCGACCACCACTCGTCCACCTCACCACACGAACGCGACCCGCTCGGCGCCGCTTCACCACCCGACGCCAGCTGCCCGACACCCGGCACCTGCGACCACGGGAATCCTCCGGACCCGGACCGCTACGACGCGGTGCTCTTCGACTGGGACGGAACGCTCGGCAACAGCCATCCCCTCAACTTCCGAGGCCTCTCCCGCGCCTGCGCCAGCTGGGGTCTCACGCTCAACGAGTCGTTCTACACGTCCAGGATCGGGACCTCCGGTGCAGAGCTGATCAGCGAACTGGCAGCCGCCACGGGGACCCACGTGCCGATCGACGAGGTTGTCGCCCAGTGCCTCGACCTGATCCTCGACGAGATCACCGAACTGCAGACATACCAGCCGGTGGTCCAGCTTGCCGAGACCCTGCACGGCCACCTTCCCCTGGCAATCGCCTCGGGCGGTGCACGCCGAGCCGTCCACGCCGGCCTCGACGCCACCGGCCTACGCCCTCTGTTCACCCACGTCATCACCGGTGAAGACGCCCCCCGGGGCAAACCGGACCCCGGGCTGTTCCTCCTCACCGCGGCCCGCCTCGCCGTCGCACCCGCCCGCTGCCTGGTCTACGAAGACTCGACCGAAGGCGTACAGGCAGCCAAGGCCGCAGGCATGGACGTCGTGGACGTTCGGTGTTTCCGAACATAACCCAGCCGAGCCCCCAAGGAGTGCACCGACGGCACTCGAACGCGCAGAACCGGCACGAGCCTCTTCACATGCAGAAGGATCCGTGCCTGTAGCGGCGTCGTCGACATCCGCAGACATCGCTGCCCGCGTAGTGTGACGCGGGTGATGGTGGGCACCGAAGGCACCGGCCCGTCGACGGCGGTGCCACCCACGTGAGACCCGAGGAACCGCGGGTCCTGGAGTCCTGGGACGGCTTCGCGTACGTGCCCGAAGGCACCGCGCCGAACCTCGCGGCGGCCGCGTCGGTGAGGTTCCGGTCCCGGTCGAGGGTTGTCACTCCCTGGTCGCCGCAGATCTGGCAGGCCACGGCGGCGGTCACCCCTGCTCCCGTCCCGACGTCCAGTACCCGCAGGCCCGGGCGCAGATCCAGTTCCTCCAGCAGGTCGGCGGTCAGGCTCGTCACCGTCGACATCGACGTGATCGACGCCCCCGCTCGCATCCCTCGCGCCCGGCCCAGCAGCGGCTCCCCGTCGTGCTGGACGAGCACACTGGCCCCGCTGTACAACAGCCCGAGTAACTCGGGGCGGTCCTGCGGCGCCGACCAGTCCAGCAGATCCCACCGAGATGCGGCGCAGCCACCTCCACGACAGCCTCGACGAGGCCCGCGAGGCAGCTGAAGAGACCGCCCAGACGGCCCGGTTCAACACGGCGCACGCGCTCCTGAACGACCGGCTGCGTATGCTGCAGGCCGCCCGGCCGACGACCGAGGCGGATGCCGAGCCGGACTGGTACGCGCAGGCGGCCGCTGAGGTCCGTGCCCTGATCTGCCCCGCGCTGCCGGAGCGCGCCATGTCCGTACGACGTCCTTCGGCCTTGCCAGGCTCGATTGCGCATGGGAGCGGGGCGGGGGTGGGGGTGTGAACCGTCCCGCCGTACGGGCCATCTCGCACCGGCCTGTTCGGCGGCCGTCGTTGACCAAATGGGTGCAAGGGCTGCCGGGTCTGTCGGGGCGTGCGCGCCGGCTGCTGCTGGAGGGCGACACCGAGGGCCGGTACGCGGGCAGGACGGCCGCCGATTCCGGCTACCGGCTGACCGATGGCCCTGGCGGTCGCGGTCTCCCAGCCCGGCCGGGAGTGGACCCTCGCGCAGTGGCGGGAGGCCCTGGTGCTGCGCCCGACGGCGGGCGGCGCCTGGGCGCGGTCGCTGCGCTCGCGCAAGGGGGAGCGGTACGCCGAGGGCAAGCTCGCCGGGATGCTCGACAAGGCGCGCGTTCGTGGGCACGTCGGGCGCGATCGGGTGCCGGGCTCAGAGGGTGGATGGCCTTCGACGCCGACCTCCACGCGGCCACCCAGCGCTACCAGCTCCTCGCGATCCGCCTCGCCCGAGCCGCCGACGACACCACCACGGTCGCCAACGTCTTAGGCATGCTGGCCTACCAGCACGCCGCGACCGGCAAGCCCGCCGCCGCCCTGCGCTACGCCGAAGCCGCCGTCGACCACACCGCCCGCAGCAGCCCCGTCGTCCGCGCCCGCGCCTGGGGCCGCATGGCCACCGCCCACGCCGCCGCCGGCGACATCAGCGCCTTCCGCGACGCCACCGACCGCTGCCGGACCCTCCTGGAACACCGCCGCGACGACGACCCGCCCTCCCTGTACTACTTCACCCCCGAACAGGTCTCCGCCAAGGCCGGCCACGCCCTCGTCGAACTCGCCGCCACCAACCCCGCCCACACCAGGCGCCTGCTCGCCGAGGCGACCACGCTCCTATCCCCCCTCACCGACCACGGCCCCACCAGCGGATTCCCCCGCTCCGCCCCCCTGCACGGCATCCACCTCGCGCACGCCCACCTCCTCGCCCGCGACCCCGAAGCCACCGCAGCCACCCTCCTGCAACTCGCCGACCGGGTACCCGACGTGCAGTCCATCCGCTGCCGCAACCTCCTGCGCCGGATCCGCCGTTCAGCCGGCGTCCGCATGCGCGCACCGGACGGCGCCCGTGCGCTCACCGCCGTCGACAGGGCACTATCGGCTTCATGACCTCCGTGCCCACCGCCCCCGAAGCTCCGGCCGCGATACGCCTGACGCCCTCCACGGCCGCCGCGCCCTACGACCACCCGGACGCCCGCCGCCTGACCCAGGCCCTTCGCGCCGAACAGCTCGGCCTGTACGGCTTCGCCGACGACCCGGACACCACCCCCGAGGCAGACTTTGACCCGCCCGTCGGCCTGTTCCTGATCGCCCACGTCGGCGAAGAGGCAGTCGGGTGCGGAGGAGTACGCCTTCTCGACGAGCACACCGCGGAGATCAAACGGATGTACGTCTCCGGTGACGCCCGCGGCCACGGAATCGGCCGGTACCTCCTCGAACATCTCGAACGGCACGCTGCCAGCCGTGGCGCAACGCAGATCGTGCTGGAGACCGGACGGCGCAACACCGCCGCCCTCACTCTCTACCGCCGGGTCGGTTACCTGCCTTGCCCCTCCTACGTCGCCGGACGCGATCCCCAAGTCAACCGGGCCATGACCAAGCCCCTCAGCAGCTCACCGTGACCGCTGGAGGACCGCCCCGCCCGGCGCCGGCCTCCTGCCGAGGAGGGTGAAGTACTCCGTCGCGATGATCGACTCCCGTTTCGCTGCGGGAAGCCGGGAGAGGATTCCGGGAAGGGGCCGCTCCCGCGCGGCTTCGCTGCGGTGCGCCAGGATCGCGGCTAGCTTCCGGTCCGTGTAGTCGCTCACGTCGACCGTCTCGGTGACGTGTCCGTCCGGCACGCTGAGCACCTTCTTGCCGACCCGCGTCAAATGCGCGCCCAGTTCGCCCACCCCCGAGTGCGGATGTGTCGCGGCGTACAGCGCGTCGGGCTGCCACGGTTCCCCGGCCTGCGGGTAGAGGTGTTCCAGGCCGGCGGCGTGGAAGGCCAGCAGGGTCGCCTGGTGGGTGCGAAGGTGGTCCGGGTGGCCGGTGAGCTGGCCGTAGGCGTCGTGAGTGACGACGAGCTGTGGCCGTACGGCGCGGATGTGTTCGACGATCAGCCCCGCCACCTCCTCCAGCGGGGCGTCGCAGAGCCGGGGCCGTCCGGGCGCGGAGTCGGGGATGCGGGCGTCGACGAATCCCAGCATGCGCGGCCTGCCCGCCCCCAGGATGTCCAGGGCGTCGGCGAGTTCACCGGCCCGGTGGCTATCGGGCGCCCAGGTGGCGGTGACCACGGCGGTCGCGGCGCCCGCGGCGGCGTGCTGCGCGAGGACGCCGCCGGCCAGGAGGGACTCGTCGTCCGGATGGCCGAAGACGCCCAGCAGGGACGGCCGGGATGCAGAAGACGATGGAGGCACGGGTAAGGCCCTCTCTGTCGAACGCGGTCGCGGGCGGCCGGGCTACCGGCCGGGGGAGGCGTACGCCTGGAAGTGGGCGGGCGGGTGGTCGAGCGGGAGGGCGGGGTTCCAGGCGGTCAGGCACTGGGCGCTGGGCACGAACAGCGGCTGGGGCAGCGCGTCGAGGGGCCAGAACCGCCAGGAGCCGATGGCCTCCTCTCGTTGCTGAGGAATGCCGGACCAGCGGGTGATCAGGACGGGCACCGTCAGCCGTACGACGTCGCCCACCCGGTCCAGGAGCGTGCCCAGCACCTGAACGTCGTCGGGCTCGGCCACGAGGCCGGCCTCCTCGCAGAGCTCGCGGACGGCGGCCTCGGCGAACGTCTCGCCCGGCTCGACGGTCCCGCCGGCGAGCTCCCAGGTACGGCGCCGGTGTCGGCCGAGCAGGACGCCGTCCGGGCCGTACACGATCACACCGACCCCGAGCGCGGTGTTCGGCGGCGGAGGTGCGCTGGTGCGGGGACGGCTCGGCACGCGTTTCGGACGGCGGGCCGTGTACAGCCGGTAGGAGACCGCGTTGTCCGCCGTGGGTGAGCAGATCGGCGTGACCGATTCCAGGGTGAGGCCGTGCTGGACCAGGAGGTCTTCCCACAGCTGCACGCTGAGGACCCACATGTTCACGGGGTGGTCCTGGGTCGTGCCGGGCAAGCGCAGGATCTCGGGCCGCGGGGTCACCTCGTTCGAGGGCCCGGCACCGTCCGAGTTGGTGTGCAGCGCGGAGAAGACCAGGCGTCCGCCCGGTTTGATGCCGTTGGCCAGGGCGGGCAGGAGCCGGCCTGGGTCCAGGTACGGCACGGAGCCGACGGAGTAGATCAGGTCGTACGGGCCGGCAGCGCGCAGGTGGTCCACCGCGTCGGCGCACACCAGGTGCAGGCCGGGGTGGTCCGGGTAGCGGGTGAGGGCGCGCTGGTGCTGGGCGGGTGAGGCGTCGACGGCGGTGACCTTGGCGCCCAGGGCGGCCAGGTGCGCGGCGTGCCGGCCGAGGCCGCTGCCGAGGTCGAGGACACGAAGTCCCGCCACCTCGCCGAGGGCGTTGATGCCTGGGCCGGTCTCCGGGATTCCCCAGTCCCACCTCTCCAGCTCGGGCGGCTGACGTCCTCTGGTGATCTGGTGGGCGCCGTAGGTGTTCCAGATTTCGACGGTGTCCTTCTCGGTGGTCACCGAGTCCTCCATCGGCAAGGGGTGAGCGGGGGGTCAGGGGCGCAGGGCGTAGCAGCGGAGCACATCGAGGTCGGCGCTCTGGACGGCGGACCAGCCGGAGGTGAGGGTCTCGGCCTCGGCGGGGCTGATCCCGAGACCTCGGCGGGGATCGGTGTCCTCGCGGCGTCCGGCGATCTCGGTGACCACCCAGAACGTCCCGCCGGGGACAAGGAGGTGGCGGACGCGGTGGAGGAAGGCCGTCTTGTCCGCCATCCACCGGTAGACCAGGCGGCAGGTGATGACCGCGTACGCGGGCTCCGGCAGTGCCGTGAGGTCGCTGGTGGTGATGTCTGCGCACCGCCACGCCGGACCGGGGGCGGGGCCTTCGTCGTGGGCGGCGGCGAGTGCGACGGCGCTGGGGGAGATGTCGATGCCGGTGGTGCGGTATCCGAGCTCGTGGTGGAGGCGGCGGGCCAGGGCGCCGTCGCCGCAGCCGATGTCGAGGGCCGGGCGTCCGCGGCCGGGGCCGAGGTGTTCGTCCATCAGCCGGTTCTCGGGGCCGTCGAGTTGCCGGTAGCGACGACCGCCTGCCCAGAGCGGTTCCCAGTACGCGGCGGTCGAGGTCGTCGTCATCAGGCTCCTTCACGGGCGGGCGGCACGGCGGTCCGCGCGGGCGGGACGGGCATGTCCCGCAGGGCGCGGACAGGGGAGACGAGCAGGAGGATCACGGGGACGATTTGGAGGACCGCCCCGACGGTGAGGGTGCCGCGGACGCCGAGGAAGAGGACCAGGGCGCCGGCGGCCGCGGCGGCCAGGGGCCGGGCCCCGGCGGTCACCGTGGTGCTCGCGGCCTGCATGCGGCCCTGGAAGCGCGGCTCGCACAGGATCTGCCGGAGCGACCTCTGGCTCGTCCCGGAGGCTGTGACCCAGAACAGCTGAACGGCCAGCGTCCCGGCGAGCGCGATCTGCCACCGGAGTCCGGGTCCGGCGAGCAGCAGGGGGATCTGGGCCAGCGGGCTGACCGCGAACCCGATGATGATCGTCGGTCCGATGCCGATCCGTGAGGCGATGCGCGGGGCGAGGAGCGCCCCGGCCAGGCTGCCCGCGCCGCCGACCCCCATGATCACGCCGAACGCCGTCGGGGACACGTGCAGCTCGGCGAGGAGGTAGTACGCCCAGTACGTGTTCATGACCGCCAGGCCGAAGCTGAGCGTGGACAGGGCCGCGATCACCGTGCGGATCGTGGGCTGCCCGGCCACGTAGCGCAGACCTTCCCCGATGTCCCGCGCGAGGGTCCGGCGGCCCTCGGTCGGCGGGGCGACCGGCTCGGGGGTGCGGATGCGCCACACGAGCAGCGCGGAGACGAGGTAGGAGAGGACGTCGGCGAGGACGGAGCGGGCGGCACCGACGGCGCCGACCAGCGCGGCGCCCGCGTTGCTGCCCGCACTGTCGGCCACCGACGAGGCCGCGCCGAGCCGGGAGTTCGCGCGCTGCAGCAGGTGAGGTTCGACGAGGAAGGGCAGGTAGCTGATGGCGGCCGCGTCGTGCACGATCTTGGTGATGCCCAGGACGACGGCGACCGCGTACAGCTGGCCGATGCCGAGCACCCCGGCGAAGGCGGCGGCCGGGATGGTCGCCAGGCCCGCGGCGGCTGTGAGGTCCGCGGCGATCATCTGGGGGCGCTTGGCGTAGCGGTCCGAGAGCGCGCCGGCCGGGAGCGCCACGACGGCGTTGGGCAGTTGGCCGAGGAAGGCGAGCGCGGCGATCTGGGTGGTGGAGGCGTGGAGTTCCAGTACGGCCAGGGTGGGAAGGGCGACGGTGCTGACCGCGGATCCGGACAGGCTCGCGCACTCGCTGGCGACCAAGCGGCGCAGATCCGGGGAGGTGACCGTCGCGGTCCTGGCCGTCTGGGTGGAGGTCGTCACCCGGCCTCACCGCCCAGCAGTTCCGGGGCGATCACGTTGGCGTAGAGCCAGCCGGTGGCGAAGCGGGTGAGGACCGCGTGGGTGAAGGGGTGGCAGTCGGGCGGCGGCGTGGCCGGGTCGACCCACACCAGCTCGGTGTGCGTGCCCGGCTCGCGGTTGTACGGGGTGCCCTCCCACTCCCGCACCGTGAAAGCGGCGCCGATCACCCGCTCACCGTCCGCCGCGTGGAAGTGGAGCAGCTGGCACAGCCGCAGGCGGTCCGGGCTGATGCGGATGCCGACTTCCTCGGCGAGCTCGCGCACCGCTCCCTCGTCGAGGAACTCGCCCTCCTCGAGGCGCCCTCCGACGACCGTGAGCATCCCGGGGGAGTGCCACGACGTCGCCTGGTGCCGGACGGTCAGGACCCGGCCGTCGCCAGGACGCTGGAGCAGGACCATGACGTTCCCGATGCTCCGGTGTACGGCGCTCACGGCCGGCCCTCCCTCATGAGCCGGTCCAGGGTCCGCCGGCCCCGGGCCGTGACCTCGGCGTCGCCGTTGTCCGGGCCCCAGGCCAGGCAGTTGACCGCATCGAGCGCGGTCAGGCAGCGCAGCGCGTGCCGTTCGGCGTCGGACAGCTCCCGTCCGTAGGAGTGGAGGAACGCTTTCTCGCGGTCCGGATGGTCGGCCCACTGGGTGGTGGCGAGGATGACGAGGTCCTGGACGCGGGCGGCCGGCCGGGACCGTTCGAAGTCGATGAGGGCGAGCCCGCGCGTGGACCACATCCAGTTCCGCGGCTGGTTGTCGCCATGGATGCAGCCGACGGGCACCGGGCCGGTGCGGTGAAGGCGGGCAGCGTGGTCGCGGATCAGCTGCTGCTCGTCCTGGTTGAGCCGGTCCCCGGCGCGCGCTAGGTGCTTCTCCGCTCCGTCAGCGGCGGCGGGCAACGAGGCTTCGGCCTCCACCCGGTCGCCGCGATCGAGTGGCCCTGCCTCGTGGAGCCGGGCGCAGAGTGTTCCGGCCTGCTGGTGCACGGTCCGCAACTCGGCGGCGTCCAAGCCGAGTTCCTTCGCCGGGGCGCCGGGGACCGCGGTGAGCAGCAGGGCCAGGTCCTGGGCGCGGCTGTCGACGAGGTGGGGTGCCCGGGTGTGTCCGAGGGCGGGGACGACGTGGCGGTAGGCCCGGCTCTCACGGGTGAAGAACTTCTCGCTGGGGGAGACCTTCAGGTAGTGGTGCACCCCGCGTTCGCCCTCCAGGTCCCACACCCGGGAGCGGTCCCAGTCGTGCGAGGCGTCACGGACGGACACGACGGGGCCGATCCGTTGTTCCGCCCAGCGCTGCAGTGCCGCGGGCAGCGGCTTCGTTGGGCTCATCGGGCAGACCTCGCGCCCGTGCGCGGGTCGGCAGAGCGGCAGGGCACGTCGCCATCAGATTCGGTGAGATCGGGGAACACGGTTCCTCCCGGGGGTGTCGGTCGGCTTGGTCGTCGGGTGCCGGATGGGCCGACCGGGCCGGTGGGTCGGCCGACCCCGGCCGTTGGCGGACGGCCGGAGTCGGTTCAGGACTGCGGGCGGGGGATCAGGTCGGATCGGGCGCGCCGCCGGTGCGCTGCTCCAGTTCCCACAGGGTCCGGAAGAGCCCGGGTTCGCGGGTGAGCTGCGCGTACGTGCCTTCCTGGACCAGGCGGCTCTGGTCGAGCACGACGATCCGGTCGGCCACGGCGACGTTGGCGAGCCGGTGCGTGATCAGAAGGATGGCGCGGTCCTTGGCCAGGTCCCGCAGGCCGGTGAACACGTGGTGCTCAGCTCGGGCGTCGAGCGCGGCCGTGGGCTCATCCATCACCAGCAGACTCGCCTTCCGGTGAAATGCCCTGGTCAGGATGACGCGTTGCCACTGCCCGCCGGACAGCTGGTGGCCGCCGAACCATTCGGAGGTCAGAAGGGTGTCGAGGCCGGAACGGAGGGCGGGCAGCATGTCCGCGGCTCCGGACGCCTCGCAGGCCGCCATGAGCGCGGCGTCGCTGGTGTCGCCCTGTCCCAGGGTGACGTTGTCGCGCAGCGTCAGTGGCAGGTAGGTGAACCGCTGCGGTGCTACCGCTACGTGCTTCCACGCCTCCCACGGATCCATCCGCGCGGTGGTCGTATGGTCCCAGGCCACTTCCCCGGAGGTCGGCAGCAGCAGCCCGCAGATCAGCCGGGACAGCGTCGTCTTCCCCGACCCGTTCTCCCCGACCAGCGCCACGATCTCCCCGCGCCGTACCTTCAGCGACACACCGGCCAGGCTGTCCTTCTCCGCACCGTCGTACCGGTAGGTGACGTCGCGGACCTCGAACCGCTCTGGCGGCGCCTGCAGTATCTCGGAGCCACGCGAGGCCACCATCGCCTGCCCGTGCGCGTTGTCGATGAAGTTCTGCCAGTCCTGCACGTACCAGCCTGTGCGCACCAGCCGGGCTCCGCCGTTGATGATGCCGCGTACGGAGCCGGTCGCCGTCTGCAGGGCGAAGACCGCGCCACCGCCGGCCGCCAGGTCCATCCGGCCGGAGACCAGGAGCCACAGCAGGGTCGCCCAGACCGCCGCCGAGGCGACTCCGCCGGCCGCCGCGCCGGCCAGGCCCATCCAGGCCCCGGTGTTCGCGGCCTCGCGCTCGGAGACGTTGACGGAGGCGGCCAGGCGCCGGTAGCGGCCGAGGAGGAACGGGCCGGCCAGGCAGGCTCGCATCTCCTCGCTGGACTCCATGTAGGACATGTGCCAGCGCAGCTTGTGCAGCATCCGCCGGCGCCCCGACGTCTCCAGGCCCGCGAGGTACACCACGCGGGCTGCGCGCACGTACGCGGCGGCCTGCGGCAGGCACGCCAGGAGAAGCAGAGGCAGGAGAATCGGGTGGATCACGGTGAGGACGGTCGCGCCGGCGGCGAGGGTCGCCGTGGCGGCCAGCACGTCCTGGGCTTCTTCCACGAGGTCGGGAGTGACCTGGGCGCCGCGGTCGGCGATGTCGTACTGGTCGTTGTACCCCGGCTTGTTGTTCGCCGCGGCCTCGGCGCCGAGAGCCGCCTCGACCATGCTGACTTCCGCGGCACGGGCGAGGACCGGCCGCAGACGCCCGGTCAGCCAGGTCACCGTGACTCCCAGCAGGGCGCGCAGCCCGGCAGCCACCGCGATGACGGCCAGCTGTGGAGCCGCCTCCCGCAGCCGCTCGGTGATGTCGCCGGAGGCGATCAGCGCGGTGAGGGTCCCGGTCACGGCGAACAGGCCCAGTGCGGCCAGCACGCCGGTGCCGATCTGGCACGCGAGCAGTCCGGCCGTTGCGCCCCGGTCAACCTGCCACGCCATCCGCAGCGACCGACGCACCAGCACGGGCAGGCGCCGCGCCATCGTGGTCGTGGTCATCTGCGCGCCGGCTTGGAGCCGGGACTCGTCCCGGTACTGGAACTCCTCCTCCTGCGCCGCGCCCCCGCTGTCCGGTGGAGTCCCCTCCGCTTCGTCCGCGCTCGGCTGTGCGGCTGTGCTACCCGAGGTCAAGTCGATCCCCCTGTCGGTCGTCACGGCTGGTTCGCGAGGCTCAACGACGCAGCCCTGATATCGAACACACGTTTTTCGGTCGGCCCTGAAGCCCCGGGATAGAGGGTTCGAGGAATCGTGGAAGCTGCACCGACCCAGCTCCCGCAACGGCACTGCCACCAACGGCTGTTGGCCGAATCGCCGAGGTTCCCAGGCGCCGTACGCCAAAGGGCGCGTTGGTGCGTATGGGGCCCGGCGGACTTGTAGAGTGCGGGACTTCCGGTACGCCACGACCCCTGTGGAGCTGACTGTGCACGTGCTTGGCGGCCGCCCTCGAACGGCCGGTCTCGGCGGAACCCCTCCTCAGGCCGAAAGGAGGGCGATGACCTGTGGCGATCACTGACTCCGACATCGCGAACGTGCTGGCCGCCTACCTTGAGCGCTACCCGCAGGAGGCCGGACAGCTGGCCGAGCCGCTTCGCTTGTTGGCCGAAGGCCAGGAGTTCGCCTCGCGGCGGACCTTCCCCATGCACGTCACCGCCGGCGCGTTGCTGGTCCGGGACGGCGCCGAGGTCCTCCTGATCGAACACCTCGCGTACGGGATCACCTTGCAGCCAGGCGGTCATCTTGAGCCGACCGATACGACGCTGGTCGGTGCGGCAATCAGGGAGTTGTCGGAGGAGACCGGCATCGACCCCGCGCAGATCGTCCCCGTCTCGATGCACCCCGCCTATGTCGAGTTCGGCCAGGTGCCGGCCAGGCCCGCGAAGGACGAGCCGGTCCACTACCACCTGGACATCGGCTACGCCTTCGCGACGGCCGACGCCGAGGTCGGACGTATCCAGGAGTCCGAGGTGACCGGCGCCGCCTGGTACCCACTCGATGTGGCGGAGCGCCTCGTCGGACCCCGGATCGCGCGGGCGGTCACCACATCGACCGGAATCAGGTAACCCCTGCGCCACCGGAAGCTCTCGCGGCGGCCAGCTAACGGGCAGGGAACATCTCGTTGTAGAAGGCACTGGGGTGGGCGCGATCGGCGTCACGCCTCCTCCGGGAGCTCGGCGACGATCACGAGCCAACTCGTCACCGTGACGTCGTCGGTGGCCTCGGCGAGGATCGCCATCCTCTGCTCGTAGCCGCCTGACCTCCAGCACCCACCGGGAACGAGACCATGAAGACCTGCGACAACACCTCGGTCGGCATCGTCATCACCGATCACCGGAGCCGCTACCTGATGTTCGACCGCGCCACCTTCCCGCCCGGCACGGCACCTGCCGCCGGCCACATCGACGACCACGGGACCGCCGAGGACGCGGGCCGCGCCGAGGTCGAGGAAGAACTCGGCCTCACCGTTACCGGCCTCACCCACGTCACCGGCGCCTGGCGGGACAACCCATGCCGCCGCCTTCCCGGCGCACGCGGCACCGGCCACGACTGGACCGTCTACCAGGCCACCGTCACCGGCGACCTCACCCCGAGTGCCCGCGAGACGAAGAACGTCCGCTGGATCGCTCCCGACGCTCTCCAGGAGTTGGCAGACCGGACGGTCGCCTACGCCCAGGGACGCATCACAGACGCCGAGTTCGAGGCCGCGCCCGGCATTGAGCCGGTGTGGATGCAGTGGCTCGCCAACATCGGGGCGATCCACATCAGCCCCGACGACCTGCTTCGGGTGGACCAACTCACCAGATGATCGCCGCCCCGCTCTCCTGACCGCGGCCGCCGCCCGGTTCCACCCCGGGCTCGGCGCGCTGGCCTCTGCACTCTTGACCGACCCTGATTGCCCTGCTGCTGCAGCAGGCCCAGAAAGGCGAGTTCGCTGTCCGGGGTTGCGGCTTGCGTGAGTTACGCCGCCCATGGGGGTCATGAACTCAGCGAAGAGTCTCACGCAGGGCCTCCTCCATGACAGGTAGCCGGTCCAGCAGCATCAGAGCTGCCTCGTGCCGCACCTGCCCGTAGGCCTCAAGTGCGGCGTCGACGATGTGCGGTCGTTCCACTGGTACCGACAGCGGAAAGGCCGAGCAGAGCATGGCTGCACAGCCGACACGAAGCGAGAACAAGAGGTCGTCCGAGGACGCCTTCGGGTTGGCGTCCCGGTAGGCCAGGGTGAGATCGGTGTACCCGGTGAGCCAGTTCTCCGCGCTGTTGTCCAGCACGCTCTTGGGGTCGCACCCAAGACGTGCGATCTCCCAGGCGAGGTACCCGGGTGCGGGCGGTCGGAAGTCCACGATCGCGGCTACCTCGTCGTTCTTGAACAGCAGGTTGGGGCCAGCCATGTCGCCCTGCAGGATCTGAACGGTGAGCTGTGGAAGCGAAATGAGGGTGCGCTCGACGTCCCCCAAGATGGCTTGCCGCTCACGCGCCGCCTGCAGCGCCCACGTCTCGAACTCACCAAGCCTGGGTTTCTGCTGGTACGCATGGATCAGACGCTCGAAGCGGTCCCGTGAGGCGGCCACGTCGCACACCGCGGCACCAGGTTCCAGAGTGGGCGCGGCGGCGGGGTGAGTGCCGAGCCGGCTGTGGAGGCGGCCCATCGCTGTGCCGACGGCTGCCCACCGGGCACCCCTCAGGCCGCCCTCGGCGGTCTCGGTGTGCGGCACGTATGACCACAGGGAGATCGGCAGGGGGCCTTGGGCCGCGATGAGTTCGTGCTCGCGGGTGCGGGTTGCCCGCGCGGTCGCGACACCTCCGTCGGCGCAGTACTCGGACAGTTCGACCGACGCCCGCTCCAGATCCAAGTGCTCTCGAGTGCGGTAAACCTTGGCGAAGTGCCGCTGGCCAGCCTGGTCCACGACGGCGTAGTTGTCCGTCGCGGTGCCCTCCGGGATACGCGTGATGTCTGCCGGGTGCAGCCCGTACGCGAGCACCAGCGTGTCGGCGACCGCCTCGATCTGCTCTCCCTCCGCGGTGCGGCCGGGTGTGGAAGGCGCGGTGACGGGCTTGGTGGCGGGCTGGTGAGATGCGGTGGACATGGTCTCCTCGTCGATGCGCAGCGAAGTGCTCAGATGCTGAGCGGGCAGCGGGCGGTCGGTTCGATCCGGACTCGGGCATGAATCGCGGCCGCCAGCTGCGGCGGGCCGCGCCAAGTGCAGCGGGGCCGCAAGGTCGCCGGCGGACCCGGCTCCGTCAACGCGGTCATCTGATTGCGCCACCCTCGTTCGGGTTGTGGCAGTGCCCGAGCCCGACCCGGCACCACCACCAGCTGCCGACGGGGAACCGGCTGGCCAAGCCGGCACCGCGGCGCCCTGCCGCGTGAATCGGCTGATCGAGGCGCCGAACGCGGCAACCGACACCGGCTTATCGTGGCGAGAGTGACCGGTTCGGCATCGCATGGGCGAGGCGTAGGGCTGGCCGGCGGGCGGCGCGGCACCACGTAGGGGTGCTCGTCACATAGAGTGCGGGCGCCCGGGTGTCCATGCCGTTCACCAAAAGATGATCTTGGACGCCTTCGTTCTCGTCTCCGCAGGCTCCCTCGGGCGGGCCGCACCACCAGGAGGAACCAGTGTCGTCCCCGCAAGTGACCATCCCCGAGGAGAAGCTCGCCGAGGCGAAGAGGCAGCTGGGCTTCCCGCGTATCGTCGCGATCTGCGGCTCCACTCGTTTCATGGCCGAGATGGCTGAGGCCGATGTGCGAGAGACCAAGGCCGGGAGGATTGTCGTCAAGCCGGGTTGCGACCTGAAGTCGACGCACGAGCTTTGGTCCGATCCTGTCGAGGCTGAGGCACTGAAGGTTCGACTCGACGAGCTGCACCGGTCGAAGATCCTGCTCGCCGACGAGGTGCTCGTGGTCGGCGACTACATCGGAGACAGCACCCGATCCGAAATCGCCTACGCCCGGTCGCTGGGCAGGCCCGTGCGGTTCACGCACTCCGAAGTCGATCCCGGTGCCTGAGGGCCCGCCCCCGCGCCCGCCGCGAGCACTCTCTTGGACTTGATCATCCAGCGGGTGGCGTGGTGATGAAGGCGAGCTCATGCAGCGGCCGAACGCATCGCGGCCGTGATGGCGGCAGCGAGAGGCTGCCGGTGGTTCATCACGTAGAAGTGGTCGCCGTCGTACCTCTCGAGTCCGCGGAAGTGCGTGGTGAACGTCTGCCAGGAGAGCAGGCGGTCCTTGCCGATCAGCTTGTCGCGGCGGCCCCCGAACACCGAGAGCGGAACGGGCAGCGGCTCGGGGTCGTGGGGAGGAGCCCAGGTGTCCAGGAGTTTGAAGTCGCTGCGGAACACCGGGGCGAACGTGGGCCAGATGGCGTCGTTGTCGAGGAGCTTCGGTGTGCTGCCGCCGACGTTCCGCAGCCAGCCGCGCAGTTCGTCGTCGGACATCAGGTGAGGGCGGTCGTGGGTGCCGGCCTCACCTCGCGGGGCGCCGTAGGCGGACACACCCAGCCAGGTGGGGAGCGGGTCCCCCTCGTGGTGGAGCCGGCGGGTGAGCTGGTAGGCGATGAGGGCGCCCAGGCTGTGGCCGAAGAACCCGAAGGGCCGGTCGAGCAGGGGAGCGATGGCGTTGTGGAAGTAGTCGACCAGCCGGTCGCAGTCGTCGATCAGCGGGAGTGTCTGCAGGTGGCCTCGGCCGGGGGCCTCCAGGAGGCAGAGTTCCCAGTCCTGGGGGAAGTGTTCCGCCCAGCCCCGGTAGAGCAGGTGTGAGCCGCCGGCGTGGTGGAGCAGGAACAGGCGTACAGCTGGGTCGCTCAGCGGCCTCGGGCGGATGACCGGGCCGGCCGTCGTCTCGCCGATGATCTTCGAGATGATGAAGGCGTGCAGCTCGGCGAGGGTCTTGGCACCGCTGATGACCACGGTGTTCTCCGGGACGTCGTACGCGTTCTCCACGCGGGTGGAGATCTCGAGCATCAGCAGCGAGTCGATGTCGAGCTCGTCGGTGAAGTGCGCCTCGTTGGTGACCTCCTCGGGTTCGATCTCCAGTGCGCCGGCTACCAGGGCGCGGAGTTCCTCGATGCTTGCGGTCGTACTGGTCATGGGTGTTCCCCCGGCTCTTGCGTGGATGGACGAGTGGTCGGTCAAGGGGTCAGCAGCAGGACGGCTGCCGCGTCGTGGCGAGGGCCTCCGGCCGCGGCGAGCACGTTCCCGGTGGCGCCGCCCTCGAAGTGGGCAGCCGCGGCGGCGCACTGCAGGACGCCCAGCGCCCCGGACAGCGGGCCCAGCTGTGCTTCCAGGTCGATCCGGCGCGTGGCTGCGAGCAGCTGGCCCGGCCCGGCACCCGCCTCGTCCCCGAGCCACAGTCCGACGGATTCCTCCTCCGCCACACCGGCGCAGGTCAGCGCCGCGGCGAGGTCCCTGGCCCGTGCGTACCCGGTGATCGTGGCGCGCGGCCGTGCACCGCGGCAAGCGGCTGCGTCCGCCGGTTCGAGGACGGCGGCGACCGCCGCGTCGGTGGACTGCTCGCCGAGCAGTTTCGCCGTCACGTCGTTGACTGGTTCGACGCCGGCGACAACGGCCGCTTCGGCGCGCCCGGCCACGATGAGATTCCGGGCCCAGGCGAGGGCGTCCAGGCCGCTCGTGACGCCGTTGCAGACGGTGAGGTTGGGGCCGCGCAGCCCGTATCGGATGGCCACCCAGCCGGCGATGACGTTGCTTGATGTCTGGGGCAGGCCCAGCGGGCTGAGTCCCCTGACGCCTTCTCTGGCGATCGTGTCGGTGGCTGCGCAGACGCTGCCCACGTTGGTGCTGACCACGACGGCGGTCGCATCAGCCACGCCCGTGAACGTGGCGTCGGCGTCGGTCAGCCCCGCGTCGTGGAGGGCGAATTCGGCGGCCCGCAGGGCGAGCCGGGACGCGCGGTCCTTGTGGCGCAGCTCGCGGCCGCGGAGTCCGGTGGCCGGGTCGAAGCCGCCCTCGCCGGGCAGGGGTCCGAGAAGGTCGCCGTACGTCGCGACACCGTGGAGCGCCAGTCCGATGCCTGTGACGGCGACCTCCCGGACGTTCGGGTTTCTCATGTGCGCGGTGCTCGTCGTGCTCATCGGGCTGCCTCCACAATCGCGACGGCGTTGATCCCTCCGAAGCCGAACGCGTCTATCTGGGCGATGGCCAGGTCGCCAGAGACGGGGGAGCCCTGCACCAGGCCCAGCCCCGCGGCCTCGGGGATCGGATCGGCGAGTCCCAGGACTGGGGGTACCGTCCCTTCCTTCATGGCGAGCACCGCCATCACGAGGCTGAGCAGTCCCGAGCCGCCCAGAGTGTGGCCGGTCATCGCCTTGATGGCGGTCATCCGCGGACCGGGGCCGGCGCCGTCGAAGATGCGGCGCAGGACGCTCGACTCCGTCGCGTCGTTGAGGGGGGTGCCGCTGCCGTGCAGCATCACCAGGTCGATGTCGCGGGCCCGCACCCCTGCTCTGCGGTAGGCGTCGAGCACCGCGCGGGCGATGCCGTCGGGGTCAGGCGCGGTGGCGTGGTGAGCGTCGCAGTTCATGGACACACCGCGCACCCAGGCGTGCACGGGCCGGCTCCCGGTGCCGGTGCGCTGGACGACGACGGCCGCCGCGCCCTCACCCATCAGCATGCCCTTGTGCGTGGCGTCGAAGGGGCGGAGCGCGTCGGGGATGTCGTTCTGCACCCGGTCGAGCGTGCCGAAGCCGCTCTCGGTGGCGGCGTCGGTGCCCGCGACGACGACCGTGTCGGCCATTCCGAGCTCGATCATGTCGGTGGCCATGCCGAGCGCGTACAGCGTGGCTGAGCAGGCGTTGGCGAAGGTGTACGTGGTGGACGCCCCGAAGGTCTCCTTCAGGGCGGTGCCGAAGTGCAGCTCTTCGAGGTCGACTTCCGCGTCGTCACGCCACCACAGTTCGAGGCTGCGCTGCTCGCGCATGGTGGTCCCGACCAGCACGGGCACCTGGGACAGGTCCTCGTTCAGGCACGCGTCAGCGACTGCCTGACGGACCACGGTGGTGAGCCAGCTGGTGGCGCGCCGCGGTATGTCGCCACCGCCCTCGGGCCGGTCGTCGATCTCGTAGGCGTATTTCGCCCTGTAGTTGTCGGGGGCGAACGCTCGCAGAGGCTTGCGGCTCTCCTGGCCCGCGCACAACGCGGCGAATATCTCGCGGGGGTTGGCACCGATGTTGGCGACGGCGGCCATGCCCGTAATGTCCCAGGTCACGGTTGTTCAGCCGCCTTCCTGAGCTCGAAGGCGGCCAGCTTGCCGGTCGACGTGGTCGGGAGTTCGTCGAGGAACTCCAGACGGGCGGGCCGCTTGTAGGCGGCGAGGCCGCCACGGATCGCGGCGAGCACCGCGCGCCGCACCACGGCCAAGTCGGATTCCGGCTGGGCCACCAGGTACGCCACGGCCTGCTCAAGGCCGTCGGCGTCGCGGCCGCCGACCACCACGCAGTCCTGGACCCCTTCCACGTCGCGCAGGACGCCCTCAAGCTCGCTCGGCACGACCTTGTAGCCGCCCAGGTTGAGCACGTCATCGGTGCGGCACAGATGAGTAAAGGTGCCGTCCGGCGCACGGCGCACCACGTCGCCGGTGTAGGCGCCGCCGTCGGTAAAAGTGACTGCTGCGGCCTCCGGGCGACCGATGTAGCCAAGGGCGACCGTCGGGCCGGCGATGTGCAGCCGGCCCTCCTGGCCGTCGGCAACGGGCGTGCCGTCCGAGGTGCGGACGGTGGTCGTGGTCCCGGGCACCGGGATGCCGAAGGTGCCCGGCTGCTCCTTCCCCGGTGTTGTGCCGACGACGATGTAGAGGACCTCGGTTGCGCCGAGGCCATTGAGCAGTTGGGCCTGGAAGGCGGTGCGGATCCTCTCGCTGAGCGGGCCCGGGAGATTCTCGCCCGCCGCCACGCACAGCCGCACGGAGTCGACGCAGTCGGTGGCGAGCGTGGTCCCGGAGGCGTTCAGCAGCGCCGCGTACAGCCGCGGGACGGAGAACAGCACGGTGGGCCGGTGGCGTTGCATCGCGGCGGCGAGGGAGTGAACGTCGACCGTGCCGCGGATGAGCGCGACGCGGGAGCCGGCCGCCAGGGGGCACAGGACGGAGCTACCGAAGCCGTAGCCGAAGCTCATCCGGGCGCTGGACAGCACGGTGTCCTCGGGAGTCAGACCCAGGACCGTGCCGATGCCGTCGGCCATGGCCGCGATCGCGCCCGCCGAGTGTCGCACCCCCTTGGGCATGCCAGTGCTTCCGGATGTGTACTGCACGAGCGCCTCACGGCCCACGCTCCACGCGGCGGGGAGCCCGGCCTCCTGCGGGCGGTGCGCGGGGCCGGCCTTGGCCGTTGCCAGAGCAGCGCGGACGTCAGCGCCGGAGAACCGGGGGGGGCGTGGCGAACAGTTCCTCCAGGGCGCGTTGCCGCGTGGAGGTCGCGTCCAGGTGCACCATCGCGGCGGCGCAGTCGTCGGCGACGTAGCGGACTTCGTCGTCCGTGAGCGCCGGACTGATCACCACCGGGACGCAGCCGTGCCACCACAAGCCCAGGCCGACGACCACGAAGCTGTACGGGTCCGCGTCCAAGAATCTGGACGGTGTGCCGTTCGCGGATGAGGATGAGGCGTTCACCTTTGGCCTCGACCGGGAGTCCGACGTGCGGAACCATCGGGGCCGGAGGGTGGCTACCCCGATCAACATGGCGGACTACTGCGACCTCTGGTTCGAAGGGGTCAGTCTGCGCAGCAACTCCATGTTGTCGTACAAGTCCCGGCTGTCGGCTGTGATTCGCCCCTATTGGGTGCAGAGTACGGTGGACGAGATCACGCCCATCCAGTACGACGCGTTCAGGAAATTCGTGCAAGCCAAATACTCGCACAACTACGCGAAGGCGGTACTGGGTACATTTAAGATGATCATGGATGATGCGGTAGTGAAGTACAAATACCGCGAGGAGTCGCCCATCGTGGAGCAGAAGCGGCGAGGCCTGTACAAGAAGAAGCAGGTGCGTCGAGTCAAGCGGCAGCTGTCCACCCGATCCGTGCACCAGGCGGCCCAGAACGCCTACTACGTATGGGGATTCGCTGGGTGGACCTATATCTGGACCATCGCCTTCACCGGACTGCGGCCGCCGGGCGAGATGTTCGGACTGCAGCGAGGCTACGCCTCGCCGTACTGGCCCGCCTCCGAGCCGGACGCCGAGCTGCGCGAGGAGGCCCTCCAGCGGTACGAGTCCCTCCACGCTCTCCGGGTGCAGTACCAGACCTATCGGGCCGACAAGAGGGCAGTGCTGGCTGCGCCGAAGTACGACAGCTGGAGGACGATCGTCATCCCGCAGTTCCTGCACGAGATGCACCAGGCCCTCCTGGCGTCGCACGACCAGCCGTGGGTGTTCCTGTCGATGCAGGGCAAGCCGCTGTTGAGCACGAACTTCGATAACACCTACTGGTTTCCGATCCGGGACGGCGCCGAGGAGCGCGCCTCCGGGCCTCGGTACGAGCGGTGGGCCCGGCCAGCGCTGCCGGCCGTCGAGGAGATGGCTGGAGAGGACATCTATCGGCTGCGGCACTGGCACAAGGCGAAGTTGGACGAGCCGGGCGACATCCCACGGGTGGCAGCCGAGGAGCGGATGGGCCATGAGCTGCCGGGAGTGGAGGGAACCTACAGTGAGGTAACACTCGCGATGGAGGAGCGGATAGCTGGGTACTTCCAGAGAGTGTGGGAGAAGGAAGTGGTGGGGGCCGCGCTGTGGACGCCGACTTTTCCCACGCCTCTCCCAGATAGTCCCGCGAATCCGGCTCCGTCGCTGTTCAGCGGCCTTCCCATCCTGGAGTACGAATGATCGTCTGGATCAACGGTGCGTTCGGTGCGGGGAAGACCACGACCGCACGGGAACTGATCGAGCTGATCCCGAACAGCGCGCTCTTCGACCCCGAGGTCATCGGCGGGGCGCTCAGTCAGCTGCTTCCGCCCAAACGCCTCGCCGAGGTGGGTGACTTCCAGGACCTTCCCATCTGGCGCCGGCTCGTGATCGACACGGCGGCGGCGATGCTCGCCGAACTCGGCGGGACCCTGGTGGTCCCCATGACCCTGCTGAGACAGGAGTACCGTGACGAGATCTTCGGCGGCCTCGCGGCCCGCCGGATTCCGGTCCGGCATGTCCTCCTCGCTCCGGCGGAAACGATCCTGCGTGAGCGAATAGCGGGCCGGGAGGTTCCGCCGGACCTCCCGGACGGCGAGATGCGGATCCGGCAGTGGTCCTACGACCACATCGAGCCGTACAAAGCCGCTCTGGCCTCCTGGCTCACCGCCGACGCCTACCCCGTCGGCACCGGCTCGCTCAGCCCGTACGACACCGCCGTCCGGATCGTCGAGGCGGTCGGCAGCGGTGAGGTGTCCGCCTGCGACATCGTGCAGACACCCGAGCCGACCGCCGAGACCGTCGCCGCCGGTGTCCTCCTCTTCGACGAGCGCGACAGAGTACTGCTCGTCGACCCGACGTACAAGCCGGGCTGGGAGTTCCCCGGCGGAGTCGTCGAACCCGGTGAGGCACCCGCGCGCGCGGGTGTCCGCGAAGTCGCCGAGGAGACCGGCATCCGCCTCGACGACGTACCGGCCCTGCTCGTCGTCGACTGGGAACCGCCCGCACCACCCGCCTACGGCGGCCTGCGCCTGCTCTTCGACGGCGGCCGCCTCGCCGCCGCCGATGCCGCGCGGCTGCTGCTGCCCGGCCCCGAACTGCGCGACTGGCGCTTCGTCTCCGAGACGGAGGCCGCCGACATGCTGCCCCCGGTCCGCTACGAACGGCTCCGCCGTGCCCTGCGGGCACGGGAACGCGGGAAGGCGATGTATCTGGAAGCCGGGGTACCGGTCGGCTGACGTCCGGCACCCGACCGGACCTCGCACGCTGTCCCGCGGGCCGGGCCGCGCGGGTGGGATCAGCCCGTGGACCCGGCCGCGGACGCGTAGGCGCGCAGGAACAGTGCCTCCGTGACCGACAGCCGCTCCAGCTCGTCGGGCGAGACGCTCTCGTTCACCGCGTGGATCCGGGCCTCCGGCTCACTCAGGCCGATGAGCAGGATCTCCGCCTGCGGGTAGAGGGCCGCGAGGGTGCTGCACAGCGGGATGGAGCCGCCCTGTCCCGCACAGCTCATCTCCTGGCCCGGGTACGCGACCGCCATCGCGTCGGCCATGGCCCGGTAGGCCGGGCTGCTGGTGTCGGCGCGGAACGCCTGCCCCTGTCCGATGTGCTCGGTGCTCACCTGCGCGCCCCACGGCGTGTGCGCCTCCAGATGCGCCTGGAGCAGCTTGGTCGCCTCGGCCGCGTCGACACCCGGCGGAACGCGCAGGCTGATCAGCGCGCGGGCGCTCGCCTGTACGGACGGGGTCGCGCCGAGGACCGGCGGGCAGTCGATGCCGAGGACGGTGACGGCCGGGCGGGCCCAGATGCGGTCGGCGACCGTGCCGGAGCCGATCAGCTCCACGCCGTCGAGGACCCTGGCGTCCTTGCGGAACTGCTCGTCGTCGTACTGCAGCCCTTCCCAGGTGCTGTCGCGGGTGAGCCCGTCGACGGTGGTGCTGCCGTCCTCGGCGCGCAGCGAGTCCAGGACGCGGACCAGGGCGGCCAGGGCGTCGGGTGCGGCGCCGCCGAACTGGCCCGAGTGCAGGTTGCCTTCGAGGGTGTCGACGCGCAGCCGTACGAGCGTCATGCCGCGCAGGGTGGCGGTCACCGTCGGCAGACCGGCGCGGAAGTTGCCGCTGTCGCCGATGACGACGGCGTCGGCCGCCAGCAGTTCGGGATGCTGCTCGGCGTACCGCTCCAGGCCACCGGTGCCCTGTTCCTCCGAACCCTCGGCGATCACCTTGACGTTGACGGGAATGCCGCCGTCGGCCCTGAGAGCGCGCAGCGCCAGCAGGTGCATGATCACACCGCCCTTGCAGTCGGCGGTCCCGCGCCCGTACCAGCGGCCGTTCCGCTCGGTCAGCTCGAACGGCGGGGTGTCCCAGCCGGCCTCGTCCAGCGGCGGCTGCACGTCGTAGTGGGCGTACAGGAGCACCGTCCTGGCACCCTCGGGGCCGGGGAGGTAGCCGTACACCGACTGCGTGCCGTCCGGGGTGTCGAGGAGGGCCACGTCCTGGAACCCCTCGGCCGTGAGCGCGTCGGCGACCCAGCGTGCGGCGCCCTCGCTCTCGCTGCGCGGGAACTGTTCGAAGTCCGCCACGGACTTGAAGGCCACCAGTTCGGCGAGCTCCTCCTTCGCCCTGGGCATCAGCGAGGCGACGGTCATGGCGACCTGATTCGACGACATGGGCACGCTCCTTGTGGGTGCGACGTTGTACGGATGCGTACTTCGTGAGCGAGGCGATCGTGGAGCACGGGTGAGGCCCGGTGTACGGGGCACCCATGCCGCACGATCCTCCCACAGCGGCCCCGAGTGATCGTCGCCGTAGTATGCGGTGGACAGACGGGGGCACCCCCTGCTCGATCGAAGCCGGGAGCTGGGGGGAGACAGGCGGCTGGATCGGGAGCAGTAGACCATCGTGAGCAGCGAGAACTCTTCGGCGGACGACGCGCGGCAGGTATGGGACGTCGTGGTGGTGGGCGCGGGACCCGCGGGGGCCTCGGCCGCCTACGCGGCAGCGGTTGCGGGACGGCGCGTGCTGTTGCTGGAGAAGGCGGAACTGCCGCGTTACAAAACGTGCGGCGGCGGCATCATCGGCCCCTCGCGCGACTGTCTGCCGCCCGGCTTCGAGCTCCCGCTCAAGGACCGGGTGCATGCGGTGACGTTCTCGAACAACGGCCGTTTCACCCGTACCCGCCGGTCCCGGCAGATGCTGTTCGGGCTGATCAACCGGCCCGAGTTCGACCACCAGCTGGTGGAACACGCGCAGAAGGCCGGCGCCGAGGTGCGCACCGGCGCAGCCGTGCAGCGGGTCGAGCAGCACGGCTCGGCCGTACCGGACCGCCGCACGGTCGCCCTTGTCCTGCAAGGTGGCGAGACCGTGCTCGCACGGGCCGTGGTCGGCGCGGACGGCAGCGCCGGCCGCATAGGAGCACATGTCGGGGTCAAGGTGGACCAGGTCGACCTGGGCCTGGAGGCGGAGATCCCGGTGCCGGACACCGTCGCCGAGGACTGGAAGGGGCGGGTGCTCATCGACTGGGGCCCGATGCCCGGCAGTTACGGCTGGGTTTTCCCCAAGGGCGACACGCTCACCGTCGGCGTGATCTCCCGACGCGGTGAAGGCGCCGCGACCAAGCGGTACCTGGAGGACTTCATCGGACGGCTCGGTCTCGCCGGCTTCGAACCGAGTGTCTCCTCCGGTCACTTGACCCGGTGCCGGACGGACGACTCGCCGCTGTCGCGCGGACGGGTGCTCGTGTGCGGGGACGCGGCCGGGCTGCTGGAACCGTGGACCCGTGAGGGCATCTCGTTCGCGCTGCGCTCGGGCCGGCTGGCGGGGGAGTGGGCGGTGCGCATCGCCGAGGCCCACGACGCCGTGGACACCCGTCGGCAGGCGCTGAACTACGCCTTCGCGGTCAAGGCGGGACTCGGTACCGAAATGAGTGTGGGCAAGCGGATGCTGGCCGCGTTCGAGCGGCGCCCCGGGGTGTTCCACGCCGTCCTCACCGGCTTCCGGCCCGCCTGGAAAGCCTTCCGGGACATCACCCGCGGTTCGACGACCCTCGGCGAGCTGGTCCGTACCCATCCGCTGGCCCACCGCGCCATGACCGCGCTGGACCGGCGTCCCGCGGGCGGCGGCTCCGCTGCCGGGGACGGGCCCGGTGCCGGAGGCGGGGCCGAGGCCGAAACAGCGGCCGGTGGAGCGTCCGAGGCCGGGGGCACGTCCGCCGGTTCGTGACCGTGATCCGGAAGACCGGGTGGTCGGGGGCGATGCGGCACGGGCGGCGATGGCGACACTCCGGGCAGGGCATCCGCTGCTCGCCCGTCCGCCGCAGCGGTGGCTGCCGCCGACCGGTGACGCCGCTGCCTCCTGGAACGAGGAGATGGTGATCGTGTCCTGGGCGGCGGCGGAACCGGCCGGGACCGCGGGACCGGCCGCCGCTGAGGGCACCGGCCGGCCTCGGCCCGGCCGGTGGGGCCTCCGCCCGCCGCCCGGCCGGCAGTCCGCTCACCGCCAAGACCCGCGTCAGCCGCGCCATGGCCGAACCCGGCGTCCGCGACCGCACCCCGCGGGTCTTCCCGGCCCACCGTCGGACCTGGCCCGGCCGGTCCGGTCCGGTCCGGCTGATCCGGTGCCCGGAACCGCATCAGCACACTGATCACCCGAACGAGGAAGAGGACCGGCGCAAGCACCACCCCGGCGCCGAGCAGCAGCCCTTCGACGGCATCGGGGAGAGTGAAGAGCAGCGCCGGGCCCGCCGCGGCGCCGAAGACGACCGCAGCGGCGAACGCCGCGCTGCACAGCGCGTAGCCGGTCTCGTCGGTGATCGCATCCCGCTCGGCCTGAGTTCGCCGCACCCGTAACCCCTCACCCGTGTAACCTGCTTGGCCTTCCGTGAAGTCAAGCCGCCCGGATCCGGGCGGACAAGGAGCCCCGAGCGCGTACGTGGCGTGGGCGGCGTGCCTGCTACGGTGCGGCCATGGCGGCGAAGCAGGTCGAGCAGGCGCTCGTGCAGCAGTGGCGGGACATCCTGGCCCTGCATGCGCGCACGCAGTGCGAACTCGACCGTGCACTGCACGAACACGGCCTGTGCGGAAGTGACTTCGAAGTCCTCGACATCCTCGCGGGCGCGCTGCGCGGCTGTTCCTGCCGCATCCAGGAGATCGCCGAACGCGTCCACCTGAGCCAGAGCGCGCTGTCCCGGCTGATCGCCCGTCTGGAGCGGGAAGGGCTCGCCGAACGGGGCTTGTGCGCGGAGGACCGGCGGGGCGTGCGGGTCTCGCTGACGGAGAAGGGGCGCGCGCTGCACGACGAGATACTGCCCGTGCAGCGCGCGGTGCTGGCCCGGATGCTCACGCGCGACTGACCCGGGGCTCCCGGCCCAGGATTCCTGCGAACCGCAGACGTCCACGGACAGGAGCGTGCCGTACGCGGCCGTGGCCGGTGGAGGAAGGGGTGGCGGGCCGCCCCTTCCCTCGGCCAGAGGCCAGGCCGGGTCCGTCTTGCGGGTCGCGGACCCGGTCACCGTGGCCGCTGCCGCGAGTACCGCCACGCCGGTCGGGGCGGCCGGAAGGCCGAACCGATCCGCCGTCGAGCACCACGCGCCCCGGCTCTTCCCGTCGCTGCAGATGCCGGGAAGGCCGATGACCAGCAGGCAACTCGCCCGTCGACTGCTCGGCACCGGACCTTCCACCGGAGCGGGACGATGCGCGGCCCTGCTCGATCTCTGCACGCACATCCCTCCAGGCATTTTCCCACGCCTCCTCGGGACCGGTCCTTCGACTGCCGAGCACTGGTCGGCCGGGGCCGTCAGAACCGCCTGCGCAGCCGAGGCCGCCCGCCGACCGGACGGCTGGGAGCGATCACGCAGAAGACGCCATCCCGGCGCCTGGCCGGCGCCCGGCTGCGACGGGCCGCACCGGCCAGGCCGGGTGACACCCGTCGGTGCGGCGCCGTACCGGCGGCGACGTGTGGTGACACCGGACTTCGTGGGGCGGCGAACTCGTCCACGTCTCCACGTGTGTGCGGGGCGACACGGCGGAACGGTTCCGCTCGGCACGGCGGTCCGGGGAACATGGCCGCGGACACCAAGGGCCGGGGCCGCGCCGTTGTCGGGGGACGCGACCGGGCCGCGCCATCCGGGGGGATGCCATGGACACAGCCGTACGCACACGGACGACGGGCAGGGGACGCGGGGTGCTGGAGGGGGCGTTCGCGCTGCTGGAAGCCCTGCGGCAGCACGGCGACGAGGCAGGGGTGACCGAACTGGCGGTCGCTTGCGGAGTACCCAAGAGCACCGCCCACCGGCTGCTGGAGCAGCTGGTGGCCCTGGGGGCAGTGGAGCGCCGTGGCCTGCGCTACCGGCTGGGCGCGCAGCTCTACCGGCTCGGCCAGGCGTGGCAGCCGCACCCGGGGTTGCGCGGGGCGGGACGCCTGCCGCTGCACCGGCTGAGGGCCGCCACCGGAGGCAGTGTGGTGCTGGCGGTGATGCGCGAGGAACGGGCCCTGACCGTCTGTTCGGTGCCCGGCCGGGTGGAGCCACTCGTGCCGGTCCGTAACGGCGAGGAGTTCTCGCTGGACACGGCGCTGGGCAAGGCGCTGCGGGGCCCGGTGCGCAGCGGCGCCGTACTGGACCGGGAGGATGTGGTGGCCGGGGTCTGCTGCGCCGCGCTGCCGGTGCGGTCCCCGGCGGGGGCCGTGGTAGGGGCGGTGGCCGTGATGGTCGAGGCCGGTCAGCGGCTGGAGGTGGCAGCGGGCCGGGTCGCCGAAGCGGCCGCCGCCGTCACCCGTGCACTGGGCCGGTCCGGGATCGAGGTGCGTCCGTGAGGGCGCGTCCGGCCGCGTTCCGCTCAGTGGAACGCGCGTAGATGTGAGCCGGTAGAGGCGGGCAGGGTGGATGCGTGCCGGGGGACGGCACGGGCCTCGCAGGACCACGCGGGGCCACCACCTCATCCAAGGGGGAACCAGCCATGCGTGGAATCGTTCGAGTGGCCACGGCCGCTCTGTTCTCGCTGGGCAGCGTCGCCGGGTTCGCCGGGACGGCCCAGGCCGAACCGATCGACTACGTCCGCATCGAACTGCTGGAGCTGACCTGTCACCAGCAGAGCGAGGGCGATCACGACGAGGCCTACCTGAAGGTCACCGACGCCAACGGCAACGCCGTCAAGGTGTGGCCGGGAAGCCTCAAGTACCAGACGATGGGCGCGGGGTATGTCCGGTCGATGACCGACGGCAACGGCAAAGCGGCCCTCGTCCTCGGCAGGCAGCAGGCGCGCACCATGACGCTGTGGGACTACGACACGACGAGCGGCGACGACAAGCTGGGTTCGACGCTCGCGACGGGCAGTGAGGCGGGTGCCGAGATCCAGTACCGCTCGCTCGAGGGGTCCGGCGGCGTCTACACCATCGCCTACCGGGTCATCGACATCTGACGGTCCCGGCGCCCTCGCGTCGACAGTCTGCCGGGCGGGTGCTCCCCACCCGCCCGGCGACGAACCGCACGCCCCATCGGCGCGATCACCGGATGGGGCGGTGGACATTGTCCCCGGCCGGCGGGCCGGGGGTGCCGTCGGCGATCCAGGCGCCGTCGCCGCTCGGGTCGATGGCGCCCTCCTCCAGCCAGGTGTACGTGCCGGACAGGACGTCCTTGACGACCCTGCGGCCGAGGTCGTCGGTGTTGTTCCGGAGTCGGCAGAACGGCCCCTCGACCGGGTGTCCGAGGCGAGAACGACCTCTGAGGCGCTATTCCGAGCAGACGGACACCCGAACCTACCGAGACCGGGTGGGCGGAGGGGGCCGACGGCCGGCGCGCCCAGCCCCGCGCCGGCCGTGCCACCCGGGCTGAGCGCGGCGTGGAAGCCCGGCATGACGGGGCGCCGCAGCACGGCCACCAGACCGACGGCCGCACTGCTGAAGGCGACGTCGATACCGCCGTGGGCCGCGCCGAACACCAGAAGCACGGCGCCGGGCGCGGGCGCGGAGTGGGTGAGCGGCGGCAGGCCGCCACTGAGGCAGAGCAGGACCGCGCAGACCACGGTGACAGGACGACTGCCGTAGCGGGGCACAGCCGGCCGGTGAAGACCATGATGACGACGGCCCCGGCGGAGACCCCGAACAGGGCGGGCCCCAGCCCGCTCGCGGAGGTGCCGGTCTGCTCCTCGACGGCGGGAACGCGCACGACCCAGCCGGCGAGGACGAAGCCGTCGAGCACCAAGAGGAGGGGCAGGGAGAGGAGGAGGCGGGCGAGGCCGGAGCGGCATGGGGAAAGGCGTCGATACCGCCGTGGGAGTGGCTCTGTAACCCGTGTGAACGCCTCGAATGGTGGGAGTCGGATCCATGACTGACGGTAGATCACGTCGGGGCTCGGTCCATGTGCTGACGTGGCGTCAGCAGCCGGGGCCACCGACGGAAGGACACTCGGATGCGCTCTGCCCGCATGCTGCTCGCCACCGCGACGGCCACCGCGGCCCTCGTGGTCTCGGCGCCCACAGCCTTCTCCATCACGATGGGCGACGGGGAGCACGACAAGTCTTCCTACAGCAAGGAGCACGACAAGGACAGCAGCCACGACAAGGACAGCAGCTACGACAAGCCCAG
>NZ_BBNN01000036.1:0-92439 GCF_000829695.1 Streptomyces sp. NBRC 110035 | reverse complement strand
CAATGAGGACGGCTGGAGCGGCAAGCACGACAAGGACGAGTCGAAGGACGACTACGAGGGCAAGAAGGACTGGGAGCACGAGAAGCCGAGCGGTGGCATGCACACCGGCGGTGGCGGGCTCTCCGACCCGAGTGTCTCCGGCGGCGGCCTGGCCGCGCTGGCGGTTCTCGGCGCCGGTGCCTACGCGCTGCGGCGCAAGAAGGCGTCCGGAAGCGTGGCCTGAGCCATGCCTGGCGCCATAGCAGACGGGGCCGCCGTACACGCGTCGCGTGTCATGGCGGCCCCGCTCGCCCTTTCGCCTCCTGTTCTTGCTGCCGTATCCGAATGAGGTGGTCCCCGATGGCAGCCCGCCCCCCTTCCTCCGTCCCCACCGACCCGGCCCCGGCGCGGCGGAAGCTGCGCGCCGTCATGACGGCGATTTTCTGGGGTACGGCAACCCTGGTGCTGGCGGTGACCCTGCTCGGCGGCAGGGAGGGTCCCCCTGCCGACGCCCTCGGCACGCACGCCCCTCCCGCGGCCTCCGCCACGGTCACCGCTTCCGCCGCCGCTTCTGCTTCTGCCTCCGCCACGCGTCCTGAGCCAAGCCGTTCCGACGCGCCTCAGCCGGCCGGCACGTATCTGCCGCGGTCCGCCCCGACCCGGTTGCGCATCCCCGACATCAAAGTCGACGCGCCCTTCACCGATCTGGCCATCGGCGCTTCGGGCCAGCTCGACGCACCACCCCCGGACGACATCAACCTGGTCGGCTGGTTCGCCGACGGAGCGTCCCCGGGGGAGCGCGGAACATCGATCATCGCCGGACACGTGGACACGAAGACCTCGGCCGCGGTGTTCGCCCGGCTCTCCGAACTCGAGAAGGGCGACCGCTTCGAGGTGGAGCGGGCCGACGGGCGTGAGGCGAAGTTCGTGGTCGACCACGTGGAGTCGTTCGCCAAGGACGGCTTCCCCGACGAGCGCGTCTACGCCGACACGGACGATGCCCAGGTCCGGCTCATCACCTGCTCCGGGGACTACGACCGCAAGGCCAAGGACTACACCGAGAATCTGGTGGTCTTCGCCCACCTGGTCTGACGTGCACGAACCGGTCGGCCCGGCCCGAATGGACCGCTGCCCGGAAGGGGGGAAGGACACCCTTCCGGGCAGCGCGTTCGTCAGGCCACGGTGCACACCGACCCGTTGAGGGTGAACGCCGACGGAGCGGGGTTGCTGCCCGTCGTGGTGGCGGTGAAGCCGAGGGCGACGGAGCCCGCCGCGGGAATCGACGCGGTGTAGGGAGCCGAGGCGACACCGACCTCGGAACCGGTCTGGACGGGGGCGCCGCCCCACATGGTGGTGATGCGCTGAGCGCCGGGGAAGGTCCAGTTCAGCGTCCAGCCGGCGACCGCCGAACTGCCGGTGTTGCGGATGGTCACCTCGCCCTGGAATCCGCCGGGCCATTCGTTCGCCACCCGGTAGGCGACCGCGCAGGAGCCCTGGCTCCCGCCGGAGGACGTGGTGACCGTCACCGTGCCGGAGCGCGGCGAGCGGTTGCCGGCCGCGTCCCGGGCGTACACGGCGAACGTGTGGGAGGACCCGGGGGAGAGACCGGTGAGGGTGGCGGAGGTGCTTGTGGTCGTGGTGGCGACCGTTTCCTCACCGTCGCCGATCCGGACGACGTCGTAGCCCGTCACCCCGTTCTCGTCGGTGGCCGCCGCCCAGGAGAGCGTGGCCGACGAGGAGGTCACCGCGGAGGCGGCCGGCGTGCCGGGGGCGGTCGGGGCCGTGGTGTCACCGCCCGAGCCGGAGGAGTAGATCTCGGCCTCCTCGGAGGTGGCGGCGATGCCGTTGGCGCCGTTGAAGAGCCGCTGCCCCCAACCGGTCAGCTGGTCCGGGTCGAAGTTCGTGACCAGGTCCAGGTACTCGACCCCGCCGCCGTTGCCGCTCCAGGACCAGCCGAGGTAGCCGAGGCCGAGCTGCTGGGTGACGGCCAGGATGGCGTCCTCGTCGGGGTTCCCGTCCGAGTGGTCGTGGCCGAACTCACCCACCACGATCGGCAGGCGCGCGGAGACAAAACGGCCCAGGTAGTCGCTGATCTCGGCGGCGGTGTCGAAGACGCCGTACATGTGGATGGAGAACACGGTGTTGGCGTCCGGGTCGGCGGCGAAGACCGAGGCGGCGTTGTCACGCATGGTGAATGCCCAGTCCTGGCCCCAGTTGGGGGCGTCGACCATCAGCGTGTGGTCGAAGCCCGCGTTGCGCAGTTTCCGGATGGCGGTCTTGGTGTCGGCCGTCCAGTTCGCGTAGTCGGTGTTGCCGTAGGGCTCGTTGCCGATGTTGACGACGACGTGGTCCTCCTGGCCGGTCAGCGCGCTCTGGACGCCGATCCAGTAGTCGGCGGCGCGGGAGAGGGCGACCGCTCCGCTCTGCTCGCCGTAACCGGTGGTGTCGTGCACCTCGAGGACGCAGATCAGCCGGTTCTGCTTGCACTGCGCGACGACGTTCGTCACGTCGGCGGTGTCGTTGGCGGTCCACCGGTCGCCACTGGAGAGGACCACGCGCACGGTGTTGGCGCCCTTGGCCTTGATGTGCGCGAGGGAGCTGATCCGGTCCGTGTACCAGGTGTGGGCGTGGTTGACCCCGCGCATCACGAAGTCGTTCCCGGAGGCCTCCAGCAGCCGGCCGTTCTCGACGCGGAAGCCGGTGGGCGCCGCGTGCGCCGGGGTGCCCAGGGCGAGGAGGGGGAGCAGGAGACCCAGGAGGGCGGCGATCAGGCCGGCTGTACGAGGGAGTGCGGTGACACGGGGGGCGGAGGTCGGGACGGATGCAGGGGAGGGTGTGGGCGGACGGGATCTCATGGCGGCTCCAGAGGGGCGGCTCGGGTGGGAGGAGTGATGCGGGGTCGGTCCCGGTTCGATTCCGGATCCGGTGCTGGTGCGTTGTCCGTGCCGTGGTTCATGAGGGAGCGTCATCCGTGCCGTGGGTGGTGCGGTGCGTGCGTCGGTGTGAGGGCCGTACGGGGGAGTGCTGTACGTGCGCCGCGGGTCAGGAGGCCGCCGCGGCCGTGCAGTCGACGGTTGCCGCCGGAGCCCCGGAGGTGGCCGGGGTACTGGCGATGAAGCCGAAGGAGGCGCTCGCGCCGGGATCGAGCGTGCCGTTCCAGCCCGCGTCGGTGACGGTCACCGTGCCGTCGTCGGCGGTGCCGAGCGTGCCGCCCCACACCTGGGTCAGCCGCGCGCCGTCGGCCGGCGCCACCGTCACGGTCCAGCCGGTGAGCGCGGCGGCGGAGGTGTTCCGTACCGTCACCTCGGCCTGGTAGCCGCCCGGCCAGGTCGAACCGGCCAGGAACGACGCGGTGCAGGTGGCGTTGTCACCGGGGTCGCCGGGGTCGCCGGGGTCACCCGGGACGCCCTGTTCGAGGACGTCCGCCAGGGCCGGATACCAGCGGGCGGCGATCTTCTCGTTGCCGGCGTCGTCCGGGTGCACACCGTCATAGGTGTCGGTGGCCGTGTCGAAGCCCGTCCACTGGTCGACCACGGTCACCGGCGAACGGGTGGTGCTCGTCTCCGCGGCCCAACCCGGAATCCGCGCGTTGAAATCGACGACGCGCTGGGCGCAGCCGGTGCAGCCGGCAGGGTTCATCGGGATGATCCGGGCGACCAGGAGCCGTGTGTCCGGGTTGGCCGTCCGCATCTGCGTCACCAGTTTGGTGTAGGCGGCGAGGATGCGGTCGGGAGGAATGCTGCTCCAGACGTCGTTCGTACCGAAGTGCATGACAACGATGTCCGGCCGAGTCGCCGCCAGCCGCGCGGGCAGCAGGTCCCGGTCCGCGACGTTGGTCACCAGCTCGCCGCCGTGGCCCTCGTTGTCGCCGTCGTGCGCCATGCCGCAGCCCTGGCCGGGCAGGGTGCCCACGAAGTCGATGTCCGTGTGGCCGGCGTCCTGCAACCGGTTCCACAGCAGGGCCCGCCAGCAGCCCGGTGAGCCGGTGATCGAGTCGCCCAGCGGCATGATGCGGACGGGGGCCGCGTCCGGTGCCGCGACCGCGCGCGGGGCGAGGGGGAGGGTGAGGCCGAGCGGGAGGAGCAAAGTGGTCAGCACGAGCAGGGCCCGTAGCGGTAAGTGGTCGATGACGCGCATGGTGTTCCCTTCCCTGGACGAGGTGGGAGCGCTCCCATGGAGACATCAAGTCATCTTTGTCGGTGGCTCGTCAAGGGTCTGGGGCGAGGGAGTGCGGGCAGGCCGTGGGCGCGGCGCACCTGTGCGCCACGCCCACGACCTGCCCGCGAGGGAAGGGCCCTGCGACCGGGATCAGCTCTCGGTCCCCCGGCGGGTCACCGCCTTCTTCAGCAGCGGCCAGGCCAGCAGCAGCGCGATGACCGCGTACACGGTGACCGAGAAAGGCGTGTCGACCAGGCCCGAGACACTGCCGTCGCTGATCTGCAGCGCGCGGCGGAGCTGCTGCTCGGCGGCGGGTCCGAGGACGACGGCGATGACGGCGGGCAGCACCGGCAGTCCGTACCGCCGCATGCCGAATCCGACCAGACCGATGATCAGCAGAATCACCAGGTCGATGACCTCGCCGCCGACCGCGTACGCGCCGATCGCCGCGAAGAACAGGATCCCGGCGTAGAGGTACGGCCGCGGTATGCGCAGCAGCTTCACCCACACCGGTGCCAGCGGCAGGTTGAGGGCCAGCAGCAGCACCATGCCGACGAACAGCGAGGCGATCAGGCCCCACACCAGGTCGGGCTCACGCTCGAAGAGCAGCGGGCCCGGCTGGATGCCGTACTGCTGGAAGGCGGCCAGCATCACGGCCGCGACCGCCGTGGTCGGCAGGCCCAGTGTCAGCATGGACACCAGCGTGCCCGCCGCCGAGGCGGACGCCGCCGACTCCGGTCCCGCCACGCCCTCGATGGCGCCCTTGCCCCATTCGTCCTTGTGCTTCGACAGCCGCTTCTCCGTGACGTACGACAGGAACGTCGGGATCTCCGCGCCGCCCGCCGGGATGGCGCCGAACGGGAAGCCGATGAACGGGCCGCGCGCCCAGGCCTTCCACGTGCGCCGCACCTCACCGCGGCCCAGCCACGGCCGGCCCACCGGAATCGGCTCGGGCGGCCTGCGCCGCAGATGCGCCGCGACCCACAGGGCCTCACCGATGGCGAACAGGCCCACCGCGACGATCACCACGTCGACGCCGTCGGCCAGTTGCAGGGAACCGAAGGTCAACCGCTGCTGGCCGGTCATCCGGTCCAGGCCCACCAGGCCGATCGTCAGGCCGATCAGCAGCGAGGCCAGCCCCCGGATCCGCGACGAACCCAGCACCGACGTCACGGCGACGAACGCCAGGACCATGATGGCGAAGTAGTCCGGCGCACCGATGTCCACGGCGAGTCCGGCGACCGCCGGCGCCAGTGCGACCAGCAGAACCGTGCCGACCATGCCGCCCGCGAAGTGCCCGATCGCGGCGGCGGCCAGCGCCTGCGCGCCACGGCCGGACTTGGCCATGGGGTTGCCCTCCATGGCCGCGACCACGGCGGCGCTCTCCCCCGGTGTGTTCAGCAGGATCGAGGTGGTCGAACCGCCGAACATCGCGCCGTAGTAGATCCCCGCGAACATGATGAACGCACCGATCGGGTCGAGTCCGTACGTCACCGGCAGCAGCAGTGCCACCGCCGTCGCCGGGCCGATGCCGGGCAGCACGCCGATCGCCGTGCCCAGCAGCACACCGATCGTGGCCCACAGGAGGTTGATCGGGGTCAGAGCGGTGCCGAAGCCGTCCATGAGGGAGGTGAGGGCGTTCACGTCACAGCACTCCCATCAGCGGACCACCGGGCAGCGGTACTCCGAGCAGGTTGTCGAACACGGTGTGGGCGACGAGGGAGACGGCCGCCGCGATCAGCGGGTCGCGGTCGAATCTGCGGCTGCCGAGGGTGAAGGCCGTGCCCCAGAAGAGCAGCGCGCCGGCGACCGGGAAGCCGAGCGGTTCGATGAGCACGGCCGAGCCGAGGAACACCCCGGTGAGCAGCAGCATCGTGCGCCAGTCGGCGGGTTCGGACAGATCGACGTCCTCGCCGGTCCCGGCCTGGCCCCGGCCGCCGCGCAGGACGTCCACCGCGAGCAGGGCGGCGACGACGAGGAGTCCGGCGCCGACCGTGACGGGCACCGTCCTCGGCCCGACAGGGCCGCGCTGGGTGATGTCGACGTCCATGGTGAGGGCATCGGTCAGGACGAGTATGCCGAGCGTCAACAGCATTATGCAGACGCCGAGTTCGGAGTGATCGCGCAGCCAGGAACGCTGTTCTGTGGCGGGCGCGGGCGCGGGCGCGGGCGGGGGGCGGGGTCGCGGGGGACGGTCCGCTGATCGGCGTCGTCACAGTCCGAGCTCCTTCAGAACGGACACCACGCGTTTGTCCTCGGCGTCCAGGAAGTCACCGAACTCCTCACCCGTCAGGAAGGCGTCGTCCCAGCCGTTGTGCTTCATGGACGCGCGCCATTCCTCCGAGTCGTGCAACTCCTCGGCCAGGGAGACGAGTTTGTCGCGCTCGGTGCCGGTCAGACCGGGAGGGGCCACGATGCCCCGCCAGTTGGTGAAGTTCACGTCGTAGCCCGCCTCCCGCAGTGTGGGCGCGTCCAGCCCCGGGACCCGCTCCGGGCCGGTGACCGCGAGCAGCCGCAGCTCGCCCGCCCTGATCTGGTCGAGGTACTCGCCCACGCCGGACACGCCGAACGCGACCTTGTTGCCGAGGATCGAGGCGAGCAGTTCGCCACCGCCGTCGAACGGGATGTAGTTGACCTGCTTAGGGGCGATCCCGGCGGCCCGTGCCATCAGCATCGGCGCGATATGGTCGGGCCCGCCGGGCGGGGAACCGCCGCCCACCGGCAGCTTGCCGGGGTCCTCCTTCCAGGCGCCGATCAGGTCGTCGACCGTCCTGTACGGGGAGTCCTCGGCGACCACGACGACGTCCTGCTCCTCGGTGAGCCGGGCGACCGGAGTGGTGTCGGCGAGGGTCTTCGGCGCGTCGTTGGACCGGACGGCGCCGACGATGCCGAGGCCCATCGACATGGCGAGCTTGCCGTTGCCGCGCTCGCTCACCAGCCTGCTGAGGCCGACGGTGCCGCCGGCACCGGGCAGGTTGAACACCTCGATGGTGTGGGTGAGCCCGGCGTCCTCGGCGTTCTTCGCGGCCGTACGGGCCGTGATGTCGTAGCCGCCGCCGGGCGTGTTGGGAACCATGAGGCGCAGGCCCGGGATCTGTGTGCCGGTCTCGGTGCCGCTGCCGGTCGTGAGCAGCGGCGGACCCACGAGTACCAGCACGGCGGCCCCGAGCAGGGCGAGGGGAGTGCGCAGGCACATGATGCCACCACCTGTCGGTCGGTCGTCTGAGGGTCACGCAAAGCCCTGTGGGGGTGGGTGACGTGCGCCACATGGTGCACGTGCGCCGCCCGGCTGTCCCCCTTGCGGAACCAACGGAGGTTCTGGTCATTGCGTCAGCGCGTCGCCGGGCGTTCCCGAGCCGTCTTGCCACGTTCACCCGGGCCCGTCCCTGCTCCGCGAGGCGCAGGCGGGCGCCATGCCGGGGCAGCCCGCGCCATCCGGCGCGCCGCACCTCGTCGTGCCCGCCGGGTGCGGGGCACGGCCGACCGGAGAGTCCGCCAAGGCCTTCCGGCGCGGTTGCACCGCCGAGGCCGCCCAGGAGGGCGGGCGCGGTGTCGGCCTGGCGCTCACCCGCCCCGTCTGGGAACGTCACGGCGGTGAGACGGCGGTGACCCGGTGTCCACCGCCCGCACGACCGTCAGCCACCTCGCCGACGCGGTGGCGGAAGGAACCGGCCGATGACCAGCACACACGGTGAGCACGCAGGGTCCGCGCGCGCCGACGCGATCGACGTGCTCGTGGTCGACGACGACTTCATGGTGGCCCGGGTGCACCGCGCCTTCGTCGAACGCGTCGAGGGGTTCAGGGCCGTGGGCGTCGCAGGCACCGGTGAGCAGGCGGTCGCCGCGGTGGACGACCTCCGTCCCGATCTGGTCCTGCTCGACCTGTATCTGCCGGACCTGTTCGGCCTCGACGTGATCCCCCGGCTGCGCAGTGCCGGCCACGACTGCGACGTGATGGTCATCAGCGCCGCGCGGGAGGCGGACACGGTACGCGGTGCGGTCCGCCAGGGGGTCGTCGACTACCTGCTGAAGCCGTTCGGGTCCGAGGACCTGCGGGCCCGGCTGGAGCGTTACGCCGTCCGGCGGGGCCTGCTGCTCGGCGCGGTCGTACGGGGCCAGGCCGACGTCGACCGGGTCCTGGCCGGAGCGACGGTGCCGGTGGCCACCGCACCGGCGCTTCCCAAGGGCATGAGCGTGGAGACGGCCGAACTCGTCGAGCGCACCCTGCGGGAGGCCGACGGCACGCTGTCGGCCACCGAGTGCGCCGCCCTCACCGGCGTCTCCAGGGTCAGCGCCCGCCGCTACCTGGAGCACTTCCACACCGTGGGCAGGGCCGAGGTCTCCCTGCGGTACGGGGCGGCAGGGCGGCCGGAACGCCGCTACCGGCTCCTGGGACTGCCGGGAGACCGGCCCGACCGGGTACCCCGGAAGCGGCCCGAACCGCAGATCGTCGGACAGGCCGCCGGGCGGACCGGTGGGCGCCGGCCGGGTGGCGGGGCGCGGGCGTAGAGGTACGAATCGGCGCCCCCGGCGGACCTCGTGCGGGGCGAACTCGCTCATGGCACGGGGTTGTCCCCGTTCACGTCCGGATCTATGGTCGACCAGCGGGTGCAAGCGCTTTCTGTCTCCTGCGTGACCGATGGAGGGCTCCCGGGGACCGGGAGCCCTCCGGCAGCCTGTGCCCGCGGACCGTCCAAAGGAGTGCCGATGTCCCTGCCCCCTGTCCGCCGCCGCGTCGCCGTCGTCGGCACCGGCGCCATCGTCGCCGGCGGCCACCTGCCGGCGCTGCGGGCCCACGCGGACCGCACCGAACTCGTGGCCGCCGTCGACGTGGACCCGGGCAGGCTCGGCGGCTTCTGCGAACTGGCCGGGGGGCAGGTCGCCGGATACGCCTCGGTGGACGCGATGCTGGACGCCGTACGCCCGGACCTCGTGCTGATCGGAACGCCGCCGTCGCTGCACCGGGAGCAGACGGTGGCCTCGCTCCGGGCCGGCGCCTGGGTGCTGTGCGAGAAGCCCTTGTGCCTGTCGCTCGCCGAGTACGACGAGATCGCGGCCGCGGAGGACGCGTCGGGCGCGTACGCCTCCGTGGTCTTCCAGCACCGCCACGGGTCGGGCTCCGTCCACGCCCGGGAACTGATCGCGAGCGGTGCCCTGGGCGCCCCGCTGGTCGCGCACTGCCAGACCACCTGGCACCGGGACGCCGCGTACTACGCCGTCCCCTGGCGCGGACGGTGGGCCACCGAGGGAGGCGGCCCGACGATGGGGCACGGCATCCACCAGTACGACCTGCTGCTCCATCTCCTCGGCCCGTGGGAGGAGATACGGGCCATGGCGGGCCGGCTCGTCCACGACACCGAGAGCGAGGACGTCTCCACCGCCCTGGTCCGCTTCCGGGGCGGCGCCCTCGCCACCGTCGTCAACAGCGTGCTCTCGCCGGACGAGGTGAGCCGCGTCCGCGTGGACTGCGCCGACGCCACGGTCGAGCTGACCCACCTGTACGGGCACCGCAACGACGACTGGTCGTACACCCCGGCGCGGCACGTCCCCGCCGAACGTGCCGCCGCCTGGCGCACCCCGCCGCACGACGTGCCCAGTTCGCACACGGCCCAGCTCGGCGCCCTCCTCGACGCCTACGACGCCGGTGTCCGGCCGCCGGGCAGCGGTCAGGAGGCCCGGGGAACACTCGAGTTCGCCGCCGCCCTGTACAAGTCCGCGTTCACCGGCAACCCGGTGCGGGCCGGGGAGATCGTGGCCGGCGACCCCTTCCACACGGCCATGCACGGCGACCACCCCGACTGGTCCCCGAAGGAGCACGCATGAGCACCCGCGCCGAGCAGGCCGCGCACACCGCCCGTGCCGCCCACGGTCTCCGCGTCGGCCACACCCACGGTGAGGCCGTCACCGTCACCACCGTGGACGGCACGGAGATCCTGCGCTACGTCTACCGTCCCGACCCCGACGCCTTCGAGTCCCGCAAGCCGTACGTACACCCGTTGCGCACACTCGCCGGCCGCACGGTGACCGGGTACCGGCCGAACGACCACCGCTGGCACAAGGGCCTGCAGATGACGGCAAGCCACCTGTCCGGGCAGAACTTCTGGGGCGGCAACTCCTACGTCCACGGGCGCGGTTACCTTCCCCTGCCCGAACGCATCGGCTCCATGCGCCACGACGGCTTCTCCGCGTTCACGGCCGGGGCCGACCGCTTCGACTGCACCGAGGACCTCACCTGGGTGGAGAACGGGGGAGCGGAGTGGGCGCGCGAGGAACGCGGGCTGAGCGTCCACTCGGTGGACGAGGAGGCCGGTGCCTGGGTGCTGGACTGGTCGATCCGGCTCACCAACGTCCGTGACGAACCACTGGTGTTCGGCTCTCCGACCACCGCCGGACGTGAGATGGCCGGCTACACCGGCCTCCAGTGGCGCGGCCCGCGCGATTTCACCGGTGGCACGGTCCTCGCGCCCGGTGCCGGCAATGGCGATCCGGGCGCGGGGACGCCGGCGGATACGGGCAGGTTCATGGGCACGCAGGGCCCGTGGCTCGCCTTCACCGGTGAGCACGACGAGACCGACGGTCATTCCACGCTCGTCTTCGCCCACGCCCCGGAGAATCTCGACGCGCGCGCCGCGATCCACGTCTCGCACTGGTTCGTCCGCTCCGAGCCGATTCCGTCGGTGGCGTTCTCCTGGGCGTTCTTCGAGGAGTTCGTGCTGCCGCCCGGCGAGTCCTTCGCCTACCGCTACCGGATCGTCGTGGCGGACGGCGCCTGGGACCGTGAGCGGGTGGCCGCGCACCTGGAGAGCCTGCCGTGGTGAGCGGGCCCGGACCGGCGTATCCGCATCCGCTGCCCGGTGCGGTGGGGCTGTCCCACCTGGGCGCGTGCGGCGGGGAGGCCGCCGACGGCGTGTGCGGTGGCAGCCCGCACCTGCACCTGGTGTGCACGGAGGCGTACGTCGTCACCGCAGGCCGGGGCGCGGTGCAGACGCTCAGCCCCGACGGCTACCGGGACATCCCGCTGCGGCCCGGTTCGGTCGCCCGGTTCACCCCGGGCACCGTGCACCGGATGGTCCGGGACGGGGCCCGGGGCAAGGGCGGGGACGGCACCGGAGGCGGGGACCATGTCCTGCGGATCACCGTGCTGATGCAGAACAGCGGCCTGCCCGAGGCCGGTGACGCGGTCCTCGTCCCCCGCCCGACGTTCTCGCCGACCCGGGCCGGTACGCCGCCGCCGCGGCTCTGCCGCCCGGCACGGGTCCGGAGACGAAGGCCGCGGCCCGGCGCCGCCGGGACCTCACGGTCGGGGGCTTCCTCGCCCTGCGCGAGGCGTCCGTGACCGGTGGCCCCGGCCCCTACCGGGACTTCCAGCGCGCCGCCGCCCGGTTGGTGCGCGACCGCGTGCCGGTCCGGCGCCCTGGCCGCCGCCGGGCGCACCGGCGCCCGGCTCGACGCACTCGCCGACGGTGACTCCGCCTACCTCGCCGGGGCCACGGCCTACGCGGCCGAACCCACCCGGCGCGGCGGGTTCGGCATGTGCGGACGGCGGGACGAGTACACGCCGGTGGGTGTCACGGTGCCGTACGGCGACGGCTGAACCACCGGGACGGGCGGGGGCGGCGGCCCCGGGACGGACGCCGGTCACCGTCCCCGCACCGGTTGCTGCCTCGAGCCCCCGTACGAGTGGGGGAGGCGGGCCGAGGCCACGGCGAGGGCGGTGGCCGCGCTCGCGATGCCGAGGACCGCGCCGGCGGCGACATCCCCCGGATAGTGCACGCCCGTGTGGATGCGTGAGTAGCCGACCGCGCCGGCCAGCGCGCCGAGCGGGACGGAGGCGGCGGGCAGGACCGTACCGACGGCGGTCGCGAACGCGACCGCCGACGCGGTGTGCCCGGACGGGAAGGAGGCCGACGTCGGCATCGGGACGTGCCGGTCCACGGTCACCCGGGCGGCCTCCCGGTCCGGCCGGTCCCTGCGGACGAGGCGCTTGCCGAGGACGTTGGCCGATGCCGACGCCACGGCTATCGCCCCGACCCCGACCAGCGCGGCCCGCCGCGACCGCGACCCGCCCAGGGCCAGGGCACCGGCGAGGGCGAACGAGATCTTCGAGTGGTCGGCGGCGTGCGAGAGGCGGCGCAGCGCCCGGTCGAGGGCGGGCGTGGGAGTGGCGGCCACCGCCGCGTACAGGGCGCCGTCGACGGACCGGAGATCACTGAAGACGGCGGACACCACCCGGCGGAGTCCGTCGGCAGGAGGTACCGGCGTCGTCAGCGGGCGGGTCCCGCCCTGGTCGGTGGTGCTCGGCTCGCTCATTCGTCTCTCCCGCGGTGGTGTGGTGGAGCAGGGTCCGCGCGTCCGGGGCCGGCCGGGCACACCCGCACCGCGGACCGGGAATCACCAGGTGCCCACGGTACGCGTGGTCCGCCCGGTGCGTTCGCGCACCCCCGTCACCCCTCCCGCCGCCACGCCCGGCGGAGGCGCCGCACCGGCCTGGACCGAGGAGGTCCGACGGCTGCCCGCACTCACCGGGCGCTTCCCGTCAGCCCGCCCGGAAGGTGCGCAGTCGGAGGGAGTTGCCGACCACGAAGACCGACGAGAAGGCCATGGCCGCCCCCGCGATCATCGGGTTGAGCAGGCCGGCCGCTGCCAGCGGCAACGCTGCCACGTTGTAGGCGAAGGCCCAGAAGAGATTGGTCCGGATGGTGCCGAGGGTGCGGCGGGCGAGCCGGATCGCGTCCGCGGCGGCCCGCAGGTCGCCCCGTACGAGGGTCAGGTCACCGGCCTCGATCGCCGCGTCCGTGCCGGTCCCCATGGCCAGCCCGAGGTCGGCCTGGGCCAGCGCGGCGGCGTCGTTGACCCCGTCACCGACCATCGCGACCGAACGGCCCTGCGCCTGAAGGCGCTTGACCACGTCCACCTTGTCCTGCGGCAGCACCTCCGCGAAGACGTCCTCGGGCGTGATCCCGACCTCGTGGGCGACGGACCGGGCCACCGCCTCGTTGTCGCCGGTCAGCAGGACGGGCCGCAGGCCGAGCGCACGCAGCCGGCGTATCGCCTCGGGGCTGGTCTCCTTCACGGCGTCGGCGATCTCCAGCACCGCGCGCGCCTCACCGTCCCAGGCCACCAGGACGGCGGTGCGCCCGGCCGCCTCGGCGGCCTCCCGGGCCCGCGCCAGGTCCGCCGGCGGCTCCATCTCCCACTGGGCCAGCAACCGCTCCCGGCCGACGAGCACCGCGTGGCCGTCCACGACCCCCTGGACGCCGAGTCCGGGCACGTTGGTGAAGTCCTCCGGAGCGGGCAGGGTGCCCAGCTTCTCCCGTGCCCCGTCGGCGACGGCGCGGGCGACGGGGTGTTCGGAGGAGTGCTCCAACGCACCCGCCAGCCGGAGTACTTCGGCCTCGTCGGTGCCCGCGGCGGGGTGCACGGCCAGCAGGGTCATCCGGCCGGTGGTGATCGTGCCGGTCTTGTCGAGCACGACGGTGTCGACGCGGCGGGTGGACTCCAGGACCTCGGGGCCCTTGATGAGGATGCCGAGCTGCGCGCCGCGTCCGGTGCCGACCATGAGCGCGGTCGGGGTGGCGAGGCCGAGGGCGCAGGGGCAGGCGATGATCAGTACCGCGACGGCGGCGGTGAAGGCGGCGGTGAGTCCGGCGCCGTTGCCCAGCCAGAAGCCCAGGGTGCCCAGCGCCAGCGCGATCACCACCGGCACGAAGACCGCGGAGATCCGGTCCGCGAGGCGCTGCGCCGAGGCCTTCCCGTTCTGCGCGTCCTCCACCAGCTTTGCCATCCTGGCCAGTTGGGTGTCGGCCCCGACCCGGGTGGCCTCCACGACGAGACGCCCGCCCGCGTTCAGCGTGGCGCCGGTGACGGCGTCCCCGGCGCCCACCTCCACCGGGACGGACTCGCCGGTGAGCATGGAGGCGTCCACCGCCGACGTGCCCTCGACGACGGTGCCGTCGGTCGCGATCTTCTCGCCGGGACGTACCAGGAAACGGTCTTCGACCGCCAGTTCCCCGACGGGAACCGTCTCTTCGCGCCCGTCCGGGCGCAGCACGGTGACGTCCTTCGCGCCCAGTTCCAGCAGCGCCCGCAGCGCCGTACCCGCCTTCCGCTTGGCGCGCGCCTCGAAGTACCGCCCGGCCAGCAGGAACGCGGTCACGCCCGCGGCGGCCTCCAGGTAGATGTTCCCGGCGCCGTCCGAACGGCTGATGGTCAGCTCGAAGGGGTGGGTCATGCCCGGTGTGCCCGCGGTGCCGAAGAAGAGAGCCCACAGTGACCACAGGAACGCCGCCGAGGTGCCGACCGAGATCAGCGTGTCCATGGTGGCCGCACCGTGCCGCGCGTTGGTGAACGCGGCCCGGTGGAAGGGCCACCCCGCGTACGTCACGACCGGAGCGGCGAGCGTCAGCGACAGCCACTGCCAGTACTCGAACTGCAGGGCGGGGATCATAGCCATCGCCATGACGGGCACCGACAGCACCACGGCCGTGATCAGCCGCTCCCGCAGCGGGCGCAGCTCGTCGGGCGCGGCCGGAGCCGGCGTGTCCTGGCCCGCCGCGGGCGGCGCGGGCGGCGCGGGTTCCCGCGCCGTGTACCCGGTGGCCTCGACGGTGGCGATCAGGTCCCGCACGGTGACGCCTTCACCGTGCGACACCCGGGCCTTCTCGGTGGCGTAGTTGACGGTGGCGGTGACCCCGTCCATCCGGTTGAGCTTCTTCTCGACCCGCGCGGCGCACGAGGCGCAGGTCATCCCGCCGATGGCCAGCTCCACCTGTACCTCGGCCCGGTTCCCGGCCGGCCACCCGGCGGACGTGGCCCCGGGTTCGTTCCCGGCGCCGGCTGTACGGACGGTCATGAGTGCTCCTGGTGACGAGGGTCGGCCGGACAAGCCCGACGGCCGACCGCAGTATACGGGCCAGGGGTATCTGTCCCCGCAGGTTCAGATATACCCCCCATGGGTATGTGATTCAAGGGGTGCCGACCTTGACTATATACCCCATAGGGGTATGGTGAGGTGTGTGGACACCGACCCGGAGCCGGGCCGGACACGCTGTTTTCGAGGAGAGACGGCCATGCAGACCGGACTGAAGATCACCGCATTCGCCGCAGCCCTGGCCGCGACCTTCGGTGCGGCGTACGGCGTCGGCCGGGGGCTGGACCCGGTCGTCGAGGACGGAGCACCCGTCTCCGCGCACGACGAGCAGCACACCCCCGCCCCGCCGGTCCCGCACGGGGACGACGGTGACGGCGGGCACGAGACCGCTCCCGCGGGGGGCCTGCAGATCTCCGACAGCGGCTACACCTTCGACCTGGGAACCCCGACGGTCGAGGCCGGTCGACGCGCCGACCTGCGGTTCACCGTCCGTGACGACAGTGGGCGGGCGGTCACCGAGTACCAACGCGAGCACGACAAGGAACTCCACCTCGTCGTGGCCTCGCGCGACCTGCTCACCTACCGCCACCTGCACCCCACGCGCGCCGCCGACGGCACCTGGAGCACCCCGGTCGACCTGCCGAGGGCCGGCGGCTACCGGGTCCTCGCCGACTTCACCCCGGCGGCGAAGGGTGCCGAGGGCCTCACCCTCGGCGCGGACCTCGCCGCTTCCGGCCCCTCCCGGCCGCAGCGCCTGCCCGAACCCCGTGACACGGCCCGGGTCGGCGGCTACGAGGTCCGGCTGGACGGAGCGCTGAGGCCGGGCCGCAGGACCGGGCTGAACCTGACCGTCTCCCGTGACGGCAAGCCGGTCACCGACCTCCAGCCCTACCTCGGTGCCTACGGCCACCTGGTCGCCCTGCGCTCCGGAGACCTCGCCTACCTGCACGTCCATCCGAACGGTGAACCCGGCGACGGCGGCACCGAGCCCGGCCCGGCGGTCTCGTTCACGGCCACGGCGCCCAGTGCCGGCAGCTACCGGCTGTTCCTGGACTTCAAGCACGACGGGGTCGTCCGTACCGCGGCGTTCACGGTCCGGGCGGGCGCGCAGCCGGGCGTGGAGGCGGGCACCCCCGCACCGGACGCGCCGGACTCCGGTACCGGGGGTCGGGGCGGGGACGGTCACGGTCACTGAGCCGCGCCCGCCGGGCAGGGCCGCCGCGGCCGGTCCGTGGCGCACGCTTCACGCCACGACGACGCGCAGCCCCGCCTCCTCGAACCGGCGCACCGTCTCCGGAGCCACCGCCGAGTCCGTCACCAGGGTGTCCACCGACCCGGCCGGGCAGATCCGGGCGAACGCCCGCCGGCCCAGCTTGCCGGAGTCGGCGGCCACGACCACCCGCTCGGCCCGCTCGCACAGCAGCCGGTTGACCGCCGCCTCCGCCTCGTCGTGTGCCGCCGCTCCGTGCGCGACGTCGAAGGCGACGACACCGAGCACCGCCACGTCGAGCGTGATCTGTCCCAGCACACCGTCCGCGAGCGGCCCGACCAGCTCGTACGACTGGGCCCGTGCCACACCGCCCGTCACCACGATCTTGAACTGCGGACGCACGGCGAGTTCGCCCGCGATGTTGAGCGCGTTCGTCACCACGGTCAGGGCGGGCGACCCGGACGCGAGATCACCGCGCGCCGCCAGCGCGCGCGCCACCTCCGTGGTGGTCGTCCCGCCGGTCAGTCCGACCGCCTCGCCCGGCGCGAGCAGATCAGCCACGGCCCGGGCGATGCGCTGCTTCTCGGAGGCGCGGCGCGCTGTCTTGTAGCGCAACGGCAACTCGTACGACACCCCGTGCGCCACCGCCCCGCCCCGGGTGCGCACCAGCATCTGCTGCCCGGCGAGCTGGTCGAGGTCCCGGCGGATCGTCGCGGCCGACACCCGCAGCTCGGCGGCGGTCTCGTCGACGTCCAGCCGGCCCCGTTCGGCGAGCAGTTCCAGCAAAGCCTGCCAGCGGGCGTCCCGCGACATCCGCCCTCCCGTCGTGCGGTTCCCGTCCTCTTCCGGGTTACGGCGACCCTAGCGCACCCCGCTTCTGCTCGAATGCTTGATTCTGCTCGAAAGCAAGCCCTATCTTGCAAGAACAAGCATGAAGTCAATCGCTGAGAGCCAGGGGTGGGGCGGTCATGACGTATGTCGAGGACGAGCTGACGAGTCAGCCCGAGTGCTGGACACGTGCCGCGGCCCAGGCGGCCGCGCACGCCCGGGCGCTCCCCGCCCCGGGGGAGCGGGTCGCGGTCGTCGGCTGCGGCACCTCGTACTTCATGGCGCAGGCGGTGGCGGCCCTGCGCGAGGGCTCGGGCCAGGGCGAGACGGACGCCTTCGCGGCCTCGGAGTTCCCCCACGGCCGGGCCTACGGCCATGTCGTCGCCCTCACCCGTTCCGGCACCACCACCGAAGTCCTCGGGCTGCTCGACCGGTTGAAGGGCGGCACCCGCACCACCGCGCTCACCGCCGACCCGGACACTCCCGTGACGACATCGGCGGACGAGGCCGTCGTGCTCGACTACGCGGACGAACGCTCCGTCGTGCAGACCCGGTTCGCCACCACGGCCCTCACCCTGCTCCGCGCCCATCTCGGCCTGCACGGAGACACGGTCGTCGAGGACGCGCGCACCGCCCTCGCCCAACCGCTGCCCGAAGGGCTGGCGGACCGCACCCAGTTCACCTTCCTCGGGCGCGGCTGGAGCGTGGGTCTTGCCGGCGAGGCCGCGCTGAAGATGCGGGAGGCCGCACTGTCGTGGACCGAGGCCTACCCGGCGATGGAGTACCGGCACGGACCCATCAGCGTCACCACCCGCTCCACCGCGACCTGGATGCTGGGCGACGCACCGGAGGGCCTCGCCCAGCAGGTCCGGGACACCGGCGGGTTGTGGATCCAGGGCACCCTCGACCCGCTGGCCGAACTCGTCCGCGTCCAGCGCCTTGCGGTCGCCGTGGCGGCGGCCCGCGGTCTCGACCCCGACCGCCCCCGCCACCTCACCCGCTCCGTCGTCCTCGACTCCTGACACCCCCGCCCGAAGGACAGGCCGTGCCCCTCACCACCACCGGCGAACTCGTCGGCCGCGCCGCCGCGGCCGGATCGGCCGTCGCCTCGTTCAACGTCATCACGCTGGAACACGTCGAAGCCGTGATCGCCGGCGCCGAGTCGGCAGGCGCCCCCGTCGTCCTCCAGGTCAGTGAGAACGCGGTGAAGTTCCGCTGCGGCCGCCTGCTACCGCTCGCCCGTGCCGCCGTCGCCGCCGCCGAACGCGCCGCCGTGCCCGTCGCGTTGCACCTCGACCACGTCCAGAGCGACGCCCTGTTGCACCAGACCCCGGACGCCGGCTTCGGCTCCGTCATGTACGACGCGGCCCGGCTGCCGTACGCCGAGAACCTCGCCGCGACCAGGGCGGCCGTCGACTGGGCACACGCCCGGGGGCTGTGGATCGAGGCCGAACTGGGCGAGATCGGCGGCAAGGACGGCAGGCCCCCGCTGGACGCCCACGCGCCCGGAGCCCGCACCGACCCCGAGCAGGCCCGCGCCTTCGTCGCCGGCTCGGGCGTGGACGCGCTCGCCGTCGCCGTCGGCACCACGCACGCGATGACCACCCGCACCGCAGCCCTCGACCACGCCCTCCTCGGACGCCTGTCCGCCGCCCTGGACGTTCCCCTCGTCCTGCACGGCTCCTCGGGTCTCCCGGACGCCGAACTCACCGCCGCCGTCGGATCGGGCATCGCCAAGGTGAACATCGGCACGGCGCTGAACATCGCCATGACCGGCGCCGTCCGCGGCTTCCTCGCCGACCGCCCCGAAGCGGTCGACTCCCGCGGCTACCTGACCGCGGGCCGCGAGGCGATGACCCGCGCGGTGGCGGCCGTCATCGGGAGGCTCACCGCCCGCTGAACCGCCCTGAGCCCGGACCAACCGGGAACTTCCCGGCCGGTCCGGGCTCAGGTCCGGGCACCGGGCCGACGGCCGAGGACGGGGGCGGCCTACCGCTTCACGGCCTTCAGTACGACGAACTTCCGGTCGCTCGCCACCACTTCGCTGTTCCCGAACAACCGTCGCAGCTTCACGTGGTAGCCCAGATGCCGGTTGCCGACCACCCACAGCTCACCACCCTGCCGCAGGGCGCGCCGGGCACCGGTGAACATGCGCCAGGCGGTGGCGTCGCTTGTCGCCTGGTGGGAGTGGAACGGCGGATTGTTCAGCACCAGGTCGACACTGGAGTCCGGGACACCCGTCAGGCCGTCGCCGACCCGGAACTCGGCATGCCCGGGTACTCCGTTGGCCCGGTAGGTCGCCTGCGCGGACGCCACCGCCTGGAACGACTCGTCCACGAACAGCAGCTCGGCCCGCGGGTCGGCCAGCGCCACCGCCGTACCGACGACGCCGTTGCCGCACCCGAGGTCCACCACCCGAAGCCCCGGCCGCTTCGACGACGGCTGGGGCAGATGCCGGAGGAAGAACCGGGTACCGATGTCGAGCCGGTCCGCGCAGAAGACCCCCGCGTGGTTGACGACGGTCCGGCCGGACGCCGCGCCGATACCGTCGGGCAGCCGGTAGCTGTACGGCCAGGGACCGGCGGGACGGACCAGCGCCGGGTCCGGGGTGCAGAAGATCAGCCGCGCCTTCTTCTCGGCGAGGGAGGTCCGGGTGGGGCCGATGATCCGTTCGAAGAGGTTCAGCGTCGAGGTGTGGATCTCCTTCACCATGCCGGTGCCGACGACGACCGTGCCCTCGTGCACCGCGGGCGCCAGCCGCAGCAGCTGGTCCTCCAGCAGCGCCAGGCTCTTGGGCACCCGCACCAGCAGCACGTCGATCCGGCCCGGCGGTGGGTCCTGCGTGGTGAGCAGCGGCACCGTACCGGGCCCGACCCCGGCGCGTGCCAGGTTCGCGCGGGTCGCCTCCTGTCCCAGCCAGGAGTCGGTGATCTGCGTCGGCCGGTGGGCGGCGAGCGCCGTGACGAGCGCCCCCCACCGGTCCCCGACGACCACGACCGTGCCGGCCAGTGGCACCTCTTCCCGGTCGAGATGCCCGAGCAGGTACTCGTCGGAGGCGTCCCAGGCGCGCAGCCTGTCGCGGGGATCCTCGGGGAAGCGGGCCAGGACCGGCGCGCCCCACGCAGTCGTCATGCGGTCGTTCATCGTGTGGACCAGGCTAGCCGAGCCGCAGCTCGGAGGGCGCCGGGCGGGAGACGAGCCGTCGGGCACGATGGGAACCATGGACGGCGAACTGTTCCCCCGGACCCGGGCCGAGGTCGCGCCCGGAGCGGTGCACGTGCCGCACTGGCTGGACGCCCGGACACAGCGCACCCTGCTCGACGCGTGCCGCGCGTGGGCCCGGCCGCCCGCCGGGCTGCGTACGGTCCGCACCCCCGGCGGCGGCACGATGACCGCCCGGCAGGTGTGCCTGGGCTGGCACTGGTACCCGTACGGCTACGCGCGCACCGTCGTCGACGGCGACGGCGCCCCGGTCAAGCCGTTCCCCGCCCGCCTCGGCGAACTCGGACGCCGTGCGGCGGCCGACGCACTGGGGACCCGGGCGGCGTCGGGAGCCGCGTACGACATCGCGCTCGTCAACTTCTACGACGGTGACGCCCGCATGGGCATGCACCGCGACAGCGACGAGGAGAGCGACGCCCCCGTGGTGTCGCTGAGCCTCGGCGACACCTGTGTCTTCCGCTTCGGCAACCCCGGCACCCGGGCCCGCCCCTACACGGACGTCGAGCTGCGCAGCGGTGACCTGTTCGTCTTCGGCGGGCAGTCGCGGCTCGCGTACCACGGCGTCCCCCGCGTGCACGCGGGCACGGCACCACCGGAGTTGGGGCTCACCGGGAGGCTGAACATCACACTGCGGGTCAGCGGCCGGTAACCGGACGCGGTCGCGATCATGGGAGACTCGCCCTCATGAGCGGGAAGGCGGACCCCCGGCCGGCGGGGGAAGGGACCACCTCGAGGACGCGGCTGGACCGGGGGCGCGGTGCACTCGGGCCCGCGTTGGAGCTCGTGCACACCGGACGTGCGCCGACCCGCGCGGTACTCACCGCGGAGCTGGGCGTGACGCGGGCGACCGCAGGTGCGGTCGCCGCCGAACTGGAGGCACTCGGCCTGATCCGGGTCGACGCCCGGCCCGGCGCGGCGGCCGGCTCCCAGGGCCGTCCCTCGCACCGGCTCTCGGTCGCCGAGGACGGCCCGGTGACGCTGGCCGCGCAGGTGCACGCCGACGGCTTCCGGGCCGCCCTGGTGGGCCTCGGCGGCCGGATCGTGGCCACTGCCCCCGGCTGCGAGGTCATCGACGCCGACCCGGCGAAGGTGCTCGGTTCCGTCGTCGCGGCCGGCGCCGGCCTGCTCCGGGAGACCGGGCGCCGGTGCGTCGGAGCGGGGCTCGCCGTGCCGTCCGCGATGGCCGAACCCGAGGGACTGGCCCTCAACCCGATGCACCTGGCCTGGCCCGAGGGCGCCCCGGTACGGGAGATCTTCGCCGAGCAGGTGCGTGCCGCCGGCCTCGACGGCCCCGCCTTCGCGGGGAACGACGTCAACCTCGCCGCCCTCGCCGAGCACCGGCACGGCGCCGGGCGCGGCGCGCGCGACCTGCTGTGCGTGGCCACCGGCCACCGGGGCGTCGGCGGCGCACTGGTGCTCGACGGCCGTTTGCACACCGGCAGTTCCGGCCTCGCCCTCGAGGTCGGTCACGTCGCCGTCAATCCCGGGGGCCGCCCCTGCCACTGCGGCAGCCGGGGCTGCCTGGACGTCGAGGCGGACCCGCTGGCCTTCCTCACCGCGGCCGGCCGCGAACCCGGCCCCGAGATGTCCCTCCTGAAACAGGCCGGCACACTGATCCGCGAGCACGACGACGACCCGGCCGTCCGCTCCGCCGTCGCCACCCTCGTCGACCGCCTGGGGCTGGGCCTGGCCGGCCTGGTGAACATCCTCAATCCGGACAGGATCATCCTCGGTGGCCTGCACGGCACCCTTCTGGACGCCGCCCCGGACCGGTTGCGTGCCGTCGTCGCCGACCGCAGTCTGTGGGGCCGCAGCGGCGGCGTCCCGATCCTGGCCTGCGCCCTGGACCACAACAGCCTGGTCGGCGCAGCCGAGCTGGCCTGGCAGCCGGTCCTGGACGACCCCCTGGTGATCCTGGCGTAACCGGCCGGCGTAAGGGCAGCCGGTACGGCGGACGCCCGGCCGACAGGCGCACCCTGCGCGGACCGTCGCACAATGACCCACGAGGTACGAACGGTCCGTGCCGACGGGCCGCAGACACGGGTCCCGGGAGCGGACCCGTGCCGTACGGACCGGACCGACCGACAGAAGGCCGAGGTCATGACCGACAAGCTCACCGTGAGCGTCCTGGGAACCGGCATCATGGGGGCGGCGATGGCACGCAGCCTCGCCCGTGCCGGCCACCCCGTCCGCGCCTGGAACCGCACCCGTGCCAAGGCCGCCCCGCTCGCGGCCGACGGCGTGCACGTCGCCGGCAGCCCCGCAGAGGCGGTCGAGTCCACCGATGTCGTCCTGACCATGCTGTACGACGGTCCCGCCACCCTGGAGACCATGCGGCAGGCCGCACCCGCGCTGCGGCGCGGCACCGTCTGGGCGCAGTCCACCACCGCCGGCCTCGAAGGCGTCGCCGAGCTGGCCGGCTTCGCGCACGAGCACGGCCTGCTCTTCTACGACGCCCCGGTGCTGGGCACCCGTCAGCCCGCCGAGGCCGGACAGCTGACCGTGCTCGCCGCCGGACCGGCCGAGGGCCGGGAGACGGTGACGCCGGTGTTCGACGCCGTCGGCGCCCGCACCGTGTGGACCGGGGAGGACGGTGCGGCCGGCAGCGCGACCCGGCTCAAGCTGGTGGCCAACAGCTGGGTCCTCGCGGTCACCTCGGCCGTGGGGGAGACCCTGGCCCTGGCCAGGGCACTGGACGTCGAGCCCGGCGGCTTCTTCGGCCTCATCGACGGCGGGCCGCTCGACATGGGCTACCTGCGTGCCAAGGCGGGGCTGATCCTCGACGGGCCGCTGTCCCCGGCCCAGTTCGCCGTGAGTACCGCAGCCAAGGACGCCCGGCTGATCGTCCGGGCCGGCGAACGCAACGGCGTACGCCTGGACGTGGCCGCCGCCGGCGCCGAGCGCATGGAACGCGCCGCCGCCCAGGGCCACGGCGACGAGGACATGGCCGCCGCCTACTACGCCAGTTTCGACCGGCCGCCGGCCTGAGTGCCCCACCGGGGCCGGCCCGCGCTCCCGGCTCCGCAGACCCTCACTCCCCCTCCCCGGGCGCCCGTGCGCGCCGTCCGGGAAGCCGTCCGCAGCCCCTCCGACCGCAGACCGGACCCCTCGATGAGTCCGTCATGTCCCAGCCTCCGCTGCCGCCCCGGGCCGACGCCCTGCTGGGCCGTCCCACCCCATGTGTCATGGCCACGCTCCGTTCCGACGGAGCACCCGTCTCCCCCTACCTGGTACGTGGGGGAGGACGGCCGTGCGCCGATCAGCCTCGACGAGGGCCGGGTCCGTCTGAAGCACCTGCGCCGCGACCCGCGGGTCACCCTCACCGTGCTCGCCGATGACGACTGGTGCACCCACGTCACCCTCATCGGCCGCGTCGTCGAACTGAAGGACGACGAGGGCCTGGCCGACGTCGACCGCCTCTCACGGCACTGCACCGGCAATCCGTACCCGGACCGGGTGCGGCCGCGGGTCAGCGCCTGGATCGAGGTCGAACGCCGGCGAGGCTGGGGCGCGATGGAGGACAGCGACCAGCCGTCCACCTGAGCCCCGGCCCCCGGAGCGGAACGGGTTCACCTCCCGGGGCCGCCAATGCCCCCTGGGGGAAAGCCGGTTCCGCCCCGGCGCCGCCCACGGCAGTGCCGGCCGGGAGCAGTCGTCGCAGCGCCGCGCACTCCCGCGGGGGTACGCACGGCGCCACCGGCCGTACGACGGCAGAAAGCCGGCTCCCCCCCGGCCGGGGAGCTGAACGAGCACGCAGCCTTGGCGCACTCCGGTGACGGCGGGCCCGCGGTGACGGACGCCCCGCCCCTCGAGGTGTTCGCTCACCGCTCCGCCTCCGCCGCGATCGACGAGGACGGGTACGGGCGTCGGCTGTGCGTACCGGACGAGGCGTCCGGCCGGCGCGGCAAGGGCGGCGCGGCACGCCCCCGAGCGAGGCCTTCCGTACGGAAGGAGGTCACCGCCCGGTCAGCCGGCAACGGCGGAGCGGGCGGGAGCAGGTTCGGGCCGGTGGCTCTCGACGGCGTGCTCGGCGTGCTCGACGAGCGTGACGTCCGCGAACCGGTGCGCGGCGTGCTCGGGGGCGGTGATCCTCGGATACCGGTCCCAGTCCACGACGGGAGCCGCGGAGGGGGCCGGCAGCGTGAACCACACGACCTTGCCGGACTCGCTGTCCGGCAGGGCGCCCCAGTTCTCGCTCATCGCGGCCACCATCGCGAGCCCGCGCCCACAGGTGGCGAGCGGAGCGGCGTCCCCGAGGACCGGCAACCGCGGGTCGTGGTCGTGCACCGAGACCTTGAGCCGGTCGAGCAGCACCTCCAGCTCGACCGTGCAGGTCTTGTCGGGCTGGGCATGCCGGTGGACGTTGGACAACAGCTCCGTCACACCGAGCGAGGCCCGGTCTATCAAGGTGTCCATATGCCAGTAGCGCAATTGTGCAGATACGATTCTGCGGACCTGGCCGATCCTTGGCGGCAGAGCCTGGAGCTCCACCGTGCAGTGTCTGCTTGGGTGAGTGATCACAGCTGCGACTCCCCGGTGTCAGGCCCGGACGGGCGTCCGGAAGAACGCGGAGTACGGATCCAGCAGGATGCCTGCGTGGCGTGGCCGCCTGCTGTCGTGGCCGGCGGGCTGGTTCGCAGCGTTATCGCCGGTAAACCCAGAGTGACGTGAGAACAGCGTGACGCAGGGGCTGGGGCGGCGCAACTCGCGGGCATCTCAGGCGCCGCGCCCCGATGCCCGGCGTACGGCTTCGACGAAGCGGCGCGCCGTGGGCGGCCCCGGCTCGCCCGGCGCCGGGTCGTGGTCGCCCAGGGTCAGCAGGTACCGATGGCCGTTGAGGTCGGCCAGGGCGCGGCCTCCCGGGGCGAACCAGGGGCGGGAGGCGCGCACGGCCTGCACCGGTGCGCTGTCGATCTCGCTTCCGTAGCTGGTGAGCAGCTCGAGCCTGCCGTCGCTGATCCGGACCTGCCCGGCCCGGGTGAGCGACCGCAGCCGTCTGCCGATCCGCACGCCCCTGGCCGTGAACTCCGGCTCGGCCATGCCCTGCCCCCTCGTGCGCGTCGGTGTACCGGACCGTGCTCCGCGGGCCGGCCCGTGTCCTGGTCCAGTGTGTCCCCCCGTCCGGGACCTTGCTCCGCGGGCAGTCTGCCCGCCCCCGCCGTCGAGCACCAGTACGCGCGTCCCTCTTCCCGGGGGCGCCCGAAGCACTCGCGCGAATGCGCCCCCGCCCCCTGCCAGGTGCCGGGGAGGGGCGCCCGGGCGGGCCCCCAGGGCTTCCTTTGAGCCGCTCAAAGGGGCGTTTATGCAGGTGAGGGGCGGTGCTCAGGGTCCTATGATCGGTGTGCCGGCCGCGCTGGACGCCGTCGGCGTCCCCCCGTGAGGAGCCTTGTCGTGAGCACTTTCCCGTCGTCCCGGCCGTCCCCGCCGTCCCCGCGGCCCCCGGGCGGTCTCACTCTCGACGCCGACCACAGCGACTCCGGCTACCGCGACTGGCTGAAAGAAGCCGTGCGCAGGGTCCAGGCCGACGCCAACCGGTCGGCCGACACCCACCTGCTGCGCTTCCCGCTGCCCGAGCGGTGGGGCGTGCACCTCTACCTCAAGGACGAGTCGACGCACCCGACCGGCAGCCTCAAGCACCGGCTCGCCCGCTCGCTCTTCCTCTACGGACTGTGCAATGGCTGGATCCGCCCGGGCCGCCCGGTGATCGAGGCGTCCAGCGGTTCGACCGCCGTGTCCGAGGCGTACTTCGCGAAGCTGATCGGGGTGCCCTTCATCGCGGTCATGCCGCGCACGACGAGTGCCGAGAAGTGCCGCCTGATCGAGTTCCACGGCGGCCGGTGCCACTTCGTGGACGACCCGCGCACCATGTACGAGGCGTCGGCCGCCCTCGCGGCGGAGACCGGTGGCCACTACATGGACCAGTTCACCTACGCCGAACGCGCCACGGACTGGCGGGGAAACAACAACATCGCCGAATCCACCTTCCGCCAGCTGAAGCTGGAACCCCATCCGGAGCCCGCCTGGATCGTCGCCACGGCCGGCACCGGCGGCACCTCGGCGACCCTCGCCCGCTACGTCCACTACATGCAGTACGACACCCGCATCTGCGTCGCAGACCCCGAGAACTCCTGCTTCTTCGAAGGCTGGACCACCGGCGATCCGGACGTCACCTGCGACCGCGGCTCCCGTATCGAGGGCATCGGCCGGCCCCGGATGGAACCGAGCTTCGTGCCCGGCGCGATCGACCGGATGATGAAGGTCCCCGACGCGGCCGCCGTCGCCGCCGTACGGGCTCTCGAGCAGGCGATCGGCCGCAAGGCGGGCGGCTCCACCGGTACGGGACTGTGGAGCGCGCTGAAGATCGTCGCGGAGATGGTGGCAGAGGGCCGGCAGGGGAGTGTGGTGACGCTGCTGTGCGACCCGGGGGACCGCTACCTCGACAAGTACTACTCGGACACCTGGCTGGCCGATCAGGGCCTGGACATCGCCCCGCACACGGCGACGATCGAGACGCTGCTGCGGACGGGAGCCTGGCCGGACTGACCGCGGGAGCCCGTCCGGACCGACGGCCGCCGCGCCTTTGCCCACGGTCGCGTGACCCCGCCCGAGCGCCGGAGGCGGGTCAGGCGTCCGAGGGGTCCGCCGGCTCCTCGGGCTCGCCCGCCACGACCAGCCGCGGCAGGTGCTCGGAGATCTCACCGCGGGCCTCGGCCGGCAGTCCGAAGTCCGTGACCAGTGTGTCCACCTGGTCCAGGGAGGCGAACGAACTCAAGCCCACCGTACCCCACTTGGTGTGGTCGGCGACCACGACCACCCGCCGCGCCGACTGCACCAGACGCCGGTTCGTCTCGGCCTCGGCGAGATTCGGAGTCGACAGCCCGGCCTCGACCGATATCCCGTGCACGCCGAGGAACAGCAGATCGAAGTGGAGCACCGCGATCGCCTGGTCGGCCACCGGCCCCACCAGCGAGTCGGACGGCGTACGCACACCGCCGGTCAGAACGACCGTGGCCGCGCCCTGACGGGGGCCCGAGGTGCGCTGCGCCGCGTGGAAGACGTCCGCCACCCGCACCGAGTTGGTGACCACGGTGAGGTCGGGCACGTCCAGCAGCTGATTCGCCAGCGCGTACGTCGTCGTACCGCCCGAGAGGGCGATCGCCGCGCCCGGGGAGACCAGTTCGGCCGCCGCCCGCGCGATGTCGTCCTTCGCGCTCAGCTCCAGACCGGACTTGGCCTCGAAGCCGGGCTCATGGGTGCTGGCCTCGACCAGCGGGACCGCGCCGCCGTGCACCTTCTCCAGCACGCCCTGACGGGCGAGGGCGTCGAGATCGCGACGGACCGTCATGTCCGACACGCCGAGCTTGCGGGTCAGTTCGTTGACCCGGACTCCGCCGCGGCGCCGGACCTCGTCGAGGATCAGGGCGCGCCGCTGCTCCGCGAGGAGGTTCTGATTCTCGCTCACGTACGCTCCGGTCCTTTCGCCGCCAAGCCGTCCGACACGCCCCGCGCACCCGGTCCGACGGGTACGTTCCGCCCGCCGCCGGTGCGCCGGCGTCCCATCCTCGCATGCCGGGGCAAGGGGGGGCGCACCCGGTGATTCGTCGCGCACATGCCATTGCTCTCCCGCGGGTCGCCCGTTCGTCACCCGGCTCGGGAAAATTCCGTGAGGAGGGGTGTCAGCCGCTCAGGATGAGGAGATCCTGTTGCCCGCACGGACGGATCCGACGACGCGTCACCGGGGGGAAGTGCGAAGCAGTGGAACGTGCGCAGGAAGGCACACCCGCCGAGCGGGGCGAGATCGTGGACGGCCCCGCCGAGCGGCCGAAGGACTCGGGAGCCGCCCTGGAACTCCTGGTCCACGGGGTGGGCGGCGCCACTCCGAAGGACATGCTGAACGATCCGCGTACCGTGCGGATCACCGGCGACGACGTCGCCGCCGTGTTCCGGCGCGCCGACGACGTCCGGGCGGAGCACGGACCCGCCGGCCACCGGGAGGAACCGGTCCCCGAGGCCTACGTCTGGTGCAACCTCACCTCCGGGAACGGCACCCGCGCCCTGTGGCTGTTACTGCTGCCCTTCATGGTGGTCAACCTCGCCCACTGGATGCGCCCGACGGCCCGCGGCCGCAGGCGCCTCACCCGGCTGTACGGACTACTGGTGCGGCTCGCCGGGCTGAGCCTGACGGTGCTGCTCGTCGCGGCGGCGTGCGAGGTCGCCCTCGACCTGGCGGCCTGGCAGTGCGCGGGTACACGGGCGTGCGCCGACCGGCACTCCTGGCTCGGCTTCCTCTCGCCCGAGGCCTCGGACGGCGGCTGGTGGAGCGGGCCGGGACGCCGGCTCGCCCTCGCCGCCCTGGTACCCGCCGCCCTGACCGGGCTGCTGTGGTACCTGTCCCTGCGCACCTGGAGCGCGTACGAGTCCCAGCAGCCGATGACCCACGAGACCGCGCCCGAGGACGACGGCCCCGTCGCGCTGGGCCGGCCCGGTTTCTGGTACGGCCGGCGCCTGGTCGCCCGACTGCGCGCCGCGCACACCGCCGCCGGACTGCTCACCGTCGCCCTCGCCCTCGCCCCCGCGGCCGCCCGGCACGACCGCGCACCGGGCGGATCCGAGGCCCTGGCCGTCCTCGGCCCGCTCCTGCAGGCGTCCCTGCTCGCCGCCGCGGCCGTCGTGGTGTGGGTGGTCTGCCGCCGCGGCCGTACCGACCGCCGCCTGGACGACGCCCTCGACGCACGCCTGCTGCGTCTGCTGCCCCTCACCGCGCTCCTCCTGCTCGCCCTCACCCTTCTGTACGCCGGATGGCGCCGCCCCGGCTGGGAATCGGCCGGCCGGCTGCCCGGCGACACGGCCTTCGGCGCGATCACCCTTGCCCAGGGCCTGCTCGTGATCGTCCTCGCCGGCGTCGCCCACACCCTGCACCGCGGCGCCCCCGACCGGCGCGCCGCCATGCGGGGCCTGGCCGGGCCGGCCGTCGCGATGCTGGCCTGTGCGCTGGGCGGCGTGATGTCCGGCGGCGTGGCCCAGCGCGTCGCCGACTGGCTGGACGGCACCGGGGCGTCGATCCCGGGGCCGCCGGTGGTCCTGACCTGGCAGGCGTCCGTGATCCCGCCGCTGCTCGTCCTGATCCTCGGGCTCTGCTGCTGGCTGGCCCGGCGGGCCTGGCACATCGCCCGCGACGAGCGCGCCGCCGTGGCACGCGAGTTCCCGGACGAGACCGGCGACCCCGCCCGCACCCGGCGGATCGCCAACGCCCGGGCCATGGCCTCCCTCACCGACCGGGGGCCCCGCATCGTCGCCGTCACCTCCGCCGCGACCCTGCTGCTGGGCGCGGGCGCCCTCGCCGGCTCCCTGACCACCGGCCGCACGCCCGGCGAGGCCGCCCAGGGAACCTACGCCGTCGTCCACGGTGCCGCCGAGACGGCGCAGGCGCTGGGCTCCTGGCTGATCGGACTCGGCTTCATACTGTTCGTCACCTGGGGCCGGCGCGCCTACAAGGACTCCTCCGCGCGGCGCACGATCGGCATCCTGTGGGACGTCGGCACCTTCTGGCCGCGCGCCGCCCACCCCTTCGCCCCGCCCTGCTATGCCGAACGCGCGGTGCCCGACCTGACCTGGCGGATCGAGACCTGGACGCGGGCCACCGGCGGACGTCTGGTGCTCTCCGGCCACTCCCAGGGCAGCGTCCTCGCCGCCGCCGCGGCCTGGCAGCTCACCCCGTCCGCCCGGGGGCGCGTCGCCCTGCTCACCTACGGGTCCCCGCTGGAGCGGCTGTACGGCCGCTGGTTCCCCGCCCATTTCGGAACGGACGCGCTCGGCGCACTGCACCAGGAGGTCGACTGCTGGCGCAACCTCCACCGCCGCACCGATCCCATCGGCGGCCCGGTGCGGCTGCCCGGCGGCCGTGGCCCCGAGGTGGACCGCTCCCCGCTCAAGGACCCGCTGGCGTACGGCCGCACCGAGAGCCACCCGCTGCCCGAGCCGATCCTCGGCCACTCCGACTACCAGGCGGACCCGGCCTTCTCGGAGGAACGCCGACAGCTGCTCGCCCGGCTGCGGCCGGACGTCCCCGCACCGCGGCACCCCCAGGAACCCGGCGACGGCGCCCGCACCGGCTCAGGGGCCCCCGCCGGGTGAGGGACCAGGGAGCCGGAACGCGCCCGCGCCTCGGCCAGGGCCTGGTGCGAAAGCCCCGGATGCCGGGCGCGACAGGCCCTGGGTCAGGACAGCTCGGGCAGATCGTCGGCGTAGAGCAGGGTCAGGTCGTCCGTGCTCGGCTCCGGCAGCTGGGCGACCCGGCTCGCGTGCCGCTCCACCATCGCCTCGAACGTCTGCCGCGCGGTACGGCCGTTGCCGAAGGCGGGGCCCTTGGGGATCTCCGTGAAGTACTTCAGCAGGCCCTCCGAGGCACCCGGCGCCAGCCGGTACTCGTGCTCCTCGGCCTGCTGCTCCACGATCCGCAACAGCTCCCCGGCCCCGTAGTCGCCGAAGGTGATGGTCCGTGAGAAACGGGACGCCACACCCGGGTTGACAGACAGGAACCGCTCCATCTCGGCGGTGTACCCCGCGACGATCACCACGACCGCGTCCCGGTGATCCTCCATCAGCTTCACGAGCGTGTCGATGGCCTCCTTGCCGAAGTCACGCCCGGAGTCCTCGGGGGAGAGTGCGTACGCCTCGTCGATGAACAGCACGCCGCCGCGCGCCTTCTCGAACGCCTCCTGGGTACGGATCGCCGTGGATCCGATGTGCTCGCCCACCAGATCGACGCGCGAGACCTCGACCAGGTGCCCCTTCTCCAGTACGTCGAGGGAGGCGAGGATCTCGCCGTACAGCCGCGCGACCGTGGTCTTGCCGGTACCCGGGGAACCCGTGAAGACCAGGTGGCGCTTGACGGACGCGGCCTTCAGCCCCGCCTGCTGCCGACGCCGGCCCACCTCGATCATGTCGGTGAGGGCCCGTACCTCCCGCTTGACGCTCTCCAGGCCCACCAGCGCGTCGAGTTCGCCGAGTACGGTGCCCGACGGACGCGTCTCCTTCTCCTCCGGCCCGGTGACCGGCCCGGGCGGCGTCCGCTCGGCCGGCTGCCCGGGCAGGGCGCCGAGCAGGCCGGGGGAGTGGCCGGTGGTCTGCACGACCGGCTCCGGTGCCGCCGGCGGTGTGAGGCTGCCGCTCTCGTCGCTGGTGCAGTCCTCCACCAGCGGACCTCCCGCACCGGAGGCCGCGCCGCTCTCGGCGAACTCGTACCCGCTGCGCGCGCAACGTTCCGTGCGGCACTTGCGCAGCGTCGTCCGGCTGCCGTCTATCACGTGGAAGCCGTAGCCGCCGCTGCCCGTGACCCGGCAGTTGAGGAAGCTGCCCCGGCCGCCGGCCGAGACGTAGACACCGGCCTCCGCCGGAGAGGCGATGGTGCAGCGCTCGACGGTCGGGTCGGCGCCCTTGGTGACGATCACGCCGGTCTGCATCCCGTCCAGGGTGCAGTTGCTGAGGGTGCCGCCGCTGCCGTGGTCCCGGAACCAGGCTCCCGTGGCCGCCTCCCGGATCCGGCAGTCGTCGAGCTGGGCGGTGGCGCCGTCGCTCACCGACACGGCGGTGTTGCGCACCTGCGACAGGTCGCTGTCGACCACGTCCGCGCGCGAACCGCGGTCGAGGACGAACAGGGCGTCCGGCACGTCGTGCACCCGGCACGAGTCCAGGACGACGGTGGCGCCGTCGCTCACCCACACCGCCGGATAGTCGCCGGTGCTGTCGAAGATCTCGCACTGGTTGGCGTCCACGCGGGTGCCCGGGTCCCACACCGACAGGCCGTTGCGGCCGAACTGCCGCACGGTGGTGCGGGTCATGGTGAGCACGGAGCGGGACCGCAGGTCGACCGCGTTCTCCGGGATGTCGTGAATGCGGCAGTCGGCCAGCGTCAGCACCGCGTCGGTGTCCAGCGTGACCCCGTCGCCGGTGGTGCGGTGCACATCGCAGTCGGTGAGGTGCGCGGTCGCCCGGCCGGTGACCTGGACACCGCTGCCCCGCACCTCGTAGACCTCGCAGCCCACCGCCTCGAGCGCCGAGTCGTCCCCGGTCGCGGTCAGGCCCGAGCCCGCGGCATGGTGCACACGGCAGCGTTCGAGGCGGGGCCGGGCGCCCCCGCGCACCGCGATGCCCGCCTGCCCCGCCGCGACCACCTCGCACTCCTCGAACACTCCGCCCCCGCCGTCGAGCACGGCTATGCCGATGCCCGCCGGATTGTCGACCGTGCAGCGGCGGACCGTCGGCCGGGCACTGCCGCGCACCTCGATGCCGGCCGCGGACCGGGTGACCACCCGTATGTCCCGCAGCTCCGGGGTGCCGTCCTCGACCAGCAGGGCGGGCGCCGCCGCGTCCTGCCCCTCCACGTGCAGGTCCTGGACCACCGCCGAAGCGCGTACGGTCAGCGGAACCCCGTCCAGGGGCGCGATGCGCACCGATCCGGACGAGCCCTCGGGACCGCGAAGGGTCACCGCCCGCTCCACGACGAGGTTCTCCCGGTAGGTGCCGGGAGCGACGGTGAGGACGTCGCCTTCGGCCGCGGCCTCCAGGGCGGCGGCGAGCGACGCGTACTCACCTGTGCGGCGCCGCCACCGCGATGTGCCGGTGTGCGTCACCTGGACCGTGCCCTGTGCCATGGCGTAGCTGTGCCCCCACCTCGTTGTACGCGGGTTTGTCGTCGATTCCTTCGGCCGGACCACCGTAGCGTGCGCACGGCCGCCGGATTGACCAGAGGCGGAAGACCGTCGGCTTCCGGCGCCGGTCGGGCCCCGGTCGGGGCCCGCTTTGCCCCCTGCCCGGTCCAGGACCGCGTACCGGCGGCGGACCGGGCGCCGGAGCCGGAGTTCGCCGACCGCCCGCACCGGCGCACCCCCTTTCTCCCTCCGTGACCATCCCGTGGTACCCCCGACGGGGCCGTTCCCCCGGGGGTTCCGCCGGCAGGGAGAGGGAGGTCGCCCCGACGTCACCCCGGGCCCTCCCGCCGACCTCCCGGAAAGGCCGACGGGCGGGCCCGGGACGCGGTTCCCGCGCACGCCCAGGCCCTGCACGGCATCGCGGCGTCCGGACGTGTGTCAGGCGAGGACCGTGACCGGATCGCCGACCCGGACCGTGCCGGGCGCGAGGGGCACCAGGTTCTGCCCGAACACCAGCTTGCCGCCGAACCGGCGGTGTCTGCCGAGCGAGTGCAGGGGTTCCCGGCCGCGCCCGGCGGTGCGCTGGTCGGTGGTCGTCACCACACACCGTCCGCTGGGCTTGGCGACGCGGAAGGCGACCTCGCCGACCGTGATGCGCGACCAGGTGTCCTCGGCCCAGGCGGTGGTGCCCTCGACCACCAGGTTCGGCCGGAAGCGGTTCATGGGCAGGGGCCCTTCGCCCGCGTGATCGCCCTCGGCGACCAGGGCGTTGAGGGCGTCGAGGGACGCGGTCGTGGTGAGCAGCAGGGGATAGCCGTCGGCGAGGCTGACCGTTTCGCCCGGCAGTGCGAACCTCGGGTCCACCGGCCGGCGCGTGGCGGGGTCGTCCAGGTGCACCAGACGCACCTCGGAGCCGAGGAAGGCGCTGCACCAGGCGTGCACGGCGTCGTCCTCGGCCGGCACCACGTGGATCCTGTCGCGGAAGATCTCCACCCGCTCGGCGGGGCCTGCCGGCACAGCCACCGTCACCGGGGCCCTGCCGGGTGCGGACAGCCGCAGACCGCCGCCGGGCAGCGGCTCGGCAGCGGCCAGCGCGAGGCACGGGTGCGTGCGTTGTGTGACGACCCTTCCCCCGTCGTCGATCAGCATCCAGCGCCGGTCTCCGGCCGGTCCCCAGGGCTCCACGACGACCTCCGGGAGAGGCAGGCTCCGGAAGGCCTTGACCGGATGGATGTGAAGCGAGTGCAGCAGCATGTTCCCCATGGGGTCATCGTGCCAGCCGGTGACGACGACTTCGGGGCGGCGGCCCGCGGGACGGTTCAGGATCCGGGGCTCATCGTCCGGAACGGCTCGGTGTCCAGTGCTCGGCGAGCACCGGACACCGCTCAGTACCCGCGGTACTGCTGGTTGTTGTACGGGTCCTGGTACGGCGTCGGCACCGGGCGCGGGGCCGCGGGGCGCATCGCCTCGTAGCCCGAGCCGGGAGCGGCGGGACGCGGCTGCTGCGGCTGGGGGCCGGGGTAGCCGCGCGGCGCGGTGGCCTGCTGCGGGATGTACGGCGAGTACGCCTGCTGGAGCGGCGCCGGCTGCTGCGCCTGCGGGTACCCGTAGGCGGGCTGGGAAGGGGCCGCCGGGAGCGCGGGCAACGCCGAGGGAAGCGCGGGCAGGTGACTGCCCGGCGCGTCATAGGCGGAGGGGACCCGGATCGGGGCGATCTGCGGGGTGCCCCGCTCGGCCACGAGCGAGTCGTAGATCGGAGTGTCCGGGAAGGAGGCGGAGTAGTAGCCGCCGCCATAAGTGGAGCGGGGGGAGGTCATGGCCATAAGTTAAGCCCACGATGTGCTGGTTGGGGAGACCGATAAGAGGGTTGTTTTCCGTGCCCGACGTGCCCTGGGATAGCTAATCCGGGCGAACTTGGATGAAACGGCTGTATGTTCGGATGGCTGTCTGGTAAAAGCCGAGTTCCGGTGGGGTTACCTGCGGTGATCGACCTCTCCGCGCATGCCCCGTGGGAGTTCCCGTGCGCGGGTATGAGGTTGTGCGGACGGAGTACGACGCATGCCGGGTGCCGCCCGGCGAGGTGACATGCGATGGAGGCGGACATGTCAATGTCGAAGGGGTCGAACACGCCGGTGCCGACCACGGCACTCCGCGTGGAACTGGGGTGGCGCACCGGCCCCGGAGTACCCGACGCGGACGCCTCCGCGCTCCTGCTGGCCGGCGGCAAGGTCCGCTCCGACAGCGACTTCGTCTTCTGCAACCAGCCCGTCCACTCCTCCGGAGCCGTCCGGCACGAGGGCAAGCGGAACGCCGGAGGGCAGGTCACCGACACCGTCCTCGTCGACCTCGCGCGGGTGGAGCCCGGCATCGAGACGGTGCTCCTCGCGGCCTCCTGCGACAGTGGCACCTTCGACCGGATCCCGGGCCTGTACATCGAAGTCAAGGACGCCGCGCAGGGGGCCGTCGCCGCCCGCTTCGACAGCACGGGTGCCACCAGCGAGAGCGCCTTCGTGCTCGGCGAGTTCTACCGCCGCCAGGGCGCCTGGAAGTTCCGCGCCGTCGGACAGGGCTACAGCAGCGGACTCGAGGGCCTGGCCACCGACTACGGCATCACCGTCGACGAGCCGCAGCGTGCCGCTCCCGCCTCCCCCGCCTCCCCGGCGGTCGCCCCGCCGCCCCCGGCCCCGGAGCCCCCGGTCACCGCCCCGCCGCCCCGGCCGGCCGGCCCGCCCCCGTCGGCCGCGCCCCCGGCCGCGTCGCCGGTGCGGCTCACCAAGGTGACACTCACCAAGGCCGCCCCCTCCGTCTCGCTGACCAAACAGGGCGGAACCTCGGGCGCCCTGCGGGTGAACCTCAACTGGCAGGTGCGCAAACAGTTCTCCGGCTGGGCGGGCAAGCTGGGCCGTCCGGTCGCCACGCACTCCGACCTCGACCTCGACCTGTGCGCCCTGTTCGAACTCAGCGACGGCAGCAAGGGAGTCGTCCAGGCCCTCGGCAACGCGTACGGGGCACTGCAGCGGCCCCCCTTCATCCACCTCGACGGCGACGACCGCACCGGCGCCGTGGACTCCGGCGAGAACCTCACCGTCAGTCTCGACCACAAGCAGTACTTCCGCCGCATCCTCGTCTTCGTCACCATCTACGAGGGCGCCCGCTCCTTCGCCGACCTGCACGCCACGGTCACCCTCCAGCCGCAGCACGGCGCTGCGGTCGACTTCTCGCTCGACGAGTGCACCGTTCCCTCGACGGTGTGCGCCCTCGCCCTCATCACCAACACCGGCGGCGACCTCGTCGTCCAGCGCGAGGCCCGCTACCTGGTGCCCGAGCGGGGCGTCAGTCCGCAGCGCACCGTCGACCGCGTCTACGGCTGGGGCATGAACTGGACTCCCGGCCGCAAGTGATCCCCGGCCGGCAGCGGCTCCGGCGGCACGGGACCCCCGACCGGGCAGAAGACGTCCTGCCCCCTGACGCCTCACAGGCCCCGGTTCAGCCCTCGTCGGGGCCGGGCACGGCGCCCGGACGCGGGTAGGTGCGGCCCTTCCGGGCCCCGCCCCGCCCGCGGTGGTGCCGTACCGCCGAGTCGACCGTCATCAGCAAATACAGGAACGCGGTGAACGGCAGCAGCCACAGCCAGGCGGCGAGGGACACGGCGGCGGTCCAGGCAAGGGCGCTCACGTGCGCAGTCTGCCCCGGACGAGCGGCCGGACACGGTCCATCGTCTATCGTGACCGGGTGAAGATCGCGCTCATGGACTCCGGAATCGGCCTGCTGGCGGCCACCGCAGCGGTACGGCGCCTCCGCCCCGACGCCGATCTCGTCCTCTCCCTCGACCCCGACGGCATGCCCTGGGGGCCCAGGACCCCTCAGGACCTCACCGCCCGCGCCCTCGCCGTCGCCGAGGCGGCCGCCGCGCGCCGGCCCGACGCCCTGATCGTCGGCTGCAACACCGCGACCGTGCACGCGCTCACCGCCCTGCGTGCCCGCCTCGAACCGGTCCTGCCCGTCGTCGGCACGGTTCCGGCGATCAAGCCGGCCGCGGCCGGCGGCGGACCGCTGGCGATCTGGGCGACCCCCGCCACGACCGGCAGCCCGTACCAGCGAAACCTGATCCGGGAATTCGCCGGCGGCGTCGACGTCACCGAGGTGCCGTGCTGGGGGCTCGCGGAGGCCGTGGAACGCGCGGACGAGAGCGCGATCGCCGCCGCCGTCGCCGCCGCCGCCGAACTCACCCCGGACGAGGTGACGACCGTCGTCCTGGGCTGCACCCACTACGAACTGGTCGCCGAACGCATCCGGGCCGCGGTGCAGCGCCCCGGCCTGCCGCCGCTCGTCCTGCACGGCTCCGCCGGAGCGGTCGCCGCCCAGGCCATGCGCCGCCTCGGCGAGCGGCCCGCCCCCGGGACCCCGGCGACCGGCACCCTCACCGTGCTGCTGAGCGGACGCGAGGGCACGTTGCCCCGGCCCGCCCTCATCTACGCGGAAGGCAGGCTGCTCCAGCAGGTCACCCCCGCGGTGTGACCCCGGCCACCCGACACCTCGGCTCCACCCCCGCCCGGTCGGCGCAGTGACGCCGGGCGACGCGGTGCCCGGGGAGCGAGACGTGAGTAACCTCGAGGGCATGAGGGACCAGCCCCGTGGCGTCCACACCCCTTCCCCCTACGTCTGGACCGGTCGCGCGACCAACCGGATGCAGTGGCTGCCGGCGCTGATCGGTGCCGCCTGCACGGCGCTCGGCATCGTGCTCGCCGTCGACCCGGCCTGGTCGAACGGCACCGTGCCGCTGGCCATGGCCGTCGTCGGGTGCATCGCGGCCGGACTGCTGGTCCTGTTCGGCACCCTCGCCTTCGTGCACGTCGCGCTGCGTGTCGACGAGGAGAACGTGGAGGTGCGCTGCGGCCACATCGGAGTGCCGCGCCGCCGCATCCCGCTGTCGCACGTCGCCGGAGCCGAGTTAGTCCCGCACGTCACACCGCGGCACTGGGGCGGCTGGGGCTACCGCTGGCGGCCCGAGAAGGGCACCGCGGTCGTCGTGCGCCGTGGCGAGGGCATCGCCCTGAGCCTGTGGGACGGACACACCTTCACGATCACCGTGGACGACGCGGAGGCGGCGGTGAGCGCCATCCGTGACCGTCTCCACCCGCACCGGCCGGACCCGGCGGGCTGAGCCACCGTGCCGGGGACGGTCACGGTGCGAGCCGGGCCCCGCCCACGGGAGTGTCCGTCGGCCGCCCCGGTGCACCGGAGGCGGCACGGCCGGGGCCCGGGCCGGTCGCCGTAGACTCGCGGAGTGACCGTCACCGCAACCTCCGTCGGCGAGTCGGACCCGATGCCCCCGCAGACCGCGCCCGGTGCGTGGCGCCGGCGGCTCGTGCGCCTCGTTCCGTTCGCAGCGGCAGCACTCTCCGGGCTGCTCCTCTACGTCAGCTTCCCGCCGCGCACCCTGTGGTGGCTGGCGCTGCCCGCCTTCGCCGTCTTCGGCGGGCTGCTGCGCGGGCGGAGCTGGAAGGCGGGGCTCGGCATCGGCTACCTCTTCGGCCTGGGCTTCCTGCTGCCGCTGCTGGTGTGGACCGGTGTGGAGGTCGGGCCGGGCCCGTGGATCGCCCTCGCCGTGATCGAGGCGGTCTTCGTCGCACTGGTCGGCGCCGGTGCCGCCGCGGTCTCGAAGCTGCCCGGGTCGCCGGTGTGGGCCGCCGCGCTCTGGACCGCCGGGGAAGCGGCACGCGCGCGTGTGCCGTTCAGCGGGTTTCCCTGGGGCAAGATCGCGTTCGGGCAGGCGGACGGCGTGTTCCTGCCGCTCGCCGCGCTGGGTGGTACCCCCGTGCTCGGCTTCGCGGTCGTCCTGTGCGGCTTCGGCCTGTACGAGATCGTGCGCGTGGTCCTGGACGCCCGCCGTACCACAACCGTGCGCCGCGTCGCGGCGGCCGTCGGCGCGCTGAGCGTGGCGGCGCCCCTCGTGGCCGCGGTCGCCGCCCGTCCACTGGTGAGCGACACGGCCGAGGACGGCACGGCGACCGTCGCGGTCGTCCAGGGCAACGTGCCGCGTCTGGGGCTCGACTTCAACACCCAGCGGCGGGCCGTCCTCGACTACCACGCGCGCGAGACGGAGCGTCTGGCCGCCGCCGTCGACGCGGGCGAGGCCGAGCGGCCCGACATCGTGCTGTGGCCGGAGAACTCCTCCGACATCGACCCCTTCGCCAACGCCGACGCGCGTGCCGTCATCGACCGTGCGGCGCAGGCGATCGGCGCCCCGGTCTCGGTCGGCGCCGTGGTGGGCAAGGACGGCAAGCTGCTCAACGAGCAGGTTCTCTGGGACCCGGACAAGGGCCCCGTGGACATCTACGACAAGCGGCAGATCCAGCCCTTCGGCGAGTACCTCCCGCTGCGTTCCCTGGTCGGGGCGATCAACGACGAGTGGACGTCGATGGTCCGCCAGGACTTCAGCCGGGGCACCGAACCGGGCGTGTTCACCATGGCCGGCACCGGCGTCGGACTCGTCACCTGCTACGAGGCGGCCTTCGACTGGGCGGTGCGCGACACGGTCACCGAGGGCGCACGGCTGATCTCCGTACCCAGCAACAACGCCACCTTCGGCCGCAGCGAGATGACCCACCAGCAGCTCGCCATGTCCAGGGTCCGCGCCGTCGAGCACAGCCGCACCGTCACCGTTCCGGTGACCAGCGGCGTCAGCGCGATCATCATGCCGGACGGGAAGGTCAGCCAAAGGACCGGCATGTTCGTCGCCGACTCCCTGGTGCAGGAGGTGCCGCTGCGCTCCTCGCTGACGCCCGCCACCCGCCTCGGCGTCCTCCCCGAGACCGTCCTCGTCCTGGTCGCCGCGGGCGGCCTGGGGTGGGCCGTCGCCACCGGTGTGCGCGGGCGGGTGCGCCGGTGACGCGCCGTCGTGCGTCCGGCGCGCGCCTCCTGAAGCGTCGTGGAGCGGCCCGCCCTGCCCGTTAGGGTCTGGGGCATGGCTACTCCTGACTTCATCAGCACCCTGCGCGTCCTGGCCGGTCACCAGTTGCTCTGGCTTCCCGGGGTCACCGCCCTCGTCTTCGACGACGAGGGCAGAGTGCTGCTGAACCGCCGCTCCGACACCGGTAAGTGGTCGGTGATCGGCGGCATCCCCGATCCGGGGGAGCAGCCCGCGGCCTGCGCGGTGCGCGAGGTCGAGGAGGAGACCGCGGTGCGCTGCGTCGTCGAGCGGGTCGTGATGGTCCAGGCACTGGAGCCGGTGACGTACGACAACGGCGACATCTGCCAGTACATGGACATCACCTTCCGCTGCCGTGCCGTCGGCGGCGAGGCCCGCGTCAACGACGACGAATCGCTGGACGTCGCCTGGTTCGACGTGGACGCGCTGCCGGAGCTGAACGAGTTCGGGCGGTTCCGGATCAAGCAAGCCATGGCTGACGCACCCACATGGTTCGACCCCACTGCTTCCGGCTGAACTGTGGGGCACCACCACACGGGGCGGAGCAGGGGCGCTGCCCAGGGTCAGGACATGACCGCGCCCCACGCCCCGGTGCCGACGGGGCGCACAACCTGAGCGGTGGCCTGGCGGTGGGCGGCGCGTCCGTGGTCGACGTCCGGCCGGGCCCGGTGACATGGCTGGTGGCCGCGGCGCACGAGGTGCCGCAGAAGCTGGGGGACTTCGGCATCCTGGTGCACAGCGGCCGGAGTCCCCGCCGGGCGCCGGCCTGCAACCTGGTCTCGGCGCTGTTCTTTCCGCATCGTCCGCCCACGCCCCGAACCCCCCACGCCTGACGCCACGGTCCTGTCAGGACGCCCACGCGCCGTGCCCCGTTCGGCGGAAGTCCGGTGGCTGCCCGCGGTGCCGACGCCCACGCTCGACCTGGTGGGCCACGCTCACGCCAGTCGCCCGCCGCTCGCAGTCGGTGACGGGCCGGGCTGCGAGGAGTCCATGAGCTGCCACCCCGGGGCCGGAAAGACACGCCGAATACCAGGAGACCCGTCATGGAGATGCCCGTCGTGACCGGAGCTTGAGTTCTAGTGATCGTCGCCCTCGTCGTCCTGGTGGCGCCGCGGGTGACGGCGTGGAAAGCCGGCGCACTTGAGCTGGCCGTCAGTTGGGGGGTCGAGTTCCTGCAGCTCAGTGGGGTGCCGGCAGAGCTCTCCCGGCACAGCGTTGCTGCCCGCTTGATCCTCGGTTCCATCTTCGACGCACCGGACCTGTTCTGGTACGCGGTCGGTGCGCTGGCCGGACGGCTCGGCGTGGCCTCTCGAAGGGCGGGTGGGCGGTGGACGTCCTTGTCCGCACGGAAGGCCCCGGCCGGCTCGCGGACCAGGCCGCGGAAGGTTCCGTAGCCGCGACGCCGGAGCGGCGTGGAGCGGCGTTCTTCGAGAGGGCGGACCGGGCGTGCGGGGGTTCTCGGCGTTCCAGGGGCGCCGACGTCGTCCCGGTCCCGCGAAGGGTCCGGCAGTGACCTCCGTCCCGTCCCACCTGTGCACGCCGGCCACCCGTATGCCCGACCATCGATCGGCATAAAACGGTGCTTACCGGAGACTCGATGGTGCGAGCGTGGGTGAGCGCGCCCGGTGTCGTGCTGCGCGACCACCGGTGACGGCGAGGAGACGGGCATGGTCCTGAAGTCCATGAGCACCATCGAAGAGTCGGTCGACATCGACGTCCCGGTCCATGTGGCGTACAACCAGTGGACGCAGTTCAAGACGTTCCCCCGCTTCCTGGACGGCGTCAGACGTGTCGACCAGATCCAGGCGGTGATGACCCACTGGGTGACCCGGTTCGGCCCGAGGACGTACGAGTACGACGCGGAGATCGTGGAACAGATCCCGGACCGGCTGGTCCGCTGGGAGGTCCTCGACGAACCCCGGCACACCGGCGCGGCGGTCTTCGAGGCACTCGACGCCGGCCACTGCCGGATGATCCTGCGCGTCGACCTGCGGTCCCGGGGAGTCCTGAAGCGGGCGGCGACCGCTCTCGGCCTTCCCCGCCGTGTGGTCCACACCGCTCTGACGTCCTTCAAGGAGTTCACCGAGGGGCAGGGCCGCGAGACCGGCGCCTGGCGCGGCGAGATCAGCAAGGGTCACGTCCAGCCCACCGAGGGCCGGAGCCGCCCCCATGTGCCGACCTGGCCCACCGGCTGACCGGCTGACCGGCAGGCCGGCAGGCCGGATCAAGGGGCCGGCCCGTACCCGGCAGAACGGCCACGGGGCCGCACCGGCGTCAGGGGATGCAGGACACGGAGCGAGGAGGGATCACGTTGCAGAAGCCGCCGAACGAGGAACCGGCCGACGACCGCCCTGAGGTCACCCCGCCCCACACCTGGGCCGCGGGCGTACCAGCGGTGTACCACGCGATGAAGTACTCCCTGGGCCAGACGTCGGTCCGGCGTACGGGGCTCACGCTGCTGAACCTCAACCAGGTCCGCGGCTTCGACTGCCCCGGCTGCGCGTGGCCCGAGCCCGAGCCGGGGCACCGCCCCGTGAACGAGTACTGCGAGAACGGTGCCAAGCACACCAACGACGAGGCCACCTCGCGCCGTATCACGGCTGATTTCTTCCGCCGGTACCCGATCAGCGAGCTGGCCGGGAAGTCCGACCGGTGGCTCAACCAGCAGGGCCGCCTCACCCGGCCCGTGGTCAAGCGGCCCGGCTCCGACCACTACGAGCCGATCAGCTGGGACGCAGCCCTCGACCTGCTCGCCGGCGAGCTGGAGGCGCTGGCCTCCCCGAACGAGGCGATCTTCTACACCTCCGGCCGCGCCAGTAACGAGGCCGCGTTCGTCCTGCAGCTCTTCGCCCGCGCGTTCGGCACCAACAACCTGCCGGACTGCTCCAACATGTGCCACGAATCCAGTGGCACCGCGCTCAACGAGACCCTCGGCACCGGCAAGGGCGACGTGTCGCTGCGTGACATCCACCACGCCGACCTCATTCTGGTCGTCGGCCAGAACCCGGGCACCAACCACCCCCGGATGCTGTCCGCGCTGGAGAACTGCAAGCGCCGTGGAGGCAGGATCGTCGCCGTCAACCCGCTGCCCGAGGCGGGCCTGGCCCGCTTCAAGCAGCCCCAGCGGCCCCGCGGCGTCATCGGTCGTGGTACGCGGATCGCCGACCGCTTCCTCCACATCAGGATCGGCGGAGACCTGGCCCTGTTCCAGGCGCTCAACCTCCTGCTCCTGGAGGCGGAGGAGGCCGCGCCCGGCACTGTCCTCGACCGGGACTTCGTCAACGCCCAGACCGAGGGCTTCGAGGAGTTCGCCCGGCACCTGCGCGCCACCGTCTCCTGGCCCGAGGTCGAGAAGGCCACCGGTCTGACCCGCGCCCGGATCGAGGAAGTGCGCGACATGGTCCTCGAGAGCAAGCGCGTGATCGTCTGCTGGGCGATGGGCCTGACCCAGCACAAGCACGGCGTGCCCACCATCCGCGAGGTGGTCAACTTCCTGCTGCTGCGCGGCAACATCGGCCGGCCCGGCGCCGGTGCCTGTCCCGTGCGAGGTCACAGCAACGTGCAGGGCGACCGGACCATGGGCATCTGGGAGCGGATGCCGGACCACTTCCTCGACGCCCTCGCCCGCGAGTTCCGCTTCGAGCCGCCCCGCGAGCACGGCTGGGACTCCGTCGGCTCGGTCCGGGCCATGCGTGACGGCCGTGCCACGGTCTTCCTCGGCCTGGCCGGGAACTTCGTCCGCGCCATCTCGGACAGCGAGGTCAGTGAGGCCGCCATGCGCAACTGCCGGTTGACCGCGCACATCTCCACCAAGCTCAACCGCTCCCACGTCGTGTGCGGCGAGACCGCCCTGATCCTGCCCACCCTCGGCCGCACCGAGCGGGACGTGCAGGCCACCGGCGAGCAGTTCGTCACCGTCGAGGACTCCATGAGCCAGATCCACGCCTCCCGCGGCGTCCTCGAACCGGCCTCCCCCCACCTCCTCAGTGAGGTCGCCGTCCTCAGCCGCCTGGCCCGCCGTACCCTCGGTGACAAGGCCTCCGTCCGCTGGGAACGCTTCGAGACCGACTACGACTGCGTCCGCGACCACATCTCCCGTGTCGTCCCCGGCTTCGAGGACTTCACCACGCGTGTCCGCCGCCCCGGCGGCTTCGGCCTGTCCAACCCGGTCAACGAGGGCGTCTTCCCCACACCCGTCGGCAAGGCCCTCTTCAGCCGCAACGACTTCGAGGCCCTGACCGCCCCGCCCGGCCATCTGATCCTGCAGAGCCTGCGCTCCCACGACCAGTGGAACACCGTGCCATACACGGACGACGACCGTTACCGAGGCATCCACGGCTCCCGCCGCGTCGTCTTCGTCAACTGGTACGACATGCGCGAACTCGGCCTGGAAGAGGGCGTGCCGGTCGACCTGGTCGGTGTCTGGAAGGACGGTGCCGAACGCCGGGCGGAGAACTTCCGGGTGGTCGGCTACCCGACCTCACGGGGCTGTGCGGCTGCCTACTACCCGGAGACCAACGTGCTGGTGCCGCTGGACAGCGTGGCGTACCTGAGCAACACGCCGACCTCGAAGGGGATCGTGGTGCGGCTGGAACCCCGGGAGGGGGCGCGTGCGACGGCGGCGGGAGAAGAGGGAGGCTCGTCCTGACCCCGGTCCCCTGACCCCGGTCCCCTGACCCCGGTCCCCTGACCCCGGTCCCCTGACCCCGGTCCCCTGACGGGGCCTCCGGATGAGGCCCCGTCAGGGGGAGGGCATGCCGGCGACGGGAACGACGGCACGAGCGGCGCGGCGGGAGCGCTCCGCCGGGCGAAGCCGTCGAGCGTGGTCGGGGGGGGAATGTGCACACCCGCGGGTGTTCCCGGCCGGTCTTCGGGCACTCGGCCCCGGAACCACTGGGACGTATGGGGAGGAACCATGCAGCTGTCATTCCTTGAGCCGCTTTTCGACCGTCCCGGTCCCTGGGCGACGGTCTACCTCGGCCCCGGGGAGAACGACGAGTCGGGTGCCAAGCGGCGTGAGCTGTCCGTACGGGAAGCCTGTCGGACGCTGGAGGAGAACGGCGCCGACGAGGCGACCGCACAGGCGGTCCACGACGACCTGATGGGCATGAGTCCCGCGGAGGACCCGGCGGGCCGGGCCGTCTTCGCCACGGGTGGCGAGGTGGTGCTCGGGCACCGCCTCGCCCGGCCCCCGCAGCGGGACATCGCGGCCTGGGCCCCTCTGCCCCGCCTGACCCCGCTGCTGGAACTGGCCGGTCAGGATCCCGTATGCCTCGTGGCGTACGTCGACCGGGCCGGCGCGGACTTCGAGGTGCGCGGGGCGGCCGGGCGCACCCGGGACGCCGGGCAGGTGGAGGGCCGGCAGTGGCCGATGCACCGCACGTCCACGGCGGACTGGTCCGAGCGGCACTTCCAGCTCAAGGTCGAGAACACCTGGGAGCACAACGCCGGTGAGATCGCACGGGCGCTGACCGGAGTGTACGAGGAGTCCGGCGCCGATCTGATCGTGCTGGTCGGTGACGCCCGTGAACGGCCGGCGGTGTATGACAGGCTCCCCGACGCCGTCCGTGAGGTGACGGTGGAGACCGAGCACGGAGGCCGTGCCGCCGGTTCGTCCTCACCCGCACTCGAGCAGGCCGTCGAGCAGGCCCGGAGCCGGTACACCCGCCGTCGCGTGGACGAGGCGCTGGAACGCTTCCGTGCCGGGCGGGTGGGCACCGACCGGCCCACGGACGCCGTCGAGGGTGTCCCGGCCGTGGTGGAGGCGGCACGCGAGCACCGTATCGACACCCTGTTGATCCGGCCCGACGGACCGGATCTGGGCCGTGAGACGTGGGTGGGAGCGGGGCCCGACCAGGTGGCGGTGCGCCGGACCGACGCGCAGACCCTCGGCGAGAGCGATCCCGTCTCCGCCCGCGCGGACGACGCGCTGTTGCGGTCGGCTGCCGTCACGGCCGCCGACGTGCTGGTTGTTCCGCCACTGGATCCTCGGAATGTTTCCGATGCTCCCGACGTTTCCGAGGCGGTCGAAGGCACGGGGGAGGACGCCGACATCCCGGTGGGCGGTCTCGGTGCCCTGCTGCGCTGGACGCACGAGCCCACCGTGCGGTGACCGGGCTCAGCGCCCGGCCTTGACCTCCGTACCGTTGCCGCCGCCCGTCGGGGCGGCGGCAACGTGGGTGAGACGGTGTGTGACCGTGGACAACGTTGCCGCCGTTGCCACGTGTCAATATATGACCAATCAATTATTTGAATGACCACCGGTCCGAGGGAGTCCTCGCGGCGCCGTCACTCGGGCGCGCAGCGCGAACTCGCGACGACCGCCATGGGCCGAGAGGCTTACCAGCTCGGGTTCCAGGGGCCGACGACGTCCCCGCCCCTCCCGCTCCTGTACCGCTCCGCTCCTGTACCGCTGCCTTCGAAAGGTTGTTCCGCACCATGCCGCTGGCTCTGCTGGCCCTGGCCGTCGTCGCGTTCGCCATCGGCACGACCGAGTTCGCCACGATGGGGCTGCTGCCCCAGATCGCCGACGGGATCGGTGTGTCCGTGCCGCACGCCGGCAACCTCGTCTCCGCCTACGCGCTCGGTGTCGTCGTCGGCGCGCCCCTGCTGACGGGCATCGGTGCGCGCATGCCCCACAAGCGACTGCTGCTTCTCCTGTCGGGACTGTTCGTGGTCGGCAACGCGGCGTCCGCGCTCGCTCCCGACTTCGGCCTGCTCTTCGCCGCACGGTTCCTGGCGGGCCTGCCGCACGGAGCGCTGTTCGGCGTGGGGGCCGTCGTCGCCTCACGACTGGTCGCCCCGGGGCGCGCGGCACGTGCCGTCTCCAGGGTGTTCCTCGGTCTCACCGTCGCCAACATCGTCGGCGTACCGGCGAGCACGGCCCTCGGGCAGCAGCTGGGCTGGCGGTCCGCCTACTGGGCGGTCACCGTCATCGGACTCGTCGCCCTCGTCATGCTGGCCTGCTTCGTCCCCCACCAGCCGCGTGGCCGGCAGTCCGGCATCCGGTCCGAGCTGCGGGCCATGGGGAACAGGCAGGTCGCGATCGGCATGGCCGTCGCCGTGGTCGGGTTCGGCGGATTCTTCGCCGTCTACAGCTACCTGGTGCCCATGCTGACCAATCTGACGCGAATGTCGGACTCCTCGACCACTCTGGTCCTTGCGCTCTACGGCGTCGGCATGACGCTCGGCACGCTGATCGCGGGACCGCTCACGGACCGCGCCCTGCGGCCGACGCTGTACGCGGGCCTGACGCTGCTCGCCGCGGCACTGGTGACGTTCTACTTCACCGTGCACAGCGTCGTGCCCGCCCTGGTGACGATCACCGTCATCGGCGCGATGGGCTCTCTCATCACCACGCCCGTCCAGATGCTGCTCATGGCCAAGGCCAAGAACGCTCCGACGATGGCGGCTGCCTCCAACCACTCCGCGTTCAACCTGGCCAACGCGGGTGGGGCCTGGATCGGAGGCCTGGTCATCTCGGCGGGCTGGGGCTGGGCCGCGCCCAGTCTGGTCGGTGCGGCTCTTGCCCTGGCCGGTCTCGGTCTGGCCGTCACGGGTGGCCTGATGGACCGGGGCAGCCGGCCCTCCGAGGTGATCATGGAAGGCCCGGCCGTGGCCGACCAGGAGACGCGTACGGCCACGTGACGACCTGAGAAGAGGACGAACCGCCGGGCCCGTCAGCAGTGTGGGCGGGCCCGGCGCGGTGTCCAGGCGTCGGCAGGGGGTGCCGGACGTCTCCGGACGAGTTGCCCGCGCAGCGTCGCGAGGGGCAGGTGCGGGTCGGGCGTCCGGTGCGGGAACGCGTGGGGCGGTGGACCCGTGCCGGCCCTTCGCGCCGCGTCGTTGAGGGTCTCCCGGCCGGTCGTCCGGTCATGGCCGGCCCGGTCATGGCCGGCCCGGTCTGCCGGCGGGCTGCGGCCATGGCCGTCCCGAGCGTGACGCGTGGGTGGACGAGGTCGTGGACGTGGCCGGAGAGGCGGCTGCGTCACCGGGTTCCTTGCAGAAAGCCCCGGCGTTCGCGCCGGGGATGGACGCGTGCACTTCAACGGGGGCGTTTCTGCTGCTCGATGTACTGACGCAGGACAGCCGACGGCGCCCCGCGGCACGACGCGGAGAAGCAGGACGGCGACCGCAGGTGTCCGTGTATGACTGCGTCATCCGTTCCATCGCGGCGTCGGAGTTCTCTCCACCGGGCGCGTCGACGCACCCGATCGGGGCGCGTCCCGACGCGCGGCCGAAGGAAGTCGTACCTCCGGCCGCGCTGGAGGCGACAGCCGGCGACGGTCGCTCAGAGGGCCCAGCCGGTCAGGGCTCAGCGGGCGAGCAGGTCCCGCAGGGCCCCGGTGACGTCGCCGGGTGCCTCCTCGGCCATGAAGTGGCCGGAGGTGACGGTGGTGTGCCGCAGGTCGGGTGCCCAGGCGCGCCAGACCGCGGCGGCGTCGTAGCCCAGGGCCGCGCCCCGGTCCTGCTGGAGCACCGCGACCGGCATGCGCAGCCGGTTCCCGGCGGTCCGGTCGGCCCGGTCGTGTTCGAGGTCGACGCCGGCGGAGGCACGGTAGTCGGCCACGATCGAAGGAACCGCGGCACGGCAGGCCGCCAGGTACGCGGCGCGGATGTCGGCCGGGACCGCCCGGTCGTCGGCCGTCCAGCTGTCGAGGAAGTGCCCGAAGAAGACGTCCGGCTCGGCAGCGATCATGCGCTCCGGCAGGCCCGGCGGCTGAGCCATCAGGTACAGGTGGAAGGCGACGGACGCGGTGACCCCGTGCAGCACCTCCCACATGTCGAGGGTCGGCAGGACGTCGAGGCAGGCCAGGTGGGTGACCGTACCGGGGTGGTCGAGCGCGGCGCGGAAGGCCACCAGGGCGCCGCGGTCGTGCCCGGCCAGCGCGAACCGCTCGTGCCCGAGGGCGCGGGCCAGGGCGATGACGTCGCCGGCCATGGTCCGCTTGGCGTAGACGGTGCCGTCGGTGTCCTCCGGTTTGCCGCTGGCACCGTAGCCGCGCAGGTCGGGGCAGATCACGGTGTGATCGGCGGCGAGGTCGGTGGCCACGTGCCGCCACATGAGGTGGGTCTGCGGGAAACCGTGCAGCAGTACGACGGGAGGGCCCGAGCCGCCTACGGCCGCGTACAGGAAGACCTCGTCGGCGACGGGAATGCGATGACGGCCGAAACCGGCGATGACAGGCGTCATGGCCAGGCTCCTTTCCTCGGGGAAGCGGGTTCTTCCATGCTGTGGGCGCCGGATGAGCAGCGAATGAGCAACGTCGCGCGGCAGCCGGGAACGGCACACGGACGGTTGCCTTGCGGCGGCATCCCGGCCTGAGGCCACCGCGCCCGGCGGAAAGAGAGTGGGGGAAGGGTGCGTGTCGTCTTCGGTGTGCTCGGACCGGTGGTGGCCTGGAACGCAGACGCAGACGCAGACGCGGGTGCAGGAGCTGAGGCCGGAGCGGAGGGGAGCGGCAGGACGGCCATCGCCCTCAAGGGCCCCCGGCACCGCTCGGTGCTGGCGCGGCTGATCATCGCCCGGGGACGTGTCGTGCCCCTCCGGCGTCTGATCGACGACCTCTGGCCCGATCCGCCCGGCGACGCGGTGGGTTCGGTACGCACGTTCGTCGCCGCGCTGCGCCGTGCTCTGGAACCGGAACGCGCTCCGCGTACTCCGGCCGGGCTGCTGGTCACCGAAGGCCCCGGGTACGCGCTGCGCGCCGCCGCGGACGAGGTGGACGCCTGGTGTTTCGAGCAGGAGGTCACCGCCGCCGCGGCGCTGCCGCCCACGGACGTGGCCTCCCGGCTGGGGGAGGTGCTCGGCCGGTGGCGCGGACCGGCCTACGCGGAGTTCGCGGACCAGCCGTGGGCTCGGGCGGAGAGCCGACGCCTGACCGAACTGCGGCTGCACGCCGTCGAGCGGCACGCCGAAGCGCTGCTGGCCCTGGGCCACCCCGAGCGGGCGGCCGCCGACCTGCGGGTGCACACGACGGAGCACCCGTGGCGGGAGCACGCCTGGCGGCTGCTCGCCCTGGCGCTGTACCGCGCGGGCCGTCAGGGCGACGCACTGGCCGTGCTGCGGCAGGCCCGCACCGCGCTCGCGGAGGAACTGGGCATCGAGCCGGGTCCGGGCCTGCGCGGCCTGGAGGCCGACATCCTCCATCAAGCGGACCCTGCGCGCCCCGCCTCCGGCACCGGCGGGACGGCGGGGCAGGTGTGGGAACGGGCCGCTGCCTCGTACGACCGCACCGTGGCCACCAGCGCGCGGGCCCGCCTGGAATCCACGGTGGGACTGCTGCGCGACCTCGCGGTGGCCGGCGGTGGCCGGCGGTGGTGGCGGCCTGCCGGCCGCCTTCGAGCACCGGGTCTCGGCGGTCATGGCGGCCGAGGAACTCGGCGACGCCGAACTCACCGCCCGAGTGATCGGCGCCTACGACGTCCCGGCGATCTGGACGCGCTCGGACGACCCGAAGCAGGCGGCGCACATCGTCCGGGCCGCCGAGCGTACCCTCGCAGCCCTGCCCGCCGGGGGCCACGAGGCCGCCAAGGCCCGGTTGCTGGTGACGATCGCCCTGGAATCGCGCGGCACGGGCGGCCTGCGCGGTCCGCAGGCCGCCCGGCAGGCCGAGCAGCTGGCCCGCGGTCTCGGAGACCCGGCGCTGCTGGCGTTCACGCTCAACGCCGTCTTCATGCAGTCCTTCGACCGGACCGGGCTGGCCCCGCGCCGGGAGGCGATCGGCAGGGAGCTGACCGACGTCTCCGCCCGGCACGGCCTGGCCACGTTCGAGATCCTCGGCCACCTCGTCCGGCTGCAGGCGCGCGGCGCCCTCGGCGACTTCCCCTCGGCCGACCGGCACGCGGCCGCCGCCGACCGTCTGGCCGCCCGTCACGAACGTCCGCTGGTCGCCGTGTTCACCCGGTGGTACGCCGCTCTGCGGCTGGACGCGACCGGCCGGGCACCGGCCCCCGAGGCGGAGGCGGCCTACCGGGACGCGGCCGCCCTGCTGGACGGCTGCGGCATGCCCGGCCTGGCCCGGGGTCTGCTGCCGCTGGCGCTGCTGTGCCTGCGTCTGCGCCGTGGCCTGTCCCCGCGCTTCGACGGGACCGTCGACTGGGGACCGTACGCGGACTGGGTCCGACCGCTGATGCTGCTCGAACAGGGCAGCCGCGCCGAGGCCGCCGAGGCCCTGCACGGGACTCCCGAACCGCCGCGCGACCTCCTCCAGGAGGCCCTGTGGTGCCTCACCGCCCGAGCGGCACTCGCCCTCGGTGACCGGGACGGCATGCGACGTGCCCGCACCGCGCTCGCCCCGGCGGCCGGCGAACTGGCCGGCGCGGGCAGCGGGCTGCTCACCCTCGGTCCGGTGTCGGCCCACTTGGCCGACCTCTCGGTCGCCCTCAAGGACACGTGACGGTTCTCCACCGCTGCCGGACGGCCGAGCCGGTTCGGGAGCGCACCACCGGCCCCGGCCGCGACGGCGCACCGGCGTGTCCGTACCCGCCGTGACGAAGACGGCGGGTGCCGTCCTTTCGGCCGCTGCCGCCGTACCACTGCCGCGCTTGTAAAACGGAACGTCGTTCCGTATTGTTTCCGGAGCGGTGTTCCGCTTTTCTCGTGGTGCCGGAGCGGACGTCCGGCACCCAGGCCACGCCGCGCCCCACCACAACACCCCACTCCCTATGGAGGAACACGGCCATGCAATACCGCACCTTGGGCCGCACCGGCGTGCAGGTCAGCTCCCTCGCGCTCGGCGCGATGAACTTCGGCAGGATCGGGCGCACCACTCAGGACGAGGTCACCGCCGTCGTCGACGCAGCCCTGGAGGCAGGGATCAATCTCGTCGACACCGCCGACGCGTACAGCGGCGGCGAGTCGGAGGAGATGGTGGGCAGGGCCGTCGCCGGGCGCCGTGACGACATCGTGCTGGCCACGAAGGCGACCATGCCCATGGGGGACGAGCGAAATCATCAGGGCAGTTCGCGCCGCTGGCTGGTCACCGCCCTTGAGGACAGCCTGCGCCGCCTCGGCGTCGACCACGTCGACCTCTACCAGATCCACCGATGGGACCCGCGCACCAGCGACGAGGAGACCCTCTCGGCGCTGACCGACCTGCAGCGCGCCGGAAAGATCCGCTACTTCGGCTCCTCGACCTTCCCGGCGCACCGGATCGTGCAGGCCCAGTGGGCCGCCCGCGACCATCGCCTGAGCCGCTACGTCACCGAACAGCCCAGTTACTCGATCCTGCAGCGCGGGATCGAGACCCACGTGCTGCCCGTGACCGAGGAGTACGGCCTCGGCGTACTGGTGTGGAGCCCGTTGGCCTCCGGCTGGCTCTCGGGTGTGGTCCGCGAGGGCCGGGACGTCACCACCAACCGCTCCACGTTCATGCCGCAGCGCTTCGACACCGCCATTCCCTCCAACCGGGCCAGGCTCGACGCCGTCGAGCGACTCGCCAGGATCGCCGACGAGGCCGGCCTGACCCTGATCCAGCTGGCGCTCGGATTCGTGACCGCGCACCCCGCTGTGACCAGCGCGCTGATCGGCCCTCGCACACTGGACCACCTGCGCTCGCAACTCGCCGCAGCCGGCACCGTGCTCCCCGCCGACGTGCTGGACGCGATCGACGCCGTGGTCGCCCCCGGCACCGACCTGGCCGCGCACGAGAAGAACGACACCCCGCCCGCGCTGCTCGACCCCTCGCTGCGCCGCCGTTGACCCTCCGGGGGCCGCGCGCCGAGGGGGAACGCGCACGGCAGGCCGTCGCACGGGTGCTCCCCGCGACGGCCTGCACGGAACGCGCCGTGGACGGCGCCGACGCAGGTCGCGGCCCGTTCGGGGCCAGAATGCCGGTGCCCGCACCGGCGTGGCTCGGCGGGAGGCGTCCGTCCACCCGTCAGGACAACTGCAGCGTACGCGTCCGAACCCTCTGAGCAGTCCCCACGCCCGGCCGGTCCGCCACCACCGCCGCCGCCACCACCGCCACCGACGGCACCGGACACGGCAACCCCATACGCTCCGTCCAGGTCGTCCGACCGGTCTTGGTACGCTTCCGGGGCCAGTCGTGCCACATCCGAGGCCAGGGAATCCGGTGGAAATCCGGAACTGACGCGCAGCGGTGAGGGGGACGGGCGGAGCATGCATGACGCCACTGGGGCGGCCGGCCGGAAGGACGGCGCGCACTGCCCCGGGAAGGCGCTCCGTCCGGGCGAACCCGAGTCCGAAGACCTGCTGGCACCCCGCCGCCATGGGTGGTGGGGTCCCTCGTAGGCCAGGCTCCGCGTACGAGCCCCGACAGGCAAGGCGTCCCCGTGCCCCGTGCTCTCTCCGTCCCCCGCTGCCGTGCCGCCGTCCTTCTCCTCACTCCCGCCCTGCTGCTCACCGCCTGCGGCGGTGGCTCCGGCGACAACGACGCAGGCAAGGGCTCGGACAAGCCCGCCGCGTCCGGCCACCCGCTCACCCTCGACAACTGCGGGCACCAGGTCACGGTGAAGTCCGCACCACAGCGGGTCGTCTCCCTCAACCAGGACACCACCGAGATCCTGCTCTCCCTCGGCCTCGCCGACCGCATGGCCGGCACCGCCACCTGGACCGACCCGGTGGCCAAAGGCCTCGAGAAGGCCAACGCGTCGGTGCCCCGCCCGGCGGACAACGGTCCGTCCTTCGAGAAGGTGCTGGACACCGAGCCCGACTTCGTCACCGCCTCCTTCGTCTCCACGCTCGGCAGAGGCGGCGTCGCCACCCGCGAGCAGTTCGAGGAGCTGGGCGTACCCACGTACGTCTCACCGGCCGACTGCGCCGCCGGAAAGGACTAACGACAGCGGCGGCGACGGCTCCCGCAGCAAGCCGCTCACCCTCGACACCGTCTACGGCGAAATACGCGACCCCGCCCGCGTGTTCGGCGTCGAGGAACGCGGCGACGAACTGGTCGCGGAACTGGAGGAGCGGGTGCGCAGGGCCACCGACGGCCTGGACGCCTCCGGCACCTCCCTCATGTACTGGTTCGCCAACTCGCAGTCGCCCTACCTGGCCGGCTGCTGCGGCGCCCCCGGTGCCATCACCCGCGCGACCGGCGCCGAGAACGCCTTCTCCGACACCCACGACGAGTGGCCGCAGATCGACTGGGAGACCGTCGCCGACCGCGACCCCGACGTCATCGTCCTCGCCGACCTCACCCGCAGGTCCCAGACAGCGGAAACCGCCGAGGCGAAGATCCGTTTCCTGGAGACCCATCCGGCCACACGCAACCTCGCCGCGGTGAAGGAGAAGCGGTACGTCCTGCTCAGCGGGCAGGCGATGAACCCCTCCCTCCGCACCGTGGAAGGGATCGAGCAGGTCGCCGCCGGCCTGCGCGACCTCGGGCTCACCACGTGAGCCTCCGCACCCTGCTGCCGGCGGGTGGCGGGCTCGCGGCGCTGGCCGCCTCCGTCGCCGTGACCATCGGGGCCGCCGACATCTCCACCGCCGACGTGTGGGCGTCGGTGGTGGAGATGTCGGCCGCGGCGAGAGCACGTTGACACCGTTGCGCGACGGAATCGTGTGGAACCTGCGGATGCCGCGCACCCTGCTCGCCGCCCTGTGCGGCGCCGGACTCGCCCTGTGCGGCGCGATCATGCAGTCCCTGTTGCGCAACCCGCTCGCCGACCCGTTCGTCCTCGGCGTGTCCTCCGGGGCGTCCACGGGCGCGGTCGCCGTGGTGGTGCTCGGCATCGGCGGCGGGGCGGTGTCGCTGTCGGCGGGCGCCTTCGTCGGCGGCGGGACACGGCATCTGCGTGACCGGCACGCACAAGGCCCCGCTCGAGGACGTCACCGTGAGCTCGTTGACGCTGCGCGGCTTCACCCGGAACGGGCTGTGGGCCACCGGCACCGACCGGCTCCGGGTGCAGGGCGTGACCGCCGAGAAGAACGGCAGGTGGGGCATCGCCGAGCAGCGCTCGGTGCGCAGCGTACTCAGCCACAACGTGCTCGAGGCGAACGGCGACGCCGGACTGTTCGTTTCCAACACCGCCGGCGCGGAGGAGGACGCCCGGGACGCCCGGATGACGGTGATCCGCCACAACCGCATGGCCGGCAACCGTGTCGGCGTCACCGTGCGGCGGCTGCGGAACCTGACCGTCTCCCACAACGAGGCCGCCGGCAACTGCGTCGCCGTGTTCGTGGTGGGCGACGGGTCCGGGCCCGCCGCCGACGGGCTGCGGGTGCCCCACAATCACCTGTACGCCAACAACAAGCACTGCGCCGCCACACCCCGGCTCCCCTTCCTGCAGGGCACGGGCATCGTCCTCACCGGAGCCGAGGACACCCTCGTGGCCCACAACCGGGTCGAGAGCAACAGGGGCACCTCCCCGCTGTCCGGTGGTGTCGTGATCCGCACGGGCTTCGTGGGCGCCGCCCACAAGCGCAACGCCGTCCGAGACAACCTGGTCACCGGCAACGGCCCGGCCGACCTGGCCGACCGGGACACCGCCACGCCCCACACCTTCGCCGGCAACACCTGCACGCTCTCCGAGCCCGCCGGACTGTGCTGAACGCCCCGCCGCGCCACCGCCCCGCCCCTCACCACGCCCTCGCCCCTCCCCAGCACGACGGAAGAAGCGGGGCGACGGATGACGACAGTCGCCCCGGCTTCCGCCGCGCGGCCCGGAGCGCGCGTCGTCGTCATCGAGAACCTCGTCGACCACACCCCCTCGATGCGGTTCACCACGGCCACGGGCCTGCTGCTCCTCGACGTCGGCGGTGCCGGGCACGCCCGGCGGAGCATGACCGACCGGCCGACCGACGCGGGCCCGGTCATCGGCGAGGTCCGGCCGGTCGACGCCTGCCCGCACGCCGTCGAGTGCGCCGCCCCGGCTGATCCGTACCGCACCGGCCGGGGCCACCCCCCCGGGGCCGCCGGCTCCGCGACATACGCGGGACCGGCGGCCCCGGGGGTGTTCCGGGCCGGTGCTCAGGAGCCGGCGCCGCGCTCCCAGTGGTAGAAGCACTGCGCCATGGCGTCCTTGGGGCCGCGCCAGGTCTGGGGGTCGTACGGACTGACGTAGGCCTCCAGCCGTTCGCTGATGCCGCGGAACTCGGGGTGCCCGGCCACCTTCGCGATGGCGGGCGCCGGGTCCCGCTCGGACTCGATGAGGTGCAGATACACGTCGTCGCCGAACTGGAAGAGCCGGCGCCTGTTCACCCCGATCAGGCCGGGGAGTTCGCCCCGGTCGGAGGCGGCGAACACCTCGGCGATCTGCGAGGCCGAATCGGGCGCCATACGGGCCACGATGAGTGCGTGGTGCATCGACGGTCCTTTCCGGATCGGTCGGCGGTCAGCCGGAGGTGACGGACGCGGTGCCCCTGCGCTCGCCGGCGGCCTGCTCGATCCGGTCCCGGATGAGCGCCATCTGCGTACGCGAGTTGCGGTTGATGTTGTCCGTCATCCAGGCGTCGTCGACCGGCGCGTCGGGCTTCATTGCGAAGTCCTGCGTCCAGTTCATCCGGACGCCGTCCGGCAGCTGTTCGTACTCCCACAGGATGTCCATGTGGGCGAACGGGCCCGTCTCGACACGGCGGGCGCGCACGGTCCGGCGGGCCCGGTCGGGGGTGCGCTCGGAGACCCAGCTCCACACCTTCCCGTTGTCGTCCGGGTGCATGGTCAGCCGGAACGTCGTGGTGTCCCCCTCGCGGGAGAGCACCTCGACCGACGCGTACTCGCTGAACAGGTTCGGCCAGTTCTCGAGGTCGTTGGTCATCTCCCAGACGAGGTCGAAGGGAGCGTCGACGGTGATGCTGTTCTCGGTGTGTCCTGCCACTTTCAGGCTCCAGCCTTGAGGGTGCTGTTGACGAGGTCCAGGAACTCCCGGGGCGACCTGCAGCGCTCCGAGTCGGGAGGAAGGGAGAGGCCGTAACGGTTCTCCAGCTCACCGACGATGCCGAGCAGGCCGAGCGAGTCGAGGCCGAAACTGTCGAAGGGGGACTCCGCGGCCTGCTTCAGCTCCTGCGGGTCGACGGTGATGCCGGCGGCCTTCTTCATCAGGACGGCCAGTTCGTCGACGGTCACTTCGGTGGTGATCATGAGTGTCTGCTCCTTCCGCGCCCGGACCTACCGGGCGGATTCGCCGCCGCGGCGCACGACCAGCGCCGCGTTGGAGCCCATGAGTCCCCTGCTGAGGACGAGGGCCGTGCGCAGCTCGGCGGGCCGAGCACGCGCCATCACCAGGTCGAGGTCGTGGCAGATGTCGAACACGTTGGGCGTGGGCGGCACCTGGCCGTGTTCCATGGCGAGCACCGCGGCCACCGTGTCCAGCACGGGCGCCGCGCAGTGGGCCCGTCCGAAACCGGTCTTCGGCGCAGTGACGGGTACCCGCCTGCCGTGCGCGCCCAGCGCGTCGGCGATCGCCAGCGCCTCGGCGCGGTCCGCCTCCGGTACGCCCATCGCGTCGGCGAACACCACGTCGATGTCCTCCGGCGCGGCGCCCGCCTCGTCGAGGGCGCCGCGGATCGCGCGGGCCAGGCCCTCCCGCGACTCCTCCCACCGGGAGGCGCCGGTGAAGGTGGCGGCATGGCCGGCGAGGGTGGCCCGCACCGGTACCCCCCGCCCGCGGGCCCGGTTCTCGTCCTCGACGACGAGCAGCGCACCGCCCTCGGCGGGCACGAACCCGCAGGCCTTCGCGGTGAAGGGGCGGTAGGCGAGGTCCGGGTCCTCGACGGTGCTGATCTCGGGGTAGCCGAGCTGGCAGACCATCGAGTACGGGGCCAGTGGGGCCTCCGCGGCCCCGACGACCATCGTGTCGGTGCCGCGCCGGACCGCCCCGGCGGCGTGCGCGAGCGAGTCGAGGCCGCCGGCCTCGTCGCTCGCCACCACACCGCACGGGCCCTTGAAACCGCTGCGGATGGAGATCTGTCCGGTGCTCGCGGCGTAGAACCAGGCGATGGACTGGTACGGGCCGACGAACCGGGGGCCCTGCCCCCACAGCTTCTGCAGCTCACGCTGCCCGAACTCACCGCCGCCGGAGCCGGCCGCGGTGACCACGCCGACGGAGAACGGCTCCGCGGGATCACCGCTGCCGAGCCCGGCGTCGTCGAGGGCGAGGGCGGCAGCCGCCATCGCGAAATGGCTGAACCGGTCGGTCTGGACCAGGAACCGGTCCTCGATGAGGGCCGCCGCGTCGAAGGAGCGGACCTCGCCCGCCACCCGCAGCGGCAGGTGCCCGCAGCCCTCACGGGTGATGCGGTCCAGCACGCCGATGCCTTCGCTGACGGACTTCCAGTAGGCGTCGGTCCGCTGCCCGTTGGGTGCGATCACACCGATGCCGGTGACGGCCGCGCGGCGGGGTTGCCGAGTGCTGCTCATGGTGTCCTCCCACCCGGCCCGGTCAGCAGTACCGCGGACTGGAAGCCGCCGAAGCCGCTGCCGACGGAGAGCACGTTCCTCAGCTTCCGGGGGCGGGCGGTGCGCGGCACGTAGTCCAGGTCGCACTCGGGGTCGGGGGTCTCGTAGTTCGCCGTCGGCGGTACGGCCTGGTGCCGCAGGGCGAGCACGCAGGCCACCACCTCGATCGCACCGATCGCGCCCAGCGAGTGCCCCACCATCGACTTGATGGAGCTCATGGGCGTGTCGTAGGCGTGGGCCCCGAGGGACCGCTTCACCGCGGCCGTCTCGTGCCGGTCGTTCTGCCGGGTGCCGGAGCCGTGCGCGTTGACGTAGTCGATCAGTGTGGGATCGAGACGGGCCTGGTCGAGGGTGCTGTCGATGGCCCGCGCCATCTCCAGGCCCTCGGTGGTCAGACCGGTCATGTGGTAGGCGTTGCCGTACGTGGCGTAACCGCCGATCTCGCAGTGGATCCGCGCGCCACGGGCCCGCGCGTGCTCGTACTCCTCGAGGACCAGGACCGCCGCGCCCTCGCCCATCACGAACCCGTCGCGGTGCGCGTCGAAGGGGCGGGAGGCGTGCTCCGGGTCGTCGTTGTTCGGCGACGTCGCCTTGATGGCGTCGAAGCACGCCATCGTGATCGGCGAGATCGGAGAGTCGGAGGCCCCGGCGATGCAGACGTCGGCCCGGCCCTCGGCGATGGTGTGGAAGCCGTACCCGACCGCGTCCAGCCCCGAGGTGCAGCCGGTGGAGACTGTCTGCACCGGTCCCCGCGCACCGAAACGCTCGGCGACGACCGCGGCGAGCGTGCTCGGCTGGAACGCCAGGTGCAGTTTCGGGTCGGCGGCCCGGTGGTCCACGTCCCAGCGCGAGCCGTGCTCGCTGACCTGGACGTAGTCGTGCTCCAGCCGGGTGGTGCCGCCGACCGCGCTGCCCAGTGACACCGCGGTGCGCCAGGCGTCGTCGCCCTCCGGGGCGAGCCCGGAGTCGCGGACCGCCTCGCCGGCGGCGACCACGGCGAACTGGATGTACCGGTCGGCGTGCTGGCACAGGTCCGGCTCGAGACCGTGGCCGAACGGGTCGAAGTCGCACTCGGCCGCTATCCGCGAGCGCAGCCCGCTCGGGTCGAACAGAGTGATGCCGCGGGTCGCGGTGCGGCCGGCCGACAGAAGGTCCCAGAACGCCGTCGCCCCGGTGCCGCCCGGAGCGACCACCCCGATACCGGTGACGGCCACCCGCCGGGTCACTTTATGGCCTCACTGCGTCCGGCCGGCCGGCCCTGCCCGGTCCCGGACGTGACCGGACCGCCCACGGTCAGCTGAGGGCCGGTCTCGGAGCCGGCGTTCTCCTCGGTGTCGACGTGCCCGAGGCTCGGGTGCGGGGCGAGCGGGCCCAGGTGGAAGACCATGCGGGCCTCGGCGTCGGAGACGTTGCGGAAGCGGTGCCGCATGTCGATCGGGATCATCAGACCCTGCTCGGCCCGCAGCGCGAACGCCTCCCCGTCCAGGTCGACCTCGAGCGCGCCGCTGACGACGTACACGAACTCCTCGGAGTACGGGTGGTAGTGCTCGCCGATGCGCTCACCGGGCTGGATGACGGCCAGACCCATGAAGCCACTGGTGGAACCCACCGTGGCCGGGGTGAGGAGGGTCCTGAGATCGCCTCCACGCCTTCTGTTGGGTTCCGTCTCGCTCAGGTCCACGATGCGTGGATGCTGTTGGGACATGGTTGGTACCTCCGGGTGGGGCGGGGACGTCCGGGCGGGCCGGCCACGGACGTCACCACGGTGTGCCGTCAGGAATCCACCGCGCTGCGGTCGGTGATGGGCAGCATGTCGGCGTGCGACAGCAGCCGGTTGAGGTTGCGCTCCGAGTTCAGCGGGGCGTCGACTCCGACCGCCGCGCCGTCCAGGAGCCGCTCCAGCTCCGCCGCCTTCCCCGCGCCCTTGACGCCCAGGGCCCATTCGGGGTCGACGTCGAGGTCGCCGGCGACGTCGATCATGCGGACCACGATGTCGTCGCGCTGGAAGACGGTGCTCGTGAAGACCGGGCTGTCCGGGGCGCCGGTCGCGGCCTCGTCCTGATGGGAGAGGAACCGGGCCAGCTCCGTGCCCCGGCCCTCGACGGCCGGGTAGTACAGGGCGTGCCGCCGCAGGCCGGCGGGCTCGGGGCCGTCCGCACGGACGTGGTGCACGGAGGGGAGCGCGGCCCGTGTGAAGAACACCCGCGCGGAGCCGGGATCGGACAGATCCCGCTCCTGTTGCAGGTGGGGGTCTATGGCCTCCTCGACCGCCCGGATCCCGGGCTGAGCGGCCACGTGGCGCAGCGCCGCCGGCAGGTCGCCCTCGACCTCCACGGCCCGCACCACGCGGTTGCCGTGCATGAACACGGAGGTGCGGCGCAGCCGCGTGTTCCCGTCCAGCTGGGCCTGGGGGGAGGAGTACCCGGCCAGGTGCTCCGCGACCTTGGACTCACTGCCCGGCTTGACGGTGAAGGTGAGCGCGTGGCGGGCCACCCCGTCGCCCACGTGCACCTGCGCCTGCAGACCGGACCGCGCCTTGCGCTCGGTGTCCGGCTCCGTCTCGCGCAGGACGCTGTAGCGCATGGAGCGGGTGTCACGGACGCAGCTGTGCATCGGGCGGACGATCTCGATGTGCTCCTCGCTGTTCACCCAGGCGAGGAACGGAAGCGCGCTCTCCCACTCGCTGGTGATGAGCCACTGCGAGGGGTTCTCGATCGACTGGCAGAGCTGGTCCTGGATGTGGCCGGGGATGGACGCGACCTTGCTGCTCATGTGCTCGTAAGCCTCGAGGAACTGCTCCTGGGCCCCGTCGTACAGGTCGAGCAGCAGGATCACCCGCAGCCTGGAGCCGTCGAACGCCGACTGCGCTATGCGTCCCGCCATGGGTCCCGTCGTGCGTTCCGTCGTGGTCATCCGGCGCACCTCTCCTCTTCTTCACGAAAGGCTCTTCAGTGGGGGGGGGGGCGGAAACGGCCCCGTCGCCGAAACGGCCGGGCTCGCCCTGAACCGATCGTCGACGCGCCCCGCGAGGTGCGCGAGACACACGGGGCAGGTGGGTGAACCACGCGTCAACCGGGTGCCGCCGGGACACGAACCGACCCGTACCGGGCATGAATGCCGCGTCCTGTTCCACCGCCCGTCGAGGGCGACGCTGGAGGCACTTCAATGAACCGATCGCAAGAGGCCGGCGAGACCGGCCACCACACGCCCGTTCTCATCGTCGGAGGCTCCCTCGTGGGCCTGTCCCTGTCCGTGTTCCTGGGGCGTCTGGGCGTGCCCCACATGCTCGTCGAACGTCACACGGGCACGTCGATCCACCCGCGCGGGCGCGGCAACAACGTGCGCACCATGGAGCTGTTCCGGGTGGCCGGAGTGGAGCGGCAGATCAGGGAGGTCGCGTCGGTCCTCGCGGACAACCACGGCATCATGCAGACGCCGAGCCTGGCGGACGGCGACGGCGAGTGGCTGTTCAAGGAGATCGACCCCGGAGGCGGACTGGCCCGGTTCAGCCCCGGCGGGTGGTGCCAGTGCAGCCAGAACGACCTCGAACCGGTGCTGCTGGCCCACGCCCGCGAACTCGGCGGCGATCTGCGCTTCGCGACCGAGCTGATGTCGTTCGACCAGGACGACGACGGGGTGACGGCGCGGGTCAAGAGCCGGGAGACCGGCGAGCACACCACCATCCGCGCGGACTACCTGGTCGCCGCGGACGGCCCGCGCAGCCCCGTACGGGAGCGGCTCGGTATCCGGCAGAGCGGTCCGGGAGACCTCTTCCACAACGTGAGCGTCACCTTCTCCTCCCGTGACCTCGCGGGCGTCGTCGGCGACCGGCGGTTCATCGTCTGCTACCTGACGAACCCGGAGGCCGACGGGGCACTGCTGCCCGTGGACAACACCGAGAACTGGGTGTTCCACGCCCCCTGGCACCCCGAAGACGGCGAAACGCTCGAGGAGTTCACCGACGAGCGGTGCATCGCCCACATCCGGCGGGCGGTCGGCGTGCCCGACCTCGACGTCAAGATCACCGGCCGGGCCGCCTGGCACGCCGCCGAGCGGGTCGCCGACCGGTACACCGACCGCCGGGTGTTCCTCGCCGGCGACTCGGCCCACGAGATGTCGCCCACCGGGGCGTTCGGTTCCAACACCGGCATCCAGGACGCGCACAACCTCGCCTGGAAGCTGGCCGCCGTCCACGCCGGCTGGGCGGGTCCCCGACTGCTGGAGTCCTACGAGGCCGAGCGCCGGCCGGTCGCGGAGGCGACCAGCGCCCGTGCCTCGAACCGCTCGGTCGAGCACAGCCACCCCGGCTACACGCCCGCGGCGGGTGCCGGCAGCAAGGGCCCCAAGGGTGGAATCCTCAACGTGGCGCTGGGCTACCGCTATCCGCAGGGCGCGGTCGTCGGCGGCGACCCGGCGGCGCCGGTCGTCCCGGAGGGACTGCAGCTGACGGGGGAGCCGGGCACCCGGGCCCCCCACCTGTGGCTGGACCGCGACGGCGTCCGCATCTCCACCCTCGACCTGTACGAGCGGTCCCTGGTGCTGCTGACCGGCGAGTCGGGCGACGGGGACTGGCACACCGCGGCGGCACAGACGGCACAGCAGTTGCGGGTGCCGCTCGACGCCTACCGGATCGGTACCGGCCCCGCCGCGGACCTGAGGCCGGACGACGGCGTCGACTGGGCCCGGGCCCACGGCGTCACCGGGGACGGCGCGGTCCTGGTCCGCCCCGACGGGTTCGTGGCGTGGCGCTCCGAAAGGGCCGCGGCGGACCCCGCGACGGCGCTGCGGAAGGCCGTCACGGACATCCTGGCCCGGGAGCGGGACTGACGGTGCGCGCGGTGAGGCGGCGTCAGGCTCCTCTGACGCCGCCCTGCCGTCCCCGCTCCGCCTTGGCCTTGTGCTGTTCGAACCGCTGGACCGCGGGCCCGTCGTCGTTCCACGGCCACGGCGTCACCGTGCCCTGGAGCGCCTCGAAGACATGGTGCGCGTCGACGGCCCGGCCGGCCGCGCACAGCGCGTACGCCAGGACGTTCAGGTCCGCCTGGGCCGCCGCGTGCTGGAAGAATCCCGGCTTCGCCCAGAGGGAGGCGGCCTGCTCCAGCGAGGCCGCGATCTGCCCGCCGTCCCACAGCTGACCGGCCGTCATGGCCCGGACACCGCCCTGTGCCACCAGCCCCTGGTACTGCCGGACGGCCGCGGTCAGTTCGATCGCGGCGCACGGCGCGTTGGCCGGTATCCGGGTGCGCACCACATCGATGAAGTCCAGGACGGCCGCGCTCGAACCCCCCTCCTCCGGCGACAGATGGGCGAGCATCTGCAGATATGCCTCGCGGTGCCAGCGGTCGCGCCCGGTGGCCTCCCGCCAGATGGCGTTGACCTCGCTCTGCGGGTACCGCTCGACGCGGGCCATGCCGAGCAGGACCACCCAGGGCAGCGGATCCGCCGGACTCAGCTCCGCGGCCCGATGGCACTGGGTCACCAGCTGTCCCGCGTCCTCCAGGTGTCTGTCCCGCAGACCGCGCATCAGGCCGACCCACGAGTGGAAGACCAGGGCGTCGGGATTCTTCGGCGACCTGGCCAGCCAGGCCGAGGCCAGGTCGGACCCCGATTCGGCCGTCTCCCCGGCCAGCACGGACACCCGATGGCTGCGCCGGTCCCAGTTGTCCCCGGTCTCCTCCAGGAACCCCGCGACGAGAGTCACCTCCGTCGGCCTGACGCCTCCACCGCGCTTGCTCACCTGCCGGAGGACGCGCGCGAGGGCGTCGTCGTCGAGGGCGGGGACGATACGGGGACGTTTACCGGTACGACTACTGAAGAGCGCCATGTCCGCAGACTAGGAACTGTGCCGGGGTGGGCAACCGGTACGGGCCGATCGTTACCGATCCGGACCTGGGCGGGACGAGGTTTCGTCACCGTATCGGCGCTTGGAACCTGAACGGGCCTTTATTTGTCGGTAGTTGAAGAAGCCGGTGCAGAGCGGCGGGGCGGGGCCGGACTGCTCGCCGGCCCCGCCCCGCCGTGCCCTGCGCGTGTCTTCCGGCGGTACGTCCTTCTGCCTGCCTGCCTGCCTGCCTGCCCGCCCGCCCGTCTTCGCCCGTGCCCGGCCGGTCAGTGTGGGTTGCGCATTTCGGTGGGCACTCGCGAGCCTCTGACCTGGGGTGTTGGTATGGGTGAGCACTATCGGCTGTGGACGCCGTCGTCGGATCATGGGCAAAAGCCCCCTGTGGGCGCGTTTGCGCGGTAACGCTGGGTAGTGATCGCTGTCCTGCTTACCCGGGCGCGCGGGTGTGTTTGGGGCTGAGAAATGGCCCCTCCGACGTGGCGGCCAGCAGATCGCGTGCATGGCGGACTGCTGGAGTTCTGGGGGAAGGGGAGCTTCAAGTGTCACGAGGATCGCCGGTTGGGGTAACCGGCGATCGTCGGCTGTGTTGCGCCGTGACCGCGGCCCAGGCTTCTCGAAGGCGGATGTTCGATCCCGCCCGGCGGTCGTGAATGGCAGAATCGGCCCATGCAGGATCTCTCGCCTTCAGACGACTCGGACGCCGGGAACTCCGCGCTCGATACCAGCGTCATCACCGCTTGGTGAGCGCGCCCTGCGGGGCATTCTTGGGCACGTAGTCGCTGTTGGCGATGAGGCTGAGACGACCTACCTCGAGGTCAAGAGCTCTCTCGACATGAACAGCAAGGCGACTGCGGCCAAGATCGCAAAGTTTCTTCTGGGCGCAGCGAACCGGCGTCCGGGGGAGGCGGCCCGACACTTCCACGGGTACGCGGTCCTGGTCATCGGCGTACAGAAGAACAGTGCTCCCGGAGTGCCGCGTGGAACCGAACCACACGAGCTTGAGGACCGGCTCCGCCCCTACCTCGGGTCCCGGTTCCCGGCCTTCGAGTTCGGCAGGATCGGCATCGACTCCGATCACGAGGTTCTCTTCGTCATCGCCCAGCCGCCGGAGGATGGCCAGAGGATCTTCCCGTGTCACAAGAGTTATCAGAATGACGACCGCCGCGACAGCCTTGAAGACGGCGCGATCTATGTTCGAGGCACCAGCAACACGTGGCCTGCACGCTCCGGAGAGGTCCTCGCCCTCGTCGAGCGCGTCCGCCGGGGTGGGAGGCCACCGATTGACCTTGAGGTACAAGTGCTCGGTCCGATCTGCCGGGTCGACCGTGTGGACGAGGCCCTGGAGAGCTTGCGCTGCTATGAGGAAGAGCAGTTCAGCAAGCAGCCGACGCCGGATGAAAGCACTCGCAGCTCGGCGCTGTTGACATTGCCGTCGAGCGTCTTCGGCAATCCGAAGCCGCTGTCGAGGCAGGACCGGGAGCAGGCGCTCGCCGCATGGCGGAGCAAGAAGGCCGAGCACATCGCCGAGGGGCGGGAGCACTTCCTGGTACTCCAGCAAGATCAAGATCTACGGCTGGAGTACTAACCGGGCGACAACTGACGACTACCGAGTGCTACCCCTGCCCATGATCACGCGGAAGTGTCCACGGAATCGCGGAAACTACACCGCGTGTACGTAGTGCGGCTTCATGAGCACTGGCTCCTGCGTAAACACCGGGCTCCGCGCCTGGTGATCAGCGCGTGCTCTCGGTGATCACGAACAGGATCGCCAGCCGCCCTTCGAACGGAAGTTGCTGTAGGTAGTGGGCCCTGGTTCCAGGGCTGTAGGAAGCACGTCAAATTGCGGAATGCACGTTCAGCAGAACGCCCGATTGGCTGCCCAGCCAGGCGTTCTGCTTCCCGGGCTGCTGTCTCACATGCTGTGGATGCCGCCGGTGGAGGGGGTGTCTACCAGCCTGTCTGGGCTTTGGTGTAGGCCGTGCGACAGGCGGGGTCGGCGGCTGTTGTAGAGAGCTTGGTCATGACTTCCTTCCAGATCCTCTTGGCCGCTTCTTCCTGCGGCTTGTACTCAGCGGGGACCTCCGAGGCGTGGTTCTTGATCGTCGCGAGGGTGGCGACGGCCCACTTGTTGCATGCCGGAGCGGCGGCGTTGCGGTAGCGGTTGTCGAGCTCGGTTGCCACAGCGGCGCCGTTGAGGACGGCCCACGTGTTCCAGGTCGCGCACGCGGACTCGGTGAGCAGGGCCTGGTCTTCCTCGCTCAGATTGGCCACGGCGTTCAGGGCGGCGTTCCACGGTTCGTCGGGAACGGTGTAGCGGGTGGTGGGGAACTTCTCCGTGGTCTTGAAGATCGCTTCCTGGCAGGCGGGCGGCAGCGGGGCTGCCTGCAGGCGGGAGGCGGCAGTCAGCTGCGAGGCGTCCACGGCGTGCTCGGGCGGGGTCTGCGCCTGGCTGGTCATGCTGAGGAAGGACACGCCGAGGGCAGCCGTCGAGACCACGCCGGCAGTGAGGAGGAAGGGCTTGAAGGTACGGCGGCTGGGTTTCATGGCGGCAGGCTCCTTTGTGAGTACGGCTGGGGAGGCATCGGCTTGAAGCAGACCGCTGCCCGTTCGGAGAACTTCTGCGGAGCTTCGCAGGACACGAGAGATCACCTGGCGAATGGGCGTTCGTCCGGGGCCGTCCCTGTCGCACCGCCGCCCGGCGATGGCGGCGCGGGTGGTGGTGGGTAAGCCTCTGTGGTCTGTCAGCCGCTTGTGCCAAGGCGCATCTCTTGAGCGGGGACTACAGGCTGTGAGGCGGGGGCCGCGCCGTAGCGGCGGTGGCGATGGGTGTATTCGGTCACGGCCTCCCACAGGTCGCGGCGGTCGATGTCCGGCCAGAGTTTGTCGGTGAAAAGGAGTTCGGCGTAGGCGGTGTGCCAGGGCAGGAAGTTGGAGATGCGCTGTTCGCCGCCGGTGCGCCATAGAAGGTCGACGTCGGGCAGGTCACCCAGGGGCAGATGGGAGCGAAGCAGGTGTTCCGACACCCTGGTGCCCTCGAGCTGTCCGGTGCGTGCGGCGCCGGCCAGGGAGTCGGCGGCCTGGGTGAGTTCGCTGCGACCGCCATAGTTGAGGCAGAACGTCAGAGTGAGACCGGTGCGATCTTCGGTGGCCATTTCGTTGGTGCGCAGGAGGTCGACGAAGTCGCGGGGCAGGCCGTCGGGGAGCCCGGCCCAGCGGATCCGTACGTCGTAGCGCAGGAAGTCTCCGGACTCCAGCTGTTCCCGTGCGAACGTCAGCAGCTTGTCGATCTCCTGCGGAGGGCGCTTCTCCAAGTTCTCGGTGGACAGCAGGTACACGGTCAGGTGAGGGAGCCCGATCTCCGCGGCGCCGTGGACGACGTCGACGAGTGCCTTCCCTCCGGCCTTGTGACCGTCGTTGCGTGGGAGGCCGCGTGCGGTGGCCCAGCGGCCGTTGCCGTCCATGATGATCGCGACATGCCGCGGCATGCGCTCGGCCGGGAGAGCTGGCGGGCGGGCCCCACCGGCGTGCGGTTCGGGTGGTTGCAGGAGCTCGGGGGAAGCGACCCGGGGAGCGGGAAGCACCGGGCGGGTCGGCGGGGGCGCGGTGCGTAGTTCGGGGAGGGGAAAGAGGCGCCAGGTGGTGGCTGCGAGGAGCCGGCCGGGGCCGGTGACGCGCAGGCGGGCGGCCAGGGCCGGGCGGGCGGCATGTTGCAACAGTGCGGGTCCGGCCTTTTCGGCGGCGTGCAGGCGGGCGCGGTAGAGAGTGCAGCCTGTGCGCAGGACGACGGCAGGGCCGGGCGGCAGACCGGTCCACAGTCGCGGTTGGTCCAGCCAGGTATGGGCGGTGTCCAGGAGGTGGCTGATCAGTGCCTGGACGGCGGGGGTCCAGCGGCGTTGGAGGAGGTCTGTCTCACAGGTGCCGAAGCGGTGCAGTTCTTCTGCGGGAAGGGTGATGTCGCCGCGGCTGAGGTCGTCGGCGAGGTCGGTCAGTGAGTCGGTGAGGAACAGGCCGTCGGACAGCCGCTGGTAGGCGTCCAGGCGGGTGAGGTGGAGGGGGATGTCGAGGCCGGCGTGTCGCAGCATCGTCAGGCACAGCAGCAGGAAGGGCACGTTGGTGTCCTTGCTGCGGGTCCGCCATTGCTGCCAGGTCGCCGCGGCGGGAGCGGTCCGCAGGGCGTCTTTCTCAAGGGCCGTGAAGGTGACGTCGAAGGCGTCGGTCTTCAGGTTCCAGCACCACATGGTGTGCACCAGCGCCTGGCGCACCGGGTCTTGGCTGGTGCCCAGCCGCAGGTCGGTGTCCAGGGCTTCGCGCCATGCCCGCAGCCGCTGAGAACCGTCGCCCTCGGTGCTGTCGGCCAGGTCATCGGCAAGGGAATGCGCGGCGAAAAGGGCCCAGCATGCCGGACGCAGGGCAGGGGGCATCAGCTGCAGGCACCAGAACTCCTCGGCGCTGGTGGACCGCAGATGATCGTGGCACGCCTTGTACGCGGCTTTCAGCTGCGGGTCGTGGATTTCGGCCTGCGCGCAGTCGGCAGCGAACACGGTGCTCCTTGGATGGAGGACGGGGCCTGGCCGGTCACCGCGGACCGGGTGCGCCGACGGAAGGCGAGCAGGCTGAGGAGGGCCGCACCGGCGAACCAGACCAGCTGCACGCCCAGACAGCTCAGGAGAACGGAGTGGGAGAAGCCGGCGGCGGAGGCGGACTGCATGGCGCCGTAGGAGGGCAGCAGACGCACCAAGGCGGTGTCGGCTCCTTTGCTGGCGATGGGGTTCTGCAGCGCGAGGTCGATGACGCTGATCATCACGACGAGGAAGATGCCCTCCAGCTCGCGGCGCACCACCGTGCCCAGGGCGACGCCCACGGCTCCGTAGGTCATGGCCGCGCTGAACAGCGAAGCGGCCAGCAGCACGGGCTGGCGGGGCGACCAGTACGCCCACATGACCGCTGTGGCATGAAGACTGACGACGGCCGAGACCAGAACGAGGGAGGCGACCTTCGCCAGCAGCAGCTGGAGGCGGGGGTAGCCGGCCATGGCCAGACGCCGGTCGAAGGTTCCCGAGCTGAAGGTGGCCGAGAACATCGCGAACCCGACGATCAGCGTCACCGCGTTCAAAGCGCCGCTGATCTGAGTGAGCTCGTTGCCGCGGGCGACGAGGATCTCGCCGGTGGCCCAGAGCCTGAACGACACCCCCACGTCCACGATCATGAACTGTCCGAGCGAGATCCACAGGGGAACGAAAAGGAACACCAGCGCCACGGCGAACTGGTTGCGCACATGCTCGATCAGCGTGAACCGCGTCGCGATGACAAACCGCGCCAGGGAGGGGCTCACGACACCACCCCCGCCCCAGCGCACAGCACGCCTTCCTCCAGGCGCCACAAGACGTCCAGCCGGTCCACGTCGTAGGCGAGGTGGGAGACCACCAGCACGGACTGGCCGGCGGTACGCAGCTGGACGGCCAGCTCCCAAAACCGCACATAGGTTTCCCAGTCGAAACCCTGGTAGGGCTCGTCCAGCAGCAGCACATCAGGATCGTGCATCAACGCGAGGGTCAGGTTGAGCTTCTGCCGGGTTCCCCCGCTGAGCGCCCCGACCCGTTCCTGCGCGTACTCGCGAAAGCTCAAGACCTCCATGATCTCCTCGGCCCGGCGCAGGTCACGGAGCGAGTACGCCGTCCTGAACAGCTCAAGGTGCTGGCGGACGGTGAACGCGTCATTGAGGACCACCTGCTGCGGGCAGTACCCGAACCGGCCCTCGTGCCGCACCACCCCCCGATCGGGCCGCAGCTCACCGGCCAATACCTTCAGCAGCGTGGACTTCCCCGCACCGTTCTCCCCCACGATGCCGACCAGTGAACCCCGCGGCAGTTCCACATCCACGCCGCGCAACACCACCCGGCCACCGTAGGCATGATGAATACCTGCCACCTTCATCAACGCCCCCCATGGATCAGACCGTTCCGTTCCCAACAACGCCATAAGCGGGTAATGGTCACGCCCGACGGCAGGGGAAGCGGGCACGCCCCTGGCGCCGAGGTCGCGCACGCCTGCCTGCGACGGCCCCTTCTCGGGCGCTCTGTGGCCCTACTGGGACGATGTGGAGGGATGCGCAGCGATGCCGGAAGATCATTAACAGGCAGCAAGTGGAAATCACTGAGCGTCACCATTGCTCGTGATCACGCGGAAATGTCCGACCGGTGCTCATGATCACGCGGAAGTGTTCACGAAACTGCGGAACCTACAGTCAGGAAGCCGGAGCCGGAGCCGGGAAGGTCGGGTACTCCACCCCGGAGACGTACTGGACGACCCGGACGACCTGGCAGGAGTAACCGAACTCGTTGTCGTACCAGAGGTACAGGATCGCGTTGTCGCCCTCGACCTTGAGGGCGCCGGCGTCGACGATCGAGGCGTGCCGCGAGCCGATGAAGTCGCTGGAGACCGCGTCGGGGGCGCTGATGAAGTCGATCTGACGCTTCAGAGGCGAGGTGAGCGACACCTCGCGGAGGTACTCGAGCACCTCACCGCGGCCGGCCTCGCGGCCCAACTGCAGGTTGAGGATCGCGATGGAGACGTCCGGCACCGGGACCCGGATCGAGCTGCCGGTGATCGTCGCATCGAGGCCGGGCAGCGCCTTGGCGACGGCGGAGGCGGCACCCGTCTCGGTGATCACCATGTTCAGCGGCGCGGAGCGGCCGCGGCGCTCGGACTTGTGGTAGTTGTCCAGCAGGTTCTGGTCGTTGGTGAACGAGTGGACGGTCTCCACGTGGCCGCGCAGCACGCCGTACTCGTCCGCCATCGCCTTGAGCGGCGGGACGATCGCGTTGGTGGTGCAGGACGCGCAGGAGATGATCCGCTCGTCGGGCTTGAGGGTGTCGTGGTTCACGCCGTGCACGATGTTGGGCACGTCCCCCTTGCCGGGCGCGGTCAGCACCACCTTGTCGACCCCCGGACGCAGGTGCAGCGAGAGGCCCGCGCGGTCGCGCCACGTGCCGGTGTTGTCGATGAGGATGGCGTTCTTGATGCCGTACGCCGTGTAGTCCAGCTGTGACGGGTCGTCGGCGTAGACCACCTTGACGGTGTTGCCGTTGGCGACGATCGTGCTGTTCGCCTCGTCCACGGTGATCGTGCCCTGGAACTGGCCGTGCACGGAGTCGCGGCGCAGCAGGGAGGCGCGCTTGACGATGTCCTGCTCGCCGCCCCGGCGGACCACGACGGCGCGCAGCCGCAGGCCGTTGCCGGACCCGGACTTCTCGATGAGCAGGCGGGCGAGGAGCCGGCCGATACGGCCGAAGCCGTAGAGGACGACGTCGCGCGGCTCACGCCGGTCGACCCTGTGGGCACCGGTGGCCCCCGCCACGGCCTCGGCGGTGAACTCCTCCACCGACAGTCCGCGGCCGTCGGTGCGGTGGGTCGCGGCGAGCAGGCCGAGGTCGATCTGGGACGGACCGAGGTCGAGCGCGGTGAGTGCCCGGAGGAACGGCAGCGTCTCGGTGACCGACAGCTCCCGGCCCGAGATCTGACGGGCGAAGCGGTGGGTCTTGAGGATCGAGACCACCGACTTGTTCACCAGGGAGCGGCTGTGCAGCAGGACGGTGACGTCCCGCTCGCGGTGCAGCTTCCCGATGATCGGGATCATCGACTCCGCGACTTCCTCGCGGTGTTTCCAGTCGGTGAACGAGTCTTCGTTGACAGTCACAGGATTATCTTTCGAGCTAGGCGGCGCTCATATGATAACCATGCCGGTCAGGGGGTCTGAAGGGGTGCCCGTCCTGCGGGTGTCCAGCAGGATTGCCGCCCGCGCGATCGGGTACGCGTGCAGGACCGTGCCCGGAGCGGATCCCGGCCCGACCGCTGATCCGCCGTTCTGCCGATCCGTCGATCCCGTCCGGGACGGGTCCGTACGACCGCCGTTACGAGGGAAACTGCCATGGAGACACCTGCGCACGAGAACAACGCCCCCACGTCCGCCCAGCGGGCCCTGAACACTCTCGCGGAGAACACCCGGGACGCGGCGGCGCTGGACGCCCTCGCCCACAGTGACGTACTCATCCCCGTGCCCGACGACGCGGGCGACGAGGCCGCCGAGCCCGGCGCGGTCGCGCTGCCCGTGATGGAGCAGCCGGACGGCAACCAGGTGGTGCCGGTGTTCACCTCGGAACTGGAGATGTCGGGGCTGCTGCCCTTCGTCTCCCGTTACCGGCTGGTGCCGCTCGGGGCGCTGGCCGCGCAGTGGCCGGCCGACGAACTGTCCCTCACCATCGACGGCAGCTCGGAACACCGCCTCACGCTGACGTCCGAGGGGGTACGCACCCTGCTTGCCCGTCCCTAAGGGTGTGTCCGACGCATGAGCGCGGGAGGAGGAGCGGCGCCCGGCACATGCGATCGCAGGGCGTCGGGGCGTCCTCGACGGGGGTCCCCCGCTCGGGCGAAGCCGAGAGCGGGGGAGGATCCACGTGGGCGCTTCGGCAACGCGGCGAGCGTGCGTGCCGGGCGTCGTGACGCCGCGTGCAGGTGCCGGACATCCACCCCCTGGGGCCTGTGGCGGGAGCGGCGCCTGCCGTGCGGCGCCCGGCATGTGCTCCCGCCGCACCGTCCGAAAGCCCGGGTGCGCCCGGTACGAGGGCTTCCGGGCGGCACGGCGGGAGTACGCGCCTCCCCAGGCTCTCGGCTTCGCTCGAGCAGGGGCCCTCATGGCGCCGCGCGGCCGCCCTCCGGGCGGCGACCCCTCTGCCCCGGGCCCCGGCCGCGCCGCCGGGCGTGCCGCGGCCGTCCGGTGCGGCGGACTACTCGCCCAGCGCGCGGGCCAGGGCCGCGCGCTGGAGCGGCAGTACCTCGGCGTGCAGGTTGCGGCCCTTGGAGGTGAGCATGACGTAGACACCCCGCCGGTCCTCCGCGCAGACGCTGCGGGCGACCAGGCCGTCCTTTTCCAGCCGGGCGATGAGGCGGGACAGTGCGCTCTGGCTGAGGTGGATTCGTCCGCCCAGGTTCTGCACCCTGCACTGCTCGCCCTCCCGGGGCGACGCGCTCGCGAGCAGGTCGAGCACCTCGAAGTCGGATGCCCCGAGACCGTGCGGATGCAGCGCGCGGTCGACCTCGCCGAGGGTGCGGGCGTGCACCGCCAGGATCTCCCGCCACCGCTCCTCGAGCCGGACGCCGACCGTGTCCGCTGTCATGGTTGAACGATAACATTTGTCCAAAATTCAACTAATGTTGGGGCGGTGCGCGCCGCGCCCGGGCCCGGCGCGTGTTCCTAGGCCGACCCGCGCTTCACCAGTTCCGTCGGGAGGATCACCGTGGCCGGGTCCTCACCGCCGACCTGGGCCAGCAGGACCCGCACCATCTCGGAGCTGATGCGGTCCCACGGCTGACGGATCGTGGTCAGGCCGGGACTGGTGGAGACCGCGGCCTGGGAGTCGTCGAAGCCGCCGACCGCCACGTCCTCCGGTACCCGCCGCCCCGCGCGGTGCAGCGCCGTCAGCACGCCCTGCGCCATCAGGTCCGAGGCGACGAACACGGCGTCCATGTCGGGCGCCCCGGCCAGCAGCCTCTCCGCGCCCGCCTCTCCGCTGGCCCTGCTGTAGTCGCCGGAGACGATGAGCCGCTCGTCGCTCCCGACACCGGCCTCGGCGAGCACCTCCTTGTACCCGGCGAGGCGCTCCACGCCGCCCGGGGTGTCCAGCGGGCCGGTCACCATGCCCACCCTGCGCCGGCCGAGCGACAGCAGATGGCGCACCATGTCCCGGGCGCCGTCCCGGTCGTCCGCGGCCACGTGGCTCACCTTGGAACCCGGCCCGATCGGCTTGCCGCACGCGACCAGCGGGACGCCCGCGGCCCGCAGCTCCTCGGCCACCGGATCGCCCGAGTGGCTGGAGACCAGCAGCACCCCGTCGACATGCCCGGCGGTGATGTACCGCACTATGCGCCGCCGTTCGGCCTGCGTACCGGCGATCATCAGCAGCAGCGGAATGTCGTGCGCGGCCAGTGCCTGCGTGCAGCCACGCAGCAGGACGTTGAAGTTGGGATCCTCGAAGAACCGCTCCTGGGGCTCCGTCAGCAGGAAGCCCACCGAGTCGGAGCGGCCGGTGATCAGCGAGCGGGCGTGCCGGTTCACCACGTATCCCGTCCTGCGGATCGCGGCGTTGACCGCTTCCGCCGCGGACGGGCTGACGTAGTGGCCGCCGTTGAGCACGCGCGAGACGGTGCCGCGCGAGACACCGGCCTCGCGCGCCACGTCGTGGATCGTCGGCGGCCTGCGCCTGCCCCCCGTGTTGCTCATGGTCATGACTTTACGGCTCCGGAGAGCAGGTCCAGGCTCCAGAACCTCTGGACGACCAGGAAGAGCGCGACCAGCGGGAACACCGCGAGGAACGCGCCGGTGATCACCAGGGTGTACAACGCCGGAGCGTTGGCGCCCTGCTCGAGGAGCGTGTGCAGACCGAGCGTGATCGGGAACTTCTCGTCGTCGCTGAGCATGATGTACGGCAGCAGGAAGTTGTTCCAGATCGCGACGAACTGGAACAGGAACACCGTCACCAGTCCGGGCAGCATCATCGGCAGCGCGACCCGGGTGAAGATGCGCCACTCGCCGGCCCCGTCCATCCGCCCGGCCTCCACCACGTCGGACGGCACCGACGCCGCGGCGTAGATCCGCGCGAGGCAGACGCCGTACGGGGAGAGGATCTGCGGCAGCAGCACGGACAGGTAGGAGTCCGTGAGGTCCGCCTGGGCGAGCAGCAGGTACTGCGGGACGGCGAGGATCACCGGCGGCATCAGCACACCCGTGAGCAGCACGTTGAACAGCGTCTCGCGGCCCCGGAAGCGGTAGACCCCCAGCGCGTAGCCGCTGACCGCCGACACGCACGTCGACAGCAGGGCGCCGAGGCCGGCGTACAGGGCGGAGTTGCCCATCCACGTCCAGTAGACGCCGTCACGGTAGGCGTTCAGGTCGGAGAGGTTCCCGGTGAAGCCGGTGCCGGGCCAGAACGTGAACGTGGAAACAGCTCACTGCCGGACTTGGTGGACGCGACGACCACCCAGGCGACCGGCAGCAGGCAGTACAGCGCGCCGAGGAGCAGCGTCAGGGTGGGGATCAGGGCGGTCCGGCGGGGCCCTGCCGGAGCCCGGCCGGTGCCCGGGGCGGTGCCGGCCACGCCACGGGCTCGGCCTTGTTCAGGGCCACGGAACTCATCGGGCCGCCTCCTGCTTGTTGCGTCGGTTCGCGGCCCGCAGGAAGCCGAAGGAGAGCACCAGGGTGGCGAGCGCGATGAGGGCGGCCTGAGCGGCGGCCGAGTGGATGTCGCCGTTGCCGAAGGCGTCCTGGTACACCTTCATCAGCGGACTCCAGGTGGTGGAGACGGAGTTGGTGAGCGGCTTCAGCGTGGTCGGTTCGTTGAACACCTGGAGCGTCGCGATGATCGAGAAGAAGAAGGTGAGCACCAGCGACGGCGCGACCATCGGAATCTTGATCCTCAGCGCGATCTGCAGAGGGGTGGCGCCGTCCAGCTTCGCCGCCTCGTGCACCTCGAGCGGGATGGCCCGCTGCGCGGTGTAGATGACGATCATGTTGAAGCCGGTGCCGCCCCACACCGCGATGGTTCGACAGGGCGAGGAACAGCGGACCGCCGTCCAGCAGGTCCGGTTGCGGCAGGCCGAACGTGTCGAGCACGAAGTGGAACGGGCTCACGTCGGGCAGGTGGAGAAAGCCCCACAGCAGCGCCGCGATCACGCCCGGGACGGCGTACGGCAGGAAGATCGCGAGCCGGGTGAAGGGCGCGAGCCGCACCCGCTCGGAGTCCAGCATCAGCGCGAACACCAGGGCGAGCCCCAGCATCACCGGCACCACGATGCAGCCGTAGCCGAGCACACGCAGCGTGCCGTCCAGCAGCTCGCTGTCGGAGAGGGCGGCGGTGTAGTTCTCCAGGCCGGCCCAGACCTCCTTGCGGGCACCCGAGCCCAGGCCGAGCCCGGACACCTGCACCTTGCGGAAGCTGGGCCAGACCGCGTACCCGATGGGCAGCGCGAAGAAGAGCAGGAAGAGAACCGTCGCGGGGATCAGGAAGAGGAAGGGGGGCGCTGCGGGTGCGCCTGAGTGCAGAGGTGCGGGACGGGGAGGCGTGCGGGGCCCCTCCGGCCCCGTACGCCTTCCCACGTGCCGGGGGTGTCACGGAGCGACCTCGAAGCCCTGCTTCTTCAGGTCGGCGACCGTGTCCTGCTGCATGCTGTCCACGGCGGCGACGAAGTCGGACCTGTTCTTCGCGGCGGCACCGAAGGCGTCCCTGAACGTCGTGTACGCCACGTTGACGTTCGGGCCCCAGGCCGACGGCGCGGTGGTCTGCGCGATCCCGGCGGCCTTCTCGTAGAAGTCCGGCTGGTTGGAGAAGTACTCCGGCGGGGTGGTGAAGGCGCCGCTGAGCTGGGCCGAGGTGGAGGCGGGGTAGATGCCGCTCTCCTTCGCCAGCGCGTTCAGCGCCTCGCCGTCGGTGTTCAGCCAGGCGGCGAACTTCGCGGCGGCCTCCTTGTTCCTGGAGTCCGTGGTGACGCCGGTGGAGGAACCGCCCCAGCTGCCGGTGCGGTTCTCCCCGTCGCTCCACTGGGGGAGCGGGGCCATGGCCCACTTGCCCTTGGTGTCGGGCGCGGCCGTGCTCAGCGTTCCCGGCGCCCACACGGCACTGACCCACGCGATCTGCTTGCCGGTGTTGAGCGCCTTGTTCCAGGCCGGGGTGTACATCGGCTGGTTGTCGATGGCCCCCTCCTTGACCAGGCCGCCCCAGAACTCGGCGACCTTCTTGGTCGCGTCGTCGGAGATGCCGACCTTCCACCTGGTGCCGGACATGGTCCACCACTGCGCGCCGGCCTGCTGGGCGAGCCCCGCGAACAGCCCCGAGTCGTTGGCGGAGAACGTGGTCAGGTCCGTCTGCGGTGACTCCTTCTTGAGCTTGCGCGCGGTGTCCGCGAACTCGTCCCAGGTCGTCGGCACCGTCAGGCCGTACTCCTTGAACAGGTCCTCGCGGTAGTAGAACATCATCGGCCCGATGTCCTGCGGAACCGCGTACACCGCGTCGGTGCCGAGCGTGGTCTGCTGCCAGACACCGTCCGCGAACTTGCTCTTCGCGTCGCCCACGTCCTTCGAGACGTCGGCGAGCGCGTCATTGCTGACCAGCGTGGGCAGCGCCTGGTACTCCGCCTGCACCAGGTCCGGGGCCTTGCCCGCCTTGTGCGCGGTGAGGATCTTGGTGACCAGCGTGTCGCCGGACGCCTGCTTCTTCACCGTGACCTTGATCTGTTCCTTCTTGCCGGGGCCCTCGTTCCACAGGTCCACGACCTTGTCCATGCCGGGGGCCCAGGCCCAGTACGTCAGTGAGACCGGGCCCGACCGGGCCCCCGCTGTCGTCGTCGGACGACGAGCCGCACGCGGCCAGTGTGGTGGCGCCGAGCGTGACCGCTATGGCGGAACTCACGAGGCGACGGTGCTTCGTGTATCGCATGGAACTCTCCCCTGACCTGGGCCCCCGCCTCCCGCGAAGACCTGCTGCCCAGCTGCGCGCGGCTCGTACCGTGGCTCGCGCTGCTCTGTGAGCGTTCACAGTAGAGAAACATCCCGGACACTTGTCAATGGTTGTTGCTGTGCGGTTGTGTTGGCTTCGTTTCGCTCAAAGTGTGTGTGCACGTTCCCAGCAGTTCGACATATCGGGAGACAATCCATGCCGGAGACCACCCCCACGGGCCTCACCGGGCTCGCCTTCGGTGGGGACTACAACCCCGAGCAATGGCCGGAAAGCGTCTGGACCGAGGACGTCCGGCTGATGCGTGAGGCCGGCGTCACCATGGTGAGCGTCGGCATCTTCTCCTGGGCCCTGCTGGAACCCGAACCCGGCGTCCACGACTTCGGCTGGCTCGACCGGGTCCTGGACCTGCTGCACGAGAACGGCATCCGCGTCGACCTCGGCACGCCCACCGTGGTGCCGCCCGTCTGGTTCTACCGCGCCCACCCGGACGCGCTGCCGGTCACCGCGGACGGGGTGCGCCACGAGTTCGGCTCCCGCGGCGCCATCTGCCACAGCAACGCCGCCTACCGTGCCGCCGCCGCGGACATCACCACCCGGCTCGCCGAGCGCTACGGCGACCATCCCGCGCTCGCGATGTGGCACGTCCACAACGAGTACGGCGTCCCCGTCTCCGCCTGCTACTGCGACGGCTGCGCCGCCCACTTCCGCCGCTGGCTCGCCCGTACCCACGGCACCGTCGACGCCGTCAACGAGGCCTGGGGCACCGCCTTCTGGGGCCAGCGCTACGCCGACTTCGAGCAGATCAACCCGCCGCGGGCCACCCCGACGGTCGGCAACCCCGGCCAGGCACTGGACTACCGGCGGTTCGCCGACGCCACCGTGCGGGAGAACTTCACCGCCGAGCGGGACATCCTGCACCGCCTCGCGCCCGGCATCCCGGTCACCACCAACTTCATGACGGCCCTCAGCCAGTGCGACTCCATGGACTACTGGGCCTGGGGCCGCGAGGTCGACCTCGTCACCAACGACCACTACCTGATCACCGACGGCCGCCGCACCCACGTGAACCTGGCGATGTCCGCCGACCTCACCCGCTCCGTCGCGGGCGGCGCCCCCTGGCTGCTGCTCGAACACTCCACCTCGGGCGTCAACTGGCAGCCCCGCAACCCTGCCAAGGCACCCGGCCAGATGGCCCGCAACTCCCTCGCCCACGTGGCCCGCGGCTCCGAGGGAGCCATGTTCTTCCAGTGGCGCCAGTCCCGGCGCGGCGCCGAGAAGTTCCACTCGGCGATGCTCCCGCACGGCGGCACCGGCACCCGCGTATGGCGCGAGGTCGTCGAACTCGGTGCACACGTCGACGCGCTGGCACCCCTGCGCGGCACCCGCACCGAGGCCGACGTCGCCGTGCTGTGGGACTGGCACTCCTGGTGGGCGCAGAACCTCGACTGGCACCCCAGCGAGGACCACGACGCCCGCGAACGGGCCGACTCCTTCTACGAAGCGCTCTACGACCGCCACCTCACCGTCGACTTCGCGCACCCGGAGGCCGACCTGTCGGGGTACCCCCTGGTCGTCGTCCCCGCCCTGTACCTGATGACCGAGGCGGCCGGCCGCAACCTCAAGGAGTACGTCGAGAACGGCGGTACCCTCGTCGTCTCGTACTTCTCCGGCATCGTCGACGAACACGACGCCGTGCACGACGGCGCCTACCCCGGCCCCCTGCGGGACGTCCTCGGCCTGACCGTCGAGGAGTTCTCGCCGCTCCCGGCCGGCGGCCGGGTGCGCCTGACCGGCCCCGACGGCTCCGAACTCGACGCCGACGTGTGGTCCGAGTTCGTGGTGCCGCGCGGCGCCGAGACCGTCTGGACCTACGCCGACGGCCTCACCGCCGGCCGCCCCGCCGTCACCCGGCACCGCCTCGGCGAGGGCAGCGCCTGGTACGTCTCCACCCGCCTGGGCGCCGAAGGACTGGACACCGTGCTCGGCCGGGCCGTCGAGGAGACCGGGATCACCCCGCGCGCCGACCTGCCCCGCGATGTCGAAGTGGTGCGCCGCACCGGGCAGTCCGGCACCTTCCTGTTCGTGATCAACCACACCGCCGGCGACACCGAGGTGCCGCTGGACACCCCCGGCACCGAGCTGCTGACGGGTGAACGCGCCGCGGACCGCCTGGCGGTCCCGGCCGGAGCCGTCCGGGTCGTCCGACTCGACGGCTGAGCCGCGACTCCCCTCCGCCCGCGTGAGCAGCACACGCCGCGGGGCGGAGGGAGGCCCCCGCCCCGCCGCGGGCGGGGGCAGCTCCTCTCCCCACGTCGAAGGGACGACGAACACCCATGTTCCATCCCAGACGCACGCGCGCACACACCCGCACAGCCGTCCTCAGGGCCCTGCTGCTGCCGCTCGCCGTGGGGCTCTCCCTCACCGCACTGCCCGCCCAGACCGCGACCGCGGCGAGCACCCTCACCAACGGCGGCTTCGAAGCCGGCGGTTCGGGCGCCGCCACCCCGGCCGGCTGGTCGGAGCACGGCTCCACCGCCGCCTCGTACTCCGAGTCCGGCGGACGCGGCGGCGGCCACCGCCTCTCCCACTGGTCGTCCTCGGCCTACCAGGTGGAGACGTACCAGTACCTGTCCGGTCTGACCAACGGCGACTACAAGCTGACCGCCTGGGTCCGTTCCGGCGGCGGCCAGAACGCCGCCCACCTCGCCCTCAAGAACTGCGGCGGCCCCGAACAACGCACCGACCTGCCGGTGTCCGCGAGCGACTGGATACGGATCGTCGTACCCGTCAGAGTGACGAACAACCAGTGCACGATCAGCGTCAGCAGCGATGCCGACGCGGGCAACTGGATCAACGTCGACGACCTGACCTTCGCCCCGGGCACCTCCGGCCTGGCGGTCAAGGGCGCCGACATCTCCTCCCTGCCCAAGAGCGAGGCCATGGGCGGCGTCTACCGGACCGCCTCCGGCCGTGCCGGTGACGGCGTCGCCATCCTGCGGTCGGCCGGCATGAACTACGCCCGCCTCAAGGACTGGGTGAACCCGGCCGACGGCTACAACAACAAGGCACGCGTCCTCGCCATGGCCCAGCGGGTCAAGGCCCAGGGCATGAAGCTGCTGGTCGACCTCCACTACTCGGACACCTGGGCCGATCCCGGCAAGCAGAACAAGCCCGCCGCCTGGGCGGGTCACTCCTACGGCCGGTTGAGGACGGACGTGTACCAGCACACGTACGACGTCCTCAGCGCCCTCAAGGCACAGGGCACCACCGCCGACATGGTCCAGGTCGGCAACGAGATCAACGGCGGCATGCTCTGGAACGAGGGCTCCACCGGCAACTGGACGCAGCTCGCCGGCCTGCTCAACTCCGGCTACGACGCGGTCAAGGCGGTCGCCCCGTCCACCACCGTCGCGCTGCACCTGGCCGAGGGCGGCGACCTCGACGGCACCCGCTGGTGGTTCGACAACGCGGTGTCCCGGGGCGTGAGGTTCGACGCCATCGGGCTGTCGTACTACGGCTACTGGCACGGCACGCTGCACGACGTCCAGACCACACTGGACGATGCCGCCTCCCGCTACGGCAAGCCGGTCTTCCTCGCCGAGACGGCCTACCCGTTCCGTCTCGACAGCGAGGACGGGCTGGAGAACATCATCGACCTCACCGGGGAACTCGTCCCCGGCTACCCGGCCACCACGGCGGGCCAGACCCGGTGGATGAACGACGTGGCGAGCATCGTGGAGGCCGTCCCGAACGGGCGCGGCCTCGGGATCTTCTACTGGGAGGCCACCTGGACCGCCCGCACCGGCAACGGCTGGGACCCGGCCGACCCGGCCTCCGGCAACGGCTGGGAGAACCAGGCGCTGTTCGGCTACGACGACCGGGCGCTGCCCGCGATGTCGTGGTTCGGTCACCGGTGAGCGTGTGAGTTCCTGACGTACACCGGGGCCCGGCCGCACACATGACGGGACGTGTGCGGCCGGGCCCCGCGCTGGTGCGCCGTTGCGCCCGTGCGTTCTTCAACCGCCCCTTTCCGGGGCGTGCCGGTTGTTGGGGCGACGTGCCGGAGCGCCTGACACGGAGGCGTCGGCCGCGGGACGGTGCAGGCGCCCGGAGAGGACGCCGGGGCGGAGACGGACAACACGACCAGGACTCCCGACGACGGGACACGGCTGCACATCCCGGCCCGGCCGAGGGAACCCGGCCGCGCCGGACACGGCGCCACCGCGGAGGCCGTCGCCGGCCGGTCCGGCACGACCCACCCGGTCGCCCTCACCCACCTGCGGCTGCTCACGGCCGTCGGCCCGCTGCGCACCGGCGGCGCCGGACATCCGTACCACCGGTGCGGCCAGGTGCGGATCGCCGGGGTCGCGCGGACGCCCGAAAAGGGTCGGTGACGCACACCGCCGACGGCATACACCTCCGTGGGCTCCCGCGGCCGCGGGCGTTAAACTGGCCCTCGGCCGCGAGCACGTCTCGCGGCGCGGCGGTGGGACCCGCCGTACCCGAACCGCGGCGCCGCCGCCAACGGTCCCTACTTGTTGCAGACGCGCGCCCGCACGTCCGGGCCGCTCGACGAGTAGGAGACGTACGCCCGTGACACCCCCGCCGCCGCCCGTCCAGGCCCACCGTGCACGCCCCGTCCTGCGCGTGCACGCTCCCGTCGTCGCCGTGGTGGCAGCCGGCGGGGGAGCGGGCGCCGCCGCCCGCCACGCCGCCTCCCTGTGGTGGCCGACACCGGCGGACGGCTTCCCGTGGACGACCCTGTGGGTCAACATCACCGGCTGCGCCGTGATCGGCGTCTTCATGGCGGTCATCACCGCAACCCGCGCCGCCCACCCCCTCGTCCGCCCGTTCTTCGGCACCGGTGTCCTCGGAGGTTTCACCACCTTCTCCACCTATGCCGTCGACGGCCGGAACCTCTTCGCCGACGGCAACGGGGGCCTCGCCCTCGTCCACCTCGTCGTCACCCCGCTCGCGGCGCTGGCCGCCGTGTGGGCGGCCGCGTCCGCGGCCCGCCGCGTTCTGAAGAGGAGGCAGTCATGACACGGCTGACCGGCAGCGCCCTGCGCCTGACCGTGTTCATCGGCGAGAACGACACCTGGCACCACCGGCCCCTCTACTCGGAGATCGTCCACCGTGCCCACGCGGCAGGACTGGCGGGAGCCAGCGTCTTTCGCGGCATCGAGGGCTTCGGCGCCTCCTCGCTCGTCCACACCTCCCGGCTGCTGTCCCTGAGCGAGGACCTGCCGGTGGCGGTCGTGGTCGTCGACACCGAGGAGCGGGTACGCGCCTTCCTGCCGGAGCCGGACGCGCTCGTCGCCGAAGGCCTGGTGACCCTCGAGGCCTGCGAGGTCGTCCGGTACCCGGACGGTGACCGTGGTGCCCCCGCATCAGGGCCGGGAGATGAGGGCCCGTGACCTGGCTGCTGGTCGTACTGGGTGCCACGGTCGGGGCGCCGCTGCGTTATCTCACCGACCGCGCGGTGCAGTCCCGGCACGACTCGGTCTTCCCCTGGGGGACCTTCACGGTGAACGTCGTCGGCTGCCTGATACTCGGCCTGCTCACCGGCGCGGTGGCCGCGGGCGCCGCGGGCCCGCAACTCCAGCTGCTGCTGGGAACCGGTCTGTGCGGTGCCCTGACCACGTACTCCACCTTCTCCTACGAGACGCTCCGCCTCACCGAGGCGGGGGCCGCCCGTTATGCCGCCGTGAACGTCGTGGCGAGCATCGCGGCCGGCCTGGGCGCGGCGTTCGCGGGCGCGGCCCTGGCCGACGCGCTGTGGGCGTAGGGGGCCGCCCGTCCCTGCCCGCCCTCCGGCCGGGAAGCGTGCTGCCGGTCCGTCAGCGGCCCTCGCGCAGTGGTTGCCCCGCCCATGCCGGGGTCGGCCCGGTCGTGCTCACCGCGTTCGCCGGCGAACCGCTGCTCGGCGGCTGCGGCGGCCTGCCGGTCGGTGGCCCTGGCCCGCTGGCCCGGTACCGGCGTCGGAGCCGCTGCCCCGGACCGCCGCACGGCGCCGGCGGCCTCCCGGAGCGCCGAGCGGTGTGAGGAGGCGTGGCGCGGGGCGCTCGGCGTGGTGGTGTGCGGTGGGCGACCTGCGTCGAGGCCGGTCAGTCCGCCACCGCCGGACCCCACCTGAGCCGCAGGAACAGGCCCGTGCCCACCGCGCCCAGCAGTGCCGTGCCCGACACGGTCCACACCACCGTCCGCTCGGGCCCGGCGTCCCGCGCCGCCGGAACCGTGGTGAGGGCCGGGGCGGCCGCGGGCTGCGCCGGGGACCCCGGCAGCGACGCGCCCCGCAGAGCGTCCAGCGACCCCACCGCATCGACCCGGCCCGACGCCTCGAACCCCCAGTCCAGCAGCGTGCGGGCCTCCTCGTACACGGCGTGCGCACCGCCCCGCCGGGGGTTCAGCACCGTCACCACGAGGCTGCGTCCGTCCCGGCGGGCCGCCGCCACGAGGGTGTGGCCGGCGCCGCTGGTGTAGCCGTTCTTGATCCCGACGATCCCCGGGTACCGTTCCACCCCGTCCGAGCCGGTGAGCAGCCGGTTGGTGTTGCGGATCGCGTACGACCCGTCGTCGCGGCCCGGGAAGACGGCCTCCTCGCGGGAGCAGTACCGGACGAAGTCGGGGTTCTGCAGTCCTGCCCGGCCGAACACCGCCAGGTCGAACGCCGACGACACCTGGCCCGGGGCGTCGTAGCCGTCGGGCGACTTCACCCGCGTGTCGTGGGCACCGAGGGCGTGGGCCTTGTCCTGCATCCGCTCGGCGGTGACCTTCCAGCCGCCGTTGAGCGAGGCCAGCACGCGCACGGCGTCGTTGCCGGAGCTGAGGAAGACCCCGTTCCAGAGGTCGGAGATCCGGTAGGTGAGGTTCTCGGCGACTCCGACACGGCTGCTGCCGGGGCCGATGCCCGTCAGTTCCTCCTCGCTGACGGTGTGCCGGATGCCGACGGGCAGGACGGGCAGCAGGGTGAGCGCGAACAGGGTCTTGATGGTGCTGGCGGGCGGCAGCCTGCGGTGCGCGTCGTGCGCGGCGAGCACCGCACCGGAGCCGGCGTCGGCCACCAGCCACGACCGGGCGGACAGCGCCGGGACGACGGGCGCCCCGGCGCGCGGGCGGACCTGGGTGCCGGACCGGTACAGCAGCGCATCCGGCGCCGCCGCGGACGCGGCTCGCGTTCCCGTGGCCGTCCGTGCTCCGGAGCCGGGCGACGGCGCGGGGTCCGTGCGCGTACCGGCACTCGCCGCGGCGGGGGCGAGCGTCAGCAGGCCCGCTGTGCAGAGGGCACAGGTGGATGCGGCCGCTCGCGAAGCAAATCCGATAGTCATACCGCAAACGTAGGAAGGGGACCCCGGGCGGCCGCGGTGACCGGGCCGGAGGTTCTCCGCAAGCACTCGGATGCCGCACGAAGGCGGCGACGGCGGCGACGACGACGGTCCGCGGCCCGGAGGCCCGGGCGGCCGGGTGCCGGGAACCGCCGGCTGCCCGGGGCGTCAGCCGCCGGGCAGGGTGGGCTGGACGCGCCGGAGGAAGGCCGCGTTGTCGGGGACCTCGCGCATCCGCTCCAGCAGCGTCTCCAGGCCCGACTGCCCGTCCTGGGACCGCAGCACCCTGCGCAGACCGCGGGCGGCCGTCAACTCCGCCGGTGTGAGGAGCAGTTCCTCGTGGCGGATCCCGGCCGGTCCCGGGGCTGGGCTGATCCGATGTTCAGCCCAGAAGGCCCCCGCCTGAGTGAACTCGCCGTCCAGGCGCTGTCGTCCGTGGAACGTGGATACGACCTCCTCGCGCCGAAATTCGACCACACCCCCTTCCGCACGCCCGCCCCGGTGCTCGACGCCACCGCCGAGGCACTGCGGAGGCTGGGGCCGTTCGACTCCGGGCTCGATCTGTGCTGCGGCACCGGGGCGGGCATGGACGTGCTGGCGCGGGTGTGCCGCCGGCGTGTCACCGGCGTCGGCTTCAGCGCGGGCATGCTCGGCGTCGCGCGCGAGCGGAGCCGGCCCGGGGGGCCGACGACCGGATGGGTACGGGCGGACGCGCGGACGCTGCCGTTCGGGCCGGTCTTCGACCTGGTGGTGAGTTTCGGGGCGTTCGGCCATTTCCTGCCGGTTGAGCTGCCGGGGCTGTTCGCCCAGGTCCACCGTGTACTGCGGCCGGGCGGACGGTTCGCCTTCCCGGTGGCCGCCCCGCCCCGGCCGGGTTCCCTCGCGTACGGGGTGCTGCTGGGCTTCGACGTGGCGATGCGGGTGCGTAACGCGGTGTGGCGCCCGCCGTTCGTCATGTACTACCGCGCCCTCCGCTTCGGTGATCTCCAGCGCGAGCTGGGCCGGGCCGGGTTCCGGGCCGAGCTCCACCCGCTGCCCGAGTTCGGGCAGCGGCCGGACGGCAGCCCGCGCGTCCGCCTGGTCGTCGCCGAGCGGCCCGAGGAGCGGCGGGCCGGCCAGTAGGGCCTGTCCGGCGGATCCCGGCGGAGACGCGGGGTTCCGGCACGCACTCCTCCAAGCTCTTCGAGCAGGGGCGTCCCAGCGCGTCGACGCCCTCCTCCGCCTTGCAGTCGCACGCACCGGACCCCGCTCACCCCAGTGGAACAGGCACCGCCGGTTGCCTCCGACTTGATCCGCCGGGCAGGCCCTCGTCGTCCGCCGTGCCGGTCAGACCGCTGCGGGCAGGGTGAACTCGTAGACGAGTGAGTCCTGTTGGGCGTCCACGATCAGCTCCGTGATCTCCAGCGGCCGGGCGTACTGGTCGTGCACCCGCGGGGTGACCCGTACGGACGGTGTGCCCGCGATCCTGGTGATCGTGTCGCGGTGGTGCAGCGTCAGCCCGGCCCTGCGCAGCCAGTCGTAGGCGCGCCGCAACTCCGCGGCGGTGGCGCCGTCGGCGCGGTCGAGGCAGCGGGCCAGCTCCTCGACCTCCGAGAGCGCGACGGCGAGAACGAGCTCACCGCCGTACGCAGTTCGCGCCCGTCGGCCGACGCGGACCAGTAGCGGTGCACCAGCGTCGGCCGGGAGGGTGCCAGAGCCAGCGCCTCGGCGTGCCCGGGCGGCGGAGCCTCCCAGGACACGGTGGCCCGTGCCGTCGCGCCCCGGCCGGCGTACCGCGCGCCGACCGGGCAGGTGAGCGAGGCGGGCGTCTCCACCGGCGGCCCCTGCAGGGTGGCATGGCTGCCCCGCCGGTCGGTGGCGACCAGACCGTCGCGGCGCAGCACCTCCAGCGCCTGCCGTACGGTCTCCCGGCTCACCCCGAAGTGCTCGGCCAACTGCCGCTCGCCCGGGAGACGTTCGCCGGGCGGAATGGCTCCGTCGCGCAGCTCGCCGAGCAGCTCCGTCGCGATCCGCCGGTAGAGCGGTTCGTCACCGAAGTGCGGAGGGCCGTGTGGAACGGTGTGCGGTGTGGTGGGTGGCGAGGGTTGTGGAGGATCGTGCGGGGTGGTGCGGGCCATGCCGCGCCTCCTGTTGGTGACGTCCCGTGATGGTGTGGGTTCGTTGCGCCACCACATCTGCCATTGGTCTAAACCGCCAGGGAAGGGTGGTCCGGGAGTTCGGCCGAAACAGGACCGGGGCGACGTCCCCGCACGGTGTCGTGCGGGGGGGCGTGCGTGCGGTGCGGCGGCGGCCGAGTCCATTCTCCGGGAGTCGGACCAATCGCGGGAGCCCGCCGCGCCCGTCCTGTCCGAAAGTCCGCGGTTCGGCGCCTCAGAGGTGCGAGCGCATCCACCGGAGCTGGGCCGCCTCCTGGAAGGGGCCGCCGCCCTCGTGGTCGTTGAAGTCGTACACCTCGATCGACTTGTCGGTGTGACTCCAGGCGTTGAACGCCGCGAAGACCGTCGAAGGCGGGCAGGTCTGGTCCTCGAGCCCCGTCGAGAAGAGCGCGGGTGCCGAGCCGCGGGCGGCGAAGTGCACGCCGTCGAAGTAGGACAGGGTGCGCAGGGCGTCGTCGGTGCGGCCCCGGTGCGTCCTCAGGTAGAGGCCTACCTCCCGGTACGGATGCCGGTCGGTGAGCGTCGTCGCCCGCGGGAAGTCGCACAGGAACGGCACGTCCGGGGCCACCGCCGTCAGGTCCGGGACCAACCCGCCCACCGCGAGGGTGATGCCGCCTCCCTGGCTCGAGCCGAGAACCGCAGTACGTGCCGCATCGGTCAGGGGGTGGGAGCGGGCCGCCTCCACCGCGCGTACCGCGTCCGTGAACACCCGGCGGTAGTAGTAGTTCTCGGGCGCGTCGATGCCGCGCGTCATGAACCCGGGATACGCGGGCGCGCCGCCCTCCGGGTCCGCCGTGCCACCGCCACCGCCCCAGGCGCTGCCCTGGCCGCGGGTGTCCATCACGAAGTGCGCCCGGCCCGTCGAGGCCCACAGCAGATGCTCGTGGGGCAGGCCGCGGCCGCCGCCGTAACCGATGAACTGCACGACCAGCGGCAGCGGCGCATCGGCCTCGGCCGGCAGCGTCAGCCAGCCCTTGACCGGGTGCCCCCCGAACCCGGCGAACGTCACGTCGAGGACCCGCACCGTGGACAGGCCCGTGTCCACCGGCTCGAAGCGGGCGTCCAGGTCGTGCTCGCGAGCCTCCGTGAGCGTCCTGGTCCAGAACGCGTCGAAGTCGTCCGGCGCCGTGGACGCGCTCCGGTACGCGTGCAGTTCGTCGAGGGGAAGGTCGAACAGGGGCATGAGGAACCGCCTTTGTGCCGGGACCGTATGAAGCGATCACACCGTACGTGGGCCGTCGTAGCGCCCGCCAGACCCTTCGCCGGACTCGGTTCATGTATACACAAGAACAGAGAGGCGCAGGTAAAGGGCGTGGAAAGCGTTTGCTGCCGACGGGTGCGGAACGGCAACCGGGCCCGGCCTGCCCCGGCTCCGCCCCTCCCGGCGCGGGTCAGCCGAAGCGCTCGATACGGATCCGGTCCACGGGCTGTCCGGCCGCGACGAGCAGCCTGGAGGCATGCTCGGCAAAGGAGTTGGAACCGCACACATAGGCCTCCCACCCACCCGGAGGTGCTTCGGCCAGGAGCGGCGCCACATGTGCGGCCGCCATACGTCCCACGGCCACGTCCTGTGGCGCGCTGCGGGTGAACACCGGCAGGGTCTCCGCGCCGAACTCACCCCCGTAGATCAGCTCCTCGGGGCTGCGTGCCGACACCAGCAGTCGCAGGGGCAGCGACAGGCCCCGGGCCCTGTGGTGCCGCACCATCGACATCAGCGGGACGACGCCCGAGCCGGCACCCACCAGGAGTGCGGGCCGGTCGCCCGGCCAGGCGAAGAAGCCACTCAGCGGACCACGCACCTCGACCCGGTCGCCGGGCCGGGCCACCGAGTGGAACCAGCCCGACACCTCGCCGCCCGCCACATGGTCCAGGGTCAGCTCGACGTGCCCGGAGTCGTCCGGCGCGGACGCGATCGAGTAGTGGCGCTGGGCCACATAGCCGTCCTCGGCGGTCAGCCGCAGCAGCAGATGCTGACCGGGCACATGCCCCGGCCATCCTGGCACGGCGAAGCGGAAGGTCGCGGCGCGCGGGGTCTCGCGACGGATGCCGGTCAGGGTCGCAGTCCGCCACACCGAGGCCGTCTGCTCGCTCACCCCGATGCGCCCGGGCACGGCGAACCGTGTCGGAGGGGCGAACGGCGCCGGTGAGGCCTCCGCCCTCCGGCTCCGTGCCCCCTGCGGCTGCGCCGCACACCCCGCCACCGCAGTCCCTTCGGCCGCCTCAGCCACTTCAACCACTCCAGCCATCTCAGTCACCGGAGTACCGCTGTTCCTCCCAGGGATTGCCGCGCGCATGGTAGCCGTTGCCCTCCCAGAACCCCGGCTCGTCGTGGTCGAGGAGCCGCAGACCCGCGATCCACTTGACGCTCTTCCAGAAGTACAGATGCGGCACGATCAGCCGGGCCGGGCCGCCGTGCTCCGGTGCGAGTGGCCGGCCGTCGTACTCCCAGGCGATCCAGGCCCGCCCGCCGGTCAGGTCCGCGAGCGGCAGGTTCGCCGTGTAGCCGGTGTGCGAGTAGGCGACCACATGTGTGGCGGCCCCATGGGGCCGGGCCACCTCCCAGAAGGCGTCCAGGGAGACGCCCCCGAAACGCACCCCGAACTTCGACCAGCTCGTCACACAGTGGATCGCGCCCTCGTACGCCGAGGCCGGCAGGGCGTGGGCCTGCTCCCAGTTCCAGGTGCGGGGCTCCGCCACCAGCCCGTCGATCCGCAGCGCCCAGTCGGCGGGCGCGAGGTCGGGAGTGACCTCGGCGGACAGGACGGGCCATTCGTCGCCCGCGTCGTACTGACCGGGCGGCAGGCCGGGATTGTGCACGCGGGGGCGGCCGGTGAAGCCGCGGGTGATGTTCACGTGATCGGCGATTCCGTTGCGAGTGGTGCTCAGGTGGTTTTGGACTCAACCGTAAGGGGTGTCCGGGAACACCGGCACACGCCGGTCCTGTCCGCCCCCGCCCTCTTGCGGACCGCCCGCCCCGCGGCCTCGCCGACCACAGGAGATGTGCCGGACGGCCGGTGATGCCGTCGGGTACTGTTGCGGTCCGGCTGCGGATGGTCCCAGTCGTCGACGGCCAGGGGGTGAGACCCATTACCGCTCTGTCAGGTCGGGTGCTCTCACCACGAAGTGACGCGGATCGCTCCCAGTAGGTGACCGCGGGAGCATCCTTCGGCTCTCGAAAGGCTCCTGCCGCCATGCCGTCCCGTTCTTCCCGCTCCTCGTGGGCTTCCTCCCCCGTCTTTTCCACCCCCGTCGCTCCGTCCGCGCCCGCCGCACCGGGCTCCGTCGTGGCCGCGCTGCGCGCCGCGGGCTGTGTCTTCGCCGAGGCCGAGGCCGAACTGATCCTCGCCGCCGCGTCCACCCCGGCCCACGCGACCGGGATGGTCGAGCGCAGGGTCCGCGGACTGCCCCTCGAACTCGTCGTCGGCTGGGCCGAGTTCAGCGGCCTGCGGATCACCGTGGCCCCCGGGGTCTTCGTCCCCCGGCGCCGCACCGAGTTCCTCGTGGCGCAGGCCCTCGCGCAGGCACCCGACGCGTCCGTCGTCGTGGACCTGTGCTGCGGTTCGGGTGCCGTCGGCGTCGCCCTGGCCGACGGACTCGGCACGGTCGAGCTGCACGCCGCCGACATCGACCCGGCAGCCGTGCGCTGCGCCCGCCGCAATGTCGCGGACCTCGGCGGCCTGGTGCACGCCGGAGACCTGTTCGACGCGCTGCCCGGCACGGTGCGCGGCAGGGTCGACATCCTCGCGGCGAATGTGCCCTACGTACCCAGCGACGAGATCGGCCTGCTGCCCCCGGAGGCCCGCGACCACGAGCCGCGCGTCGCGCTCGACGGCGGTGCGGACGGGCTCGACGTTCTGCGCCGGGTGGCCGCCGGGGCCCCCGGGTGGCTGGCACCAGGCGGCTGCCTCCTGGTGGAGACCGGCCGCCGCCAGGCCCCCGCTGCCGTCGCCGCCTTCACCGGTGCCGGACTGCGGACCCGTCTGGCCGTCTCGGAGGAGGAGTACGCCCATGTCGTGATCGGAGTCAGACCGTAGCTCCGCCCGACGCGGCGGAACGGCGGGGGGAGGCCGGACCGCCGGGCAGGGTGGCACGGGCGATGAGCAGGGCCACGTCGTCGAAGTTGTCGGGCTCGTGCAGGGTGCGCAGCAGCAGGTCGCACATCTCCTCGAGGGAGTGGTCGGGCCGGCCGCGCAGCAGCGTGAGCAGGCGGTCGAGGCGCTCGTCCAGCGGGTGGTGCCGGGTCTCGACCAGACCGTCGGTGTAGAGCACCAGCCGGTCGCCGGGCTCGAGTTCCACGACAGTGGTGGAGAACTCGACGCCGCCCACCCCCAGCGGCACCCCGGTCGGCAGGTCGAGCAGTTCCGGGATGCCGCCGGCCCGGACCCGCACCGGCGGCAGATGCCCGGCGTTGGCGATCAGGCACTGCCGCTCACGGGGGTCGTGGACCACGTAGACGCAGGTGGCGATGGCGTCCTCGAGATCGCCGGTGATCCGGTCGAGATGCTCCAGGAGCACCGCGGGATCGAGACCGAGTGAGGCCAGCGTGTGCGTCGCCGTGCGCAGCCGCCCCATGGTGGCCGCCGCCGGGATGCCGCTGCCCATCACGTCCCCCACGACGAGGGCCGTCCTGCCGCCGTCCAGCGGGATCACGTCGAACCAGTCGCCGCCCACCTCGCTGGTGGCCCCCGCCGGCTGGTAGCGGGAAGCGACCTCGAGCCCGCCCGTCACGGGCGGGTGGCTCGGCAGCAGGCTGCGCTGCAGGGTGAGCGCGGCGTCGCGGGCGCTCTGGTACCAGCGGGCGTTGTCGATCTGCACCGCCGCGCGGGCGGCCAGCTCCCGGGCCAGCAGCAGATCGTCCTCGCCGAACGGCAGCGGGTTGCCGGCGCGCTTGAGGTCGAGCGCGCCCAGCACCTCGCCGTGCGCGATCAGCGGCACGGCCAGATACGAGTGCACACCCGCCCGGCCCAGCAGTTCGGCCGCCCGGGGAGAACGGGCTATACGGGTCAGGTCCTCGTCCTTGACCTGCGGCACCAGCACGGGCAGGGCGGTTCGTACGCACTCGGTGACGAACCGGTCCGGGGCGTAGCGGGCCACCTCGCCCGGCCGGGCGGCCGCTTGCAGGGCGTCCCTCGAGCCGGCTCCCGTGCCCTCGACCGCCAGTGCCCGGATCACCGCCGACTCGGCCGGACCGAGGGTGCTGCGGCGGCCCAGGACCACCGTGTCCAGCAGGTCCACGGCGGCCACGTCGGCCAGCTCCGGTACGGCCACCTCGGCCAGCTCACGCGCCGTGCGCTCCAGGTCGAGCGTGGTGCCGATCCGCGCCGAGGCGTCGGCGACGACGGCGAGCCGGCGCCGGGCCCGCTCGGCCTCGAGGCCCGCCCGGTGCTGCTCGGTGACGTCCACC
>NZ_BBNN01000037.1 GCF_000829695.1 Streptomyces sp. NBRC 110035 | reverse complement strand
CTAGGGGGCGCTGTAACACATCCTGCGGCACGGGCACGCTGCGCCGATATTGTCTTCACCCTCCGCCTTGCTAATGCTCGCGATGCGGCTGAGAAGGCCGCGAATGCTTATCTTGATTTGGTCGGCGGAGACTTTCGGATGACCGAGCAGAGCCATGCGTTGCTTCGCGCATGGACGCTGGCTCGCTCAGTCAACCTTGTGCCACTAGCGCGGCAAGTAGCTTCCGTCATGTTCGATACAGTGCGGGACGCACTGGCGGGCCAAGACAACCCTCATGTGTTTGTGGAGCTGCTGGATGCGCTGACGGTGCCGCGGAAGAAGAATGCTCAGCCGGTGGATCCAAGGGTAGATGATCTGCTCGACCGGGCGTTGTTGGCGTACGCCGATACGCGTATCGTCGCCCAGGTTGCGAAACTAGTACGCAGGCGTGCCGTGGGCGACGAATCGCGTATTCGGAAGGCTAGTGAGGTTGAGGTAACGGCCTATCTGAACGACGCTGACCGGGCAACCAATGCGATGATTGTCAGGAACCATCTTAGTGAGGCGGCTACGAGGGCGCGCCAGCTAAACGTTCCGGAGCTGGAGAGAGTTGCGGTCGCTCGTCTTCAGTCAGCACCACCCGTGGAATGGAAGATAATAGAGTCTGAGATTAAGATCCCGAACGTCCTGTTCCGCAGCTATCTGCGCCCGTTCGAGCGTGCGGACACATGGCTTGCTGCCTTGGGGTATTGGTTTCATACCGATTCGCCCAGCGGCACGCTCGCGGTTAACGAACGTACGGCACGCGAAGTTTTCAATCAGTCTGTGTTTAGCAGGCTGGCTACGACTGTTATGTTCGGTGACAACGACCTACCGAAGCGGGTTCTTGGCGATGACGATGACGTCTTCCAGCGAGAGCTCATCCGTGTCGAGACCATGAACATCCACTTGCATGGGCTTGTGCTTGCGGATGCTCTTGATCTCATCAGGACGCGTTTTGGTATTCCGTCGTTCGAAGATCTGCACGGGTCACTGGTTGAGTCGGGAGTACACCCGGACTTTGCGCAGGCCCTGGCGAAGGCTTTCATTCTTTACTGGGTGGGCGAGTTTGAAGCCAGCGCCCATCTTGCAGTCCCCAAGGTTGAGGCGGCAGCTCGCGCCCTTCTACTGGAGCTCAACGAGCCCCTGTACCGAACGGCAGTCGGCGACGGGAGCGGTCAATTTCCTGGGTTGGGAGTCCTTCTCGACCCGCTTACAGAGAACGACTTTGATCCGGACTGGAGTCGGTTCCTCGCAACCTTCCTGCTCGGGGAGGGGATGAACGTTCGTAACCTCATCGCCCACGGCTTTATGAAAGAAGTAGGTCGCGAGACGGCAGCCCTTGGTCTACGAGCATTTGCGCTATTGGCCCTGATCACCTCTGCCGATGCCGTAGATCGTGATGAAGCCGCCGTACGAGCAGCCCTAGCCAATCCGCATGGTGCCTCTTCGCGCTCGTGGCGGCAACGAGCTGTAAACGCTGTAAGGGCTGCATGGATCGAGCTTCGTAGGTAACTGATCAGTCTGCGCCCTATCGGAAACGATGCATGGATGGCATTCTGTTGCTTCCTGTGAGGGAAGGGGTGGGGAGTGGCAAGTCGCCAGAATCCCAAGTCGAAGGCGTTTGGGCGCTATGTAGCCAGCAAAGCGGGCGCTCGTGGTTATGTCTTGAGCGGAGACGGCAAGGCCAAACTCGCTGAGGCCGCAGGCATGTCCGAAGCCGACATAACCAAGATCCTTAACGGGGAGTACGAGATACAGCCCGATCCCCTCAAGCCCTTGGCTACAGCCCTGGATGTACCGCAGAAGGAACTGCTCAGGATGGCTGGGGTGTTGGAAGGCAGGGCGACGCTACCCCAGGATCGCCCACTGACTGTGCAGCTCGCCGCCCAGCGGCTCGGCATCAAGTCGCCGAAGAACGTCGAGTTCTTCCAGATTCTCGTGACGGCCCTGCTGGACGCCGAGAAGCGCCACTGACCTGGTGAAGTATCAACGCAGAGGTTAGGATCCAGCTCGAAGCGCCCGGCCTCCCCCCGTGGCCGGGCGCTCTTTGGATGTTGAGGTTCCGTTTTCGCTATCGGGCGAGATGGCTGCCGCTCAGGTTCACCTCTCTCGCCCCTGCGCATCCCGCATCCGGATCCCTCGCTCAACGACCCGTGCTCGCACGGTCCCAGCGTCCACGCCAAGCCGCTCACCGATTCGTGCCAGTGACTGGCCGGCCTGGTAGAGCCGCACTGCTTCGTCGATCTGCTCCACAGATAGCCCACGCATCCGCATCTCGACGCCATGGCGCTTGAGGATTTTGCCGACCCTCTGTCGGCTGATCCCGAACCGCTCGCCAAGCTGGTAGACCGTCGCCCCACCTGCATAGCCCTCGATGATCTGCTGTATCTGCTGTATCTGCTCGTCGCCGAGGTGTGTCGCTCGGGCAGGCTGCCGTCGCGTGGGCTGCTGTCGTACGGGGGCGGATAGGTCGGGTAGCTTACGCAGTAGCGCCTCCAGGGCGCTGACCTGCACCTTTGTGTTGTAGTACGAGCGCCTGAGGTCCACCGGGAAAGCCGGTCCGCCCAGGCGGACCGGCTTCTTCGTGTCCGGAGCCACCGGCCACCGGCGTCACCCGCCCGGCGCGGTTGCCTCACGCCGCCGCCCGCAGGTCCGGGCGCACGGGCCAGGCAGGGTCGACCGCCTCCGGGGTGCCGTTGCGGGCGAACCAGGCCTGAAGGCCACGGGCCTGGCCCGCGTGCCACACCGCCTGCAGGGTGTGCAGCTCACCGGGGGACAGGCACTCCAGGCGGGACGCGAAGCGGCGGCCCACCGCACGGGTGACCTCCAGCGATGCCACCGCGTCCGCCGCCGCGTCGTGCGCGCCCTCCAGTCCGACGCCGTAGTGCGCGCACAGGTCGGTGAGCGTGCGGCGGCCCTTGCGGTAGCGGTCCAGATGCTTGTCGAGGACCCGCGGGTCCAGTACCAGCAGCGGCGTCCGCTCGAACCAGCGGCTCAGCGGCATCGCCCGATGGCGGCGCAGCTCCCGGTCCAGCAGGGTGAGATCGAACGGCGCGTTCATCACCACCAGGGGGCGGCCCGCCCGCGCCTGCCCGGCCAGCTCCTGCGCCACCTCGTACATCACCGGCGCCGGCCAGCGGCCGTGCAACCGGAGGTGATCATCCGTCAGCCCGTGTACCTCCGACGCCGCGGCGGGCACCGGCACCCCCGGATTCACCAGCCAGCGGCTGACCCGCGGCCGGGTGCCCGGGGCGTCCTGCACGACGACGGCGGCCGACACGATCCGGTCGGTCTCCACGTCCACCCCCGTCGTCTCCGTGTCAAAGGCGGCCAGCGGCCCCTCGTACCAGCACGTCATCCCCACCAACCCCTCGCTCACCACCGGCAGTCGGCATCCTGCCGACTGCCCGCTCCGGTGATACCCGGGCCGTTCGCGCCGTACGCCGCAGGGAGAGACCGGAGACCGCCGACACCGACCCCGCCGTCCACGCCCACCCGGCCGGACCGCGGGCGCGGGTCGAGGGGACCGAGCGGGACCGGCCGGTGAAGGAACTCCGGAGGGACGCGGAAACCGCAGCCCGCATCGGCGAGGCCTGCGGCGCCGACGGCGACCGCCTCGACGGGGAGACGGACGGGGAGACGGACGGGGAGAGGGGCGGTGAGGGAGACGGAGGCCGACCGCGGGCGGATACGGCGGCGGGCAATGGTTTCGACCCGCACCGGTTCGGGTCGGTACGATCGCACCCATGCGTGCGCTCAGGTATGGCGCCGCAGCCCAGCCTTCAGTCAGGAGAGACCGGTGTCAGACGTCCGTGTGATCATCCAACGCGATTCCGAGCGGGAAGAACGCGTGGTGACGACGGGCACCACGGCCGCCGAGCTCTTCGCCGGCGAGCGCTCGGTCGTCGCCGCGCGCGTGGCCGGTGAGCTCAAGGACCTCGCCCACGAGGTCGGGGACGGCGACGTCGTCGAAGCCGTCGAGATCTCCTCCCCGGACGGCCTCGACATCCTGCGCCACTCCGCCGCGCACGTCATGGCCCAGGCCGTGCAGGACCTGTTCCCCGAGGCCAAGCTGGGCATCGGCCCGCCGGTCAAGGACGGCTTCTACTACGACTTCGACGTGGAGAAGCCGTTCACGCCCGAGGACCTCAAGGCCATCGAGAAGCGCATGCAGGAGATCCAGAAGCGCGGTCAGCGCTTCTCCCGCCGCGTGGTGACCGACGACGCCGCCCGTGAGGAGCTCTCCGCCGAGCCGTACAAGCTCGAGCTGATCGGCCTCAAGGGATCCGCGTCGCACGACGACGGCGCGGACGTCGAGGTCGGCGCGGGCGAGCTGACGATCTACGACAACCTCGACGCCAAGACCGGCGAGCTGTGCTGGAAGGACCTCTGCCGCGGCCCCCACCTGCCGACCACCCGGAACATCCCGGCGTTCAAGCTGATGCGCAACGCCGCCGCCTACTGGCGCGGCAGCGAGAAGAACCCCATGCTCCAGCGCATCTACGGCACCGCCTGGCCGACCAAGGACGAACTGAAGGCACACCTGGAGTTCCTCGCCGAGGCCGAGAAGCGCGACCACCGCAAGCTCGGCAGCGAGCTCGACCTGTTCTCCGTCCCGGAGCAGATCGGCTCCGGCCTCGCCGTCTTCCACCCCAGGGGCGGCATCATCCGCCGGGTCATGGAGGACTACTCGCGGCGCAAGCACGAGGAGGCCGGTTACGAGTTCGTCTACACCCCGCACGCGACGAAGGGGAAGCTCTTCGAGACCTCGGGCCACCTGGACTGGTACGCCGACGGCATGTACCCGCCCATGCAGCTCGACGAGGGCGTGGACTACTACCTCAAGCCCATGAACTGCCCGATGCACAACCTGATCTTCGACGCGCGCGGCCGGTCGTACCGCGAACTTCCCTTGAGGCTGTTCGAGTTCGGCACGGTCTACCGTTACGAGAAGTCGGGCGTCGTGCACGGTCTGACCCGCGCCCGCGGGTTCACCCAGGACGACGCGCACATCTACTGCACCCGCGAGCAGATGTCCGAGGAGCTCGACAAGACCCTCGCCTTCGTCCTGAACCTGCTGCGCGACTACGGCCTGACCGACTTCTACCTGGAGCTGTCCACCAAGGACCCGGAGAAGTTCGTCGGCAGCGACGAGGTCTGGGAGGAGGCCACCGAGACGCTGCGCCAGGTCGCCGAGAAGCAGGGCCTGGAGCTTGTCGCGGACCCCGGGGGCGCTGCCTTCTACGGCCCGAAGATCTCCGTCCAGACCCGGGACGCGATCGGCCGCACCTGGCAGATGTCGACGATCCAGCTCGACTTCAACCTGCCGGAGCGCTTCGACCTGGAGTACACGGCCGCGGACGGCTCCAAGAACCGCCCGGTCATGATCCACCGCGCGCTGTTCGGCTCGATCGAGCGGTTCTTCGCGGTGCTGCTGGAGCACTACGCGGGGGCCTTCCCGGCGTGGCTGGCGCCGGTGCAGGCGGTGGGTATCCCGGTGGGCGACGCCCACGTGGAGTACCTGGAGAAGTTCACCGCGGACGCGAAGAAGCAGGGCCTGCGGATCGAGGTGGACTCCTCCTCGGACCGCATGCAGAAGAAGATCAGAAACGCCCAGAAGCAGAAGGTGCCGTTCATGGTGATCGTCGGCGACGACGACATGAACGCGGGCACGGTGTCGTTCCGCTATCGCGACGGTTCGCAGAAGAACGGCATTCCCCGCGACGAAGCGATCGCCGAGATCGTTGACGTGGTGGAGCGCCGGGCTCAGGTCTGAGCCGCTGCCCGCCGACGCGGGGAGGGCCCGCCGTGGCCCTTGTCCTCGTGACGTCGGCGCGCGTGCTCCCCGCGCAGGCGGGGATCGACCCCCGGGGGGAGCCCCCGGGGGCCTTTGCCGTACCCCTACGGTGACGCCATATGCTGCACGCATGACGAGTGAGCCGGAGCAGCAGATCGGAGTGGGCACGCAGGACGCGTTCCAGCGTCTGTGGACGCCCCACCGGATGGCGTACATCCAGGGCGAGAACAAGCCGAGCGGCCCCGGGGCCGACGACGGATGCCCCTTCTGCTCGATCCCGGCCAAGTCCGACGAGGACGGGTTGATCATTCGGCGTGGTGAGGACGTGTACGCGGTACTCAACCTCTACCCGTACAACGGCGGCCACCTCATGGTCGTGCCCTATCGCCACGTCGCCGACTACACCGACCTGACGGAAGCGGAGACCACAGAGCTCGCGGAACTCACCAAGCAGGCCATGACGGCGCTGCGCAGCGCCTCCGGGGCCCATGGTTTCAATCTGGGCATGAACCAGGGCGCGGTCGCAGGCGCCGGCATCGCCGCGCACCTGCACCAGCACGTCGTACCCCGCTGGGGCGGCGACACCAACTTCATGCCGGTCGTCGGCCACACCAAGGTACTGCCGCAACTGCTGGGCGACACCCGGAAGATGCTCGCGGAGGCCTGGCCGGCGGCCTGATCCGTCCGTACGGCAACGGGCGAGGGAGCGGCCCGGACGACCGCCCCCCCGCCCCTCGCCGGAGGCCTACGCGTCGTACACGTCGGCCTTCTTGGGCGCCGCGTCCTGGACCGCCCCGCTGAGGGACGAGGACCGGGCACCGAACTTCTCCGTGTCCACGCCGTTCTCCTTCAGCACCTTGATCGCCGCCGAGTGCACCGCCCGCAGGACCGGCGTGGCCGCGCGCAGCGCGTCGTCGGCCATGAAACGGTGCCGCCACGGCTTGTCCGCCCAGGCGTGCCGCAGACCGAAGGGCTCGGGCAGCGAGAGCTTGCCGCCCAGCCAGTAGAGCAGCGGCGGATACCAGGTCAGCGGCGCGCGGGCGGCCAGACGCACCACCTCGTCGGTGTCGACCAGCGGGAGCTTCACCGTCCGGGTCTCCCAGAACCTGACCGATTTCTGGACCGACTTCTCCTTGGCCGCCGGCTTGCTGGTGAACAGGGGGTGCACCGGGCCCAGCGCATGACCGGTGACCTCGATGCGCAGCGTCTCGTGCAGCACCGTCACCGTGATCAGCATGGTGAGGACCAACTGACCGTCCCACAGCGTCCACTGCACGCCCAGGTAGTGCCGGTCGCCCGCGCCGAACTGCTGGTTGTTGCAGATCTCCTGTATGGCGTGCGACTTGATCTGGTACGCCTCGACGTCGGTGCCGTCGGGCCGGGACACCGCTCCCGCGTTCTCCCCGATGGGGGTGACGATCCAGTGCCGTACCGTCGGCTTGGGAAAGCCCCCGGTGTGCAGCGGGCCGCGCTCCAGCATGCGCAGCCGGTCGTGAACGGCCCTGATGACGTCCCAGCTGCGGAACGGGTTGATCTCCCGGTCCGGGTCGATCGGGATCAGTTCCTCGGCGAGCTGCCAGCTGCCCCAGCGCGTGCCCATGCCGAGTATCCCCTTGGGGCCGGCGTAGAACACGGAGTTGGACTGCTGCTCGGCGCTGAGCCGGGCCAGCGACTGACGCAACTGCTCGGCGGCCGTCTCGCCGGGGCTGCTCGGTACCGCCTCGGGCACCTTGGCGCCCACACTGCCGCCGGAGAGCAGGCTGCTCCAGCGCTCCCTGAGGTCGTGTGCCGTGCGCTCGCAGATCCGCTTGGCCCAGAACCAGCCGATCACCGGGGCGACGACACAGGCGCGCGCGTACCAGCCCCAGAATCCGTCGAAGGGCATCCGGAGCAGGAAGAGCGCGGCGAGGAGCCCCATCGCGACCAGCAGGACGGTGGCGAGCGCGCCGGCCCGCTTGTCCTCGCGCCTGGCGATGGTGGTACGGATCTGGAAGACCAGCAGCCAGACCAGCAGTCCGGGCAGGAACAGCAGGCCGCACAGCACCATCACGGCGCTCAGCCAGTTGTCCCGCTCCCTGCGGATGCGGTGGGCCGCGAGGCTGTGCTCCACCACCACCTGCGGCTGGGTGCCGAAGGACTGGATGAGCGGTGCCCGCCCGGAACCCAGCATCCGGTCGATGATCGCCCGGGAGAACGCCTCGCCCAGGTTCGGCCGGAACAGCGCGATCCGGGGTTTGCCGACGGACGACTTGTGCCACTCGCTGTTGGCCTTGAGTATCTCGTCGGCCTCGTTGTCCCGGTAGGCGGCCGAGGCCAGCGCGAACGTCGGGGTCTGCCCCTCGCCGCCGGTGCTCGGCACCTGCGGACCGAAGAATTCCGCGTAACCGCCTTCAACGGTCATTCCCGCCCCCGATCGCCGCGACTGTCGTCTTGCGGCCTTCCCGACTTCCTTGCCGCGCACACCTGTTGAACTGGTCTTCAGGGTATCCGCAGCCACCGGCGTCCGTCGGTGGACTGCCGAAAGCCGCCCGCCGGTACGAAGCGCGGCCTCTTCGGGGGCGCATTCCGCGGCTGCCGGGTGCGTGTCCGGGCGCGGTGGTGCGCGGGCGCCCGCGGGGCTGCCGGAGCCGGCCGGCGAGCGGCCGGTGCCCCCTCCGGGGCGTGGGGAGGCGCCGTCCGCTCGCCGGCCGGCTGCCGTCCGCAGTGCGTGGTCAGGCGCTGAGAGCCCCCTCCCGGACCCGCTCGGCGACCTGCGCCGGCATCGGCTCGTGCCGCACGTACCGGCGGCTGAAGTGCGCGGTGCCGTGCGAGAGCGACCGCAGGTCGACGCCGTACCGGCCGATCTCGATCTCCGGGACCTCCGCCCGGACGAGGGTGCGGCCACCCGGCGACTGCTCGGTGCCGAGTACCCGGCCGCGCCGGCCGGACAGATCACTCATCACCGGGCCCACGTAGTCGTCACCGACCAGCACGCTCACCTCGGCCACCGGCTCCAGGAGATGGATCCGCGCGTCCGCGGCCGCCTCCCGCAGCGCCAGCGCGCCGGCCGTCTGGAAGGCCGCGTCGGAGGAGTCCACCGAGTGGGCCTTGCCGTCCCGCAGCGTCACCCGTACGTCGGTCAGCGGGTGACCGGCCGCGACTCCTCTGGCGGCCTGCGCCCGTACGCCCTTCTCGACGGACGGGATGAACTGCCGCGGCACCGCGCCGCCGACGACCTTGTCCACGAACTCGACGCCCGAACCGCCCGGGAGCGGCTCCACGTCGATCTCACAGATGGCGAACTGCCCGTGCCCGCCGGACTGCTTGACGTGCCGTCCGCGCCCCGAGGCCCTGGAGCCGAACGTCTCGCGCAGCGGCACCCGGTGGGCCACGACGTCCACCTGGACGCCGTACCGGCCGCGCAGCCGCTCCAGGGCCACGTCCGCGTGGGCCTCGCCCAGGCACCACAGGACCACCTGGTGGGTGTCCTGGTTGTGCTCCAGTCGCATCGTGGGGTCCTCCGCGACGAGGCGGGCCAGCCCCTGCGAGAGCTTGTCCTCGTCCGGCTTGCTGTGCGCCCGGATGGCCAGGGGCAGCAACGGGTCGGGCATCTCCCAGGGTTCCACCAGGAGGGGGTCGTCCGTGGCGGACAGGGTGTCCCCGGTCTCCGCGCGGCCCAGCTTCGCCACGCACGCGAGATCGCCCGCGATGACGTGGGACACCGGGCGCTGCTGCTTGCCGAACGGTGTGGACAGGGCACCGATCCGTTCGTCGACGTCGTGGTCCTCGTGGCCCCGGTCGGCCAGTCCGTGTCCCGAGACGTGCACCGTCTGGTCGGCGCGCAGGGTGCCGGAGAACAGCCGGACCAGCGAGAGCCGCCCGACGTACGGGTCGGACGAGGTCTTGACGACCTCGGCGACCAGCGGGGCGTCGGGGTCGCACGGCTTCAGCTCGCGCGGTGCGCCGTCGACCGTGGTCACCCGCGGTGTGCCGTGTTCCGGCGGGGTCGGGAAACCGCCGGTGATCAGCCCGAGCAGTTCGACCGTGCCGAGACCCTGGCCGCCGCCCCCGGCCGCGGGGGCGGCGGCCAGGACGGGGAAGAACACGCCGCGCGCGACGGCCTTCTCCAGGTCCTCGACCAGGGTCCTGACGTCGCACGGCTCGCCGCCGAGGTAGCGGTCCATGAGGGTCTCGTCCTCGCTCTCCGCGATGATCCCCTCGATCAGCCGGTTGCGGGCCTCCTCGATCAGCGGCAGCCGGTCCGGGTCGGGCTCGTGCTCCTCGCGTTCGCCGGAGGAGTAGTCGAACAGTTTCTGCGTCAGCAGCCCGATCAGGCCTGTCACGGGCGCGTGCCCGTCGGGCCCCTCCGGGCCGTGCAGCGGCAGGTACAGCGGCAGCACGGCGTCGGGGTCGTCCCCGCCGAAGGTCTGCGCGCACACGCGCGTCATCTCGGTGAAGTCCGCGCGGGCCGCCTCCAGGTGCGTGACGACGATGGCCCGCGGCATGCCGACGGCCGCGCACTCGTCCCACACCATGCGGGTCGAGCCGTCCACCCCGTCGGAGGCCGAGACGACGAAGAGGGCCGCGTCCGCCGCTCGCAGACCGGCCCTGAGTTCACCGACGAAGTCGGCGTATCCGGGAGTGTCCAACAGATTGATCTTGATGCCGTCCCATTCGAGGGGCACCAGGGAGAGCTGCACCGAGCGCTGCTGCCGGTGCTCGATGTCGTCGTAGTCGGAGACGGTGCCGCCGTCCTCCACCCGGCCCGCCCGGTTCACCGCTCCCGCGGTCAGTGCGAGAGCCTCCACCAAGGTCGTCTTGCCCGATCCGGAGTGGCCGACCAGCACCACATTGCGTACGGACGTGGGGTGGTCGGCCGCCTGTGCCCTTCCGGCGGCTCCGGGGTGTGTGTGCGCCTTGTCGCCCATGGTCCTGCCTCCCGTGCACGGTGAGGTCACTGTGGGCGCGGACTCGCGGAATCCTCCCCGGGGTCCGGCCCGGGGCACCCCGAGCGGTGACGGCTCCGGCGACGCCCGCGGTCCTTCGAGCTTTCCACTCCCGTCACGGTGCGTCCATACGAAGGACGGGCTCTCCCTCCCGGCGCCGCCCCGGGACGGGGATCCGCGCGCCGGCCGTCCCCCGTGCCGGATCCCCGGGTACCCGGCGCCGGTCGTGCGCGCGCGTGACTACGATGGGCCAGCCGGTGGCCAGTGGGGCCACGCGGCCACACCGACCGTCGGGAAGGCCATGCTGAACAAGTACGCGCGTGCATTCTTCACGCGTGTCCTCACACCGTTCGCCGCGTTTCTCATCCGGCGGGGGGTCAGCCCGGACACGGTCACGCTCATCGGCACCGCCGGTGTGGTCGCGGGCGCGCTGGTCTTCTACCCCATGGGCGAGTTCTTCTGGGGCACGGTCGTCATCACGCTGTTCGTGTTCTCCGACCTCGTCGACGGCAACATGGCCCGCCAGCTGGGCCGCTCCAGCCGCTGGGGTGCCTTCCTCGACTCCACCCTCGACCGGGTCGCCGACGGGGCCGTCTTCGGCGGCTTCGCCCTGTGGTACGCGGGCGGCGGCGACGACCTCGTCCTGTGTGCCGTGTCGATCTTCTGCCTGGCCAGCGGCCAGGTGGTGTCGTACACCAAGGCGCGCGGCGAGTCGATCGGACTGCCGGTGGCCGTGAACGGGCTGATCGAGCGGGCCGAGCGGCTCGTCGTCTCCCTGGTCGCGGCCGGCCTGGCGGGCCTGCACGCGTTCGGTGTGCCCGGCATCCAGTACCTGCTGCCGGTCGCCCTGTGGATCGTCGCCGTCGGCAGCCTGATCACGCTGATCCAGCGGGTCGTCACGGTGCGCCGGGAGTCCGCCGAGGCGGAGGCCGCCCAGGGACAGGAGGCCGCAGGAGAGCAGGAGGCCCGCGGGAGCGGGGCCGCGAAGTGAGCGTGCAGGACCGCCTGAGCGACGCCCTGTACGGCGCCGGCTGGGCCACCGTCAAGAAGCTGCCCGAACCCGTCGCCGTGCGGCTCGGCCGGACCATCGCCGACATCGCCTGGAAGCGGCGCGGCCAGGGCGTGCTGCGGCTGGAGAGCAACTACGCGCGCGTGGTGCCGGGCGCGAGCCCCGAGCGGCTCGCCGAACTGTCCCGCGCGGGCATGCGTTCGTACCTGAGGTACTGGATGGAGTCCTTCCGGCTGCCCGCCTGGAGCCCGGAGCGCATCGCGAACGGCATCGACATCAAGGACATCCACCATGTGACCGACGGCATGGCGGCCGGCAAGGGCGTCGTCCTCGCGCTGCCGCACCTCGCCAACTGGGATCTCGCCGGAGCCTGGGCCACCACCGGGCTCGGCATCCCGTTCACCACCGTCGCCGAGCGCCTGAAGCCGGAGACGCTGTACGACCGGTTCGTCGCCTACCGCGAGGGCCTCGGCATGGAGGTGCTCCCGCACAGCGGCGGCAGCGCGTTCGGCACGCTGGCCCGGCGGCTGCGCGACGGGGGACTGGTCTGCCTGGTCGCCGACCGCGATCTGTCGGCCTCCGGCGTGGAGGTCGAGTTCTTCGGCGAGACCGCGCGGATGCCGGGCGGCCCCGCCCTGCTCGCCCAGCACACAGGGGCGCTGCTGCTGCCGGCGACGTTCTGGTACGACGACTCGCCCGTGATGCGGGGCCGGGTCCATCCGGCGGTCCCGGTTCCGACGTCAGGTACGCGGGCCGAGAAGACGTCCGTCATGACACAGGCGCTGGCCGACGCCTTCGCCACGGGCATCGCCGACCACCCGGAGGACTGGCACATGCTGCAGCGCTTGTGGCTCAAGGATCTCGATCCCGCGCGGGACCCCGACGAGGACGCCCGGAAGGGGACCCCGTGAGGATCGGCATCGTCTGCCCGTACTCCTGGGACGTGCCGGGCGGCGTCCAGTTCCACATCCGGGACCTGGCCGAGTACTTCATCCGCCAGGGTCACGAGGTGTCCGTCCTCGCCCCGGCCGACGACGACACCCCGCTGCCGCCGTACGTCGTCTCGGCCGGCCGCGCGGTGCCGGTGCCGTACAACGGCTCGGTGGCCCGGCTCAACTTCGGCTTCCTGTCGGCGGCCCGGGTGCGGCGCTGGCTGCACGAGGGCGCCTTCGACGTGATCCACATCCACGAGCCGACCTCTCCCTCGCTCGGCCTGCTGGCCTGCTGGGCGGCCCGGGGGCCCATCGTCGCGACCTTCCACACGTCCAACCCGCGCTCCAGGGCCATGGTCGCCGCCTACTCCATCCTGCAGGCGGCACTGGAGAAGATCAGCGCGCGGATCGCGGTGAGCGAGTACGCCCGACGCACGCTCGTCGAACACCTCGGCGGCGACGCCGTGGTGATCCCGAACGGAGTGGACGTCGACTTCTTCGCCCGCGCCGAGCCCGAGCCGAACTGGCAGGGCGACACGATCGGCTTCATCGGCCGCATCGACGAGCCCCGCAAGGGCCTGCCGGTGCTGATGCGCGCCCTGCCGAAGATCCTCGCCGTCCGCCCGCGGACACGGCTGCTGGTCGCGGGACGCGGCGACGAGAAGGAGGCGGTGCGCACCCTGCCCGCCGAACTCCGTTCCCGGGTCGAGTTCCTCGGCATGGTCAGCGACGAGGACAAGGCCCGCTTCCTGCGCAGCGTCGACCTGTACGTGGCACCCAACACCGGCGGCGAGAGCTTCGGCATCATCCTGGTCGAGGCGATGTCCGCGGGCGCGCCGGTGCTCGCCTCCGACCTGGACGCCTTCGCCCAGGTCCTCGACCGGGGCGCAGCCGGCGAACTGTTCCCCAACGAGGACGCCGACGCGCTCGCCGAGGCCGCGGTACGCCTCCTGGGGGACCCGGAACGGCGCGCGAAGCTGCGCGAGCGGGGCAGCGCCCACGTCCGCCGTTTCGACTGGTCGACCGTCGGCGCGGACATCATGTCCGTCTACGAGACGGTGACCGCCGGAGCCGCGGCGGTGGCGGCCGACGAGCGGACGACGGGGCTGTGGGCGCGCTTCGGCCCGGCGCGGGAGTGACGGCGCAGTCCGCGGCGACGGCGGCTTCGGCGAGCGGTCCTCCACCGGCACCGTCGTCCACGCCCGGGGACCCGGCGAACCCCGGCGGTGCACCCCGGTAGCCTTGCCGCCCGTGACCGCAACCCTGATCTGGATCCTTGTCGCCCTCGTCGTGATCGGCCTCTACCTGAGCTGGACGGCGGGGCGGCTGGACCGGCTGCACGCCCGGATCGACGCCGCCCGTGCCGCCCTGGACGCGCAGTTGCTGCGCCGTGCCTCCGTGGCCCAGGAACTGGCCACCTCGGGGGTGCTCGACCCCGCCGCCTCGATCGTGCTCTACGAGGCCGCGCACGCCGCGCGGCAGGCGGTGGAGGAGCAGCGGGAGGTCGCCGAGAGCGAACTGACCCAGGCGCTGCGGGCCGTCTTCGCCGAGTCGCAGCAGGTGGACGCGGTCAGGGAAGCGCCCGGGGGAGAGGAAGCGGCCCTGGAACTCGCCGAGGCGGTCCGCAGAGTGCCCATGGCCCGCCGCTTCCACAACGACGCCGTACGGGCCGCGCGCGCCCTGCGCCGACACCGCAAGGTGCGCTGGTTCCGGCTGGCGGGCCACGCGCCGTTCCCCATGGCGTTCGAAATGGACGACGAACCCCCGGCCGCCCTGATCGAACGTGCGGCCTGACCGGCAGCACTCACCGGAGGCACCTACCGGAGGCACCTACCGGAGGCACTCACCGGGGCCCGCACCGGCCGCCGGGCCGGGAGCTCGGCCCAGAACGATCCACCGCCCCTGCATTGGCTCTTGCTGTGGACTGGCCCGTTCACGTTTCCTCAGTGCTGCAGAAACCCCCTCTTCGCCATCAGTGAGGTCACTCGTGTCCAGCACGCTCTCCGAAAACCAGGGTCCCGAGACCGGCACCGCCCGTGTGAAGCGCGGCATGGCCGAGCAGCTCAAGGGCGGCGTGATCATGGACGTCGTCACGCCGGAGCAGGCCAGGATCGCCGAGGACGCGGGTGCCGTCGCCGTCATGGCCCTGGAGCGCGTCCCCGCCGACATCCGCAAGGACGGCGGTGTGGCCCGTATGTCCGATCCGGACATGATCGAGGGCATCGTCGAGGCCGTCTCCATCCCGGTCATGGCCAAGTCCCGAATCGGCCACTTCGTCGAGGCACAGGTGCTGCAGTCGCTCGGCGTCGACTACATCGACGAGTCCGAGGTCCTCACCCCGGCCGACGAGGTCAACCACTCCGACAAGTGGTCGTTCACCACTCCCTTCGTCTGCGGTGCCACCAACCTCGGCGAGGCCCTGCGCCGCATCGCCGAGGGCGCCGCGATGATCCGCTCCAAGGGTGAGGCCGGCACCGGCAACGTCGTCGAGGCGGTCCGCCACCTGCGTCAGATCAAGAACGGGATCGCCCGGCTGCGCGGCTTCGACAACCACGAGCTGTACGCCGCCGCCAAGGAGCTGCGCGCCCCCTACGAGCTGGTCAAGGAGGTCGCCGAACTGGGCAAGCTGCCGGTCGTGCTGTTCTCCGCCGGCGGTGTCGCCACCCCCGCCGACGCCGCTCTGATGCGTCAGCTCGGGGCCGAGGGTGTCTTCGTCGGCTCCGGCATCTTCAAGTCGGGCGACCCGGCCAAGCGGGCGGCCGCCATCGTCAGGGCGACCACCTTCTTCGACGACCCCAAGGTGATCGCGGAGGCGTCCCGCAACCTCGGCGAGGCCATGGTCGGCATCAACTGCGACACCCTCCCCGAGGCCGAGCGCTACGCCAACCGCGGCTGGTAGGCCCGGGGCATGAGCGACAGCGTCATCGGTGTCCTGGCCCTCCAGGGCGACGTACGGGAGCACCTCGTCGCCCTGGCCGCGGCCGGCGCCGTCGCCAGGCCGGTGCGGCGCCCGGAGGAACTCGCGGAGGTCGACGGCCTGGTCCTTCCCGGCGGCGAGTCCACCACCATCTCCAAGCTTGCCGTCCTGTTCGGCCTGATGGGGCCTCTGCGCGCACGTGTGCGCGGCGGCATGCCGGTCTACGGAACGTGCGCCGGGATGATCCTGCTCGCCGACAAGATCCTCGACCCGCGCTCCGGTCAGGAGACCGTGGGCGGCGTCGACATGATCGTGCGCCGCAACGCGTTCGGGCGGCAGAACGAGTCGTTCGAGGCGGCGGTCGACGTCCGGGGCATCGCGGGCGGCCCCGTGCACGGGGTCTTCATCCGCGCTCCCTGGGTCGAGTCCGTCGGCGCCGGCGCGGAGGTGATCGCCGAGCACGACGGTCACATCGTCGCCGTCCGCCAGGGCAACGCGCTGGCCACGTCGTTCCACCCGGAACTGACAGGCGACCACCGGGTGCACGGTCTGTTCGTCGACATGGTGCGCGGACACGGGGCGGCCGGCTCCCCGTAGCGCGCGGTCCGACGTCGTCCACCCGCCCCGGCGGGCGGACGACGGGAAATGTCGGACCGGGCCCTTGTAGGATTCCTGCGTTCGTTGCAGAGATGGGTTACGCGAAGGAGACAGGCAGATGTCCGGCCACTCTAAATGGGCCACGACGAAGCACAAGAAGGCCGTGATCGACGCCAAGCGCGGCAAACTCTTCGCGAAGCTGATCAAGAACATCGAGGTCGCCGCGCGGATGGGCGGTGTCGATCTGGAGGGCAACCCGACCCTCTACGACGCCGTCCAGAAGGCCAAGAAGCAGTCGGTGCCGAACAAGAACATCGACTCCGCCATCAAGCGCGGCGGCGGTCTCGAGGCCGGTGGCGCCGACTACGAGACGATCATGTACGAGGGCTACGGTCCGAACGGCGTCGCGGTGCTCATCGAGTGCCTCACCGACAACCGCAACCGCGCGGCCTCCGACGTGCGCGTCGCGATGACCCGCAACGGCGGCTCGATGGCCGACCCGGGCTCGGTGTCGTACCTGTTCAACCGCAAGGGTGTCGTCATCGTTCCCAAGGGCGAGCTGACCGAGGACGACGTCCTGGCCGCCGTCCTGGACGCGGGCGCCGAGGAGGTCAACGACCTCGGCGAGTCCTTCGAGGTGCTCAGCGAGGCCACCGACCTGGTCGAGGTCCGCACCGCTCTGCAGGACGCCGGGATCGACTACGACTCCGCCGAGGCCAACTTCGTCCCGACCATGCAGGTCGAGCTGGACGAGGAGGGCGCCAAGAAGATCTTCAAGCTCATCGACGTACTGGAGGACAGCGACGACGTGCAGAACGTCTTCGCCAACTTCGACGTGAGCGACGAGGTCATGGAGAAGGTCGAGGCGTAGCACCGCCGCGTGCACGAGGATGCCGACGGGCCGGTGGGGACACGTCCCCACCGGCCCGCCGCTCCTGTCAGTGGCAGCCGTTAGCCTGGCACACGCCAAGGATCACCGTCCGCCGGACCGCAACCATCGATTGAGGAACCCCGACGGCGATCAACCAGGTCCGCGAGAGCGGCGGCGGGGCAGCCGCGAAAAGGGGTGCAGGGTGCGCGTGCTGGGGGTGGACCCGGGACTGACGAGATGCGGTGTCGGGGTGGTCGAAGGGGTCGCCGGGCGGCCGTTGACCATGCTCGGCGTGGGTGTCGTGCGCACGTCCGCCGACGCCGACCTCGGGCACCGTCTCGTCGCCGTCGAACAGGGCCTCGAGCGGTGGCTGGACGAACACCGGCCGGAGTTCGTCGCCGTCGAGCGCGTCTTCAGCCAGCACAACGTCCGTACGGTGATGGGCACCGCCCAGGCGAGCGCCGTCGCCCTGCTGTGCGCCTCCCGCCGCGGGATCCCGGTCGCCCTGTACACCCCGAGCGAGGTCAAGGCGGCCGTGACCGGTTCCGGGCGTGCGGACAAGGCCCAGGTCGGTGCGATGGTCACCCGCCTGCTGCGGCTCGACGCGCCTCCGAAGCCCGCCGACGCGGCCGACGCCCTCGCCCTCGCCATCTGCCACATCTGGCGGGCCCCCGCGCAGAACCGGCTCCAGCAGGCCGCCGCCCTGCACGCCTCGCGCACCGCCCCGCGCACGCCTGCCGCGCGCACGGCCGCATCGAGGGCGTCCGGCCCGAGAACATCCACAGCACCGCACCCGTCACCCAGCCCATCGCCCGACCCATTGAAGGGGCGCACCGCATGATCGCCTTCGTCAGCGGCACCGTCGCCGCACTCGCACCCGACGTCGCGGTCGTCGAGGTCGGCGGTGTCGGCATGGCCGTCCAGTGCACGCCGAACACGCTCTCCACGCTGCGCGTCGGCCAGACGGCCCGGCTCGCCACCTCCCTCGTCGTGCGCGAGGACTCGCTCACCCTCTACGGCTTCGCGGACGACGACGAGCGGCAGACCTTCGTCCTGCTGCAGACCGCCAGCGGTGTCGGCCCCCGCCTCGCCCAGGCCATGCTGGCCGTGCACCCCCCGGACGCGCTGCGCCGGGCCGTCGCGACCGCCGACGAGAAGGCGCTCACCGCCGTCCCCGGCATCGGCAAGAAGGGTGCCCAGAAGCTGCTTCTGGAGCTGAAGGACCGCCTCGGCGCGCCGGCGGGCGCGGCGGACGCGGCGAGCCCCGCCGCCGCGGGCTGGCGCGACCAGCTGCACGCCGCCCTGATCGGCCTCGGCTACGCGACGCGCGAGGCCGAGGAAGCGGTCGCCGCCGTCACCCCCCAGGCCGAGGCGGCCGAGGGCACACCCCAGGTGGGCGCGCTGCTGCGGGCGGCCCTGCAGACCCTGAACCGCGCCCGCTAGGGGATGTCTGAACACATGAGCGCGGGAGAAGGAGCGGCGCCCGGCACGTGCGATCGCAAGGCGCCGGGGCGTCCTCGACGGGGGTCCCCCCGCTCGGGCGAAGCCGAGAGCGGGGGGAGGAGCCACGGGGGCGTTTCGGCGACGCGGCGAGCGTGCGTGCCGGGCGTCGTGACGCCGCGGGCATGTGTCAGACACCCCCTGGCCCCCGCTGCCCCCGCAAGCTCCGTATCCCCATCCCTCGTACCGCCCGCCGCCCCGCCCGGCTAGGAGACTTCAGTGAACTGGGACGACACGACCGACCCCACGGCCGCCGAGCGGCTGGTGGGATCCGTCGCCGACGGGGAGGACCAGGCCGTCGAGGCCGCCCTGCGGCCCAAGGACCTGGACGAGTTCATCGGCCAGGAGAAGGTCCGTGAGCAGCTCGACCTCGTGCTGCGCGCCGCACGCGCGCGCGGCGCCACCGCCGACCACGTGCTGCTCTCCGGCGCCCCCGGCCTCGGCAAGACCACCCTCTCCATGATCATCGCGGCCGAGATGGAAGCCCCCCTCCGCATCACCTCGGGACCGGCCATCCAGCACGCCGGCGACCTCGCCGCGATCCTGTCCTCCCTCCAGGAGGGCGAGGTCCTCTTCCTCGACGAGATCCACCGCATGTCCCGGCCCGCCGAGGAGATGCTCTACATGGCGATGGAGGACTTCCGCGTCGACGTCATCGTCGGCAAGGGCCCCGGCGCCACCGCCATCCCCCTCGAACTGCCGCCCTTCACCCTGGTCGGCGCCACCACCCGGGCGGGCCTGCTGCCGCCCCCGCTGCGTGACCGCTTCGGCTTCACCGCGCACATGGAGTTCTACGAGCCCACCGAGCTGGAGCGGGTCGTCCACCGCTCGGCGAGCCTCCTGGACGTGGGGATGGAGGACGACGGCGCCGCCGAGATCGCCGGCCGGTCGCGCGGCACGCCCCGCATCGCCAACCGCCTGCTGCGCCGCGTGCGCGACTACGCGCAGGTCAAGGCCGACGGGCGGATCACCAGGGAGATCGCCGAGGCGGCCCTCGCGGTCTACGAGGTCGACGCCCGCGGCCTCGACCGGCTCGACCGGGCGGTGCTGGAGGCCCTGCTCAAGCTGTTCGGCGGCGGCCCCGTCGGCCTGTCCACGCTCGCCGTCGCGGTGGGGGAGGAACGGGAGACCGTCGAGGAGGTCGCCGAACCCTTCCTCGTACGGGAGGGGCTGCTCGCCCGTACCCCGCGCGGCCGGGTCGCCACGCCGGCTGCCTGGGCGCATCTCGGCCTTGCCCCGCCCGGCTCCCGGGCCGCCGGAAACGGACAACGGGACCTGTTCGGGGCGTGAGGCGGACGGCACTGGCCACGCCAGGAACCCCGGTGCCATGCTGAGCGTTGTTCCCTGCGCGCCAACTCGCCTAGACTCCGCCGGTGCCACCCTTGTCGGCGGCATCACATACCCCCAACCATCAGGCCGTTCACCATCGCGGTCGTGTGAAGGAAGTCCGACCCGTGAGTCTCCTGACCCTCCTCCCGTTCATTGTGCTCATCGGGGCCATGTTCCTGATGACCCGGTCGGCCAAGAAGAAGCAGCAGCAGGCCATCGACATGCGGAACCAGATGCAGCCGGGTTCCGGTGTCCGCACGATCGGGGGCATGTACGCCACGGTGAAGGAGGTCGGTGACGACACGGTTCTCCTCGACGCCGGCCCCGGCGTGGAGCTGCTGTTCGCGAAGAACTCCATCGGTGCCGTCCTGACCGACGACGAGTACAACCGCATCGTTCACGGCATCGAGCACGACCTGAAGTCCGACGCCGATGGTGTCCCCGACGACGCCTCCTCCCTCACCGAGCCCGACGACTCCGCCGCCTCCGCCTCCGACGACGCACCGGTCGATTTCGGCAAGAAGGACACGGCCGGCACGGCCGAAGCGCCCGCCGACACCGCCGACGCAGAGCCCGCCGACGCCGCGGACAAGGCGAAGACGGACGAGCAGGCGAAGAAGTCCGACGGCGGTTCCGAGGCGAAGTAGTCGTGTCCCGGGGTGCGCGGGCAGCACGGCCCGCGCGCCCCGGGACATGCCCAGCTCGCGCGACACCCCGAGACCATGTCATGGCCGCCCGCCCTTCGACCGAGTGCGAGGCGGCCCGAGAGGGAGTACGAGAAGGTGGCAGCACTCAAAAAGGGACGCAACGCGAGCGCCACGAGCAAACCGTGGCGCTCGCTGGCCCTGATCCTGATCGCCATCGTGGCGCTCACCGGGGGAATGTTCGCCTCGGGGCACACCACTCCGCGTCTGGGCATCGACCTCGCCGGCGGCACCAGCATCACGCTGGCGGCCGTCCCCGAGGCCGGCCAGGAATCCGCGATCAACCCGACCAACATGGCGACCGCGGTCTCCATCATGGAGCGTCGCGTCAACGGCCTCGGTGTCTCCGAGGCCGAGGTCCAGACGCAGGGCGACCGCAACATCATCGTCAACATCCCCAAGGGCACCAACTCCGAACAGGCCCGGGAACAGGTCGGCACCACCGCCAAGCTCTACTTCCGTCCGGTCGTCGCCACCGAGCTCGCCGCGGGCGGTGCCGCTCCCACGCCGAGCGCCACCGGTGACACATCCGCCGAGGACACCGAGGGGGACAAGGCCACCGACGGCGCGAGCGAGGAGGCCGCGGACGGGACCACCGACGAGGGGTCTCCGTCCGCCTCCACCAGCCCGTCGGCGAGCGCCACCACCCAGGGCCGTGCGGTCACCGAGGCCCTGAAGGCCGACCCCACCCCGTCCGCGACCGCCAGTGGTCCGGCCGAGGCCGGGACCGGCCCCTCCGCACCCGCGGCGGACGGCGCCGCCGAGACCGACAACGAGCTCCAGGCCCAGTACGCCGCGCTCGACTGCACCAAGGCGAGCGTCCGCGCCACCGCCGGGGACGGCACCAAGGCCACCGACTCGACCGTGGCCTGCGGCCAGAACTCCCAGGGCCAGTGGCAGAAGTACATCCTCGGCCCCGCCGCCGTCGACGGCACGGACGTCGACGACGCCCAGGCGATCCTCAACACGCAGACCGGTGCCGGCTGGACCGTCACCATGGACTTCACGGACGAGGGCAGCAAGAAGTTCGCCGACGTCACCGGCCGGCTCGCCCAGAACCCGTCCCCGCAGAACCAGTTCGCCATCGTCCTGGACAACGAGGTCGTCTCCGACCCGTACGTCAGCCAGGCCCTCACCGGCGGCAACGCGGAGATCTCCGGCAACTTCACCCAGAAGTCGTCCGAGGAACTCGCCAACATGCTGTCCTACGGCGCCCTGCCGCTGACGTTCCGCGAGGACAGCGTCACCACCGTCACCGCCGCGCTCGGCGGCGAGCAGCTCGAGGCCGGCCTGATCGCCGGCGCGATCGGCATCGCCCTGGTCGTCCTGTACCTGCTGCTCTACTACCGCGGTCTGTCGTTCATCGCCATCATCTCGCTGCTGGTGTCCGCCTCCCTCACCTACGTGATCATGGCGCTGCTCGGCCCGACCATCGGCTTCGCGCTGAACCTGCCGGCCGTCTGCGGCGCCATCGTCGCGATCGGCATCACGGCGGACTCGTTCATCGTGTACTTCGAACGGGTGCGGGACGAGATCCGCGAGGGACGCGTCCTGCGCACCGCCGTGGAGCGTGCCTGGCCGCGCGCCCGACGCACCATCCTGGTCTCCGACTTCGTGTCCTTCCTCGCCGCCGCGGTGCTCTTCGTCGTCTCCGTCGGCAAGGTCCAGGGCTTCGCGTTCACGCTCGGCCTGACCACGCTGCTCGACGTCGTGGTGGTGTTCCTGTTCACCAAGCCGCTCCTGACCCTGATGGCCCGCCGGAAGTTCTTCGCCGGCGGCCACAAGTGGTCGGGCCTGGACCCGAAGGCGCTCGGGGCGAAGCCCCCGATCCGCCGCACCCGACGCCACTCCGCCCCCGCCCAGACGAAGGAGGCGTGAGAGATGTCGAAGCTCGGACAGCTCGGCGCCCGGCTGCACCACGGTGAGGTCGGCTACGACTTCATCAAGAACCGCAAGCTCTGGTACGGCGTCTCCATCCTGATCACCGTCCTGGCCATCGCCGGCCTGGCGGTACGCGGCCTGCACATGGGCATCGAGTTCCAGGGCGGGGCGGTCTTCACCACCCCGAAGAACATGAGCGCCTCGGTCTCCCAGGCCGAGGAGTACGCGGAAGAGGCCTCCGGCCACGACGCCATCGTCCAGAAGCTCGGTGACGGCAGCCTGCGCATCCAGATCGCGGCCATCGACACCAGCACCTCGGACAGGATCAAGACGGCGCTCTCCGAGGACCTGGGCGTCGAGGCGGAGCAGATCAACGCCGACCTGGTCGGACCCAGCTGGGGCGAACAGATCGCCAACAAGGCCTGGCAGGGCCTCGGCATCTTCCTGGTCCTGGTCGTGATCTATCTGGCGATCGCCTTCGAGTGGCGCATGGCCCTCGCCGCGTTCATCGCGCTGATCCACGACATCACCATCACCGTCGGCGTCTACGCCCTCGTGGGCTTCGAGGTCACACCGGGCACGGTGATCGGTCTGCTGACCATCCTCGGCTATTCGCTCTACGACACGGTCGTGGTGTTCGACAGCCTCAAGGAACAGACCAAGGACATCACCAAGCAGTCCCGCTGGACCTACAGCGAGATCGCCAACCGCTCCATCAACGGCACCCTGGTCCGTTCCGTCAACACCACGGTGGTCGCGCTGCTGCCGGTGGCGGGCCTGCTGTTCATCGGTGGCGGTGTCCTCGGCGCCGGCATGCTGAACGACATCTCGCTGTCCCTGTTCGTCGGCCTCGCCGCCGGCGCCTACTCGTCGATCTTCATCGCCACCCCGCTCGTCGCCGACCTCAAGGAACTCGAGCCGTCGATGAAGTCCCTGAAGAAGCGCGTCCTGGCCAAGCGCGCCCAGGGCACCGGAACGGACGACGGGCCGAGTCGGGTCCGGGTACCCGGCGACGGCCACGACGACGGGCCGGACGACGCGGCTGCCGCAGTCGTCGGCCCCCGCGACCAGTCCGCCTCCCGCGGCCACGGCCGCGGCCGACCTTCGGGAAAGCGCCGATGACCGAACTCACCGATGTCTCCGCACTGCTGCTGAGCCGCATCCGGGACGTGGCGGACTACCCGGAGCCGGGCGTGATGTTCAAGGACATCACCCCGCTCCTGGCCGACCCGGCGGCGTTCGGCGCCCTCAGCGACGCCCTCGCCGAGATCGCCGGACGCACCGGCGCCACCAAGGTCGTCGGCCTGGAGGCCCGCGGTTTCATCCTCGGTGCCCCGGTCGCCGTCCGCGCCGGCCTGGGCTTCATCCCCGTACGCAAGGCGGGCAAGCTCCCCGGAGCCACGCTCAGCCAGGCGTACGACCTGGAGTACGGCTCCGCCGAGATCGAGGTGCACGCCGAGGACCTCGCCGCCGGCGACCGCGTCCTGGTGATCGACGACGTGCTCGCCACCGGCGGCACCGCCGAGGCGTCGGTCCAGCTCATCCGTAGGGCGGGCGCCGAGGTCGTGGGCCTGGCCGTGCTCATGGAGCTCGGTTTCCTGGGTGGCCGGGCACGCGTGGAACCGGCCCTGGCCGGCGCTCCGCTGGAGGCACTGCTCACGATCTGACGAACGGCGCGGAACGCCGTTCCCCGGCTCCGCACGAGGCGGGACGGGCGCGACGGACACCGCGTGGGCGGGCACCGGGGGAATCCGGTGCCCGCCCCGTGCGTTTCCCCGGGAAGCGGTCCGGACACCGGTCCGAAGGAGATACGCCCGCCCGGGATGGCTACCATGGGGGCTCCGGAACCTGACCTGGGGACCCGGATCGCGTACGAGGAGTCCTCTTGGCAGACGAGGCCCAGCACCTGACCGCAGACAAGCCCGAGTCCGGCTCGGCTGCCGCGGCCAAGCCCGTGCCGAGCACGCCCCACGCGAAGAACGACCCGCGCGGGCCGGTCCAGCACGCCCAGGCCGCCGCCGCCGAGAAGCCCGAGCAGCCACGCCCCAAACCGTCCCCCACTCCCGGCTCCGCCCGCGCGGGGGGACCTCCGTCGCCCGACCGCTCCGCCCCCGCGGTCCGCCCCAACAGCGGGCAGCCGTCCCGTTCCGGCTCCTCCAACCGCGTCCGCGCCCGGCTCGCCCGGCTCGGTGTCCAGCGCGCCAACCCGTACAACCCGGTGCTGGAGCCGCTGCTGCGGATAGTGCGCGGCAACGACCCCAAGATCGAGAACTCCACGCTCCGCCAGATCGAGAGCGCCTACCAGGTCGCCGAACGCTGGCACCGCGGCCAGAAGCGCAAGAGCGGCGACCCGTACATCACACACCCGCTCGCCGTCACCACCATCCTCGCCGAGCTGGGCATGGACCCGGCCACCCTGATGGCCGGCCTGCTGCACGACACGGTGGAGGACACCGAGTACGGGCTGGAACAGCTCCGCCGGGACTTCGGCGACACCGTCGCCCTGCTGGTCGACGGCGTCACCAAACTGGACAAGGTCAAGTTCGGCGAGGCCGCGCAGGCCGAGACCGTGCGCAAGATGGTCGTCGCCATGGCCAAGGACCCCCGTGTCCTGGTCATCAAGCTCGCCGACCGCCTGCACAACATGCGCACCATGCGCTACCTCAAGCGCGACAAGCAGGAGAAGAAGGCGCGCGAGACCCTGGAGATCTACGCGCCGCTCGCCCACCGGCTGGGCATGAACACCATCAAGTGGGAACTGGAGGACCTCGCCTTCGCGATCCTCTACCCCAAGATGTACGACGAGATCGTCCGCCTGGTCGCCGAGCGCGCCCCCAAGCGCGACGAGTACCTGGCGATCGTGACCGACGAGGTCCAGCAGGACCTGCGCGCGGCCCGCATCAAGGCGACCGTCACCGGCCGCCCCAAGCACTACTACAGCGTCTACCAGAAGATGATCGTCCGCGGCAGGGACTTCGCGGAAATCTACGACCTGGTGGGCATCCGCGTCCTCGTGGACACCGTCCGCGACTGCTACGCGGCCCTCGGCACGGTGCACGCGCGGTGGAATCCGGTCCCCGGCCGGTTCAAGGACTACATCGCGATGCCCAAGTTCAACATGTACCAGTCGCTGCACACGACGGTCATCGGCCCCGGCGGCAAGCCGGTCGAGCTGCAGATCCGCACGTTCGACATGCACCGCCGCGCCGAGTACGGCATCGCCGCGCACTGGAAGTACAAGCAGGAGGCCGTCGCCGGCGCCTCGAAGGTGCGCACCGACATCGCTCCGGGCAGGTCCGGCAAGGCCGACAAGGAATCCGCCGCCGTCAACGACATGGCGTGGCTGCGGCAGCTGCTCGACTGGCAGAAGGAGACCGAGGACCCCGGCGAGTTCCTGGAGTCCCTGCGCTTCGACCTGTCCCGCAACGAGGTCTTCGTCTTCACCCCCAAGGGCGACGTCATCGCGCTCCCCGCCGGAGCCACCCCGGTCGACTTCGCTTACGCGGTCCACACCGAGGTCGGCCACCGCACCATAGGAGCCCGGGTCAACGGCCGGCTCGTACCGCTCGAGTCGACCCTGGACAACGGCGACCTGGTGGAGGTCTTCACCTCCAAGGCGGCCGGCGCGGGCCCCTCCCGGGACTGGCTCGGCTTCGTCAAGTCACCGCGTGCCCGCAACAAGATCCGCGCCTGGTTCTCCAAGGAGCGCCGTGACGAGGCGATCGAGCAGGGCAAGGACGCCATCGTCCGCGCGATGCGCAAGCAGAACCTGCCGATCCAGCGCATCCTCACCGGCGACTCGCTGGTCACCCTCGCGCACGAGATGCGCTACTCGGACATCTCCGCGCTGTACGCGGCGATCGGCGAGGGCCATGTCGCCGCACAGAACATCGTCCAGAAGCTGGTGCAGGCCCTCGGCGGCGAGGAGGCGGCCACCGAGGAGACCGACGAGTCGGTGCCGCCGGCCCGCGGCCGGGGACGCAAGCGCCGTTCCAACGCCGATCCCGGGGTCGTCGTCAAGGGCGTCGACGACGTCTGGGTCAAGCTGGCCCGCTGCTGCACACCGGTCCCCGGCGACCCGATCATCGGCTTCGTCACCCGGGGCAGCGGCGTCTCCGTCCACCGCAACGACTGCGTGAACATCGACTCGCTGTCCCGTGAGCCCGAGCGCATCCTCGAGGTCGAGTGGGCGCCCTCCCAGTCCTCGGTGTTCCTCGTCGCCATCCAGGTCGAGGCACTGGACCGCTCCCGGCTGCTCTCGGACGTCACCCGTGTGCTGTCCGACCAGCACGTCAACATCCTCTCCGCGGCCGTCCAGACCTCCCGCGACCGCGTCGCCATTTCCCGCTTCACCTTCGAGATGGGCGACCCGAAGCACCTCGGGCACGTCCTGAAGGCGGTACGGGGCGTGGAGGGCGTCTACGACGTGTACAGGGTGACCTCGGCCCGCAACCGGACGTAGGGGCCGTCCGGCCCCAGCGCACGACACGGCACGACAGAGGGGCTCCCGTACACGCGGTACGGGAGCCCCTCTCACCTCGCGGTGACCATGACGGTGACGGCGGTCGTCAGCCGCCGAACTCCTGCAGCCCCTTCAGAGCCTGGTCCAGGAGTGCCTGGCGGCCCTCCAGCTCACGCTCGAGCTTCCGGGCCCTGGCGTCGTTGCCCTGTGCCCGTGCCTGCTCGATCTGGCCCTTCAGCTTGTCCACGGCTGCCTGGAGCTGACCGGTCAGGCCCTCGGCACGCGCGCGTGCCTCCGGGTTGGTCCGGCGCCACTCGGCCTCCTCGGCCTCCTGCATGGCCCGCTCGACGGTGTGCATCCGGCCCTCGACCTTCGGCCGGGCGTCCCGCGGCACGTGGCCGATGGCTTCCCACCGCTCGTTGAGCGCGCGGAACGCGGCGCGGGCGGCCTTCAGATCCGTGATCGGCAGGAGCTTCTCCGCCTCCCCGGCCAGCTCCTCCTTGAGCTTGAGATTCTCCGTCTGCTCCGCGTCACGCTCGGCGAAGACCGAGCCGCGAGCGGCGAAGAAGACGTCCTGGGCGCCGCGGAAGCGGTTCCACAGGTCCTCCTCGTGCTCACGCTGGGCGCGGCCCGCGGCCTTCCACTCCGACATCAGGTCCCGGTAGCGCGCCGCCGTCGCACCCCAGTCCGTCGACTTCGACAGCGCCTCGGCCTCGGCGACCAGACGTTCCTTGGTCTTGCGGGCCTCCTCGCGCTGCGCGTCCAGGTGCGCGAAGTGCTGCTTGCGCCGCTTGGAGAACGCCGACCGCGCGTGCGAGAAGCGGTGCCACAGCTCGTCGTCGGACTTGCGGTCCAGCCGCGGCAGGCCCTTCCAGGTGTCCACCAGCGCCCGCAGCCGCTCACCGGCCGCCCGCCACTGGTCCGAACCCGCCAGTTCCTCCGCCTCGGCGACCAGCGCCTCCTTGGCATGGCGCGCCTCGTCGGACTGCTTCGCCCGCTGCGCCCTGCGCTCCTCGCGCCGGGCGTCCACCAGCTCCACGAGCTTGTCCAGCCGCACCCGGAGGGCAGCCAGGTCACCGACCGCGTGATGGGCGTCGACCTGCTCGCGCAGGTGCCCGATCGCCGTCGTGGCGTCCTTCGAGGACAGGTCGGTGGTCCTCACCCGCTTCTCGAGGAGGCCGATCTCCACAACCAGGCCCTCGTACTTGCGCTCGAAGTAGGCCAGAGCCTCCTCGGGGGAGCCCGCCTGCCAGGAACCGACGACCTGCTCTCCGTCGGCCGTACGCACGTACACGGTCCCCGTCTCGTCGACGCGGCCCCACGGGTCGCTGCTCACAGCGCCTCCTCCACATGATGCCTGCGGGGGATCTGCTGCCCCCGGGCATCGTCCACAGTTTTCGTCACGGCCAATCTAGGCGACCGACGGGATGCCTGTCCGCATCCCGCGCGACCGAAATTCCGCGGTGAAGCGGTCAGGATTCGCTGACAGTGGCCTTGTCGATGACGACCGTCGCGTTGGGGGCACCGTCACCCGCTCCGGTGCTGTCACCGGCCTCGGCGATCTTCTTCAGGACCTTCAGGCCGTCCGCCGAGACGGTGCCGAACGGCGTGTAGCTCGGCGGCAGCGGACTGTCCTCGTACACCAGGAAGAACTGGCTGCCGCCGCTGTCCTTCTGCCCGGTGTTCGCCATGGCCACGGTGCCCGCAGGGTAGGTGTCGTCCTTGAGGCTCTTGTCCTTCAGGTTCTCGTCCGGAATCGTGTAGCCGGGACCGCCGGTGCCGGTGCCCGTCGGGTCACCGCACTGCAGCACGTAGATGCCGTTGGTGGTGAGCCGGTGGCACGTGCTGTGGTCGAAGTAGCCCTCACCCGCGAGGAACGCGAACGAGTTGACGGTGTGCGGGGCCGCCGACGCCTTCAGCGCCATGTCGATCGTGCCGCAGGTCGTCTCGAGCGTCATCGTGTACTTCGCCGACTCGTCGATGGACATCGCCGGCTCCTTCTTCCAGGTCTTCGAGGCGACCTTGCCCTCCGCCGGCTTCTCGCACGGATCGGGCGCCTTGCTCGGCGCCTCGGCGCTGGGCGTGACCTCCGCGCTCGCGTCGGACCTGCCCTCGTCCTGGTCGAACGCCCCGGCCGTGTACAGCCCGAGGCTGCCGACCAGGACCACACCGAGGACGGACGCGATCACCGAGTTGCGGACCCGCGACTTGCGGCGCGCCTCGGTACGCCGCTGCTGCTGCCGCAAGAACTTCTCCCGGGCGAGCTGACGCCGCCGCTGCTCCTGGCTGACCACCGGGTTACTCCTCATGCCTCTCGTGTGCCGACCGAATACGCGTGCGGGCGGCGGGCCGACTGACTGCGTGTGTCCCGTACCGTATATGGGTTGGCTGAGGAAACGGCAGCGCCGGTAGGCTCTGCCCACGGGCGCGAGCCCCGTGGCAAGCCTCCCGTACCGACACAACGAAGGACGAACGTGCTCATTGCCGGGTTCCCCGCCGGGGCCTGGGGGACGAACTGTTATCTCGTCGCCCCCGCCGCCGGTGAGGAGTGCGTGATCATCGACCCCGGCCATCAGGCCGCCCCCGGAGTCGAGGAGGCGGTCCGCAAGCACCGGCTGAAGCCCGTCGCCGTCGTCCTCACCCACGGTCACATCGACCACGTGGCCTCGGTCGTCCCCGTGTGCGGCGCGCACGACGTACCGGCCTGGATCCACCCCGACGACCGGTACATGATGAGCGACCCCGAGAAGGGCATCGGCCGTGCCATCGGCATGCCGCTCATGGGCGAGCTGAGCGTCGGGGAACCGGCCGACGTCAAGGAGCTGGCCGACGGAGCCGAGCTCGACCTGGCCGGTCTGCGGCTGACGGTCGCGCACGCGCCGGGCCATACCAAGGGGTCGGTGACCTTCGGCCTGCCCGAGGCGGCGGACGTCCCGCCGGTGTTCTTCTCGGGCGACCTGCTGTTCGCCGGCTCCGTCGGACGCACCGACCTGCCCGGCGGTGACATGGCCGACCTGCTCGACTCGCTGGCCCGCGTGTGCCTGCCGCTCGACGACCCGACCGTGGTGCTGTCCGGACACGGCCCCCGGACGACCATCGGCCAGGAGCGCGCCACCAACCCGTATCTGCGGCAGGTGGCGGCGGACCGCCAAGGACGCGGCGCCGCCGGCGCCCCCCGACGAGGAATGTGACAAGACCTTCCGTGAGCACTTTCAAGGCCCCCAAGGGCACCTACGACCTGATCCCGCCGGACAGCGCCACGTACCTCGCCGTCCGCGAGGCCATCGCCGCTCCGCTGCGCGGCTCCGGCTACGGCTACATCGAGACGCCCGGCTTCGAGAACGTCGAGCTGTTCGCGCGCGGTGTCGGTGAGTCCACCGACATCGTCACCAAGGAGATGTACGCCTTCGAGACCAAGGGCGGCGACCGCCTCGCCCTGCGGCCCGAGGGCACGGCCTCCGTGCTGCGCGCGGCCCTCGAGGCCAACCTGCACAAGGCGGGCAACCTTCCGGTCAAGCTCTGGTACTCCGGCTCGTACTACCGCTACGAGCGACCCCAGAAAGGCCGCTACCGTCACTTCTCCCAGGTAGGAGCGGAGGCGATCGGGGCCGAGGACCCGGCGCTCGACGCCGAGCTGATCATCCTGGCCGACCAGGCGTACCGCTCCCTGGGACTCAGCGCGTTCCGCATCCTGCTGAACTCCCTGGGCGACAAGGAGTGCCGTCCCGTCTACCGGGCCGCGCTCCAGGACTTCCTGCGCGGTCTCGACCTGGACGAGGACACCCTGCGCCGCGCGGAGATCAACCCGCTGCGCGTCCTGGACGACAAGCGCGAGGCGGTGCAGAAGCAGCTGACCGGAGCCCCGCTGCTGCGTGACTACCTGTGCGACGCCTGCAAGGCGTACCACGAGGAGGTCCGCGAGCTGGTCACGGCCGCCGGCGTGGCCTATGAGGACGACCCCAGGCTGGTGCGGGGACTGGACTACTACACGCGCACCACCTTCGAGTTCGTCCACGACGGTCTGGGCTCCCAGTCCGCGGTGGGCGGCGGCGGCCGCTACGACGGTCTCTCGGAGATGATCGGCGGTCCCGCGCTGCCGTCCGTCGGCTGGGCGCTCGGCGTCGACCGCACCGTGCTGGCCCTGGAGGCGGAGGGCGTCGAGCTCGAACTCCCGGCCACCACCAGCGTGTTCGCCGTCCCACTTGGCGAGGAGGCCCGCCGGGTGCTGTTCGCCAAGGTCACCGAACTGCGCAAGAACGGCGTCGCCGCCGACTTCGCCTACGGCGGCAGGGGCCTGAAGGCGGCGATGAAGGCGGCCAACCGCTCGGGCGCGCGCTACGCCCTGGTGCTCGGCGAGCGCGACCTCGCCGAGGGGGTCGTCCAGCTCAAGGACATGGAGTCCGGCGAGCAGACCGCGGTGGGCGTCAACGAGATCGTGGCCGAGCTGGAGGCCCGGCTCGGCTGACTGCCGTCCTCGCCCTGACGCGCCCGAAGGCGCCGGTGTGCCCCAGGGGCCCCGGCGCCTTCGCCGTCGGTGGCGTCGCCGTGTCAATTTCCCGGACGTCGATTCCCCCGGCCGGGGACTTAGGCTGGAGTGTATGTACGGCCGGAGCACATACTGCGGCCGAAACCGTACACCTGCGGAGACGGTCCGTACGGTCTTATGGCCAGTGGGCGGTGAACCCACAGTCACGTGCGGCACAATGGCCCTGCCCGAAGCAGGTCCACACTCTCCAGTGACGGAATCGGCGTGATGAGCAAGACGACAGTGAAGGACGTTTCCACCGGGCCCGATCCCGCTCCGGGGCCCGCCGCCGGGCCGCCGCGCGAGGGCGCCGGCCGTGCGTTCGCCCTGCTGCTGGTCGTCACCGGCGCCGCCGGTGTCCTGGCCGCGTGGATCATCACCCTGGACAAGTTCAAACTGCTCGAGGCCAAGGTCAAGGGCGAGACCTTCGTTCCCGGCTGCAGCCTCAACCCGGTGGTCTCCTGCGGCAGCGTCATGGAGAGCGACCAGGCGAGCGTCTTCGGTTTCCCCAACCCGATGCTGGGCCTCGTGACCTACGGCATCGTCGTCTGCGTGGGCATGAGCCTGCTCGCCGGGGCACGCTTCCCGCGCTGGTACTGGCTCACCCTCAACGCGGGCACCCTCTTCGGCGTCGTCTTCTGCGCCTGGCTGATGATCCAGTCCCTGTACCGGATCAACGCCCTGTGCCTGTGGTGCTGCCTGGCCTGGGTCGCCACCATCATCATGTTCTGGTACGTCACGTCGTTCAACATCCGCAAGGGCTTCCTGCCCGCCCCCGGCTGGCTGAGGAGCTTCTTCGGCGAGTTCACCTGGGTCATGCCCGTGCTGCACATCGGCATCATCGGCATGCTGATCCTGACCCGCTGGTGGGAGTTCTGGACCAGCTGACCGCCCCGACCGCACCGGCCCCGGGGCCGCAAGGACGGCACAGGCCCCGGAGCCTGAAGGACCGCACCGACCGCGCGAGCCGCGCTGTCGGTGCGGTCCTTTAGGGTTTCGGTGTGGAGCCCGACCTGTTCACCGCCGCAGCCGAAGAACGCCAGGAGAAGGACCCGACCGGCAGCCCCCTCGCCGTCCGGATGCGCCCGCGCACCCTCGACGAGGTGGTGGGCCAGCAGCATCTGCTGAAGCCCGGCTCGCCCCTGCGCCGACTGGTCGGCGAGGGCGCCTCCGGCCCCGCGGGCCCGTCCTCGGTGTTCCTGTGGGGACCGCCCGGCACCGGCAAGACGACCCTGGCCCACGTCGTCTCCCGGGCCACCGACCGGCGCTTCGTCGAGCTGTCGGCGATCACCGCGGGCGTCAAGGAGGTCCGCGCGGTCATCGACGGCGCCCGCCGCGCCTCGGGCGGGTACGGCAAGGAGACCGTCCTCTTCCTCGACGAGATCCACCGCTTCAGCAAGGCACAGCAGGACTCCCTGCTCCCCGCGGTCGAGAACCGCTGGGTCACGCTGATCGCCGCGACCACCGAGAACCCCTACTTCTCGGTCATCTCCCCGCTGCTGTCCCGCTCGCTCCTGCTCACCCTCGAACCCTTCACCGACGACGACATCCGGGACCTGCTCCACCGCGCGCTCGGCGACGAGCGGGGCCTGAAAGGCGCCCTCACCCTCCCCGAGGACACCGGCAGCCACCTGGTGCGCATCGCCGGCGGGGACGCCCGCCGCGCCCTGACCGCCCTGGAGGCCGCGGCGGGGGCCGCGCTGGACAAGGGCGAGACGGAGATCTCCCTGGCCACCCTGGAGGAGACGGTCGACCGGGCCGCAGTGAAGTACGACCGTTCCGGAGACCAGCACTACGACGTCGCCAGCGCTCTGATCAAGTCCATTCGCGGCTCCGACGTGGATGCCGCCCTGCACTACCTCGCCCGGATGATCGAGGCCGGTGAGGACCCCCGCTTCATCGCCCGCCGCCTGATGATCTCCGCCAGCGAGGACATCGGCCTCGCCGACCCGCACGCCCTGCAGACCGCGGTCGCCGCCGCCCAGGCCGTCGCCATGATCGGCTTCCCGGAGGCGGCCCTCACCCTCAGCCACGCCACCATCGCCCTCGCCCTCGCCCCCAAGTCCAACGCGGCCACCACCGCGATCGGCGCCGCCCTCGACGACGTCCGCAAAGGGCTGGCCGGGCCCGTGCCGGCCCACCTGCGCGACGGGCACTACAAGGGCGCGGCCAAGCTGGGCCACGCCCAGGGGTACGTGTACCCGCACGACCTCTCCGAGGGCATAGCCCAGCAGCAGTACGCCCCGGACGCCCTCAAGGACCGCGCGTACTACGAACCCACCCGGCACGGCGCCGAGGCGCGGTACGCCGACGCGGTGGAGTGGACCAGGAAGCACCTCGGTCGGAAGCAGCCGTGAGCACCCTGTAGAATCTGCCGAAGCTGCGTCCCGCGTCCGGATGCCCGCAAGGGAAACCGGTACCACCAGAGCGGGACATCCAGCCGGAGACCCGCCCCTCCCGGGGGCAGGGAATCCAGGAGCGTCGCGCACCGTCGAACGGTGTCGCGGGCAGCCCACCACCACCCGGACGTCCGGGACCGGCCGGTGGGCCACTCGCGTGCTGCACGTATGTGCCCAGACCAGGGGAGCGGCTGCCCGGCAGGTCCGTCACGGACCCGCGGGGTTTCCCCGGCTGCGGATGCGACCTCCCCTAACCCTGGTGAGCCGACAAAACGAAGGTGAAAGAGACAGTGGCGAATCAGTCCCGCCCCAAGGTCAAGAAGTCGCGTGCCCTCGGTATCGCGCTGACCCCGAAGGCCGTCAAGTACTTCGAGGCCCGCCCCTACCCGCCGGGCGAGCACGGCCGCGGCCGCAAGCAGAACTCGGACTACAAGGTCCGTCTGCTGGAGAAGCAGCGTCTGCGCGCCCAGTACGACGTCAGCGAGCGCCAGCTCGTCCGCGCGTACGAGCGTGCCGCCAAGACGTCGCTCAAGACCGGTGAAGCGCTCGTCATCGAGCTCGAGCGCCGTCTCGACGCCCTGGTCCTGCGTTCGGGCATCGCCCGCACGATCTACCAGGCCCGCCAGATGGTCACCCACGGCCACATCCAGGTCAACGGCAAGAAGGTCGACAAGCCCTCCTTCCGTGTCCGCCCGGACGACGTCGTGCAGGTCCGTGAGCGCAGCAAGGACAAGACGCTGTTCACGATCGCCCGCGAGGGTGGCTTCGCCCCCGACGGCGAGACCCCGCGCTACCTCCAGGTGAACCTCAAGTCCCTGGCGTTCCGCCTGGACCGTGAGCCGAACCGCAAGGAGATCCCGGTGATCTGCGACGAGCAGCTCGTCGTCGAGTACTACGCCCGCTGACCCCGGCAGGCACGCGGTACCCCAGCCCGCCGTCTCTGCCCACCCGTGAGGGCGGGCAGAGACGGCGGGCTGCTGCGTGGCCGCCCCGGCAGCCGCCTGCGCACGGTCGTGCCCGGTGCCGAAGCGGCCGCCGCGGCTCCGGTCCCGGCCCCGTGCGGCGCCCGGCGGACCGCCTCGTCCCGGCCGGGCCGCGTCCCCGCGCCGGGCGTTAATCCGGTACGGAGTCCTGCCGGCGGCGCGATAGGCTCGGTGCACGATTCTCTCGATGTTCAGGCATGTCTCTCAGGGAGCAGGTGCGCACAGTGTCCGGTGGAGAGGTGGCCGGAATCCTGGTGGCCGTGTTCTGGGCGATCCTGGTCTCCTTCCTCGCCGTCGCGCTGGCGAGGCTGGCCCAGACGCTCCGGGCGACCACCAGGCTCGTGGCGGACGTGACCGACCAGGCCGTCCCGCTGCTGGCCGACGCCTCCACCGCGGTGCGCTCCGCGCAGACCCAGATCGAGCGGGTCGACGCGATCGCCTCCGACGTCCAGGAGGTCACTTCCAACGCCTCCGCCCTGTCGACCACCGTCGCCTCCACCTTCGGCGGCCCGCTGGTCAAGGTCGCCGCCTTCGGCTACGGCGTGCGCCGGGCCGTCGGCGGCCGTAAGGAGGACGCGTCCGCCAGGCAGGCGTCCGACAGGACCGAGCCCGCGAAGGCGCCGGGCCGCACCGTGATCGTGGGCCGCACCGTCCCGGGCACGCGGCGGGCGAGGCGCACCCGGGGAAAGAAGGACTGACCCAGCGATGTTCCGCCGTACGTTCTGGTTCAGCACCGGCGTCGCCGCAGGTGTGTGGGCCACCACCAAGGTCAACCGGAAACTGAGGCAGCTGACGCCCGAGAGCCTCGCCGCGACCGCGGCGAACAAGGCGATCGAGACCGGCGGCCGCATCAAGGACCGGGCGGTGGACTTCGCCCTCGACGTCCGCGACAACATGGCCCGGCGCGAGGCCGAACTGGGCGACGCCCTCGGCCTCGGCACCCCCGTCGACCGGGAACTCCCGCGGTCCGGCCGGTACGCCGCCCTCGAGAACCGCAACAGCCCGAAGAGCAACCCACGGTACGTCGAGGGCTCGGCGTACCTGACGAACCCGTACAACCGGAATGAGGACCACTGATGGAGTCGGCCGAGATCCGCCGCCGCTGGCTGAGCTTCTTCGAGGAGCGCGGGCACACCGTCGTCCCTTCGGCGTCGCTCATCGCGGACGACCCGACTCTACTCCTCGTCCCGGCCGGCATGGTGCCCTTCAAGCCCTACTTCCTGGGCGAGGTCAAGCCCCCCTTCGCGCGCGCCACCAGCGTCCAGAAGTGCGTCCGCACGCCGGACATCGAAGAGGTCGGCAAGACCACCCGGCACGGCACGTTCTTCCAGATGTGCGGCAACTTCTCCTTCGGCGACTACTTCAAGGAAGGCGCCGTCAAGCTCGCCTGGGAGCTGCTCACCAGCCCTCAGGACAAGGGCGGCTACGGCCTCGACCCCGAGCGCCTGTGGATCACCGTCTACAAGGACGACGACGAGGCCGAGCGCATCTGGCGCGACGTCGTCGGCGTGCCCGAGGAGCGCATCCAGCGCCTGGGCATGAAGGACAACTACTGGTCCATGGGCGTCCCCGGCCCCTGCGGACCCTGTTCCGAGATCAACTACGACCGCGGCCCCGAGTTCGGCGCCGAGGGCGGCCCCGCCGTCAACGACGAGCGGTACGTGGAGATCTGGAACCTCGTCTTCATGCAGTACGAGCGGGGCGAGGGCATCGGCAAGGACAACTTCGAGATCCTCGGGGACCTGCCGAGCCAGAACATCGACACCGGTCTCGGCCTCGAGCGGCTCGCCATGATTCTGCAGGACGTGCAGAACCTGTACGAGATCGACACCTCCATGGCCGTCGTCGACAGGGCCACCGCCCTGACCGGGGTCCGCTACGGCGACGCCGAGGACTCGGACGTCTCGCTGCGCGTGGTCACCGACCACATGCGCACCTCGGTCATGCTCATCGGTGACGGCGTCACCCCGGGCAACGAGGGCCGCGGCTACGTGCTGCGCCGCATCATGCGCCGTGCCATCCGCAACATGCGCCTCCTCGGTGCCACCGGCCCGGTCGTCAAGGACCTGGTCGACGTCGTCATCGGCATGATGGGGCAGCAGTACCCCGAACTGATCACCGACCACGAGCGGATCGAGAAGGTCGCCGTCGCCGAGGAGAACGCCTTCCTCAAGACGCTGAAGGCCGGCACCAACATCCTCGACACCGCCGTCACCGAGACCAAGCAGTCCGGTGGCACGGTCCTCTCCGGCGACCGGGCCTTCCTGCTGCACGACACCTGGGGCTTCCCGATCGACCTCACCCTGGAGATGGCCGCCGAGCAGGGCCTGTCCGTGGACGAGGACGGCTTCCGCCGGCTCATGAAGGAACAGCGGGAACGGGCCAAGGCCGACGCGCGGACCAAGAAGACCGGCCACGCCGACCTCGGCGCCTACCGTGAGATCGCCGACCGGGCCGGTGCCACCGACTTCACCGGCTACACCGCCACCGAGGGCGAGTCCACCGTCGTGGGCATCCTGGTCGACGGCGTCTCCTCACCGGCCGCCGCCGAGGGCGACGAGGTGGAGATCATCCTCGACCGCACCCCGTTCTACGCCGAGGGCGGCGGCCAGATCGGTGACACCGGGCGGATCAGGGCCGACTCCGGTGCCGTCATCGAGGTCCGTGACTGCCAGAAGCCTGTTCCGGGCGTGTACGTCCACAAGGGCGTCGTCCAGGTCGGCGAGGTCACCCTCGGCGCCAAGGCCCACGCCTCCATCGACGAGCGCCGCCGCACGGCCATCGCCCGCGCCCACTCGGCCACCCACCTCACCCACCAGGCCCTGCGCGACGCCCTCGGCCCGACTGCCGCCCAGGCCGGTTCCGAGAACCAGCCCGGCCGCTTCCGCTTCGACTTCGGTTCGCCGTCCGCCGTTCCGACGGTCGTGATGACCGACGTCGAGCAGAAGATCAACGAGGTGCTCGCCCGCGACCTGGACGTGCGTGCCGACGTCATGGGCATCGACGAGGCCAGGAAGCAGGGTGCCATCGCCGAGTTCGGCGAGAAGTACGGCGAGCGCGTGCGCGTGGTGACCATCGGCGACTTCTCCAAGGAGCTGTGCGGCGGCACCCACGTGCACAACACCGCCCAGCTCGGCCTGGTCAAGTTGCTCGGCGAGTCCTCCATCGGCTCCGGTGTGCGCCGCATCGAGGCGCTGGTCGGTGTGGACGCCTACAACTTCCTCGCCCGCGAGCACACCGTCGTCGCCCAGCTCCAGGAGCTGATCAAGGGCCGCCCGGAGGAGCTCCCGGAGAAGGTCTCCGCCATGCTCGGCAAGCTCAAGGACGCCGAGAAGGAGATCGAGAAGTTCCGCGCCGAGAAGGTGCTGCAGGCCGCCGCCGGCCTTGCCGCCTCCGCCAAGGACATCCGCGGCATCGCCGTGGTCACCGGCCAGGTCCCGGACGGCACCACCGCCGACGACCTGCGCAAGCTGGTCCTCGACGTACGCGGCCGCATCCAGGGCGGCCGGGCCGCCGTCGTCGCCCTGTTCACCACCGTGGGCGGCAAGCCCCTCACCGTCATCGCCACCAACGAGGCCGCCCGCGAGCGCGGTCTCAAGGCCGGTGACCTGGTCCGCGCGGCCGCCAAGACCCTCGGCGGCGGCGGTGGCGGCAAGCCGGACGTCGCCCAGGGCGGCGGCCAGAACGCGGCCGCCGTCGGCGACGCCGTCGACGCCGTCGAGCGGCTCGTGGCGGACACGGCCGAGTGAGCGACTCGATGCCTCACCCGTCCGGCGGCCCGGCGATGCGCCGCGGCCGCCGGCTCGCGATCGACGTCGGGGACGCCCGGATCGGGGTCGCCTCGTGCGACCCCGACGGGATCCTCGCCACCCCGGTCGAGACGGTCCCCGGCCGGGACGTCCCGGCGGCTCACCGGCGCCTTCGGCAGCTCGTCGAGGAGTACGAGCCGATCGAGGTCGTCGTCGGCCTCCCTCGCTCCCTCAAGGGGGGCGAGGGCCCCGCCGCGGTCAAGGTCCGCGGCTTCGCGCAGGAACTGGCCCGCGGGATCGCGCCGGTGTCCGTGCGCCTCGTCGACGAACGCATGACGACGGTGACGGCGAGCCAGGGGCTGCGCGCCTCCGGTGTGAAGTCCAGGAAGGGACGCTCCGTCATCGACCAGGCCGCCGCCGTGATCATCCTCCAGCAGGCCCTCGAATCCGAACGGGTGTCGGGCAATGCACCCGGTGAGGGCGTCGAAGTGGTGAGCTGATCGCGGTACGGTAACGTTCCGCGCGATGCGGTGGCGTTCGAACAGCCGCCGCTAAAGAGAGGCGGAACGGACGCCGGCCACCCCCACAGCCGCGTGACCGCCGCCTCGCGGCTCTAGGGGATCGATGACTGAGTATGGCCGGGGCCAAGGCTCCGCACCGTGGCATCCGGACGACCCGTTGTACGGGGACGGCGGGTGGACAGGGCAGCAGGCCCAGCAGGGTCAGCAGCCCTCTTACGACGGCCAGGCGCAGCACTACCCGCAGCAGCCGCAGCAGCAGTACGGCGACTGGGGCACCGCCGAGCAGCAGGGCGGGTACGGACAGCAGCAGTACGCGCAGTACGACCAGCAGCAGGGTCACCAGCAGTACGACCAGCAGCAGTACGGCGAGCAGTACGCCCCCCAGCAGGCACAGCACCAGGACCGGCAGCACCCGGACGAGCAGCACCCGGACCAGCAGCGGTACGACACGGGCGGCTGGCAGACCGGAGCCCCCGCCCACCCGCAGGACCCGTACGCGGCGGCCGATCCCACGGACCCGTACGGTCAGCAGGGCGGGACGTACGGCGACCAGCAGTCCGACTACTACGCGACCCCCGACGCCTATCCGCCGCCGGCGCCGCCCGCCCGGCGCGGCGCCGAGCCCGGCCGGCAGCCGGAGCAGGACGCGGAACCGGAGTCGCGGACCGACTGGGACCCGGGGCCGGACCAGGGCGAACACGCCTTCTTCTCGGGCGACGACCAGGACGAGGACGACGAGCCGGGCGGTCGCGGCGACCGCCGGGGCAAAGGTGCCAGGGGCGGTAAGGGCGCCAGGGAAAAGAAGCGGCGCAGTGGGTTCGCCTGCCTCGTGGTGGTGCTGGTCCTCGGCGGCGGTGCGGCCGGTGTGAGCTATATCGGCTGGCAGTTCGTCAAGGACCGTCTCGGCAGCGCCCCGGACTTCGCGGGTGACGGCAACGGCGAGCAGGTGACCGTCACGATCCCCAAGGGATCCGGCGGGTACGCCATCGGCCAGGTGCTCAAGAAGGAAGGCGTCGTCAAGAGCGTCGACGCCTTCGTCGCGGCCCAGGCCGGCAACCCGCAGGGCAAGACGATCCAGGACGGCGTGTACACGCTCGAGCTGGAGATGTCGGCCGAGAGCGCGGTCGAGCTGATGCTCAGCCCGAAGAGCCGCAACAACCTGATCATCGCAGAGGGCAAGCGCAACGCCGAGATCTACAAGCTCATCGACGAACGCCTCGAGGTCGAGGACGGCACCACCGCGAAGGTCGCCCGGAAGGAGCGGGAGAAGCTCGGCCTGCCCGACTGGGCCGTGAACGACGAGGACGTCAAGGATCCCCTGGAGGGCTTCCTCTACCCGTCCAGCTATGCGGTGGGCAAGGGCGCGAAACCCGAGGCAGTGCTCAAGGAGATGGTGGGCCGGGCCGCCGACACGTACGAGGAACTGCAGTTCGAGGAGAAGGCCGAGAGCCTCGGTCTCGAAGGGCCGTGGGAACTGGTCACGGTCGCGAGCCTGGTGCAGGCCGAAGGCAAGACCCACGACGACTTCCGCAAGATGTCCGAGGTCATCTACAACCGCCTCAAGCCCACCAACACCGAGACGAACCAGCTGCTCCAGTTCGACTCGACCTTCAACTACCTGAAGGGCGAGAGCAACATCGACATCAGCGAGTCCGAGATCAACAGCAACAAGGACCCGTACAACACCTACACCAACAAGGGTCTGCCACCCGGACCCATCGGCAACCCCGGCGAAGACGCTCTCCAAGCGGCGTTGGATCCCACGAAGGACGGCTGGATCTATTTCGTGGCCACCGACGGCGTGAACAAGACGGAGTTCGCCAGGACGCACGACGATTTCCTGAAGCTGAAGGACAAGTTCAATGCCAGCTAGGGCCGGGGCGCTACGTGCGGCGGTCCTCGGCTCCCCGATCGCACACTCCCTCTCCCCGGTGCTGCACCGTACCGCCTATGCGGAGCTGGGCCTGGAGGGCCGGACGTACGACCGCTTCGACGTCGACGAGCAAGCCCTGCCGGGCTTCTTCGAGAAGCTCGGGGACGACTGGGCCGGACTGTCGCTGACCATGCCGCTGAAGCGGGCGGTGATCCCGCTGCTGGACGGGATCAGCGAGACCGCGGCCTCGGTCGACGCGGTCAACACCGTCGTTTTCACCGAGGACGGCCTCCGGACCGGCGACAACACCGACATCCCCGGCATGGTCGACGCCCTGCGCGAGCACGGCATCGACGCGGTGGACACCGCCGCGGTCCTCGGTGCCGGGGCCACCGCGTCGTCCGCGCTCGCCGCGCTCTCCCGGATCTGCGCCGGCGAGGTCGTCGTCTACGTGCGCAGCGCCGCGCGAGGCGCCGAGATGCGGCAGTGGGCCGAGCGCCTGGACGTGGCGGTGCGCATCGCCGACTGGGACGACGCCGAGCGGGCCCTGCACGCTCCGCTGGTGGTCACCACCACCCCGGCGGGCGTCACCGACACCCTCGCCCGAGCCGTTCCCGAACGCCCGGCGGCCCTCTTCGACGTCCTCTACGACCCCTGGCCGACCGCCCTCGCGGCCCGCTGGTCGGCGTACGGCGGTGCGGTGGTCGGCGGGCTCGACCTGCTGGTGCACCAGGCGGTGCTCCAGGTCGAGCAGATGACGGGGTGCGCACCGGCCCCGCTGGAGGCCATGCGAAGAGCGGGGGAGCGGGCGCTCGCGGCCCGATAGGATCCCGTCCGGTTCCGCAGGGGGCGGAACCGGGGGAGGGACACGCGTTCATGTCCGCAGGCACACCACCGGCAGCCTGGAGGGCTCAGACCTTCGAGTCCGTACGGGGCTTTCTGCCCGACCGGGTGCAGATCACGGTGCCGGCCCTGGTCGTTCTCGTGGTCGTCGCGTCCTGGGCCGTCAGGACCGAGCGCAGGACCGCACACCGGCGCGCCACCCGGGCGGGCCGGCCGGTCCACGCGGAGGCCCGGTACGGACCGGGCAGCGGAGCCGACCACCTGGGCCGGTACGCGCCGCAGCCCGGCCGGGCCGGCCGGCCCGTGGCGCCCGCCCCCGCACAGGTCACGGCGGGGCAGAGCGGCGCCGACTTCCCCGGGGCCCACGCACCCGGGCAGCAGCGCCCGGGCCCCGGCGCCGGTGGCCCCTCCGCCCCTCACCGCTCGTCCGACTGATGGACCGGCGACCGGACATGCCACCCGGACGTGGGAGGATCGGACGTGGCGGGCCGGGGCCGCGCACCCCGTCGCGCCGTAGCCGTACGCGACGGCGCGTGCGCAGGGCAGTACCGGGCGCGAGCATGGAGGAGCACCGTTGAGCAGGTTGCGCTGGCTGACCGCGGGGGAGTCCCACGGTCCCGCACTCGTCGCGACGCTGGAGGGCCTCCCCGCCGGCGTCCCGATCACCACGGACATGGTGGCGGACCATCTCGCGAGGCGGCGGCTGGGCTACGGTCGCGGTGCCCGGATGAAGTTCGAGCGGGACGAGGTCACCTTCCTCGGCGGCGTCCGGCACGGTCTCACCCTCGGCTCCCCGGTCGCGGTCATGGTGGGCAACACCGAGTGGCCGAAGTGGGACCAGGTCATGGCGGCCGACCCGGTCGACCCCGAGGTGCTGGCCGGCCTCGCCCGCAACGCCCCGCTGACCCGCCCGCGCCCCGGCCACGCCGACCTCGCCGGCATGCAGAAGTACGGCTTCGACGAGGCCCGCCCGGTGCTGGAACGGGCCTCCGCGCGGGAGACCGCGGCCCGGGTGGCGCTGGGCGCCGTGGCCCGCTCGTACCTGAAGGAGACGGCCGGCGTCGAGATCGTCTCCCACGTCGTGGAGCTCGCGGCCGCGAAGGCCCCCTACGGCGTGTACCCGACCCCGGCCGACGTGGAGCGGCTGGACGAGGACCCGGTGCGCTGCCTGGACCCGGACGCCTCGAAGGCGATGGTCGAGGAGATCGACCAGGCCCACAAGGACGGCGACACCCTCGGCGGAGTCGTCGAGGTGCTGGCGTACGGCGTACCGGTCGGGCTCGGTTCGCACGTGCACTGGGACCGGCGGCTCGACGCCCGGCTGGCCGCCGCCCTCATGGGCATCCAGGCGATCAAGGGCGTGGAGGTCGGCGACGGCTTCGACCTGGCGCGGGTGCCCGGCTCGAAGGCGCACGACGAGATCGTCGCCACCGACGAGGGCATCAGGCGCGCCTCGGGCCGCTCCGGTGGCACCGAGGGCGGCCTGAGCACCGGTGAGCTGCTGCGGGTGCGGGCCGCGATGAAGCCGATCGCGACCGTGCCGCGGGCGCTGAAGACCGTGGACGTCGTCACCGGCGAGGAGACCGCCGCCCACCACCAGCGCTCCGACGTGTGCGCCGTACCGGCGGCCGGGATCGTCGCCGAGGCCATGGTCGCCCTGGTCCTCGCGGACGCGGTCGCGGAGAAGTTCGGCGGCGACAGCGTCCCCGAGACCCGCCGCAATGTGGCGTCCTACCTCGAGAACCTGGCCGTCCGGTGACCCCGCTGATCGTGCTGGTCGGCCCGATGGGCGTCGGCAAGTCCACTGTCGGGCACCTGCTTGCCGAGCGGCTGGGCGTCGGCTACCGGGACACCGACGACGACATCGTCGCCGCCGAGGGCCGCAGCATCGCCGAGATCTTCGTGGACGAGGGCGAGAGCGCCTTCCGCGTGCTCGAGAAGCAGGCGGTGCGCACCGCGCTCGCCGAGCACGAGGGTGTCCTGGCCCTGGGCGGCGGCGCCGTCCTCGACGCCGACACGCGCGCGCTGCTCGCCGGGCGGCGGGTCGTCTACCTGTCGATGGACGTCGAGGAGGCGGCCAGGCGCACCGGCCTGGGCGCCGCCCGGCCGCTGCTCGCCGTCAACCCGCGCAAGCAGTGGCGCGAGCTGATGGAGGCCCGGCGCCACCTGTACGAGGAGGTGGCCACGGCCGTCGTGGCCACGGATGGCCGCACGCCCGAGGAGGTCACCGCCTCCACCCTGGACGCACTGGAGTTGAAGCAGGCATGAGCAGCGAGGCAGTGACGCGGATCCACATCGGCGGTACCGCGGGCACCGACCCGTACGAGGTCCTGGTGGGCCGGCGGCTCCTGGGCGAGCTCGGCGGGCTGATCGGGGCCGGCACCAAGCGGGTCGCGGTCGTCCACCCCGAGGCCCTGGCCGAGACCGGCGAGGCGCTCCGCGCCGATCTCGCCGAGCAGGGCTACGAGGCCGTCGCCATCCAGGTGCCCAACGCGGAGGAGGCCAAGACCGCGGAGGTCGCCGCCTACTGCTGGAAGGCGCTCGGCCAGTCCGGGTTCACCCGCACCGACGTCATCGTCGGCGTGGGCGGCGGCGCCAGCACCGACCTGGCCGGGTTCGTGGCCGCCACCTGGCTGCGCGGAGTGCGCTGGATCGCGGTGCCGACCACCGTGCTGGCCATGGTCGACGCGGCCGTCGGGGGCAAGACCGGCATCAACACCGCCGAGGGCAAGAACCTGGTGGGCGCCTTCCACCCGCCCGCCGGGGTCCTGTGCGACCTCGCCGCCCTGGACTCCCTCCAGACCAACGACTACGTCTCCGGGCTGGCGGAGGTCATCAAGGCCGGCTTCATCGCCGATCCGGTCATCCTCGATCTCATCGAGGCCGACCCGCAGGCCGCACGTACCCCGGCGGGCCCGCACACCGCCGAGCTCATCGAGCGCTCGATCCGGGTCAAGGCCGACGTCGTCTCCTCCGACCTGAAGGAGGCGGGCCGGCGGGAGATCCTCAACTACGGTCACACGCTCGGCCACGCCATCGAGAAGAACGAGCGTTACAAGTGGCGCCACGGCGCGGCGGTGTCGGTGGGCATGCACTTCGCCGCCGAGCTCGGCCGGCTCGCCGGCCGGCTGGACGACGCCACCGCCGACCGGCACCGCGCCGTCCTCGAATCGGTCGGGCTGCCCCTGCGCTACCGCCACGACCAGTGGCCCAGGCTGCTGGAGAACATGAGGGTCGACAAGAAGTCCCGCGGCGACCTGCTGCGCTTCGTCGTCCTCGACGGCCTCGCCAGGCCCACCGTGCTGGAAGGCCCGGATCCGGCGGTGCTGCTCGCCGCGTACGGGGAAGTGGCGGAGTAACACCCGAGGGGCCTGCCTCCTCGGGCAAGCCCCCGGCCCCGCCGGGCAGTCGGCGAACCGGCCCGGCGGTCGGGGCACTCAGGGCCGCCTTCGGCCGTTCACCGGACAACGGCAGGGGCGGTACTCGTTCGAACAGTCGCTCCGACGCTCTAGGCTGTCGGAGAGCGCGGGGGGATCCCCCTGCCGTCAGTGCTTGTCGCCTGCGGCGAGTGAACCGAGCCCAGCAGACCGAGACGGAGTGGCACCGGATGCAGCATGCAGGGGGTTCTCCGCTGCCGCCGCCCCACCGACCGGGGCACGGACCGGCCGACAGTTGGTCACCGGCCGCACACCATCCGGGACCGCGCCAGGGGTCCGTCCCGGTGCCCGTGCCGCCGCCGGCCCCCGGCTACCCCGCGCCCCCGTCCGGACCGACGCCGCAGCCCGCGGGCGCCCCGCATCCGCCGCCGGAGACCACCGGACATCTGCCGCTGCCGCCGGGCGGCCCCGTCGCCATGCCCAGCGTCCCGCAGGCCCCCGCGGCCCCCGACCCGGCCGGTACGACCCTCGCGGTCCTGCTCATAGGCCCCGCGGGCGCCGGGAAGACCAGCGTCGCCAAGTACTGGGCGGACCACCGCCGGGTGCCGACCGCGCACATCAGCCTGGACGACGTACGCGAGTGGGTGCGGTCCGGCTTCGCCGACCCGCAGACCGGGTGGAACGACCACTCGGAGGCGCAGTACCGCCTGGCGCGCCGTACCTGCGGCTTCGCCGCGCGCAACTTCCTCGCCAACGGGATCTCCTGCATCCTCGACGACGCGGTCTTCCCCGACCGCCCGGTCGTCGGCCTCGGTGGCTGGAAACGGCATGTGGGGCCGGGCCTGCTGCCGGTCGTGCTGCTGCCCGGTCTGGACATCGTCCTGGAACGCAACGCCGAACGGTCCGGCAACCGCCGCCTCGGCGACGAGGAGGTGGCCCGCATCCACGGCCGCATGGCCGGCTGGTACGGCTCGGGCCTCCCGATCATCGACAACTCCCAGCTCGGCATACCGGAAACGGCCGCCGTCCTGGACGACGTCCTCGCCAGGTCCATCGCCAGCCCGCCGTCCTGGTGAGCCACCGGCGGCGACCGCCCCGGCGCGACAGCCGCGCCGCCGGCTGCCCCGCACCGGACAGCCCCAGCCGTGCCACCGGCCGGGGTGCCGCCCCCGCTTTCGCCGGACACGGCAGCAGCGGCCCCGGCGGGCCACGAACGCCGATACCGCACACAGGGCCGACGGCCCGCCCCCGATCTGCCCGGGACACCGCCGTGCGGCGCCGCACACCGCCGCCCACTCGGCCCTCTCGAACGGCGGTTTTCGGCCACCGCTCATAGGCTCGTGACATGTCTGAGGTGTACGTGCTCCGCCGGAGGCGGCTGAGGGAATGCTGCAACGCGGGAGGCAGCGCGGCGGCGCTGGTCACCCGGCCCGCCAATGTGCGCTATCTCGCGGGCGCCGCCCCCGAAGGCGCCGTGCTGCTGCTGGGCCCCGCCGAGGACCTCCTGCTGTGCGCCGGGCCGCCCGACGACCGTTCCCCGCAGACCCGGCCCGCCGAGGCGCTGCGGGTGCACGTCGTGCCCGGCTCCGGGGGTGATCCCGCCGTGGCGGCCGCCGGGCTCGCCGCCGCCGGGGGCGCCGACTCCCTCGCCGTCGAGGAGCACCACCTCACCGTGATCCGGCACCGAGCCCTCCGCTCGGCCGCCCCCGGACTGCGCCTGGCAGGCGTCGGCAGCGCCGTCGAGCAGCTCCGGGTGGTCAAGGACGAGGAGGAGATCTCCTGTCTGCGCATCAGCGCGGAGATCGCCGACCAGGCCCTCGGGGAGCTGCTGGAGTCCATCCTCGTCGGCCGCACCGAACGCCATCTCGCACTGGAACTGGAGCGCCGCCTGGTCGACCACGGCGCCGACGGTCCCGCCTTCGCCACCTCCGTCGCCACCGGCCCGAACGCCGGGCGGCCCGGTCACCGGCCCACCGACCGGCGGGTGGAGGAGGGCGACTTCCTCTCCGTCTGTCTCGGCGCCACCTACCGCGGGTACCGCTGCGAGATCGGCCGCACGTTCGTCATCGGCACCGCTCCCGCGGACTGGCAGATCGAGCTGTACGACCTCGTCTTCACCGCTCAGCGGGCCGGCCGGGAGTCCCTCGTACCCGGCGCCGCCTGCCGTGACGTGGATCACGCGGCCCGCCAGGTACTGGACAGCGCGGGGTACGCCGCGGCCCTTCCGTCGCTCACCGGACACGGGGTCGGACTCGAAATCGACGAGGACCCTCAATTGTCCCCCGGAGCCATGGGTAAACTGGACGCTTGTGTGCCGGTCACCGTCGAACCGGGGGTCCACCTCCCGGGCCGGGGCGGCGTCCGGATCGATGACACGCTCGTCGTACGCCCCGAGGCGGACGGCGGACCCGAGCTACTCACCATCACGACCAAGGAGCTGCTGGCGCTCTAGCTTCGCGCCGGGTGCCGGCCCCGAGTCGTCTCACGTCAGTCCAGGAGATTGCGCAACGTGGCTTCCACGAACGACCTCAAGAACGGCATGGTGCTCAAGCTCGACGGTGGCCAGCTCTGGTCCGTCGTCGAGTTCCAGCACGTCAAGCCCGGCAAGGGCCCGGCTTTCGTGCGCACCAAGCTCAAGAACGTGCTTTCCGGCAAGACCGTCGACAAGACCTTCAACGCCGGTGTGAAGGTCGAAACGGCCACCGTCGACAAGCGGGACATGCAGTTCTCCTACATGGACGGCGACTACTTCGTCTTCATGGACATGGAGACCTACGACCAGCTGCACGTCGACCGCAAGGCCGTCGGCGACGCCGCCAACTTCCTCATCGAGGGTTTCGAGGCCACCGTCGCGCAGCACGAGGGCGAGGTGCTCTTCGTCGAGCTTCCGGCCGCCGTCGAGCTGACCATCGCCGAGACCGAGCCGGGCGTCCAGGGCGACCGCTCCACGGGCGGCACCAAGCCGGCCACACTGGAGACCGGGCACCAGATCCAGGTCCCGCTCTTCATCACCACCGGTGAGAAGATCAAGGTCGACACCCGTACGAGCGACTACCTCGGCCGGGTGAACAGCTAACCGTGGCTGCCCGCAACACGGCCCGCAAGCGCGCCTTCCAGATCCTCTTCGAAGGCGACCAGCGCGGCGCCGACGTCCTGACGGTCCTCGCGGACTGGGTCCGGCACTCCCGGTCCGACACCCGGCAACCGCCGGTGAGCGAGTACACGATGCAGCTGGTCGAGGGGTACGCGCAGCACGCGACGCGCATCGACGAGCTGATCTCCCAGTACTCGGTCGGCTGGACCCTGGACCGTATGCCGGTCGTCGACCGCAACATCCTGCGTCTCGGTGCCTACGAGCTGGTCTGGGTCGACGAGACCCCGGACGCCGTCGTGCTCGACGAGATGGTGCAGCTGGCGAAGGAGTTCTCCACGGACGAGTCGCCCTCGTTCGTCAACGGCCTCCTCGGCCGGTTCAAGGAGCTCAAGCCCTCGCTGCGCCGCGACGGGGCCTGAGCCGGCGCAGGCCACGGACCGGCACCGACACGCCGGAGGGCCCGCAGCGCGACCGCTGCGGGCCCTCCGGTGTGTCCGGGGGCTGTCCCCGGGCCCGTGCGGCATCCTGGGCCCGCGGAACCACCGCCGGACGAACGCCGCCGGGGTGCCCCGGCCTCTGCAGGTCGGGGCACCCCGGCGGTACGTTTCTGCTCGGGCGGTGGTGCGATCAGCCCTCGTCGTGCGAGGCGACCGCGCGGCGCGCGTCCGCGTCCAGCACACCCCAGCTGATCAGCTGCTCGGTGAGAACCGAGGGCGACTGGTCGTAGATCACGGCGAGCGTGCGCAGGTCGTCCTGGCGGATCGAGAGCACCTTGCCGTTGTAGTCGCCGCGCTGGGACTGGATCGTCGCCGCGTACCGCTGCAGCGGGCCGGCCTTCTCCGGCGGCACCGTGGCCAGCCGCTCCAGGTCGAGGACCAGCTTCGGCGGCGGCTCGGCGGCGCCGCCCGGCGTAGTGCCCGGAAGCAGTTCCTGCACCGGAACGCCGTAGAAGTCCGCCAGCTCGGCAAGACGCTGCACGGTCACTGCGCGGTCGCCGCGCTCGTACGAACCGACCACGACCGCCTTCCAGCGGCCCTGGGACTTCTCCTCGACACCGTGGAGGGAAAGGCCCTGCTGGGTGCGGATCGCGCGGAGCTTGGCCCCGAGCTGTTTGGCGTATTCGCTGGACATATAGCTCCCCGGCACTGTGTCGACGCGGCCGGCATGGTTTCCGGGCCGCGCGGCTGGTAACTCACTGTGAGGTTACGCAGAGTTACTCTCGTCCGTCAAGCCGAACGGTCCACACCGACTCCTCCGGGACCGGCCGGAACCGTTGCGCCGAAGGACTGACCGGCGTCGGCGGGAGGGGGTACCGGGGGTGTCGTTCCCCGGCCTGGTAGCGTGGCCGCTGTACATCCGACGTCCTTTAAGGTCCGTCCCGTGAGGCGGAGAAGGAGGTCCGTTCACATGGACACGCACTCCGATGCGCGGCCCGTTCTCGAGGGCCCCGACATCGCGCGGGTACTGACCCGCATCGCCCACGAGATCGTCGAGCGCGCCAAGGGCGCCGACGACGTGGTGCTCCTCGGCATTCCGACCCGGGGCGTCTTCCTCGCCCAGCGGCTCGCCGCCAAGCTCGAGCAGGTCACCGAGCGCAAGGTCCCGGCCGGCTCGCTCGACATCACCATGTACCGCGACGACCTGCGCATGCACCCCCCGCGCGCGCTGGCCCGCACCGAGATCCCCGGCGACGGCATCGACGGCCGCCTGGTCGTCCTGGTGGACGACGTGCTCTTCTCCGGGCGCACCATCCGCGCAGCCCTCGACGCGCTGAACGACATCGGGCGCCCGCGCGCGGTGCAGCTCGCCGTCCTCGTCGACCGCGGCCACCGCGAACTGCCCATCCGCGCCGACTACGTCGGCAAGAACCTCCCCACGTCGTTGCGGGAGACGGTCAAGGTCCTGCTCGCCGAGGAGGACGGTCGCGACACCGTGCTGCTCGGTGCCAAGCAGCCCTCCCCGTAGCGATCCGGGCGCACGCCACCCGCGCGCACCGGCCCGGGGCGTCACCCTGCGCCCGGCTGCCCGGATTGTCACGTTCTTCCTGTTGAACTGCCCTACGGAGCCTGACAGATGCAGCGTCATCTCATCTCGGCCGCCGACCTCACCCGCGACGACGCCGTCCTGATCCTCGACACCGCCGAGGAGATGGCCCGGGTCGCCGACCGGCCGATCAAGAAACTTCCGACCCTGCGCGGCCGGACCGTCGTCAACCTCTTCTTCGAGGACTCCACCCGGACCAGGATCTCCTTCGAGGCCGCCGAGAAGCGGCTGTCCGCGGACGTCATCAACTTCACCGCCAAGGGTTCCAGCGTCTCCAAGGGCGAGTCCCTCAAGGACACCGCCCAGACCCTGGAGGCCATGGGCGTCGACGCCGTCGTCATCCGGCACGGCGCCTCCGGGGCCCCGTACCGGCTGGCCACCTCCGGCTGGATCGACGCGCACGTCATCAACGCCGGCGACGGCACCCACCAGCACCCCACCCAGGCCCTGCTCGACGCCTTCACCATGCGGCGCCGGCTCGTCGGCCGGGACACCGGGATCGGCCAGGACCTCTCCGGACGGCGCATCACGCTCGTCGGCGACGTCCTGCACAGCCGGGTCGCCCGCTCCAACGTCGACCTGCTGCACACCCTCGGTGCGGAGGTCACCCTCGTCGCCCCGCCGACCCTGCTGCCGGTCGGCGTCGAGGCCTGGCCCTGCGAGGTCTCCTACGACCTCGACCGGACCCTGCCCAAGTCCGACGCGGTGATGATGCTGCGGGTGCAGCGCGAGCGGATGAAGGCCGCGTTCTTCCCGACCGAGCGCGAGTACTCACGGCGCTACGGCCTCGACGGCGAACGCATGCGGAGGATGCCCGAGCACGCGATCGTGATGCACCCCGGCCCCATGGTCCGCGGCATGGAGATCACCGCCGAGGTGGCCGACTCCGAGCGCTGCACCGTCGTCGAGCAGGTCACCAACGGGGTCTCCATCCGGATGGCCGTCCTGTACCTGCTGCTCGGGGGCAACGAACCCGCCGCCGCACCCGCCCGCACCACGGAGGAGAAGTAACACGATGAGCAAGACCCTGATCCGCGGTGCGAAGGTGCTCGGCGGCGACCCGCAGGACGTGCTGATCGACGGCGGGACCGTCGTGGCCGTCGGCACCGGGCTGAGCGCCGAGGGCGCCGGCCCTGCCGGAGAGGCGCAGGAGGTGACCGTCGTCGAGGCCCACGGCAAGGTGCTGCTGCCCGGCCTGGTCGACCTGCACACCCATCTGCGCGAGCCCGGCCGCGAGGACTCCGAGACCGTGCTGACCGGTACCCGCGCGGCGGCGAGCGGGGGCTACACCGCCGTGTTCGCCATGGCCAACACCTTCCCCGTCGCCGACACCGCCGGCGTCGTCGAGCAGGTCTGGCGGCTCGGCAGGGAGCACGGCTACTGCGACGTACGTCCCGTCGGCGCCGTCACCGTCGGCCTGGAGGGCAGCACGCTCGCCGAACTGGGTGCCATGCACGAGTCCGCGGCCGGCGTCACCGTCTTCTCCGACGACGGCAAGTGCGTCCACGACGCCGTGATCATGCGGCGCGCCCTGGAGTACGTGAAGGCCTTCGACGGGGTCGTCGCCCAGCACGCCCAGGAGCCCCGGCTGACCGAGGGCGCCCAGATGAACGAGGGCGTCGTCTCGGCCGAGCTGGGGCTGGGCGGCTGGCCGGCCGTCGCCGAGGAGTCGATCATCGCCCGGGACGTGCTGCTCGCCGAGCACGTCGGCTCCCGCGTCCACATCTGCCACCTGTCGACCGCGGGCAGCGTCGAGATCGTCCGCTGGGCCAAGTCCCGCGGTATCGACGTCACCGCCGAGGTCACCCCGCACCACCTGCTCCTCACCGACGAGCTGGTGCGTTCGTACAACCCGGTCTACAAGGTCAACCCGCCGCTGCGCACCGAGCGGGACGTCCACGCGCTGCGCGAGGCGCTCGCCGACGGCACGATCGACATCGTCGCCACCGACCACGCCCCGCACCCGCACGAGGACAAGGACTGCGAGTGGGCCGCCGCGGCCATGGGCATGGTCGGCCTGGAGACGGCGCTGTCGGTGGTCCAGGAGACCATGGTGGACACGGGGCTGCTGGACTGGGCCGGGGTCGCGGACCGGATGTCCTTCGCTCCCGCGCGCATCGGACGGGCCGAGGGCCACGGCCGGCCCGTCTCGGCAGGTGAGCCCGCCAACCTCATGCTCGTCGACACGGCATACCGTGGTTCCGTGGACCCCGCGGGCTTCGCCTCGCGCAGCCGCAACACCCCGTACGAGGGCCGTGAGCTGCCGGGCCGTGTCACGCACACCTGGCTCCGGGGCACGGCCACGCTCATCGACGGGAAGCTCACGTGACACCTGTAATCCTGCTGGCCGCCGAGAAGGAATCGGCGGAAGTGACCGACTGGGCCGCCCGGATCGGCTGGGTGGTCGGACTCGCCCTCTTCGTCGCGCTCGTCTACTGGCTGATGCGCGAGGGCTGGAAGTGGCGCGGCACCCTCCAGGGCGACCTGCCCGAACTGCCCACGGCCCCGGACACTCCCGGCCGGGCGAAACTCAGCGCGAGCGGCCGCTACCACGGCTCCACCACCGCCGGTCAGTGGCTCGACCGCATCGTGGCGCACGGCCTGGGCACCCGTAGCCGCGCGGAGGTCACCCTCACCGACGCGGGCCTGGACGCCGTGCGCCCCGGAGCCGGCGACTTCTTCGTCCCGGCCGACGCGCTGCGCGGGGCCCGGCTCGACAAGGGCATCGCCGGCAAGGTGCTCACCGAGGGCGGACTGCTGGTCGTCACCTGGGCGCACGGCGAGCGGCTGATCGACTCCGGCTTCCGCTTCGACCGGGCGGCCGAGCACACCGAGTGGGTCGAGGCCATCAACTCCATGAGCAAGACGAACGTCACAGACGTCACGACGGAAGGCGCCGAACGATGACAACCTCCACCCGGGGAACCGCCTCTCGCGAGAAGGTGCTTCCCGCCGTACTCGTCCTGGAGGACGGCCGGGTCTTCCGCGGCCGCGCCTACGGGGCAGTGGGGGAGACCTTCGGCGAAGCGGTGTTCTCCACCGGCATGACCGGCTACCAGGAGACCCTCACCGACCCGTCCTACCACCGCCAGGTCGTGGTCATGACCGCCCCGCACGTCGGCAACACCGGCGTCAACGACGAGGACCCCGAGTCCCGGCGGATCTGGGTCGCCGGCTACGTCGTGCGCGACCCCGCGCGCGTGCCGTCCAACTGGCGCTCCCGCCGCTCCCTGGACGAGGAACTCGCCGCCCAGGGCGTCGTCGGCATCAGCGGCATCGACACCCGCGCCCTCACCCGGCACCTGCGCGAGCGGGGCGCCATGCGCGTCGGCATCTTCAGCGGCGACGCCGTACGCGACGACGCCGCACTGCTGGCCGAGGTCCGGGAAACGCCCGGGATGAAGGGCGCCGACCTCGCCGCCGAGGTCGCCACCGCCGAGCCGTACGTCGTCCCCGCCGTCGGCGAGAAACGGTTCACCGTCGCCGCCGTCGACCTCGGCATCAAGGGCATGACCCCGCACCGGATGGCCGAGCGCGGCATCGAGGTGCACGTCCTGCCCGCCACCGCGACCGCCGACGACGTCCACGCCCTCGACCCCGACGGCGTGTTCTTCTCCAACGGACCCGGTGATCCCGCCACCGCCGACCACCCCGTCTCCGTGATGCGGTCCGTCCTGGAGCGCGGCACCCCGCTGTTCGGGATCTGCTTCGGCAACCAGATCCTCGGCCGCGCCCTCGGCTTCGGCACCTACAAGCTGAAGTACGGCCACCGCGGCATCAACCAGCCGGTCCAGGACCGCACCACGGGCAAGGTCGAGGTCACCGCGCACAACCACGGCTTCGCCGTCGACGCCCCCCTCGACAAGGTCTCCGACACCCCGTTCGGCCGCGCCGAGGTGTCCCACGTCTGCCTCAACGACAACGTGGTGGAAGGGCTCCGGCTGCTCGACAAACCGGCCTTCAGCGTCCAGTACCACCCGGAAGCGGCAGCGGGGCCGCACGACGCCGCCTACCTGTTCGACCGCTTCGTTTCCCTGATGGAGGGCCAGCGTGCCTAAGCGCACCGATATCCAGTCCGTCCTGGTCATCGGCTCCGGCCCGATCGTCATCGGCCAGGCCGCCGAGTTCGACTACTCCGGCACCCAGGCGTGCCGGGTACTGAAGGCCGAGGGCCTGCGGGTCGTCCTGGTCAACTCCAACCCGGCGACGATCATGACCGATCCGGAGATCGCCGACGCCACCTACGTCGAACCGATCACCCCCGAGTTCGTCGAGAAGATCATCGCCAAGGAGCGGCCGGACGCCCTGCTGCCCACCCTGGGCGGTCAGACGGCCCTGAACACCGCGATCTCGCTGGCCGAGAACGGGGTCCTGGACAAGTACGGCGTCGAGCTGATCGGCGCCAACGTGGAGGCCATCAACAAGGGCGAGGACCGCGACCTGTTCAAGGAGGTCGTGGAGGCCGTCCGCGGGAAGATCGGACACGGCGAGTCCGCCCGTTCGGTCATCTGCCACACCATGGACGAGGTCCTGGCCGGCGTCGACGAGCTCGGCGGCTACCCGGTCGTGGTCCGCCCCTCCTTCACCATGGGCGGCGCCGGCTCCGGCTTCGCCCACGACGAGGACGAGCTGCGCCGCATCGCCGGACAGGGGCTCACCCTCTCGCCGACCACCGAGGTGCTCCTCGAGGAGTCCATCCTCGGCTGGAAGGAGTACGAGCTGGAGCTGATGCGCGACAAGCACGACAACGTCGTGGTCGTCTGCTCCATCGAGAACTTCGACCCCATGGGCGTGCACACCGGCGACTCCATCACCGTCGCCCCCGCGATGACCCTGACCGACCGCGAGTACCAGACCCTGCGGGACATCGGCATCGCCGTCATCCGCGAGGTCGGCGTGGACACCGGCGGCTGCAACATCCAGTTCGCGGTGAACCCGGAGGACGGCCGGGTGATCGTCATCGAGATGAACCCGCGCGTGTCACGGTCCTCGGCGCTGGCCTCCAAGGCGACCGGTTTCCCCATTGCCAAGATCGCCGCCAAGCTCGCCGTCGGCTACACCCTCGACGAGATCCCCAACGACATCACGAAGGAGACCCCGGCCTCCTTCGAGCCGACCCTCGACTACGTGGTCGTCAAGGCGCCGCGGTTCGCCTTCGAGAAGTTCCCGAGCGCCGACTCCACCCTCACCACCACGATGAAGTCGGTCGGCGAGGCCATGGCCATCGGCCGCAACTTCACCGAGGCGTTCCAGAAGGCGCTGCGCTCGCTGGAGAAGAAGGGCAGCCAGTTCACCTTCGTCGGCGAGCCCGGCGACAAGGCCGAGCTGCTGGGCGAGTCCGTCCGCCCGACCGACGGCCGCATCAACACCGTCATGCAGGCCATCCGCGCGGGCGCCACCCCCGAGGAGGTCTTCGACGCCACGAAGATCGACCCCTGGTTCGTCGACCAGCTCTTCCTCATCAAGGAGATCGCCGACGAGCTGTCCGAGGCGCCCGAGCTGACCACCGAACTGCTCGCCGAGGCCAAGCGGCACGGCTTCTCCGACCAGCAGGTCGCGGAGATCCGCGGCCTGCGCGAGGACGTCGTCCGCGAGGTCCGGCACGCCCTCGGCGTCCGCCCGGTCTACAAGACCGTCGACACCTGCGCCGCCGAGTTCGCCGCGAACACGCCGTACTTCTACTCCTCCTACGACGAGGAGACCGAGGTCGCCCCGCGCGAGAAGCCCGCGGTGATCATCCTGGGCTCCGGCCCGAACCGCATCGGCCAGGGCATCGAGTTCGACTACTCCTGCGTCCACGCCTCCTTCGCGCTGAGCGCCGCGCCCAGTCCTCCTGGCGGCTACGAGACCGTGATGGTCAACTGCAACCCGGAGACCGTCTCCACCGACTACGACACCTCCGACCGGCTGTACTTCGAGCCGCTCACCCTGGAGGACGTCCTGGAGATCGTCCACGCGGAGCAGCAGGCAGGACCGGTCGCGGGCGTGATCGTCCAGCTCGGCGGCCAGACCCCGCTGGGCCTGGCCCAGGCCCTCAAGGACAACGGCGTACCGGTCGTCGGCACGTCCCCCGAGGCCATCCACGCGGCCGAGGACCGGGGTGCCTTCGGCCAGGTCCTCAAGGAGGCCGGCCTGCCGGCCCCCAAGCACGGCACCGCCACCACCTTCACCGAGGCCAGGGCCATCGCCGACGAGATCGGCTACCCGGTCCTCGTCCGTCCGTCCTACGTGCTCGGCGGCCGCGGCATGGAGATCGTCTACGACGAGACCCGCCTCGCCTCCTACATCGCCGAGTCGACCGAGATCAGCCCCTCCCGGCCGGTGCTGGTCGACCGTTTCCTCGACGACGCCATCGAGATCGACGTCGACGCGCTCTACGACGGCGAGGAGCTCTACCTGGGCGGCGTCATGGAGCACATCGAGGAGGCCGGCATCCACTCCGGCGACTCGGCGTGCGCCCTGCCCCCGATCACCCTGGGCGGCTTCGACATCAAGCGGCTGCGCGCCTCCACGGAGGCCATCGCACGCGGCGTCGGGGTGCGCGGCCTGATCAACATCCAGTTCGCGCTGTCCGGCGACATCCTCTACGTCCTGGAGGCCAACCCGCGCGCCTCGCGCACCGTCCCCTTCACCTCGAAGGCGACCGCGGTGCCGCTGGCCAAGGCGGCCGCACGGATCTCGCTCGGCGCGACCGTCGCCGGGCTCCGGGCGGAGGGCCTGCTCCCGGCCCGGGGCGACGGCGGCGACATCCCGCTCGACGCGCCGATCTCCGTCAAGGAGGCCGTGCTGCCCTGGTCGCGCTTCCGCGACATCCACGGCCGCGGCGTCGACACGGTCCTCGGCCCGGAGATGCGCTCCACCGGCGAGGTCATGGGCATCGACTCCGTCTTCGGCACCGCGTACGCCAAGTCGCAGGCGGGCGCCTACGGGCCGCTGCCCACCAGGGGCCGCGCCTTCATCTCCGTCGCCAACCGCGACAAGCGCTCGATGATCTTCCCCGCGCGCGAGCTCGTCGCCCACGGCTTCGAACTGTTCGCCACCTCCGGCACCGCCGAGGTCCTCAGGCGCAACGGCATCAACGCCACCGTGGTGCGCAAGCAGTCCGAGGGCACCGGACCGAACGGCGAGAAGACCATCGTCCAGCTGATCCACGACGGTGAGGTCGACCTCATCGTCAACACGCCGTACGGCACCGGCGGCCGGCTCGACGGCTACGACATCCGTACGGCCGCCGTGGCGCGCTCCGTGCCGTGCCTGACGACGGTCCAGGCGCTCGCCGCCGCGGTCCAGGGCATCGACGCCCTCAACCGCGGCGAGGTCGGCGTCCGCTCGCTCCAGGAACACGCGGAGCACCTGACAGCGGCCCGCGACTGACGGCCCCGAGGGGGACACCGGAAACGGTGTCCCCCTCTTCACGAGGCCCTTCAGGTTCGTCAGGCTCTTCACGAGACCTTTCACGAGGACACAGCCATGTACAAGTACTTCTTCCACCTGGTGTTCCAGCGGATGGATCCGGAGCGGGCCCACCACCTCGCCTTCCGCTGGATCCGTCTCGTCGCGCGCGTCCCCGGCCTGCGCACCTTCGTCGCCGCCGCGCTCGCGCCCCGCCACCGGGAACTGCGCACCGAGGCCCTCGGGCTGCGCCTGCACAGTCCCTTCGGTCTCGCCGCCGGCTTCGACAAGAACGCCGTCGGCGTCGACGGCATGGCGATGCTCGGCTTCGACCACGTCGAGATCGGCACGGTGACCGGCGAGCCGCAGCCCGGCAACCCGAAGAAGCGGCTGTTCCGGCTGGTGGCGGACCGCGCGCTGATCAACCGCATGGGCTTCAACAACGAGGGATCGCTGGCCGTGGCAGCCCGCCTGGCCTCCCGTACGCCCGTCTTCAGGACGGTCGTCGGCGTCAACATCGGCAAGACCAAGGCCGTGCCCGAGGCCGAGGCCGTCGCCGACTACGTGAAGTCCGCCGAGCGGCTGGCGCCGTACGCCGACTACCTGGTCGTCAACGTCTCCTCGCCGAACACCCCCGGCCTGCGGGACCTCCAGGCCGCCGACCATCTGCGCCCGCTGCTCACCGCCGTCCGCGAGGCCGCCGACCGCGCCGTGCCCGCCCGCCGGGTGCCGCTGCTGGTGAAGATCGCCCCGGACCTCGCCGACGAGGACGTCGACGCGGTCGCCGACCTGGCCGTGGAGCTCGGTCTGGACGGGATCATCGCCACGAACACCACCATCGCGCGCGCGGGGCTCGGCCTGCGGTCCGGCCCCGCCGCCGTACAGGAGACCGGCGGCCTGTCCGGCGCCCCCCTGAAGGCACGCTCCCTCGAGGTGCTGCGCCGCCTGTACGCGCGTGTGGGGGACCGGATCACCCTGGTCGGCGTCGGCGGTGTCGAGAACGCCGAGGACGCCTGGCAGCGCATCCTGGCCGGCGCCACGCTGGTCCAGGGGTACAGCGCCCTCGTCTACGAGGGGCCCCTCTGGGCCCGCACTCTCCACAAGGGGCTCGCCGCGCGCCTGCGCACCAGCACGTACGCCACGCTCGCCGACGCGGTGGGCGCCGACGTGAGGACAACGGCATGAGCGGACGACCGGTCCCCTTCGGCACACGGCTGCGGCGGGCCATGGACACGCGCGGCCCGCTGTGCGTCGGCATCGACCCGCACGCCTCTCTGCTCGCCGAGTGGGGCCTGAACGACGACGTGGCCGGCCTGGAGCGGTTCAGCCGCACGGTCGTCGAGGCGGTCGCGGACCGGGTCGCCGTGCTCAAGCCGCAGAGCGCGTTCTTCGAGCGCTTCGGCTCGCGCGGCGTCGCGGTGCTGGAGACGACGGTCGCTCAGGCGCGGGCGGCCGGCGCGCTGGTCGTCATGGACGCCAAGCGCGGCGACATCGGCTCCACCATGGCCGCCTACGCCGAGTCCTTCCTGCATCCGGACTCCCCGCTGTTCTCGGACGCGCTGACCGTCTCCCCGTACCTCGGCTACGGCTCGCTGGGTCCGGCGGTGGCGCTGGCCCGGGAGAGCGGCACGGGACTGTTCGTCCTGGCGCTGACCTCCAACCCGGAGGGCGGCGAGGTGCAGCACGCGGTACGGGCCGACGGGCGCAGCGTGGGCGCGACCATGCTGGGGCACCTGGCCGCCGAGAACGCGGGGGAGACCCCCCTGGGGTCCTTCGGCGCGGTCGTCGGCGCGACGCTCGGCGACCTGTCCTCGTACGACCTGGACATCAACGGTCCGCTGCTCGCGCCCGGCATCGGCGCGCAAGGGGCCACGGCGGCGGATCTCCCGGCGGTCTTCGGCCCGGTGGCGCGCAACGTCGTGCCGAACGTCAGCCGGGGAGTGTTGCGCCACGGTGCCGACGTGGTCGCGCTGCGTGACGCGACGGAGCGGTTCGCGGAGGAGATCGGGACGGCCCTGGCGACGGTCTGAGCCTCCGACGAGGGACGCAGAGGACCGCCGGGATCCGCGTACGAAAAGAAAACAGGGTCGTTATGCCCGCAAATGTCTGCCATCCTGGAGGCTGACCAGGACTTTTCCGCTGTTCTCGCTGACTCCGGAGGAGTTGGCCGCTAGTCTCCGACGGAGAGTGAACGGGCAAGCGTGTTGCTCGTGGCTCCCCTGGTGTGGGGCGACTAGGTTCCTCACCGGTCCGTATCCGACAGTTCGACATCCGAGGTGACGTAGGCGTGGCTCTTCCGCCCCTTACCCCTGAACAGCGCGCAGCCGCGCTCGAAAAGGCCGCCGCGGCTCGCCGGGAGCGGGCCGAGGTCAAGAATCGACTCAAGCACTCCGGCGCCTCCTTGCACGAGGTCATCAAGCAGGGCCAGGAGAACGACGTCATCGGCAAGATGAAGGTCTCCGCCCTGCTCGAGTCCCTGCCGGGCGTGGGCAAGGTCCGCGCCAAGCAGATCATGGAGCGACTGGGCATCTCCGAGAGCCGCCGCGTACGCGGTCTCGGTTCGAACCAGATCGCCTCCCTGGAGCGCGAGTTCGGCAGCACCGGCTCCTGAGTCCCGGGCACACCGGGATTGCTGGAATAATCGCCGCATGGCTGCAACACCCCGGGGGACGACCCCCGTACCCCCGGACGTACGTCCGCGGCTGACCGTGCTCTCCGGCCCCTCGGGGGTCGGCAAGAGCACGGTCGTCGCGCATATGCGCAAGGCGCACCCCGAGGTCTGGCTCTCGGTGTCGGCGACGACCCGCAAGCCGCGCCCCGGTGAACGGGACGGGGTCCACTACCTCTTCGTCACCGACGACGAGATGGACAAACTGATCGCCAACGGCGAACTGCTGGAGTGGGCCGAGTTCGCCGGCAACCGCTACGGCACACCGCGCGCGGCGGTGCTCGAACACCTGGAGTCGGGTCTGCCCGTCCTCCTGGAGATCGACCTCCAGGGCGCCCGCCAGGTCCGCGAGTCCATGACCGAGGCCCAGCTGGTCTTCCTGGCCCCTCCCTCCTGGGAGGAGCTGGTGCGCCGGCTCACCGGCCGGGGCACCGAGTCGCCCGAGGTGGTCGAGCGGCGGCTGGAGGCCGCGAAGACCGAGCTGGCGGCCGAGCCGGAGTTCGACACGACCCTGGTCAACACCTCCGTCGAGGACGTGGCCCGCGAGCTGCTAGCCTTGATGAACGTCGTGTGATCGTCAGCGTTTCCTCAACGGTCATTCAGCGATCATGCAGACCGATTCTTTCCCATCCATCGGAAGGTAGAGCGTGTCCTCTTCCATCTCCACGCCCGAGGGCATCATCAACCCGCCGATCGACGAGCTCCTCGAGGCCACGGACTCGAAGTACAGCCTCGTGATCTACGCGGCCAAGCGGGCTCGCCAGATCAACGCGTACTACTCGCAGCTCGGCGAGGGGCTCCTCGAGTACGTCGGCCCCCTCGTCGACACCCACGTCCACGAGAAGCCGCTCTCGATCGCCCTGCGTGAGATCAACGCGGGACTGCTGACCTCCGAGGCCATTGAGGGCCCCGCCCAGTAAGTCGCAGTTCGGCACGTCGTAGTGCAGTGAGTCGCATGTCCGAAAGTCGTACCAGCGGTTTTCGGCCGACTTTTCCACAGGCCCGGCAGCATGTCTGCCGGGCCTGTGGTGTGGTGGGGGCGCAGGGCTGTCCTGTTCCAGGAAGAGACGGAGAAAGACGTGGGCAAGCCGAAGGTCGTTCTGGGCGTCAGCGGCGGCATCGCCGCGTACAAGGCCTGTGACCTGCTCAGGAGGCTGACGGAGTCGGGGCACGACGTCCGCGTCGTCCCCACCGCCTCCGCGCTGCACTTCGTCGGCGCCGCCACCTGGTCCGCGCTCTCCGGCCACCCTGTCCCGACCGAGGTGTGGGACGACGTCCACGAGGTGCCGCACGTCCGCATCGGGCAGCACGCCGATCTGGTCGTGGTCGCCCCGGCCACCGCGGACATGCTGGCGAAGGCGGCGCACGGCCTGGCCGACGACCTCCTCACCAACACCCTGCTCACCGCCCGCTGCCCGGTGGTCTTCGCCCCCGCCATGCACACCGAGATGTGGGAGCACCCGGCCACACAGGAGAACGTGGCCACCTTGCGCCGGCGCGGCGCCGTCGTCGTCGAACCGGCGGTGGGCCGGCTCACCGGCGCCGACAGCGGCAAGGGCCGGCTGCCCGACCCGGGCGAGATCTTCGAGGTCTGCCGCCGGGTGCTGGCCCGGGGCGTCGGCGAGCCCGATCTCGCAGGCCGGCATGTCGTGGTCAGCGCCGGCGGCACCCGGGAGCCCCTCGACCCCGTCCGCTTCCTCGGCAACCGCTCCTCCGGCAAGCAGGGCTACGCGCTCGCCCGGACCGCCGCAGCGCGGGGCGCACGGGTCACCCTGATCGCCGCCAACACCGGACTGCCCGACCCGGCGGGGGTGGACGTCGTCCCCGTCGGGACCGCCGTGCAACTGCGCGAGGAAGTCCTCAGGGCCGCCGCCGACGCCGACGCGGTGGTCATGGCCGCCGCGGTCGCCGACTTCCGCCCCGCGGCGTACGCGGCCGGAAAGATCAAGAAGCAGGACGGCCGGGAGCCCGAGCCCGTCGCCCTGGTGCGCAACCCGGACATCCTGGCCGAGATCTCCGCCGACCGGGCCCGCCCCGGGCAGGTGGTCGTCGGCTTCGCCGCGGAGACGGACGACGTGCTCGCCAACGGACGCGCCAAGCTGAAGCGCAAGGGCTGCGACCTGCTCGTGGTCAACGAGGTGGGCGAGCGCAAGACCTTCGGCTCCGAGGAGAACGAGGCCGTGGTGCTGGACGCCGAGGGCGGTGAGACGCCGGTGGCGCACGGCCCCAAGGAAGCCCTGGCCGACACGGTCTGGGACCTGGTGGCCGGGCGCCTCGGCTGAGGGACCCGGGGCGGGTTTCGGCACCGTGGGAGTCCTGAAACCTTGCCTCCGGGGTGTGGCGCCTCTGGCCAACACGCCTCGGCATGGGCAGAATGCCCGTGCCGCAGGTCACCGTGGTTCCCGAGAGGCGAGACGGGAAGACCCGCGGCGAGGCGCGACCGATAAACTGTTTCACGGACGGTGTGCGGTGCAGCCCCTGCCGTCCGCCAATGATCAGCCAGCAGCCGCTGCAACCCCAGGGAGCGTTGTGTCCCGTCGTCTCTTCACCTCGGAGTCCGTGACCGAAGGTCACCCCGACAAGATCGCTGACCAGATCAGCGACACCATCCTCGACGCGTTGCTCCGCGAGGACCCGAACTCCCGCGTCGCCGTCGAGACGCTGATCACCACCGGCCTGGTGCACGTGGCCGGCGAGGTCACGACCAAGGCCTACGCACCGATCCCGCAGCTGGTGCGGGACAAGATCCTGGAAATCGGCTACGACTCCTCGAAGAAGGGCTTCGACGGCGCCTCCTGCGGCGTGTCGGTGTCCATCGGCGCCCAGTCCCCGGACATCGCCCAGGGCGTCGACGCCGCGTACGAGAACCGGGTCGAGGGCGACGAGGACGAACTGGACCGCCAGGGCGCCGGTGACCAGGGACTGATGTTCGGTTACGCGTCGGACGAGACACCGACGTTGATGCCGCTCCCGGTCTTCCTCGCGCACCGCCTGTCCAAGCGTCTGTCCGACGTGCGCAAGAACGGCACCATCCCCTACCTGCGCCCGGACGGAAAGACCCAGGTCACCATCGAGTACGACGGCGACAAGGCGGTCCGTCTCGACACCGTCGTGGTCTCCTCGCAGCATGCCTCCGACATCGACCTCGAGTCACTGCTCGCCCCCGACATCCGCGAGTTCGTCGTGGAGCCGGAGCTGAAGGCGCTGCTGGACGAGGGCATCAAGCTGGACACCGAGAACTACCGTCTGCTGGTCAACCCCACCGGCCGCTTCGAGATCGGCGGCCCGATGGGCGACGCCGGCCTCACCGGTCGCAAGATCATCATCGACACGTACGGCGGCATGGCCCGGCACGGCGGCGGCGCCTTCTCGGGCAAGGACCCCTCCAAGGTGGACCGCTCGGCGGCGTACGCGATGCGCTGGGTCGCCAAGAACGTGGTCGCGGCCGGCCTGGCCGCCCGCTGCGAGGTCCAGGTGGCGTATGCCATCGGCAAGGCCGAGCCGGTCGGTCTGTTCGTGGAGACCTTCGGCACGGCCAAGGTCGACACCGAGCTGATCGAGCGGGCGATCGACGAGGTGTTCGACCTCCGTCCGGCCGCCATCATCCGTGACCTGGACCTGCTCCGGCCGATCTACTCCCAGACCGCCGCCTACGGCCACTTCGGCCGTGAGCTGCCCGACTTCACCTGGGAGCGCACCAACCGCGTGGACGCGCTGCGCAAGGCGGCGGGGCTGTAGTCCGCGCCCCGGCCCTTCCACCGAGGCCCGGCGCCCCTTCGGGGGCTCCGGGCCTCGGCGTGTGCGGGGCACCGCCGGCGTGTGCGGGCGTACCGCCCAGGGCGGCAGCGGCCGTCGTGTGTCAGTGCCGTTTGGTAAGAATGCAGGCGTGAGCAGCGAGAACGGCGGGAGCAAAGAGGCGGACGGCGGTGCGCGGGGCGCGCCGCCCGAGCAACTCGCCCTCATCCGGGAGACCGTGCGCAAGGCCGGCACACCCCGGGCCAAGCCGCGGACCTGGCGGGGAGCCGCGCTCGCCGGACATCTGCCGGTGGCGCGCGTCCTCGTCGACAAGGGCGTCCTGCACCTCGACCGGTACTTCGACTACGCCGTGCCCGAGGAACTCGACGCCGAGGCGCAGCCGGGCGTCCGGGTGCGGGTGCGCTTCGGGGCCGGCCGGCGCCGGGTGCGCGGGGGACGCCGCGAGGGCGGCGGGCTCATCGGCGGGTTCCTGGTCGAGCGGCTCGCCGAGTCCGACTACACGGGGCCGCTGGCCGCCCTCGCCCAGGTGGTGTCGCCCGAGCCGGTCCTGAGCGAGGAACTGCTGGCGCTGGCCCGCGCGGTCGCCGACCGGTACGCGGGCAGCCTCGCCGACGTGCTCCAGCTCGCCGTGCCGCCGCGCAGCGCCCGCGCCGAGCGGCGCCCCTCGCCCGAGCCGGCGCCACCGCCGCCGGCACCCGAGCCGGGCTCCTGGGCCCGCTACGGGCAGGGGCCCGGCTTCCTCCGGGAGCTGTCCGCCGGCCGCGCTCCGCGTGCCGTGTGGAACGCGCTGCCCGGACCGCTCTGGAGCGAGGAACTGGCCCGCGCGGTCGTTGCGACCCTGGCCTCCGGCCGCGGTGCCCTCGTCGTCCTGCCGGACGGACGGACCGTCGCCCGTGTCGACGCCGCGCTCACCGAACTCCTGGGCAAGGGACGGCACGCGGTGCTGACCGCCGACGCCGGGCCCGAGAAGCGGTACGCGCAGTGGCTGGCCGTGCGCCGCGGCTCCGTGCGCGCCGTGATCGGCACCCGGGCGGCGATGTTCGCGCCCGTCCAGGACCTCGGGCTGGTCGCGCTCTGGGACGACGGCGACGACAGCCACAGCGAACAGCACGCCCCGCAGCCCCACGCGCGCGAGGTGCTGCTGCTGCGGGCGGCACAGGACAAGTGCGCTTTCCTGCTGGGAAGCTGGAGCTGCACGGTGGAGGCCGCCCAGCTGGTGGAGACGGGCTGGGCCGGGCCCCTGGTCGCCGGCAGGGACCGGGTACGGGCCGCCGTCCCGCTGGTGCGGACCGTCGGGGACGGGGATCTCGCGCGGGACGAGGCCGCCCGCGCCGCCCGGCTGCCGTCGCTCGCCTGGCAGGCCGTCAGGGAGGGGCTGCGGCACGGTCCGGTGCTCGTGCAGGTGCCCCGGCGCGGCTACGTCCCGCGGATGGCGTGCGCCAACTGCCGCACCCCGGCGCGGTGCCGGCACTGTTCGGGGCCGATGGAGGCACCCGGAGCCGACGATCTGCGGTGCGGCTGGTGCGGGCGTGAGGAGAGCGGCTGGCACTGCCCGGAGTGCGGCGGGTTCCGGCTGCGGGCCCAGGTGGTGGGAGCGCGCCGGACCGCCGAGGAGCTGGGCCGGGCCTTTCCCGCCGTACCGGTGCGCACCTCCGGGCGCGAGCACGTGCTGGACACGGTTCCCGAGGCACCCGCGCTGGTGGTGAGCACGCCGGGGGCCGAGCCGGTCGCCGAGGGCGGGTACGCGGCGGGGCTGCTGCTGGACGGCTGGGCCATGCTGAGCAGGCCCGACCTGCGGGCCGGGGAGGACGCGCTGCGCCGCTGGATCGCCGCGGCGGCGCTGGTACGTCCGCAGGCGGAGGGCGGCACGGTCGTGGTGGTCGCCGAGCCGACCCTGAGGCCCGTGCAGGCGCTGGTGCGGTGGGACCCCGTCGGTCACGCGGTACGGGAGCTGGGGGAGCGGACCGAACTGGGATTTCCGCCGGTGTCCCGGATGGCGGCCGTGTCGGGGCCCGCGGAGGCCGTCGCCGGGTTCCTGCACGCGGCCGAACTCCCCGGGGAGGCTGAGGTACTGGGGCCCGTCCCGCTGCCCGTCACCCCGGCCGGCCGCCCGCGGCGCCCCGGCGGCCCGCCGCCCGGGGCCCACTGGGAGCGGGCCCTGATCCGCGTACCCCCGGGCAGGGGGGCCGCCCTGACCGCCGTCCTGAAGTCCGCCCAGGCGGCCCGTACGGCCCGCGGCGGCGACGAACCGGTGTGGGTACGGATCGACCCGCCCGACATCGGCTGAGAACCACGGGCCGGGCGACGCGGAGCGGTGGTCGGGGACGGAGGAGTGGGCGAGCAGGGAGCTCCTCGCCGGTGCCGCATACGGATCGAGCCTCGGGGAGGCGCACGTGCCGACGTGGGGCTCGCCGTTGCCCGCCACGTGTGCGGCACCGGTCGTTCAGGCGGTTTGCCCGGTCGGCGGGCCGACCCGCGGGCCGTGCGGCGCGCGCCCGCGCCGGTTTCGGCCTGCCTGGCACGGCTGCGGCAGGGCAGGCCGGTTGTGGGGTCCGGCCCTCCCGGGCGGTGGTCGGGCCGGGGAGGGCCGGGGGCGGGCAGCGCGGTCAGCCGTTGCGCGGGCCCGGGAAGGCGGTGGGACCGGGGAAGACCGTGGGGCGCGGGTCGTCGCGGAGGGACGAAACGCCCGCCGTCGGCTGCGTCGGCATGGCACGGGCGGCGGGGACCGCGGGTGTGCTGGAGACCTCGGCGCCCACGTTGACCGTGCGCGTTCCCGACGGCTCGGCGGTGTGCTCCGGCTCCGTGGCCTGGCTCTGGGCGGCGGCGGTACGGCGGGCGCCGTAACGACGGTGGACCGCCTGCTTGGTGACGCCGAGTGCGGAGCCCACCGCGTCCCACGAGAAGCCCAGCGAGCGGTCGAAGTCCACGGCCGCGGTGACCAGTGTCTCGACGCTGTCCCGCAGTTCCTGGGCGAGACGGACCGTCGGGGCGGGGGCGCGTCCGTAGACGACGAAGCCCGTGGAGGGGCCGGAGCGGCGCGGGCGGTAGACGTTGCCGAGCTGGGCGGTGAGCGTGCGCAGTGCGTCCACCTGCCGGCGGACCCGCTCGATGTCCCGCACCAGCAAGTGCAGGCTGGCGCGAGCCTGGGCGTCGTGGGTTGCGTGGTCGGCCATGAACAAGCCTCTCGAACCGGCGTTGAAAGGAACGGGCCGCGTCGGAGCGGCCCGGTGTGGTCAACTCTTTCTTGACCAACGCGGATTCGCTCAGTGGGTCACGGGGTGGGGGCGCGGTGGATCCCGCACACGCCCCCGAAGGACGACCATGCGCCCGGCCTCCCGTCCGGCCTCCCGTCCGGTCCCCGTCCGGCCTCCCGCCCGGAGCGCGTCCCCGGCTCGCTCCCCCGTACCGCACCGTCGCCCGGGTGCCACCTGCACGCCGCCCGTACACCCCCAGCCGTCCGGCCCCATAGACTGGTGCGCTGCCCGCAACGTCCCCGCCCGAGAGGCCCGAACCACCCCATGAAGCTCGTCTTCGCCGGTACCCCCGAGGTCGCCGTTCCCGCTCTGGACGCTCTTCTCGCCTCGGAGCGGCACGAGGTGGCCGCCGTCGTCACCCGGCCCGACGCACCCGCCGGGCGGGGCCGCAGGCTGGTCGCCTCCCCGGTCGCCGAGCGGGCGCAGGAGGCCGGGATCGAGGTGCTCAGGCCCGTGAAGCCGCGGGACCCGGAGTTCCTCGAGCGGCTGCGCGAGATCGCCCCCGACTGCTGTCCCGTCGTCGCCTACGGTGCCCTGCTGCCCCGGGCCGCCCTCGACATCCCGGACCGGGGCTGGGTCAACCTCCACTTCTCGCTGCTGCCCGCCTGGCGCGGGGCGGCGCCCGTGCAGCACGCCGTCATGGCGGGCGACGAGATCACCGGCGCGTCCACCTTCCTCATCGAGGAAGGGCTCGACTCGGGTCCGGTCTACGGCGCCGTCACCGAGGAGATCCGCCCCACGGACACCAGCGGCGACCTGCTCACGCGGCTCGCCTTCGCCGGCGCCGGGCTGCTCGCCGCGACCATGGACGGCATCGAGGACGGCACCCTGAAGGCCGTACCGCAGCCCGCCGACGGCATCACCCTCGCCCCGAAGGTCTCCGTGGAGAACGCCCGCGTCGACTGGAGTGCCCCGGCCCTGCGCGTCGACCGCCTCGTGCGCGGCTGCACGCCCGCGCCCGGCGCCTGGACCACTTTCCGGGGCGAGCGGCTCAAGCTCGTCCAGGTCACGCCCACCCCCGACCGTACGGATCTCGCCCCCGGACGGCTTTCCGCGGGCAAGAACAACGTGTACGTCGGCACCGGCTCGCACGCCGTGGAACTGCTGTGGGTGCAACCCCAGGGCAAGAAACCGATGCGCGCGGCCGACTGGGCCCGCGGGGTACGGATCGGGGCCGAGGACACCCTGGGCGGCTGACGCCGACGCTGCCGCACCCAGGCCCGGCACCCGGCGTCACGCGACCGTGCACCGCCTTGACGACGTACGCTGGACCGCGCACTTCATCCCACACCCGGAGCACCTTTTTCGTGAGTGACCAGCCCCGTCGTCCCCGCAAGCCCGGCAAGCCCTACCGCCGGCCCGAGAAGGACCCCGTCCGCCTCCTCGCCTTCGAGGCCCTGCGGGCCGTGGACGAGCGGGACGCCTACGCCAACCTCGTCCTGCCGCCCCTGCTGCGCACGGCGCGCGAGGGCGGTGACTTCGACGCACGGGACGCGGCGCTCGCCACCGAGCTGGTGTACGGCACGCTGCGCCGGCAGGGGACGTACGACGCGGTCGTCGCCGCCTGCGTCGACCGGCCGCTGCGCGAGGTGGACCCGCCCGTCCTCGACGTGCTCGGCCTCGGCGCGCACCAGCTGCTCGGGACCCGGATCCCCACCCATGCCGCCGTGTCCGCCTCCGTCGAGCTCGCGCGCGTGGTGCTCGGCGACGGGCGGGCCAAGTTCGTCAACGCCGTCCTGCGCAAGGTCGCGCAGCACGACCTCGACGGCTGGCTCGAGCGGGTCGCGCCGCCGTACGACGAGGACCCCGAGGACCATCTCGCGGTGGTGCACTCGCACCCGCGCTGGGTCGTCTCCGCGCTGTGGGACTCCCTCGGTGGCGGCCGCGCCGGCATCGAGGAACTGCTGCGGGCCGACAACGAGCGGCCCGAGGTCACACTCGTCGCCCGTCCCGGCCGGGCCACCACCGGGGAACTGCTCGACGAGGAGGCCGCCCTGCCGGGCCGCTGGTCGCCGTACGCGGTGCGGCTGAGCGAGGGCGGCGAGCCGGGCGTGATCCCGGCCGTGGCGGACGGCAGGGCCGGCGTGCAGGACGAGGGCAGCCAGCTCGTGGCGCTCGCCCTGGCCAACGCCCCGCTGGACGGGCCCGACCGGCTGTGGCTGGACGGCTGCGCGGGCCCCGGCGGCAAGGCCGCGCTGCTCGCCGCGCTCGCGGCCGAGCGCGGTGCCGCCCTGCTGGCCTCCGAGAAGCAGCCGCACCGGGCCAAACTGGTCGCGAAGGTGCTGGCCGGGAACCCCGGGCCGTACCAGGTCGTCGCCGCCGACGGGACCCGGCCGCCGTGGCGGGCCGGCACCTTCGACCGGGTCCTGGTCGACGTGCCGTGCACCGGCCTCGGCGCCCTGCGCCGGCGCCCCGAGGCGCGCTGGCGGCGCCGGCCCGGCGACCTGGAGGGCTTCGCCCCGCTGCAGCGCGGGCTGCTGCGCACCGCCCTGGAGTCCGTACGGGTCGGCGGCGTCGTCGGCTACGCCACCTGCTCGCCCCACCTGGCCGAGACCCGGGCCGTGGTCGCCGACCTCCTCAAGCAGTTCCCGGACGTCGAACTCCTCGACGCCCGGCCGCTGCTGCCCGGCGTCCCGGAGCTGGGGGAGGGCCCCGACGTCCAGCTGTGGCCGCATGTGCACGGGACCGACGCCATGTACCTGGCACTCATCCGGCGGACCGGCTGACGCTCCCCTCCGCCGGCTCGCGCGCCGCGCCGGCACCGTCCTCGCGGGCCAGCCGGTGCGGCCACCACACGGCGGGGCCCACGTCCAGGAACAGGGACGTGACCAGCACCGACCGCACGACGAAGGTGTCGAGCAGCACGCCGAGGGCGACCGCGAAGCCGATCTCGGCGAACGCGACCATGGGCAGCGTGCCGAGCGCGGCGAAGGTGCCCGCCAGCACCAGGCCCGCCGAGGTGATGACGGTGCCCGTGGTGGCGAGCCCGGTGACCACGCCCCGCCGGGTGCCGCGCAGGCGCGCCTCCTCACGGATCCGGGTGGTCAGGAAGATGTTGTAGTCGATGCCCAGGGCCACCAGGAAGACGAAGACGAACAGCGGGAAGTCCGTCGGCTCGCCCGCGTAGTCGAACACGTACCGGAAGGCCAGGGCGCTGAGGCCGAGCGCCGCGGCGAACGACAGGATCACCGTCCCGACGAGCAGCAGCGGGGCGGTCAGGGCGCGGAGCAGGACGCACAGGATCAGCAGGACGACCAGCAGCACCAGCGGGATGATCAGCAGATTGTCGTGCGTGGTCGCCCGGTCCATGTCCAGCAGCGCCGCCGTTCCGCCGCCCACCCGGCCGTCCGCGTCCGGCACCGCGTGCACGGCGTCCCGGACCCGCTCCACGGTCTGCTTCGCCGCCTCGCTGTCCGCCGGGGCGGTCATGGTCGCCTCGAACCGCACGGTGTCCCCGACGTAGGCCCTGCTGCCCGGCGGCACGCCCAAGGACCCGGGCACCACACCCTCCGACGAGGCGACCGCGCGGCGCAGCTCGTCAGCCCGCGCCCGGTCGCCGACGACGACCAGCGGATCACCACTGCCCGCGGGGAAGTGGCGTGCGGAGACCTCCTGCCCCACGATCGAGTCGGGCTTCCCGGTGAACGCGTCCGCGTTGCCGATGCCCTCGGCGCGCAGCTGGACCAGACCGAGCGAGCAGACCGCCAGCACCGCCGCCGTCACGCCCCAGACCATGCGAGGACGGCGCGCGATCCGGTGACCCGTGCGCGCCCACACACCGCGCTCCGTCGGGTCGGGCGCGCCGTGGTGCGGGACCACCGGCCAGAAGATCCACCTGCCGAAGACGACCAGCAGCGCCGGGAACAGGCTCAGCATGGCCAGCAGGGCCACCGCGACACCGATCGCGGCGACCGGGCCGAGGCCGCTGGTGGAATTCATCTCCGCGGTCAGCAGCACCAGCATGCTCAGTACGACGGTCGCGCCCGAGGCCAGCACCGCGGGGCCCGCGCGGTGCAGGGCCCGTACCATCGCCTCGTGCCGGTCCTCGTGCCGGCGCAGCTCCTCGCGGTAGCGGGCGACCAGCAGCAGCGCGTAGTCGGTGCCCGCGCCGAAGACCAGCACGGTGAGAATGCCGGCGCTCTGTCCGTTCACCGTCAGACCGGTGTGCTCGGCCAGCAGATGGATCAGGGCCTGCGCGGTGAACAGGGCACAGATCACCGACAGCAGCGGGACCAGCAGGAGCGTGGGGCTGCGATAGGTGAGCAGCAGCATCACGACGACCACGCCCATCGCGGCGAACAGCAGCGTCGAGTCGATGCCCTCGAACGCCTCGACGAAGTCCGCCGAGGTGCCGCCCGGCCCCGTGATGTGCACGGCGAGCCCGTCCTCGTTCCCGCCGACCTCGTCCCGTACCGAGTCGACGGCGGGCACGATCCGCTGCCAGCCCTGCTCGTCCATCGTGACCGGTACCAGGATCTGCGCCGCCCGCGGACCGGTCTCGCGGTCGTAGGCCGGGCCCCGGGTCTCGGCGCCCCGGATGCCGTGGTCGGACAGCTGCCTCAGCTGCGCCGCGTCCTCGGCGATCCGCTCCCGGTCTGCGGCCGTCAGACCGCTCGCGCGCGTAGACCACGATCGCGGGGATCTGTTCGGGTCTGAAGTCCTCGGAGATCTCCAGGACCCGGGTGGACTCCGCGGATCCCGGCAGCCAGGACGCCGCGTCGTTGTCCTGGGCGTCGGTCAGCTTCTGCGCGAAGGGCGCCGCCACGAACAGCACCACCAGCCACAGCGCCAGGACCAGCCACTTGGCGCGGCGCCCGCAGACCAGATGCCCGATGCCGCGCTTGCCGCGCGCGGGAGGCGGCCGGGGCGCTCCACGTGCCGCGGGTGTGCCGCGGGTCGCGCTCACGGCCGCCTCCGGAGCCGGCCGGCCCGGGACACGGAGGACCGGTACGCCCGCACCCGTCCCCGGCCGGTGGCACCGACCGCCGCGGGGCATGGCAGGCTTGGTGCATGGCCGCGCAGATCAACCCCAGTATTCTCTCCGCCGACTTCGCCCGCCTCGCGGACGAGGCGCAGGCGGTCGCGGGAGCCGACTGGCTCCACGTCGACGTCATGGACAACCATTTCGTCCCGAACCTTACGCTCGGTGTGCCGGTCGTGGAGTCGCTCGCCCGCGCCACGGACACTCCGCTGGACTGCCACCTGATGATCGAGGCCCCAGATCGCTGGGCGCCCCAGTACGTCGAGGCGGGGGCCGGCTCCGTCACCTTCCACGTCGAGGCGGCTGCGGCGCCCGTGCGGCTGGCCCGGGAGATCAGGGCCAAGGGGGCCAGGGCCTCCATGGCCCTGCGGCCCGCGACGCCGATCGAACCGTACGAGGACCTGCTTCCCGAGCTCGACATGCTGCTGGTCATGACGGTCGAGCCGGGTTTCGGAGGCCAGGCCTTCCTCGACATCATGCTTCCGAAGATTCGCCGCACCCGCGAGTTGATCAGCAAACACGGTCTGGACCTCTGGCTCCAGGTCGACGGCGGCGTTTCGGCGTCCACCATCGAGCAGTGCGCCGACGCCGGGGCCGATGTCTTCGTCGCGGGATCCGCCGTGTACGGGGCACAGGACCCGGCCGAGGCGGTACGTGCCTTGCGCACGCAGGCCGAGACCGCCACGGGCAAGGCATCCTGGGCGTGCGACCACTGAACCACGAGAACGTGAACGGCTCCCCAGCAGGGCTGATCGACCGCGCCGGATCTGCAAGGATGAACGGCGAATCCAGAATGTGAACAGCAGTGAGGAGATCGCCGTGCCGGGTATGTCGGCGGCGGGCCGTTCAGCCATGCGGATGGGACCCGCTGAGCTGGTGCAGGCGGCGGCCATGGCCCGCCGCTTCTACCTAGAGGGCAAGTCCAAGATCCAGATCGCCGAGGAGTTCGGCGTCAGCCGCTTCAAGGTGGCCCGGGTCCTGGAGACCGCCCTCGAACGGGATCTCGTACGCATCGAGATCCGCGTGCCGGCCGAGCTGGACGCGGAGCGCTCCGACGCGCTGCGCGCCCGCTACGGCCTCAGGCACGCCGTCGTGGTGGAGTCCCCGGCCGAGGCCGCGGAGACACCCGACCCCGAGAACCTGGGAGAGGTGGCCGCCGACCTGCTCGGCGAACTGGTCGACGAAGGAGACGTCCTGGGCCTGGCCTGGGGCCGGTCCACCATCCACATGGCGGCGGCCCTGGACAGGCTGGCGCCCTGCACGGTCGTGCAGCTGACGGGCGTGTACGACGCCGGGACCGCCGAGCGCGGTTCGGTGGAGGCCGTACGGCGGGCCGCGCAGGTGTCGGGCGGAGACGCCCACCCCATCTACGCGCCGATGCTGCTCCCGGACGCGGCGACCGCCGAGGCGCTGCGCCACCAGACCGGTATCGCACGGGCCTTCGAGTACTTCGACAAGGTGACGGTCGCCTGCGTCTCCATCGGCTCCTGGGAGCCGGGCATCTCGACGGTGCACGACATGCTCTCGGACGAGGAACGGGAGCACTACGCCTCCCTGGGCGTCGCCGCCGAGATGTCCGCGCACCTCTTCGACGCCGACGGGCGCCGGGTCGGCCGGGACCTCGGGGAGCGGTGCATCACGGTCAAGACCCACCAGCTCCGCAAGGTCCCCGAGGTCGTCGCGATCGCCGGCGGGCAGCGCAAGGGCCCCGCGATCGACGCGGTGCTGCGCTCCGGCCTGGTCACCAGCCTGGTGACGGACACCTCCGCCGCCGACTACCTGATGGCGGCGGGACCCGCGCCCAGGTCCGCCCTCAACCGGTCGGACCCGGACGGTTCCTGACCGAGCGGGGGACGAGGGCGGGCGTGGCGGCACCGCCGTACGGTGCTGCGGTTCCTCCCCCGTCCTCCGGCCTGCCCGCCCGTGCTGCCGGCGGTCCGCTCCTCGCGGGCTGCCCGCCCGCCGGCGCGGACGACGCGGCCCCGCCCGGGCCGACGGTACGGCCGCCGTTCGGGAGCCCGGCCCTCCCAGGGAGGCGCGGCACACGCCGGATCGCGGCGCACGCCGGATCCCCCCGGCACGGGCGGCCCCTTCCCGTACGACCAGGACGGCTCCGTTTTCGGCAGCTTCGAAGGAGCTGCTGCCCCGGCGGGAACACGCCCCGGGGAGAGACCGGGCGGGAGGTGTGCGCCGGGACGGTGCGGCGGACCCCGCCGTGGCGCCCGGTTCGGAGGAACCTCCGAGCCGGGCGCCGAGCCGTCCGGGCGATCGCACCGGCACGGGCGATCCGGTCCTCATGGGACAATGAAGTACGTGCTCTTCCCCCGGGCTGACCTGTCCGGGGGCCACCTCTGATCGACTGGGATGTGCAGCACGTGCGTTTCCTCAACGACATCCAGCCCGCGTACGACCTGACGTACGACGACGTCTTCATGGTGCCGAACCGTTCCGCCGTCGGCTCGCGTCAGGACGTGGACCTCGGCTCCCCGGACGGTACGGGCACCACCATCCCGCTCGTCGTCGCCAACATGACGGCCATCGCCGGCCGCCGCATGGCCGAGACGGTGGCCCGCCGCGGCGGGCTCGTGGTCATACCGCAGGACATCCCGATCGAGGTCGTCACCGAGGTCGTCGCCTGGGTCAAGAGCCGCCACCTGGTCCTCGACACCCCGATCGTGCTGGCCCCGCACCAGACCGTCGCCGACGCGCTCGCCCTGCTGCCCAAGCGCGCGCACAACGCGGGCGTCGTCGTCGACGACGGGCACCGGCCGGTCGGTGTGGTCACCGACGCCGACCTGACCGGTGTGGACCGCTTCACGCAGCTCAGCGAGGTCATGTCCCGCGACCTGCTGCTCGTCGACGCCGACATGGACCCGCGCGAGGCCTTCAACACCCTCGACGGCGCCAACCGGCGCTACGCCCCCGCCGTGGACAAGGACGGCCGCCTCGCCGGCATCCTCACCCGCAAGGGGGCCCTGCGCGCCACCCTCTACACGCCGGCCACCGACGACCGGGGGCGGCTGCGCATCGCCGCGGCCGTCGGCATCAACGGCGACGTCGCGGGCAAGGCCCAGCAACTGCTGGACGCGGGCGTCGACACGCTCGTCATCGACACGGCGCACGGGCACCAGGAGTCGATGATCAGCGCTCTCAAGCTGGTCCGCGACCTCGACCCGCAGGTCCCGGTCGCCGCGGGCAACGTGGTCTCCGCCGCCGGCGTCCGCGACCTGATCGAGGCCGGCGCCGACATCGTCAAGGTCGGCGTCGGCCCCGGCGCCATGTGCACCACCCGCATGATGACCGGCGTCGGCCGGCCGCAGTTCTCCGCGGTCCTGGAGTGCGCCGCGGAGGCCAGGAAGCACGGCAAGCACGTGTGGGCCGACGGCGGCATCCGCCACCCGCGCGACGTGGCCATGGCGCTCGCGGCCGGCGCGTCCAACGTGATGATCGGTTCCTGGTTCGCCGGGACCTTCGAGTCCCCGGGCGACCTCCAGCACGACGCGGACGGCCGCCCCTACAAGGAGTCCTTCGGCATGGCCTCCGCGCGCGCCGTACGCAACCGCACCTCGGAGGAGTCGGCGTACGACCGGGCCCGCAAGGCACTGTTCGAGGAAGGCATCTCCACCTCCCGCATGTTCCTCGACCTGGCCCAGCCCGGCGTCGAGGACCTGATCGACTCGGTCATCGCGGGCGTCCGCTCCTCCTGCACCTACGCGGGTGCGGGTTCCCTGGAGGAGTTCGCCGAGAAGGCCGTCGTCGGAATCCAGAGCGCCGCCGGATACGCCGAGGGCAAGCCGCTGCACGCCAGCTGGACCTGACCGGGGCCCCGGTCGTCGGCCGCCCGGCTCCCCGGGCGGCCCTCCCCTCCCGGAAGCGCCCAGAAGTCCTCCAGAAGCGAAGTGAACCGCACACCGTGCTGAACGATCTCGACGAACGCATCGTGCACGCCCTCGCCGAGGACGCCCGACGCTCCTACGCGGACATCGGCAAGCTCGTCGGCCTGTCCGCGCCCGCCGTCAAGCGGCGCGTGGACCGGCTGCGCGCCACCGGCGCCATCACCGGCTTCACCGTACGGGTGGATCCCGCCGCCCTCGGCTGGGAGACCGAGGGGTTCGTCGAGATCCACTGCCGCGGCAACACCTCCCCGGAGACCATCCAGCGTGGCCTGGAGCGTTACCAGGAGGTCGTGTCCGCCTCCACCGTCACCGGGGAGGCGGACGCGGTCGCCCAGGTCTTCGCCGCCGACATGCGGCACTTCGAACGGGTCCTGGAACGGATCGCGGGGGAGCCCTTCGTCGAGCGCACCAAGTCCGTGCTGGTGCTGTCCCCGCTGCTGCGACGATTCTCCTCAGGACCGCCCGCCTGACCGCCGGTCCGGCTACCATCGGGTCATGACCTGGCGACATTGATCCACCGGTAACGCCTCCCGAGGGCCACCCCGGATGCCGTACGTCCTCCACGTCCGGTGTCCGAACCGTCCTTACGGGAAGGCCTCATGACTTCCACGCCCACGCGTGCGCACGACCCCCGCGTCCGACGGCTGACGACCACGCTGTACGGCTACGCGTTCCTCGAGGACTTCGTGCTGCTCTACCCGGTGTACGCGCTGCTGTTCAGCGACACCGGCCTCACCGTCTGGCAGATCTCCTCCCTGTTCGCCCTCTGGTCGGTCACCGGCGTGCTGCTGGAGGTCCCCTCCGGCGTCTGGGCCGACGCCGTCTCCCGCCGGCTGCTCCTGTGGCTCGGCCCGCTGCTCTCCGCCGCCGGCTTCACCCTCTGGGTGCTGCTGCCCTCGTACGGCGCCTTCGCGGCCGGCTTCGTCCTGTGGGGCGCCGGCGGAGCACTCGCCTCGGGGGCACTGGAGGCCCTGGTCCACGACGAACTCGACCGGCTCGACGCGGCCGGCCGCTACGCCCGGATCATGGGCCGCGCCCGCGCGGCAGGCCTGGTGGCCGTGATGGCGGCCATGGGACTCGCCGGCCCGGTGCTCGGACGGGGAGGCCACACCGCCGTCGGCGCCGCCAGCATTCTGGCGTGCCTGCTGACCGCGGCCACCGCCCTCCGGTTCCCGGAGCACCGGCACCCGGCGGCCGCCCGGCAGGGCTGGACCGCCACCCTGCGCGCCGGGCTCGCCGAGGCCCGGGCCGACCGCTCGGTGCGCGGCGCCCTGCTGCTCGTGCCGGCCGTCGGCGCGGTGTGGGGCGCCCTCGACGAGTACACGCCGCTGCTGGTGCGGGACACCGGCGTCGCGGACCGTACCGTCCCGTACCTCCTGCTGCTGATCTGGGCCGGTGCCACCGCCGGAAGCCTGCTGGCCGGGAAGGGCGAACGCCTCGGCACGACCGGACTCGCGGCCCTGCTCGCCGGCGCCGGACTCGCCCTCGCCGTCGGCTCGCTCGCCGGTACGCACGCCGGGCTGATCCTGGTCGCCCTCGCCTTCGGCGGTCTCCAGGCGGCGACCGTGCTGGCCGACGCGCGGCTCCAGCGGCGCATCGGGGACACCGGGCGGGCGACCCTGACCTCGCTCGCGGGCCTGGGCACCGAGCTGACCACCGTCGCCGTCTTCGCCGGCTACGCCCTGATCGCCTCTCAGAGCCCGCACAGCACGGCCTTCGCCGTGTTCGCGGTGTCGTATCCGGTGACGGCGGCGGTGCTGGTGGCGGGAGCACGGGCAGTGACGCGGACCGGAGCGGGGAAGGAGGCCGAGGGGGCCCGTGCAGTGAAGGACCCTGCCTGACACGGCCCGCACCGGCCGGCCCGCATCGGCCGTCGCGCGCAGGCAGGCGCGCAGAGGGGAGCGCACCGGGCGCCCCGGACGTGTTCCGGGACGGCGGTACCGGTCCCGTGGCTCCTTCCCGCCCGGCCGGTCGTCCTTCGGCGAGGCGGGTCCGGCTCCGCGGCCCCGCCTCGCCGGGGCGGTCCCGGACGGCACGTGCAACGAATCGCCGCCGGGGCCGCCGGGGACGCAACGATCCGCTCACCGGAGCGCAACGGCTTCCGCTTGTCCGGCCGAGCCGGCCGAACGTACCGTCTAGGCGATCCCTCCCAGCGGCCCTTCCGCCCCCTGCCCTGCCCTCCCGCGCACCGACGAGGAACACACGCATGCGTACCGCCCTGCTCCAGAGCTCCGGACGGCCCGGTTCCGTCGTCGGGAACCTCGAGGTCCTCGACGAGGCCGCGGGTCGTGCCGCCGCGGCCGGTGCCGGGCTGCTCGTCACCCCGGAGCTGTTCCTGACCGGCTACGCGATCGGTGAGGACATCGCGGTGCTCGCCGAGCCCGCCGACGGCGACGCGGCCGCCGCGATCGCCCGGACCGCCACCCGGCACGGGCTCGCCATCGCCTACAGCTACCCGGAACGCGCGGGCGACGCGGTCCACAACTCCGCCCAGCTCGTCTCCGCGGACGGCACCCGCCTTGCGAACTACCGCAAGACCCACCTCTTCGGCCCCTTCGAGCAGGACCACTTCGCCCCCGGTGACCGACAGGTCGTCCAGGCCGAGCTGCACGGCCTCACCGTCGGCCTGCTGACCTGCTACGACATCGAGTTCCCGGAGAACGCGCGGGCCCACGCCCTGGCGGGCACCGACCTCCTGCTGGTGCCGACCGCGCTGATGCACCCGTTCCAGTTCGTCGCCGAGTCCCTCGTGCCGGTGCGGGCGTTCGAGAACCAGATGTACATCGCGTACGTCAACCGGGTGGGCCGGGAGGGCGAGTGGGAGTTCGCGGGCCTCTCCACCCTCGCCGGGCCCGACGGGGTCGCCCGTACCCGGGCCGGGCGCGGAGAGGAACTGGTCCTCGCCGACGCGGACCCCGTGCTCCTCGCCGCCTCCCGCGAGCACAACCCGTACCTGCGGAACCGCCGCCCCGCCCTGTACGGGTCCCGCGGCTGAACCCGCCCCCTCCGCACCACCTCTCTCCCCGCACCGCCTTCGACATCATCAGCGCAAGGAGTCCGTACCCCATGACGTCCACGGTGCCCAACGCCGTCGAACACGCCGACGAGCAGCAGCCGCCGATCACCATGTTCGGCCCGGACTTCCCCTACGCGTACGACGACTTCCTCGCCCACCCCGCGGGCCTCGGCCAGATCCCCGCGACGGAGCACGGCACCGAGGTCGCGGTGATCGGCGGCGGCCTGTCCGGCGTCGTCACCGCCTACGAGCTGATGAAGATGGGCCTCAAGCCCGTCGTGTACGAGGCCGACCGGATCGGCGGCCGGCTGCGCACCGTCGGCTTCGACGGCTGCGACCCCTCGCTCACCGCGGAGATGGGCGCGATGCGCTTCCCGCCGTCCTCCACCGCGCTCCAGCACTACATCGACCTGGTGGGCCTCGAGACCCGCCCGTTCCCCAACCCGCTCGCCGCGTCGACGCCTTCGACCGTCGTCGACCTCAAGGGCGAGTCCCACTACGCCCGGACCCTCGACGACCTTCCGCAGGTCTACCGGGACGTGGCCGACGCCTGGGCCCGGTGCCTGGAGGAGGGCGCCGACTTCTCCGACATGAACCGCGCCCTGCGCGAGCGGGACGTCCCGCGCATCCGCGAGATCTGGTCCCGGCTCGTCGAGAAGCTCGACAACCAGACCTTCTACGGCTTCCTCTGCGACTCCGAGGCCTTCAGGTCCTTCCGGCACCGCGAGATCTTCGGCCAGGTCGGCTTCGGCACCGGCGGCTGGGACACCGACTTCCCCAACTCCATCCTGGAGATCCTGCGCGTGGTCTACACCGAGGCCGACGACCACCACCGCGGCATCGTCGGCGGCTCACAGCAACTGCCGCTGCGCCTGTGGGAGCGCGAGCCGGAGAAGCTCGTCCACTGGCCGTACGGCACCGCGCTGAAGTCCCTGCACGTGGACGGCGAACCGCGCCCCGCGGTGACGCGGCTGCACCGCACCGCGGGCCACCGCGTCACGGTGACCGACGCGAACGGAGACGTCCGCACCTACAGGGCGGCCGTCTTCACCGCCCAGTCCTGGATGCTGCTGTCCAAGATCGCCTGCGACGACGCGCTCTTCCCGATCGACCACTGGACCGCCATCGAGCGCACCCACTACATGGAGTCCAGCAAGCTCTTCGTACCCGTCGACCGGCCCTTCTGGCTCGACAAGGACGAGGAGACGGGGCGGGACGTCATGTCGATGACGCTGACCGACCGGATGACCCGGGGCACCTACCTGCTGGACGACGGCCCGGACCGGCCCGCCGTCATCTGCCTCTCCTACACCTGGTGCGACGACAGCCTGAAGTGGCTGCCGCTGTCACCGAACGAGCGGATGGAGGTCATGCTGAAATCGCTGGGCGAGATCTACCCGAAGGTCGACATCAGGAAGCACGTCATCGGCAACCCGGTCACCGTCTCCTGGGAGAACGAGCCCTACTTCATGGGTGCGTTCAAGGCCAACCTGCCCGGTCACTACCGCTACCAGCGGCGCCTGTTCACGCACTTCATGCAGGACCGGCTGCCCGAGGACAAGCGGGGCGTCTTCCTCGCCGGCGACGACGTCTCCTGGACGGCCGGCTGGGCCGAGGGCGCCGTCCAGACCGCGCTCAACGCCGTCTGGGGCGTCATGCACCACTTCGGCGGAGAAACCGACGCGGCCAACCCCGGGCCCGGTGACGTGTACGACGAGATCGCTCCGGTGGAACTCTCCGACGACTGAGCCGGACCACACCGGGAGCGCGGCGACGGGCCGGGACGCACGGCGGTCGTGGTGACCGCCCGGCCGCGGTTCCCGCTCAGCCCGGCAGCGGTGTGAGCAGCATGCGCCCTGCGAAGCCCACGGCCGTGTCCAGGCGTTCGGTGAACTCCTCGGTGACGTCCGGCAGCCCGCGCAGCGCCCACAGCGCGCGGGCCGCCGTCCACGCCGCGTCCCGGGCGCGGTCCAGGCTCCACGCGCCGGCCAGATGGGTGAGCGGGTCGGCGAGCTGGAGAACATCGGGACCCGGCATCAGGTCCTCGCGGATGCGCTCCTCCAGCGAGACCAACAGGTCGCCCACCTGCTCGAACTCGTCCTCCAGCCGGGCGGGTCCGCAGCCGAGCGTACGGCAGGCGTCCACGACGGCGAGCGCCAGATCATGACCGATGTGCGCATTGATGCCCGCCAGCGCGAACTGCAGCGGACGTACGCCGGGATGGTGGCGGAACTGGAACAGCGGACGCCAGCAGGCCGGCGGGCGGCGCCCCTCGGACACCGCCCGGACGGCGGCCAGATAGCGTTCGGCGAACACCACGTTCAGGGTGACCGCCGCCCCGTCGTCCGCCGGCGGACCCGCGTCGATACGCCGGTCGGCCTCCGTCGTCACCGTGAGGTAGACCCGGTTGAAGACCGCGATCCCGTCCCGGCGGGGCAGGGCGGAGTCGAGGGCGCGCATGCGGGAGACGACCGTGCCTACGGGGGTGTGGACTTGCTCGCATCGCGACATGAGCGCAGAGTCGCACCTTTGCCGTGGTGCCCGTGGTGGCGGGCCCGACGCTTCCCCGGAACGGGGTAACGCGCCCGTCGTGGGGGAGGGGGAGCAGTACGGTGTCAGGTCCGCGTGCCCAGGAGGCCGGGACCGGCGCCTGCCTGTGGGCCGAGCTGCCGGGGGAGTCGGACGGCTGCAAGGGAGCGCCGGGCACCTTCACCCGTCGTACGCCTACGACTTGGCGCGCCGACCGCTTCCGCCCTCCGCCTCGCCGTCGCCCGTGTCGTAGGACGAGGTGCCCTCGTCGAGCAGCGGCTCCTGCGTCTTGAGGCGGGCGGGCGCGAAGGCGCGCAGTGCGTGGTAGCCCGTGATGACGACGAGCGTGCCGAGCGCGATGCCGCTGAGCGAGAAGGTGTCGGTGAACTCCATCGTGACGTTGCCGACGCCGATGATGATGCCCGCGGCGGCCGGCACCAGGTTCAGCGGATTGCGCAGGTCCACCTTGGCATTGATCCAGATCTGGGCGCCGAGCAGGCCGATCATGCCGTACAGGATGACGGTGATGCCGCCGAGCACGCCCCCGGGAACGGCCGCCACGACCGCGCCGAACTTCGGGCAGAGGCCGAACAGCAGCGCGAATCCCGCGGCCGCCCAGTACGCGGCGGTCGAGTAGACACGGGTCGCCGCCATGACGCCGATGTTCTCGGAGTACGTGGTGTTGGGCGGGCCGCCGACGGCGGTGGAGAGCATGGAGCCGACGCCGTCGGCGGAGATGGCCGTGCCCAGCTTGTCGTCGAGGTTGTCGCCGGTCATCTCGCCGACGGCCTTGACGTGCCCGGCGTTCTCGGCGATCAGCGCGATGACGACCGGCAGGGCGACCAGGATCGCCGACCACTCGAACGACGGGCCGTGCAGGGTGGGCAGGCCGATCCAGTCGGCCTGGCCGACGCCCGACAGGTCCAGCCGCCAGTGGTCGGTGGTCCCACCGCTCGCGTCCGCGGAGTGGATCTGCCCGAAGACCCGGTCCAGGCCCCAGGAGAGGACGTACCCGAAGACCAGCCCGAGGAAGATCGCGATGCGGGACCAGAAACCGCGCAGACACACCACCGCCAGGCCGGTGAACAGCATCACGAACAGGGCGGTCCACTGGTCCTGCGGCCAGTAGGTGGCGGCCGTCACCGGCGCCAGGTTGAAGCCGATCAGCATCACCACCGCGCCGGTGACGATCGGGGGCATCGCGGCATGGATGATCCGCGCCCCGAAGTGCCGCACCGCGAGCCCCACCAGGAACAGCGCGGCCCCGACCACGAACACCGCGCCGGTGACGGTGGCGCTCGACCCGCCCTGGGCCCGGATGACCGCGGCGACGCCGACGAAGGACAGCGAGCAGCCCAGATAGCTGGGCACCCGGCCGCGCGTGGCCAGCAGGAAGACGATGGTCGCGACGCCCGACATCATGATCGCGAGATTGGGGTCCAGACCCATCAGGACCGGTGCGACGAAGGACGCCCCGAACATCGCGACGACGTGCTGGGCGCCCAGTCCCGCGGTGCGGGGCCACGAGAGCCGTTCGTCGGGACGGACCACCGCACCGGGGGCCGGTGTGCGTCCGTCGCCGTGCAGTGTCCAGCGGACGCCGAGATCCATGAGCTGTCGCTTTCGCCGTTCGTGCAGCGTGTCCGGACCATTGTGAGGGCTGGTCAGGGATGCCTCGTCCACGCGGGCGGCCGCGGACCGGGCCGTGCGGCCGGCTCCGATGCGGCCGGGCCCGCCGGCACGGCCCGGTCCCGCGCTCCCGGGGCGGGAGTCCGGCGGGACGGTCCGTGAGGTCTTCGGGCCCGGGAGAACCTCATGCCCGGGGGCCGGGAACCGCCGCGTCCGGCCGGGTGATCCTCACCCGGTCCCCGGCACGCAGCACACCGGCCAAGCCGGCCAGACCGCACGACAACACCGTGACCAGGACGAACGACACCATCAGACTGGTCGCCTGGGCGAGCAGCCCGATCGCGCTCGGAGCGATCAGCCCCGAGGTGTACGTGATGGTCGCGACGCCCGCGATGGCGAGGCTCGGGTTGCTGCCGCTGCGGCCGGCCGCGGCGAAGCACAGCGGTACCACCACCGCGATACCCAGACCCATCAGCGCGAACCCGGCCATCGCCGCCGCGGGGTGCTGCGCGAGGATGATCAGCAGTCCGCCGCAGACGGCGACCACACCGCTCGCCCGGACCGTGCGCACCGCGCCGTAGCGGTCCACCACCCGGTCCCCGGCGATCCGGGCGACCGCCATGGTGAGCGTGAAACCGGTGGTGCAGGCCGCCGCGAGACCGGCCGAGGCCTCCAACCGGTCGCGCAGGTAGACCGCCGACCAGTCGAGGCTCGCGCCCTCCGCGAAGACCGCGCAGAAGCCGATCGCGCCGATCAGCAGCGCGGAGCGGGGCGGCAGCGCGAACCTCGGGGGCGGTTCCCCGTCCACGGCGGACCGCAGATCGAGGACGTGGCCGGCGGCGGCGACGCCCACCACCGTCAGGACACCTGCCGCGAGCGTGTGATGCAGCCGGGCGTCCGTGCCGAGGTGCGCGGCGAGCGTGCCGGCCGCCGAACCGATCAGGGCGCCGGCGCTCCACATGCCGTGCAGCCCGGACATGATCGACCGGTCGAGCCGGTTCTCCACCTCCACGCCCAGGGCGTTCATCGCCACGTCGGACATGCCGGCCGTGGCGCCGTAGACGAACAGGGCCAGGCAGAGGGTGAGCAGGTTCGGGGCGACGGACGGCAGGACGAGCGCGAGCGTCCACAGGGCGATCAGCCCGCGCAGCGCGGCGCGGGCGCCGAAGCGGTGGCTGACGCGCCCCGCCAGCGGCATCGCGACCGACGCGCCGATTGCGGGGAAGGCGAGCGCGATCCCCAACTGCCCGGCGCCCACACCGGCATGGTCCTGGATCCACGGCACGCGGGTGGCGAACGAGCCCGTGACCGCGCCGTGCACGGCGAAGACCGCCCCCACGGCGTACCGCGCCCGCCGCACCTCCCGCTGCCCGTACACCTCTGCACTCATGGTCCCGCCCCTCCCGGTCGCCCAAGGCATCCCTGACGCGTCGCGTAAACTATCAGGGTCCCTGCCTGAAAGATAAGGGGATCTCCGTCGGCCCTCACTCCTGCCCGGTCCTGCCGCCGTCCGCCGTCGACCTCCGCCGATCTGGAAGGATCACGCCATGGCCGCATCCCCGAGCACCGCCCGAGCCATCAACGACCGGCTCGCCCTGCGTCTGCTCCAGCAGGAAGGCCCGCTGACGGCCGGGCAGCTGAAGCAGCTGACCGGGCTCTCCCGGCCGACCGTCGCCGACCTCGCCGAGCGGCTGACCGCAGCCGGGCTGATCACCGTGGTCGGGGAGGCCGGGGAACAACGGCGAGGGCCGAACGCGAAGCTGTACGGGATCGTCGCCGACCGGGCGCACCTGGCCGCACTCGACGTACGGACCGAGGGCGTCGCCGTGGTCGTGTCCGACCTCGTCGGCACGGTCCTGGCCGAGGCCTCGGCGCCGATCACGGTGGACACCGGGACCGGGCCCGCCGTGGAGCGGGCGGTGACCCTGGTCGAGCGGACGGCGAAGGAGGCGGGCGCCGACCGGCTGCACACCGTCGGGGTCGGCGCCCCCGGGCTGGTCGACCCCGCGAGCGGGGAACTGCGCGACTCCGAAGGGCTGCCGGAATGGCACCGCCGACTGGCCGCCGCGCTTCAGGAGCGGCTGCCCGGGGCGCGGGTCAGCCTCGAGAACGAGACCAACCTCGCCGCCCTGGCCGAGCAGCGCGACGGGGCCGCCCGCGACCGCGACACCTTCGTCCTGCTGTGGCTCGGTCACGGCACCGGCGCGGCCGTCGTCCTGGACGGTGCCCTGCGCCGGGGTGCCTCCGGAGGCATGGGGGAAATCGGCTTCCTGCCGGTCCCGGGTACGCCCGGCCTGCCGTCGGCCACGGACTGCGGCGGCGGCTTCCATTCCCTCGCGTCGTCGGCGGCGGTCGCGGAACTGGCGGGGGAGTACGGGATCGTGGCCGAGCCGGACGTGCACCCGGCGGCGGCGGGCGCGGTACGGGCGGCCACCGCGCGGGCACGGGAGGAACAGGGCCCGGCGGCCGCGCGCTTCCTCGACGCCCTCGCCGGCCGCATCGCCGTGGGGGTCGCGTCGGTGGCCGCGCTGCTGGATCCCGGGTGCGTGGTGCTCGGCGGGGAGATCGGCCGGGCGGGCGGGGAGGAGCTCGCCGCCCGCGTACAGGAACGGACGGCCCGGATGTCGCCGCTGCCCACCGAGGTACGGGCGAGCGCGCTGGGGGGCGGCGCGGTTCTGCGCGGCGCCCTCCTGACGGCCCGCGGCCACGCCCAGGATGAACTCTTCGGCCCGGCCGCGCAGGGACACGCCCACTGACCGGCCGCCCCCGGACGGGCCCGCTCGGCACCGCGCACCGTCTCCCCGGGCCCCGGCGCCCGCGGCGGCTCACTCCACCCGGCGCGCGCTCACCCGCCCGCGCGTGCCCGCTCCGCCCGCGCCGCCGGGAAATCCTCGAAGGTGACCTTGCCCACCGCGTGCTCCCGGGCGAGATGGCCGCCGGCCCGGAAGGCGCGGTACGCCGCGCCCCGGAGGGGGACCTTGAGCACCGCGCGGCGGCGGCCCGCGGCCTCCAGGTAGGAGCGCGCCAGGGACTCGAACGTGCGCACCTCCGGCCCGCCCATGTCCGTGACGCGCCCCGCGGGCCCGCCCCGGGCCAGCTCCGCCAGACGGTCCGCGACCTCGGACACCCCGATCGGCTGGTCCTTCACGCGGGCCGGCAGCAGCAGCACCGGAGCCCTGCTCAGGTGCCGGAGGAGCGTGAACACCAGGTCGTGGAACCGGGTCGTACGCAGCACGGTCCAGCCGAGCCCCGATTCCTCGGTCAGCCGCTCCACCGCCGACTTGGCGCGGTAATAGCCGAACGGCACCTGGTCGACCCCTGTGATCGAGATGTAGACGAGGTGCCCCACCCCGGCCCGCCGCGCCGCCGCCAGGAGGTTCCTCGCCGCCGCCTCGTCGCCGCCGCGCGGGGTGCTCGCGCAGTGGACGATCGTGTCCACCCCCGTGACGGCCGTGTCCAGCGTGCTGCCGCCCCGGCGCAGGTCGACGGCGTACGGCTGGGAGTGCCGGCTGAGCACCCGCACCTCCTGCGCGCCCGTCCGCAGCCGCCCGACGACGTGCCGGCCGAGGGTTCCCGTACCGCCGGTCACCAGGATCGTGGTCATGCCGTTCAGCTCCTCGGATGCGGCGTCGGACGCCGGCACTCCTGCCGGCGCGCCTTCGTCAAGTTCATCAGAGGAGGGACGGAACCGCCCCCGGGAACGTGGCACGGGCCCGTCCTGCCGGGCCCGGCGGGGGCGTCGGACGCGGTGGTGAGGCCCGGCGGCGGGCAAGGGCCGTCGTCACCGCCGCCGGGCCGGTCTCTGGGGAGGCTGAAGCAGACGCTAAGAGGACTAGACCAGTCCGTCAATAGGTATGGACCAGTCACGGGGAGCGTTCGGGAGCGCTCCGGTGGCACCCGATGGCGCACAAGGGCGCGAAGGCGGACGGCTGCCGAGCGGTCGCGGACCCGATGGCGGACCGCCTCCCCGCGTCCCGTCCCGCGGTGACGGGACGCGGTGTCATCGCCTGTGAGCCACCCCACATCCGTTGCCCGCATGGACGACGGGCGTGCGTGGCAGACTGGCCCTGTATCACCAGCAGCGCACTCCGGGGTCGGTGAAAGTCCGAACCGGCGGTTACAGTCCGCGACCCGGCCGCTTCCAGTGGCCGGTTGACCAGGTGGAATTCCTGGACCGACGGTTAAAGTCCGGATGGGAGGCAGTGCGCGGCGGGCGGGCAACCATGCGCGCCGCCGTACCGGTCCGTCCTCGTGGCGGGCTCCGTCCGGCGTCGCTCCCGGTGCCTCCGTCCGTTGTTCTGCCGTCGTCGGCAGCCCCGGAGTCCGCGCCCGAAGAGGCAGGAGGACCCGGGAAGTGTTCACCGGAATCGTCGAAGAACTGGGCGAGATCACCGCCGTCGAGACGCTCGACGACGCTTGTCGCTTCCGGCTGCGCGGCCCCGTCGTCACCGAAGGCGCGAAGCACGGCGACTCGATCGCCGTCAACGGCGTCTGCCTCACTGTCGTGGACCACGAGGGCGACGAGTTCACCGCGGACGTCATGGCCGAGACCCTGAACCGCTCCAGCCTCGGCGCCCTCGCCGTCGGCTCCCGCGTGAACCTCGAACGCCCCATGGCCCTGGGTGCCCGTCTCGGCGGCCACATCGTGCAGGGGCACGTCGACGGCACCGGCCGGATCCTGGAGCGCGAGCCGTCCGAGAACTGGGAGGTCGTCAGGATCTCCCTGCCCGCCGAACTCTCCCGCTACGTGGTGGAGAAGGGTTCCGTCACGGTCGACGGCGTCAGCCTCACCGTCGTCGACGCCGGGCAGGACTTCTTCACCGTCAGCCTGATCCCCACCACCCTCGCCCTGACCACCCTCGGGCTCAAGCGGAGCGGCGACCCGGTCAACCTCGAGGTGGACGTCATCGCCAAATACGTCGAGCGGATGATCGGCGACCGCGCGACGGGGGTTCCGGTCGGCGGCGCCCCGGCCGCCGGTGACGGTACCGCCGGTGAGGGGGCCGTGCGGTGAACTGGCTGAACTCGGAGGCCTTCACCCTCTTCGACCAGCACATCAAGTGGTCGGACATGATCGGCAACGTGATCGGACTGACAGCCCTGGCTCTCGGCTGGCGGCGCTCCATCTGGACCTGGCCCGCCCAGTTCGTCTCGGGCCTCATCCTCTTCACGGCCTTCGCCACCGCCCATCTCTCCGGCAGCGCGGGCAAGCAGATCGTCGTCATGGCCGTCGCCGCCTGGGGCTTCTGGCAGTGGAACCGCGGCCGGCAGCAGGCGCAGGACGGCTCCATCGCGGTGCGGTTCGCCACCTGGCGCGAGCGCGGCGCGCTGGCCGGCCTCGCGGCCGTCGGCACCCTCGCCGTCGGCGGCCTGTTCACCGCCTTCCCGTCCCTGTCCTGGGACCCCTGGCCGGACGCGTACATCTTCGTCGGCACCATCGTCGCCATGTACGCCCAGGCCCGCGGCATGGTCGAGTTCTGGTTCGCCTGGCTGTTGGTCGACCTCGTCGGCGTACCGCTGAACTTCGCCAACGGCTTCGCCTTCTCCGGCTTCGTCTACGTCGTCTACGGCGCACTGGTCCTGTGGGGACTGCGCGACTGGTGGCTGCGCTCCCGCAGGGACGCGCGCCCCGCAATGGAAGGAGCGCCGGCATGAGCACGGCACCGATCCTTTACCGCACCGAGGAGTTCGAGAGCCCCATGCTCGACCCGGTCGAACAGGCCATCGCCGACATCGCGGCCGGCCGCCCCATCGTGGTCGTCGACGACGAGGACCGCGAGAACGAGGGCGACCTCGTCGTGGCCGCGGAGAAGGCGACCCCCGAGATCGTCGCCTTCATGATGAGCGAATGCCGCGGACTGATCTGCGCCCCCATGGAGAGCGACGAACTGGACCGGCTCCGCCTCCCGCAGATGGTCGAGGACAACACCGAGTCGATGAAGACGGCGTTCACCGTCTCCGTCGACGCCTCCGCGGCCCACGGCGTGAGCACCGGCATCTCGGCCGCCGACCGGGCCACCACGCTCCAACTGCTCGCGGGCGGCGCCGCCGAACCCGCCGACTTCGTCCGCCCCGGCCACGTCTTCCCGCTGCGTGCCCGCTCCGGCGGCGTGCTCGAACGCGACGGCCACACCGAGGCCGCCGTCGACCTCGCCCGTCTCGCGGGACTGCGCCCGGCCGGCGCCATCGTCGAGATCGCCGGCGAGGACGGCCGGATGCTGCGCCTGCCCGAACTGATCCCGTTCGCCCGCAAACACGGCCTGACGATCATCTCCATCGAGGACCTGATCGCCTACCGCCGCAGCTCCGAGCCCGCCGTCCGCCGCGAGGCCGAGGTCCGGCTGCCCACCTCCCGCGGCGTGTTCACCGCCTACGGCTACCGCTCCACCGTCGACGGCGTCGAACACGTCGCCCTCGTCCACGGAGACATCGGCGACGGCCGGGACGTCCTGGTACGCGTCCACTCCGAATGCCTCACCGGCGACATCTTCGGCTCCCAGCGCTGCGACTGCGGTCCCCAGCTGGACGCCTCGCTGGACCGGATCCAGGCGGAGGACCGCGGCGTCCTCGTCTACCTGCGCGGGCACGAAGGGCGGGGCATCGGCCTGATGTCCAAGCTGCGCGCCTACGAACTCCAGGAACGCGGACGCGACACCCTGGACGCCAACCTCGAACTCGGCCTGCCCGCCGACGCCCGCGACTACGCCGCCGGAGCGCGGATACTCGCCGACCTCGGGGTGCGCGGTGTCCGTCTGCTGACCAACAACCCCGACAAGTCCCGGGCACTCGTCCGGTACGGCATCGAGGTCACCGGCCGCGAGCCGATGCCCGTCGCCGCGGGCGAGCACAACATCCGTTACCTGCGCACCAAGCGCGACCGGATGGGCCACGACCTGCCCTGGCTGGACACGCCGACCGTGCCCGCCTGCGGCAACCAGTGACCGTACCCGCCCGCGGCAGACAGTGACCGCGACGACCCGCAGGAGAGCCGGCCCGCGGCGGCCGGCCGAGAACCACCGAGGAGAGATGTGAGCGGCAAGGGTGCACCGGAACTGGCCGTACGTGACGTGGGGGACCTCCGCGTCGCCGTCGTCGCGGCACAGTGGCACGAGAAGGTGATGGACGGACTGGTCGACGGCGCCCTGCGCGCCCTGCACGACCTCGGCATCGACGAGCCGACCCTGCTCCGGGTCCCCGGCAGCTGGGAACTCCCGGTCGTCGCCAAGGTCCTCGCCGGACGCGGCTACGACGCGATCGTCGCCCTCGGAGTCGTCGTCCGGGGCGGCACACCCCACTTCGAGTACGTGTGCCAGGGCGTCACCCAGGGCCTCACCCAGGTCAGCACCGACACCGGCGTGCCCGTCGGCTTCGGCCTGCTCACCTGCGACACCGAGGAACAGGCGCTGGACCGCGCCGGACTGCCCGGCTCCACCGAGGACAAGGGACACGAGGCCGTCACGGCGGCGGTGGCGACCGCGGCCACACTGCGTTCGGTATCCGAACCCTGGCGGTGAGCAGCCCCCGGCACCGCGTAGGGTAAGGACCACCATGTCCAAGAAGACGTTCGAGGAGCTCTTCACCGAGCTCCAGCACAAGGCCGCGCACGGCGACCCCGCCACCTCCCGTACCGCCGAACTGGTGGAGAAGGGCGTCCATGCCATCGGCAAGAAGGTCGTCGAGGAGGCCGCCGAGGTCTGGATGGCCGCCGAGCACGAGGGCAAGGAAGCGGCCGCCGAGGAGATCTCGCAGCTGCTCTACCACGTCCAGGTGATGATGGTCGCCCGAGGCATCTCCCTCGACGACGTCTACGCCCACCTGTGAGCGCGGGCACTCCCTGCCCCCCTGACCACCGGTACACCGTCACACCGTCACACCGCAAAGGAAGCCGACCTCATGCTGCGCATCGCACTCCCCAACAAGGGTTCACTGGCAGGCCCTGCGGCGGAGATGCTGCATGAGGCCGGCTACCAGCAGCGCCGGGAGTCGAAGGAACTGCGGATCGTCGACCCGGTCAACGAGGTCGAGTTCTTCTACCTCCGCCCCCGCGACATCGCCATCTACGTCTCGTCCGGCCGCCTCGACATCGGCATCACCGGCCGCGACCTCCTGATCGACTCCGGTGCCGAGGCGGAGGAGATCCTGCCCCTCGGCTTCGCCCGCTCCACCTTCCGCTTCGCCGCCAAGCCCAGCGCCGCCAGGAGCGTTGCGGACCTGAACGGCAGCACGGTCGCCACCTCCTACGAGGGCATCGTCGCGCGGTACCTCACCGAGCAGGGCATCGACGCCTCCGTGGTCCACCTCGACGGTGCCGTCGAGACCGCCATCGAACTCGGTGTCGCCGAGGTCATCGCGGACGTGGTCGAGACCGGCACCTCCCTGCGCAACGCGGGCCTGGAGGTCGTCGGCGAACCGATCATGACCTCCGAGGCCGTCGTCATCCGCCGCACCGGCACCGGGGACGACGGCACCGTCGAGTCCAAGGTGGGCCAGTTCCTGCGGCGCCTCCAGGGCGTCCTCGTCGCCCGTACCTACGTGATGATGGACTACGACTGCCGGGTCGAGCAGCTGGAGAAGGCCGTCGCGCTGACCCCCGGTCTGGAGTCCCCGACCGTGTCCCCGCTGCACAACGAGGGCTGGGTCGCCGTCCGCGCCATGGTCCCCTCCAAGGAGGCCCAGCGGATCATGGACGACCTCTACGACCTCGGCGCCCGTGCCATCCTCACCACGGCCATCCACGCCTGCCGCCTCTGACCCGGACCGATCCCGGAGCCGCACCATGCCGGACGCCACCCCCGAGCCCTCCCCGGACGCCACCCCGGTCCCTCCGTCGGGTCACCTGCCCTCCCTGCCCGTCACCTTCCGGCCGGGCCGCACCCGCGCGGTGCTGCTCGCCGCGGCCGTCGGGCTCTTCGCGGCCATATCCCTGATCGCGCTGCTGCTGGAGCAGCTCAGCCCCGGCGAGCGCCTCAGCTTCGTGTTCACCGCCGCCCTGCTGGCCGGAGTCCTGGTCCTGCTGGCCCGGCCGAAGGTCGACGCCGACGAGACGGGCGTCACCGTCGTCAACATCACGACCCGGCGCCGCCTGGACTGGGCCCAGATCCTTCGGGTGAACCTCCGCCCGGGTGACCCCTGGGTCTTCCTCGACCTCAGCGACGGCACCAGCCTGCCGGTGCTCGGCATCCAGCCGGGCATCGCCAGGGAGCGTGCCATCGCCGACGCGCGGGCCCTGCGGGTGCTCGCCGAGGCACGGACCACGGCCACCGGCCCCGAAGCGTCCCCGTGACCTTCTCCGGGGAGGGACGGATCGTCCTGCGGCAGCTCTGACGCGCCGGCCGGCCCCCGGACTGCCGCCGGACGGCGCCCTTGTTGTCGTGCGCCGCACGCCTCCGGCCGGGCACGGAGCGCAGCCGCAGGACCCGCCGACGGCGTCACGCCGTCGGCGGGTCCTGCGGACCTCGCCCGGACAGGACCTCCCCGTACGCCTGCATCAGATCCGGCAGCCGCAGCGTCGCCAGGTCCTCCCGGGTCAGCGCGCCCGGATACGCCGGGTACGCCGACAGCCGCAGATCCCGGTACGCGCAGCTCTTCTCGTACAGCGTCCGCAGGAACCGCCCGTTGCCCAGCTCGTCGATCCACCCCTGGTCCACCACGTGCCCGGCGATGGACCGCAGTTCGTCCAGCGCCTCCTCGTCCCACGCGTCGCCGTTCTCGGCGGCCAGTACCTCGCCGATCGCGGTGAGTTCGAGGGGCCGGTAGGAGGGGAAGTCGACGCGGGTGGTGAAACGGGACGACAGGCCCGGGTTGGCGCCCAGCAGGCGGTCCATGCCCTCCGGGTAACCGGCCAGTATGACCACCAGATGGTCGCGGTTGTCCTCGGCCCGCTTCAGCAGTACCTGGAGCGCCTCGTCGCCGTACGCGTCGCCCTTGCCGTAGCCGGAGTTGGAGAGCGCGTACGCCTCGTCGACGAAGAGGACCCCGCCGAGGGCCGAGTCGATCAGCTCGTTGGCCTTCACCGCTGTCTGGCCCAGGTACTCGCCGACCAGATCGGCGCGCTGGGCCTCCACGAGATGGTCGCCGCCGAGCAGCCCGAGAGCGTAGAAGACCCGGCCCAGGATGCGGGCCACCGTGGTCTTGCCGGTGCCGGACGGCCCGGAGAAGACGAAGTGCCGTTTCGGCGGCTGCACCGGCAGCCCCTGCCCGGCCCGCAGCCGCGCCATGTTCAGCTGTGCCGACAACGCCTTGACCTGGCGCTTCACCGGTTCCAGCCCGACCATGCGCTCCAGCTCGGCGAGCGCCTCCTCCAGTAAGGCGGGATCGGTGGGGCCCGTGGGCAGCGGAGTCACAGGATCGCCGGCCCTCGCGCGCACCGAAGGGCCCGTGACCGGTGGCAGGGGCGGAGGCGGCGGCTCCTGCTCGGACAGCATCAGATCGCGGCCCTCGGCGTCGAACAGCGGGTCGAGGGTGTCCGGGCCGTCCAGCAGATCCGCGCCCGCACCGCCCGGCGAGACCGCGCCGGGGTCGGCCGAATCGTCGTAGCCGTCCCCCTCGGCGATGGCGGCGAGCCGGGCCGAGGTGTCCATGAAGGCGGGATCGACCCGGTGCACGGCCCGGTACAGGGGGAGTGCGGCGGCGCTGCGGCCGGTGCCCTCGTGGGCGCGCGCCAGCCAGTAGCGCAGCTCCTTGCGCTGCGGCTGCTCGCTGCGGCAGCGCATCAGGGCCGCCGACAGCAGCGGCTCGGCCTGCCCGTACATCTCCAGACGTACCCGGGCCATCCCGCCGAACAGGCCTGTCTCGATCCCGAGCAGCGGATCGCCGTGCAGCGGGTCGGTGTGCCGGACCAACTGCTCCCAGTCCTTGACCAGGTAGGCGCGGCAGGCGTGCAGGAAGCGGACCTGCGGGTCGGCGTCCACCGGAGGAAGTCCGGCGAGCGCGCGGTCCAGTTCGGGGACGTGCCGGCCGTCCAGCCAGTGGGAGGCGTGCGCGAGCAGCAGATCGCGCGGGTTCTCCAGCACCGGCTGCACCCACCAGCCGAGCCAGTACCAGGAGTTGAGGGTGCGGCGGTGCCGCGCGCGCTGTTCACCGAAGCGGTCCCGGTGCCGGAACATCCGTAGCAGCGAGGCCGTCGTGTCGACGCGCAGCGCGTGCAGCCCGAGCCAGCCGTCCGCCATCCCCGGGTCGATCCGTACCGCGGCCCGGAACTCCTCCTCGGCCTGCGGATAGGCACCCATCGTGTAGGCGTCCACGCCCCGCAGCCAGGCGAGGTCGGCAGGGGCCTGCGGGCCCTGCGTGCCGAAGTCCATCACGTCCCTCACAAACCGTGCCCCGTCGGTATGCCCCACCGGCCCTCGCCCGCCGGCTGCCCTGGGGCGAACCGCTGTACCGCGGACCGGAGTTGCACGGTGCGCGAAGCAGCGTCCGTAGGTCGCACCGAGGGCATCGTACCTGCGGCGCCGTCACCTCCGTAGAGGGCGGTACCCGCAGCGGGACGACGCGGGAAGGGGAACGCCCCACCGTGCCGTGACCGAGGGTGACCGTCATGTGCCGCTGGGCATCCGGAAGGGGTGAGGAAGGCAGAACGAAGCCCCCGATCACGGGGGAACAACCGGGGGCTTCGCGTCTGCGGGCGGCTCCGAACGGCCGCACGTTGAGAACGTAAGACCTGTACGGCCCCCCGGTCAAGCGGCGCCGGGGCGCTCCGGCGGCCTGCCCGGCGGAGGGTCTTCACGCGTTCAGCACACCGCGGACGGTCCGTCACCGTGTGTGAGGGGCGGGTTCGGGCCAGCGGTCCCGGCAGCTCCGGGAAGCACCTCATATCCCTTCCCGCACTCCCGAACCAGCAGATCGGCGAAGGGACGTGACGGATCGTCGGCGAAATGCCGCTGTTCCGCCCCGACCCACCCGTCCCAGAACTCCCGCTGCTCCTCCCCGTCCCGCGCCCGCCCTCGCGACCAGGAGGCCTCCGCGGGCAGTTCCATCCACAGCAGCAGCGCCAGGTACGGCCGCAGCGCCCGCCGCCCCGCGCCGACGCCCTCGACGACGACCACCGGGGCGGGCGGCAGCGGGCGCGGCGGCCCGAAGTCATGGGCCCGCCAGTCGTAGGGGGCGTAGGACGCCTGTTCGCCGCGGCCGAGCGGACCGATCACCTGACTCAGCAGCCGCCCGGTCCAGCCGAAGAGCTCCTCGTGGCTGGCGACGTCGTCGAGCCGCAGCACGGGGGCGCCGTCCAGCGCGTCGGCCAGCCGCCCGGCGAACGTGGACTTCCCCGAGCCGGCGTGCCCGTCGACCCCGACGAGCCGGACCGGGCCACAGGAGGGGCCGAGCCGGCGGATGCGGGAGACGAGATCGTGCATGGCTGGTTTCCGGGGTGAGGCGGGGCGGTCGGAGCGGGGAGGGGAGAGGCGGTGGCGGCGTCCCACTCTAGGACCTGCCCGCCGCCCCGGAGCCGACGGCCTGCCAACCCGGTTGCCGCGGGCCGAGGCCGATGACGGTCGGCGCGGCACGACCCGGGGTGCTGGCGGGGCCCACCCGGTGCGTCCATAGTGGGCGGACGTCGCTCCACCCGGTGGACGCGGTCCGCCCGGCCCGCCGGGCACCGGACCCGCACCGACCCCGAGCCCGACTCCGACACCTGGGGGCCCTTCACCCATGAGCAGAGCCGAACAGCCTTCCCGCAGAACCCTCCTGTCCGCAGCGGTCGTCGCCGCCGTCGTGTCGAGCACGGGCCCGGCGTCCGCCCACACCGCACCCGGCCGGCCCGCCGGCCCGGCAGGCGGCTCCACGGACCCCGACGCGGCCGCGGCCCGCCACGTCGACAACCGGGCCTGGACCTCGTACAGCGACTGGCGCACCGGCGGCGCCGAGGGCACCCGCGCCGTCGCGGGCGTCCGCCCCGGCCTGGTGATCGCGCAGGCGGCCGGCACCACCGAGCACACCGATCCGCACACCGGCCGGACCGCCGCCTGGGAGTACGCGACCTGGACCTCGCCCGTCCACCGGCTCACCGTGCCGGCGACGGAGGCCGTCGTCTCCTGGAACGCGCGCACCCCCGACGGCACCTGGATCCAGGCCGAGCTGCAGGGCACGTACACGGACGGCACCGACACGCCCTGGTACGTGATGGGCCGTTGGGCGGCCGGCGACCAGGACATCCTCCGCACCTCGGTGGACGGCCAGAGCGACGGCCGGAGCACGGTCTGGACCGACACCCTCGCCGTCGACGACGCGGCCTCGGGCCTGCGCCTGGTCTCGTACCGGCTGCGGCTGACCCTCCACCGCCGTCCCGGCACGGAACTCACCCCGACCGTGTGGCGGATCGGCGCGATGGGCTCCGACGTGCCCGACCGCTTCACGGTCCCGGCGTCCACGCCCGGCGCGGCCCGGGAGCTGATCGTCCCGCGCTACTCGCAGGAGCTCCACAAGGGCCGGTACCCGGAGTACGACAACGGCGGCGAGGCCTGGTGCAGTCCGGCCTCCTCGCAGATGGTCGCCGAGTACTGGGGCGGCCGGCTCACCGAGGAGCAGCTGTCCTGGGTCGACCCGTCCTACACCGACCCGCAGGTGTGCCACGCGGCCCGCCACACCTACGACCACCAGTACGCGGGCTGCGGCAACTGGCCGTTCAACGCCGCCTACGCGGCCACCTTCGAGGGTCTTCAGGCAGTCGTCACCCGGCTCGGCTCGCTGACCGACCTGGAGACGCTGATCACGGCGGGCATCCCGGCCATCACGTCCCAGTCCTTCCTCGAGGAGGAGCTGACCGGAGCGGGGTACGGCACCGCCGGGCACCTGATGGCCGTGACCGGCTTCACGCCCGACGGCGACGTCATCGCCAACGACCCCGCCTCCCCGGACAACGAGTCCGTCCGGCGTGTCTACCGGCGTCGCGAATGGGAGAACGCCTGGCTCAGGACCAAGCGGTACAACGCCTCCGGCAAGGTCGCCTCCGGCACCGGCGGGGTCTGTTACCTCTTCTTCCCGGCGCACCCCACCCCGCGCGTGCGCCGGGCGCTCGCGGCCGTCGGCGTGCGCTGAACCGGTCCGTGCGGCGGGCTCCCGCCGGACCTCCGACAGCCGTCGGAGGTCCGCCGCACCGCCCCGTGCGTACCGTGTGACCAAGCTCTCGGCCGTAAAAGCCGCTCACGGTGGCAAGGTGGACAGCGCCGTGGGGGAGTCCACGGACCCCGAGACCAGCGAGAAGCCATGACCGCGAACGCCGCCGCCATCGCCCCTGCCGTCCTCCCCGGTACCCGCACCGGGGGCCCCCGGGAGGACGGCCCGAAGATCCTCGAGCACGTCATGGGGTGGACCCTCGTCGTGGTCGTTGCGATGCTCGTGACGCAGCTCGGACTCCTCTGACCTTCGGAGTCCTTTGTCTCCCGGGCCGCTGCGGCTTCGGGCCGCTCCGGCCTGCCGCCAGGGCCGGCCTGCCATACTGCGGATGTCCCGCCCCCCGCAGGAAACCAGGTCAGGATTGAATACCAGTCAGCAATCTGCCGTGCGCCCCGGAGCGCGCAGCACCGAGCGCTCGCTGGCACGCCGTGCCGAACTCATCGCCATCGGGCGGAAACTGTTCGCCGACACGTCGTACGACGCGCTCTCCATGGACGACATCGCACGTCAGGCGCATGTCGCCAAGGGGCTGATCTACTACTACTTCCACTCCAAGCGGGGCTACTACCTCGCCATCATCCAGGACTCGGTCGCCGGCCTGGTCACCTTCGCCTCGGGCGGTGTCGAACTGCCGTCCGCCCAGCGGGTGCACCGCACCGTCGACAGCTATCTGCGCTACGCCGAGCACAACCAGGCCGCGTACCGCACGATCGTCAGCGGCGGCGTCGGCTTCGACGCCGAGGTGCACGCCGTCCGGGACGGGGTGCGCGAGGCGATCGTCGCGACCATCGCCGAGGGCGCGTACGGGACCGCCGACATCACGCCGGTGGCGCGCATGGGCCTGCTCTCCTGGGTCTGCAGCGTCGAGGGCGCCACCCTCGACTGGATCGACCGCCCGGGGCTGCCCCGCACGACCATGTGCGAGCTGCTGGTGAAGACGCTCGGCGGAGCCATGCGGGCCATCGAGGAACTGGACCCCGCGCACCCGGCCCCGGCGCCCGCCCGCCGCGACGGCTGACGCGCCGGGCACCGCGCGGGGGCGGGAGTACCCCGTGGAACCTCCGCCCCCGCGCACCCGCCCGCGGTTGCCTGACCGCGCCGGTCGGCTCACCGATCGCGGTGTCGCCGCTCGGCTCCCGGAAGGCGTGCGTCTGTCCGCGGATCCCGAGGCCGTGATGTTCTCGACGTGGTGGGCGCGGTCGTAGGTGCCCCGTTCGGTGAAGTACCCGATGACCTTGGAACCTGCGGCGGCCTCCTGATCCGGGGCTGCCGCGCCGGCGGTCGGGGCGCCCGCGCCGGCGAGCAGTCCGGCGCGCCGAGCACGACGGCGCATGCCGCGGACACGAGCGCCCGCAGGGCGCGGTGGCGGCGGGGGACGGCATCCGGTGTGTCTCCTCGTGGGGCAGGGGGAACATGAGCCGCTTGGCATGAACGCGGTGCTTCGGTGGAGCGAAACAGCAGGAGAACCAGGCCGGTGCGGTCAATGGTGCGGACCAATCCTGGCGTCCGGAAAATTCTTGGAGTAAGCGGTCGTTAACAAGTGACGTGCACTGTTCGATCGGGCATACTCACAGCTCACAGCGGCTGGCCGGCTGTCTCCGAGACCCGGAGGCGCATGCCTCGGCCAGGCCCCGGAACGATCCGGCGGAGCCGCCCCCGACCCGAGGTGCAGAGCCGCCGACGTGCCCGAACAGGGAGGAGAGCGTCGCCATGTCCGACCACGCCCCGCAGCCGGTGGACCGGCAACTGCCCACGGACGAGGCACGGGACCTGATCTCGCTCGTCCGCGACATCGCGCAGCGTGAGATCGCCCCGGAGGCGGCAAAGGAGGAGGACGGGGCCCGCTTCCCGCACGAGGTCTTCACCCTGCTCTCCGAATCCGGACTGCTCGGCCTGCCCTACGACTCCGCGTACGGCGGCGGGGAGCAGCCGTACGAGGTCTACCTCCAGGTCCTCGAGGAGCTCGCCGCGGCCCGGCTGACCGTCGGCCTCGGAGTCAGCGTGCACACCCTCGCCTGCTACGCACTCGCCACCCACGGCACCAAGGAGCAGCAGGCCGAGCACCTGCCGGCGATGCTCGGCGGCGGCCTGCTCGGCGCCTACTGCCTCTCCGAACCCGCCTCCGGGTCGGACGCGGCCTCCCTGCGCACCAGAGCGGTGCGCGAGAGCGGGGGGGACTGGGTGCTCACCGGAACCAAGGCGTGGATCACGCACGGCGGCATCGCGGACTTCTACACCGTCATGGCCCGCACCGGTGAGGACGGCCCCCGCGGGATCACCGCGTTCCTGGTGCCCGGCGACGCCGAAGGGCTGAGCGCCGCCGTGCCGGAGAAGAAGATGGGCATGAAGGGCTCACCCACCGCGCAGGTCCACTTCGACGGCGTACGGGTCCCCGACCGCCGGCGGATCGGTGAGGAGGGCCAGGGTTTCGCGATCGCCCTGTCGGCGCTGGACGGTGGCCGGCTCGGCATCGCCGCCTGCGCGATCGGTCTGGCACAGGCGGCGCTCGACGAGGCGCTCGGTTACGCGTCCGGGCGACGGCAGTTCGGGCGGCCGATCGCCGACTTCCAGGGGCTGCGGTTCATGCTCGCGGACATGGCCACGCAGATCGAGGCCGGGCGCGCGCTGTACCTCGCGGCGGCCCGACTGCGCGACGCCGGGCGGCCGTTCGCCAAGCAGGCGGCCATGGCGAAGCTGCACTGCACCGACACCGCGATGCGGGTCACCACCGACGCCGTCCAGATCCTCGGCGGCTACGGCTACACCGCGGACTTCCCGGCCGAACGCTACATGCGCGAGGCCAAGGTCCTGCAGATCGTCGAGGGGACGAACCAGATCCAGCGCATGGTCATCGCCCGCCATCTCGCGGGGCCGCAGACGAGCTGAACCGGCCGGGCCCCCGCCGGGGCGCCGCGAGCCGGGACCACTCCGGATCGTGCCGCCCGGGCGGACCTTGCCGGCCCGGGCCCGCGTCGGCTCCCGGTGGATCGGCGGGTCCGGAAGCCGGGACGGCGCCGGTGGAGTGGCGGTACGGACAACGCCGCGACCGCGGTGCGCGCCGTGGCCTGCGGTGCAGGCCGTGGTTCGGGTGGTGGGACGAGGGCAAGGTGCCGGCGCCCGGTCACCGCGTGCGTGGGGGCGTCATACCCGGGCAGCGCGGGAGCGAGCGGGCGGGTCGCCGACCGCCCGGACCGCGCGGGCGGCTCAGGCCGCGTGGCGCTGTATGACGGGGACCCGCATCGGGCGCGAAGCCGGGCCCCCGACGTGAGAGAACGGCTGGGTGCGCCAGTCGAGCCCCTGAGGGAGCGTCAGCAGGAGCGCCGTGTCCTGCTCCTGGGGCGTGGCGGACTCGCCCGCCGGCCGCGCGTCGTCGGCGCTGCGGCCCGTGCCGGCGCAGACCGTCAGCCCGAACGGGTTCCACGGCGTGGCGCACAGCGCGTGTTCCGGCAGGACCTCCTCGTCCGCCAGCAGGGCGATGGGCTGAGCGCAGTCCGGGCACACGACCCGGTACATCTCGAAGGTGTCGTACGCGTCGAGTTCGTCGTCGAGCGCGTCGGGATCGACGTACTCCGGGACGAGTTCGACGACCGGCTGCTGCCGCTTGGACGTGCTGCGACCGGGACGCTTAAGGCTCTGCATGGGTTCTCCCCCTCGGGCTGGGTCGTGAAGGCACTGCGACCTCGACCACAGCAAGCACTTCCCGTCCCCCGTCAGGGGTAATCACGAGGGCATCACGGAGACCGTTCGAAGGCTGTGGTGTTCGTCACACGCGGTCGCAGGTGTCCCCTGCGACGGCTTTGTCACCCCGCCCGGCCCGGGACGGGCACCCGGCCCGTCACGAACCGGCCATGACCTGGACGGCTCGGGTGTCCGACGAGATCGACGGCACTGTAGGTTCTTGCGCCATGGAGGAGCTGGACCGACAGATCGTGCAGCTGCTCGTCAAGGACGGGCGGATGAGCTACACAGACCTGGGCAAGGCCACGGGCCTGTCCACGTCGGCCGTGCACCAGCGGGTGCGCAGACTGGAACAGCGTGGCGTCATCCGCGGCTACGCCGCGGTCGTCGACCCCGATGCCGTCGGCCTGCCCATGACCGCCTTCATCTCGGTCAAACCGTTCGACCCCAGCGCCCCCGACGACATCGCGGACCGGCTCGCCGGCGTGCCCGAGATCGAGGCCTGCCACAGCGTCGCGGGCGACGAGAACTACATCCTCAAGGTGCGCGTGGCCACCCCGCACCAACTGGAGGAACTGCTGGCGCGCGTGCGCTCGCTCGCGGGCGTCTCCACCCGGACGACCGTGGTCCTGTCCACACCGTACGAGGCCCGTCCGCCGCGTGTCTGAAACCGTCGCGCGCGGGAGCGTCGGCGCGCGCGGGCGTACGCGGCGCGCCCAGGGTGTGAACAGCGGCCCTGGGCGCGGGCCGGGTCCACCGAGGGGCGAGACTGTGGGGCATGAGTGAACGCACCGTCCCGCCGTCCGCGGACCCGCAGCCCACGGACCCGCCGCGCACCGTCCTGCTCCGCCGCGGAGAGGTCCACAGCCCCGCCGACCCCTTCGCCACCGCGATGGTCGTCGAGGGCGGCCAGGTGGCCTGGGTCGGTTCCGAGGGTGCCGCCGACTCCTTCGCGGACGGGGTGGACGAGGTGATCGACCTCGACGGGGCGCTGGTCACCCCGGCGTTCACCGACGCTCATGTGCACACCACGGCCACCGGACTGGCCCTCACCGGTCTCGACCTGTCCGAGGCGCCCTCACTGGAGGCCGCGCTGGCCCGGGTACGGGAGTTCGCCGCCGCCCGCCCGGCCGACAGGGTCCTGCTCGGGCACGGCTGGGACACCGCCCGCTGGTCCGGCGGCCGTCCACCGACCCGTGCCGAACTCGACGCGGCCACCGGCGGGCGCCCTCTCTACCTCAGCCGGATCGACGTCCACTCCGCGGTCGTCAGCACCGCGCTGCTCGCCCTCGTCGATCGTGGGCAGGCCGGGGAGGACGGGCCGGACGGACCGCTCACCGGCGACGCCCATCACGCCGTACGCGCCGCCGCCCTGGATGCCGTCACGCCCGCCCAGCGCACCGAGGCCCAGCGCGCCGCGCTGGCGCGTGCCGCCTCGCTCGGCATCGGCACCGTCCACGAGTGCGGCGGCCCGGAGATCTCCTCCGAGGACGACTTCACCGGCCTGCTGCGGCTCGCCGCCGAGAGTCCCGGCCCGCGCGTCGTCGGCTACTGGGCCGAGCGGAACGTCGCCAAGGCGCGCGAACTGGGCGCGGCCGGTGCCGCGGGCGACCTGTTCGCCGACGGTGCCCTCGGCTCGCACACCGCCTGCCTGCACGCCCCGTACGCCGATGCCGGCCACACCGGCACCGGCCGGCTGGATGCCGCCGCGATCGCCGCCCATGTCGTCGACTGCACCGAGGCGGGTCTTCAGGCGGGCTTCCACGCCATCGGCGACGCCGCCGTCGCCGCGGTGACCGAGGGCGTGCGCGCCGCCGCGGAGAAGGTCGGCCTCGACCGCGTCCGGGCCGCCCGGCACCGTGTCGAACACGCCGAAATGCTCGTCCCCCGGACCACCGCCGCCTTCGCCGAACTGGGCCTGACCGCCTCCGTCCAGCCCGCCTTCGACGCCCTGTGGGGCGGCGAGGACGGCATGTACGCCCGGCGCCTGGGCGCGGCGCGGGCCCGCACCCTGAACCCCTTCGCGGCCCTGCTGCGTGCCGGTGTCCCGCTCGCCTTCGGGTCCGACAGCCCGGTCACCCCCCTCGATCCGTGGGGCACCGTCCGCGCCGCCGCCTTCCACCGCACGCCGGAGCACCGCATCTCGGTGCGGGCCGCGTTCACCGCCCACACGCGCGGCGGCTGGCGGGCGGTCGGACGTGACGACGCGGGCGTCCTGGTGCCGGGCGCGCCCGCCGACTACGCGGTCTGGCACACCGGCGCTCTCGTGGTGCAGGCGCCCGACGACCGGGTGGCGCGCTGGTCCACCGACCCCCGCTCCGGCACCCCCGGCCTGCCGGACCTGACCCCGGGCGGTGACCTGCCCGTCTGCCGGCGCACGGTGGTCGGCGGACGCACGGTCTTCGTACGGCCGGGCGAGTGATCTACGCGGGCCGCCCGGCGGCGCGCCCGGCGGCGCGCCCGCGTCGCGCGACCTGCACGTCCTCCCGCCGGTCAGGTATGAAAATCGCATTGCGTAGATCGGGCGGATGTTGACAGGCGGCGGGAGGCCGGTAGGTTCGGCCGGGTCCACCACCGGACGCCCGACCGGGGACTTCCGCCCACTCGTGGCAGCGCCGCTGGGTCAGGGACGGTGTGCCGTACGGCCCATCGCCACTGGGAGCCAGGCTCAGCGACGGCGCGGCACCGAGGGAAGGTTCCGGCGGGTCGACCGGAAGGTGTGACCCGGGTGGGGCCCGGTCGCTCAGTAGACAACGGCTTCAGGTCGACTCGCAGCCAGCGGGTCCCAGGTCGGCCCGAAGGGCGCCGGGCCCCCATCCGATGTGCGCACAACGGCGCACCGCTGTCCGATCGTCCGGCAACAACAGCACCGTATGAACGCCCTTTTACGCATCGTCGGCGGCCGTGGCCACTATGGTGGGACCCTGCACAGGAGATGAAGGGGCTGCAGTGAACGACGGCGACGGGACCCGCGTGGCGGAGACCCAGGGGAGGACCTTCGGCCCGCTCGGCAAGACCCTGGTGATCATCCCGACCTACAACGAGGCGGAGAACATCAAGGCGATCGTCGGCCGGGTGCGCAAGGCCGTCCCCGGGGCGGACGTCCTCGTGGCCGACGACAACAGCCCCGACGGCACCGGCACGCTCGCCGACGACCTGGCCGCCGGGGACGACCAGGTCCAGGTGCTGCACCGCAAGGGGAAGGAAGGCCTGGGTGCCGCTTACCTCGCGGGCTTCCGCTGGGGCGCGGAGCGCGGCTACGGCGTACTCGTCGAGATGGACGCCGACGGCTCCCACCAGCCCGAGGAACTGCCCCGTCTGCTCACCGCTCTCAAGGGCGCCGACCTGGTGCTCGGTTCGCGCTGGGTGCCCGGCGGCCGGGTGGTCAACTGGCCGAAGTCCCGTGAGTACATCTCGCGCGGCGGCAGCCTCTACTCGCGCATGGCGCTCGATCTGCCGCTGCGCGACATCACCGGCGGCTTCCGCGCGTTCCGTCGCGAGGCCCTGGAGGGTCTCGGTCTGGACGAGGTGGCTTCCCAGGGCTACTGCTTCCAGGTCGACCTCGCCCGTCGCGCGATCAAGGCCGGCTACCACGTCGTCGAGGTGCCCATCACCTTCGTCGAGCGGGAACACGGCGATTCGAAGATGAGTCGCGACATCCTGGTCGAGGCGCTGTGGCGGGTCACGGCGTGGGGCGTGGGGGAGCGGGTGGGCAAGGTCCTCGGACGCGAGGACGACAAGCGGGCCGGGCAGCCGAAGCGGGGTGGGCGGGCCGAGCAGGCCGCCGGGCCGGTGGCGACGGACGCGGAGGGGGAGAGGTCCGGACACACGGAACAGGTCACGCCGTAGGCCGGCCTGCCGCTCGGATCGTCCCGGTGCCGCGCGTTCCCGGTGGCCCGTTGTCGCGGGAGGCACCGCTTATCCCGAACTGAGCCGGTGTTCGGCACACTGGGACCATGACGACTGGTGCTCAGACCCCGAACCCCGCCCGGCCCCGGCGCTCCCGGCTGCGCACTTTCCTGCCGCTCGGCGTCGCCGCGTGGCTGGTGCTGGAGATCTGGCTGCTCACGGTCGTCGCCGGGGCGTCCAACGGGCTGGTGGTGCTCCTGGTACTGCTGGCCGGTCTCCTTCTCGGCTCGGTGGTCATCAAGCGCGCCGGCCGGCGCGCCTTCAAGAAGCTCACCGAGACGCTGCAGCAACAGCAGAACGGCATGCCGACCGAGCCCCGGCCGAACAGCGAGGGCAACGGCCTGATGATGCTGGGCGGACTGCTGCTGATCATTCCCGGCATGGTCTCCGACGCCGTCGGTCTGCTCCTGCTGGTGCCCCCGGTCCAGAAGGCCGTGAGCCGCCATGCCGAGCGCACCCTCGAGCGCAAGCTCCGCGAGGCCACCCGGGGCCCGCTGGGGGACGCCTTCCAGCACGCGCGTGTGCACCGGCCCGACGGAAAGGTCGTCCAGGGCGAGGTGATCCGGAACGAGCCCGGGACCGCACCGGGCGACTTCCCGCAGGAGCCCCGCCCCCCGCTCTCCCGCTGACGCCGAGAACGGGGGCGGCGCCACGACGCCGACAGGCGGCCGAACGCACACAGGACCGGGGGCGTCGTACCAACTGGTACGACGCCCCCGGTCCTGTGTGCCGCTGTGCTCAGTTCTCCCGTCGGTCCTTCGCCGGGATCAAGCCGACTTTCGGCTGTCCCGGGGATGAACCGCAATGTTCATCGCACCGGAGCGCAGAACGGCGAGACGCTCCTCGAGGACCTCTTCGAGTTCCTCTCGGGTACGTCGCTCCATCAGCATGTCCCAATGCGTACGCGCGGGCTTGGCCTTCTTCTCCTCAGGGCCGTTGCCGTCGACCAGGAGTGCCTGGGCACCGCAGACCTTGCACTCCCACTCCGGCGGGATCTCCGCCTCGACCGAGAAGGGCATCTCAAAGCGGTGCCCCTTCTCGCATGCGTACTCCACGGCCTGGCGCGGGGCCAGGTCGATGCCGCGGTCCGTCTCGTAGCTGGTCACCACGAGGCGCGTGCCGCGAAGAGCTCGCTCACTCATGAATCGTGCCTCCCGGGCTTGTCGCCCACAGGACAGGTGTCGCTGTCGTCGTCATCCGGTCAACGTCCGGTCGGCGGTAAAGATTCCCGTTCCGGGCCATGTGTCGCCGTTGTAGCCGCAGCCTTGTCAACCAGTGCAGTACCCACCGGCGCCCGGTTTGTCACATCTGATGAAAGACATGACACAGCGTTTCGGCATCTTTGACGCGCAGTAACGGTACACCTGGCAGGCCAAACGCGTACACTACAGCCCTTTCGCGCCGAGTGCTAAATCCTCTCCGGAACGGGATTCCCCGCGTGGGCGATCGCCCGGCGCACCGGCACCCGCGCGAGCAGCGCGAAACCGAGGACGAAGAAGGCCACCAGCGAGAGGATCGCGTCCCGGTAGCTGCCCGTCAGCTGGTAGGTCAGCCCGAACAGCAGCGGCCCGAGCCAGCTCGTCCCGCGGTCGCTCAGCTCGTACGCCGAGAAGTACTCGGCCTCCTTGCCGGGAGGTACGAGGTGCGAGAACAGCGACCGGGACAGCGCCTGGCTGCCGCCGAGAACCAGGCCGATCCCCGCGGCCAGGACGAAGAACCACACCGGCTCCCCGGCGGGCAGGAAATAGCCGGCGGCCAGCGTCACCGTCCAGGCGGCCAGCGAGCCGAGGATCGTGCGCTTCGCCCCGTGGACCCGGGCCAGCCGGCCCAGCGCCAGCGCGCCCACCACCGCCAGTACCTGGACCAGCAGCACGGCCACGATGAGGGTGGACTGCCCGAGCCCCAGCTCCTTCGAGCCGTAGACCGAGGCCTGCGAGATCACCGTCTGGATGCCGTCGTTGTAGACCAGGTACGCCAGGAGGAAGGCGAGCGTCAGAGGGTGGCGGCGCATGTCGCGGAGGGTCGCCGCGAGCTGCCGGAAACCGGTCGGGGCGCCCGCCTCCCGTGCGGGAGCGCGGCGGTCGCGCAGCCGCCGCAGCGGCACCAGGGTGAAGGCGCCCCACCACAGGCCCGCCGACGCCAGGCAGACACGGACCGCCATGCCCTCGGAAAGCCCGAAACCGTCATGGGCGGTGTAGAGGACCAGGTTGGCGACGAGCACCAGGGCGCCCGCCGCGTAGCCGAAGGCCCAGCCCCGTGAGGAGACCGCGTCCCGCTCCTGGGGCGTCGCGATCTGCGGCAGGTAGGAGTTGTAGAGCATCATCGCCACGGACTGCGCCGCGTTCGCCACGATCAGCAGCGCACCGCCCAGCAGGTACCGCTCGCCGTCGAGGAAGAACATGCACGCCGTCGCGGCGGCCCCGGTGTAGGCGGCGGCCGCGAGCAGCGGCTTCTTGCGGCCGGTGCGGTCCGCGGCGGCGCCCACCAGCGGCATCGCGAGCACCGCCATGACCACCGACAGGGAGACCGCGTACGCGAAGAAGGACCCCGCGCGCACCGGAACGCCGAACGGATGCACGAAGCCGTCCGCGTCCGCGGCGGCCTCGGCGACCGAGGTCAGGTAGGGGCCGAGGAACACGGTGAGCACGCTCGTGGAGTACACGGAACACGCCCAGTCGTAGACGTACCAGCCGCGCTGCTCGTACCGCCGGCCGGCCGCCTCGTCCGCCGCCGGTGACCGCACGGTGTCGTTGCCCACCCGAGCCCTCGCTTCCCCGTGAACGCGCTCGGCGGCCGGGCGGGGTCTCAGACCCAGATGCCGCGGTCCTCCATGACCTCGCGCAGTGTGCCGATGTGATCGGTCATGATGCCATCCACCCCCAGGTCCAGGAGCCGGTGCATCCGCTCCGGCTCGTTGACCGTCCACACGTGCACCTGAAGCCCCCGCGCGTGGGCGGTGCGCACGAAGCGACGGTCCACCACCGGGACGCCGGACCGGGCGTGGGGCACCTGGGCGGCGACGGCCGACCGGCGCACCGCCACCGGCACACCCCACGAGCGCAGCCGGAGGTTCAGCACCCCCCGCGTGCCGTACGACGTCGCGAGCCGGGGGCCGGCCAGCCGCTGGGCGCGCACCAGGCGTGCCTCCGAGAACGAGCCCAGGCAGACCCGGTCCCAGGCGTCCGTCCGCCCGATCAGATCCAGAAGGGGCAGGAGGGCCGGCTCTGCCTTGACGTCGACGTTCCACCGCACCTCGGGGAAGTCGCCGAGCAGCTCCTCGAACAGGGGCACCGGCTCCTGGCCCGCCACCCGCGCCTGCTCCACGTCCCGCCACGGCAGGTCGGCGATCAGGCCGGCTCCGTCCGTCACCCGGTCCAGGGTCGTGTCGTGGAACGCGACGAGCCGGCCGTCGCGGGTGACGTGGACATCGGTCTCGATGTAGCGATAGCCCGCCTCGACGGCGCACCGGAACTGGCGCGCGGTGTTCTCCAGACCGTCCGCCGCCCCGCCCCGGTGGGCGAAGGCGATCGGGCCGGGATGGTCGAGGTACGGGTGGCGTATCGGCGAAGTCACGGACGCAGTATCGCTCCACGCGGTTGACCCGTGGCAACGACCGTGCTGCCGCCGGATGCCGGGGGGACGGCGAACACCCGTAGGAACAGCTGGGCGAGCGGGCCGATCAACACCGCGTACAGCAGGGTCGCCACGCCCACGGTGCCGCCGAGGGCGAAGCCCGTGACGACCAGTGTGACCTCGATCACCGTACGCACCAGCCGGATCGACACCCCCGTGCGCCGGTTCAGCCCCGTCATCAGCCCGTCGCGCGGGCCGGGACCGAAGCGTGCCGCGATGTACAGCCCCGTCGCAGCGCCGTTCAGCACGATGCCGGCCGCCGTCATCGCCACCCGGAGGCCCGTGCCGTGCGCTTCGGGCACCACGGTCAGGGTCGCGTCCATGGCCGCCCCGATCACCAGGACGTTGGAGACGGTTCCCAGCCCCGGGCGCTGGCGCAGCGGGATCCAGAGCAGCAGCACCGCCGCGCCCAGGACGGTCAGCACCACGCCCATCGACAGGCCCGTGCGCTCGGACAGACCCTGGTGCAGCACGTTCCACGGCTCCAGACCGAGCCCGGACCTGACCAGCAGTGCCGAGCTCGCACCGTACAGCGCCAGGCCGGCGTAGAGCTGGAGCAGCCGCCGTGCGAGGTGCCCGTACCGGGGCGGGTGGCTGGACAAGATGTCCCCCTGTGGTGGAAGTGGACCGACGCATGACACCCTGTGGCGTGGATGGAGATCTCATCCATGGCCAATTCAGGGAAGGTGGACTGATCGCGATGGCGCAGTGGACCTCGGCGGTGGGGGCGGCGCAGCTCGCCCGGCTGCTCAACTCCCAGCAGGACCGCCCCGCCGGCCCCGGGACCCGCCGCCCACCCGCCTACCGGGCCCTCGCCGACGGCATCCGGCTCCTGGTGCTCGAAGGACGCGTCCCCGTGGCCGCCCGGCTGCCCGCCGAGCGGGAACTCGCCCTGTCCCTGTCCGTCAGCCGCACCACCGTCGCCGCCGCCTACGAGGCGCTGCGCGGCGAGGGCTTCCTGGAGTCACGGCGCGGTGCCGGCAGCTGGACCGCCGTCCCGGCCGGAAACCCGGTCCCCGCGCGAGGACTGGAACCGCTGCCCCCCGAGACGCTCGGCTCGATGATCGACCTCGGCTGCGCCGCGCTGCCCGCGCCCGAGCCCTGGCTCACCCGCGCCGTGCAGGGCGCTCTGGAGGAACTGCCGCCCTACGCGCACACCCACGGCGACTACCCGGCCGGACTGCCCGCGCTGCGCGCGACGATCGCCGACCGGTACACCGCACGGGGCATCCCGACCATGCCCGAGCAGATCATGGTGACGACCGGGGCGATGGGCGCCATCGACGCCATCTGTCACCTCTTCGGCGGCCGCGGCGAGCGCATCGCCGTCGAATCGCCGTCCTACGCCAACATCCTCCAGCTGATGCGCGAGGCCGGGGCCCGGCTGGTCCCCGTGGCCATGGCGGAAGGGCTGGCCGGCTGGGACGTGGACCACTGGCGCCGGGTGCTGCGGGAGGCGGCACCGCGCATCGCGTACGTCGTCGCCGACTTCCACAACCCGACCGGCGCGCTCGCCGACGAGGACCAGCGCCGCCGGCTCGTGGACGCGGCGCGGTCGGCGGGGACGGTGCTGGTCGCCGACGAGACGATGAGCGAGCTCTGGCTCGACCCGGACGTGGAGATGCCGCGCCCCGTGTGCGCCTTCGACCCGGCCGGGTCCACGGTGATCACGGTCGGCTCGGCGAGCAAGGCCTTCTGGGCCGGCCTGCGCATCGGCTGGGTGCGCGCGGCCCCCGACGTGATCCGCAGCCTCGTCGCCGCGCGCGCCTACGCCGATCTGGGCACGCCCGTCCTGGAGCAACTGGCGGTGAACTGGCTGTTCGGCACGGACGGCTGGGAGCGGGCCGTGGAGATCCGGCGCGCACAGGCCCGGGAGAACCGGGACGCGCTGGTCGGCGCGGTGCGCCGGGAACTGCCCGACTGGCAGTTCGAGGTCCCGCGCGGCGGGCTCACCCTGTGGGTACGCACCGGAGGGCTCTCGGGGTCGCGGATCGCCGAGGCGGGGGAGCGGGTCGGTGTACGAGCGCCCTCGGGACCCCGCTTCGGGGTCGACGGTGCGTTCGAGGGGTATGTGCGGCTGCCGTTCACCGTGGGCGGCGCGGTGGCCGAGGAAGCGGCGCTGCGGCTGGCCGCGGCGGCACGGATGGTCGAGAACGGCGGGACGTCGGGGGTGGAGGCGCCGCGCACCTTCGTGGCGTAGGGCCGGTCCGGAGGATCATGCCGGACGGGCGGTGAGGTGTGCCGACACGGTCGGCGCGCGGCGGACGGTCAGGAGGAGGACTCGGTGGCGGCCGCCTCCGCGGGGACCGGCTCCAGAGGGGTCTTGTCCGCGTCCGCCGCACGCGTGCCCGTGGCGGTCTTGTCCGTGGTGGTCAGGTCCAGGGGGTTCTTGTCCATGGAGTGCTTGTCCACGGGCGTCGCGTCCGCCGTGACCCCGCGCACGGGGCCGGGTTCCGGTGCCGTGCGCTCCCGCACCGCCCGTGCGCGGTCCTGGGCGGAGCGGGCCGGGAGCAGGTCCAGGACCGCCTGCCGCTGGTCGTCGCCGGTCGCGTCGTCGTACGGGTTCGGCGTGGCCGGGACCTGGAGACGGTGCACCGGGCCGGTGCCCAGGCGGGCGTAGCCGCGGCCCGCGGGGACGTGATCGAGGGGGGTGGTGTGCGGGGGAGCACCCAGGACGGCCGTCACCTGTTCCGGAGTCGCGGGGCCGAGGACGACACGCGCGCGGGTGTGCTGCCGTACCGCGGCGCTGAGGGTCTCCAGACCGTCGAGCTGATCGACGACGACGACCGTGACGTTCGCCGGGCGGCCGTGCCGCAGCGGGACCTGGAGCAGCGACTGGGGGTCCTCCCGCCCGTCGGCGGCGGCGAGGTGCGTGAACGAGCCGGGGCGGTCCAGCAGGATCCACAGGGGCCGCTTGGTGTCTTCGGGCGGCGGATCGCCCGCCTGGTGAGCACGGTTGGCCGCGACCAGGCGGCGCTCCGTCTCGTGCGCGGCCCACTGGAGACTCTCCAGCGCGCCCGCCAGGCCGCACTCGACGGCGAGCACGCCGTCCCGGCCGGTCAGGCACGCGTACTCACCGGTGCCGCCGCCGTCGACGATCACCACGTCGCCGTGGCGCAGCGCCTGGAGGGCGACCGAGCGCAGCAGGGTGGTGGTGCCGCTGCCGGGCTGCCCGGCCGCCAGCAGGTGAGGTTCGGTGGAGCGGATGCCGGTGCGCCAGACGACCGGGGGGACGTCGCGCCGCTCCTCGCCATGGGTGAGCGGCAGAGTCCGGCGCACCTGCAGGGGGTCGGTGAAACCGAGGACCGTCTCACCGGGAGACGTGACGAAACGCTGGGCGGTGATGTCGGCGGGCAGCGGGGTGAGAACCCGGACCGTGAGTTCATTGCCCTCCTCGTCCCAGGCGAAGTGGTATTCGCGGCCACGCCCCGACTTGGCGGCGAGCAGATGCTCGATCCGTGCGCGGGACTCCGCCTCGCCGTCGGTGTAGTAGGCGGGGTAGGCGATCACCAGGTGCTCGATGCGGCCGGTGCCGTCGAACTCGTACGCCGGGAAGGCTTTCTCCCACGTGCCGCCGTGGGTGTACAGGGGGTTGGGGTCGCCCGCCGAGGAGAAGTACGGCACCAGGGCGTCGTACAGCGACTTGAGGCGCTGGGCCTGTGACTCGTCGGGGCCGTCCGGTGCGGCCGGGGCACGGTCCCGGCCCTGCCAGGCCGCCGCCGCCATCAGGGTGATGGCGGCGAGCAGCGGACCGTACGGGAGCAGTGCGACGGCCAGCATCACCGACGCCACCAGGAAGAGCAGCGCACCTCGCCGGTCCTTGGGAGTGGCGAGCCACCTGCGCCGCCCGGCCGAGGCCAGCCGACGCAGTCCGCGCGCGATCGTGATCAGCGGGTGGAGGACGTCGGTGGCGCCGTCGGCCGCCGTCCGGGCCAGCTCCCGGCTCCGGGCGAGGTGGGCGCCGCGGTTGCTCAGGATGCGGGGAAGGGGACGCCGGGCCACTGCTGCCTCCAGGGCGTGGGTGAGGGGGGCGAGGACTTGGGGACGGGGTCAGAACCTGATGCCGCCGAGGAGGCCGGCCAGGCTCTCGCCGCCGGCCTTGATGCTCGGCGCGATGGCCGTACTGGCCAGATAGAAGCCGAACAGCATCGCCACCACGGCGTGCAACGGCTTCAGGCCGTCCTTGCGGCAGAGGATGAAGAGGACGATGCCGAGCAGGACGACGCCTGAGATCGAGAGGATCATGCGAGTTCTCCTGGTTCGCGGGGGACAGTCACCATGAGTACTTCCAGGCTCACAGAATGTATCTATACGACAAAAGGTGCAAGCGGGTGAACACGGGCTGATTTCGCCCGGTCGGCGGATCGTTCCCGGCCCGAACGACGTGGGCGGTTGCGCACGGCCGGGTATGCCGTGATCTTTGCCTCGGGCACGTCGGCCCACGTGCCGGGCGAGCCAGTACCCTGGCGATTCACCCGTACGGCTCTGCCCCGCTCGCAGACGTACGCCCTGTCCCCGATGCGCGGAGTGATCCGTGGTGAGAGGCGGTTCGGCCGATATGACTGAAGCCCCCGACCCCGAGGTCGTGGAGCTGGCGACCAGGATCTTCGACATGGCCCGGAGCGGCCGGACCGAGGAACTCGTGGCCTACGTCGACGCGGGCGTGCCGGCCAACCTCACCAATGACCGGGGCGACTCGCTCGTGATGCTCGCCGCGTACCACGGTCACGCCGACGCGGTCCGCGCGCTGCTGGAACGCGGCGCCGACGTCGACCGGATCAACGACCGGGGGCAGACCCCGCTCGCGGGAGCCGCCTTCAAGGGTGACACCGAAGTGGTCAAGGCCCTCCTGCGGGGCGGTGCCGATCCGGCCGCCGGCACTCCCTCGGCCGTCGACACGGCCCGGATGTTCGCCCGCGCGGAGCTGCTCGAGCTGTTCGGCGCGAACTGAGGCGCGCCGCCGCAGCGGACGAACGCGGCGGACGGGAGGCGGCGCGATGAAGAAGCGCACTGAACGGCCCTGGACCGCGCGGGCGCGCACGCTCCGACCGGCGAAGGCGCGGAAACGGCGGCGGAAACGCACGGCAAACGGGGGAGGCGGTGGAAGGCCGCCGGAATTCGGTCGCGGCAGATGTGACCGCCGGGTCATCATGACGACGTGATTCACGGACGCGATGGCTGGGCAGGTGTTGCCGCACCGCGCGGGCCGTGACGTGGTCCGCGAGGGCCCCGACGAGAGGCAGAGGAAGATGGTCTGCAGCAAGCAGGAAACGGCGGGCGCCCCGACGTGTTGGCACGCGGCCAGGTAATGCACGTCCCCGGTTGCGTCGACGCTTGATGTGAGGCTGTTTCCCATGTTCGATCCGGTCATAGCGCCCAGCGGTACGCTGCTCGGCCTGCTCCAGCGGGGTCGCGGCGACGGCACGCTGCACGCGCTCACCGCCCCGCGCTCCGAAACGCTCGAGGCGCTGAATCACTGCGTGCTCCACGACCCGCGCCACGACTGGCAGGTGGAGAACCGCTCCCTCTACTACGCCCGCCTCTACCTGGACCTGCACGGCGAACTGGACGCCATCGAGGCCCACCTCTTCGGTGCCGAGGACATCCTCGACACCGACGAGTCCCGCACCGGCCTCGCCCTCGCCGTGCTCGGACACCTGGCCTCCTACGGCAGGCGGGACGCGCTCGCCCTGTTGCGCAGGTACGCCGCCCGGGGGGCCAACTGGGCCTGGGCCCTGGACGAACTGGCCCTCCGGGACGACGACGCGGGCCTGCGCGCCCTCGCCGCCCCCGTGCTCGCGCGATTCGCCACCGACCCCGAGGGCGAGGCCGAACTGGCCGCCACCGTCCGCGACGCCTTCGAACCGCGCCCCTGGCGTTTGTGGGCCGACGACCCGCGTGAATCCGTCGCCACGCGCGTGCGGGCCGCCCAGGAGGCCGGCTGCTTCGACCGTTGGCAGCGGCAGATGCGCCCCGCCGGGCCCCGCCCCGGGTGGAGCGTGCAGGCCGTGTTCGCATGGGCCCAGCAAGGGATCGAGCGTGGTGCTGCTCTGCACGTCCCGGCCGCCCGCTGCCTCACCGCCGTCGCGGGCCCCGAGGACCGGCCCGAGATCGTCCGCGCCGCCGAGGACGGCACGGAGGGCGCCCGCTGCACCGCCCTGCGCTACCTGGCCGACGGCAACGACCCGGACGCCCTCACCCTGATCGAGCGGGCCGTGGCCGCCGGGCCCGCGCCCGTGGCGGAGGCCGCCGTCGACGCCTTCGAACGGATGCGGAGTCCCGCCGCCGTCGACCGCGCGCGCCGCTGGGCCTGCCGGCCCGACGCCCTGGGCGCCGCCGCCGGCCGCGTCCTCGCCTGCCGGGGCGGTGTCCAGGACCGCGACATGGTCCTCGCCGCCCTGCGCGAGGCGGTGCGGGGCGAGGGCCCCGACGCGCCGACCCTGTGGACTCTCGTCGACGGTGCCGGACGCCTGGACATCGCCTGCGCCGCTCCCGTGCTCCGGCACATCTACCGCGAGACCGCCTCCTCCCACCTGCGCGGCCGGGCCGCCCGTGCCCTCGCCGCCACCGACCCCTCCTACGGCAGCGGTTTCGCCGTCGAGTGTCTCTGGGACTGCGAGGAGTCCACCCGCGAGATCGCCGCGCGGCACGCCGAGACCGGCGACGCCCGGGTCGTCGAGCGCCTGCGCCGGCTCGCCGCCGACCCCGCAGAGGAGGCCGAGGTGCAGACCGCCGTACGCAGCCGGATGGGTCCCGGGGAGACCGTCGTGTGACCGCCCGGACGCGCGCAGCGTGAACAAGGGATGACCCGCGGGCCAGGCGCGCGTGGAGGGCGTTCGGCCCGAGTGGGTGCGCGGGGCAACGCTCACGGGACGTTCCCCCACCGGAAAGATCCACGTTGACGTGGCCACGTCCGGTGCGGCGAGAACACCCGTATGCGAGTCGTCATCGTGACCGAATCCTTTCCCCCCGATGTGAACGGCGTGGCCCACTGCGCGCTCCAGACCGCCCGGCACCTCGTCGACCGCGGTCACACCCCTGTCGTCGTCGCCCCCGCCACCGCGGGCCACGAGCCCGACGGCCAGGCTCCGTGCCCCGTCGTCCGGGTCCCCTCCCTTCCGCTCCCGGGTTACCCGCAGGTCCGCGTCGCTCTCCCCAGCCGACGCGTCACCGCGGCGATCGCCGCGCACGGGGCCGACCTCGTCCACCTGGCCAGCCCCTTCGTGCTCGGGGTACGCGGCATGGCGTCGGCCTCGCGTCTCGGTCTGCCCGCCGTCGCCGTCTACCAGACCGATCTCGCCGGCTACGCCCGCACGTACATGGGCGCCGGTCAGGCCACGGCCTGGCGCCGTATCAGGTCCGTGCACTCGGCCGCCGACCTCACCCTCGCCCCGTCCGGCGCCGCACAGAGCGACCTCCAGGCGCATGGCATCCCCAGGGTCAAGCTGTGGCCGCGCGGCGTGGACACCGTCCGCTTCCGGCCCGACCTGCGCGACGAGGCGCTGCGCCGGGAACTCGCCCCGAACGGTGAGCTGATCGTCGGCTATGTCGGCCGGCTCGCCCCCGAGAAGCAGGTCGAGCTGCTGGCCGGGGCGAGCACCCTGCCCGGAGTACGGGTCGTCGTCGTGGGCGACGGACCGAGTCGGCCGAGCCTGGAACAGGCCATGCCCGGCGCGGTCTTCCTGGGACGCCGCACCGGCGACGAACTCGCCCGCCTCTTCGCCTCGCTGGACGTCTTCGCCCACACAGGCCCCTTCGAGACCTTCTGCCAGACCGTGCAGGAGGCCATGGCGAGCGGTGTACCCGTGGTCGCGCCCGCCGTGGGCGGCCCGCTCGACCTGGTCGTCCACGGGCGAACCGGGTTCCTGGTGCCGCCGCGCGACGCCGCCGCGGTCCGGGACGCGGTGTGGTCCCTGGCCGCGGACCCCGGACTGCGGGCCTCCTACGGGGCGGCGGGGCGCGCCATGGTCGAGGGACGTACCTGGGCCGCCGTCGGGGACCAGCTGATCGGCCACTACGCGGACGTGCTCGCCGGGCGCCGGACGGCGGTGGCGGCATGAACGCGACCGCGGGAACGGGCGCTCGGCCGACCGGTGCTCCGCCTGCAGGGGGCCCGGCGCTCCGCCCGGTGCCGGCGACGGCAAACGGCTTCCAGAGGGCCGAAGGCCCGCTGCGGATCGTACGGCTCGCGAACTTCGTCGCACCGGCCTCCGGCGGACTGCGCACCGCCCTGCGGGAACTCGGCAAGGGCTACCGGGCGGCGGGGCACGAGCCCGTGCTCATCGTCCCCGGCGACCGGGCGGGCGACCGGCAGACCGGGCAGGGGCGGGTGATCACCCTGCCGGGACCGCTGTTGCCCGGCACCGGCGGCTACCGCGTCCTCACCGACAAGCGACGGCTGACCGCCCTGCTCGAGGAACTGGCGCCCGACCGGCTCGAGGTGTCCGACCGTACGACCCTGCGCTGGACCGGGAGATGGGCGCGGCGGGCGCGGGTGCCCGCGGTCATGGTCTCCCACGAGACCGCCGACGGCGTGCTGCGCACCTGGGGCATGCCGGAGGGGGTCGCGCGGCGCACCGCCGACGCCCTCAACATCCGTACCGCCCACACCTACGCGCGCGTCGTGTGCACCACCGAGTTCGCCGAGAGGGAGTTCGCCCGGATCGGCGCCCGCAACGTCGTACGGGCGCCGCTCGGTGTCGACCTGACGGAGCGGCACCCCGCGCTGCGCGACCCCTCGGTGCGGGCCCGCTACGCGCGCGCGGCGGAGACACTGCTGCTGACCTGCACCCGGCTGTCCGTGGAGAAGCGGCCCGGTACGGCGCTGGACGCGCTCGAGGCGCTGCGGCGGCGTGGACGGCAGGCGGTGCTGGTGGTGGCCGGGGACGGTCCGCTGCGGAAGCGGCTCGAACAGCGTGCGCGGGAACGCGGACTGCCCGTCGTCTTCCTGGGCCACGTCCTCGACCGGACGTTCCTCGGCGCCCTCCAGGCCTGTGCCGACGTGTGCCTGGCGCCGGGCCCCGCGGAGACCTTCGGGCTCGCCGCGCTGGAGGCGATGGCCTGCGGGACGCCCGTGGTGGCGAGCACCTCGTCCGCGCTGCCGGAGGTGCTCGGCCCCGCCGGGGCGATTGCCGCGGACCGGGGAGAGTCGTTCGCGGACGCCGTCGAACTCCTGCTGGGACGGCCGGAGACGGAGCGGCGCGAGGCGGCACGCGCGCGTGCGGAACGCTTCGGGTGGGAGGCGGCGGTGACGGCCTTCCTCGACGCCCACGAGGCCCCGCGGCAGGTGACCGTACGGGACGGCCTGCGGGAGAGCGCCCTGGAGAACGGACGGGAGGGCGTGGTGCCGGCCCGGTACGTGCCCGCGGTGCTGCCGGGAGGCCCGCTGTGAGACCCGTGCGCTTCGTGGCCCTCGGAGACTCACTGACCGAGGGCGTGGGGGATCGCACCGCCGGTGGATGGCGGGGCTGGGCCGCGCTGCTCGCCGGGTCGCTCGGCGAGCAGCCCGCGCGGTTCACCAACCTCGCGAGGAGCGGGGCGCGGACGTGCGACGTGCTCGAAGCGCAGCTGCCCGTGGCGCTGACCCTGGAGCCCGAGCTGGTCTCGGTCGTCGTCGGGGTCAACGACACGCTGCGCCAGAGCTTCGACATCCACGCCGTCGCCAGACGACTGGACCAGGTGTACGCGGCCTGCACCGCCCAGGGGGCCGTGCTGCTCACCGCGTGTCTGCCCGACCCCGGCGGCGTCATGGGCCTGCCCGGGGCACTGGCCAGGCCGCTGGCCCGGCGGCAGCGTGCGGTCAACACCGTCGTCCACGCACTGTCCGACCGGTACGGCGCGGTCCACCTGCACGCCGGTGAGGGCGACTGGGTCACCGACCGCGCGATGTGGAGCGTGGACCGGATGCATCCCGGAGAGCGGGGACACCGTCAACTGGCACTGAGGTTCCACGCACTGCTGGCGGAACGTGGCCTCGCGGCCGGACCGGCGCCCTCGCCGGAGCCGCAGTCCGCGGCGCCCGCCCCGGGGGCGAGCCTGTGGTGGATGGTCACCGCCGGCACCGGATGGGTGGCCCGCCGGTGCACCGACCTGCTGCCCCAGCTCCTCACGCTCGCCGCCGACGAACTGCGGCACCGCGCGCGGGGCACGAGCATCCGGCTCGACCTGCGGGCCTCCGCCTCGGTGTCGGCGGCACTGGCCGCCCTGTCGGCGGGGGAGCAACGGCCGGGCACCTCCCAGGGATTCAGCGGCGCCCTACCGCAGTGAAGCGGACCGGGGTGCCCGGGACGGCCTGAGCGGCGGCCGGGAGGTCGGCGGGGCGGACCACCGCGATCACCGGATAGCCCCCGGTTGTCGGATGGTCGGCCAGGAACACCACCGGCCTGCCGTCCGGCGGAACCTGCACCGCGCCCAGCACCATGCCCTCGCTGGGCAGTTCGTCCGACCGGGCCCGTTCCAGAGAGGGGCCGACCGTGCGCAGCCCGATGCGGTTGCTCGCGGGGGACACGTGATAAGCGCGGGAGGTCAGGGTCCGTAGCGCGTCCGAGGTGAACCAGTCGTCGCGCGGCCCCGGTGTCACCCGCAGGATCAGCTCGTCCGGAGGCGCCGGCTGCGGGGCGACATCCACGCGCGCGAGGAGCCCGCGCGGCGCCCCCAGAGGGAGGACGGCGCCGTCCGCGAGGGGCGCCGGACCGAGGCCCGAGAGCAGGTCGGTGGAGCGGCTGCCGAGTACCGGCTCGACGGCGATCCCCCCAAAGACGGCCACATAGGCGCGCACGCCGGCGACCGCGGGTCCGACGTCCAGCAGCGATCCGGCACCCACGCGCACCGGTGCGCCCCAGGCGGCCGGGCGGCCGTCCACGGTGACGGGGCAGGGGGCGCCGCCGACCGCGACGACCACCTCCGCGCGGGGGCGTACGGCGCAGCCGGTGAGGGTGGTCTCGAGGACCGCGGCGTCGGGCGGATTGCCGACCAGCCGGTTGACGAGGGCTGCGGCGGGTCCGTCCAGGGCACCGGAGCGGGGCACCCCGAGATGGGCGTGCCCGGGGCGCCCGCGGTCCTGCACGGTGGTCAGGGCTCCCGCCCGTACGACGACGAGCGCACGGTCCTTCATACGGCGGGTTCTGACGTGTTCGTGGGGCATGGAGTGTCCGAGGGGCCGGTTGCTTTCGGGGCTTTTGCGGGTCCCGGCGCGTTCCAGGTCTCCTGTACGCCCGTGGGCTGCGACGGTTCCACCGGGACGAAGCGCACACGGGTGCCGGGGGAGAGGAGCGCCGCGGGTGCCCGGCCGGGGTCCCACAGCACCAGGTCCGTCGTACCGATCAGCTGCCAGCCGCCCGGCGACGACCGCGGGTACACGCCCGTGTAGGAACCCGCCAGCGCCACCGAGCCCTCTGGCACCGAGGTACGCGGGGTCGCCCGGCGGGGCACGCCGTAGTGGCTCGGCAGCCCCGTGAGATAGCCGAAGCCGGGCGCGAAACCGCAGAAGGCGACACGGAACTCGGTACCCGCGTGGATACGGGCCGCCTCCCGAGCGGTGACGCCCCAGTGCGCCGCGACGGCGGCCAGGTCCGGGCCGTCGTAGCGCACCGGGACCTTGACCGTTCTCCCCGCGCGCGGGGGCACGGGAGGCAACGCCACGGCCGTCAGCTCGGCGGCCAGCCGGCCGGGGTCCGCCAGGCCGTCGAGCAGGACCGTGCGCGCCGCCGGAACGAGCTCGCCGACCGGCAGCGAGCCCTCCGCCCGGCGCCGCAGCAACGCGGAATGGAGCGCCTGCGCCTCGCCGTCCGAGGAGACCTCGACGAGCAGGGCGTCCGCACCGACGGGCAGAACCCTCATGCGAACGCCTCCACCCGGATGCCCGACGCCTCCAGACGCGCGCGGACCCGTCGGGCCAGCTCCACCGCTCCGGGGGTGTCGCCGTGCAGGCACAGGGAACGTGCCCGCACCACGATGCGCCGCCCCGAGTGCGCGTCGACCTCTCCGGACCGGGCCAGGTCCACCGAGCGTGCCACGACGGCTTCCGGGTTGCTCACCAAGGCGCCTTCCCGGTGGCGGGGCACCAACGTCCCCTCGTCGCCGTACGCGCGGTCGGCGAACGCCTCCGGGACGACAGGCAGCCCCGCCTTTCCGGCCAGCTCCAGCAGTCGTGACCCGGGCAGGCCGAGGACGGGCAGCGCGGCATCGGCGAGGAGCACCCCGTCGACGACCGCTCCGGCCTGGTCCTCGTCGCACACGACCCGGTTGTAGAGCGCCCCGTGCGGTTTGACGTAGGCCACGCGGGCCCCCGCCGCGCGTGCGAACACCTCCAGGGCGCCGATCTGGTAGGCCACTTCGGCCGTCAGTTCGGCGGACGGCACATCCATCGCGCGCCGTCCGAAGCCCGCGAGGTCCCGGTAGGAGACCTGGGCGCCGATCCGCACCCCGCGTGCGGCGGCCAGCTCGCACACCCGGCGCATGGTGGCCGCGTCGCCGGCGTGGAAGCCGCAGGCCACGTTGGCGCTGGTGACGACGGACAGCAGCCGCTCGTCGTCGGTGAGCCGCCAGCGGCCGAAGCCCTCACCGAGGTCGGCGTTCAGGTCGATCGAGATCATGGAAGGCCCGTCTCCCCTCGTCGGGCCGGGGCCGTGGAGCCGGACCGGGCCGTGGAAAGCACGGTAGATATCGTTCAACGATCCTTCAATACCCGTGTTGTCTCGTTCTCACCCGTGCGATTGAATTCCGGGCATGGCAGAGCAGCTGAGCGGACTGGCCGGCGACCGCGCCCTGTTGGGCCGCACCAGCACTGCCGAACGGGTCTCGGACATCCTCAGGAGCCGGATCACCGAGGGGTACTTCCCGCCCGGGACACGTCTGCCGGAGGACAGCATCGGCGGCGCGCTCGGCGTCTCCCGCAACACCCTGCGCGAGGCGTTCCGGCTGCTCACCCACGAGCGCCTGCTCGTCCACGAGTTGAACCGGGGCGTCTTCGTGCGGGTCCTGACCGTCGAGGACGTCGAGGACATCCACCGCACCCGCCGCCTCGTCGAGTGCGCCGTCGTACGAGGGCTCCGGGAGTCGCCCCGCCGGTTCGACGCGCTCTCCGAGGCGGTGCGCGAAGCGCGCGCTGCGGCGCGCGAAGGCGACTGGAACGCAGTGGGTACGGCCGACATCCACTTCCACCGGGAACTGGTGGCGCTGGCCGGCAGCGAACGCACGAACGAGCTGATGCGCAGCGTGTTCGCCGAACTGAGGCTGGCTTTCCATGTGGTGGACGAGCCCCGCCGGCTGCACGAACCGTACATGGCTCGCAATGCGGACATCCTCCGGGCTCTGCGGTCCGGGGAGCGGGACCGGGCCGAGGCGCTGCTGGCGGGGTACCTCGACGACTCGCTCGAGCGCATGACGGAGGTCTGCCGGCGCGGGGCGGGGACGGCGGAACAGGGTGTGTGACCACCGCGACACCGTGACGCATCTGCGTCGTTTGGGTGGTTGTCAGACCGAGGACCTAGTCTGTGCACCGTGACTTCACCAGCATCGACGGACAGTGCTCCGCCCCAGCTCAGCGCGGGGCCGCGGCCCGCTTTGGGCCCGGCGGCCGACGAGGGGCTGGCCCGGCGGCTGCGCGCGCTCGCCTGCACCGCGCCGTTGCACGACCTCGACGCGCGCAAGGCCAACCTGGCCGGCGAGTACTCGGTGTACGGCATGGCGGAGATCGCCCTGGCGGCCATCGACCTGGTCACGCTGAACATGGACTTCGACACGGGCGCCGACCACGAACAGATAGTGGCCCGGCTCATCCCGCGCATCGCCGCCCAGGCCCCGCGCCGGCCCGCCGGTGAGCACGAGCGGGTGGCCCGCTGGGTCCTGGAGAACCTGATCAACGTCGGCAGCGTCGACCGCGGCTTCCGCGCCGTGTACGGCGTGTTCGGCGCGGACGGCACCTACGTCCGCCGCGACTACGACTTCAAGCTCATCGAGGAGGTCCCCGGTACCGGCGGCACGGTCTACCTCCGCACCACGGACGAGGCGGTCAACGTCCTGGTCGGCGCCCTGGACACCGACGTCGCCAGCGCCCAGATCGCCGCCGAGGTCAAGCTCGAGGTACTCATCAACCGCGGCAGGCTCGCCGACGCCCAGCTCGCCGCCGAGCAGGCCCGCTACCGGACCGTGCAGTACTCCGAGTCCCTGCGCCGCGCGCTGGATGCCACCCGGCGCAATGTGCGCGCGGTGGACTGGCTGAGTGCCGTCCCGGACATGATCGCCGAGGCCCTGGACCACGTCGCGGACCGGTACCGCCACGAGAACGCGATCCTCACCAACATCCGCAGAGCCCGCGACGAGTCGGAGGACCCGGAGCACAAGCGCAGGGCCGCCGAACTGGTGGACATCGTCAAGGACTGCATCCGCAGGCACACCCAGCTGCAGTCCCGGCTGCTGGAGGCCGGCCCGCTGTTCCGCGCCGAACAGGACCGACAGGCCTTCGCCACCCCCGCGTCGTCCTCGGGTACGGACCTCTACGGACACCTCCTGGCACCGCTGCTCCCGCTGCCCCTGGAGCAGGCGGTCCGGGTCACCGACGCCTTCTTCGCCCGCGGCACCGGACTGCGTACACCGGTGTCCGTCCGGGTCGCCGACCTCGTCGGCATCCTGCTGACCCCGCCGGTGGAGCGGGAGCACCTGGGCGCCGAGATGCCGGAACCGGACCTGATCGCCACGCCGGACGACAGCCGCTTCACCGAGGGGCAGCTGGCGGCCGCGACCACATTGCTGGCACTGCCGGCCGACGCGCCCCGCCGGCTGTCCGGACTGCTCGCCGAGGCACGCCGTCAGGACCCCGAACTGCCTTACCTGGTGGCCCTGTTGGCGGTGCACGCCGCCAGCCCGCCGGTCGGCACCGCCTACCGCCAGGGCGAGCGGCGGCTGCTCTTCGCGGTGGACGACGGCGTCGAGCTGGACGACCCCGAGTTCGGCGGTGCCGACCTCATCGTCGGTACGGCCCTGCTCGACGCGGCGGGCATGGCCGCGGACCGGACGGAGGCCGCGTGACGACGCCTTCGCCGGAGGTCCGGTCACCGGTCGCGGCCGACTGCCCCGGGACAGCCGTCCGCATGCTCCGCGCTGTCCGCACGCACCGTGCCGCTCGCACGGGCCGCGCCGCCTTCCCCGGCCTTCCTGTCGTCCCTTCCGCCCCCGTCGTCGTCCTGCGCGAGGAGGACCCGTGTCCGTGACCGAGCATGCCGAGTGGAGCGAGGCGGAGTCCTCCGCCGCACCGGCGGGCGGGGCCGTCACCCCCGCCGACGCCGCCGACGCGGCACGGCTCGTCGCCTTCGGCCTCCAGCCCAGGCTCCAGCCGGCCCGTGACCAAAAGTACGCGGATTTGCTGCGCCGCTACCGCGAGGACCCGCCGTTCGCGCGGCTCGCCGACGCCGTGGCCACCGGCCTCGGCCTGATCGTCCTGGAAGTGTCCCCACGCGCGGGAATGGCCGTGACCGCCGCCGAGGACTCGGTGTTCGCCATCCGCATGGGCGACTACGCGCGGCGCACCTCCGCCGACGGCGGGGACAGGTTCCTGCACGGACTCGCGCACCTCGCCGTCGCCGTCATGGCGTTCCCGCGCCCCGAGGACCTCGCCGACGACGGCTACATCGGGCGGGTCACCGTCAACGGCGTCGACGCCTTCGTGCGCCAGACCTGCCACCGGCTCGAGGAACGCGCCGCGGAGCAGGGCGAGAACACCGACCCGGCCAGTGACGCCCCCGGGCTGGAGACGGCCTGGCGGATCTGGGCGAGACGCAGCGCGACCGGCGCCACCAAGGACGCCCGCAGGCTCGCGGGCTCGACCACCGGCATCGTCGCCAAGGCCGTCACCTTCCTCACCGACTCCGGCTTCCTGCAACGCACCGGCGACGACAACGGCGGCACCTACCGCACAACGGCCCGCTACCAGCTGCAGGTACGCGACCTGGCCGGCAGCGCGGCCCTGGCCGAACTGCTGGAGCTGGGCGTCGTCCCGGTCACCGACGGCACCCCGACCCTGCTGCCCGCAGACAGCGGAGAGGAGCTGGACCTGGTGGCCGACGCAGGACTGCCCTTCCACTCCACCTGAGCCGCCGACCCCGCCGACACCGCGGCCCCGCCGCCCGCCTTCGCGTCCCCCTGTCCTCCGTCCCCGTTTCTTCCTTCCGAGCCACCCCGACCTGCCGAAGACTTCGAGAGTCCGCCATGTACGAGCTGTCCCGGGTCCGCCTCTACTCCATCGGACCCGCCGGTGCGCGCTACGCCGACACCGTGCTTGACCTGCGCGGTGTCGGCGAGACCGTGCCGCAACCCGCGCCGACGCAGGCGGAGTTCTTCGCGGAGGAGCCCGTCGGCCCGCTCCGTCGGCCCGCACCCGCCGGGGTGCTCTTCCTGGAGAACGGCGGTGGCAAGTCCGTCCTGCTGAAGCTGATCTTCTCCGTGATGCTCCCGGGCCACCGCAACACCCTCGGCGGTGCCAGCTCCGGTGTGCTGCGCAAGTTTCTGCTGGCCGACGACTGCGGCCACGTGGCCCTGGAGTGGCAGCACGTGCTGACCGGCGAGTGCGTCGTCGTCGGCAAGGCCAGCGAATGGCGCGGGCGCCAGGTCTCCAACGACCCGAGGAAGTTCGCCGAGGCCTGGTACTCCCTGCGGCCCGGCCCGGGGCTCAGCCTGGACAACCTTCCCGTCGCCGAGGCCACCTCCGTACGGCCGCCCGCCGACGGCCAGTCGGGCGCGCGGGGCCGCCGCCGCACCATGAAGGGCTTCCGGGACGCGCTCACGGAGGCGGGCCGGACGTATCCGCACCTGGAGGTCCACTGGGAAGAGACCCACGAGCGCTGGACCGAGCACCTCGGCGAGCTGGGACTCGACCCCGAACTCTTCCGCTACCAGAGGGAGATGAACGCCGACGAGGGCGAGGCCGCCGGCCTCTTCGCGGTCAAGAAGGACTCCGACTTCACCGACCTGCTGCTGCGCGCGGTCACCGACACCCGTGACACCGACGGTCTCGCCGACCTGGTCGGCGGCTTCGGCAACAAACTCGGCCGACGCGCCGAGCTGATCGCCGAACGGGACTTCACCGCCGGGTCCGTCGAACTGCTCGGCCGGATCGTCGAAGCCGCCGGCGCCCGTACCCGGGCGCGCGAGATCCACACCGCCGCCGAGCGCCGTACCCGCACCCTGGCCCGCAGGCTCTCCGCGCGCGGCCACCAGGAACGCGTCCGCGCCGCCGACCTCGCCCACCGGGTCACCACCGCCGCCCGCACCGTGACCAGGGCCGGGGCGGAGCGCGAGCACAGCGCGCTGATCTCCGCGGAGATCGCCTACCGGCACGCCTCCCTGGCGCTGGCCGCGACCGAGAAGTCCGCCGCCGCCCAGAAGCGTGAACTCGCCGACGCACGCACCCTGTACGCGGCCTGGCAGGCCGCCGAGGCGGCGCTGCGCCACCGGGCCGCCGCCGACAGGGTCGCCAGGGTCTCCGCCGCGATCCAGGAGGCCGAGCGGGACGCGGCGCCCGCACTCGCCGCCCGTGCCAAGGCCGCCGTCGACCTCGTACATGCCCTGCACACGGCGGCCCGGAACGCCGAGAACCTCGCCAACGAGGAGGAGGAGCGGTCCGCCGCTCTCCAGGAGGTCAGCGACACGGCCCACCGCGACGCCACCTCCGCCGCGACCGAGACGCAGCGCGCCCGCAGCGAGATCGGCCACCTCCGGCAACGGCTTGCCGAGGTCGAGCAGGAGACCACCGAGGCCGTCCGGGCCGGCTGGCTCGACGACAGCGCCCCCGACGCCGACCCGGCCCGCGCCGCCCTCGCGGCCAGCGACGCGGAGAAGACCGCGGTCGCCGCCTGGGAGGCGGCCCGTGAGGCCTCCCACCGGGCGACCGAGCACGCGCGTGAGGCCGCCGCGGGCGAGGCCCGCGCAGAACTCACCGCCGCCCGCGCGGCGGACGCGGCCACGGCGGCCGGCCGCGCCCACGAGGGCGAGCTGCGCACCGCCCAGGCCCTGGCCGCCGAGGAACGCCCGGCCGAACTGCTCGGCCTGGCCGGTACCGGGCCCCGCCCGTCCGTTCCGATGCCCCGGCCCGGCACGGACACCGAACCGGGCGGCACCCCCGTCACCGAAGGCGCCCTCACCGCCACGGAACTGGACCGCTTCGCCGACGACCTGCGCGAACTGCTCGAGGAGGCGGTCTCCTCCGCCGAACGGCAGCTGTTCGAACTGCGCACCGCCGCCGCCGACGACGCCCGCATCCTCGGCGCCCTCGGCGACGGCGGATTGCTGCCGCCGGGGCCGGATGTGCTGGCCACGGTCGAGTTCCTCGGCGAGCACGGCATCCCCGCCCTGCCCGGCTGGCGTTACCTCGCCCAGGCGGTCGACCCCGCCGACCACGCGCGCGTGCTCGCCGCCCGCCCTGAACTGGTCGACGGCGTCGTCATCACCGACCCGGACTCCCACACCCGTGCCCGTGAGGTCCTGAGCGGCGCCGCCCTGCTGCCCCGCTCCGCGGTCGCCGTCGGCACGGCTGCCGCCCTCCTCGCGCCGACCCCGGCACCGGCACCGGAGGCGGACACCGGCGATGTCTTCCTCGTACCGCCGAACCCGGCCATGCACGACGAACACGCCGCCGACGAGGAACGGCAGACACTGCGCGCCCGTGCGACCGCCCGTGACGAGGAGATCCGGGCGCTCGCGGCACGGCTCGCCAAGGACCGCGAACTGACCGCGCGGCTCACCTCCTGGCGCACCGGCTGCCCGGCCGGCCGGCTCACCGAACTGGCCCGCGCCGCCCACGAGGCCCGCGTCTTCGCGCAGGAGTCGGAGGCGGAGCTGGCCGAGGCACGCGCCGTGCGGGCGGAGGCCGAGGAGGCCGCGGCCGAGGCCGCCCGGGTGCGTGACGAGCGCCAGGAGGCCGCGCAGAAGGCCAGGCGCGCCGCCGACGCTCTCGCCGGACTCGCCTTCCGGCTCCGCGAACGGGCAGGCTGGCAGGCCGGTCTGCGCGAACTGGCCGACGACGCCACCGAGGCGGAGGCCCGCGCCCAGGCCTGCCTGGAGCGGGCGCGGGCCGCCGACGAGGACCGGCGCGGCGCACAGCGGGCCGCCGACGACGCCCGGCGCACCGCGCGTGCGCTGCGTGCCGAGCGTTCCGAGATCGCCGGCGCCCCCGACGACGTGTCCGACGACGTACCCGGGGCCGGCACCGAGCCGCCGCGGATCTCTCTGCCTGCCCTCCGGGAGGCCTACCGTGCCGCGTCCCAGGTGTACGAGAAGGTCGGTGTCGGCGCCGACCTGCGCGCCGAGCAGGCACGCGCGGAGAGCGACGAGAGCGCGGCCCGCGCGGAGCTGGACCGACTGAGCAACAAGGTCCGCAACCGCGCGGAGCAGCTGCTCGAGTCCACCGACGGCTCGGACGGCCCCAGCCGGCAGGCCGCCGCCGCCCGTGCCGAGGAACTGGTGCAGCTCCTGGAGACCCGCATGACGAGCGCGAGCGAGCAGCTCGGGCGGCTGCGCGGCGAGGCCGAGCGGCTGGCGCCCGAGGGCGGCGACCGGCACACCGCGCTTCCCGAGGAGATGGTGCCGCGCGACGCCGAGCACGCACAGGCGCTGCTGCGGAACGCCACGGCCGAACTGGCCACCCGGACGGAGGAGCTGGACAACGCCAGGGAGATCCACGGCGAACTCCTCGACGCGCACCGCGCCGCCGAGGACGCGGCCGGAGGATTCGACGAGATCGCCGCCATGCTCCGCGACCTGCTGCGGGAACACGCATCCGAGGAGGAGCCGGAGCAGCCCGACCCCTATTCCGGCAACCCGGAGGAGGCCCGCCGGTCCGCCGCGGAGGCCCGCAGGTCACTCCGCGGCTGCGCCGCCGACCTGTCGGCCGCCGAGTCCGCGGTGCGTGAAGCGAGCGATATCCTGGTGCGGCACGCCAACTCCACACGCTACGAGCAGGTCCGCACCCCGGCGCGGCAGCAGATCCGGGAACTGCCCGCCTCCGCGCTGCCCGAGCACGCCCAGAAGTGGGCGGACGCCTTCGCGCCCCGGCTCCGGGTCCTCAGCGACGAACTGGAACAGCTGGAACGCAACCGCGACTCGATCGTGGACCGGCTCAGAGGGCTCGTCGAGTCGGCCCTCGCCACTCTGCGCTCCGCCCAGCGGCTGTCCCGGCTGCCCGAAGGGCTCGGCGAGTGGTCCGGGCAGGAATTTCTGCGCATCCGCTTCGAGGAACCCGACCAGGCGACCCTCACCGAGCGGCTCGGCGAGGTCGTCGACGAGGCGACCCGCGCGGCCGTCCGTAAGAACTCCGACCTGCGCCGCGACGGGATGTCCCTGCTGCTGCGCGGAGTCGCCGCCGCCGTCCGGCCGAAGGGCATCGCCGTCGAGATCCTCAAACCGGACGCGGTGCTGCGCGCGGAGCGGGTGCCCGTCGGACAGATGGGCGACGTGTTCTCCGGAGGGCAGCTGCTCACCGCCGCCATCGCCCTGTACTGCACGATGGCCGCGCTGCGCTCCAACGACCGGGGACGCGACCGGCACCGGCACGCCGGGACCCTGTTCCTCGACAACCCCATCGGCCGCGCCAACGCCACCTACCTGCTGGAGCTCCAGAGGGCCGTGGCCGACGCGCTCGGGGTGCAGCTCCTCTACACCACCGGCCTGTTCGACACGACGGCCCTCGCGGAGTTCCCCCTGGTCATCCGCCTGCGGAACGACGCAGACCTGCGAGCGGGCCTCAAGTACATCAGCGTCGAGGAGCACTTGAGGCCGGGCCTGCCCCGGGAGACCTCCGAGGAGGAAGCCGTGCACAGCGAGATCACGGCCACCCGGATGTTCAAGAGGCCCGCCCCGGCGAACGGTTGACCGGGCAGGCTCTCCCCGCTGCCCCGGGCCTGCCCGCGTGTTCCCGCAGCCCGGCGGAGCAGCAGGGGGAGGGCGGGATCAGGGGTGGGACAGCTGACCGGTGCCGCCGCCCTGCCGGCGTATGCGCGCCTGCGCACGCTGCGCGGACCGCTCCTGGCGACGGGCATGGCGCCGCTCGCGCCGCAGGCCCCGCGCGGTGCTGCTGGGTGCGGACACCACGCCGTTGCGCTGGTTCCAGACCTGGCGGGTCACCCACACGTCGAGGACACCCCAGGTGGCCAGGATGGTGCTGACGACACTGCTGATGACCATGGGGAACGCGAGCCAGGAACCGGCGAGCGTGCAGAGGAAGGCCACCATGGCCTGAATCAGCGTGATCGCGACGATGATGACCGCCCGCACGGCCGACGTACGCACCGGATCCGGCAACCGGCGCCGCCGCGCGGGCTCCTCGGCCCACAACGGCCGGTGGTTCGGCCGCCGGGGGGCCTCGGTCCGAACGCGGTCGTTCCCACCGGTGGTTCCGGCAGGCGGTGTCCCGGTCGCACCCGCCGGCACCCGGTCGGTCCCGGTCGCCGGAAGGTCCCGGGCGCCGGCCGCCCCTCTTCCGGCCGAGGGCTCGCCGCGGTTCGGAGTCCCGGTGTCCGGCCGCTCCACCACCCGTGCCCCCGCGTCGCCCTCGGGCGACCTGTACCGCTCCGCCGTGCCCATCAACGTGTCACTCCCCACCGCCGGCAGACCGCTTTCCCGGGCTCGAAGACCCGGTTCCCCAACGACTGCCCGGCTTGCACTGATTTAAGCCGCCCGGATGCGGGACGTGGCTCCTGTGGCCGATTCCGTCCCCACCGCCCACAGAGAAGGACGAACGGCACGTCACAAAGATTCCCGCGTATGGAAAGGAATCGGCCAAAACCCTACCCGCGGGCGCTACGGCCCAGCCCGTCGGCCCCCTGTGAACCGGGAGTCAATCTCACACAATGCCCGGACAACTCGCCATGTCTCGCCGTCGGTGCGGAAGTTCGGATTCCGGAGAGCTCTTCGAGTTGGCCGTGACGCGGTAGTAGGCTCGCGCCGTTTATTGACGCACATGTGTGCTCCTGGCTGTTCCGGGAGCCGAGCTGGGGGAGGCCATGCGCTTTCGCGGGAAGTCCATCCGCCGGAAGATCGTGGCGCTGCTTCTCGTGCCGCTGGTGTCCCTGACGACGATCTGGGCCTTCACCACCGTGCTGACGGGCCGTGAGGCAAGCCATCTGTTCGATGTGTCGTCGGTGATGGAAGAGGTCGGTTACCCCGTGGAGGACACCGTCCGCGTCCTCCAGCAGGAACGCCGCCAGACCCTCGTCCACCTTGCCGACCCGCGTGCCTCCGACGGACTCGCCGCACTCCGCCGCAGCCGGATCGCCACCGACAAGGCCGTCGACAGCGTGCGGGAGAACGCGGCGAAACCCGATGTGCGTGAGGCGATGGGCCAGGACACCGAAGCACTGAACGCGGTACTGGACTCCCTCGAGGGCATCGAGTCCCTGCGCCGCAGTGTCGAGGACGGCACCGTCGACCGCTCCCAGGCCCTCGACCTCTACAACGGGCTGGTCGACCCGTGCTACATCCTGTTGGCCGATTTGCACGTGGTCGACGACGTCGGGCTGGACAAGCAGTACCGCGCCCTCGTCAGTCTCGCCCGCGCCCGTGAACTCCTCGCCCGCGAGGACGCCCTGCTCGGCTCCGCCCTCATCGTCGGTACGCTCTCCCCCTCCGAGGTCCGGGACATCTCCGACTTCATGGCCCAGCGCACGCTGCTGTACGGCGTCGGCCTGCCGCAGCTGCCCGCGTCGGAACGGGACCGCTACGAGAGCTTCTGGAAGAACGCGGCGTCCGCTCCGCTGCGGGTCGCCGAGGAAGCGGCCGTCTCCTCCGGCACCGGTCCGCCCCGCGGGATCACCGCGAAGAGCTGGGACACCGCGGCCGGTCATGTGCTCGGGGAACTCGCCACCCTCAACGACCAGGCGAGTGACCGCTACCAGGACCGCGTCCGCCCCGTCGCCATGGGCGTCATCACCCAGGCCGTCGTCGCCGGCCTCCTCGGACTCGTCGCCCTGCTGGTCTCGCTCGTCCTGTCCGTGCGCGTCGGCCGCGGCCTCATCCGCGACCTGCGGCACCTGCGTCTGGAGGCCCACGAGGCGTCCGGGGTGCGACTGCCCGGTGTGATGCGCCGCCTCTCCGCGGGCGAACAGGTGGACGTCGAGACCGAGGTACCCCGCCTGGAGTACGACAGGAACGAGATCGGCGAGGTGGGCCAGGCCCTCAACACCCTGCAGCGCGCCGCCGTGGAGGCGGCCGTCAAGCAGTCCGAACTGCGCGCGGGCGTTTCGGAGGTCTTCGTCAACCTCGCCCGTCGCAGCCAGGTCCTGCTGCACAAGCAGCTCACCCTCCTCGACACCATGGAGCGCAGGACCGACGACACCGAGGAACTCGCCGACCTGTTCCGCCTGGACCACCTCACCACCCGTATGCGCCGGCACGCCGAGGGTCTGGTGATCCTGTCCGGCGCCGCGCCCTCCCGGCAGTGGCGCAAGCCCGTCCAGCTCATGGACGTCGTGCGCGCCGCCGTCGCCGAGGTCGAGGACTACGAGCGCATCGAGGTCCGCCGGCTGCCGCGGGTCGCCGTCACCGGCCCCGCCGTCGCCGACCTGACCCATCTGGTGGCCGAACTCCTGGAGAACGCGACGGTGTTCTCCCCGCCGCACACCGCAGTCCAGGTCCTGGGGGAGCGCGTGGCCAACGGCTTCACCCTGGAGATCCACGACCGGGGTCTCGGCATGGCCGCCGAGGCGCTGCTCGACGCCAACCTGCGGCTCGCCGAGACACCGGAGTTCGAGCTCTCCGACACCGACCGGCTCGGACTGTTCGTGGTCAGCCGTCTCGCACAGCGGCAGAACGTCCGGGTCTCGCTGCAGCCGTCTCCCTACGGCGGCACCACCGCGGTCGTCTTCATCCCGGACGCGCTCCTCACCGACGACGTCCCCGACACCAACGGCGTCGGCTTCCGTCTCGACCGGCCCCGGCGCGCCAAGGACCGGCAGCCGGAGGACAGCCGCCGCCTCGCGCTCTCCCAGGTGCCCGCCCAACCGCCGGGACTGCCCGCCGCGCTCCTGGACGGCCCGGTCGAACTCGAGGCACCCGTCGGTCTGGACGCCCTCGACGACTACCCGGACGCGCCCGCGGACGAGGACGACGAGCACGGCGGCCTGTTCGGGCGCCGCCGCTTCCCGTCCCGCACCAAGGAGGACCGGCCGGGCCACCGCCACGAGCCCCAGCAGCAGGCCCCCGGCAAGGGCAACGGCGTCGGAGCGGACCTGGACACGGAAGGACGGACGGAGGCCCCGTTCCGCAGGGGAACGCCCAAGCTGGTCAGCTCCCACGGACGCCCCGTCGGCGACGAGCACGCCCGCCGGGAACGGACGGACCAGGACACCGGCACCCCGTCCGCCCGCCCGGAGCAGGAACCGGCGCCCGTACTGCCGGCCCGCCGCCGAGGTGAGCAACCCTCCCCGAACCGGGATCCGGGGCCCTCCGAGGGCGAGAAGCCGCCGCCCCTGCCCGCCCGTCGGCGGGGGGCGGCGTCCCGTCCCCGCATCGGCGCACACGCCGGAGACCGTCCCGCGGACCGGGCGCCCCACGGCCCCGTCGCCCCGGCCGCCGGTGACTTCCCGGACGGTCCCGCACGCCCCGCGGTCGCGGCCGACCCCCGCCAGGAACACTCCGCGGCGGATCCGGGCTCGGGCAGCGCCCCGCAGGACACAGGCACCGGAGGCCCGGCCGGCCCCGCCTCGCTGCCCCGGCGCGTACGGCAGGCCAGCCTCTCTACTCAGCTCAAACGGAGCGCGCCACGACGGAACGAGGAGAGATCCCAGCCCGTCGAACGGGATGCGGAGGAAGTGCGCAGCCGCATGGCCTCGCTCCAGCGCGGCTGGCAGCGCGGCCGTGAGGAGAACGCCACGCGCGACAACACCTCCGGCGGGGCAGTCCCACGAGAAACGACCAGAACCGACCAGAACCGACCAGGAACGGCTAAGGGGGACGGTCGATGACCGCACCGCACACGACCGGCCACGCCGGCGACGGCAAGGGGGAGCTCAACTGGCTCCTCGACGACCTCGTGGCCCGCGTCGCGAGTATCCGAAAGGCCGTCGTGCTCTCCGGCGACGGCCTCGCCACAGGGGCCTCCCAGGACCTCACCCGCGAGGACAGCGAACATCTGGCCGCCGTCGCCTCCGGATTCCACAGCCTCGCCAAGGGGGTGGGCCGCCACTTCGAGGCAGGCAGCGTCCGCCAGACCATCGTCGAACTCGACGAGGCGTTCCTGTTCGTCACCGCCGCCGGAGACGGCAGCTGTCTCGCCGTATTCGCCGACGCCGACTCGGACGTCGGGCAGGTCGCCTACGAGATGACCCTCCTGGTGAAGCGGGTCGGGCCGCATCTGGATTCCGAACCGCGTACCGATCTGCCCCCGGGTGGGTAGTGGGACGGCATGAGCGCTGACGGCGAGGGAAGAAGCCACTGGTTCGACGACGAGGCCGGACCGGTCGTCCGTCCGTATGCCATGACGCGGGGCCGCACCTCGAGTGCGGCCCAGCACCGCCTCGACCTGATCGCAGTGGTCGTCACCGAACCCGACGCCGACGATCCGGAGACGGACCCCACACTCTCCCCGGAACACGTCGACATCGTCGAACTGTGCCGTGCCACTCCGCAGACGGTCGCGGAACTCGCGGCGGAACTGGACCTGCCGATCGGAGTGGTACGCGTCCTCGTCGGTGATCTCGTCGACCTGGAAACCGTCCACGTGAACCGGCCCGTCCCCCCTGCCGAACTGCCGGACGAGAGTATTCTGCGCGACGTGATCAACGGCCTCCGGGCGCTGTGAGCGGCACGGAAGCGAGGTACTGACGTGACAGGCTGGCAGTTCTGGGTCGACCGGGGCGGCACCTTCACCGACATTGTCGCCCGCCGCCCCGACGGGCGGCTCCTCACCCGCAAACTGCTGTCGGACAACCCGGCCCCCGACCGGCCCGGACCTCCCCCCGGCGAGGCGCAACCCGCCGCCGACGCGGCGGTCGCGGGCGTCCGCGAACTGCTGGCCGGCTCCCGCGATCCTGTCGAGTCCGTACGCATGGGAACCACGGTCGCCACCAACGCCCTCCTGGAGCGCACCGGCGAACGCACCCTCCTGGTCGTCACCCGCGGCTTCCGCGACGCCCTGCGCATCGCCTACCAGGACCGCCCCGCCATCTTCGCCCGCCGCATCGAACTGCCCGAGCTGCTGTACGAACGGGTCGTCGAAGTGGACGAACGTGTCGCCGCCGACGGCACCGTCCTGCGCGCCCCCGACCTCGCCGCCCTCGGCGGGCCGTTGCAGCGGGCCCACGCCGACGGCATCCGCGCCGTCGCCGTGGTCTGCATGCACAGTCACCTCCACCCTGCCCACGAACAGGCGGTCGGGGAACTCGCCGCCCGCATCGGCTTCCCGCAGATCTCGCTGTCCAGCGAGGTCAGCCCGCTGATGCGACTCGTCCCGCGCGGGGACACGGCCGTCGTCGACGCCTACCTCTCGCCCGTGCTGCGCCGCCACGTCCGGCAGGTGGCCGACGCACTCGACGGCGTACGGCTGATGTTCATGCAGTCCAACGGCGGCCTCGCCGAAGCCGCCCAGTTCCGCGGCAAGGACGCTGTCCTGTCCGGTCCGGCCGGCGGCATCGTCGGGATGGCCCGCATGTCGCAGCTCGCCGGCTTCGACCGGGTCATCGGCTTCGACATGGGCGGCACCTCCACCGACGTCTCCCACTTCGCCGGGGACTACGAACGCGTCTTCACCACACAGATCTCCGGTGTCCGGCTGCGCGCTCCCATGCTGGACATCCACACCGTCGCCGCAGGCGGCGGCTCGGTCCTCCACTTCGACGGCTCCCGCTACCGCGTGGGCCCGGACTCGGCCGGCGCCGACCCCGGCCCCGCCTGCTACCGGGCCGGCGGACCGCTCGCCGTCACCGACGCCAACGTCATGCTCGGACGCATCCAGCCCGCCCACTTCCCCGCGGTGTTCGGCCCGAACGGCGACCAGCCCCTCGACGCCGGACTCGTCCGCGACCGCTTCACCATCCTCGCGCGCGAGATCCGCGAACGGACCGGCGACGACCGCACCCCGGAGCAGGTCGCCGAGGGCTACCTGCGGATCGCCGTCGCCGACATCGCCGTCGCGGTGAAGCGGATCTCCGTCCAGAAGGGCCACGACATCACCCGTTACACCCTCACCACCTTCGGCGGTGCGGGCGGACAGCACGCGTGCAAAGTCGCCGACTCCCTCGGTGTCCGTACCGTCCTGGTGCCGCCCATGGCGGGTGTCCTCTCCGCGCTCGGCATCGGTCTGGCCGACACCACGGCCATGCGCGAACACTCCGTCGAGGCACCCCTGGAACCCGCCGAGATGCCCGGCATCCACCGGATCGCCGACGACCTGGAAGCGGCGGCCCGCGCCGAACTCCTTGCCGAGGACGTCCCCGAGGACCGGATCGAGGCCACCCGGCGCGCACAGCTCTGCTACGACGGCACCGACACCACCCTCACGGTCGAACTGACCGACCCCACCGTCATGCGCCGCGCCTTCGAAGAACGTCATCGCGCCACCTACTCCTTCACGCTCGACCGCCCGATCGTCGTCGAAGCCCTCTCCGTCGAAGCCACGGGCATCACCGAGCCCCCCGATCTCTCCGCCCTCGCCCCCTACGAAGGCCGCCCCGCCGTTGCGCGCCCCGTCCGCCTCCACACCGGCGGCACCTGGCGCGACGTCCCCCTCCACCGCCGCGAGGACCTTCCGCCCGGCGAGGCGGTCACCGGCCCGGCGATCATCACCGAGGCCGGCGCCACGACCGTCGTCGACGAAGGCTGGCGGGCCGCTCCGAACCAGGACGGGCATCTGGTCATGGAACGCGTCGAGATGACGCGGAGTTCCGGTCCGGGCACGGAAACGGACAGGGGGGCCGCCCCGGAAGTCGACCCGGTGATGCTTGAGATCTTCAACAACCTCTTCATGTCCATCGCCGAACAGATGGGCGCCCGCCTCGAGTCCACCGCCCAGTCCGTCAACATCAAGGAGCGCCTGGACTTCTCCTGCGCCCTCTTCGACCCGGACGGAAACCTGGTGGCCAACGCCCCCCACATCCCCGTCCACCTGGGCTCGATGGGCACCGGCGTCAAGGAGGTCATCCGGCGGCGCGGCTCCACCATGCGCCCGGGTGACACCTACGCCGTGAACGACCCGTATCACGGCGGCACCCATCTCCCCGACGTCACCGTGATCACCCCGGTCTTCGGCACCGGGCCCGTCGGCACCACGCGGGGTGACAGGAAGGTCCTCTTCCACGTCGCCTCCCGCGGCCATCACGCCGAGATCGGCGGCATCGCCCCGGGGTCCATGCCCGCCGGCAGCCGCAGCATCGACGAGGAAGGCGTCCTCTTCGACAACTGGCTGCTCGCCGAGAACGGCCGGTTCCGCGAGGAGGAGACCCTCGGCCTCCTGACCGACGCCCGGTACCCCTCCCGCAACCCGCAGACCAACCTCGCCGACCTGCGCGCCCAGATCGCCGCCAATCGGAAGGGCGTCGACGAGGTCGGCCGGATGATCGAGAACTTCGGCCTCGACGTGGTCCAGGCGTACATGCGGCACGTCCAGGACCACGCCGAGGACTCGGTACGCCGCGTCATCGACACCCTCGGGGACGGCGAGTACGCCTACGAGACCGACTCCGGCGCCGTCATCCGCGTGAGCGTGCGCGTGGACCGCGCGGACCGCTCCGCCACCATCGACTTCACGGGCACCACAGCGCAGTTGCCCACCAACTTCAACGCTCCCTTCTCGGTCGTCAACGCGGCAGTCCTGTACGTCTTCCGCACCCTGGTCGGCGACGACATCCCGCTCAACGACGGCTGCCTGCGGCCGCTGCGGATCATCGTGCCGCCCGGCTCCATGCTGGCCCCCCGGTCACCCGCCGCCGTCGTCGCGGGCAACGTGGAGACCTCCCAGAGCATCACCGGCGCTCTCTACGCGGCGCTCGGCATCCAGGCCGAGGGCTCCGGCACCATGAACAACGTCACCTTCGGCAACGACCGCCACCAGTACTACGAGACCGTCGCCTCCGGCTCGGGCGCGGGGGACGGTTTTCCCGGATCCTCCGTCGTGCAGACCCACATGACCAACTCGCGCCTCACCGACCCCGAGGTCCTGGAGTGGCGACTGCCCGTCCGCGTCGACGCGTTCGCCGTGCGCGCGGGCAGCGGCGGAGCAGGCCGGTGGCGCGGCGGGGACGGCGCGGTCCGCCGCATCCGGTTCCTGGAACCCATGACCGTTTCCACGTTGTCCCAGCACCGCAGGGTCCCCCCGTACGGCATGGCGGGCGGCGCCCCCGGGGCGCTCGGCGCCAACCGGATCGACCGCGCGGACGGTTGCGTCACCCCACTCGACGGCAGCGATTCGGCGGACGTCCACCCCGGCGACGTGCTCGTCGTCGAAACCCCCGGCGGTGGCGGCTACGGTCCACCGCGGGACCTTCACCGAGCAGGAGAAAAGTACGATGATCTTCGGGCGTTCTGAGCGCGGCAAGCCACCGGTCGAGCCCGTCACACTCAAGATCCTGGTGGCCGGCGGCTTCGGCGTGGGCAAGACCACGCTCGTCGGCGCGGTCAGTGAGATCAGGCCGCTGCGCACCGAGGAACTGCTCACCGAGGCAGGGCGCCCGGTCGACGACCTCAGCGGGGTGGAGGCCAAGAACACCACCACGGTGGCCATGGACTTCGGACGCATCACGCTCCGCGAGGATCTGGTGCTGTACCTCTTCGGCACGCCCGGCCAGGAGCGGTTCTGGTTCATGTGGGACGAGCTCGCCGAGGGCGCCCTCGGCGCCGTCGTCCTCGCCGACACCCGGCGGCTGGAGGACTGCTTCGCGGCCGTCGACTACTTCGAGCGGCGCTCCATACCGTTCCTCGTCGGCGTCAACTGCTTCGAGGGAGCAGCGCGTTACCCGGCCGAGGACGTCCGCCGGGCGCTCGATCTCGACCCGGACGTACCGCTCCTGATGGGTGACGCCCGGGACCGCGAGTCGGTCAAGACCGTCCTCGTCGGCGTCGTCCAGCACGCCATGGCACAGGCGGCGCAGCGCCGCCAGGCCGTCACCACCTGAACCGGAGGCGGTCCCGGACCTTCTCCGGCCAGTGCCACGGCCCTCTCCGTACCGTGCGGGACCGGACGGGTACGGACAGCCGCGCGGACGGCGCGAACAGCTCGCCCCGCGTCAACCGGGCACCGTGCGCCGGCGCTGCCGCGTACTGGCTCTTCGTCTCCACGCCCTCCGCGGCGGGCACCGCCCCGACTCGTCGCACAGCGTCCGCCTCGCGCACGCGGCGTCGTACAGTGCGGCCGGCCCACCGAGGCCGGCGGGGGTGCCGGCGAACACGTTGACGTGAAGGGGAGACAGCGTCTCCTGCGGACCGCTGCTCGGGGGCAGCAGGCACGGGCCAGGCCCTCGCCTGCCTCCGGACGGGCGCGTGTCTCCAGGCCCGCCGCCCCGCCGGTCGTCAGGTCGGCCACCGGCGGGAGGGTGAAGCGAAGGCCGCCCGTCCAGGAGCGCACGGGAGCATGACGACGCCTCCACCAGGCCGCCTTCCCGGCATCACGCATTGCGGCAACGGCCTTCCCCTCGTGGGAAGAAGACCCGGGCGCAGCCCGAACAGCGGGTGCCGAGGAGCCGGAATCCGCCCTCGTCCTCGGCGGACCATCCCGCGGTCACCGGTGTGCGCTCACGTGTCACAGCACCTCCACGGGGCACAGCTTTGACACCGGCACCCCGACCAGAACTCCCGACGGGTCGTCAGGAGCGTGCCATGACCGAGCGGGCAAGGGCAGGACGCTTCCCCGCAGACCCCGCAGCCTGATGGACGCAGAAGACATGACACGACTCTCCGCCGCTCTCCGGTGTCCCGGGGGCCGCTCACCGGCCACCGCTGAACAGCCCCCGGACACTCCCCGGAGACGCCTCCGCCCCGATCGGCTACAGTCCGCGCGTGCCCAGAACCCAGACCCCCGGCCCTGATCCCGTGCCGGACTCCCACTGCTCGAGCTGCGGCACGCCCTTCGGCGAGGGCGTCTCGGGCTGGCCCCGCACCTGCCCGGCATGCGGCACCGCCACCTATCGCAACCCGCTGCCGGTCGCGGTCGCCCTCCAGCCCGTGTACGACCCGAAGGGCACCGCCCTCGTCGTCGTCACCCGGACCATCGCCCCCGCGCGCGGAGGCACGGCCCTGCCCGGCGGTTACATCGACGACCGGGAGGACTGGCGCCAGGCCGTCGTCCGCGAACTCCGGGAGGAGACCGGCATCGACGTGGCGAGCCGGGAGGTACGACTTGCCGACGCCATGAGCTCGCCCGACGGACACCTGCTGCTGTTCGGGCTGCTCCCGGAACGTCCCGCGGAAGGGCTGCCGCCGCCGGACGCCACGGACGAGACGGAGGGCCGGCGCCTGCTGCGGCGCGCGGAGGAACTCGCCTTCCCGCTGCACACGCGTGCCGTGCGGGCCTGGTTCGAGGGACGGTACATCTGACGCGACGCCGCGCCTCGGTCCCGCCGTCCGCAGGCCCGGCCGGGAGGCGGGCCGTGCCCCGCCCCGATCAGTCGGGCCCCAGCCCACGGACGCGCACCGGGTGGGGGAAGCGGCCGGTGCCGTTCTCGCTCTCCCGCTCGACCACGATCCGGGAGCCCGCCCGGCGGGCGGTGTACCGCTCGAGGTCCGGCTCCTCCCAGCCGTCGCCGGCGTCCGCGACGACCGTCCCGCCGCCGGTCCGCCCCCTGACGGGCGCCCACACCTCCAGTTCCAGCCCCCCGTCCTCCCCGCACACGGGAATGACGGAGCCCGCGCGGGCGAACACCGGAGCGCGGTCCAGGGGCGCATCGACCACCACCTGAGCAGGCCCGTCGAACGCCCGGCCCGTCGCCGTCTCGTACCAGCGCCCGCCGGGCAGCCGTACCGTACGCCGCTCCACACCCGGATCCAGCACCGGTGCCACCAGCAGGCTGTCGCCCAGCAGGAAGGCGTCCTCGCAGTCGCGCAGCCCCCGGTCCTCCGGCGCCGACCACCACAGCGGCCGCACATAGGGAGCCCCGGTACGCCGGGCCAGATGCGCCAGAGTCACGAAGTACGGTTGCAGCCGCCGGCGCTCGACGAGGACCGCGCGCGCGTGCGCCAGCACCTCGGTACCGGACTCCCACGGCTCCCTGTGTCCTGTACCCGTCCCCGCGCGGGTGCGGAACAGCGGCAGATGGGCGCCCAGCTGGAGCCACCGCAGATACAGCTCGGGAGACGGATGTCCGCCGGTGCCGCCGACGTCCGGCCCCGTGTAAGGGACCCCGCACAGCCCGAGCCCCAGCACCAGGGCCAGCGAGGCCCGCAGACCGGGCCAGCCCGTGGCCACTTCCCCCGACAGGATCCCGCCGTAGCGCTGCATGCCGGCCCAGCCCGAGCGCGAGAACAGGAACGGCCGCTCCTCGGGCAGCAGCGCCCGCAGGCCCTCGTGAGCCGCCCTGGCCATGCACAGTGCGTACACGTTGTGCGCCTCGCGGTGATCACCGTCCCGTCCGTCCAGGGCGTGACGGGCCGAGCGGGGGAGCGTCGGCTCCCCGAACGCGGTGAACGACATCGGCTCGTTCATGTCGTGCCAGAAGCCCGCGAACCCCTGCTCCAGCCGCTCCGCGTACAGATCGCCCCACCACGCGCGCACGCGCGGGTGGGTGAAGTCGGGGAAGACCACGTCCCCGGGCCGGGACACACCCTGGACGACGTCTCCCGACGCGTCGCGCACGAACGCGTCCCGGGCCGCCCCCGCGTCGTACACGGCACGGCCGTCCCCGGCAGGGACCGCAGGGCCGACGACCGACACCAGCCGGATCCCGTCCCGCCGCAGCTCGTCGGCCAGCGCCGACAGCTTGGGAAACCGCTCCTGGTCCACGGTGAACCCCTGGTGGGCGTCGTGGTGGCCGCTGCCGAGGTGGACGGCGTCGAGCGGCAGCCCGTGCTCCTGGTGGCCGGCGACGGTCCGCCGCACCTCCTGCTCACCGTCGTCGCCCCACCGCGCGTGATGATGTCCGAGGGCCCACGCGGGCGGCAGCGCGGGAGCACCGGTCAGTGACGCCCAGGCGAGCAGCACCCGCGCGGGAGTGCCCACCACCACCCAGCAGCGCAGCGGCCCTCCGTCCATCCGCAGCTCGCTGGTCCCCGCCCGGTCGTGCCCGGAACCGGAGCCCTCCTCTCCCTCCCGCAACGTGACGGTGCCGTCCCACGAACTGTCGTGGAACGCGAGATGCGTGCCCGCGTCGGCCACCACCAGCTGCACCGGCATCGTGACGGGCGGCGGAGCGTCGCCAGGCCCGAAACCGAGACCGGGACCCGTGTTCCACAGCCGGTAGGTACCGTCCCGCAGCCACGGCCCCGAGGCCCGCCCACCGAGCCCGAAGAACCGTGCGTCGGCACGTACCTCGGACCGCTGCATCCAGCGTGGCGGGCCTCCTGCCACCGGCTCCCACCACCGCGGTGGCAGCTCCCGACGCAGCACCACGCCTCCCGGAGTGAGTACCTCCACCGCGCCGTGCCTCGAGACGGCGACCGTCACCCGCTCGGCGACCACCCGCCAGCCGCCGTCGGTGTCCGGCTCCAGCACCGCTCGCGGATCCGGTTCGGGACAGCGCCCGGCCAGTGCGTACGACGGCTCCGGAGCCGCCCCGTCCCAGCCCCAGAAGACGGCCCCGTTCACGGCGACCCGGATCCGCAGCTCGGCACGGCCGAACCGGACGACACCCCCTCCGGGCCCGGGCTCCACCTCCCGCACCGGCCCGGGAACACGCGCGCGCTCCGCACCGCGGGGCGGCAGCCCGGTGGCATCGGCCCGCCGCCTGCGCCACGCTGCCCGTACGGTACGCAAACCCTGCGCCGTCCCCACCGAGCCCACCGATTTCACCGAACGCACCAGGTCACGACCGTCCATGGTGCTCACCCTGCCACTGCCGGCACCTCGCGGGAGTGTCGTTCAACTGCCGTTCACCCATGATCGGACCACATCTTCACGACCGGGACCGTGTGGGCCGTCCTCTGGTACGGAAGACGATCACGTGGCATCGTCCCTGTCAGCCGCGTCACGCGCACACCCCAGCCCGTGCGCGCGGGACGCACACGACGCGCACAGTCCGGGAGCCGCCCATGTCGACCGTGAACCCCCAGCCGCTCTGGCAGCCAGATCCGGAACGCATCGCCCGTGCCCGGATCACCCGGTTCCACACATGGGCGGCCGAGCACCACGGCGCGCCCGCCGAGGGCGGCTACGCGGAACTGCACCGCTGGTCCGTGGACGAGCCGGAAACCTTCTGGAAGGCCGTCACGGAGTGGTTCGACGTCCGCTTCTCGACCCCCTACACGCGCGTGCTGGGCGACCGCTCGATGCCCGGCGCCCAGTGGTTCCCCGGTGCCACCCTCAACTACGCCGAACACGCCCTCCGCGCGGCCGCGGCCCGCGCAGAGGAGCCGGCGCTCCTCCACGTCGACGAGACCCACGACCCGAAACCTGTCACCTGGACCGAACTGCGCCGCCAGGTCGGCTCCCTCGCCGCCCGACTGCGCGCCCTCGGCGTACGTCCCGGCGACCGCGTCAGCGGCTACCTGCCCAACATCCCGCAGGCCGTAGTCGCCTTCCTGGCCACCGCGGCCGTGGGCGGCGTGTGGACCTCCTGTGCGCCCGACTTCGGCGCCCGCAGCGTGCTCGACCGCTTCCAGCAGGTCGAGCCGGTCGTCCTGTTCACCGTCGACGGCTACCGCTACGGGGGCAAGGAGCACGACCGCCGGGACGTCGTCGCCGAACTGCGCCGAGAACTGCCCACCCTGCGCGCCGTCGTGCACATCCCCCTGCTCGGCACGGACGCCCCCGACGGCACACTCGACTGGCAGGCCCTGACCTCCGCGGACACCGAACCGGTCTTCGAGCAGGTGCCCTTCGAGCACCCCCTCTGGGTGCTCTACTCCTCCGGCACCACCGGGCTGCCGAAGGCGATCGTCCAGTCCCAGGGCGGCATCCTGGTCGAACACCTCAAGCAGCTCGGACTCCACTGCGACCTGGGCCCCGAGGACCGCTTCTTCTGGTACACGTCGACCGGCTGGATGATGTGGAACTTCCTCGTCTCCGGCCTGCTCACCGGAACGACGGTCGTCCTGTACGACGGCAGCCCCGGCTACCCGGACACGGGTGCCCAGTGGCGGATCGCCGAACGCACCGGCGCCACCCTCTACGGCACCTCCGCCGCATACGTCATGGCCTGCCGCAAGGCGGGCGTGCACCCCTCGCGCGACTTCGACCTCTCAGCGGTGCAGTGCGTCGCCACCACCGGCTCCCCCCTGCCGCCCGACGGTTTCCGCTGGCTGCACGACGAGGTGCGTGACGACCTGTGGATCGCCTCCGTCAGCGGTGGTACGGACGTGTGCTCCTGCTTCGCCGGTGCCGTACCCACCCTTCCCGTCCATGTCGGCGAGCTGCAGGCACCCTGTCTCGGCACCGACCTGCAGTCCTGGGACCCGGGCGGCAGGTCCCTGACCGACGAGGTCGGCGAGCTCGTTGTCACCAACCCGATGCCGTCCATGCCGATCCGCTTCTGGAACGACCCCGACGGCAGCCGCTACCACGACAGCTACTTCGACACCTACCCCGGCGTCTGGCGCCACGGCGACTGGACCACCCTCACCTCCCGGGGGTCCGTCGTCATTCACGGCCGCTCCGATTCCACGCTCAACCGCCAGGGCGTCCGCATGGGGTCGGCGGACATCTACGAGGCCGTCGAGCGCCTTCCCGAGATCAAGGAATCCCTCGTCATCGGCATCGAACAGCCCGACGGCGGCTACTGGATGCCCCTGTTCGTCCACCTGGCACCGGGAGCCGTACTTGACGAGGACCTGGCGGGCCGCATCCGGCAAACCATCCGTGAGGAGCTGTCCCCACGCCACGTCCCCGACGAGATCATCGAGGTGCCCGGCGTCCCGCACACCCTGACGGGCAAACGCATCGAGGTCCCGGTCAAACGCCTTCTCCAGGGCACCCCGCTGGAGAAGGCGGTCAACGCCGGCTCCGTCGACAATCTGGATCTGCTCACCTTCTACGAGGACCTGGCCCGCGAACGAGCCTGAACCCACCCCGGCCGCCGGGTCCCCGACGCCGTTGTCAGTACCCCCGATTACTGTGAGTGAGCATTGATCGACCGTGCAGGGGGAGACATGACGTACGCCGACCACCGAACCATGCGACGCGTCCTGCGCCGCGAAATCGCGGGCACCATCGGGCTGCTCACCGACGAACACGACTTCCGCGCCATGCGGCACTACCGGAGCTTCACCTTCGACGACCACCGTACGTATCTCGAGCACATGGAGGCCCTCCTCAGGTCCCGTGCCCTGCAGGGCAGCCACACCACACTGGCCCTCTTCGACCCCGAGGAGTACGCGGAGTTCTGCGCACAACGCGGCCTCGACCCGGACAGCCACGCCAGCCGCACCCGCTTCACGGCCGAACTGGCGGCCACCGGCCCCACCGTCTCCTACGAGGGACAGCCCCTGACCGACCTCCTGCCCGCCCTCGTCGACGAGGGCGTCCGCCAGGCGACCTGGGAGTACGCGGCCATGCTGCTCGCCCGTCTCGGCGCCTGCCCCACGTGCGGAGAGGACCTGGGAGGCGAGGCCTTCGCCCGCGCCTCCCAGCTGGTCGTCCGCATCCTCGAAACGGCAGGTCCTGGAAGTCGGCACCTCGTCTGCAGCGTCGCCGGACCCCCCGAGACCCTGGTCGCAGTCCTCCACGCCGACGACAACGGCGGGCATCTCGAACTGGACGACGCCGAGATCCTCGAATTCACCACGGTGCTGGCCGTCGGCCTTGCCACCGACAGCCCGGGCGGGCTCGTCATGCGGACCACCGCCCCGGGCGCCCCCGACCGCGTTCACGGCTGGCGGTTGCGCGTCCAGGGTCTCGAACCCCTCACCGCGGGCGAGGTGTTCGACGCCTACTGCACCGACGTCGAATCGGGAGACCTCATCTCGCCGGAGTCCAACGTCGACTACTGCGAGCCACCCGACCTCGGGGAAGGCCCGCCTCCGAGCCACCGCCACTGAACCCTGAGCGGGTAGCGGGTGGCGGGGCCACGGAAAGGGGCGCCCCTTGAGCGGAGCGCCCCTCCGGGAACAGCAGCGGCGGTCGTCGGTCCGCCCGACGCATCCTGCTTGCCCGCTACTCGCCCGACAGTACGGCCTGAGCAGCTCTACGGGCCTCCTCGGCGCTGTCCGTCGCACGGGCCGCCGCCGCGGCCCGCTCGCACTGCGCCAGAGTGAACTTCGCCAGCGCCGCCCGCACATAGGGAATGGACGCCGCCCCCATGGAGAGGGAGGTGACACCCAGACCGGTCAGCACCGAGGCGAGCAGCGGGTCGGACGCGGCCTCGCCGCAGACACCACAGCTCTTGCCCTCGGCCTTCGCGGCCTCCGCCGACAGCGCGATCAGGTCGAGCAGCGCGGGCTGCCACGGATCCTGCAGCCGGGACACCGCACCCACCTGACGGTCCGCGGCGAACGTGTACTGCGCGAGGTCGTTCGTCCCCAGCGACAGGAACTCCACCTCCCGCAGGATCGAGCGCGCCCGCAGCGCGGCCGACGGAATCTCGACCATCGCGCCGAACTTCGCGTGCAGGCCCGCCTCACGGCACGCGTCGGCGAAGGCCTTGGCGTCCGCGCGGTCCGCCACCATCGGGGCCATCACCTCAAGGTGGACGGGCAGCCCCTCCGAGGCCTTGACCAGGGCCGAAAGCTGGGTGCGCAGCACCTCGGGGTGGTCGAGCAGCGACCGCAGACCGCGTACGCCCAGTGCCGGGTTGGGCTCGTCCGACGGGGTGAGGAAGTCCAGAGGTTTGTCCGCGCCCGCATCCAGCACCCGCACGACCACACGGCCCTCGGGGAACGCTTCGAGCACCTGACGGTAGGCCGAGACCTGCTTCTCCTCGGAGGGAGCGTTCCTGCTGTCGTCCAGAAAGAGGAACTCGGTACGGAAGAGACCGACACCCTCCGCGCCCGCCTCGACCGCGGCCGGCACGTCCGCCGGACCGCCGATGTTCGCCAGCAGCGGCACCGTGTGACCGTCCGCGGTCACACCGGGGCCGGTCGACGCGCCGAGCGCCGCCCGGCGCTCGGCCGCAGCGGCCTCGAGCTGCCCCTTCTTCTCCTCGCTCGGGTTCACGAAGATCTCACCGGTACTGCCGTCGACGGCGATCAGCGTCCCCTCGGGGAGTTCACCGGCACCGGGCAGGGCCACCACGGCAGGCACACCGAGCGCCCGGGCCAGGATCGCGCTGTGACTGGTGGGCCCCCCTTCCTCGGTCACGAAACCGAGCACCAGGGCCGGGTCCAGCAGCGCCGTGTCCGCCGGCGCGAGGTCACGGGCCACCAGAACGTAGGGCTTGTCGCTGTCCGGGACACCCGGCATCGGCACGCCGAGCAGCCGGGCGACGATGCGGTTCCGCACGTCGTCGAGGTCGGCCACACGGCCCGCCAGATACTCACCGGCAGCGGCCAGCAGGTCACGGTAGGCGGCGAACGCGTCGTACACCGCACGCTCGGCGGTGCTGCCTTCGGCGATGCGACGTTCCACGTCCGTCATCAGCTCGGGGTCCTGGGCCATCATGGCCTGGGCCTCGAGCACCGCCTGGGCTTCTCCGCCCGCGAGGTTGCCGCGCGCCATCAGATCGGCCGCCACCGCCTCCACGGCCTTGCGGGCGCGCCCCTGCTCACGCTCCGCCTCCTCAGTCGGGATCTGCCTGGCCGGCGGCTCGAGCACCGCCGTTCCCATGTGCCGAACCTCGCCGATCGCCACACCATGGCTCACGCCGACGCCTTGCAGCGTTGTCTCCATCTCACTGTCTCCGGTAGTGCGACGTTTCCGCCGCTGTGTGGGTTGCCCTGCCGGCCGTCGGGAGACGGCATCGGTGTTACTTCCAGAGGAAGAGGCGTTCGCCGGCCTTCACCTCGCTGTCGTCGCGCAGTTCGGAGAGGGCCTCCACCATGGCGTCCAGGGCCACGACCGGGCACACCGGGGACTTACCGGAGGCCTCGACTGCGGCAGGGTCCCAGCGCACGATGCCCTGACCGCGGGTCACGGTGTCGCCCTTGTGGACGAGCAGTTCGAAGCCGTCACCGTTGAGCTGCACGGTGTCGATGCCGAGATGGGTGAGCACGCCGTGCCCGTTCTCGTCGACCACGACGAACGCGTGCGGGTGCAGAGAGACGACGACACCGTCGACGGGTGAGACAGCCGTGGACGGCTCCCGTACGGGGTCGATCGCCACACCCGGGCCGACCATGGCCCCGGAGAAGACGGGATCGGGCACGGAGTCGAGTCCGATCGCCCGTCCTGCGAGCGGGGACGTCACGGTGGTCATGGGAAGCCTCCCAGGGGCGGAGATTCATAGGGGCCCGTCACTGTCGGTCTCGGACGGCGCACTGTGATGCAGCGTATGTCACCGGTAGTACCGGTTCCGTGCGAGAGGCCCGATTAGAGGTCTAGACCACATCTTCTTGCTGATTTGCACCCGCCGCGCGGCCCCCTGTACAGTCGAGGACCTGCCTGGGGCCGAACGACGTGATCTCACGTCACTGTCCCGCAGTAAATCCAACTTGCAGATCCTATCCCGGGGTCATCTTCTGCGTGCTCGCAGGACGGTGGTCAGGGGGCCGGAGAAACACTGGTAGTGTTGGAGACACCGAAGGGAAGCGCCCGGAGGAAAGCCCGAGAGGGTGAGTACGAAGGAAGCGTCCGTTCCTTGAGAACTCAACAGCGTGCCAAAAATCAACGCCAGATATGTTGATACCCCGTCTCCGGCCGTTCGGCCGGGACGAGGTTCCTTTGAAACAAACACAGCGAGGACGCTGTGAACGGCCGGGCCCATTCCGCCCGACCGTTCCGCTCTCGTGTGTGCTCTCCCGATCACGGGAAAACATTCACGGAGAGTTTGATCCTGGCTCAGGACGAACGCTGGCGGCGTGCTTAACACATGCAAGTCGAACGATGAACCACTTCGGTGGGGATTAGTGGCGAACGGGTGAGTAACACGTGGGCAATCTGCCCTTCACTCCGGGACAAGCCCTGGAAACGGGGTCTAATACCGGATAACACTTCCACTCGCATGGGTGGGGGTTAAAAGCTCCGGCGGTGAGGGATGAGCCCGCGGCCTATCAGCTTGTTGGTGAGGTAACGGCTCACCAAGGCGACGACGGGTAGCCGGCCTGAGAGGGCGACCGGCCACACTGGGACTGAGACACGGCCCAGACTCCTACGGGAGGCAGCAGTGGGGAATATTGCACAATGGGCGAAAGCCT
>NZ_BBNN01000038.1 GCF_000829695.1 Streptomyces sp. NBRC 110035 | reverse complement strand
CCCCACTGCTGCCTCCCGTAGGAGTCTGGGCCGTGTCTCAGTCCCAGTGTGGCCGGTCGCCCTCTCAGGCCGGCTACCCGTCGTCGCCTTGGTGAGCCGTTACCTCACCAACAAGCTGATAGGCCGCGGGCTCATCCCTCACCGCCGGAGCTTTTAACCCCCACCCATGCGAGTGGAAGTGTTATCCGGTATTAGACCCCGTTTCCAGGGCTTGTCCCGGAGTGAAGGGCAGATTGCCCACGTGTTACTCACCCGTTCGCCACTAATCCCCACCGAAGTGGTTCATCGTTCGACTTGCATGTGTTAAGCACGCCGCCAGCGTTCGTCCTGAGCCAGGATCAAACTCTCCGTGAATGTTTTCCCGTGATCGGGAGAGCACACACGAGAGCGGAACGGTCGGGCGGAATGGGCCCGGCCGTTCACAGCGTCCTCGCTGTGTTTGTTTCAAAGGAACCTCGTCCCGGCCGAACGGCCGGAGACGGGGTATCAACATATCTGGCGTTGATTTTTGGCACGCTGTTGAGTTCTCAAGGAACGGACGCTTCCTTCGTACTCACCCTCTCGGGCTTTCCTCCGGGCGCTTCCCTTCGGTCTTGCGTTTCCGACTCTATCAGATCTTTCCGATCCGATGTCCCCGGGGTTTCGCCTTCCGGGTTTCCGCTTTCACGTTTCCCTTTCCGGCGGCTCCGACTCTATCAGATCTTTTTCCTTCGATCTGACCCCCGGTCAGCGGGGTTTGTCTTTCCGGCTGTTGGGCCGTTCCGACGAGGTGAGACTCTAGCGGATTCCCGGCTCCCGAGCTAATCGGGGTCCTGCACCCTTTCGAGCGCGGATTCCTCATTTCGCGAATACACATGCCGATGAGACGACGACAGACAGAGGACTGCTGTCGATCAGGTGCGGTACTTGCGGAATGGCTGTCCGGGGCCGACCGGAGTCGGTGCTCACGTCGGACAACTCGGAGAACAGTACAGATCGCGGCAGGACGTGTCAACTCGCTCCCTCAATCACCACCCGGCCCCCGTCTCCAGGGCGTAGCCTGGCCCGCATGACGACGCCTGCGTACAGCCAGTCCTGGTGGGCCGCCTGACAGCGGCCGTCGTACGTATGCGCTCAACGGCCGCCGCCTCGGTGGCCGTTTTCGTTTCTCTCTCCAGGGCTCCGGCCCTCAGGACTCCGGGGCGGCCGGCCGGGGCGGCGGTCCCGACCAGGAGACGGAGACAGGAAGCGATGACACGGGTTTTCAGTGGGATCAAACCGACCGGGCATCTGACGCTGGGGAACTACCTGGGGGCCATGCGGCGGTGGGCCGCGGTCGACCAGCACCGGGCGGACGCGTTGTTCTGCGTCGTCGACCTGCACGCGCTGACCGTGGACCACGATCCGGCACGGGTGCGCAGACTGAGCCGGCAGGCGGCGACACTGCTGCTGGCCACCGGGGTGGATCCGGAACTGTGCACCGTGTTCGTGCAGAGCCATGTCGACGAGCACGCCCGTCTGTCGTACCTACTGGAGTGCGTGGCGACCGACGGCGAGATGCGGCGGATGATCCAGTACAAGGAGAAGGCCGCGCTGGAACGGCGGCGGGGCGGCAGTGTGCGGCTGTCGCTGCTGACGTATCCCGTGCTGATGGCGGCGGACATCCTGGCGTACGGGACGGACGAGGTGCCGGTGGGGGACGACCAGGCGCCGCACGTGGAACTCACGAGGGATCTGGCCGTGCGGTTCAACCAGCGGTACGGGCACACCTTCACCGTGCCCCGGGCCACGCATCCGGCGGTGGCCGCACGGGTGATGAATCTGCAGGACCCCCTGTCGAAGATGGGGAAGAGCGACGATGTCGGGCCGGGGATCGTCTATCTGCTGGACGAGCCGGACGTGGTGCGCAAGAAGGTCATGCGGGCCGTGACCGACAGCGGTACCGACGTCGTGTACGACCGCGGGGCGCGGCCCGGGGTGGCGAATCTGCTGGAGATCCTCGCGGCGTGCTCGGGTGGCGACCCGGAGACGCTCGGCGGTGCGTACGAGTCGTACGGGACGTTGAAGAAGGACACCGCGGAGGCCGTGGTCGAGGTGCTGAGGCCGTTGCGGGAGAAGCACAGGGAACTGTGCGCGGATCCCGGTTATGTGGAGGGGGTGCTGCGGGACGGCGCGGAAAGGGCTCGCGGCAGGGCACGGCCGATCGTGGATGCCGCTTATCGGGCCATCGGTCTGCTCCCGGCGGCTGAGGGGTAGCGCGGGCCGCCTCGCTCGGCAGTAAGCCGTCGGTGAATGGCATCCGCACCTCTGGGAGGCGGGGTGCGGAAGGCGACACGGTCGGGTCATGGACGGTGCGGAGAACGCTGGCCCTGGTGGTCGTCGACGTGCAGCAGGGTTTCGAGGACCTCGGGTTCCGGGGACGGCGCGACCACCCCGGGAGGTCCCGGGTTCCGGTTCCGGGACCCGGGACCTCAGTCCTTGGTGCCGGAGGCCAGTTCGCGGCTGCGGTCGCGGGCGGCTTCGAGGGCGGCGATGAGGGCGGCCCGTACCCCGTGGTTCTCGAGTTCGCGGATGGCATTGATGGTGGTGCCGGCGGGGGACGTGACGTTCTCGCGGAGCCGTACGGGGTGCTCGCCGCTGTCGCGGAGCATGGTCGCGGCGCCGATCGCGGACTGGACGATCAGGTCGTGGGCCTTGTCGCGGGGCAGGCCGAGCAGGATGCCGGCATCCGTCATGGCCTCGACCAGGTAGTAGAAGTACGCCGGGCCGGAGCCGGACAGGGCGGTGCAGGCATCCTGTTGCGACTCCGGGACGCGGAGCGTCTTGCCGACGGAGCCGAAGATCTCCTCGGCGTGGGCGAGGTGTTCCGGGGTGGCGTGGCTGCCGGCGGAGATGACCGACATGGCCTCGTCGACCAGGGCGGGGGTGTTCGTCATGACGCGGACGACCGGGGTGCCGGCGGCGAGGCGGTCCTCGTAGAAGGAGGTGGGGATACCGGCGGCGCCGCTGATGACCAGGCGGTCGGCGGGGACGTGCGGGGCCAGCTCGTCGAGGAGGGTGCCCATGTCCTGCGGTTTGACCGTGAGGATCAGGGTGTCGGCGGTCTTGGCGGCTTCGGGGTTGGAGACCGGAGTGACTCCGTGGCGGGCGCGGAGTTCGTCGGCCCGCTCCTGGCGGCGGGTGGTGACCAGGAGGTCGGCGGGGGCCCAGCCGGCGCGGATCATTCCGCTGAGCAGGGCTTCACCGATCTTGCCGGTGCCGAGGACTGCGACTTTCTGAGCCATGGCGGGGGATGACCTCCGGGGTGCGCGTCGTCCTGGTGCGTCGTCCCGGTCATCCTCGCACTCGGGGGGCGCGGGTGCGGGGCGGTGTCCGGTGGGCGGACGGTGCGCGGACGTGGGTGCCCGGGGCGCGTCAGACCGTCCTGCGGCGGAGGGTTGCCGCGCCGAGGCCGAGCACCAGCAGGGCGCAGCCGGCGACGATCAGGATGTCGCGTACGAAGGCGGTGGTCATGTCCGTGTGCCGGAGGACCTCGTTCATGCCGTCGACGGCGTAGGACATGGGCAGGACGTCGGAGATGGCCTCCAGGACGGGGTGCATGTTCTCACGTGCGGTGAACAGTCCGCACAGCAGGAGCTGAGGGAAGATCACTGCCGGCATGAACTGCACCGCCTGGAATTCCGAGGCCGCGAAGGCCGAGACGAAGAGGCCGAGGGCTGTGCCGAGGAGGGCGTCGAGCAGGGCCACCAGGAGCAGCAGCCACGGGCTGCCGAGGACGTCGAGTCCCAGGACCCAGACCGCCAGCGCGGTGGCCAGGGCGGACTGGACGATCGCGATCGCGCCGAAGGCGAGGGCGTAGCCGGCGATCAGGTCGCCCTTGCCGAGTGGCATGGAGAGGAGGCGTTCGAGGGTGCCGGAGGTGCGCTCGCGCAGGGTGGCGATCGAGGTGACCAGGAACATCGTGATCAGCGGGAAGATCCCGAGGAGCGAGGCGCCGATGGTGTCGAAGGTGCGCGGGCTGCCGTCGAAGACGTAGCGGAGCAGGAGCAGCATCAGGCAGGGGACGAGCAGCATCAGCGCGATCGTGCGCGGGTCGTGGCGGAGCTGGCGCAGGACCCGGGCGGCGGTGGAGAGGGTGCGCGAGGCGTTCAGGGCGCTCGTCGCGGCAGGCGGCGCGGTGGGGGGGAGCGTCGTCGTACGGGGGGTGCTCATCGCGAGGTCTCCTTTGTGCTGCTTGCCGCGACGGCCGCGTCCACCAGGTGCAGGAAGGCCGCTTCGACGGTGTCGGATCCGGTGCCGGTGCGCAGGGCGTCGGGGGTGTCGTCGGCGAGGATCTCGCCCGCGCGCATGAGCAGGAGGCGGTCGCAGCGCTCGGCCTCGTCCATGACGTGGGAGGAGATCAGCAGGCCGGCGTCCCGTTCGGCGGCGAGGGCGTGGAAGAGCTGCCAGAGGTCCCGGCGCAGGACGGGGTCGAGACCGACCGTGGGTTCGTCGAGGACCAGGAGCTCGGGGGTGCCGAGGAGGGCGACGGCGAGGGAGACGCGGCTGCGCTGGCCGCCGGAGAGGGTGCCGGCGAGGGCGTCGGCGTGGGTGGTGAGGTCGACGTCGGCGATGACCCGGGTGACGTTGTCCCGGCGGCGGTCTGCGGCGTTGGAGGTCCGCCCGCGCGAGCGGATGCGGGCGTGGGGGAGGCCGGGGTCGAGGATCGAGGCGAAGTAGTCGAGGTTCTGCCGGACCGTCAGGTCGTCGTAGACCGAGGGGGCCTGGGTGACGTAGCCGACGCGGGTGCGCAGGGTGGGGTGGCCCGCGGGGAGGCCGAGCACGTCCAGTGTGCCGGTGACCTTGGCCTGGGTGCCGACGATGGCCCGCATCAGGGTCGACTTGCCGCAGCCGGAGGGGCCGAGGAGGCCGGTGACCTGCCCGCGGGGGACGGTGAAGTCGAGGCCGCGCAGGACGGTGCGGGGGCCTCGGACGACGGTGAGGTCCTGGGCTCGGACGGCGGGACCGTGCACGTCGGCGCCGTCGCCCGCGCCCGGGTACGGGGGACCGGGGGAGTAATTCATCACATGATGAATAATGCTCTCGGAGGCAGGACACGTCAAGCGGGCCGGTGGACATGCCGAAGGGACCCGCGGGCACGGCGGCGGCGGGCGCGTGGCGGTGCCGCGTGGTGGCGAGAAGGTGGTGGAGGCGGGCGGCGTGGAGCGCACCGGGAGCGGCGACCTGTGCGGCCCGCCCCGCCGACGCGCGGTTACGGGCGGCGGCGCTTCCGGGGGTTGCCGGAGCGGCGGGACGTCCGGTTCTCGTACTGGGTGCGGGCCGTCTCGTACTCCTCGCGGTGCAGCCTCTCGCCGGGAGCCTCGGCGAGGGAGCGGAAGAAGTAGGCGAGGAGGGAGCCGACGAAGCCGATGGTGAGCAGGCCACGGAGGGACCGCAGGCGGTCCGGGTCGGGGCGCCGCTTGAACGCCTCCCAGGTGTGCCCGAACGCGAGGGCGCTGCAGACCGTGAACATCACGACCACGAGAAGGGTGACGAAACCGCCGACCTCGGCGATCCGGAGGCCCTGGTAGGCGATGCGCAGAACGAGGCAGGCGGCGCCCGCGGCGGCGAGCGAACCGACGGAGACGCCGATGCGGCGGGCCGGGTAGCCGTTGTCGTGGTCGACCCAGGTCGTCCCGAAGAAGCGGATGGGCTCGGGGCGGGGGCCGACGGGGGTTCCCGAGGAGCCCGCGGGGTGGTCCGGGGTGCCGTTCTCTGCGCTCACGCTCCGATTATGGCTCCGGCACCCGCACGGGCTCCGGGCAGGATCAGGTGGGATCAGGCGGGATCAGCCGCAGCGCGGGGCCACGTAGCCGTCGCTGCCGGTCTTCACGTAGGCGTCCGAGACGTACTGGCCGCTGCCGATGTTGCACCAGATGTTCGACGTGCCGTAAGGGCCGGTGACGGTCGTGCCCGGACTCTGGCAGAAGATCGGCACCTGCGCGCCCACGGGCAGGGTGCGGACGATGGCATAGTTCGTGCCCGGGCCGCTGCGGACGTTGAGCCGGTAGCCCGGCGCGACCGGGTAGTACTGCACGGCCGCCGCCGCGGCCGACTCCGCCGCTTCGGTGTTCCCTGCTTCTCCGACATGGTCGACATGGTCGACTGTCATGGAAATCCTCCCCCGTTGTGCGCCCCATGCCTGCCATGGGGCCCCGTTGATACCCCGAAAGCCCACCACGCACACATGTACGTTTTCTGAACGCCCGTCCTGGCCTGCCGCCTCGGCCCCGTACGTCTCATCGACTAGGGTCTGTGCGGCGCACACGCGGACGAACAGCACGGGGGTGGTCCCATGGCGCCACAGCGGAACGTCGGAGCGGGCGCGGAAGCGGAACTTCCCGAGTACGCCGGTCACTACCGTCTCGAGTCGTGCCTCGGCTCCGGCGGAATGGGCGTGGTGCATCTGGCCCGGAGTACGTCCGGGCTGAAGCTCGCGGTGAAGGTCGTGCACGCCGAGTTCGCGCGGGACCGCGAGTTCAGGGGACGTTTCCGGCAGGAGGTCGCGGCGGCCCGGCGGGTGAGCGGCGCCTTCACCGCGCCGGTCGTCGACGCCGACCCGGAGGCCGAACGGCCCTGGACGGCCACGCTGTTCATCCCCGGTCCGACGCTCGCCCAGCATGTGAAGCGGAACGGGCCCATGCCCCCACCGCAGTTGCGCAGGCTGATGGCCGGACTCGCGGAGGGACTGCGGGACATCCACCGGGTCGGGGTCGTGCACCGCGATCTGAAACCCAGCAACGTACTGCTCGCCGAGGACGGGCCGAAGGTCATAGATTTCGGCATATCCCGGCCGAAGGACAGTGAACTGCGGACCGAGACCGGGAAACTGATCGGCACTCCGCCCTTCATGGCGCCCGAGCAGTTCCGGCGTCCCCGTGAAGTGGGGCCCCCCGCCGACATCTTCGCGCTCGGCTCGCTCCTGGTTCACGCCGCCACCGGGCGCGGGCCCTTCGACTCCGACAGCCCGTACGTCGTCGCCTGCCAGGTCGTGCACGACGATCCCGATCTGACCGGCGTGCCGGACGGGCTCGCCCCCCTGGTGCTGCGCTGCCTGGCCAAGGAACCCGAGGACCGGCCCTCCCCCGACGCGTTGATGCGGGAGTTGCGGTCCGTCGCGGCCTCGTACGACACCCAGGCCTTCATGACCGCCCAAGCCTTCATACCGGCGCAGCGGACGGACCCGGAAGCGGACCCGGCGGGCGCCGTGGCCGACCGCCGGGAGGTGCCCGACGCGGAGGACGGGGAGGACGCGGAGGACGGGAACGGAAGCAGGGCCGACCCCGACCCCGGCGCCGTGCCCGCCGCCGCACCCGGCCCCGGTCCCGGCCGCCGCGGCAGCCCGTCGGCGGCCCGGCGTTCCGCGCGGCCGCCCCTCAGCAAGCGGGCTCTGGTCGGGGGCGGGGCACTCGCCCTCGCCGTGTTCGGCACGCTCTTCTCCGTCCAGTTGCTCGGCGACGAGCCCCCGGCCCGGCAGAGAACCGCCGGCGCACGGACCACACCGGACTCGTTCCGGGCATGGGAGACGGCGCCGTCGGGCAGGCCGGGCAGCCCGCAGTGCTCGTACGGGGCCGAACGGCTGGTGTGTGCCCAGGCGGGGTCGGTGTTCGCCCTCGACCCCGACGACGGCCGCCTGCTGTGGCGGCATACCACCGCGCGGACGTCGGTGAGCGGGCCGCCGGTCGTGTCGGGCGGGCTCGTGCAGCCCGCCCTGGAGCCGGGCAGCGGCCCGGAGGCACTCGACCCGGCCTCGGGGAAGCCCCGGTGGCGGCAGGACACCGCCGAGTACAACGGCCTGACCGGCGCCGGGGACATGCTGCTGCTCACCGGCGCCGACGGCACGGTCACCGGCATGGACAGCGCCTCGGGCGACGCGCTGTGGACCGGGCGGGTGCCGGGGCACGGCGCCCCGTACTTCCGCACGTTCGCGGGGGATCCGCTGGCCTACGTGGCGAGCACGTCGGACGACGGTTCCAGCACGCGGGTCACGGCGGTCGATCCGCGGTCCGGTGCGGTGCGCTGGGACGCCCGGCTGGAGGGGATGCTGACGCCGGTCGGCATCACGGGTGAGGCGGTCGTCCTCACCTCCGACGACCCGGTCCTCGGCGAGACCCGGGCCCTGGTCCGTTACACACCGGGCAGCGGACAGACGCGCCGGGTGACGCTGCCCGTACCGCTGGCCCAGGGGCACGGCACGGTGCACGGGGACGTCGCCCACCTGACGGGGACCGGCGGCAGGCTGGTGGCCGTCGACATGGCCGCGCTGCGGCAGCGGTGGAGCCTGGAGACGGGTGTCGCCCGCGGGTCCGCGCCGGTCGCGGACGGACGGCACGTCTACTTCACGGCGCCGGACGGCCGGCTGCTCGCCGTGGACGCGCGCGAGGGACGGCTGGCCGGACAGACGGCGCCCCGGATGGGCGACCACCCCGACCGCGTGGCCGCCACTCTGCCGGAACCGGTGATCGCCGACGGCCACGTCCACGCCACCGCCCCCGACGGCACGGTCTTCGCCGTGGACGCCGGCGACCCGGTGGACTGGTAGGACCCACGGAACACGGCGGGGCCCACGGAACACCATGGTTCCGTGGGCCCTGGGGGAACCGGGTGGTTCAGCCCAGCTTCGACACGTCCCGCACCGCGCCCTTGTCGGCGCTGGTGGCCATCGCCGCGTACGCCTTCAGCGCCGCCGAGACCTTGCGCTCACGGTTCTTCGGGGCGTAGGCGCCGTCCAGGGCCTGCTCGCGGCGGGCCAGCTCGGCGTCGTCGACCAGCAGCTCGATCGAGCGGTTCGGGATGTCGATGCGGACGCGGTCCCCGTCCTCGACCAGGGCGATGGTGCCGCCCGAGGCCGCCTCCGGGGAGGCGTGGCCGATGGAGAGGCCGGACGTGCCACCGGAGAACCGGCCGTCGGTGATCAGGGCGCAGGCCTTTCCGAGACCGCGGCTCTTCAGGTAGGACGTCGGGTAGAGCATCTCCTGCATACCGGGGCCGCCCTTGGGGCCCTCGTAGCGGATGACGACGACGTCGCCCTCCTTGACCTGCTTGGTGAGGATCTTCTCGACGGCCTCGTCCTGGGACTCGCAGACGACCGCCGGGCCCTCGAAGGTCCAGATCGACTCGTCGACGCCGGCCGTCTTGACCACGCAGCCGTCCACGGCGAGGTTGCCGCGCAGCACGGCCAGCCCGCCGTCCTCGGAGTACGCGTGCTCGGCGGAGCGGATGCAGCCGCCCTCGGCGTCCTCGTCGAGGGTGTCCCAGCGCTCGGACTGGGAGAACGCCTCGGCGGAGCGCACGCAGCCGGGGGCTGCGTGCCACATCTCCACGGCCTGGGGGGACGGGGAGCCGCCGCGGATGTCCCAGGTCTTCAGCCAGTCGGCCAGGGTGGGGCTGTGGACGGAGTGCACGTCCTCCTGCAGCAGACCCGCGCGGTGCAGTTCGCCGAGCAGGGCGGGGATGCCGCCCGCGCGGTGCACGTCCTCCATGTAGTACGTACGGCTCTTGGCGACGTTCGGCGCGACCTTCGCGAGGCAGGGGACGCGGCGCGAGAGGGCGTCGATCTCGGTCAGGCCGAAGGGCACCTCCGCCTCCTGGGCGGCGGCCAGCAGGTGCAGGATCGTGTTGGTGGAACCGCCCATGGCGATGTCCAGCGCCATCGCGTTCTCGAACGCGGCGACGGTGGCGACGCTGCGGGGCAGGACCGTGTCGTCGTCCTGCTCGTAGTAGCGGCGGGTGATGTCCATGACCGTGCGGGCGGCGTTCTCGTAGAGCGCCTTGCGGGCCGTGTGGGTGGCGAGGACCGAGCCGTTGCCCGGGAGGGACAGGCCGATGGCCTCGGTGAGGCAGTTCATCGAGTTGGCGGTGAACATGCCGGAGCAGGAGCCGCAGGTCGGACAGGCGTTCTCCTCGATGCGCAGGACGTCGGCGTCGGAGATCTTGTCGTTGGCGGCGTCCACCATCGCGTCGATCAGGTCCAGCGTGCGGACCGTGCCGTCGACCAGTGTCGCCCGGCCGGCCTCCATCGGGCCGCCGGAGACGAAGACCGTCGGGATGTTCAGCCGCAGGGCGGCGTTGAGCATGCCCGGGGTGATCTTGTCGCAGTTGGAGATGCAGATCAGGGCGTCCGCGCGGTGGGCCTCGACCATGTACTCCACGCTGTCCGCGATCAGGTCGCGGGAGGGCAGGGAGTACAGCATGCCGCCGTGGCCCATCGCGATGCCGTCGTCGACGGCGATCGTGTTGAACTCGCGCGGGATGCCGCCGGCCGCGACGACCGCCTCGCTGACGATCCGGCCGACCGGCGCGAGGTGGGTGTGGCCGGGGACGAACTCCGTGAAGCTGTTGGCGACGGCGATGATCGGCTTCCGGCCGATGTCCGCACCCGGTACACCGGAGGCGCGCATCAGGGCGCGCGCGCCCGCCATGTTGCGGCCGTGGGTGACTGTGCGGGACCTCAGCTCGGGCATCGTCGCTCGCTCCTTCAGACCTTCTCGGGGTGCCGTGTCAGGGACTTCTGGCTGTCGTCGAGCGTACGCCCGTCATCCACTGGGCGGGACGGGGTGTCCGTCATGCGGGATACGTATCTCAGTGCGAGGGGGGACGCGAGGACTGCGGTACGGGGGTGGGGCACGGTGCGTCAGCGGCCGGTGAGGTGGCCCTGGACCACCGGCGCCACCCGTCCGATGATCTGCTCGGGGTCGGCCGAGGCCAGCGGTTCCACCTTCATCACGTACCGGATCATCGCGATCCCGACCAGCTGGGCGGCGGCGAGCTCGGCCCTCAGCTCCGCGTCCGGCAGGTCCAGCTGCCCCGCGATACGGCGCAGCAGCTGGCCGGCGACCAGGCGACGGAAGACACCGGCGGCGGTCTCGTTGTTCACGGCGGACCGGATGATCGCGAGCAGCGGGGCCCGGGTCACCGGGTTCTCCCACAGCCCGAGGATCATCCGGGTCATCCGCTCCCCGACCTCCTCCAACGGAGCGTCGAGGACCGCCTGGCGGCCCTCGAGCGCCGGGGCGAAGGCGACCTCGACGGCAGCCTCGAACACCTGCTCCTTGGTGCCGAAGTAGTGGTGCACGAGCGCGGAGTCGACCCCGGCCGACTTGGCGATGCCCCGTACGGATGTCTTGTCGTACCCCCGTTCGGAGAACTCCTCGCGGGCCGCGTCCAGGATGCGGTCGCGGGTGCCGGCCGACTCCGTGCGCGGGGGCCGGCCGCGGCGCCGGGGGGCGGTGCCGTTGCGGCCGGGGGACGGGGCAGGGCCTGGCGCGTCCGGGCCGCCGGGAGACACCTCCGGGCCGCCGGGCACCCCGACGCCGGTCATCGGCGCGGCGTCCGCAGCGCCGAGGCCGCCGACGCCAGGTGCAGACGGGTGAACGCCAGCGCCTCCGCCAGGTCGGCCTCGCGCTCGGCGCCGGACATGGCGCGGCGGGTGTTGACCTCGATGACGACGTGTCCGTCGAAGCCGCCGAGGGCGAGGCGCTCCAGCACCTCGGCGCAGGGCTGGTCGCCGCGGCCGGGCACGAGATGCTCGTCCTTGGCCGAGCCCCGGCCGTCGGCGAGGTGGAGGTGACCGAGGCGGTCGCCCATGCGGTCGAGCATCCCGAGGGTGTCGGTGCGGGATGTCGAGGCGTGGCTGAGATCCATCGTGAAGTGGCGGTAGTCGTCCTTGGTGACGTCCCAGCCGGGGGCGTAGGCGAGCATCTCGCGGTCGCGGTAGCGCCACGGGTACATGTTCTCGACGGCGAACCGCACGTCCGTCTCGTCCGCCATCCGCCAGATTCCGTCGACGAAGTCACGGGCGTACTGGCGCTGCCAGCGGAACGGCGGATGGACGACGACCGTGGCGGCGCCGAGCCTCTCGGCGGCGGAACGGGCCCGCTGGAGCTTGGTCCAGGGGTCGGTGGACCACACGCGCTGTGTGATGAGCAGGCAGGGGGCGTGCACGGCGAGGACGGGAATGCGGTGGTAGTCGCTGAGCCGGCGCAGCGCCTCGATGTCCTGGCTGACCGGATCGGTCCACACCATGACCTCGACACCGTCGTACCCGAGGCGTGCGGCGATCTCGAAGGCCGTCGCCGTCGACTCCGGATAGACGGAGGCCGTCGACAGAGCGACCTTCGCATCCGGGATGCGCACCGCTGGATCTGCCACGAGGGACAGCGTACGGGGTGTGTTCGACGGGTGGGACGTGGACGGCGGGCCTCGGCCGGGGTCCGTACGGCGTGGCCGCGGCCACGTGTCCGCAGGGCACGGGGCGCTTCGGCCGTCCGACGGACCCGCGGGCCCGGACGGCCGCCGTGTGATCGAGCCCACCGCCGCACGGCCCGAACCGCCGCACGGCCCGACCCACCACCCGACCCACCGGCGCACACCACCGCACGGCCCACCGGCGCACGGCCCGGCCCACCTGCCACCGGCGAAGGCTCCGGCCCGCCGGCCCCGCGCGGTGGGTGTTCACCTCGCGCCGGTACGCCGCCCCCTCGCACGGAATGGCCCCTACGCGGGCCCCATGTGGTCCAGGCGGCGCAGGATGACGCCCTCGCGCAGCGCCCAGGGGCAGACCTCCACGGACTCCACCCCGAACAGGTCCATCGCGGCCTCCGCGACCAGCGCCCCGGCGACCAGCTGGCCCGCGCGCGCCTCGGAGACACCCGGCAGCTCGGCGCGCTCGGCGGTGGTCATCGCGGACAGCCTCGACACCCACCCCTCCAGTGACTGGCGCTTCAGCTCGCGCGGGACGTACGGGCCCTCGGCGGAGCGGGCGGCTCCCGCGATGCGGGCGAGCTGCTTGAAGGTCTTGGAGGTGGCCACCACGTGGTCCGGCGGGCCGAGGCGGCTGAACTCGCCGACCGTACGGGCGATCTCCGTGCGGACGTGCCGGCGCAGCGCCCGGACGTCGTCCGGCGCCGGCGGGTCGCCGGGCAGCCGGGTGCCCGTGAGACGGCCGGCGCCCAGCGGCAGCGACACCGCGGCGTCGGGTTCCTCGTCCATACCGAAGGCGATCTCCAGTGAGCCACCGCCGATGTCGATGACCAGCAGCTTTCCCGCCGACCAGCCGAACCAGCGGCGGGCGGCGAGGAAGGTCAGCCGGGCCTCCTCCGGGCCGGTGAGGACCTGGAGCTCGACTCCGGTCTCCCTCCGCACGCGTTCCAGGACCTCACCGGCGTTGCGGGCGTCGCGCACCGCCGAGGTCGCGAACGGCAGCAGTTCCTCGACGCCCTTGTCCTCGGCGGCCCGGAGCGCGTCGTGGATGACCCGGACCACCCGGTCCAGACCACCGGGGCCGATCGCGCCGTCGGCGTCCAGCAGCTGGGCGAGGCGCAGCTCCGCCTTGTGGGAGTGCGCGGGCAGTGGACACGCACCGGGGTGCGCGTCCACCACCAGCAGATGCACCGTGTTCGAACCCACGTCGAGGACACCGAGTCTCATGTGCGGAACGCTACTGCCCGTCGCACGGCCGGAACCCCGCTCCGGGGCACTTCGTCCGGTACGGGACAGCGATCCGGGCGACTTACCCTGGACAGGTGCCAAAGACGAAAAAGGCGAAGGCCGGGAAAACGGACAAGAAGACCGAACGGGCCAAGACCGTCCCATCGGTCGGCGGCCCGTCGGGGGTGCCGCCGAACGACGAGAAGGGTCTCGACTTCGCCCGGGCGTGGGTGGAGTTCCCCGATCCGGCGGACGAGGAGCAGGTGTTCCGCTGCGATCTGACGTGGCTGACCTCTCGCTGGAACTGTGTCTTCGGCAGCGGTTGCCAGGGCATCCAGGCGGGTCGTGCGGACGACGGATGCTGCACCCTGGGGGCGCATTTCTCGGACGAGGACGACGAGAAGCGGGTCGCGGCGCATGTGGCGAGGCTGACGCCTGACATCTGGCAGCACCACGCCGAGGGCACCCGGGGCGGCTGGGTCTTCGAGGACGAGGACGGCGACCGCCAGACGCGCCCCTTCGAGGGATCGTGCATCTTCCAGAACCGGCCGGGCTTCGCCGGCGGCATGGGCTGTTCGCTGCACATCCTCGCCGTACGGGAGGGCCGCGAGCCGCTGGAGACCAAGCCGGACGTGTGCTGGCAGCTGCCCGTCCGGCGGACCTACGACTGGATCGACCGGCCCGACGACACGCGCGTACTGCAGGTGTCGATCGGCGAGTACGACCGCCGGGGCTGGGGCCCGGGCGGCCACGACCTGCACTGGTGGTGCACGTCGGCGACCTCGGCGCACGGTGCGGGCGACCCCGTGTACGTGTCCTACCGGGCGGAGCTGACCGAGCTGATGGGCAAGGCCGGTTACGACCGGCTGGCCGAGCTGTGCGAGGAGCGGCTGGCCTCGCAGCTCCCGCTGCTGGCACCGCATCCGGCGGATCCCGCCTGATCCACCCGCCGACGCGCGGGACACGGATCGCCGGTCACGGGCGTGAAGGCCACGCCGGTCACGACGCGGACGGACTCGGACCGTCGCCGCCGTCCCTGTCACCACCGGCGTCGTCCCTCTCGTCCCCGGTGGGCGGGTGCGTCGAGTGCGCCGGGTAGGCGGGGACTGCCGGGACTCCGGGCACCGGTTCCGCCGGCGCCGGGCCGGGCGACGGGGGCGGGTCGCCCGGGGCGGGCTCCGACGGGGGCGGTGCCGCGGGCGTCGGAGCCGGGGACGACGGCACAGGGCCACCCGAGTCTCCGGGGCCCGGGCTCGGGCTGCCCGGGGGACCTGGGTGCACCGTTCCCGGGCTTCCCGGACTGCCGGGACTGCCGGGGCCTTCGGAGTGACCGGGGAGCGGGGAGTCCGGGAAGGACGGGCCGGGGGCGCCGCCGTGGCCGTCGATGGTCACCACGGCGCCGGTGGGCGAGAACGCCACCCGCGCGCTCCAGCGGCCGGACGGCTCGCGCAACCGGTCGACGTGCACCCTGACCGTCAGTGACTGCCCCGCCCGGAGCGTTCCCGACGACCGGTTCAGGTAGAGCCAGGGCACCCCCGTCGACGCGGACCAGCGGACCGGCGCGGCGCCCGCGGTGAGCGTGATCAGTGTCGTGTCGCCGCCGTGACCGGCGGTGACGGCCAGCACGGAGGCACCCCTGTGGCCGACGCCGGTGACCCCGACGACCTCCACGGACACGTCCGCCCTGCCGCTCTCGCCGCTCTCGCCGCTCTCGCCGCTCTTGCCGTCCCTGCCGAAGGGGCCCCCGGGCCGCGTGCCGGCGATGCCGGTGTTCTCGTAGCCGCCCGGGCCGTCGAGGCGGACGGGCGAGTCGTCCTCCCGCGCGGAGGCCGACCGGCCGTCCCGGGCCTCGCCGACAGGGGTGCTCCGGTAGGCGGCGTACAGCGCGAGCACAGGCGCGGCGACGACGGTGGCGACGACGGTCGTGGTGACCGCACGCGCGCGCAGCCGGTCCCGGCGGGCGACGCGGTCCTTGGGGTCCATCGGGAAGCCGCGCCGGTCGAAGCGCGGCGCGCCGCGCCGCGCGCGCGGATGGTGCGCGAGGGCGGTGCGCAGGGCCGCTTCGGGGGCCGGAAGGACGGGCAGGGCGTCGGGGGTGACGCAGTTGCCGGGCCAGCGGCCGGGGATGGCGCGGCCTGCGGTGCGGCGGCAGTGCGGGCAGTCGTCGACGTGCCGGACGAGTTCGCGGCGCAGTGCGCTGCTGAGTACGAGCCGGCTGTCGCCGGTGAGATGTGCCACTCCCCGGCAGGCGCCGGTCTCGACGACGGTGAGCGCCGCGCGGGTGCGCTCGACCTCGCAGGCGGCGGAGGCGAGGAGTTCGCGGGCTGCGCCCGGTGGCATGCCGAGCACGGCGGCGACCTCGTGGGCCCCGAGGTGGTGCCGGACGGCGAGTTCGAGCGCCTCGCGCTGCTCCGGCGTGGTGCCCGCGGCCTCCGGCCAGGCGAGCAGGGACAGTTCACGGCGGCGCTGCTCCCGCACCTCCTCGGAGACGACAGGGGCGGCCGCGGTTCGCGCCGCCCGCCGCCGGCCGGTCCGGCCCACCACGGGGGTGGCCTGACGTCTCTGCCGGGCCTCGGCCAGCTTGCGCAGGCAGGCCCAGCGGGCCAGCGCGTACAGCCACGCCCTGCGGTCCCCGGGCGCCTCCGGGACGTGCCGGCCGCGGCGCTCCGCGAGCGTGAGGGCGTCGGCCAGGGCGGCGGTCGCCGCGTCGTGGTCGCACAGCACCGACAGGCAGTAGGTGAACAGGCCGTCCAGATACGGTTCGTGGCAGGTGGACGGCCGGTGTGCCAGCGCGCGCGCGGCCCCGCGGTCGCGCACCTCCCGGTGCGTCCGGTGTGCGCCGGTCGTGCGGGTCGGGATCTCCGGGCCACTGCTCGTCATTCGGCGACCGTAGGCGGCCGGGGGCGGCCCCTTCCGGAGCCCTGCGCACTTTTAATCCGTACGGGTGAAACGATCCCTCAATCGAGGACGGAAACCCTTCGTTCCACGGGCGGGGCGGGGCGATCGGACCGGTCCCGGGCGCGGCGACCGGGCCGGTCACCGCGCCGGTCACCGGACTCCGGGCGCCGGACTGTCAGTGCCGGGCGCTACGGTTTTGACCATGGCTGCCCGTTCCAAGACCACCAAGGACCGACCGTCCTACCGCTGCACCGAGTGCGGCTGGCAGACGGCGAAGTGGCTCGGCCGCTGCCCCGAGTGCCAGGCCTGGGGGACGGTCGAGGAGTACGGCGTGCCCGCGGTCCGTACGACGGCGCCGGGGCGGGTCACCACCTCCGCCGTGCCCATCGGCCAGATCGACGGCCGGCAGGCCACGGCCCGTTCCACCGGCGTCCCCGAGCTGGACCGGGTGCTCGGCGGCGGGCTGGTCCCCGGCGCGGTGGTGCTCGTCGCGGGCGAGCCGGGTGTCGGCAAGTCCACGCTCCTGCTGGACGTCGCCGCCAAGTCGGCGAGCGACGAGCACCGCACGCTCTATGTCACGGGCGAGGAGTCGGCGAGCCAGGTCCGGCTGCGCGCCGACCGGATCCACGCCATCGACGACCACCTGTATCTCGCCGCCGAGACGGATCTGTCCGCCGTCCTCGGCCATCTGGACGCGGTGAAGCCGTCCCTGCTGATCCTCGACTCGGTGCAGACGGTCGCCTCCCCGGAACTCGACGGCGCGCCGGGCGGCATGGCCCAGGTGCGGGAGGTGGCGGGCGCGCTGATCCGCGCCTCGAAGGAGCGCGGGATGTCCACGCTGCTGGTGGGCCACGTCACCAAGGACGGCGCGATCGCGGGCCCGCGCCTGCTGGAGCACCTGGTGGACGTCGTCCTGCACTTCGAGGGCGACCGGCACGCGCGTCTGCGTCTGGTCCGAGGCGTCAAGAACCGCTACGGCACCACCGACGAGGTGGGCTGCTTCGAACTGCACGACGAGGGCATCACGGGCCTGGCCGACCCCAGCGGGCTGTTCCTGACCCGCCGCGCGGAGCCGGTGCCGGGCACCTGTCTGACGGTGACGCTGGAGGGCCGCCGCCCCCTGGTCGCGGAAGTGCAGGCGCTCACCGTCGACTCGCAGATCCCCTCCCCCCGCCGCACCACGTCCGGGCTGGAGACCTCGCGCGTCTCGATGATGCTCGCCGTGCTGGAACAGCGCGGCCGTATCAGCGCCTTGGGCAAGCGGGACATCTACTCCGCGACGGTCGGCGGGGTGCGGCTCTCCGAGCCGGCGGCGGATCTGGCGATCGCGCTGGCCCTGGCGTCGGCGGCGAGCGACACCCCGTTGCCCAGGAACCTGGTCGCGATCGGCGAGGTCGGTCTCGCGGGCGAGGTCAGGCGGGTGACGGGGGTGCAGCGCAGGCTCTCCGAAGCACACCGTCTGGGCTTCACGCACGCGCTCGTGCCGGGCGATCCGGGCAAGATCCCGTCAGGCATGAAGGTTCTGGAAGTCGCGGACATAGGGGATGCTCTGCGCGTCCTTCCGCGCTCGCGTCGCCGGGACGCCCCACGGGACGAGGAGGACCGCCGGTAGACTTTGCCCTGGTCTCGCCCGTCCGTACGAACCGAGTGCGCGGGGGTCTCCCGTTCGGACCAGGCCGGACAGGGAGCGGGGCATGATCCAAGCGGGAGACCCCGGACAGGGGCGCCCCAGACACCGCGACCGGAGGAGTGCAGTGGCAGCCAACGACCGGGCAGCAACTCCCGGAAAGTCCGGCGGGAGTACCGGCTCCGATCGCCTGATGCGCGCCTCCCTGAGCGCCGTGGCACCCGGTACCGCCCTGCGTGACGGCCTGGAGCGGGTCCTCAGGGGCAACACCGGCGGCCTCATCGTGCTCGGTTCCGACAAGATCGTCGAGACACTGTGCAGCGGCGGTTTCGTCCTGGACGTCGAGTTCACCGCGACCCGGCTGCGCGAGCTGTGCAAGCTCGACGGCGGCATAGTCCTGTCGTCCGACCTGTCGAAGATCCTGCGGGCGGGCGTCCAGCTGGTGCCGGACCCGACGATCCCGACCGAGGAGACGGGCACGCGGCACCGTACCGCCGACCGGGTCTCCAGGCAGGTCGGCTTTCCGGTCGTCTCGGTCTCCCAGTCGATGCGCCTGATCGCGCTCTACGTCGACGGCCACCGCCGCGTCCTGGAGGACTCGGCGGCGATCCTGTCCCGCGCCAACCAGGCACTCGCGACGCTGGAGCGCTACAAGCTCCGACTCGACGAGGTCGCCGGCACGCTGTCGGCACTGGAGATCGAGGACCTGGTGACCGTGCGGGACGTCTCGGCGGTCGCACAGCGGCTGGAGATGGTGCGCCGCATCGCCACCGAAATCGCCGAGTACGTGGTGGAACTGGGCACCGACGGCCGCCTCCTCTCCCTTCAGCTGGACGAGTTGATCGCGGGGGTGGAGCCGGAGCGCGAGCTGGTCGTGCGGGACTACGTGCCCGAGCCCACCGCCAAGCGCGCCCGCACGGTCGACCAGGCCCTGCACGACCTGAACGGCCTCCCCCAGGCGGAACTGCTGGACCTGCCCACGGTCGCCCGGGCCCTGGGCTACACCGGCTCCCCCGAGACCCTGGACTCGGCCGTGTCCCCGCGCGGTTTCCGGCTCCTCGCCAAGGTGCCGAGGCTGCCCGGCGCGATCATCGACCGCCTGGTGGAGCACTTCGGCGGTCTGCAGAAGCTGCTGGCCGCCAGCGTGGACGACCTCCAGGCGGTGGACGGCGTCGGCGAGGCCCGCGCCCGCAGCGTCCGGGAGGGCCTGTCGCGGCTCGCGGAGAGCTCGATCCTGGAACGGTACGTCTAGGGCCTGGGGGGGGCGGAAGCGGCGGCGGCGCCCGGAGGGCGACCGCGCGGGGCCACGGGGTTCCCCCTGCTCGAGCAAAGCCGAGAGCTCGGAGGAGCGTGCTCGGGGCGTGCCGCCCGGAGGCCCTCGTACCGGGCGGGCGTACCCGGGCTTCCGGGCGGTGCGGCGGGAGCGCGTACCGGGCGCCGCGCGGCAGGCACCCCTTCGCCACAGCCCCCTGGGGCCTGTGGCACGGCCTCCGGCCTGCCGGCGGACCGTGCCGGACCGGCCCCGCGACTTCGGCTCGGACGGGTGTCAGGCGCTCTTCAGCACGAAGGAGGTCTGCACCTTCGTGAATCCCGGTGTCTTCGCCTCCACCAGGTACGTCCCCGCCTCGGCCGCCCCGGCCGGCGGCGTCGCGCACTGCGGGGCGCTCGGCTTGCGGTCCCACTTCACGGTGTACGTGATGCTGTCGTCCGCGGGCACCCGGAACACCAGGCGCCCCGCGCCCTTGGGGCAGTCGTCCGACGCCCAGTACGTGTCGTCGGCGGTCGCCTGAGTAATCGTCAGCACCGTGCTCTTCGGACCGAGGTCGACCTTGCAGTCGCTGCCGGAGATGTTCCGCGCGGTCAGTCGGAAAGTGGGCGTCCCGTCGGGCTCGTAGGAGTTGCGGACGCTGCTCAAGCTGAACTTGACGGCGGTCGCCGTGCAGGTGGGGAGCCCGGAGCCGGCCGGCAGCGCGTCGCTCGCACCGACCCCCGCCGTACCGCCCCCGGAACCGCCGCCGCCCCCGGCCTCGCCGTCACCGTCCGCACCCTCCCCGTCCGAACCACCGGAGTCCGGACCACCGGAGTCACCGGGGTCGCCGTTCGCCCCGTCGTCCCCGGTGCCCGTGCCGGACGAGGAGCCGCCCGAGTCCTCGTCACCGGACTCGTCACGGCCGCCCGGCGCCTGGCTGATCGCCGGCCCCGAACTCGACGGTCCCGGGGTGATGGTGGAGGGCGTGGGATTCTTGCCGTTGGCCCCGTTGTCGTGCCCGCCGCCGTCCCCGCCGCCGGAGACGACGACCCAGGTGACCAGCAACGCCAACACGCCCAGCAGGGACAGCAGTACGGCCCTCCTACGCCAGTAGATGGAGGAGGGAAGCGGCCCGACCGGATTGCGCAGAGATCCCACGGCGCAAACTGTACGAGAAATCCGGGCCTTCGCTGGTCCCACCCGCCGCCGAGAGCCCAACTTTTCCGGATCATCATCCCGGAAACCGCCGCTCGTTCCCGCTCTTCGTCAGGCACGACACGCGAGGGTCGCGGAGTGTGATCACGGGGGCGCCCATCTCACGGTCCGTGACCGAGGGATTCGGGGGCACCCCGGCCGCCGCGGGCTCCGCGCTTCGGCATCCCCGCGTTCGCGATCGCGTCCCTTGCAGCTCTGGCCACGGATCGGACCGCCAGGCGGCACGACGGGGTGGCGGTGTCGCCGTTCGCGGCGGTGGTCATGGCAGGATCGAGAGGCCATGACTGCTCTCACGAAGCCCCAGCCCGACGACACCGCCGACCCCTCGTCCGAGCGCGCCCCCGGAGCGGCGCTCCACTCCCCCGTCATCGACTGGTTCGACGAGCACGCCCGGGATCTGCCGTGGCGGCGCCCGGAGGCCGGCGCGTGGGGGGTGATGGTCAGCGAATTCATGCTCCAGCAGACCCCGGTGAACCGGGTCCTGCCCGTCTACGAGCAGTGGCTGGCCCGCTGGCCGCGCCCCGCCGACCTCGCCGCCGAGGCGCCCGGTGAGGCCGTCCGCGCCTGGGGCCGGCTCGGCTACCCGCGTCGTGCGCTGCGGCTGCACGGCGCCGCGGCCGCCATAACGGAACGGCACGGTGGCGACGTACCCGCCGACCACGCGCAGCTCCTGGCGCTGCCCGGCATCGGCGAGTACACGGCCGCCGCCGTGGCGTCGTTCGCGTACGGGCAGCGGCACGCCGTGCTGGACACCAACGTGCGCCGGGTGTTCGCCCGTGCGGTGACCGGTGTCCAGTACCCGCCGAACGCCACCACGGCTGCCGAGCGCCGGCTCGCCCGGGCGCTGCTGCCCGAGGGCGAGTCGACCGCCGCGCGGTGGGCCGCCGCCTCCATGGAGCTGGGGGCCCTGGTGTGCACGGCGAAGAACGAGTCGTGCCATCGCTGCCCCATCGCCGCGCAGTGCGCCTGGCGGCTCGCGGACAAGCCGGCGCACGACGGCCCGCCGCGCCGGGGGCAGACGTACGCCGGCACGGACCGTCAGGTCCGCGGGCGGCTGCTGGCCGTGCTCCGGGAGGCGCACGGCCCCGTACCGCAGGCGGCCCTGGACCGGGTGTGGCAGGAGCCGGTGCAGCGCGCCCGCGCACTGGACGGCCTGGTCGCCGACGGTCTGGTCGAACCGCTGCCCGGCGGGCTCTACCGGCTGCCGCTGACCTGACCGCCACCGCCCCGGCTCCGGCTCCGGCTCCGGCTCCGGCTCCGGCCCGACTGTCCCGCGTTCCCGCCCGGACGGCACACATCTCCCCGTGAGCCGTCCCCCCACCCACCCACCGCTTTACCTCGTTCCTACTTCCGTTACACAACCGACGGACAGCCGAGGGCAGGCCGCAGGCTGCTCCGCACAGTGCCGTGACAACGCCTCCGTACCTTCGTTCCCGTGCCCCGCACGCGACGCAGGACGCAGCGCACAGCGCACCGGGGCGCGACCACCACGGATCACGGCAGTGGACCGGGCCGCACGGGCGGGCCGGTACGGGGAGCGGAAGGCGGTTCACCATGGCGCAGGGCGAGGTGCTCGGGTTCGAGGAGTACGTCCGCACCCGGCAGGACGCGCTGCTGCGCAGCGCACGCCGTCTGGTGCCGGACCCCGTCGACGCGCAGGACCTGCTGCAGACCGCGCTGGCCCGGACGTACGGGCGTTGGGACGGGATCGCCGACAAGCGGCTGGCCGACGCCTACCTGCGCCGCGTCATGATCAACACCCGGACCGAGTGGTGGCGCGCCCGCAAGCTGGAGGAGGTGCCCACCGAGCAGCTCCCGGACGCCTGCGTGGACGACGCCACCGAGCAGCACGCCGACCGCGCCCTCCTGATGGACGTACTGAAGGTGCTCGCCCCGAAGCAGCGCAGCGTGGTGGTGCTGCGACACTGGGAGCAGATGTCCACGGAGGAGACGGCCGCCGCACTCGGCATGTCGGCCGGAACGGTCAAGAGCACGCTGCACCGGGCGCTCGCCCGGCTCCGCGAGGAGCTGGAAGCCCGCGAGCTGGACGCACGCGCGCTGGAGCGTGAGGAGCGGGAGCGTTGCGCGGCCTGACCGGCGCGGGACCCACGCGGTTCCGGAGAACCGCCCAGGCGGCGACCACGGCGACGTCCGTGCTCGTCGCCCTCGCCCTCTTCGTCACCGCCTGCGGTACGGGCGGCACCGGCGCCCGTGACGAGGGCCCCGCGCACGCGGACTCGGTGGTCAGCCCGCTGCCCACCTCCTCGTTCTCCTCCCTGCCCGCGCCCTCCCGGGCGGAGGCCGCGACCGGGGCCGGGGGCCGGGTGGACGCGGTGCGGCTGATCAAGGAGGACCCGGCCGTCTCGGCGGCGGTCAAGCGGGAGCTGGAGCCCTGTGTGGGTGACGAGTACCCCGTCGACGTGAGCTACGGCAACCTCACCGGGGGCACCTCGAACGACGTCGTCGTCAACGTGCTGACCTGCGGAGACGCGGTGGGCGTCGGTTCGTACGTGTACCGCGACCGAGACGGCGCGTACGTGAACGTGTTCCAGACCGAGGAGCCCCCCGTGTACGCGGAGATCGACCGCGGGGACCTGGTGGTGACGATGCAGGTGTACGACCGGGGCGACCCGGTGTCGAGCCCGTCCGGCGAGAACGTGATCACCTACCGCTGGACCGCGGGCCGGTTCACCGAGGAGTTCCGCACCCACAACGACTACGGCACGGTGTCCGGCACGGAGCCGACACCGATGCCGGACAGCTGAGATCCGGGCCCGGCGCCGGCACGTGGGTCCCGCACCAGAGGTGAGGGCGCGCGGCGTGAACCGGCGGGCCGCGTGATCCGATGAAGGGGATGAACCCTCCGCGCGGTCCCCGCGTCCGTCCGGTGGGCGGGGCGGAATCCTTCCACCGGTCCGACACCGCTCAGAGACCGCGCAGAGACCGATCACTGATCACCGAGCACGGGACCTGAGCACCGAGCACGAGAACTGAGCACGAGAACTGAGAGCTGAGATCACCGGGATGGCAGACCAGACCCACGTCCTGTTCGTCGAGGACGACGACGTCATCCGTGAGGCCACCCAACTCGCCCTGGAGCGGGACGGCTTCGCGGTCACCGCGATGCCCGACGGGCTGTCGGGCCTGGAGGCGTTCCGCGCCGACCGGCCGGACATCGCGCTGCTCGACGTCATGGTGCCCGGCCTCGACGGCGTCAGCCTGTGCCGGAGCATCCGCGACGAGTCGATGGTGCCGGTGATCATGTTGTCGGCGCGGGCGGACGCCATCGACGTGGTCCTGGGACTGGAGGCGGGCGCCGACGACTACGTGACCAAACCGTTCGACGGTGCCGTCCTGGTCGCCCGTGTCCGGGCGGTGCTGCGCCGGTTCGACCGGGTGAACGGCAGCCGGGAGGAAGCGGAGGCCGGGGTCCTTGCCCGCGCACTGGCCTTCGGCGAACTGGAGATCGACACCGTGGGCATGGAGGTGCGTCGGGCCGGGAGCCCGGTGGCGCTGACCCCGACCGAGATGCGGCTGCTGCTGGAGTTCTCCTCGGCGCCGGGCACCGTCCTCTCCCGCGACCGGCTGCTCGAACGTGTGTGGGAGTACGGGTGGGGCGGCGACACCCGCGTCGTCGACGTCCATGTGCAGCGGCTGCGCGGGAAGATCGGCCAGGACCGCATCGAGACGGTCCGCGGCTTCGGCTACAAACTGAAGGCCTGAGCACGGACATGCGGCGACACGTCGGACGGCTGGTGCGTGCGGGGCTCGAGCGGGCGGGCGTCCTCACCGGGCTGAGATGGAAACTCAGTGCCGCCATCGCCCTGGTCGGCGTGCTGGTGGCGGTCGCGCTGAGCCTGGTCGTGCACAACGCGGCCCGGGTGTCGATGCTGGACAACGCGCGCGATCTCGCCGACGAGCGCATCATGATCGCCCAGCGCAACTACGAGCTGTCCGGGCGGCTGAACTTCCCCAACACCAAGGTCGACGACCCCGAACTGCCGGCGGAGCTGCGGGCGAAGGTGGAGGAGGGCCGGCGGGCCACCTACGTGGCCGACCGGCCGGGCGGGGCGCCGGACATCTGGGCGGCCGTACCGCTGAAGAACGGCCACGTGATGTCCCTGCACTCAGGCTTCACGGACCGCAGCTCGGACATCCTCAAGGACCTCGACCAGGCCCTGGTGATCGGCTCCATCGCGGTCGTCCTGGGCGGCAGCGCGCTCGGGGTGCTGATCGGCGGGCGCCTGTCCCGCCGGCTGCGCAAGGCGGCGAGCGCCGCCAACCGGGTCGCCAAGGGGGAGACGGAGGTCCGGGTGCGCGAGGCCATCGGCGGGGTCGTCCGGGACGAGACCGACGACCTGGCCAGCGCGGTGGACGCGATGGCGGACGCGCTGCGTCAGCGGCTGGAGGCCGAACGCCGGGTCACCGCCGACATCGCGCACGAACTGCGCACCCCGGTCACCGGTCTGCTGACCGCCGCCGAGCTGCTGCCGCCCGGCCGGCCCACCGAACTGGTGCTGGACCGGGCGAAGGCCATGCGCACCCTGGTCGAGGACGTCCTGGAGGTGGCCCGGCTGGACGGCGCGTCCGAGCGGGCCGAGCTGCAGGACATCCTGCTGGGCGAGTTCGTCGCCCGGCGGGTCGCGGCGAAGGACCCGGACGTCACGGTGCGCGTGGTGCACGAGTCGGAGGTCACCACCGACCCGCGGCGCCTGGAGCGGGTGCTGTTCAACCTGCTGGCCAACGCCTCCCGGCACGGCAGGCCGCCCGTCGAGGTCTCCGTCGAGGGGCGGGTCGTCCGGGTCCGCGACCACGGGCCCGGCTTCCCCGCGGACCTGCTCGCCGAGGGACCGAGCCGGTTCCGCACCGGCAGTACGGACCGGGCCGGACGCGGTCACGGTCTGGGCCTGACCATCGCGGCCGGGCAGGCCCGGGTGCTGGGGGCACGGCTGACCTTCCGCACCGTGCGGCCGGCCGGCGCCTCCGAGGACGCGCCGGCCGAGGGGGCGGTCGCCGTGCTGTGGCTGCCGGAACACGCGCCGACGAACACCGGGAGTTATCCGGCACTTCCCTAGGGTGTCCGGCCGGGGGACCCGGAGCCGGGACCCGGCTGCGGGGCCGGAGCCCTCAGAACTGCACGCCCTTGCCGCGCAGGAACTTGACCGGGTCGATCGCGGAGCCGTAGTTCGGGCTGGTCCGGACCTCGAAGTGCAGGTGGGGACCGCTGGAGTTGCCGGTGTTGCCGGACGCGGCGATCTTCTGGCCGGTCTTGACGACCTGACCGGGCCGCACGTTCACCTCGGAGAGGTGGGCGTACTGGGAGTACGTCCCGTTGCCGTGGTTGATGACCACGGCGTTGCCGTAGGCCGGGCCGTCACCGGCGCCGTTGCCACCCGCCTTGGCGACCGTGCCGCCGTGCACGGCCACGACCTTGGTGCCGTTCGGGACCGCGTAGTCCTGCCCGCTGTGGGCGGACTGCCACATGCCGCCGGCCTGGGCGTAGCTGGCGGAGATCTTGTACTTCTTCACCGGGTCGACCCAGGACGCCTTCTTCTTGGCGGGCTGAGCCGGCTTCTCGGCCTTCACGGCCTTCTTCGCCGCGGCTGCCTTCTTGTTCTCGGCGGCCTCGGTCTTCGCGGCCTCGGCCTGGGCGTCCGCCTGAGCCTGCACGGCCTTGGCGGTGTCGCTGCCGACGACCGTGGTGTCGGCGGCGGCCGCGATCCCGGCTCCCACGACGGCCGTGACTCCCATGCCGGCGGCCATGACGGCCGCACGGGTGCGGAGGTGGGACGTGAGGAAGGAACGGGGCGTGACGCGCTGGGACATCTGAACCTCGCGAGGAAGGGAGCAAAGGAAAACCACCGGGCGAACAGGTCCACTCCGAAGTGGCCATCCCTTGGTAACCCCTCCGCCCACAAAGGCACAAAAAGGGTTATCTACGACAGTCCTTCGTACTTCCCCAGTGAGATGGACGTCTCTTGACACCTCGCCCGTACCGGATGAAAGCCCCATTCAGGACCGACCGATCGAGGTTTCACCTTAAATGTCCGTTTTGCGTTTCGGCGCTTCGCCACTATTCCGGCTAGTACCGGACGAAACGCCTGTGGAGCATGTCACCGGGGGCGGGGTTCGGCCATTCCGTAAATGTGGCGTGCGCCTCTCTGGCTGCCTACCGCGCGGTAACCCTACGGTTCACCTCGCGTCACCCTCCACCACGAACATGCACACGACACATCGCCCCGTTGGCAGCGTTACGAGCCCGAGAGGACCCCCACCACATGAGAAGCCGACGCCCCTGGCTGCGCCGCGCATCGGTCACCGCCGTCTCCACCGCTGCCCTGGTGGCCCTGGCCGTGCCCGCCCAGGCAGCGACCGACACCGGCACCTCCGCGGCGGCCGCCGTGACGGCCACGGCGGCCGCCGCAGACGTCGACTACGACACCTGGCAGCGGGACTGCCAGGCGGTCATGGATCAGGCCCTGCCGCAGTTGCAGCAGCGGATCGCGAACCCGCGGCCGGGCGAGAAGCAGGCGATCGTCCTCGACATCGACAACACCGCCCTGGAGTCCGACTTCGGCTTCAGCTTCCCGGCACCGGCCAACGAGCCGGTCCTGGAGGTCGCGCAGTACGCCCAGGAGCGCGGGGTCGCGGTGTTCTTCGTGACCGCACGGCCGGGCATCATCGAGGCCTTCACCGAGTACAACCTCGACCACGCCGGATACGAGTCCGCCGGGCTGTACGTCCGCAGCCTCACCGACCTGTTCCGGAACGTGGCCGCGTACAAGACGGCCAAGCGCGTCGACATCGAGTCGAAGGGCTACACGATCATCGCCAACATCGGCAACAACGACACCGACCTCTCGGGCGGCCACGCCGAGAGGACCTACAAGCTGCCGGACTACGACGGCCAGCTCTCGTAACCCGGGACACGACATGCGAAAGGGGCCGGTGCCCCTCCCGGGCACCGGCCCCTTTCGGCTGCCGTGACGCTGACGCGTTACGCGCTGACGCGCTTACGCGTCCTTGCTGAGGTTCGGGCCGGCTCCGCCGGCCGCCTGCTCGATCGGCGGGACGTCGGGCAGGGCCGCCTTCTCCTCACCGCGGAAGGTGAAGGTCGCGCTCTCGCCCTCGCCCTCGGTGTCCACGACCACGATGTGGCCGGGACGCAGCTCGCCGAAGAGGATCTTCTCCGACAGCGAGTCCTCGATCTCGCGCTGGATGGTCCGGCGCAGCGGCCGGGCGCCCAGCACGGGGTCGTAGCCCCTCGTGGACAGCAGCTCCTTGGCGGACTGGGAGAGCTCGATGCCCATGTCCCGGTCCTTCAGCCGCTCGTCCACCTTCTCGATCATCAGGTCGACGATCGCAAGGATGTCCTCCTGGGACAGCTGCGGGAACACGACCACGTCGTCGACACGGTTGAGGAACTCGGGACGGAAGTGCTGCTTCAGCTCGTCCGACACCTTGTTCTTCATGCGCTCGTAGTTGGACTTCTTGTCGCCGGCGGCGGCGAAGCCCAGGTTGAAGCCCTTGGAGATGTCCCGGGTGCCGAGGTTGGTCGTCATGATGATGACCGTGTTCTTGAAGTCCACGACCCGGCCCTGGGAGTCGGTCAGGCGACCGTCCTCCAGGATCTGCAGCAGCGAGTTGAAGATGTCCGGGTGGGCCTTCTCGACCTCGTCGAAGAGGACGACCGAGAACGGCTTGCGGCGCACCTTCTCCGTCAGCTGACCGCCCTCCTCGTAGCCCACGTAGCCGGGGGGCGAACCGAAGAGGCGCGAGACCGTGTGCTTCTCGCTGAACTCCGACATGTCGAGGGAGATCAGCGCGTCCTCGTCACCGAACAGGAACTCGGCGAGGGCCTTGGACAGCTCGGTCTTACCGACGCCGGACGGGCCGGCGAAGATGAACGAGCCACCGGGACGCTTCGGGTCCTTCAGACCGGCACGTGTACGGCGGATCGCCTTCGACAGCGCCTTGACGGCGTCCTTCTGGCCGATGACCCGCTTGTGGAGCTCGTCCTCCATGCGCAGCAGACGCGAGGACTCCTCCTCGGTCAGCTTGAAGACCGGGATGCCGGTGGCCGTGGCGAGGACCTCGGCGATCAGGTCGCCGTCGACCTCGGCGACGACGTCCATGTCGCCGGCCTTCCACTCCTTCTCCCGCTTGGCCTTGGCGGCGAGGAGCTGCTTCTCCTTGTCGCGCAGGGAGGCGGCCTTCTCGAAGTCCTGCGAGTCGATCGCGGACTCCTTGTCCCGGCGGACACCGGCGATCTTCTCGTCGAACTCGCGCAGGTCCGGCGGCGCGGTCATCCGGCGGATGCGCATCCTCGAGCCGGCCTCGTCGATCAGGTCGATCGCCTTGTCCGGGAGGAAGCGGTCCGAGATGTACCGGTCGGCCAGGGTGGCGGCCTGCACCAGCGCCTCGTCGGTGATCGAGACACGGTGGTGCGCCTCGTACCGGTCACGCAGACCCTTGAGGATCTCGATGGTGTGCGGCAGCGACGGCTCGGCGACCTGGATCGGCTGGAAGCGGCGTTCGAGGGCCGCGTCCTTCTCCAGGTGCTTGCGGTACTCGTCCAGCGTGGTCGCGCCGATGGTCTGGAGCTCACCACGCGCCAGCATCGGCTTCAGGATGGAGGCCGCGTCGATGGCGCCCTCGGCGGCTCCCGCACCGACCAGCGTGTGCAGCTCGTCGATGAACAGGATGATGTCGCCGCGGGTGCGGATCTCCTTGAGCACCTTCTTCAGGCGCTCCTCGAAGTCACCGCGGTAGCGGGAGCCCGCGACCAGGGCGCCGAGGTCCAGGGTGTAGAGGTGCTTGTCCTTGAGGGTCTCGGGCACCTCGCCCTTGACGATGGCCTGGGCGAGGCCCTCGACGACGGCGGTCTTGCCGACGCCGGGCTCACCGATCAGCACCGGGTTGTTCTTGGTGCGGCGGGACAGCACCTGCATGACCCGCTCGATCTCCTTCTCGCGCCCGATGACCGGGTCGAGCTTGGACTCACGGGCGGCCTGGGTGAGGTTCCGGCCGAACTGGTCGAGGACCAGGGATGTGGAGGGGGTGCCCTCGGCAGGACCGCCGGCAGTGGCGGTCTCCTTCCCCTGGTAACCGGAGAGCAGCTGGATGACCTGCTGCCGCACGCGGTTCAGATCTGCGCCCAGCTTGACCAGGACCTGGGCGGCGACGCCCTCGCCCTCACGGATCAGGCCGAGCAGGATGTGCTCCGTGCCGATGTAGTTGTGACCCAGCTGCAGCGCCTCGCGGAGCGACAGCTCGAGCACCTTCTTGGCACGGGGGGTGAAGGGGATGTGACCCGACGGGGCCTGCTGGCCCTGGCCGATGATCTCCTCCACCTGCTGGCGGACCGCCTCGAGCGAAATCCCGAGGCTCTCAAGGGCCTTGGCGGCGACACCCTCACCCTCGTGGATCAGGCCCAGGAGGATGTGCTCAGTGCCGATGTAGTTGTGGTTGAGCATCCGGGCTTCTTCCTGAGCCAGGACGACAACCCGCCGCGCGCGGTCGGTGAACCTCTCGAACATCGTTAATCGCTCCTCAGAGCGGTCAGGCAGTGGGGGGAACTTCCCCTCCCTGTCCTTCCGCAGCTTAGTCCCGCAAGCGGGGACCGCTCATTCCAACTGCCGACACCGTCGATGGCCTCCTGACCCCGAACGCCGACATATGCTCCAACCCGATGGTGCGAGACGATGTTCCCGCAGACCAGGCAGTTACCCCTATCGCCAGTACGCCGATGGCGAACGCGAGATGTGCCACCCCGTGTGTCGCCCCTCTCCCACTAGGGATGTCCTACCCGCTGCGACCGACAGTCCATGCCGAATACAGGAGTTCCCTCCGCTACGGGCGAACAACTTCGCGCCTCCCCGGGTCCGCGCACGCCCCCACGTTCGACACTCTTCGCATGCGAGTGAGAACTCGGCGTGACCGGAACGGTCTTACGGAGGTTGCGCCTGGCATGACCGACACCGCCCCCTCCGCCCTCCCCGCCACCTCGGACCCGTCCGCCCCCGCGCACCGCTCCGCCACCACGGCCGAAAAGGCCCAGGGCCGCCCTCGGCCGACCGGACCGCGTGATCCGGCCCGGACGAACGAGACGGGCGGTCCCGGCGATCCGAGCGATCCGGGCAGTCCCAGCGGTCCCGGCAGTCCCGGCGGTCCGAGTGATCCGGGCGATCCGGTCCGGCGTTGGTACGAGGACGAACAAGGGTGGCCGACGCTGCCCGGTTCCCCGGTGCGCCTCCCGGTGGGGGTGCGCTTCGACATCCTGGACGTCCCCGCCGAAGCCGGCCGTGCGGCACTGGAGCGCCTGGAACTCCCGGGGCCGGTGGCCCTGCAGGGCGGCCGGATGCGGCTGCTGGTGGCCGCGGGCAGCGCGGAGGAACTGCCGGGGCTGCTCGCCTGGCTGGAGTGGGGCACGCTGGCCCTCGACCTGGCCGCGGTCGGCGCGGGCGGGTTCATCGACGCTCCGTCGCCCCCGGGGCCCGTCGGCCACGGTGCGGTCCGGCCGCTCCCACCGGACCACCCCGGTCCACAGGGGGCCGCCGTGTGGCTGCGGCCCCCCGAGCCGGGGCGCGAGGTCGAGGCCTCGCTGCCGACACTGTCGGCGACGGGGGGCCGTGCGGGCGCCCCCGATCTCGTACGGCTGGTGAACACGGTGGCCACGCAGTGCCACCGGATCCGGCTCCTGCGCGCCCGTGCCCGGCCGCCGGCCGGGGTGCGCGAGGCGGGACGGACCGACAGTCAGCCGTTGGCCTGCTCGTAGGCCTCGCGAATGGCCGCGGGGACCCGGCCGCGGTCGTTGACCTCGTGGCCGTTCTCCTTCGCCCAGGCGCGGATCGCCGCGGTGTCCTGGCCACCGCCGGAAGCGGCACGCGCCTTTCCACGCCCGCCCGAAGCACGGCCTCCCGTACGACGGCCGCCCTTCACGTAAGGCTCGAGAAGGCCGCGGAGCTTGTCCGCATTGGCGGTGGTGAGATCGATCTCGTATGTCTTGCCGTCCAACGCGAACGTCACGGTCTCGTCCGCTTCGCCGCCGTCGAGGTCGTCGACAAGAAGGACCTGAACCTTCTGTGCCACCGGATTTCCTTTCGTCGATAACGTCAGGGCCTGGGTGTACCGGCGTCCGCCGTATCGCCGTCCCCTGTTATATCCACTACTGCAGTACGTCGGAAAGCAAACCGCTTTTGCCGGAAAAACACAAACCCCGGGGAGTGACACGTTGCCCGCGCGCGGTCCGGAAACGTGCGCGTTTCGGACATAGGGAACCTGGCAAGGCCACGGCGGCGAAGCGCCCACGGAAGCGGGTGCGCAATATGCCATGGCGTCGCCCGCCGAGGGCCTCCGCCGCAAGGTGCCGGGTACGGAACGCAGACGATCACAGATGCAGAAGCATCCGACTGTTGCCCAGGGTGTTCGGTTTCACTCGTTCGAGACCGAGGAACTCCGCGACACCCTCGTCATAGGAACGCAGCAGCTCGGCGTACACATCGGTGTCGACGGGCGTCTCACCGATCTCCACGAAGCCGTGCTTGCCGAAGAACTCGACTTCGAAGGTCAGACAGAAAACACGGCGAACACCGAGCCGGCGGGCGGTCTGCAGCAGCTTCTCCATCAAGCGATGCCCCACACCGGCGCCCTTCAGCCCGGGCTTCACCGCGAGAGTGCGGACTTCCGCGAGGTCTTCCCACATCACGTGCAGCGCGCCGCAGCCGACGACCTCCCCGTTGTCGTCCCGTTCCGCGATCCAGAACTCCTGGATGGCCTCGTAAAGCGTCACCGTTGCTTTGTCGAGCAGGATGCCCTTGTGGACGTAGGCGTCAAGGAGGCGGCGCACGGCGGGGACATCGCCGGTGCGGGCCCGTCGGACGGTGATGGCTTTTGCGGGGACATCCGGGCTGTCTGCTGACATGAGCGGACGCTATCGCCCGCGCGGACCCTCGGCCGAGGCGGGGTTCTCGACGGAGGGTTCCGCGGGCGTGGGTTGTTCGGGCGATCCGGCCTGTTCGGCCGTTCCCGGCCCTTCCGCCGTTCCCGGCTGTTCGGCCGGCCGGCGTTGTTCCGTGGTTTCCGGAAGAGGTGCGACGCGTACGGCATCCGTGAGGGCCTGGCGCTGTTCCTCGCTCATCATCCCGAAGAAGGCGACGAGCGCGGCGGCGGCGTTGTCGCTCTGCGACCAGGCCTCGTTCATCAGCGCGGCGGCGTACGCGGCACGGGTGGAGACCGCCTCATACCGATAGGCCCGGCCTTCCGCCTGGCGGCGCACCCAGCCCTTCTGGTGGAGATTGTCCAGAACGGTCATCACCGTGGTGTAGGCGATGGACCGTTCCTTCTGCAGGTCTTCGAGGACTTCTCTGACAGTGACCGGGCGGTTCCACTTCCACACCCGCGTCATGACCGCGTCTTCGAGTTCTCCCAATGGGCGAGGCACACCTCGTAACAATAGTGCGAAATCCACACCACGGCGTGCCGATCATGCATGAAGAGCGGCGAAGGCGAACAAAAAGGGCGTACAACTCTCGCTCGGTCGCGCTCGACTCGTACGCCGGGCCCGCCTCCGTGCCGCCCGCCTCAGTACCACCCGCGGCCGGCCGGGCGGCGGGCGACCGAGCAGCCGCCGGTCAGGCCTCGGTCTTGGCGGGGGCCTGCCGGGGCGCCTCCGCGCGGGCCAGGGCCGCGTCCACGGCGGCGTCCTCCTTGGTCTTGTTGGCGCCGCCCTGGGTCTTCACGATCACCCGGATCACGCCGATGAAGAGGACGGCCATGACGGCCGGGGGCAGGAGCGCGGAGACATAGTCCATGGATCCAGGGTAGCCAGGACCCGGCCGACGGCCGGGCGGGGGTGGGTGTGCGACGGACGGGCGGGCGGCGGCTCCGCGGCAGGCCCCTCAGCCCACGGCGAGCCGCCGGCCCTGCGGGGGCGGGGCCGGCTTGCGACGGGGGAAGACCTCTCCCGGGGTGGGGACGGGACGGCCCGGTTTCGGGTTGCCGGGTGCGGGGGCTGCGGGGTCCCGCGCGGGTTCGGGCCGGGGAGCGGACGGCTTGCGCTCCGGCTCCTCCTCCGGGTCCTCGGCGGCCTGGCCGCCCGGCAGGGCGAGGAGGTGGGTGCGGGAGGCGGGGACGACGGACAGGGGGCCCCGGGACAGCGGGCCGGTGGACGGGCCGCCGGACGGGGACCCCACGGAGCCCACGCGGACCGTACGGCCGGCGAGGCGGGCGCGTACGTCCTCCTCGGCGAGGAGCCGGCAGCGGTCCAGGAGAGCGGCGGCGGGGGTGCCGCGCAGTGCCCGGAGGGCGGCGAGGTCGTCGGCGTCGGGACGGTAGCCGGCACCCAGCGCCTCCTCCAGAAGCCTGAGGTAGCCGACGACGGTGCCGGGGAGGGCTGCGCGGTAGCGGCCGAGGTCGGCCACCAGGAAGGCGCGCAGCCGGACGCCCTCCCGCGTCGCCTCGTCGAGGGATTCGGCGAGGCGGAGGCAGTCCTGGACGTCTTCGGCCGAGGCGGACGTGGGGTGCAGGGCGAGGGCGAGGGCGCGGCGGAGCACACGCAGCTCCTCCGCACCGAACGCCATGCCGCCGCGGGATCCGTAGGGCGTGGGCATGCGGCGACGATACGCGCTAATCGGACAAACAACGCATAGCGTACGGGTGTGGCGTGCGGGTACGGCGTGCGGGTCCACCCGGGTGGGGGCCGCGGACCGGCTCCGCGGCCCGCGGCGCTTTCCGGGAATGGGTCACGGGCCGCGGCCGGAACACCCGGGGCCGCAGGGCGCGGGGCGCGGGCTCACGGGCCCCGGCCCGCTCCACGAGGCGTTGCACGGGCCGGTCGCCCCCGTACGGCCCGGGGCCGGCCACCCGTGACCCGCGCGGCCTGGTCCCGGAGCGCCGCGCCCGGGAGGCGCTACAGCCGCGACGCGTTCCGTTCGTAGACCAGGCGCAGGCCGACCAGGGTCAGCCAGGGCTCGTGCTCGTCGATGACGGTGCTCTCGCCCAGGACCATCGGCGCGAGTCCGCCGGTCGCGATGACGGTCACCTCGTCGGGGTCGTCGGAGAGCTCTCGGGCCATCCGGCGGACGACGCCGTCGACCTGGCCGGCGAAGCCGTAGACGATGCCGGACTGCATCGCCTCGACCGTGTTCTTGCCGATCACACTCCGGGGCCGGGCCACCTCGATCTTGCGGAGCTGCGCACCGCGGACGCCGAGCGCCTCGACGGAGATCTCGATGCCGGGGGCGATGACGCCGCCGACGTACTCCCCGCGCGCGCTGACCGCGTCGAAGGTGGTGGCGGTGCCGAAGTCGACGACGACGGCCGGCCCGCCGTAGAGCTCGACGGCGGCGACCGCGTTGATGATGCGGTCCGCGCCGACTTCCTTGGGGTTGTCGGTGAGGATCGGCACGCCGGTCTTGACGCCCGGCTCGACCAGGACCGCGGGGACGTCGCCGTAGTAGCGGCGGGTCACCTCGCGGAGTTCGTGCAGGACGGAGGGGACGGTCGCGCAGATGGCGATGCCGTCGATGCCGTCGCCCAGTTCGTCGCCGAGCAGGGGGTGCATGCCCATCAGGCCCTGGAGGAGGACGGCGAGCTCGTCGGCGGTGCGGCGCGCGTCCGTGGAGATCCGCCAGTGCTCGATGATGTCCTCGCCGTCGAACAGGCCCAGGGTGGTGTGCGTGTTGCCCACGTCGATCGTCAGCAGCATGGCCGGCCCCTACTCAGCCGCTCGCAGGTCCAGGCCGATGTCCAGGATCGGCGAGGAGTGGGTGAGGGCGCCCACGGCGAGGTAGTCGACCCCCGTGTCGGCGTACGCCCTGGCGTTGTCGAGGGTGAGCCGGCCGGACGCCTCCAGGGCGGCGCGGCCGGCGACGAGAGCCACCGCCTCCTCGCACTCGCCGGGGGTGAAGTTGTCCAGCAGGATCAGGTCGGCGCCCGCGTCCAGGACCTCGCGGAGCTGGTGCAGGGTGTCGACCTCGACCTCGACCGGTACCTCGGGGAAGCGTTCCCGGACGGCCTGGAAGGCCTGGGCGACACCCCCCGCGGCGACCACGTGGTTGTCCTTGACCAGGGCGGCGTCGGAGAGCGACATGCGGTGGTTGACGCCGCCGCCGCAGCGCACGGCGAACTTCTCCAGGGAGCGCAGGCCCGGGGTGGTCTTGCGGGTGTCGCGGACCTCGGCCTTCGTTCCTTCCAGGACGTCCGCCCACGCGCGCGTGGCCGTCGCGACACCCGAGAGGCGGCACAGGAGGTTCAGGGCGCTGCGTTCCGCCGTGAGGAGGTCGCGGGTACGGGTGGTGACGGAGAGGAGCTTGTCGCCGGCTTCCACCCGGTCGCCGTCCTCCACGTGCCGTTCGACCTCGAACTCCGCCGTGCAGACCACCGAGACGACCGCCTCGGCGATCCTGAGGCCCGCCACGACGCCCGCCTCCCGCGCGGTGAAGTCGGCGGTGGCGACGGCGTCCTCGGGGATGGTCGCGACCGTCGTGACGTCCACGCCGTGGGCGAGGTCCTCCTGGAGGGCGACGTGGGCGATGTCCTCGATCTCCACCGGGTCCAGACCGGCGTCGGCCAGGAGCTGGGCGAGCGTGGGGTCGAGGCCGCACTCCAGGTAGGTCTCGTCGTAGCTCTCGTCGCCGTCCGCGCCGCAGGCGCAGCCGTCGCCGCAGCCGCCGGACGGGGCGAGGGGAAGGTCTGGTGTGGTCACTGCTGTCACTGCTCCTGAGGGGCCTGGGGCGGGAGGTTCGGGGCGTTCGGGGCGTCGGGGAGAGTCGGGGGGAAGTCCGTGGCGTCGGTGGTGTGCGCCGCCAGCGTGCGGTCCGGGTTCAGCCGTACGACGACGTGGCGGCGCCAGGCGGCGTCGTCGCGCTCGGGCCGGTCCTCGCGCCAGTGGCAGCCCCGGGTCTCCTCGCGCCGCAGCGCGGCGGCGACCAGGACGCGGGCGACGCACAGGAGGTTCGTCGCCTCCCAGGTGTCGACGCCGGGCTCGGCGGTCTTGCCCTGCTCGTCGAGGGCGTCGCGGGCGTCGGCGTGCAGCCGCTGGAGCCCGTCGGCGGCCTGCTCGAGGGATGCGGCGGAGCGCAGGACCCCGGCCCCCCCGGTCATGATCCGCTGGATGGTGAAGCGGGCCTCCGCGGGAAGGAGGGGGTGCCCGGGGCGCCCGGCGCCCGGGAGGGGCTGCGGCGCACCTGCGCGGAGGGCGTTCCCGGTGCGGCTCGCGGCGATGTCGGCGGCGATGCGCTCCGCGTAGACCAGACCCTCCAGGAGCGAGTTGGAGGCGAGCCGGTTGGCTCCGTGCACGCCGGTGCAGGCGACCTCCCCGCAGGCGTAGAGGCCGGGGACGGTGGTGCGGCCGTGGGAGTCGGTGCGGACTCCGCCGGAGGCGTAGTGGGCGGCGGGGGCGACCGGGACCGGCTCGGTGACCGGGTCGATGCCGTGGGCGCGGCAGGCCGCGAGGATCGTCGGGAAACGGTGCTCCCACATGTCGGCGCCGAAGTGCCGGGCGTCGAGGTACATGTGCTCGGCGTCCCGCTCCCGCATCCGGCGCATGATGCCCTTGGCGACGATGTCCCGCGGGGCGAGCTCGGCGAGCTCGTGCTGCCCCACCATGAAGCGCACGCCGTCGGCGTCGACCAGGTGGGCGCCCTCACCGCGTACCGCCTCGGAGACCAGGGGCTGCTGGCCCTCCGCGTCCGGGCCGAGGAACAGGACGGTCGGGTGGAACTGCACGAACTCGAGGTCGCTGACCTCGGCACCCGCGCGCAGGGCCAGGGCCACCCCGTCGCCGGTCGAGACGGAGGGGTTCGTGGTCGCGCTGAAGACCTGCCCCATGCCACCGGTGGCGAGCACCACCGCGGGAGCGTGCACGGCCCCCACGCCGTCGTGCTGGCCCTCCCCCATGACGTGCAGGGTCACGCCCGCGCTGCGCCCTTCGGCGTCGGTCAGCAGGTCCAGGACGAGCGCGTTCTCGATCGTGCGCAGTCCCGCCCGTCGCCCGCCGCCGCCCTTGCCCGAGAGCGTTTCGCGCTCCCCCCTCCGGACCGCCCGTACGGCCTCGACCAGGGCGCGGGAGATCTCCGCGCCGGTGGCGTCCCCGCCCGCGTGCGCGATGCGCCGGCGGTGGTGACCGCCCTCACGGGTGAGTTCCAGGCTGCCCTCCTCGGACTCGTCGAAGTGGGCGCCGGTGGCGATGAGACGGCGTACGGCGTCGGGGCCCTCGGTGACGAGGAGGCGGACCGCCTCCTCGTCGCACAGGCCCGCCCCGGCGACCAGGGTGTCGTCCCGGTGCTGTTCGGGGGTGTCGCCCTCGCCGAGGGCCGCGGCGATGCCGCCCTGGGCCCAACGGGTGGAACCGTCGTCGAGCCGGGCCTTGGTCACGACGACCGTGGCCAGCCCGGCGGCCTCGCAGCGCAGCGCGGCGGTCAGTCCGGCCACGCCCGAGCCGACGACCACGACGTCCGCCTCGATGGACCACCCGGGCGCGGGGGCGTGCAGTCGTATGCCGGTGCTGGTCACGAGGCGGCTCCGAGGGTGCCGAAGGTCAGGGGGATGTTGTCGATCAGGCGGGTCGTGCCGACCCGGGCGGCCACGGCGAGGACGGCCTCGCCGGTGAAGCCGTCGCCGATCTCGGTGAAGTCCGAGGGGTCGACCAGAGCCAGGTAGTCCAGGGTGAGCGGCGGGGTGAAGCGGGCGGCCGCGTCGAGGACCTGGCGGGCTGCGGCGCGGACGGCGCCGGGGCCGCCGGCCGTGGCGACGGCGTGTGCGTCGGCCGCCGCGCGGGACTCCCCGAGCGCGCTCAGCGCCTCGGCGCGCGCACGCGTGGCGGGCACTTCGCGGGCCCGCGCGTGCAGCGCCTCCTGCGCGGCGTGCCGGGCCCGTCCGGCGAACAGGGCTCCGGACAGGGCGAGCGCGGTGCGCCGCTCCGTGGCGGAGAGGTAGCGGTTGCGGCTGGAGAGGGCCAGCCCGTCGGCCTCGCGGACGGTGGGGACGCCGACGATGTCGACGCCGAAGTCCAGGTCACGCACCATGCGACGGATCAGCGCGAGCTGCTGGGCGTCCTTCTGGCCGTACAGGGCGACGTCGGGACGGGTGAGGTGCAGCAGTTTGGCGACGACGGTGAGCATGCCGTCGAAGTGACCCGGGCGGGCGGCGCCCTCCAGACGTGCGCCCATGGGGCCGGCGTTGACCCGGACCTGGGGCTCGCCGCCCGGATAGACCTCGTCGGCCGACGGGGCGAAGACCACGTCCGCGCCCGCCTGCCCGGCGAGCCCGAGGTCGGCGTCCAGGGTGCGCGGGTACCGGTCGAGGTCCTCGCCCTCGCCGAACTGCAGCGGGTTGACGAAGACGGTGACCACGACCTCGCCCGCGGGGCCCGCGAGGTCGCGCGCGGCGCGGATCAGGGTGGCGTGGCCCTCGTGCAGGGCGCCCATGGTCATCACGACGGCGCGGCGGCCCGTGCGCGCGCGTGCGTGCAGGTCGTCGGTGGTGCGCAGCAGGGTGGTGGTCATCGGGGGTTCCCTTCGCCGTCGCCGGTGGTGCCCGTTTCGCCGGTGGTGCCCGTGGTCCCGTCGGCGAGTACCTCGAGGAGGTCCTCGGCGAGTTCCGGCTTCAGCAGGCCGTGGGCGAGGGCGCGGTCGGCGGTCGCGCGGGCCATCGCCAGATAGCCGGCGACGGTCTGCGGGGCGTGCCGGCGCAGCTCGGTGACATGGGCGGAGACGGTGCCGGCGTCACCGCGCGCGACGGGGCCGGTGAGGGCCGCGTCGCCGGAGCGCAGGGCGTTGTCCAGGGCGGCGCCGAGCAGCGGGCCGAGCATCCGGTCGGGGGCCCCGACCCCGGCGGTGCGCAGCAGCTCCAGGGACTGGGCGACCAGGGTGACCAGATGGTTGGCGCCCAGGGCGAGGGCCGCGTGGTAGAGCGGGCGGCTCTCCTCGGCGATCCACTCCGGTTCGCCGCCCATCTCGATCACCAGGGCCTCGGCGGCCAGCCGCAGTTCCTCCGGCGCGGTGACGCCGAAGGAGCATCCGGCGAGCCGCTGCACGTCGACGGGGGTGCCGGTGAACGTCATCGCCGGGTGCAGGGCCAGCGGCAGCGCGCCGGCCCGCAGGGCGGGGTCCAGCACCTTCGCGCCGTACCGGCCGGAGGTGTGCACGAGGAGCTGGCCCGGCCGTACCGCACCCGTCTCGGCGAGCCCGGCCACCAGCCCCGGCAGCGCGTCGTCCGGGACGGTCAGCAGCACCAGTTCGGCCCGCTCCAGCACCTCGGCGGGCGCGACCACCGGCACGTCGGGGAGCAGTTGCCCGGCGCGCCCTCGGGAGGCGGCGGAGACGGCGGACACGGCCACCGGACGGTGGCCGGCGAGCCGCAGGGACGCGGCCAGGGCGGGGCCGACGCGCCCGGCGCCGACCACACCGACGCTGAGCCGCGCGGGGCGGTCCCTGGGATCCGGCTGTGGGCTTGTGTTCACGCGGCGACGGCCTTCCCGTTCCAGTCCGCTCGGGGTACCGGACGATTTCTCGTCATGTTAACGCGAAACGCGGGCGGCTCCCGGGCGCACACGTGTCCACGGCACGTGTCCACAGGGTGTGGGTTCCGCGGGGAAAACCCGGGTGCCCGGGCCCACCCGTACGCGGGATGATCCCGGGCATGGGCGATACGGCGGAGAACCGCACCGCGGCACAGGACGGACGGCGGACCGGGCCAGGCCCGGGACCGGGACCAGGAGCGGGACCAGGACCGGGACCGGGACCAGGACCGGGACCAGGAGCGGGACCAGGACCGGGACCAGGACCGGGACCAGGACCGGGACCAGGAGCGGGACCAGGACCGGGACCAGGACCGGGACCAGGAGCGGGACCAGGACCAGGAGCGGGAGCGGGACCAGGACCAGGAGCGGGACCAGGACCAGGAGCGGGAGCGGGACCGGGTCCGAGCCCGGACCCGGACCGGGAGACAGAACGGGAACCGGGTCAAAAGCTCCGGGAGCGGCGGATCGCCGCCTGGCGCAGCGCCCCGCGCGTGCTCGCGCGCCTCGGTTTCCTCGGGCCGCTCCGGGAGCGGCTGGCCCTGCTGGAGGCGGCGGGCAGCGTGTACGACCTGGACGAGGCGGCCGACCTCTACGGCGGCGGCGTCGTCGAGGCGCTGGAGGAACGGGTCGCCGGGCTTCTGGGCACCGAGGCAGCCGCGTTCTTCCCGACCGGAACAATGGCCCAGCAGGTGGCCCTGCGCTGCTGGGCGGGCCTCAGCGGCAGCCCCGTGGTCGCGCTGCACGGGCTCAGCCACCCCGAGGTCCATGAACGGAACGCGTTCAGCCGGGTCGGCGGCCTGCGTCCGGTGCGGGTGACCAGCGAGCCCCGGATGCCGACCGCCGCCGAGGTGCGGGACTTCGACGAGCCCTTCGGCGCGCTGATGCTGGAACTTCCCCTCCGGGACGCCGGTTTCGTCCTGCCCACCTGGGAGGAGCTGACCGAGGTGGTGGACGCCGCGCGGGAACGCGAGGCCGTGGTCCACTTCGACGGGGCCCGGCTGTGGGAGTGCACGACGCACTTCGGCCGTCCACTGGAGGAGATCGCCGCCCTGGCGGACAGCGTCTACGTGTCGTTCTACAAGTCCCTCGACGGCTTCGGCGGCGCGGCGCTCGCCGGTCCGGCGACGCTGGCCGAGGAGGCGAAGGCCTGGCGGCACCGGTACGGCGGCAACGTCTTCCAGCAGTTCCCGACCGCGCTGTCGGCGCTGATCGGCCTGGAGCGGGAGCTGCCCCGGCTGCCCGAGTACGTCACCCACGCGCGCGTGGTGGCCGCCGCGCTGCGCGAGGGCCTGGAGGCGGGAGGACTGCCCTGGTCCCGCGTCCACCCCGAGGTGCCGCACACCCACGACTTCCAGGTCTGGCTGCCGTACGACGCCGGTGTCGTCGCGGAGGCGGCGATCCGGGCGGCCGAGGAGACGGGAACCGTCCTGTTCGCCAACCACTGGGACCCGAAGGGGCCGGGCCTGTCGTCCACGGAGGTGTACGTGCGGGCCGCGGCCCTGGAGTGGACGGCCGACGACGTGCGGGCCGCGGCCTCGGACTTCGCGCGACGGCTGACGGCTGACGAAGCCGTGAGGACGTGAGGACGTGAGGGGCCGGGAACCCGTCGTAGGGGCGTCGGCCCCCTTCAGCGTCCCCGGTCGGCCGCGGCCGGTCCGTGTACGACGGTGCCTCGGTCGAAGCGGATGTGCCGGATGCCGACACGCGCCTGCCGCAGCCGGGTCCGGAGCCGCCCCCCCGTGGTGGTGGGGGGACGGCTCCAGCCCGGCCAGTACGGCGATGCGGTCCGCCGTCTTCGGGACGGTCGTGTGGTCCGTCCACAGATGCTCGGTGAACTTCGGCCCGACGAGCCGCTCCGGACAGTGGTCGAGCCGGTCCACGGCCCAACCGTCCCGGCTCGGGTCCGCTTTCTTTCCGACGGCGCGGCGCAGGAGGCGCCCGAGGCCGCGTCCACGCAGCCGCCTCAGCACCGTCTCCCGTTCGTCGAGGAGGGTGAAGTGGTGGACTTCGTGGCCGCGTTCGCGCAGCCGGCCGACGGTCGCGGCGAAGCAGCGGGAGTCCGTGACCGTCATGGGCGCGATCACGACGCCGTCGTGCCGGGTCGGCGCGAGGTCGAGGACCTCGACGACACCCTGCCGCCAGGAGGCCGGTTCCCGGAAGTCCCCCCGCAGTTCTGGCGGCAGCATGCGGCGCAGCCCGAATCCGGCGTGCTCCGGATCGCAGACGACACTGCCCGGGAGACGACGCCGCACCTCGTACACGGTCTGCGTCCTGCCGCCCCCGAAGGGGCCGTTGATCCACAGCAGCATGCGCAGCCCCTACCGACGCGGGGACTCCCGGTCGGCCCGGTGCGCAGGGTCAGTCCTGCCCGCCGGCCCGGACCAGTCCCGTCTCGTAGGCGAGGACCACCACCTGCACCCGGTCCCGCAGTCCCAGCTTGGTCAGGATGCGGCCCACGTGGGTCTTCACGGTCGCCTCCGACAGCACCAGGCGGGCCGCGATCTCACCGTTGGACAGGCCCTGCGCGACCAGCACCATGACCTCCCGTTCCCGCCCGGTGAGCCGCTCCAGCTCCTTGTGCTGGGGCTGCTCGGTGGTGCTCGGCAGCATGGGGGCGAAGCGGTCCAGGAGCCGGCGGGTGGTGGACGGGGCGACCACGGCGTCGCCGCTGTGCACCGCGCGGATCGCGGTGAGCAGTTCGCCGGGCGGCACGTCCTTGAGCATGAAGCCGCAGGCTCCCGCCTTCAGGCCGGAGAAGGCGTACTCGTCGAGGTCGAAGGTGGTCAGGATCAGCACCTTCGGCGGGTCGGTGTCCGCGCAGATCCGGCGGGTGGTCTCCACCCCGTCCAGCTTCGGCATCCGGACGTCCATGAGCACCACGTCGACGGCGGTGGACCGCAGCACCTGGAGGGCCTCCACGCCGTCGCCCGCCTCCGCCACGACCTCCATGTCCGGCTGGGCGTCGAGCACCATCCGGAACCCGGTGCGCAGCAGCACCTGGTCGTCGACGAGCATCACGCGGATCGCCATCGGGGCCTCTTCCGTCTCAGAAGGTGTTACAGGTGTCAATAAAGGGCGTGCGCAAGCGTTCAGGTGTCAATGAACGGGTTTGAGGGGCAACAGGACACTGATCCGGAATCCTCCGCCGGGCCGCGGACCCGCGTCCAGGGTGCCGCCGACCATACCGACCCGCTCGCGCATGCCGATCAGACCGTGGCCCTGGCCGTCGAACCCGCCCTCCTCGTACAGCTCGTGCGGGGCGCCCTTGCCGTCGTCCTCGACGAGCAGGCCGAGGCCGTCGTCGAAGTACACCAGGCGCACGCTGGCGCCCGTGTTGGGCCCCCCGTGCTTACGGGTGTTGGTGAGCGCCTCCTGCACGATGCGGTAGGCGGTGAGTTCGAGGCCGCTGGGCAGCGGACGCGGGGTGCCCTCGATTTTGAAGTCCACCGGCAGTCCGGACCCCCGGCACTGCTCGACGAGGTCCTCGATCTGCCGCACGTCGGGCTGCGGTACGTACTCCCCGGCCTCCTGGTGCTCACCGGTGCGCAGCACGCCGAGCAGGCGGCGCATCTCGGCCAGTGCCTGGCGGCCGGTGGAGGAGATCGTCTCCAGGGCCTTCTTCGCCTGGTCGGGGGCCGCGTCGAGGACGTAGGCGGCGCCGTCGGCCTGCACCACCATCACCGACACGTTGTGCGCGACGACGTCGTGCAGTTCGCGCGCGATGCGGGCGCGTTCGGCGGCGACCGCGACCTTCGCCTGAGCCTCGCGCTCCTTCTCGAGCCGCGCGGCGCGCTCCTCGAGCTGGGCGAAGTAGGCACGCCGGGTGCGTATGGAGTCACCGAGCACCCAGGCGAGGACGAAGGGCACGGTCTGGAATATCACCATGGCGATGTTGCCCGCCACGCTCACGTCGTCGAGCGGCCAGCGTGCCTGCGCGACCGGCGCCGCGCACAGACCGGCGCCCAGCGCGAGACGGGACGCCCAGCGGGCCCCGACGGCCGCGACCGTGTAGGCGATCACCAGCATTGCGAAGTCGGCCGGCACCGGCGCCATGTCCAGGACCACCTGGAGGACGCCCACCACGACGGCCAGGACCAGCATCCGCTCCGGCATCCGGCGGCGCAGCGCGACGACCAGCGACAGCAGCAGCATGACCGGCACGGTCACGGCCGCCGGAGCGGTCCCCTCGGCCTCCTCCACGGCCGATCCGCCGACCACCGAAATCCCGAACAGGACGAGGGCCCAGAAGCCGTCGACCCATGCCGGGTGTCTGCGGAGAAAATCGTAGAGGCGCTGCACGTGACCCAGCGTAGGGAAGCCACATGCGTGCAGGGGTCAACCGGAGGGTCGATCCCCGGTCCGCACACGTACTCCGCAAGGTGGAGGCCCGGCACGGCCTCGCACGTAACCTGGGCCGATGACGACGGCGACGGCGGAGGCGGGGGCACACGGCGGCCCGCGCGGGTGGCGGGCGGCGACCCGGGCGGCTCTGTACGGGCCGGACGGCTTCTACCGCAGGCCGGAGGGCCCCGCCGGGCACTTCCGTACGTCGGTGCACGCCTCCCCGTTGTTCGCGGGGGCCGTGGCGCGTCTGCTGTGCCGGGTCGACGAGGCGCTGGGCCGGCCCGCGGTGCTCGATTTCGTGGACATGGCGGCGGGCCGGGGCGAACTCGCCACCGGTGTGCTCGCCGCACTGCCCGCCGACGTGGCGGCACGCACGCGTCCGTACGCCGTCGAACTCGCCGGCCGTCCCAGCGGTCTCGACCGGCGGATCGAGTGGCGGGCCGAGCCACCGGAGCGGATCACGGGGCTGCTGTTCGCCAACGAGTGGCTGGACAACGTGCCGCTGGAGGTCGCCGAGGTCGGCCCGGCGGGCGTCTTGCACCTGGTCCTGGTGGCCGACGACGGAACGGAGCGGCTCGGGCCGCCGGTCACGGGCCCGGAGGCGGAGTGGCTCGCCCGGTGGTGGCCGCTGACGGCCGAACGATCCGCGGGGGGCGGCGAGGAGGCCGTGGCGGACGGGGAGGCCGCCCCGGAGACCGCCGCCGAGGCCGCGAGCGAAGTGGGGCTGCGGGCGGAGATCGGACTGCCCCGGGACCTGGCCTGGGCGTCGGCGGTCGGGGTGCTCGCGCGCGGGCTCGCCGCCGCCGTGGACTACGCGCACACGGCGGACGCGCGCCCGCCGTTCGGGACGCTGACGGGATTCCGGGAAGGGCGGGAGACGACACCCGTGCCGGACGGGTCGTGCGACATCACCGCGCATGTCGCCCTGGACGCCTGCGCGGCGGCCTGCGCGCTCCCCGGCGCACGCCTGCTCCCGCAGCGGGCCGCCCTGCGCGCCCTGGGTCTCACCGGCTCGCGTCCACCGCTCACCCTCGCGTCCACCGACCCCGCCGGCTACGTGCGGGCCCTGGCGGCCGCCTCGGAGGCCGCCGAACTCGTCGCGCCGGGCGGACTCGGCGACTTCGGGTGGCTGCTGCAGCCGGTCGGGATCCCGGACGTGCTCGCGGCCCCGGGCCCCGTCTGACCCCCTGCGGCTCCCCGTTCCCGCGCCCCGCCTGCCCGCTCCCGCGCCCCGCTCCCCCTCTCGTCGACTGCTCCTCGTCGACCACTTGTCGTCGACTACTTGTCGTCGACTACTTGTCGATGTCCCCCACGACGAAGAACATCGACCCCAGGATCGCCACCATGTCCGAGACCAGCGTCCCCGGCAGCAGTTCGGTGAGCGCCTGGACGTTGTTGTAGGACGCCGAGCGCAGCTTCAGCCGGTACGGCGTCTTCTCGCCCTTGCTGACCAGGTAGTACCCGTTGATGCCGAGCGGGTTCTCGGTCCACGCGTACGTGTGCCCCTCGGGCGCCTTGAGCACCTTGGGGAGCCGCTGGTTGACGGGGCCGGGGGGCAGGTCGGCGAGCCGGTCGAGGCAGGCCTCGGCGAGGTCGAGGGCGTGGTACGTCTGCTCCAGGAGGCATTCGAAGCGGGCGAGGCAGTCGCCCTCCTCTCGGGTCACGACCTTCAGGACGTCCGCCAGCTCTCCGTAGGCGAGATACGGCTCGTCGCGGCGCAGATCGAGGTCGACGCCCGAGGCACGGGCGATCGGCCCGCTCACCCCGTACGCGTGCACGGCCTCCGGGGACAGGACGCCGACACCGCGCGTGCGGCCGCGGAAGATCTCGTTGCCGAGCACCAGGTCGTCGAAGCGGTCCATGCGGGAGCGCACGTCGGCGACGGCGCCGCGCGCGCGTGCGGTCCATCCCGCCGGAAGGTCCTCCTTGAGGCCGCCCACGCGGTTGAACATGTAGTGCATGCGCCCGCCGGAGACCTCCTCCATCACGTGCTGGAGCTCCTCGCGCTCCGTGAAGGCGTAGAACATCGGGGTGATGCCGCCGAGTTCCAGCGGATAGGAGCCGAGGAACATCAGGTGGTTGAGCACCCGGTTCAGCTCCGCGAGCAGCGTGCGCAGCCACACCGCGCGCTCGGGGACCTCCATGCCGAGCATCCGCTCCACGGCGAGGACCACGCCCAGCTCGTTGGAGAACGCCGACAGCCAGTCGTGACGGTTGGCCAGCATGATGATCTGCCGGTAGTCCCGCGCTTCGAACAGCTTCTCCGCGCCCCGGTGCATATAGCCGATCACAGGCTCCGCGCTGGTGATCAGCTCACCGTCCAGGACCAGCTTCAGCCGCAGCACGCCGTGCGTGGACGGATGCTGGGGCCCGATGTTGAGCACCATGTCGGTGCTCTCCGCGGCACCGCCGATGCCGACCGTGGTCTCCGTCGTAGGAGTCATGGGCACAGTCTCCCCTACGTACGCTGGGGCCATGGAGACGGGCAACCCGCACGACACGGGTACAGCGGGACCGCGACAGCCGCGACAGCCGGAACAGCCCGCCGAGGCGGCGGTGACCGTCGGCGCGCCGGCGGCCCCCGGTGACGAGCCGCGGTGGATCGCGCTGCCGCCGGGGTTGTTGAAGGTGCGCCGGCTGATGCTGGTGGTGTGGCTGGGGCTGCTCACCCTGGCCGCCGGGCTGGGCCCGGGTCTGCTGGCCGGGCCCGGCTGGGCGGCCTTCGCCCTGCTGCCGCTGGCCGTGACGGTCTGGGGCTGGGTGATGCTGGAGCGCAACTGGCGTTCCTGGCGGTACGCCGAGCGCTCCGACGACCTGCTGATCAGCCGGGGCGTCCTGTGGCGTCAGGAGACGGTCGTGCCGTACGGGCGGATGCAGCTGGTCGAGGTCACGTCCGGGCCCGTCGAACGGCACTTCGGGCTGGCCAGCGTGCAGTTGCACACGGCGGCCGCGGCGACCGACGCCACCATCCCCGGTCTCGTCCCGGCCGAGGCCGAACGACTGCGCGACCGGCTCACTGAGCTGGGCGAGGCCCGATCGGCGGGGCTGTGACCGCCCAGGAGACCCCCGGGGAGGTACGCGAGCGGCGGCCCGTGATCGAGCGCCGGCTGCACCCCGTCACACCGCTCAGGCGGGCGTGGGCGCCCGTCGCGGTCGTCATCGGGTGGGCGCTGCACGACCCGGACCAGGCGCAGCGCCAGCTGACCCGGCTGACGACGACCACACTGCTCGTCGGTATCGGCGTCCTGATCCCGGCCGCCGCCCTCTACGGCTTCTTGACCTGGTGGTTCACCCACTTCGCGGTGACCGACAGCGAACTGCGCATCCGCACCGGTCTGCTGTTCCGGCGCACCGCGCACATCCGGCTGGAGCGGATCCAGGCCATCGACGTCACCCAGCCGCTGCTCGCGCGGGTCGCGGGCGTGTCGAAGCTCAAACTCGACGTCATCGGGACCGACAAGAAGGACGAGCTGGCCTTCCTGGGGGCCGACCACGCCCGCGCGCTGCGGGCCGAACTGCTTGCGCGGGCGGCCGGTTTCGCGCCCGAGACGGCGCACGAGGTGGGCGAGGCGCCGTCCCGGCAGCTGTTGCGCGTGCCGCCCGGCGTCCTCGCCCTGTCCCTCGTGCTGACCGGCACGACCTGGGTGTGGCTGATCGTCGCCGCCGTCGTGCTGCCGCCGCTGTGGATGGTCACCGACAGCCTGTGGACGATCCTCGCCACCGCCGTGCCGCTGCTCGGCGCGGCGGGCGCGAGCAGCGTCGGCCGGTTCGTCTCCGAGTACGACTGGACGCTGGGCGAGTCGCCCGACGGGCTGCGCATCGACCACGGGCTCCTCGACCGGGCGCACGAGACGGTGCCGCCGGGGCGGGTGCAGACCGTGCGGATCGTGGAGCCGTTGCTGTGGCGGCGCCGGGGCTGGGTACGGGTGGAGCTCGACGTGGCGGGCTCGTCCAACTCCCTGCTGCTGCCGGTCGCCCCGCGCGAGATCGCCGAGTCCGTCGTCGCGCGGGTGCTGCCCGGCGTCGGTGTGCCGTCGCACGCGGAGCTGTCCCGGCCGCCGCGGCGCGCGCGGTGGTGCGTGCCGGCGTGGTGGCGTGGCTACGGACTCGCCGTCACCGACACCGTGTTCGCCGCCCGGCACGGCCGGCTGACCCGGACCGTCGCCCTGGTGCCGCACGCCAAGGTGCAGAGCGTACGGCTGGTCCAGGGGCCCTGGCAGCGTGCCAGGGGCGTCGCGGACGTCCATGTGGACACCGGGGCCAACAAGTCCGTGGTGGCCCGGCTCCGGGACGCCGGCGAGGCGGCTGAGCTGCTGCGGGCCCAGGCCGAACGGTCCCGGACCGGCCGCCGGGACGCCCGCCCGGACCGGTGGATGGCCTGACCCGGCCACCGGGCGCTCGGGGTCAGGCCCGGCCACGTGAACGGGGTCCCGCACGTCTTCCGTGCGGGACCCCGTTCACGTGGCCACGTCGTGGTGCCGTGTGCTCTCGCCGCCCTCCGTCAGGAGACCGCGCTGCGCAGCCCCTTCGTGCCGGTCTCGGTCCGCGTCTCGGTCCCGGCCCCGGCCCCGGTCCGCGTCTCGGTTCCGGCCCCGGCCCCGGTCTCCTCGTCTGCAGGCTCCGGCTCGTCGTGCGCCGTCAGGTCGATGACCCGGCCGACGCCCCGTGCGTCGCCGGCCGGCCCGGACTCCGGCTCGTCCTGGGCCGTAGGGAGGCCGGCGCCTCCTCGGCCGCGTCGGCGTCGTCCTCCGCCTCCTTCTGCGTACCGAAGAAGTCGAAGGTGCCGTCGGACACCGGGCGCCGCACGGGCTCCGTCTGCGGTACCACCGCGACCGCGGTCGGCACGGTGAAGTGTCCGGAGGGCCTCCGCACGGAACTTCCGGGCGGGGCCGACGGGGCGGGCTGGGCGGACTCCGCGGACTCGGCCGGCCGGCCCGACTGCTCGGGCGTGGTGCCGGTGTCCGGGCCGAGGGAGGCGGTCGCGCTCCCGTCCTCGGCGACCGCCTCGGGCCGCCCCTGGGCCTCGTCCTCCGGCGACTGCTCCGGCTTCCCCGACGTGGTGGGCTCGGGGTCGTCGTCCTCGGGGGTGCTGCCGCTCCGGAGGGAGCCGGCGGTGCGACGGGGCCGGGTGTCGTCCTCGGCCGGTGCGGAACCGCCCCCGGCCACGTGGCCGCCCCGGGGGGTGCCGGCGTCGGCCGGCACCCCGTCGGCCGGCGTCGCCACGGCCTCCGTGGCGACCTCCCCGGCCGCGGCACCGGCACCGGCGACGTCCCGCGCGGGGCGGTCGTCGCCGGCTCCGTCCGCGTCGCCCGCACCGTGGCCGGCGAGCCGTGCCAGCGCCTCGTTGGCCCGCATGAACAGCGTGGCCCCTGCCTGCGAGAAGGCCCGGGAAGCCGTGGTCCGGCCGGCCTCCTCCGCACCGTCCGCGGTCGCCTCGGGCCCGGTCGTCGTCCCGCCCCCGGTTCCGGTCCCGCTCCCGAGCCCGGTCCTGGCCGCCGGCACGGTCGCCTCGTCGTCGGGCCCGGCACCGGTCCCGGCGGCCGACGGTCCCGCCGTCAACGCGCGGGCCGGAACCGCCGCCTCGATCTCGAGCACCCGGCGCTCCTCCAGGACGGTCGCCCGGTCGGTCTCCGCCGCGGCGTACCGCCTGAGCAGTGCCGCGTGCTCGTTGCGCAGTCCGGCGAGCTCCGCACGCTTGGCGCGCAGCCGCTGCTCCAGCTTGACGCGCAGCTCGCGCGACTCGTCGAGTTCGGACTCCAGTTCGGCGACCCGTTCCTCGAAACGCCACTCGTCACTGGCACGCGCGCGCGCGAGTTCGGCGACCTGCTTGCCGGCCTGGGCGTCCCAGTGCCGCATCACGACCGCACCGAGGACCGCCGTGGCCGCCGCCGCGGCGGCCAGGAGGCGAAGCGTCATCGGTTGTGTGAACACCCAGGGCCCCAGGGCGCAGACGAGTGAGACGCCTGCGATCGCCGACGGGGGCAACATCCTGTGCAGGGGCGGGGAATGGCGGTGACGTCCACGTGACATGGCCAGAAACTTACCGCGCGGAGGCGAATGATGGAGCCCCGCCCCGTAAAAACAAAGCCACACCAGGGCTTTCACAGGGCATCAGGGAACTCCACCGAACCGTGAATAGACCCGCGCCGCAATTATCAAGATCATTTTCGGGCGGTAAGCCGCTTCCGGTACACCCCCGACCCTCCCCGGGCCGCCTCCCGCACCGGCTGCCGAGCCCGCCCCGGGCACCGCCCGCACCGCTCCCTCGGCACCCGCCGGCCCCCTCCGGCTTCCGCCCGGAAAACCTGCTTCCGGGTGAGGAAGTCGCGCCCGGGGCGCATCCCCGGGCACATCCCGAGGCGCCCGAATCGCCCCGCCGCTTTCCGGGACGACCGCCGGGATCGCGATACACCCGCCACCCGTCCCACCCTTGCCGGAAATACCGGACCGCAGTCCGGGCCCCGTCCCCGGGCTCCCGGCTCCCGGCTCGGACTCCGGACTCGGATTCCCGGCTCCCGACTCCCGACTCGGAGCCGGCTTCCGTCCGTGCCCCCTGATCCAGGTGCTCCCCCTCCCCGCCCAACGCCTACGCTGAACATATGAGCAACAGCAGCGGACACCTTCACGTCTCGGGCCTCCCCCACTGGGACCGCTGCGCGGTCATGGGCGTCGTGAACGTGACGCCCGACTCCTTCTCCGACGGTGGCCGCTGGTTCGACACGACGACCGCCGTCAAGCACGGCCTCGACCTGGTCGCCCAGGGCGCCGACCTGATCGACGTCGGCGGCGAGTCCACCCGTCCCGGTGCCACGCGTGTCGACGAGGCCGAGGAACTCAAACGCGTCATACCCGTGGTCCGGGGCCTCGCCTCCGAGGGCGTCACGATCTCCGTCGACACCATGCGCGCCTCCGTCGCGGAGCAGTCCCTCGCGGCGGGCGCCGCGCTCGTCAACGACGTGAGCGGCGGTCTCTCCGACCCCGGCATGATCCCCGTGGTCGCCGACGCCGGCGCCCCCTTCGTCGTCATGCACTGGCGCGGCCTGCTGGAGGGCGGCAACGTGCAGGGCACCTACGACGACGTCGTCACCGAGGTCGTCGACGAACTCCGCGCGCGCGTGGACGCCGTGCTGGAGGGCGGCATCGCCCCCGGCCGCGTGATCGTCGACCCCGGGCTCGGCTTCTCCAAGGGCGCCGACCACGACCTCGCCCTCCTGGCCCGGCTCGACCGCCTCCGGGCGCTCGGCCACCCGCTGCTCGTCGCCGCGTCCCGCAAGAGGTTCCTCGGTCACGTCCTGGCCGGTCCCGACGGCGCGCCCCCGCCCGCCCGGGAACGCGACGCGGCCACCGCCGCCGTCTCCGCGCTCGCCGCCCAGGGCGGCGCCTGGGCGGTCCGCGTGCACGAGGTGCGCGCCACCGCGGACGCCGTACGCGTCGCCCGCGCCGTCGCACTGGCCCGTACCCCGGACGGCACACCCCCCGTGCCCCCCGTGCCCCCCGTACCCGGCTCACACGGCTCAAAGGGAACCCGGTGAGCGCCCCGCACACCGATGTCGAGCAGGTCGAAGCCACCAACGCCGCCTTCTACGAGGCACTCGAGCAGGGCGACTTCGAAGAGGTCGCGTCGCTCTGGCTGACCCCGGCCGACCTGGGGATCGACGAGACCTACCACGACCCGGCGGACGCCGGAGTGATCTCCTGCGTGCACCCCGGCTGGCCGGTGCTCACGGGACGCGGCGAGGTGCTCCGGTCGTACGCCCTGATCATGGCGAACACCGACTACATCCAGTTCTTCCTCACCGACGTGCACGTCTCCGTCACCGGCGACACCGCCGTCGTGACCTGCACCGAGAACATCCTCAGCGGCGGCCCCGCCCCGAAGGCCGGCGAGGAGCTCGGCCCCCTGCTGGGCCAGCTGGTCGTCGCCACCAACATCTACCGGCGCACTCCCGGGGGCTGGAAGCTCTGGTCCCACCACGCCTCTCCCGTGCTCGCCGAGAACGACGAGACCGACGACTCCGAAGCCCCCGACGACACCGGGGCCCCCTCCTGAGCGAACGGGCCGGCCGCGGGCCCCGTCCTCTTCTCCCGCACCCGGAGGGCGATTGGCATCACCCCCGTGCGGGTAGGGGCCGCTACCTGTCCGTGAGCCCCGGGCCTTCCCGGGGAAAACGCACGGTGAAACCTCCCGGCCCTGACCGACCCGCCCGGCTCGGGGCCCGCCCGGTCGGCACCCGCGGGTAGATTCGACCGGGGCAGGGGTGCCGTCCGCACCCGGCACCGACCGGCCGGACCGACGACTGACAGGAGTGGATTCGTGTGGATCGTGTCGCGCTGCACGGCCTGAAGGCCCGTGGGCACCACGGTGTGTTCCCCAAGGAACGCGAGGAAGGCCAGACCTTCATCGTGGACCTGGTCCTCGGCCTGGACATCCGGCCGGCCGCGACCGACGACGACCTGACGAAGACCGTGCACTACGGCATCGTGGCGGAGGAGGTCGTGGCGGTCGTCCAGGGCGAGCCCGTCAACCTCATCGAGACGCTCGCAGAACGCATCGCACAGGTCTGCCTCAAGCACGACGTGGTCCAGGAGGTCGAGGTCCGCGTCCACAAGCCGGACGCGCCGATCACCGTGCCCTTCGACGACGTGACCATCACCATCATCCGGAGCCGCGCATGACCAGGCCGTCCACCCAGGGCCACACCGACCCGACCGTCCAGCCCGTCCCCGCCTCCGTGGTCGAGCAGGTCGACGCCGCCGACACCACCCTGCACGACCCGAAGCGGGCGGTCGTCTCCCTGGGCGCCAACCTCGGCAACCGGCTGGAAACCCTCCAGGGGGCCGTCGACGCCCTCGAGGACACCCCCGGCGTCCGGGTCAAGGCGGTCTCGCCCGTGTACGAGACGGAGCCGTGGGGAGTCGAGCCCGGCAGCCAGCCCTCGTACTTCAACGCGGTCGTGGTCCTCAGGACCACCCTGCCCCCGTCCTCCCTGCTGGAGCGGGCCCACGCGGTCGAGGAGGCCTTCCACCGGGTGCGCGACGAGCACTGGGGCCCGCGCACCCTGGACGTGGACATCGTCTCCTACGCGGACCTCCTCTCCGACGACCCGCAGCTGACCCTCCCCCACCCCCGCGCCCACGAACGCGCCTTCGTGCTGGTCCCGTGGCACGACGTCGACCCGGAGGCCGAACTCCCCGGACGCGGCCCCGTCGCCGCCCTGCTCACCGCGGTCACCCACGAGGGCGTCACCTCCCGCGGCGACCTGGAACTCCGTCTGCCCGAGTAGCCGTTAAGGTCGACAGGACCGCACACCGGGGCACCGGGGGAACCGAAGGGACACCGAGGGACACCGTGAGAGAGCTGCGCATCAGGGTGCTGGTCGGCGTCTTCGTCGTGGCCGGGATCCTGTCCTGGGCCGGCGCCCGCCTCTGGAACTCCCTCGGCACCCTGCCGAGCGTCCCGCTGGCGGCGCCCGTCGTCCTCGCCCTGATCGCCGTGGTCCTCACGGCCACGGCGCTCTCCCTGCGCGCCCGCCTCAAGGACCAGCGCGAGCGCCGCCCCGACGCCAAGGGCGTCGACCCGATGATGGCGGCCCGCGCGGTCGTCTTCGGCCAGGCCAGTGCCCTGGTCGCCGCCCTCGTCGCCGGGATGTACGGCGGCACGGGCGTCTTCCTCCTGGAGTCCCTCGACATCCCCGCCCGCCGCGACCAGGCCGTCTACGCCGGTTTCTCGGTCCTGGCGGGAATCGCCGTCATAGCGGCGGCCCTCTTCCTGGAGCGCGTCTGCAAGCTCCCGGAGGACGACGACGACCACGACGGCAGGGGCACCGCCCCGGCCGTCTGACGCCCGCTCAGCGCGCTCTCAGCGCGCCATGATCAGGCTCATCGCCTCGTTGCGCGTCGCCGCGTCCCGCAGCTGCCCGCGCACGGCCGACGTGAGGGTCTTCGCGCCGGGCTTGCGGATGCCCCGCATCGACATGCACATGTGCTCGCACTCGACCACCACGATCACCCCGCGCGGCTCCAGAATCCCCATCAGGGAGTCCGCGATCTGGGTGGTGAGTCGTTCCTGCACCTGCGGGCGCCGGGCGTAGACGTCCACGAGCCGGGCCAGCTTGGACAGCCCCGTGATCTTTCCGCTGGTGGCCGGGATGTAGCCGACATGGGCCACCCCGCGGAACGGCACCAGATGGTGCTCACAGGTCGAGTACACCTCGATGTCCTTCACGAGCACCATCTCGTCGTGGCCGAGGTCGAAGGTCGTGGTCAGCACGTCCTCGGCCTTCTGCCGCAGGCCCGCGAACATCTCCTGGTACGCCCGTGCCACCCGGCCCGGCGTCTCCCGCAGACCCTCCCGGTCCGGGTCCTCGCCGACCGCGATCAGCAGTTCGCGGACGGCGTTCTCGGCCCGCTTCTCGTCGAACTCGCCGATCGTGGCCTCGCCGTCCAGCGTCACCGGGTCGGTCATGGGGTGCCTCGTTCCTGTGCCTGCGCGCGTGTCGGACCTGACGCACGCGCTCTCCACTGCGGATACACAAAAAAACCGCGCCCCCCAGGCTAGAACCAGGGGGGCGCGGCATCCATTCCGGGCCCGGTAAGGCCACCGGGAGAGCCGGTCAGCTCTCGGGGCGGTCCTCCGGGATCGGCTCGGGCGCCGGGGCGGGCTCCGCCGCGGTGCTCTTCACGGTGGAGATGGCCGGCGTCGCGCCGTTCGCCCCGTTCGTCAGTGCCAGCTCCTTGGGGGAGAGCACCGGCGGGCGGGTGGACGGCGTACGGCGGGAGGATCCGGTCCAGGCGGGCCTGGGCGGACGCTTGACGATCGAGGCGAAGACCTCGGCGATCTCCTCCTTGCCCAGCGTCTCCCGCTCGAGGAGTGCGAGGACCAGGTTGTCGAGCACGTCGCGGTTCTCGACCAGGATCTCCCACGCCTCGTTGTGCGCGGTCTCGATGAGCTTCTTGACCTCTTCGTCGACCAGCGCGGCGATCTCTTCCGAGTAGTCGCGCTGGTGAGCCATCTCACGTCCGAGGAACGGCTCGGAGTTGTCGCCGCCGAACTTGATCGCGCCGAGACGCTCGGTCATGCCGTACTGCGTGACCATCGCGCGGGCCAGGCCGGTGGCCTTCTCGATGTCGTTGGCCGCACCGGTGGTCGGGTCGTGGAAGACGAGCTCCTCGGCCGCGCGGCCGCCCAGCATGTAGGCCAGCTGGTCCAGCATCTCGTTGCGCGTGGTGGAGTACTTGTCCTCGTCCGGCAGCACCATCGTGTAGCCGAGGGCACGGCCTCTCGACAGGATCGTGATCTTGTGGACGGGGTCGGAGTTCGGTGAGGCCGCCGCGACCAGGGCGTGTCCGCCCTCGTGGTACGCGGTGATCTTCTTCTCCTTGTCCGACATGATCCGGCTCCGCTTCTGCGGGCCCGCGACCACTCGGTCGATCGCCTCGTCCAGCATGTGGTTGTCGATCAGCTTCTGATCGCTGCGCGCGGTCAGGAGCGCGGCCTCGTTCAGCACGTTGGCCAGGTCGGCACCCGTCATGCCGGGGGTGCGGCGGGCGACGGCCGACAGGTCGACGTCCGGAGCGACCGGCTTGCCCTTCTGGTGGACCTTGAGGATCTCCAGCCTGCCCTGCATGTCCGGGCGGTCGACCGCGATCTGCCGGTCGAACCGGCCGGGGCGCAGCAGAGCAGGGTCGAGGATGTCGGGCCGGTTCGTGGCGGCGATGAGGATCACGCCGCCCTTCACGTCGAAGCCGTCCATCTCGACGAGGAGCTGGTTCAGGGTCTGCTCGCGCTCGTCGTGACCACCGCCGAGGCCGGCGCCGCGATGGCGGCCGACCGCGTCGATCTCGTCGACGAAGACGATCGCCGGAGCGTTGGCCTTGGCCTGCTCGAAGAGGTCACGGACCCGGGAGGCACCGACACCGACGAACATCTCGACGAAGTCGGAACCCGAGATCGAGTAGAAGGGGACGCCGGCCTCGCCCGCGACGGCGCGCGCGAGCAGGGTCTTGCCGGTGCCGGGCGGGCCGTACAGCAGCACACCCTTGGGGATCTTGGCCCCGACGGCCTGGAACTTGGCCGGCTCCTGCAGGAACTCCTTGATCTCGTGGAGTTCCTCGACCGCCTCGTCCGATCCGGCGACGTCGGAGAACGTCGTCTTCGGCGTGTCCTTGGTGATGAGCTTCGCCTTGGACTTGCCGAAGTTCATGACGCGGGAGCCGCCGCCCTGCATCTGGTTCATCAGGAACAGGAAGACGACCACGATGAGGACGAAGGGGAGCAGCGACAGCAGAATGCTCACGAACGCGTTCTGCTTGGACGGCGAGACGGTGTAGCCGTCCGGGATCTGCTCGTTCTGGAACTTGTCCTGCAGCGTGTTGGCGATGGTGACGCCCTGGTCACCGATGTAGCTCGCCTGGATCTTCGAGCTGTCCTTGACCTCTTCGCCGTCCTTGAGCTGGACCTTGATGATCTGCTCGTCGCCGGTGGTCAGTTTGGCCGACTCGACTTTGTTCTCGTTGATCGCCTGGACGACCTCGCCGGTGTCCACCGTCTTGTAGCCGCCGGACGAGCCGACGACCTGCATCAACACGACCACGGCGAGGACGGCCAGCACGATCCACATGACCGGCCCACGGAAGTATCGCTTCACGTCCATCCATACGGAGCGGTGCCGCCCCGTCCCTCCTGCCATAGTGAGTTTGATAAAGACTGTTCTTCGGACGGTACCCCAGCATGGCCCACCGAAGCTGCGTGGGACTGCCGGTAATCGCGTCCACGCATGCTCCAACGGCGCGGAGGCCGCCGGGGTTCCCGATCTCCATACGGTGCCCCGGCCACGGTGTCTCAGCCGCCGTAGACGTGGGGCGCGAGCGTACCGACGAAGGGGAGGTTGCGGTATTTCTCCGCGTAGTCGAGGCCGTAGCCGACGACGAACTCGTTGGGAATGTCGAAGCCGACCCATTCCACGTCGATGTTGACCTTGGCGGCCTCGGGCTTGCGCAGCAGCGTGCACACCTTGAGGGAGGCGGGCTCGCGCGAGCCGAGGTTGGAGATCAGCCACGACAGGGTCAGGCCGGAGTCGATGATGTCCTCGACGATCAGGACGTGCCTGCCCTTGATGTCGGTGTCGAGGTCCTTGAGGATCCGCACCACACCGGAGGACTGGGTGCCCGCCCCGTACGAGGATACGGCCATCCAGTCCATCGTGAGGGGGGTGGACAGCGCCCGGGCGAGGTCGGCCATGACCATCACCGCGCCCTTGAGGACGCCGACGATCAGCAGTTCCTTGTCCGCGTACTCCGCGTCGATCTTCGCGGCCAGCTCAGCCAGCTTGGCGTCGATCTCTTCCTTGGTGATGAGCACCTTCTCGAGGTCGGCACCCATGTCTTTCGCGTCCACCCGCATCACTTTCGGTCGTCCCACCGGCTGTCCCGTACCGTCCGCGGCTCTGCCGAGGATACGTTTTTCAGCCTTGCCGAATCACCAGTCTGCCACCCTGACGACGGGCCACGACCCGGCCGGGGAGATTGATGGCCCCCTGGCCGCGCCAGCCGGTGATCAGCCGGTCGACCTCCTCGATGTGCCGGGCGAACAGCGAACCGGCCGGAGCCCCCGCTTCGATGGCCGCGCGGCGCAGTACACGGCGGCGCACCGCGGGCGGGAGGGCGTGGAGTCCGGCGCACTCCAGACGGCCGTCGGCGTCGCGGACGCCGGCTTCGGCGCGGCCGGCCCAGGCGTCGAGGGCGTCGGCGTCGTCGCGGGAGAGCTGCGCCGTCCGGGCGAGTGCCTCGACGACGCCTTTGCCGAGGGCCTTCTCCAGGGCGGGCAGGCCTTCGTGGCGGAGCCGGGAGCGGGTGTAGGCGGGGTCGGTGTTGTGCGGGTCGTCCCAGACGGGGAGGGACTGGGCCATGCAGGCCGTGCGGGCGGTCTGCCGGTCGAGCCGGAGGAAGGGCCTGCGGTAGCGGCCGGCGACCCCCGAGACCGCGGCCATTCCGGACAGGGAGCGGATGCCGGAGCCGCGGGCGAGTCCCAGCAGGACGGTCTCGGCCTGGTCGTCGCGGGTGTGGCCGAGCAGGACGGCTGCCGCCCCGTGCCGTTCGGCGGCGGCGTCGAGGGCGGCGTAGCGGGCGTCGCGGGCGGCGGCCTCGGGGCCGCCGCCGCGGCCGACGGTGACGGCGACGGAGTCGACGGGGCCGAGGCCGAGGCCGCGCAGGCGCAGGGTCACTTCGGCGGCGCGCAGGTCGGAGCCGGCCTGGAGGCCGTGGTCGACGGTGACACCGCCGGCGCGGACGCCGAGGCGGGGGGCTTCGAAGGCGAGGGCGGAGGCGAGCGCCATGGAGTCGGCGCCGCCGGAGCAGGCGACGAGTACGAGCGGGGACGGTTCACACGCGCGCGGGGCCCCGGGGGTACGGCCGGGGCCGGCGGCGACCCGGTCGTGTCCGCCGGGGTTTCGGTGGTGTTCGTCGAGGATGTCGTGGAGCACGCGGCGGACCGCCAGGCGTATCGCCGCGACCGCAGGATGGGGACCCATGTCCGGTTCCCTTCATGAAGTTTTCGGGGGTGAGCCCGGGGTTGATCACTCAGAGTGTGTAGATGGTGACAGAACCGGGGTGTTCCCCGAGCATTGCACGCCTACTCTTCGCTCACGGTCCCTCGGACGGGTGATTGAGGATCCGTCCGACTGCCGTACGCCGGATTCTCCTCGTGCCGTCCCCCCGCAGTCCCGTTCCCCCGCGGCCCCGTCCCGGACGTCGCGCCGCCCCGCGCCCCGCCCGGCGCACGCCGGGCGTCCGGAGGCACGAGCGGCGCACGCCCCACCGGGCGTCCGGGCCGTTACGCCTCGGGTTTGCGGTGCACGCGGGTGACCCACTCCGCGGGCTTGGAGATCTCCGCCTTGGTGGGGAGGGTGTTGGGGGAGGTCCACACCCGGTTGAAGCCGTCCATGCCGACCTCCTCGACCACCGCGCGGACGAAGCGTTCGCCGTCGCGGTACTGGCGGAGCTTGGCGTCCAGGCCGAGCAGTTTGCGCAGGGCCAGGTCCAGGCGGGAGGCGCCCTTCGCGCGCCGCTGCTGGAACTTCTCGCGGATCTCGGCGACGCTCGGCACGACCTCGGGCCCGACGCCGTCCATCACGAAGTCGGCGTGCCCCTCCAGCAGGGACATCACGGCCGTGAGCCGGCCGAGGATCTCCCGCTGGGCGGGGGTCTGCACGAGCTCCACGAGGGAGTGTCCGTCCCCCCCGTCCTCGCCCTCCTCGCCCTCGGGCCGGCCACCGGTGAAGGACTGGACGGCCTGACGGACGCGCTCCAGGACGGTCATGGGGTCGACGTCGGTCTCCCCCAGGAACGACTGGATCTCGCCCTGCATGTGGTCGCGCAGCCAGGGGACGGCGGAGAACTGGGTGCGGTGCGTCTCCTCGTGCAGGCAGACCCACAGCCGGAAGTCGTGCGGGTCCACGTCGAGTTCGCGCTCCACGTGGACGATGTTGGGGGCGACGAGCAGCAGCCTGCCGCCGCCGTTCGGCGCGCCGGGCGGGCCGCCGGCCGGCAGGTCGCGGGCGGCGGGGGCGAAGGTCTCGTACTGGCCGAGGACGCGGGAGGCCAGGAAGGACAGCAGCATGCCGACCTCGACGCCGGTGACCTTGCCGCCGACGGTGCCCAGGAGGACCCCGCCGGGTGAGGTGCCGCGCCGGTCCTGCATCTTGTCGAGGAGCGGCTTGAGCAGTTCGCGGAAGCCCGCGACGTTGGCCCGGACCCAGCCCGGGCGGTCGACGACGAGGACGGGGGTGTCGTGCGTCTCCTCGGTGCCCAGCCGGGTGAAGCCGCGGACGTGCGTCTCGGAGGCCTTCGCGTGCCTCCGCAGTTCGGTGACGATGGCCCTGGCCTCGTCACGGCTCACGTCGGGCCCCGGCCGCATGAGCCGGGTCGCGGTCGCGACCGCGAGATCCCAGTCGACCATCCCGGAAGAGGCAGCACCACCGAAACTCGTCATGCTGCAACGGTACGTGAGGAGCGAGGCGCGGGGCAGAGCTGCGGGACGGCCGGTGCCGGGCGTCCCTGCGGCGCCCGGCACGTGACCGGCGGGTCATCGGCGGGTCACCGGCAGCCGCACGCCGCCAGGGCCGTGGCGGCCTTGTCGAGGGCGGCCTGGGCGGCCGTCGGGTCGGTGGTGCCGGTCGCGAGGAAGGCGAAGGCGAGCAGCCTGCCCTCCCGGTCGACGACGGTGCCCGCCAGGGCGTTGACGCCGGTGAGGGTGCCCGTCTTGGCCCGTACGACACCGGCAGCGCCGTCGGCGTAGCGGCCGGTGAGGGTGCCGGTGAAGCCGGCGACGGGCAGGCCGGTGAGGACGGGGCGCAGTTCGGGGCGGGCGGGGTCGCCGGACTTCACGAGGAGGGTGGTGAGCAGGCCGGTGGTGAGCCGGTTCCTGCGGTCGAGGCCGCTGGCGTCCTTGAACGCGGTGCCCTTCAGGGGGACGCCGAGCTTCTGCAGCTGGGTGCGGACGGCGGCGGTGGCGCCCGCGAAGTCGGCGCGTCGGCCGGTGGCGATCGCGGTCTGGCGGGCGAGGGCTTCGGCGAGGTCGTTGTCGCTGTGGGTGAGCATCCGTTCGACCAGGGTGGCGAGCGGGGGCGAGGAGACCGTGGCGAGGGTGCCGGCGCGGGTCGTGGACTTCGACGGGCCGGGGGGTGTGACCTTGACGCCGTGTTCCTTCAGGAGCGCGCCGAACTTTTGCGCGGCGTCGGCCGCGGGGTCCGGGACGCGGTCCGCGGGGCCGCTGACGGAGTCGTCGGTGCGGGCCTCGTCGGCCATCAGCGGGGTGACGAGGGCGATGTTGGGGTTGACGCCGATCGGGTGCCGCTCGCTGCCCGGGTAGAGGGTGGTGTCGTAGGACAGGGTGACCTCGCGCACGCCGCGTTCGGCGAGGGCGGCGGCGGTGCGGCCGGCGAGGTCGCGCAGGCTCGCCGAGCCGGTGGTGTCCTTCTTCCGGGCGGTGAGGGTGGGGTCGCCGCCGCCGACGAGGATGACCTCTTTCGTGTCGGGTTCGTAGGTGGCGCGGGTGGTCAGGCGGTGGTCGGGGCCAAGCGCGGCGAGGGCGGCGGCGGCGGTGGCGATCTTCGTGGTGGAGGCGGGGGTGAACGCGTCCGCGGGGCCGTCGGCGTACAGGCTCCGGCCGGTGGACACGTCTACCACGGAGGCGGAACGGTCGCCGAACGCCGGGGTCTTCAGCAGCGGGGCGAGGGTGCCCGAGAGGGCCTTGCCGCCGGGCGCCGACTTGACGGTGGTGGCGCCGCCGCCGAGTCCGGTGAGCACGGAGGGGGCGCTGGGAGCCGTACGGGGGCCGCGGGGCGGTGTACCGGCGTTGCCGCGGGTGCCGCCGTGATCTGCGCCACGCGTGGCCTCCAGGGCCACGGCCCGGTCCTGCTCGGCCGTACGCTGACCGGTGGAGTCCCAGGGACCGGCGGCGGTCACCGCGCCTGCGGCCAGCACCGTTCCGGCGGCGGCCGCGACCACGGTGAACCGCCAGGTCCCCGACCAGGTTCCCGGCCGGGCCACCGACCGCGTGATCCGTGGCCCGGCGGTCGTGGCGACACCCGCGGGACGACTCGGCCGCAACCGCGCCAGACGCGGCCGGACAGCCGCCGCGGTCCGTGCCAGACGGGGTCGCACGGCGTCCGCGAACCGCGCCACATGCGGTCTCGCGGCCCGCCAAGGCCTCAGCTCCGGCACGACCACCAACCCCTTTCGCGATCACACACCTGCGTGAGGGACACTTAACCACCAGAACTATGTGCTGATCATGGAGGAGCCACCGGTGGAGTTCGACGTCACGATCGAGATCCCGAAGGGTTCGCGGAACAAGTACGAGGTGGACCACGAGACGGGTCGGATCCGCCTGGACCGTCGACTCTTCACCTCGACCGCCTATCCGACCGACTACGGCTTCGTCGAGAACACCCTCGGCGAGGACGGCGACCCGCTGGACGCGCTGGTCATTCTCGACGAGCCGACGTTCCCGGGCTGTCTGATCCGCTGCCGCGCGATCGGCATGTTCCGGATGACGGACGAGGCCGGCGGCGACGACAAGCTGCTGTGCGTCCCGTCGACGGACCCGCGGGTGGAGCACCTGCGGGACATCCACCACGTGTCGGAGTTCGACCGTCTGGAGATCCAGCACTTCTTCGAGGTCTACAAGGACCTGGAGCCGGGCAAGTCGGTGGAGGGCGCCAACTGGGTCGGCCGGACGGACGCCGAGATCGAGATCGAGCGGTCCTACAAGCGTTTCAAGGAGACGGGCGGCCACTGAGCCCCCGGGCACGAGACGCGAAAAGGGCCGCACGCATATGCGTGCGGCCCTTTTCGCGTCTCGTGCGCATACTGGCCCGTGGGGCCTGCCGGCCGGGCCCCACGGGGGTGCAAGCAGCAGGGACATGTCGTAGCAGGGAGCGCAGCGCAGGTGACGGACGCGGAGGACCGCAAACGCCGGTCGGACGAGGCGAGGAGCGGCTTCGGCTCTCGGGTCGGACTGGTGGCTCCGGTGGATACGGAGTCGTCGACGACGTCGGAGTTCGCCGTTCCGGAAGGGCTGGCGCTCATGAGGGCCCCGCGGGTCCCCACGGAGTCGGAGACGACGTCGGAGTTCGCCCTGCCCGAGGGCCTGGACACGGCTCCCCCACCGCCCGTCGAGACGGAGGGGTCGGCGTTCAACCCGCCGAGTACGTACCAGGTCAAGCAGGCTCCGCCGGCTTTCACCCCGCCCAACGGGATCCCGTCCGTCTCCCTGCACCGGGACGTGCCCTGGCAGGACCGGATGCGCACCATGCTGCGCATGCCGGTGACCGAGCGGCCGGCACCGGAACAGGTGCACCGGCACGACGACGACACCGGGCCCGCCGTGCCGCGCGTGCTCGACCTGACGCTGCGTATCGGGGAGCTGCTGCTGGCGGGCGGCGAGGGCGCGGAGGACGTGGAGGGGGCGATGTTCGCCGTCTGCCGCTCCTACGGCCTGGACCGCTGCGAGCCGACCGTCACCTTCACCCTGCTGTCGATCTCCCACCAGCCGTCGCTGGTGGAGGACCCGGTGACCGCGTCGCGCACGGTGCGCCGCCGGGGCACCGACTACACCCGCCTGGCGGCCGTGTACCAGCTGGTGGACGACCTCAGCGACGACGAGACGCACATCTCCCTGGAGGAGTCCTACCGGCGGCTCGCGGAGATCCGCCGCAACCGGCACCCCTACCCCACCTGGGTGCTGAACGCGGCCAGCGGGCTGCTGGCGGGTTCGGCCTCGGTACTGGTCGGCGGTGGTCTCCTGGTCTTCGTGGCCGCGGCGGTGGGCGCGATGCTCGGCGACCGGCTGGCCTGGAAGTGCGCCGACCGGGGACTGCCGGAGTTCTACCAGTTCACGGTGGCCGCGATGCCGCCGGCCGCGATGGGCGTCGCACTGACGCTGGCGCACGCGGACGTGAAGGCCTCCGCCGTGATCACCGGTGGGCTGTTCGCCCTGCTGCCGGGACGGGCGCTGGTGGCAGGCGTGCAGGACGGTCTGACGGGCTTCTACATCACCGCCTCCGCGCGGCTCCTGGAGGTTCTGTACTTCTTCGTGGGCATCGTGACCGGCGTGCTGGTGGTGCTCTACTTCGGCGTGCAGCTGGGTGCGAAGCTGAACCCCGACGCCGCACTCGTCCTGACCGACCGGCCGCTGCTGCAGATCACCGCGTCGCTCGGGTTGTCGCTGGCCTTCGCGGTGCTGCTCCAGCAGGAGCGGTCCACGGTGCTGCTGGTCACCCTCAACGGCGGCGTCGCCTGGGTGGTGTACGGCGCGATGCACTACGCGGGCGGCATCTCGCCGGTGGCCTCCACCGCCGCGGCGGCGGGGCTCGTGGGACTGTTCGGACAGCTGCTGTCCCGGTACCGGTTCGCTTCGGCGCTGCCGTACATCACGGCGGCGATCGGGCCCCTGCTGCCCGGTTCCGCCACGTACTTCGGTCTGCTGGCGATCGCCCAGAACGAGGTGGACAAGGGGCTGCTGTCCCTCTCGAAGGCGGTGGCGCTCGCCATGGCCATCGCGATCGGGGTGAACCTCGGTTCGGAGATCTCCCGGCTGTTCCTGCGGGTCGGCTCCGCCGAGAAGCGCAGGGCGGCGAAGCGGACACGCGGCTTCTGACCCCGGGCCACCGGGTACACGGGCCACCGGGCCACCGGTTCCTCGGATCCCCGGGCCACCGGGTACACGGATCCCCGGGGTGCGCGAGCGGTCGCGCACCCCGGGGACGTGTTCGGTACGGGTTCGGAACGGCGGTTCAGTAACCGCGGGGGTGGGGCGGCTGCTGGTTGTAGTCCTGGCCGTGCCCCTGACCCTGCGGTGCCTGAGGCTGCCCCTGCGCCCCGCCCTGGCCCTGGCCCTGGCCCTGGCCCTGGGGATACTGCTGCCCGCCGTAGTGCTGGTCGTACCCGCCCTGGCCTCCGCCGTAGGGCTGCTGGGGCTGCTGGGGCCGGGGCTGCTGGTGCGGGTAACCCTGGTTGCCGTAGGGCTGCTGGGGCTGCGGGGCCTGCTGCTGCCGGGGCCGCGGTCCGTCCGGGGTGATGCGGCGGAGCTGGGTCGTGGCGTCGTCCATGACCGGCTGCCGGGCGTACTCGGCGGCCTGCCGGCTGACGTACGCGTCGTACTCGTCCTGCTGCGGGGCGTCCGGGGTCTCGACGGCGCCGCGCTTCTTCTTCGCGCGTTCCCGCAGGTACTCGACGATGATCGGGACCACCGAGAGGAAGACGATCAGGATGAGGATCGACTCGACGTTGGTCTTGATGAACTCGATCTGGCCGAGCCAGTAGCCGGCGAGCGTGACGCCCGAGCCCCAGGCCACGCCGCCGATGACGTTGTACGTGAGGAACGTGCGGTACTTCATCCGGCCCGCGCCCGCCGTGATGGGGGCGAAGGTGCGCACGATCGGCACGAAGCGGGCCAGCACGATCGCCTTCGGGCCGTACTTCTCCATGAACTCGTGGGCCTTCTCCAGGTTCTCCTGTTTGAAGAGCTTGGAGTTGGGACGGCTGAAGATCCTCGGCCCGAAGAACTTGCCGATCGTGTAGCCGACTTGGTCGCCCAGGACTGCGGCGAGCACGATCAGCGTACAGACCAGCCACAGCGGCTGGGTGATGTAGCTGCCCTCGGCCACGAAGAGGCCCGCCGTGAACAGCAGGGAGTCACCGGGCAGGAACGCGAAGAATCCGGACTCGGCGAAGACGATCAGCAGGATGCCGGGAAGGCTGAAGGTCTCGATCAGGTAGTCCGGGCTCAGCCACTCGGGGCCGAGCGCAAGGGTGGTCACGGGGCTGTGGCTCCTGCTGGTTGAGGGGGGCGGGCGGGGGCTGGGTGCCAAAGCTATCAACGCAGCCGTCCCGGCCCGGGTTCCACGGGGCGTACCCAGGATTGCACCGTGCCCCCTCCCCGGCGAAGCTGGGGGCCATGGGAATCGAGGAGTACGGCGGTGGACAGGGCCCCGGGCCCGACGTCCTGGTGGTCACGACGAACGACGTCCCGGGGTACCGGGTGCAGGAAGTGGTCGGAGAGGTCTTCGGGCTGACCGTGAGGTCCCGCCACCTCGGCAGCCAGATCGGCGCCGGTCTGAAGTCGATGGTCGGAGGGGAACTCAAAGGGCTGACCAAGACGCTCGTGGAGACCCGCAACCAGGCCATGGAGCGACTGATCGAGCAGGCCCGCGCGCGGGGCGCCAACGGGGTGCTGGCGTTCCGTTTCGACGTCACGGACGCGGCGGACGTGGGCACCGAGGTGTGCGCGTACGGCACCGCGGTGGTCCTCGTACGCGAGTGACCGCGCGGCGCGCCGCCCGGCCCCCGGCAGGGCTCGGGCGGCGCACCGTGCGGCGGTACGGGCTCAGCCGTCGTGCCGGGCCGCGTTGGCCACGATCGCGTCGCGCAGGTAGACCGCCAGGCCGGGGCGGATGCTCTCGTACGTCCGCGTGAAACGCGGGTCGGCCACGTACATCTCGCCCAGGCAGGTGTGCATCTCGTGCCCGCAGTCGTAGTACGCGCGGGTGACGAAGAGCCGGTGCTCCTCCGCCGCGTCCATGGCATCCCCGGAGTCGGCCGGGGTACCGGCGGACATCAGGTCGGCCATGCGCCGGTGGAGGGAGTCGAGCTCCTCGGTGACGCGCTTCCAGTCCTCCTTGGTGTAGGACGCGGTCCGCTGCCGGGACTGCCGGTAGGCGTCGGTGTCGCCCCAGCGCTCCCGGACCTCGTCCTCGTACTGGTCCGGGTCGTGGTCCCCGAACACCTCGAACCGTTCCTCGGGCGTCAGGCTGATCCCCATCGTGCGTGCCTCCAAGGCGTGCTCCACGGCCGCCGCCATCTTCTGCAGCCTCTCGATCCGGGTGGTCAGCAGGTCGTGCTGCCGGCGCAGGTGCGCGCGCGGATCCGCCTGCGGGTCGTCGAGCAGGGCGGCGACCTCGTCGAGCGGGAAGCCGAGTTCCCGGTAGAACAGGATCTGCTGCAGCCGGTCGAGGTCGGCGTCGGTGTAACGCCGGTGACCCGCGCGGCTGCGCTCGCTCGGGGCGAGCAGGCCGATGTCGTCGTAGTGGTGCAGGGTGCGCACCGTGACCCCGGCGAAGCCGGCCACCTGTCCCACGGAGTGACTCACTTCCGCTCCCTCTTCGTTCTCGGTACGCACTCCACCCTGAGTCCTCACGCCACGTGAGGTGCAAGCCGGTTTCCCCGAACGCTCACCCCGACCGTTCACGCAGCCCTCTCCACACCGATCGTTTCGCACGGCTTCACACCATTGGTCCGTCTATCGTGTGCGCGTGGTCCAGGACAGCGCACGGCAGGCGCCCTCCGCCGCTCCGGCGCCCCGGGCACGCGCCCTGCCGCCGTCCGCCGCCCCCGCGCCGGTCGTGGGGGCGGCAGGCACTTCGTGCTCCCTTCCTCCCGCGCCCCCGCCCGCACGGCCTCCCGCACGAATCCCCGGATCTCCGGATCCCCGACCCTCCCTACGCCCCCCGGAGGCATCCATGCCGTTGCACGATGTTCCCCGGCGCGATGAGCGCCCCCTGTCCGTCAACCCCTTCCTGGGCCCGGCCAACCCCCTCGGGGACATGACCGAGGCGCCGCCCAAGCACCGGCTGCCCGACGCGCCGATGGCGCCCGCGACGGCGTATCAGCTGGTGCACGACGAGCTGATGCTGGACGGCAACGCACGGCTGAACCTGGCCACCTTCGTCACCACCTGGATGGAGCCGGAGGCCGGCCTGCTGATGGCGGAGTGCCGGGACAAGAACATGATCGACAAGGACGAGTACCCGCGCACCGCCGAGCTGGAGCGGCGCTGTGTGTCGATGCTCGCGGACCTGTGGCACGCGCCCGACCCGTCGGTGGCCGTGGGGTGTTCGACGACCGGGTCGAGCGAGGCGTGCATGCTCGCCGGGATGGCGCTCAAGCGTCGCTGGGCGCGGCGCAACGGCGACCGGTACCCGTCGAGGGACGCCCGGCCGAACCTCGTGATGGGCGTCAACGTCCAGGTCTGCTGGGAGAAGTTCTGCACCTTCTGGGAGGTGGAGGCCCGTCAGGTGCCCATGGAGGGCGACCGGTTCCATCTCGACGCGCGGGCCGCCGCAGCGATGTGCGACGAGAACACCATCGGCGTCGTCGGCGTCATGGGCTCCACCTTCGACGGGTCCTACGAGCCGGTCGCGGACCTGTGCGCGGCGCTCGACGGGCTCCAGGAGCGCACCGGCCTCGACGTCCCGGTGCACGTCGACGGGGCGTCCGGCGCGATGATCGCGCCCTTCCTCGACGACGACCTGGTGTGGGACTTCCGCCTCCCGCGCGTGACGTCGATCAACACCTCGGGGCACAAGTACGGGCTGGTCTACCCGGGCGTCGGCTGGGCACTGTGGCGGGACGCGGACGCCCTGCCCGAGGAACTGGTCTTCCGGGTGAACTACCTGGGCGGCGACATGCCGACGTTCGCCCTGAACTTCTCCCGTCCGGGCGCCCAGGTGGTGGCGCAGTACTACACCTTCCTGCGGCTGGGCCGCGACGGATACCGCGCGGTGCAGCAGGCCGCGCGCGACGTGGCGCGCGGGCTCGCCGGACGGATCGGGGAGACCGACGACTTCCGGCTGCTGACCCGGGGCGACGAGCTGCCGGTGTTCGCGTTCACGACCGCGCCCGGGGTGACGGCGTTCGACGTCTTCGACGTGTCCCGGCGGATGCGGGAGAACGGCTGGCTGGTGCCCGCGTACACCTTCCCGGCGAACCGCCAGGACCTGTCGGTGCTGCGGGTGGTGTGCCGCAACGGCTTCTCCGAGGACCTCGCCGACCTGTTCGCCGAGGACCTGACCCGGCTCCTCCCGGACCTGCGCCGGCAGCCGCGTCCCCTGACCGAGGACAGGAACGCGGCCACCGGGTTCCATCACTGAGCGGGCCGCGGGGCCCGCTAGCGGCTGAGCCGCGCGAACCTGCGTACCGCCAGCGGGAAGAACACCGCGAGCAGGGCCAGCGGCCAGGCGACGGCGGCCCCCACGTGCCCCGGCTCCCCGCCGGGGCTGCCGAAGAGGTCGCGGACGGCCGTGGCCGTCTGCGAGAGCGGGTTCCACTGGACGGCCGTGCCGAGCCAGTCCGGCATGGACTCGGGCGCGGCGAAGGCGGTGGACAGGAAGCCGACCGGCCAGACCAGGATCTGCACCGCCTGCACCAGTTCGGGCTTCCCCGCCACCAGCGCCAGGTGGATGCCGATCCACAGCATGGCGAAGCGGAACAGCAGGAGCAGCCCCACGGCGCCCAGGAAACCGGCCGGGCCGCCGCCGCTGCGCCAGCCGAGCGCGGCGGCGACGGCCAGGAGCACCGTGAGGCCGAGCGCCGACTGGAGCATGTCCGCCGCGGAACGGCCCACCAGGACCGCGCCGTTCGCCATGGGCATGGAGCGGAAGCGGTCGATGACGCCCTTGTCGAGGTCCCGGGTGACGGCGACCATGGTGCCCTCCAGGCCGAAGGCCATGGTGAGCGCGAGCATGCCGGGGACCAGGTAGTCGAGGTAGTCGCCGCTCACTCCCCGGCCGCCACCGACCAGGTAGCCGAACATCAGCAGCAGCATCACAGGGAAGACCAGGCCGACCACCGCCGCGACCGGCTGCCGCCGCCAGCGGGAGAGCTCACGGCGGGTCATGGTCCAGGAGTCGGTCAGGGCGTGCGCGGTCCGTACGCGGCCGGTCCGCGCGCGGGCGGCCGTCGGGTGTGTGAGCGGCGCGTGGGTGGTCATGCGGACCTGCCTCCTCGGGTGCGTCCTACGAGTTCGCCGGCCCGGTCGTCACCGGCCCGGTCGTCTCCGGTCGCGGTGAGCCGCAGGAACACCTCGTCGAGCGTGGGCCTGCGCAGGGCGACGTCCTCGGCCTCGACGCCGGCCTCCTCCAGCGCGCGGACGACCCCGGCCAGGGCCGCCATGCGGTCGGTGACCGGGGCGCTGAGCAGCCTGCGGTCGGTGTCCACGGTGATCTCTTCCTTCGGTACGGGCAGCAGGGCGACGGCCGCGCCCAGCTGCCCGGCGTCGCGCAGGACGACGTCGATGCGGTCGCCGCCGGTGGCCGCCTTGAGGTCGTCCGCCGTGCCGTCGGCGACGACCCGGCCGGCGTCCACCACGGAGATGCGGTCGGCGAGCTGGTCGGCCTCCTCCAGGTACTGGGTGGTGAGCAGGACCGTCGTGCCGCCGCCGACCAGGGAGCGCACCGAGGCCCACACCTCCGCGCGGCCGCGGGGGTCGAGGCCGGTGGTCGGTTCGTCCAGGAAGAGCACCTCCGGCTCGGTGATCAGGGAGGCGGCGAGGTCCAGGCGGCGGCGCATGCCCCCGCTGTACTGCCGTACCGGCTTGCGGCCGGTGTCGGCGAGGCCGAAGCGCGCCAGGAGTTCCTCGGCACGCGCGCGTGCCCGTCGCGTCCCCAGGTGGTGCAGGCGGCCGAACAGTTCGAGGTTCTGCCGGCCGCCGAGTTCCTCGTCGAGTGCCGCGTGCTGGCCCAGGAGGCCGATGCGCAGGCGCACGGCGTACGCCTCGCGCACCACGTCGTGGCCCGCGACCTCGATCCGGCCCGCGTCGGGCCGCAGCAGCGTGGCCAGGACGCGGACCAGGGTGGTCTTGCCCGCGCCGTTCGGGCCGAGCACCGCGTGCACCGTGCCGCGCGCGACCGTGAGGTCGAGGCCGGCCAGCGCGGGCCCGCCGCCCCCGCCGCCTCGCGTCGCGCCGTACGTCTTCCGTGCGTCCTCGACGGTGATCACCGCGTCGGTCATGGGAACGACCCCCTTGCTAGTCAAAGTTGACTACAGGTGCCACGGTAAGCCGGGGAAGGCCATGGGTCAAACTTGATTAACGCGTGAGGGGTGACCGGTGACCGGCGCGCGGACGCCTCAGCGGTCGCCCCCCGGGTGGCGCTCCCCCGTCGCGTACGGGTTCTCCTGGTCCTCGGCCAGGATGCCGACGAACGGCTCGCCCTCCCCCGCGAAGGTGTAGGAGCCCGCTTCGATCCGTCCGACCAGGCCCCTGGTCCACTCGGCCTCGGCGTCGGCCGTGTGCATCCACAGGTTCATGATCTCGCCGATGTGGCCCAGCAGTTCGGGACCGCCCTCGGGCACGTAGTGCTCGGTGACCGCGGCCCGCCACTCCTCGATCCGCCGGATCCGCTCCTTGAGCAGCGCCGTCGCCTCCTGCCGGGGCAGGTCGACGACGAAGCCGAGGGCCGCCGACTTCACGTCCGTCTTCTGGTCGTAGGCGACGAGGGCCTCGCGCAGCAGTGTGAAGTACTCCTCGTCGCCCGCCGGGGTGATCTCGTACTCGGTGCGCGGCGGGCCGCCGGCCGTCGAGGGCGCGGTCTCGTGCGCGTGCAGCAGCCCCTGCTTCGCCATCTGTTTCAGGGCGTGGTAGATCGAACCGGGCTTGGCGTTGGACCACTCGTGCGCGCCCCAGTACTCCAGGTCGTTGCGCACCTGGTAGCCGTGGGCCCGCCCGTGCTGGCGCACCGCGCCGAGCACCAGGAGACGGATCGCTGACATGGGCCCCAGCGTAGGCCGCGGGCGGTCACTCCCAGGAGCTGCCCTGCTCCTTCGCGACCAGCTCGAACGCGGTGGCGCCGTCCAGGGACTCGCGGACGATGTCGGCGTGGCCGGCGTGCCGGGCGGTCTCCCGGATCAGATGGAGACACAGCCAGCGCATCGAGAGCCACTCGTCCTTCGGGTTCCAGGACGTCCTCGCCATCAGGAAGGTGTCGTCGAGGCTGGGCACCGCGCGGATGAACGACTCCGTCCCGGCGGCCACCTTCTCGTAGTACGCGAGGTAGGACTCCACCGTTTCGTCGCCGACCAGCCGGAAGCACTCGTGCCAGTTCGACTCGTCCCGGTGGACGGCCGGCGGCTCGCCCTTGGCACGGGCGATCCAGCCCTGCTCGATCTCGGCGACGTGCTTGAGCAGCCCGGCCAGGGACAGCTCGCCGGCGCTGGGCCGCGACGTGGCCTGCTCGTCGGTGAGGCCGAGTACCGACCGGCGGATGCCCCCGCGCTGCTCCTCGATGAACGCCAGCAGCGCCCCGCGCTCGTCGCCCGGGGTCTCCGCGGGAACGTGAGTGACCATGACGGCCGCCTTTCGTCGGTGAGGGCTTTCACCCCGGTTGGCCTGACACCGACGACGCTACGGGCCCTTGCGGACAGGTGCTGTCCGCAAGGGCCCGGGGTGGAGGGGCGGGCTGGAACGGGAAGGGGCGGATCAGAAGGGGAACCCGCTGCGGCCGTGCTGCACCGAGATCCACTTGACCGTGGTGAAGGCGTCCAGCATCGCCTCGCCGTTCAGCCGGCCGCTGCCGGAGTTCTTCTCGCCGCCGAAGGGGACGATCGGCTCGTCGTGCACGGTGCCGTCGTTCACGTGGAACATGCCGGTGTCGATCCGCTTGGCGAAGTTCACCCCGCGCTCGACGTCCCCGGTGTGCACGGCGCCGCTCAGGCCGTACGGGGTGTCGTTGACGAGGCGTACGGCCTCCTCCTCGCCGTCGAACGGGACCAGGAAGGCGACCGGTCCGAAGACCTCCTGCCGCAGCAGGGCGGAGTCGGCGGGGAGGCCGGTGAGCACGGACGGCTCGACCAGGTTGTCGGTCCGGGTGCCGTGTACCAGGGCGGTCGCGCCCTCGGCGAGCGCCTGCTCGACGACACCGGCCAGCGCGTCCGCCTGCTGGGAGTTGATCACCGGGCCGATGACCGTCCCGGGGTCGCGCGGGTCGCCGGCCTTGAGGGACGTGACCTTGGCGACGAACTTCTCGGTGAACTCGTCGGCCACCGAGCGGTCCACCAGCACCCGGTTGGCGGCCATGCAGACCTGGCCCTGGTGGACGTACCGGCTGAACACGGCCGCGTCGACCGCGTAGTCGATGTCGGCGTCGTCGAGGACCACCAGCGCGCTGTTGCCGCCGAGTTCGAGGACCGAGCGCTTGAAGAGGCGGGCGCAGACGGTGGCCACGTGACGGCCGACCGCGTCGGAGCCGGTGAAGGAGATGACCTTCGGGACCGGGTGCTCGAGGAAGGCGTCGCCGATCTCCGCGATGTCCGTGATGACGACGTTCAGCAGACCGCCCGGCAGGCCCGCGTCCTCGAAGATCTTCGCGATCAGCGCCCCGCCGACGATCGGGGTGTTCTGGTGCGGCTTGAGCACCACGCCGTTGCCGAGCGCGAGGGCCGGGGCGACCGACTTCAGCGACAGCAGGAACGGGAAGTTGAACGGGCTGACCACGCCGACGACACCGACGGGCACGCGGTAGACGCGGTTCTCCTTGCCGTCCACCGGCGAGGGGATGATCCGCCCCTCGGGGCGCAGCGCCAGGTGCACCGACTCGCGGAGGAACTCCTTGGCGAGGTGGAGCTCGAAGGCGGCCTTCAGACGCGTGCCGCCGAGTTCGGCGATGATCGCCCCGGTGATCTCCTCCTCGCGCTCCTCGACCAGCGCGAGCGCCTTCTCGAGCACCGCGCGGCGGGCGTACGGGTTGGTCGCCGCCCACTGCTCCTGCGCGCGGGCCGCCGCCCGGTAGGCCTCGTCGACCTCGTCGACGGTGGCCGTCGTGATCGACGCCAGTTTCTCGTCGTCGTACGGGTTGAAGTCGATGATGTCCCAGGAGCCGGTGCCCGGACGCCACTCACCGTCGATGTACTGCTGGGCCAGGTCGGTGAAATACGACGACATGTGATCCCTCAACCCCTCAATCCCTCGCCGCCGAGGCGGGCCCGCCCCGCATCGGCCTCACGGTCCGGCCGCACGGGCCGGTGTCCGTCCGGTCCGCGCGGCCTGATCGAGCGTCATCGTACTGATGTTTCAGGAGAGTTGGCGGAGACCCCGCAGAAGGTCCCGGCTCTCCGAAGGCCCCGGGCTGTCCTGCTGGAGCTCCTTGAGCGCCTTCTCGTACTGGGCCACGTCCTCGGACTTGTCGAGGTACAGCGCGCTCGTCAGCTGCTCCATGTACACGACGTCCGACAGGTCGGACTCGGGGAAGCCGAGGATGGTGAACGCGCCGGACTCACCGGAATGGCCGCCGAACCCGAACGGCATGACCTGCAGCCGGATGTTGGGCCGCTCGGAGATCTCGATCAGATGCTGGAACTGCCCCCGCATCACCTCGCGGTCGCCGTACGGCCGGCGCAGCGCGGCCTCGTCGAGCACGACGTGGAACTCGGGGGCGCTCTCGGAGACCAGGTACTTCTGCCGCTCCAGGCGCAGCGCCACCCGGCGTTCGACGTCGGCCTCGCTCGCGCCGGCCATGCCGCGCCGGACCACCGCACGCGCGTACTCCTCGGTCTGCAGCAGGCCGTGCACGAACTGCACCTCGTACGCCCTGATGAGTGCGGCCGCGCCCTCCAGACCCACGTAGGTGGGGAACCAGCTGGGCAGCACGTCCGAGTAACTGTGCCACCAGCCCGCGACATTGGCCTCTCTGGCCAGGGAGAGCAGTGAGGTGCGCTCCTGCTCGTCCGCGATGCCGTACAGCGTCAGCAGGTCCTCGACGTCCCTGGTCTTGAAGCTCACCCGGCCCAACTCCATCCGGCTGATCTTCGATTCCGAGGCGCGGATCGAATAGCCCGCCGCCTCGCGCGTGATCCCCCGAGCCTCACGCAGTCGCCTGAGTTGTGATCCGAGCAGCATGCGCCGCACCACCGATCCCGGCTCTCCCGCGCTCACGTTCGCCAGCCTCCCCAACGTCTGTCAGGGGCCGAAGTCTGCCACTAAAACACTCCGAGCAGTACTCGCCCGGTTACGGAAAGGGAGCCAGGGGCGAGGTTTCGGGCAGGGAGAGAGGGAGAGCACGCCACGGAAGCGACAGGAGGGGCGTGAATATGGCGGAAAAATTGACCAACAAGCGGTACGGGAGTGCCTATTTCGGTCAGCTGCACGTGCATCTGCCCTTGCATCTGCCGTACGCATCCGAAACCATGGCCTTCGCACCACCGCCGCATCGCTACCACCGCGAATTCCGGGAGTGCCTCGCATGGGGACGAATGGATCGACCATGCTCGAGCCGTTACGGCAGGGCCTTCCGCCGCTGGACCCCGCGGCCGTGTCCGACACCGCCTCCTGCGCCCTCCCCGCCCGCCACGAAGCGGTGCGCGAGGCACGGCAGTTCACCCGGAAGATCTGCGACCAGTGGAGCGCGGAGGACCGTTTCGACGACGTGTGCCTGGTCGTCTCCGAACTGGTCACCAACGCCCTGCGGCACGGCCTGCCGACCGGCGCGCCGCGGCTGGCGGAGCAGGGGGCTCCGGTACGGCTGCATCTGATGCGGTGGACCGGACGGCTGGTGTGCGCGGTGCGCGACCCGAGCCGCGGCAGCCCCGTCGCCCGCACGGCGGACGACTTCTCCGCGGAGTCGGGCCGCGGGCTGCTCCTGGTCGAGTCGTTCAGCGACGGCTGGGGCTGGCAGCCGATGCGGAGCGGACGCGGCAAGGTGGTCTGGGCACTGTTCCTGCTGCGGCCTCCCGGCGGCGCATGACGAGAACGCGGCACCTCGGGACGCCGCGTTCTACGCGCGTCACGCGTGACACGTCACGCGTGACGCGGGGCCACCGGGCGAGGGAGCGGCGGGTGAGGCGCGCGCCACGCGCACGGCGGCGCCTTCGGGCGCGTTCGGGCGCGCCGGGCGCGTAGGGCGTGCTCAAGCACGTAGGGCGTGCCCGGGTCAGCCGACGACCAGGTGGTCGAACTCGCCGTCCTTGATGCCGAGGAGCATCGCCTCGATCTCCGCCCGGGTGTAGACGAGCGCGGGCCCCTCGGGAAAGCGGGAGTTGCGCACCGCCACCTCGCCGCCCGGCAGCCGGGCGAACTCCACGCAGGAGCCCTGCGAGTTGCTGTGCCGGCTCTTCTGCCAGGCCACACCGTTCAGCGCGGTGGCCGCCATGCCGTTGTACACGCGGGGCGCGCCGGCGCCGCCGTACACGTCACCCTCGTACACGTCGTGGTCCACAGATCGCTCCCCGTTGTGCACTGGCTGATGTGGCCATTGATGCAGTGGTCAACTGACCCGGATCATAGCTTTGTTCAAGTGCAAACGCATGGGCAGATGCACGTGCACGCGGGGTGTTCCCGCAGTTACAGCCCTGCGGCCCGGCCTGCCGGACCCCGCGTGAGGGGAGACGCGTACGAGGGCCCTCGTGTTCCCACGTCGGGACCCTCGTGTTCCTCGTTTTCTCCGTCTGTCCTCGCGCGGGCTCCTCAGTCCTGCAAGCGGTCTCCTTTCTCCGCCACCGCACGGTGGCGGAGGAGTGCGAGGCGGGTCACCCGGGCTGGTGGGGCGCCGGGTACGTCCTGTTAGCTGGCAGCGGTCGTTCCGGCCGACGGGGCCGGCTACAGGGAGGGGCCAGCGGTGACATCGGTGGATCAGGACGGTACGGGGGCGCCGGAGGGCCCGGGGGCGGTTTCGGAGGCGGTTTCGGGGACGGACCCGGCGGCGACGCGCTCCCGGCGCCCCCTGTCCCGCCGGCGCGTTCGGCTCGCGGCCGCGGCCGCGGGGCTGGCCGGCGCGCTCGCCCTCACCGGGTGCAGCAGCGACGGCGACTCCGGTGACGACCCCTCCACGCCCACCGCGGCGCCGTCCGCCCCGGCCGACGGCGATCCCGACGGCGGCACCGAAGGCACGGACGAGCCGGACGGTTCGGACGCGAGTGGCGCCCCGGCGGGTGAGCTGGAGGGCAGCTGGCTCACCACGGCCGACGGCAGGGCGGTGGCCCTGATGTTCACCGGCGAGCGGGCCGCCCTCTTCGCCACGGGCGGCACCGTGTGCAGTGGCACGGCACAGGAGGATGCCGGAACCGCGACGACGATCAGCCTCGACTGCGCGGACGGCGACGGGGACCGGGCGAACGGCACGGTCGACTCGGTGAGCGGGTCCGCCCTGAAGGTCACCTGGGAGGGCTCCCTCGGCACCGAGACGTACACGAAGGCCGAGGGCGGCCGGCTGCCGTCGGGACTTCCGACCGCCGGGCTCGGGTCGTAGAGCCTGCCGCGAGGCGTCCGCCCTCCGGGTGCGCCGGGAGGGCTCTTCGGGGTGTGATGATCTGTGGGCTGCTCCACGAACCCAGGGGAATCCTCATGCGCGCCATGCCGATCGCCGTCACCGCTGTCACCGCCCTCCTCCTGCTGACCGCCTGCGGCGGCGAGGACAGGAGTGACGGAGCGAAGGACGAGAACGACGCGAAGCAGGAGAGCGGGGCCTGTTCGAGCGCGACGGTGAACCTGGAGGCCGGTCCCGCGAGCGAGGCCCCGGCCGCCGGTGACACCGGCGAGGTCCCCATGAGCCTCGTCAACCAGGGCGCCGCCTGCGTCCTGGACGGCTTCCCCGAGGCGAGCCTGGTGGCCGGGGGCGAGCCCGTCGCGCTGCCCCCGGCCGAGGGCGCCACGGCGCAGGAGCTGACCCTGGCGGAGGGCGAAGCGGCCTCCTTCACGATCACCTACGTACGCGGGCCGGAGGGCACGGACGGGAGCCTGGACGCCACGTCCCTGCGGATCGGTCTCCCCGGCGACTCCGCCACCCGGGACTTCCCCTGGACATACGGCCCGGTGGCCGTCGAGGAACCGGGCGAGGCCGCGGCCGACGCGTCCGTGAGCGCCTTCCAGCGGACGGGCGACTGACCTGCGGGCGGAACGGGCGGCATCCGGGCAGGACGACGACCGAGACCCACGACCCGCGCGGAGCCCGGCAACCGGCACCCCCGCCCCCGCCCCGCGCGCAGCCGGACGGCCCGCACCCCACCACCACGCGGGGCCGGGCACCCCTCGGCCCGCAACCCGCGCGGGCTCCGGACCGGGCACACGGACCACATCGACCGCAGACTCTCCGTGTCCCGGACTGAAGGCTCCGCCTCCGGGCTCCGGGCTCCGGGCTCCGGACTCCGGACTATGGGCTCCGGACTCCGGGCTGCGGGCTGCGGGCTGCGGGCTATGGACTCCGGACTCTGGGCTGCGGGCTATGGACTCCGGACTCTGGGCTGCGGACTCCGGGATCCGGGCTGCGGACTATGGGCTCCGGACTCCGGGATCCGGGCTGCGCGCTCCGGTTCAGTCGAGTCGTCGGCGGGCTTCGACCTGGGCGTCGTCCGCCGCCCGCGCACCCTCCTCCCACCCCGCCGCGTCGCTCATCCCGCGCAGTCTGCTGGTCGTCGTCTCCGGGAACAGGCGGTCCAGCCGCTCGGTGACCGCGACGTCGCGGGAGGCGAGCACCGGGAGCAGGTCGTCGCTCAGCCCGCTCGTCCGGCCTTCGGCGGCAGCCGCCAGGCGTGCGCCCACGCGGTGGGCGTAGGCCGCGAGGAACGACTGCCGGAAGGTCTTGGTCCGCTTGCGGCCGCCCGCCTTCTGGGCCGCCTCCGCCTTCGTCATGGCCGTACCGGCCTGCACGAGCAGTGAGGTGTAGAGCAGTTCGACCGCTTCCAGGTCGGCGGCGAAGCCGACCACGGTGGAGAAGCCGAGGGGTTCGTTCCACACGGCCCGGCAGTGGTTCGCGGTGGCGATCGCGTCGAGCAGCACGGCCTTGGTCTGCTCGTACGGCGCCTCCACCCCGATCCGGCACGCGTCCGGCGCCGTCGCCGCGTGCGCCCGTACCGCGAGCAGGGCCTCGTCGACACTGTGCCGGGCCATCAGTTCCTGCGCCTTGGCGGTGAGCGCCTCCGCCTCCTCCGGGAAGCCGGTCGCCTCCGCCTTGGCGAGCAGTGCGCGGATGCGGCCGAGCATGCGGGACTCCGGACGCCGGTCGCCCTCCTCGGGGCCCGCCCCGCCGGCCGTCCCGGCGCTCCCCGCCGCCCCGGCCGCCGCCTCGTCGAGGGGCTCGAGCGCGGGCAGGCGCAGCAGCAGTCGGTACAGCTCCAGTACGGCCGTGGCGTGCGAGAAGCGGTCGGTGCGGGGCGGGCGCGGGGGCACGGGAGCGGCGCCGGTTCCACCGAGGGCGTCGAGCGCGTCGAGCTGGGCGGTCCAGCGGGGCCCCCGGGGCCGGTCGTGCGGCGCCTGCGCACGGATCAGCGCCGTGACGAGCCTCAGGTGCACGTCGTCCAGTTCACGCCGGACGATGCGTACGGCGTCGGCGGGCTGCCAGCCGCGCCGCCAGGCGTTCGCCACGAACTCCTGGCCCCGCCGGTCGAGTTCGGCGTCCGCCGCCGGATCGGCGGCGAGCAGGGACGCGCCGGTGTCGAGAGCGTCGTCGGTGGTGGCGTACAGGGCGGCCCGGAAGGCGCGTTCGACGGTGCTGGACGTGCTCGTGCTCACGAGCCGATCGTGCCATGCACCGGAAGTCCGCCGCTTCACCCCCCAAGCGTCAACTCGTGATTGACACCCATCCACTGTCAACCTACCGTTGACGCATGACGAAGAGTCCCGGCATCACCTCATCCGTACGTCTCGACGACCTCATCGCGGCCATCAAGAAGGTCCACGGGGAACCCCTTCAGCAGCTCCAGGACGCGGTGCTCGCGGGGGAGCACCTCGGCGACGTGGCGGACCACCTGATCGGCCACTTCGTGGACCAGGCCCGGCGCTCGGGCGCCTCCTGGACGGACATCGGCAGGAGCATGGGCGTCACCCGGCAGGCGGCCCAGAAGCGTTTCGTACCCAAGGAGTCGGCCGCCCTCGACCCGAACGAGGGCTTCAACCGCTACACGCCCCGCGCCCGCGCGGTGGTGATGGCCGCGCACAACGAGTCCAGGGCCGCGCGCAACGCCGAGGGCCTGCCCGAGCACCTGGTCCTCGGCCTGCTGGCCGAGCCGGGCGGCCTGGCCGCGAAGGCGATCACCGAGCAGGGCGTCACCCTGGACGCGGTCCGCGCGGCCGCCGCCGCGGCCCTCCCGCCGGCCGTCGAGGACGCCCCCGAACTGGTGCCGTACGGCCCGGCGGCCAAGAAGGTCCTCGAACTCACCTTCCGCGAGGCCCTCCGCCTCGGCCATCCCTACATCGGCACCGAGCACCTCCTGCTCGCCCTCCTGGAGCACGAGAACGGCAAGGGTGTCCTCAGCGGACTCGGCGTCGACAAGACGGCCACCGAGCGGTACGTCACCGAACTGCTGGCGCAGGCCGTGGCGACGCGGCGGGAGGACGGCCGGGAGGAGGGGGGCGACCAGAAGCAGGCACCCTCGCCGGAGAACTGACCCCGGCCGGTGTCCGCCCCGCGGCCGGACCGCCCGACCGGACACCCTGGCCGGACCCTCTGACCGGGCCCCGTTGTCAGACCCCCCTGCCACACTCACGTCATGGCCGACCGGTGGGCGCTCGCTCCGGCCGAGGACGGTGGCGTGGACGTCGCCCCCCTCGGCCCGGACGGGCTGCCCGCCGCCGCGGTGCGGCGGGAGGCGGATGCCGCCGAGGCCGTACGGAGCCGTCCCGGTGTCACGCGGTGGGTGTGGCGGTCCACCGCCGAGGTCCATCCGCGCCTGCTCGCCACGGGGGTGCGAGTGGAGCGGTGCTACGACGTCGAGGCCGCCGAGACGCTCCTGCTCGGTCACGAAGGGCGGTACGGGCAGCCCCGTTCGGCCGCGGCCGCCCTGGCCCGGCTCCGGGGCGGCCCCGTACCGCCCGATCCGCCGCAGCGTCCGGCCGAGCCGGGCGCGCAGTCGCCCCTCTTCGAACCCCGGGGCGCGCACGTCCCGCTGGCGGACCTCCTCACGGTCTACGCGGAGCAGCAGCGCCGGACCGAAGCGACCGCGCACCCGGACCGGATACGGCTGCTGCTGGCCGCCGAGTCGGCGGGGATGCTCGTCGCCGCCGAGATGAACCGCGCGGGGGTGCCCTGGCGGGCGGACGTGCACCGCGCGGTGCTGCACGACCTGCTCGGCGAGCGGTACGCGGGCGGCGAGCCCCGCAGACTGGCCGAGCTCGCCGACGAGGTGTCCGCCGCCTTCGGCCGCCGGGTCCGGCCCGACCTGCCCGCCGACGTCCTCAAGGCGTTCGCGCAGGCCGGGATCAAGGTCTCCTCGACCCGCCGCTGGGAACTGGAATCCCTCGACCACCCGGCGGTGAAACCGCTGATCGAGTACAAGAAGCTGTACCGCATCATGGTCGCCCACGGCTGGTCCTGGCTCCAGGACTGGGTGCGCGACGGCCGCTTCCGGCCCGAGTTCCTGGCGGGCGGGACGGTGACCGGCCGCTGGGTGACCAACGGCGGGGGCGCGCTGCAGATCCCCAAGGTGATCCGCCGCGCGGTGGTCGCCGACCCGGGCTGGCGGCTCGTCGTCGCCGACGCCGACCAGATGGAGCCGCGCGTCCTCGCGGCGATCTCCCGCGATCCCGGGCTGATGGAGGTGGCCGGCCGGGAGACCGACCTCTACCAGTCGGTGTCCGACCGCGCCTTCTCGGGTGACCGCGCGCAGGCGAAGCTCGCCGTCCTCGGCGCGGTCTACGGCCAGACGTCCGGCGACGGCCTGAAGAACCTCGCCGCCCTCAGACGCCGCTTCCCCACGGCGGTGGCCTACGTCGACGAGGCCGCCCGCGCCGGCGAGGAGGGCCGTCTCGTACGGACCTGGCTGGGCCGCACCTGCCCGCCGGCGGCCCGTACGACGGACGACGCGGTGGAGGAGGCCGGCATCCCGCTCGCGGAGGAGGAGCCCGACGCCGCCCGGCAGTGGATACCGGGCTACGCCTCGACCGACGCCCGCGCGCGAGGCCGTTTCACCCGCAACTTCGTCGTCCAGGGCAGCGCCGCCGACTGGACCCTGCTGCTGCTCGCCGCGCTGCGGCAGGCGTTGACGGAGCTGGCGGCCGAGCTGGTCTTCTTCCAGCACGACGAGGTGATCGTGCACTGCCCCGAGGAGGAGGCGGAGACGGTGGCGGGGGTGATCCGGGAGGCGGCCGAGCTGGCCGGACGGCTGACGTTCGGCCCGACCCCGGTGCGGTTTCCGTTCACCACGGCGGTGGTGGAGTGCTACGCGGACGCGAAGTGACCACGGAGCCCGGACTCCCCGCCGGGCCCGGGGAGGGGAACGGGGGCGGGTCGCGGGGAGGTCGGCCCGGAGGCGGGCCGGGCGGGGGCGGGCCCGGAGGCGGGTCCAGGAACCGGCTCGCCGGAGAGTTCACGGGTGCATCACGGTGACCGGCCGGACCGGGCCGTCGAGCAGCCGCCGCAGGCGGGCCACACGGTTGTGATGGTGCGGCGGGAACTGCGCGAAGACGAACGAGGGCCGCCCCGGAGGACGTCCTTCAACCCGTCGGCAAAGACGCCGCGCCCGGCGTCGAGCAACGGCACGGCATGCAGGGCCCGGACCCGGTCAGACGCCGTCGGCCTCCGCGGCCACGAGCGCGCGGCCCAGCTCCAGGGGGTCCGCTCGTCCCCCCAGTTCACCGTGTACGGCCATGGCCAGGTGCGGGCGGGCGAGCAGCCCCTCGCCTGCCGGGTCGCCCTCGGCCCGCGCCGCCAGACCGAGCCCCACCCAGGTCTCGGGGTCACCGTCGCCGCCGAGGATGCGGGCACGGAAGGCGCGCAGTGCCTCCGCCGCGCGGCCCGCGACCAGGGCGACATCCTCGGGACGGGCCCCGCTCACGGTGGCGCCGGGGTCTTCCCGCAGTCCGTCGAAGCCCGCCGGGTCGGCGAGCAGCCACCGCAGCAGGACCGCGCGCGTGTCGAGGCCACGCACCGGAGCACCCGGGACGAGCGTCGCCCCGCCCGGGGAGAGGACCGGTCCACCCGACGAGAGGACCGGTCCGCCCGTGACCGCGGAAGCCGGGCGGCCGCCCGCCCAGGCCTCCACGTGAGCCCGAACCATCCGTGGCTCGGGCCGCAGGTGGTAGGCCCGCCAGGTCGCCCGGTGGTCCGCGGTCGCGAGCTCGGCCGCGGACCGGGCCCCGGCGTCCACCGGTTCCTCCAGCAAGGGCTCCAGACGCCGGGTCAGTTCGGCCACCAGCCGCTCTCCCAGGTCGGTGAGCCCGTCCGCCCGGCCGATCGCGCGCAGCGCGTACGCCGTCTGGGACCGCCACAGTGCGAACTCGAACTGCCCGAGCGCATGGTGGCCGCGTCTCCGCCAGAACCCGGTGACGCCGAAGAAGGCGTACACGCCCTGGAGGAGTCCCCCCAGCGGCCGGGGGTCGTCGCGCCACGGTGCGTAGTACAGCCGGGCGGCACCCCGGTCGTCGTACAGCGTGAACAGGTGCATGAAGGCGCTGAGTTTGTTGTGCTGGAACTCGTGCACCAGGGTCGACGCGAGCTGTTCGCCGTCGTCCGGCACCGACGCCAGCGCCGCGCCGTACGCGTCACCCGACGAGGCGCTGTGCGGCCGGAACCGTTCGGCTCTCGGGCCGGGCACCAGCGACACCAGTCCACGCGCGAGGGCCCGCGCCTCCTCCCCGACGCGCGTACCGGAGTCGGCACCGGGGCTGATGCCGGTGCCGGTGTCCCGCAGGATCTCCCAGGCCTCGCGGAACAGCCGCTGCCAGTCGGCGGCGTGGTCGACCGGTTCGGCGGCCGCCGGGGCGCGCAGGGTGCGGTACGGGTCGGAGTCGTCCAGGAGCATGACGCATCCGTCGGCGCGCAGTTCGGTCAGTGGATGCCAGTCCGGCCCCGCCGGCCGACGCCCGGCGATCCGTAGGCCGTCGGTGCGGGCGACGACCTCGGCCACGGACCACTCCGACGGCCCGGGCACACGCATCGTCCCGAGCCCGGGCAGCGCCACCCAGCCGTGCCGTACCGGAAGGGCGGTACGGAACTCCAGGCCGGCGCGGACCGCCGCGCTCGCCGCGATCGCGTGGAGGTGCCCGGTGTGCACCCACAGCGGCGCGTCGTCCTCGGCCGTTCCGCGCAGCCGACGCAGGGTGTGGGCCGCCCACACCCCCACGGCCGGATAGGCCAGCAGCTCTTCCACCGACTCCGCGTCCACCGCCCTGGCCCTTGCCAGCAGCTGCCAGCCCGCGGCCGGCGGGGGCAGGGGGCCGGTGGGCGCCGATCCGGCGGCGTCCAGGAGCGCCCGTACGACGAGCAGCCGCCAACTGCGCTCACTCGCCCGCAGCGCGTCCACCGTCGCCGGGCCGCCCCCGCCTCCCAGCAATTCGTCGAAGGCCGGGGACGCGAGGACGTGCGGGCGGGCCGGACGGACCGTCTGATGCATGGAGGGCGCCTAGGATTCGCGCTGCGGGTTGTAGCCGCCGAGGCTGCTCGCGGGATCGTCGATGCGACCGAGCAGCCGCCGCATGGAACCCTCGGCCGACGGAAGGTCCAGGGCGGGCCAGTCATCCCATGAAATGCCGCTGAGGTCGATCAGCTCCGATTCGACTCCGGACTTCTCCACGGCGCCACCTTTGTGACAATAGAAGGACAATGCGTCCACCTCTGACATGCACCTGAAAATTACTGTTTCAGGTGTTTTCGGATCGCTTCAGTGAAGCTAGCGCATCATCCTCACCCCACAGGAAAACAGTGCCGAATATGCCCGGAACGAGTGACATGAAGGCCGGCCGCGTAAGGAAGGAGGGCGCGGGTATGAACCGGGCGTGATTGAACTCGCGGAAATGATCGAGGAGTTGCGCAGGGAGCTGACGGCGGCGCGGACCGCCTCGGCGGACGAGGACCTCTACTTCGAGGTGGGCCCGGTGGAGCTGGAGGCGGCCGTGGCGGTGGAGCGGTCGGCCACGGCGGGGGGCAAGGTCCGCTTCTGGGTGGTGGAGGCGGGCGCGGACGGCCGGCTGGCGGACAGCGTCACGCACCGGGTGAGGCTGACCCTCGATCCGCGCACCCGCAGCAGTGGCGGCCGGGCGCCGTGGGTGAGCGGCGACGAGGCCGAGCGGGAGCGCTGAAGAGGTGGCTTCGGGACTGGATCCGCTGCGGGTGGCGGAGGTGCTGGTGCGGCCGGCGGGCCGGGGCGCCGGACACGGCGGGTCCGGCGCCCCGGCCGGACGCCGCGGGTCCGGATACCGCGTGGGGCCCCGCTGGGTCCTCACTGCCGCGCACGTGGTCCGCGGGGCCGAACCGACCGACCCGACCGTACGGTTCGAGGCCGACCGCGCCGGCGAGTGGCGCGCGTCCGCCCGTGTCGCACTTGCCTCCGACAAGGCCGACGTGGCACTCCTGGAGATCACGGACCCGGTGCCGGAGGGCGCTCGTCCGGCCGCGGTCGCACCCCCCACGTACGGCGCCGTGCCCGACACGGACGCCGCCCTGCCGTTCACCGCGGTCGGCTTCCCCCGTTTCAAGCTGCGCAGGGACGCCACGTCACTGTCCGCCTTCTACCGCGATTCCTGCCACGCGGTCGGATTGATCTCGGCCCTGTCCAACCGCCGCGAGGGCACCCTCGAACTCGCCGTCACCCCGCCCGGCGCCGACTCCGACCCGGACCGCTCGCCCTGGGAGGGGATGTCCGGTGCGGCCGTCTGGCACGAGGGCACCCTGATCGGCCTGGTCAGCGCCCACCACCGCACGGACGGCCCGGGCCGTCTCGCCGCCGTCCGCGTCGACCGCTGGTACGAGCTGCTGACCAGCGACGAGCTGGACCTGCTGCACCGGCACGCGGGACTGCCCGCGACGCCCGCCGATCCGGCCCTCCCCGCCGAGCCGCAGGACGCGGCCGAGCGGCCGGTCGGCCTGACCGAACTGCCCGACAACCTCCCCCTGCGCGAACTCGATGGTCTGGCGACCGCGTTGACCGCCCTGCCCACCGTCGGTGACCGCACCGCCCTGGCGCTGGTGCTGAACAGCGTCGACCCCGTGGTCGCGGCCATGAGCCCCCGCTCCTCCGCGGTGCGCCTCGATGTGCTCGGCATCCTCAGAACCTGTCTGCGTTATCGCGGCACCTTGGACCAACTCCTGGAGGCGATACGGTTGGTGGAGGGCGACTCCGTCGGGGTGGCCCGTATGGACCAGGAGGCGGTGAAGCTGGCCCGGCGTCACCGCGGAGCAGACGACGGACGCTGAGCGGACGGCTGACCTGATATCGCGGCGCCACCGGGGTACGGGGTTTCATTCCCTGTACAACGGGCCATTATCAGGGGGATGCCAGCAGCCCGCACGACAAGAAGCCGGGGGAAGGGGTTTGGCTGTCATGGAGCCGTCACTGGCCGCCGTCGAGTCCAGCCTAGTCGATCTCGCGGGGGTGTCCCTTGAAACGCTGCGCTCCCTTGACGGCAGAACCCTCGCCGCGTCGTTGGAACAACTGCGGCAAGGAATCGACCACCCACTCGCCAGCGTCAGCGATTTCGGAACCCCGGAGCGGACCTGACGCCGCCAGGGGCATCCGTGCGTGCTGAACAGCCGCTCCCGCACCACCGCCTCCCGCCCGCCGGTCTGGCCGAACTCGTCCTCGGGGAGGGAGGCCCGGACACCGTGGGCCTCCTGCTGAGGTCCGAACGCAGCCGTCGGTTATTACTGTTGCGCATGCTCGACGAGGACACGGACCTCGGCCCCGCGTGGGACCTCCTCAGTGCGGCGCAACGACGCTCGCCCGCCACCGTCGACCACGTGCTCGTGTACCCGCAGACGGGCATGTGGCTGGCCACCGCGCTGCGCCGGCTGCGCGGAACGACCGCCCATCGGGACGAAACCCCCCTGTGGGTGGTACTCGGCCACGTCTCGGCACTCGCCGCAGCGGCCGCGCTCCGCGCGGGACTCGACTTCACCATCGACGTTCCGATGCGTCACGGCCGGGTGCCCCTGCCCACCCTCGGCTGCGCGGAGCTGCCCGCCACCGCGCCGTGGACGACGGCCACGGTGCGGTCCCAGGCCGGACGCGCCGTCGTCGAGGCCGCCGGTGCCACGGTCGCCGTACCGTCGGCGCCGGAGTCCCCGGGGCCGGGGTGGTATCCGCTGCGCCGGCTCGAGGTCGGACCTGCGGGCCGCCGGCTCGAAGTGGCACTGGACGACGTGGATCCGTACCGGACGTACTCGCAGCCGACCGAGCCGCGCCCGCTGTCCCACAAGACGGCGGCGCAGTGGCGCCGGGTACTGGAGCGGGCCTGGGAGGTGCTCCTGCGGGAGCAGCCCGAAACGGCGGGAGCCATGCGTCGGGGAATCCTGTCGATCAGTCCGACCCCGCCAAGGGAAAGGTTTCGGCCGCGCAGCGTGACATCGGGGGACGCCTTCGGCGGGATCGAGGCCTCGGAGCCCGACGACCCGGTGCAGCTCGCCGCCACGCTCGTGCACGAGTTCCAGCACACCAAGCTGGGCGGGCTGTTGCATCTGGCCCCCTTGCTGACGGGCGACGCCGACGACGGGAAGCTGTTCTACGCGCCCTGGCGGGACGACCCCAGGCCGCTGGCGGGAATGCTCCAGGGCGTGTACGCCTTCACGGGGATCACCCATTTCTGGCACACCCACCGCCGGTCCGCCGGCGAGCGGACCGCCGTCGCCCACTTCGAGTTCGCCCTGTGGCGGACGCAGACGGCACGGGCGCTGGAACAACTGCGGGACCACCCCCGCTCCACCCCTCTCGGCACCACCCTGCTCACCACCCTCCGCGACCGCTGCACCCGGTGGCTGGACGAACCGGTTCCCAGCGACGCGTCGGCGCTGGCCCGGCTGTGCGCGGCCGACCACGCGGCCCGCTGGCGGTGCCACCACCTCCGCCCCCCGGCGCGGGCCGTGGCGGAGACCGTACGCGCCTGGCTGGCCGGGGCGGAGAGTCCCCCGGCCTCCCTGACGGCCCGGCCCGAGGTCGTGACCGACACCTCCGCCCGCTGGCTGGACAGCCTGGCGATGCTCGTCCGTCACCGGCTCGGCCCCACGTCCGACGACCGTCCCTGGGCCGAGGAACCCGGCAAGGCCGCGGCAGGAGTCACCGGAGCCCTCCCCGCCGACGTCCTCCTGGTCGATGTCCTCCTGACCGGCGGCAACGCCACTGCCGCCGCCCGGGCCTACCCGGCCCACCTCGCCGAGGAACCGCGCCGGCCCACCGCGTGGGCGGGCCTGGGCCGGGCGCTGGCCCTCACGCGGACCGCGCCTGCCGCGGCCCGGCTGCTGTGCCACCACCCCGAACGGGCCCGAGCGGTGCACGAGGCCCTGGTCGACGCCACGGGCACCCCACCGGACCCGATCACGCTGGCCACCTGGCTGGGCACCCGCTAGAGCCTGCCGCGGCGGAGCATGCCGGACAGGGCAGGAGCCCACCGCCGGCGCCCCGGAACCGGCTTTGCCCACGGGACGGTCACGAGGGTTTCGCCGGCCACGCCGTCACAGCGGCATCGGATCGACGTCGCAGTTGGCCCGCTGCCGGGCGCGTACGTGCAGGGTCGCCGGGTGCGGCGCCGCCTCGGACGAGCGCAGCCGCGGCTCGTCCAGCACCCGGACCATCCGCTCCAGCGTCGCGGTCCGCAGTTCCTCCCCCTCCGCCTCCCGGCCCTGGACCTCGAGGTCCAGGGCGACGTTGGCCGCGCACACCAGGGTCGTGGGATGGTCCTCGCCCAGCCGTTCCCGGCACAACGCCAGCGTCCTCACGCCGAGTTCACGGGCCTCCTCCGAACGCCCCAGCGCGCTCAGGTCGCTCGCCAGGTTGATGGCACAGGCCAACGCGATCGGATGGTTCTCTCCGAGCCGCGGGACCAGCAGCTCCATCGCCGCTTCGTCCAGTTGCCTGGCCTCCTGAGCCCGCCCGAGCAGCCGCAGCGTCACCGCCAGGTCGATGTCGGCGGCCAGGACATTCGGATGGTGGGGCCGGAACAGCCTGCGGAACCGCTCGCACGCCTTCTCGCCCCGGTCCCGCGCCTCCTCCAGCTCCCCGTTGTGCCGTAGCGCGATCGACAGTGCGAGAGCGGCCGTCAGCGACTCCGGGTGGGTGTCACCGTAGCGGCGCATGAACTGGTTGAACGCCTCACGGCCCAGTTCCAGCGCGGTGGCGTGGTCGCCCTCCTTGCGACAGGACTCGCTCAGCTGCCGCAGGGTCTGCAGAGTGGTGGGGTTGTTCGGTCCGAAGACGACGCGATAGCCGTCGACCACCGCCTGCTGCAGGGAACGCCCGGCGACGTAGTCGCCCGTCTCCCGTACGTCGATGGCGATGCTCGCCTCGGTCTTGAGCGACAGCTGGTGGTCCCGGCCGAACAGGCGCGCCTTCATCGCGTGCGTGCGCCGGTCCAGTTCCAGCGCCCGCTGGAACTCGCCGACCAGCCGCAGGCTCACGCCGAGGTTGTGCGCGGTGTTGAGTGTGGTGGGGTCGTCCTCGCCGAAGGCGCGGCGGGCCAGGTCGTGGGACCGCTCGTCCAGTTCCATGCCGAGGGTGAAGTCGCCCTGAACGCGGCGGACGGCCGCTTCCAGGTTCATCGTCTCCAGCGCGTCCTCCCGGACGTCCTCCCGGTCCGTGGGCGCCGTACGGGCGTACACGTCCTTGAGCCTGGCCACGATCTGCGACGCCTCGTCGTGGCGGCCCACCTTCAGGTAGAGGAAGCCCAGCCACCACCCCATCAGGCAGGTCTGCTGGTCCTCCTCGCCGAACAGGCCCAGCCAGGTCTCCCAGGCCTGCTCGGAGAACTCGCGGGCCACCTTGTGGTCGCCCCAGAACCACAGGTACTTGGCGATGTTCATCACCAGCTCGCGCACCCACGGCTGGTCGGACTCGATCGCGCCGGAGGCGATGACGTGACCGTACAGCTCCGCGTAGCGGGACCAGTTGGCCGACTGGTTGGGCCCTTTGGGGTCGGCTGCCGCCAAGAGGGTGTGGGCCCCGTTGCGCATGCGTTCCTGTTCCTCGGGAGTCATCCGGTTGACGAGCACGGCCTGGACCAGGCGATGCATCTCGATGGAGTTGGTGCGGTGGTCTATGCGGGCGAGGGAGTAGCGGTTGATCTCCCTTATGGCCCGCGCGAGCCGCATCGGGTCGTTCAGGGCCCGGTCCAGTTCGGAGTCGATGCTGCTGCCGCCGAGGCCGGAGAAGATGGAGCGGGAGATGGGGTCCGGCGCGAAGTACGAGCACAGCTGGAGCAGGCGCAGGGCGGTGACGCTGCGGGTCTCCAGGTGGTCCAGGGAGACGTTCCACGCCGCCGCGACCGGCAGCTGGTAGTCCGGCGGCGGCGAGACCTCGAGCAGCTCACTGCGCTTGTGTTCGAACAGCCGCAGGTATTCGGACACCGGCATCCCGGTCTCCGCACGCCACGCCGCGGCCTGCTCCAGCGCCAGTGGCAGGTCACCGAGGGCATCCGCGAGGAGGTCCGCGTCGGTGTCGGCGAGTTCCTCCCCGTAGGCGTTCGTACGGCGCAGCAGTTGCCTGCTTTCCTCCCGGGTGAAGACGTCGACCTCGAGGGAGGGGCCGACCACACTCCAGCGGCGGTTGCGGGAGGTGACGAGGATGGTGCCACTGCCACCCGTCGGGAAATAGTCACGGACGCGCTCGGGGGTGTCCGCGTTGTCGAAGATCAGAAGCCAGCGGGAGTACGGCCGCCCCTCGCGCAGCGCCTCGCGCACCGCGGGCCCTGCGATGTTGGCCTCGGCGCTGGTGGACAGTCCCAGCCGCTGCGCGAGTTCCACCAGGGACTGGCCGATCTGGCCGGGACGCTCGGCCGGGATCCACCACACGACGTCGTACTCGGACTGGTGCCGGTAGGCGTACTCCACAGCCAGCTGGGTCTTGCCGACACCACCCATGCCGTGGATGGCCTCCGGCAGCACCGTGGTCGTGCCTTCGCGGAGGCGCTCGCTCAGTCGTTCCAGAAGGTCCACGCGTCCGGTGAAGTTCGGATTTCGCGGAGGGATGTTCCCCCAGACGCGCGGCGTCGATCGCACGCTCCCCACCGTGGGCTGCTGCGTGGTGGCACTCATCGCCGTGGCTCCTTCTGAAGTTGTCCCGGCCCCCCTCGGGGCTTGCTCGCCGTCCTGAGCCGGCCGGGGAGCTTGGTCCCGGTGCCCGGTGCGCAGATCCGCGCCCTTGCCCAGGCTGACGCTGTTCCGCCGGTCGTACGCGTCCAGTGCTTCGGCCAGCCGCCGCGCCCTCGGCAGGAACCTGCCGGACAGGGCCCGAAGCGCTGCCAGTTCGATGCGCAGGAAGGCCAGGTTGCGCCGGGTCACCGACGGCACCTCGGCCGTCCCGAACCGCTCCTGCGGGGTGAACGGAGCAGGCTCCACGCCGTCCTGGGCGGTGGCCAGCAGTGCCCGTACGTCGTGCAGCACGCGGAGGGTGTCCCTGCGTCGGGACAGCGCCAGTAACTCCTGGCGGATGTCCGGGCCGAAGGCGAAGGCCACGCCCGCCGCCCGTTCGACGTCCGTGCCCGCCGGCCGCACCAGGCCGCTCATCAGCAGTTCCGTGAGGTGGTCCGGCCCGGCGCCCGGCACCGACGCGGTCACCGCCCTCATCACCGGCAGGGTCAGCGGCGCCCCGGCGAGCCGGGTGGCCAGCGCGAACGCGGTCGGCGAGGCGACGGCCCGGAACTCCAGGACCCGCTCCCGCGGCTGTACGGCACTGTCGGGGTCGGGTACGTCCTCGAGCCACGGAACGGCCCTCGCGGCGTCCGCCCGCCGCTTCCAGGCACGGGCCCGGACGCCCGACGCCTCCAGCCGTCCGCCGGCCCGCCCGGTCACCAGGCCGACCCAACCGGGCAGGGAGCGCCCGGTCATCTCCAGGACGGGAACCGGGACCACGCCGGTGCGAGCGTCCGGATCGTCGACGGGCTCCAGCGGGGACGTGCGCAGTTCCCAGCCCAGCGCCTCGTTCGGCGCCCAGGGGCGGGGGGCCCTCAGCCGCATGCGGTGAACGTTCAGACCGGTGCGGTACCACAGCTGCTGCGGCAGCAGGTGCAGCACCGCGAGCGGTTCGGTCCGGCCGATCTCGCGCAGCAGCGGCAGCACCGCCTTCGACCGCCAGCCCGCGGCCAGCCCGTCGGTCAGCACCAGCACCACCCGGTGCCCGGACGGGGCGGGGGGCAGGTCCTCCAGCCGGACCCGGGTCGGCTCGGTGTCGTCCGAACCGCGCAGCCGTACGGTGGCGACCTCACCCAGCTGCTCCTGGCGGCGGAGTTCGTCGACCAGCCGGTCGACCGTCCGGTTCCAGACCCCCATCGTCACGTGGTCGTCGACGACCAGCAGGACGGCGGGGTGCTCCGCGCCGGCCGACCGCTCCAGTTCGTTCAGCGCGCGCGGAACAGCGCGGAGCGACGCTTCGTCATGCTCCGGTGCCGCCAGTGGTGGTGGGACGTCGTCAGACTGCATAAGCGCTCTCAGAGCGTCCGGTAGGGACCGAGGACGGAGGGAGTGCCGGCGAGGAGTCCCGCAGTCCGCGGGCATGCGTGACATCCACGTGCCAAGCCTGGCAGTGGTACGCATGCACTGCAAGACGGCAGGCCACGAGGGGAGAGGGCACAAACAGGACAGTTGACCACGCGATCGAACACGCGCCGTTCCGACGTCGAACACGCTGGGCGGCCGGTGATCCCCTCCGGGCACCGGCCGGGCATCGCACCCCGCGGGGTGAACGTCCCGCCACACGGTGTACAAACCTGTCCGCCGGCTTCCCCGGCCTGCCGCGGGGACGCCCGTGACGGCCCGTGACCCGCTCCGCGGAGGCCCGCCCTGCGGGGCCACGGCACCCTACACCGGTCCCGCTGGGCCCGGCTTGCGCTCCGGGTCGTCGAGCAGAATGGCGAGGTGGCGGCCGACGTGCCCGTCCCAGGCGTCGGGGCCGAGAGCCAGCGCTTCCTTGCGCCACCCGCCCACCCGCTCCACGAGACTGCCCAGACCCCGGTCCTGCAGGATCTCACCGATGGCGTCCTGAAAGGAGGGGTCCGCGCAGTCGCTGCGATGCCAGACCATGGCCGGCACCCCGGCCCGCAGCCCGGCGAGGATCTCGCGGCGCCCGGTGCCCGAGTCGTCGGTGGGAGGCTCGCTCAGCACCAGACACACCGCGTGCCGGTCCTCCTTCAACTCGCGTTCCAAGTGGAAGAAGTACGCCCCGTCCTGCGTCTGCCGGCCCCAGTGCGAGTGGCTGTCCGCCGGACGCTCGCGCAGTTGCCGCCATTTGGTGTGCCAGTGCCGGTGCCACGCCGCCCTGTGCAAGCGCTCCAGACTGCGCACCACCACCTGGTAGTCCATGGCCAGCGGGGTCGGCTCGGGGTGGTCGGACTCGGACGGCCACCACTCCACCGGCTCGTTCAGCAGCTCCCAGGGCAGCACGAACTCGAGGATGACCGGCTGGCTCAGTTCGGCCCATTTCGCCTCGGCCTCCCCGATCAGCCGTTCCACCGTGCCGGGCAGTTCCGCCCGGTGCAGGTTGACCGTCTCCCCGCGTACGGGGTGCCATCCCTCGGAGTCGGACTGGTGCCAGTGCGAGACGTTGTAACGGTCGGCCACCACGAGGTCCGGCTCGAACTGAATCATCAGATAGGCCGGGACCAGGGAGGGTGCGGGCTGCGGGAACTCCGAGTGCTGCCACTCGGCCAACAGGTCGTCCAGGCCGAGGGCCTGGGCCTGGACGCGGTTGAACCGGCGCAGTACCTCGGCATGCTCCACCTGCCCCTCGCGCACCAGCCGGTCGGCGGACAGGGCCAGGAAGGCCATGCTGAAAGGGAGTTCACCGGCCGAGGTGTTCTCGCCGGCCAGCCGCAGAAAGATCTGCCAGCCGCTCGTGCACCACCCGGGGAGTTCCTGGACCCTGGATCTGCTCGCGCGCCGGGCCATGGCGGCCAGCTCCGAGGCCGGCAGGGACTGCAGGGCGGGCCGCAGATGGCCCAGGTCCGCGCTGTTGAAGAAGTCGACGGCCTCCCACTCGTCCACGAGCGGCCACAGCGCGGCCACCGTCACCGACTGCTGCTCCACGTACTCGAGCGAGCGCACCAGACAGGCAGGCCCGTCACCGACCTGCGCGCACGCCTTCACCACCTGCAGCAGCCAGGGCCGCAGCGCCACCCCGCCGAACGGCTCCACGGGACCGTCCAACTCGTCGGCCAGCATCTCCCGCCACAGCTCACGGCTGCTCGCCTGGTTCACCGTGGACGAGCCCTGCAGGGCGTCGACGATGGAGACGACCAATCTGTTGCGGGCCCGTTCCGGACTGTGCCCTCTCACCCCGTTAACCTCCGGCCGGCCGACATGGTTCCCTGGTGGTGCCGACCAGCGTACGGCCGGGAAAGCCCGTACGGCAGAGGAAGCGCGGGCCGGGCGTGGCCCCCGTCCCCGCCCCGGCCGGGAACGGGGGCCTCCCCCCTCCCACGGGCATCACCCGCACGAGTTCACGCCCACCGGCGCACCGGCCCGCCGGGGCGCGCACTGCCCCGGTCAGCGCCGCCACCCACTCCCCTCGCCCCCTCGCCCCCTCGCCCCCTCGCCCCCTCGCCCCGGCCATCGTTGCCACCCCGACGTCCGCGTCATCACCAGCTCCACCGCCTTCGTCGAAACCCGCGCCCCACGACCGACCAGGCCCGCCTCGACTACGCCGTCCCACGCGTCAACGTCATCCCGCCCGTGCGACCCACCCTGTCCCAGGCAACAGAAAACCCCAGGTCAGCAACTATCTGACCTGGGGTTCGACGAAGCCGCCTTCGGGATTCGAACCCGAGACCTACGCATTACGAGACCATGAGCGATCATGTCGCCGGATGCCGCGTGATGCCGCCGAGCGTTGCCGTGCCTGATCAGAGCACTTGCGGCAGGTTGCCCCCTGCTACCTCGTACTGCACCGTCCAAAGGCGTCCGGCCACCGGGCGGCCACCGGATCGGGTACTCCCGAAGCAAAGGGCTCAAATCATTGAGAATGTCGGACTCGGACAAGACCCTCACCCACTGGGCGGCCGAGCCACCGCCGCCCAGCTAGCCGGGTGCATGGGCCCGAGAGAACAACCCACAGTGAAACGACATCACCTAGTTCGATGAAATGGTATCGTTTAGTAGGTCACTGTGACTATCCGGGAGGTGCCTTCGTGGCTCGTACTGTGATCGACCTCGACGAAGACATGGTCATCGAGGCCATGCGCATCTTCGGCACCAAGACCAAGGCCAAAGCCGTCCGTCTGGCCATGGAAGATGCCGTCAAGCGGCACCTGCGGCAGGAGGGCTTCGACGCCATGGAAGCCGGCGAGCTCGACTTCAGCGAGATCATCGAGAACACCGGCCCGCGCAACGCCGACGGAACCCTCAAGCGCCACGGCGGCCAGGCCGCCTGATGCAAGACCGTTACCTGATCGACAAGTCCGCCCTCGCCCGCTGGACGAAACCCAGCGTCCGAGAGGTGCTGAAACCACTTCACGAGCGCTACCTGCTCGCCGTCTGCCAACCCACCGAGTACGAGATGATCCACTCGGCACGGGACAGCGCGGAAGCAACGCGCATCAGCACCTGGCTCCACGCATTCGATTACCTGCGCACCGACGACGACGGCTTCACCCGCGCCCTGGAGGTCCAGCGGCACGCCCTCAACGCAGGCTTCCACCGCGCCCTGTCGCTCCCCGACCTCCTCATCGCCGCCACCGCCGAGCAGAACCGCGCCACGATCCTCCACTACGACGGCGACTTCGACATGATCGCCTCCCTCACCGGCCAACCCACCCAATGGGTCGTCCCGCCAGGCAGCGCCGACCACTGACCCCGCCGGCCCGACATCTTGACGCCAGCCCGAAGTGTTCCTGGTGTCCAACCAAGCGGTCGGGGTGCACCGGACGGAACCCCCCTGCTCAACGACCTCGGACAGCTACCCGGCCACCCTGCTGAGCTGGCGAGCCGTGCGGGGCAGGTGCGGCATGGCCCGGTCATCTCGGGCCGTCCTCGGAGCCCCACGGCAACGACCTGATGGCGGTGACGGTGAGATGGCGGCAACGGATGCGCTCGTCCAGCCACTTCGCTGTCTCGGGGCGTTCCAGCACCCCGAGCAGTTCCCGACAGCGATCGATCCCCGCGGACTTGGGGCTGGCCACAATCAGACGATTGTCCACCGCCACGGGCTCGTCTCCGAGCACGAGCACCCCCGCCCCCTGCGTCCACCCCTACTGCCCTGACCAGGGCGTGAGGTACGGCACAGGACGACGAACCCGTCTCCCCCTGAGTGGCACGTGGAGGGCAAGATCGTCGCGCTCGACGCAGGGAAGCTGAACCACCTCCGTCAACGGCTCGCCCCGGCGCTTGGGGGGAAAGAGGCTGCCTTGGCCGCACTCGGCGCCACGGGCATGCTCGTGCACCCGGCGAGGGCAACGGGGCATCCGTCACCAGCGGCGAATGGATCCTCGACAAACTCAGCGTCCTCCTTTTCGGTGACCCGGACGAGGACACCGGAGACGAAAGTGACGACAGCGGAGACAGGTGACGCTGTTGCCACCGACAACGCGACTCGCCGGGTCAGATGCGGGAGAGGTCGGACAGGAGCGCGGGCAGGAGCCGTTCCTCCATGACCGCGCTGCCCGACTCCTCCATGGCTCGAGCCAGTTCGGGGTCCCAGGAGCTGGCCGCGGGCGGTCCCGCGAGCGCAGTGGACTCGCCCTGGCCGAGTGCCGCCGTGTAGTCGGCGGCGGTCATCCGCCAGGGGCGGGCACTGTGGCGAGCCACGGCATCCGCGGCGATGCGCAGGCCGGTCCAGTCGAAGTCGGCACGCCAGTGCAGCCGGGCTCCCGCGCGTACGGCGTCGCCGAGCAGCTTGTGGCAGGCGGCGGACGGCACGCCCTCGGTACAGACGAGGGCCGCGCTCGTGTCCTGGAGTTCGCCGGCCGCGGCGCGCAGTACGGCCGGGTTCTCGCAGACGAAGATGGTGCGGGCGGCGGGGACGACGGGGTCGGTGGTGAGCTGGTGGAGGGTGAGCCGGAAGGGGATGCCGAAGTCGGCGGCGTCGCGCAGCCAGTCACAGACCACGGTGTCCCCCTCGGCACCGATGTTGAGGACGAGGACCTGGCTGGCGAGGTCGTCCGCGATGGCGCCGACGCTCTCCCACAAGGCGCGCCGCCCTGCCCGCTGGCGAGGGACGGCGCACCCGTCACCGGCACGCTGGGCGAGAGCGCGCAGGACGAGCTGTTCCAGCGGAGCGCCGGGCACGAGGGCCTTGGTGTCGCCGGTGGCCCACTCGGCGAGCACCGGAAGCGGCAGGACACCGGGGACCCGGTTCGGGGAGCCCGCGGAACGGTCCCCGTCAACGGTCAGCCTTTCCAGGACACGTACCGCCGCGTCGAGAAGCGGCGCGTCCCCCCGGCGTACTAGACGGGTGAGAGTGCCGTCGGCGGCGACCCGCTCCAGCCAGGCGGCGAACCACCCCTGCCCGGCGAGCCGGCTGGAGTGGGCTGACTTCAGGGCCTGGTCGCGGCGCGCTTCCTCGTCGGCCCGTTCGGCCGGCCGGTCACGCAGCGGCCCGTGGAGACGGCCGAGGGTCTGGAGGAGACCGGTGCCGTAGCGGCCGTACAGATACCCGTCCAGATCACTCAGGGGTACGGCGAGGCGCTTGGCGGTCTCGGGCCGGTAGCGGCCGGTGATCCCGATGACGGTGCGGCGCTCGGCCTCGCTGGGCCCGGTGAGCCCGATGTCGCCGTCGAGCGCGCCACCGGTGTGCTCCAGCCTGCGGCGGGCGGCGGCGAGCAGCCGGGTCCATCCCTCGCCCCGCAACTCGTCGTACCCGTCGTCTTCGCGCCGCTCAGTTGGCAACCGCGGCCTCCTCGGGCGTCGGGACGCGCCGGGTGCCGGGTGAGCCGAGGGCGGTGGTCAGGTCGCCGGTGTCGTCGGCGAGGAGCCGGGCGCCGTCCCAGACGAGCAGCAGCGCGGAGACGGTGTGGTCGACGGCGGTGTGCGCGAGGTCGTAGTGGGCGGCGGCGGACACGGAGGCGTGGGCGGCCCACAGGTCGTAGCCGGTCATGAACAGGTCCAGGTCGAACTGCGCGGCCAGCGACATGAGCTCGCCGCGCCCGGTGTCGTCCACGCCCGCGAACGCCTCGTCCAGGGCGAGCAGACGCGGGGCGTGCGGGTCTGCGGAATTGAGCATGGCGTGCGCGGCTGCGAACAGCGGCAGGTGCAGCGACACGGACTGCTCACCGCCGGACAGGCGGCTGTGCCGGGCGCGGGTGAGTCGCTCCTCGCTCTTGTCCGGGCGCACGAGCTGGAACGCGAACTGCCGCCAGCGCCGGTAGTCGAGGGTCTCGGCGAGCAGTTCGCGGTAGGGCTGGTCGCGGTGACGGGCGCGGACGGTCTTGATCTGCGCGGCGAAGTGGACGCGCACCCGGGCGAGACCGTCCGGACCGAGGCGGGCGGCGTCGGCGTCGAGGAGGGCGCAGACGGCGCGCTGCTCGTCGTCGAGGTGGTCGGCGAGCAGCCAGCTCACCCCGACCGTCGTCCCCGAGGACATCGTGCGCCGGCGCATGTCGGTGTTCATCCGCCGGATCAGGTCGCGGGCGTCGACGGTGCGGTCGTGGATCTGCTGGGCGAGCCGGGTGAGCAGGGCGTCCTCCAGGATGCGCTGCTCGGACTCGGAGAGCAGTTCGGCCTGGTCACGGCGGTGGGAGGAGATCTTCTGGGCGAAGGCGGCGACGGGCAGCGGGCCCTCCTCGTCGGCCACGCGGACGAGAATGACCCCGTCGGATCCGTCCCATTCGGGCCGGTAGTCCTGCCCCGCGGCGGCGAGTTGCGCCTGGAGGTCGTCCAGGGCCTTGGTCAGGCGGGTGACGGACTGCTTGAGGCTGGTCTCGGTGGGAGTGAGGTCACGGGTCGCGGAGAGGATCGCCTCGTGCACGGCGGCCACGGCCGGCGGGAGTGCCTCGCCGGCCCAGTCGGCCTCCTGGGCGGGCCAGGCGAGACCCGGCGGACAGCGCAGGATGTCGAGGAGTTCACGGGTGGCGTACGGACGCAGGGAGCGGGCGGTGTCCTTCTCCTCCGCCGCGGCGACCGCCCCGGCGGAGGCGGCGGCCGTACGGCGGGCCTCGGCCGCGGCGGTGCCCGCGATCGCGCCGTGCTGGGCGGTGCGGGCCGCCTCGGTCTCCCCCACCAGTGCGTCGACGCCGTCCTCGGTCTCCCGCACGTGGCGCATCACCTCCTGCGCCTCGGCCCCGACGGCCTCCTGAAGGGCCTCAAGTCCCGCGGCCTCCTCCGCGTGCCGACGGCGCGCCGCGCGCTCGGTGTCAGCCGCCGCCTCCTCGTCCTCGGCGGCGGCGGTGAGCCGGTCGGCGCCCACGTGAGCGGCGTCGAACTGCCGGGCTTGTTCGCGGCGGCGTGCGGCGAGTTCGCGGGTCGCCGTCTCGAAAGCGCGGGTGGCGGTCTCGACGGCGTCGACCTGTTCTGGGCGCCCGGTCTCGATGCCGTGCTCGGCCGCCGTGCGGCGCAGGGCGCGCTCGGCGACCGAGCAGGCGGCCACCGACTCGTCGTACGCGCCCTGGGCGGCGTCGGCGGCATCGCGGGTGGCGCGCAGCCTCGCCGCGGCCCGGTCGAGTTCGCGCAGCGCCTGTGTGATGCCGGTGGTGCGGGGCAGGGCGGCGCGGGCGGCGGCGTACGCGTCGAGGGCGGCGTCCGTACGGGCCTGTGCGCGCGCCGACTCGTCGAGCTGGGAGGAGAGTTCGGCCAGCAGAGTCTCGCAGGCGGCGATCCGGGCGGCACGCCGACGGGCGCGGGCAGTCGCGCCGACGTACTCGGCGTGCTCCTTGGTGTGGGCACCGACCAGGACACCGGCCGCGTACCGGCCGTCGGGGCTGATCTGCGGGATGCCGGTGTCGACGTCTCCGGTGACTGCGACCGAGCTCAATACGGCGGTGATCCGGGCGGCGGTCGGGATCGCCGCGGCGCCCGCCGGGTTGTCGGGGTTGTCGGGGTTGTCGGGCCGCAGGAGATCGGCGAGGCTCGGTCCGCTCACCGGGGTGCCGGCACGGAGGTAGCCCTCGCTCTGCCCGGCCGTCACGGGGGTGTCCTCGGCCGTGACGAGTGCGTCGAGGAGGCCCGATGCCTCTAGGGCCGCTTCCAGGTCCGCTCGTTGACGGTCCGTCAGTTCGTTGTCGAAGTCGACGAGCCGCCAAAGGGGAACCCCGCCGCCGGGCGCCCGGGCGGCGGTGCGGCCACGGGCCGGGGGCGGGGCGTCGTCGTGCTCGGCGGCGATCCGGTCGCGTTCGGTCTCCGTCTCCGCGCGGCGGCGCTCGACTTCGGTGCGCTGGGCGCGCAGGGCGGCGAGGGTGTCACGCAGTTCCTGCACAGCGGGGGCCGTCGCCTCGGTGAAGGCATCGGTGAGAGTGAACGCATCGGCCTCGCCGGCGAGTTCGAGGGTCTCGGCGAGTCGGCCGGTCCCCTCCTCGGTCAGCAGCTCGCCGTGCGTCCCCACCCACTGTCGTAGCGCCTCACGGGCCTGCTCTCGGGCGGATTCGAGGGCCGACTCGGCTGCGGATTCCGCAGTTTCGGCATCGGTGACGGCCTCCTGCGCGCGGTCGAGCGAGACGCGGGCGAGGGCGCGGGTCTGCTCGGCGCCGCGTGCCGTCTGCTGGGCGGCGCGCACGGCCCGGACGTCCTCGTGACGGGCGGCGGCCAGCGCGGCGGAGCGGTCGGCGAGGCGGGCGGGCTCGGCGTCGGCCGGTGTCCAAGGCAGGCCCGCGGTGTGGGCGTGGTCGGCGACGGTCGCCGCGTCACGGGAGACGGCGGCGTCGAGTTCGGCGGCCAGCCGCGCGGCGTGTTCGGCCTCGGCGCGGGCGCGGCCGGTGGCGGCGCTGCGACGTTCGCGTTCAGCACTCGCCTGCCGGGCTGTCTGCTCGCAGGTGCGCACCAGGCGTTCCAGGTCGGCCAGTTGCTCGACGGCCTGGTAGGCGGCGGAGGAGCGCAGCTGGTCGAGCCGGGAGCGCTGGGCGGCGAGCGCCGCGTCGGCGGACTCGGCTCGCGTCTCGGCGGCGGCCTGCCGTTCGCGGGCCGCCTCGAGATCTGCCGCGGCGGCGCGCAGGGCGGCGGCGCGCTCGGCGGTCTCGGTACGGCGGGCGGTGAGCCGGTCGGCGGCGGCACGGGCGTGGACCCGCAGATAGGTGGAGTAGCTCGCGAGGAACGCGCGGGTGGCGTCGTCGGCGGCGACCAGCCCCTCCAGGGTGCGCTGCACGGACTCCATGTCGTCGAAGGAGCGGGCCGCCTCGGCGATCAGGTCGTCGTCCAGCGGGCGCAGACCGGCCGTGAGGGTGTCGGAGAGCTTGGCCGGGTCGAGGTTCTTGGCCAGCTGCGGGCGGCGCAACGTGAGGATCAGGGTGAGCAGTTGCTCGTACCGCTCCGGGCCGAGACCGAACAGGCGCTGGTCGACGGCGGCGCGGTAGTCGGTCGTGGAGGCGATCAGTTCGCGTCCGAGTTCGGCGGCGAGCTGCTTCCTCGTCATCGGCCGGTCGTCGTGGGTGAGGAGGGAGAAGTCCTCGCCGACCCGGCCCTCGGCGACGAAGTGCCAGCGAGCGGGGGTGTCGCGGTGCCGCTGGGCGTGCAGCCCGATGCCGCAGGTGACGGCCTGGCCGGTCTCCCGATGGGTGAACTCGATCCAGACGTAGCCGAGTGCGCTGTCCTGGCCGCGGAAGAGCAGGTTGGACTTCATCGTGCGGTCCTCGGCGGCGAACGGGTTGAGCCGCTTGGGGTCGATACGGCCGTCGAGGACGAACGGGAAGAGGACTTCGAGGGCCTTGGTCTTGCCCGATCCGTTGGGGCCGCGCAGCACCAGCCAGCCCCCCGCGAAGGAGAACTCCTCGTCCCGGTAGTCCCACAGGTTGATGATCCCGGCACGGGTGGGAACGAACCGGGCGGCGGGGGCAGCGGCCGAGAGGTCGGTCGGAGTGGGAGCGGGGGTGCTCACGGAGTCGAGTCCTTGGCGGTGGGGTCGGTGAACAGAGGTGTCTGGGAGGGCGGCCCGGCCGCCGTACGGGTTCTCACCCGGGCCGTGACCCCCCGGTAGCGGGCGACCAGCGGAAGAGCGAGAGCCCCGCCGTCGACCCGGACGATCAGCGACATGGCGGCCAGCAGGTCGAGAGCCTGACCGAGCAGCCGGTCCGGGTCGCCGCGCAGATCGGCGGCGAAGCCCGCGCCGTACTCGGCGGTGATCTCCCTGAGCCGGCCACGGAGCCAGGAGTCCGTGACGAAAGGGTAACGGGTCTCCGTCGGCTCCTGCCCCTCGACTCCGAGCGTCTCGTACGCCGACTCCTCATCGGACGGGGTGAGTTCGGCGAGTTCGGCGATCAGTCCGCGCGACGGCAGGGCGCCGTCGATACGCCGGGCGCGGGCCGCGAGGCGTTCGGCGGCGGTGGGCGCGGGCAGCAGTTCGAGGGCGTGCCGTCCGGAGCGCTGCACAGCGGCGCTGATCCGGGCGGCGAGGAGCAGCGCGGCCTGCGCGACGGTTCCGCCGCCGGGGAAGCGGATGTCGGACAGCCTGCCGGAGGTGTCGATGAGCGCCACGCCCTCGGCCCGCCGCTCCACCGTCAGCCCGGTCAGCCGTTCCAGGTCCTCGGCGAGGGCTGGGGCCCTCAGCTGGCCCAGGAGTTCACTGTCGGCGTCGGCGTAGTACGCGACCGGGTTCTCCAGCACCAGCCGGCGGGCCCGGCGTGCCTGGTCGCGGCGCTGGGCGGCGCGGCCCGCGGACAGACCCAGCGCGCCGGAGGAGTCGAGGAGCGAGGTGACCGAGGTCAGGTGCTGGAGCACGCGGGTCGGGTGGTGGACGGCGAGGAGGATCTCCCGGTCGATGTCGTACAGGGCCTCGGCCCGCTCGGGATCGCCTGCCCAGGCGGTGGCGGAACCGTCGGCGAGGGTGAGCGCGCCGCGTTCGGTGAGCCAGGTGACGGCGTCGACGAAGGCGTCCCGGTCGGGCTTGCGTGCGGTGTCGAGCCCGAGTCCGTCGATGCGTACGGCGTCGGCGGCGACCGCGTCGGCCAGTTCGCCCAGCGCCACCTGCGCGCCGTGGCGGCCCAGGGCGGCGAGGGCGAGGACGAGGTAGGCGTAGCGGCGGCGGTCGAAGGGGCGGCCCGCGCGGGTGAGGGCCGGGCGGGTGGCGTCCAGGCCGTCCTGGGCGCGCTGCAGCCGGGCGGTGTCGGCGGTGGTCACGAGCCGGTACCCGAGCACCTCCATCAGATCGGTGCGCAACTGATCGGCCCAGCGGCGCACGGTCGCCAGCGCCGCCCTGTCCGGATACCCGGGCGTGACCAGCGGATGCCGCAGGACGAGCCGTACCGCCTTCTGATAGTCGGCGAGTTCGAGCGGGGAGACACCCTCGGCGGCACGGCTCATACGGTCCCGCCTCGGCAATGACTCATGCGGCGAACCTCTCTCATGCGGTGACCTCCAGGCGCAGCCCGTCGAGATGGAGGCGGCCCCGCACGGTGTCGACGGTGGTGGAGCCCTCGGCGGGGGTGAGGGTGAGCCGCACTCCGTGGGCGGAGCCGGAGGCCGCGGTGACCCGGCGGCTGGCGGGGACTCTGGCGGCGAGGGCCACGTCGAGGAGGGCGAGCAGCGCCCGCGTCTCGGGCTCGTCGAGGGTCCGGCCGTACACGCCGTCCGACGCGAGGGAGTTCGCGGCACCGCGCCGCTCTGCCTGCTCCTTGAGCTGCTCGGCGCGCAGCAGCGCCCGCCGGTCGTCGTCGCGTTCGATGCGGCCGGGGCCGTGCAGGGTGGGGGTGCGGCCGGACTGGACCAGGGTGCGGGCGAGTTCGACCGGTTCCGCCTCCCACCAGGACGTACGCCCCGGGATCCGCTCGGGGTCGGCGTACGGGACGGCGATATGGCGCGGCGCGCCGAGCCCGAACACCGCCTGGAACAGGGCGTGCGCGTCCTCGTCGTTCTCGCAGGAGGTGAACCACTGTGCGAGATGGCGCAGTTGGCTCTCCCGGCTGACCCCGCCCCGGCGCGCCTCGGTGACCCGGCGCAGCAGGGCGAGGACGGAGCGGATCGCGGTGACGGTGGCGTCCTGCAGCCGCTCGGTCTCGCTGTGCTCGCGCTCCGCGAACCAGTGGACGATGCCGTCCCACCGGTGCCGCCAGTCCGCGAGGCGCTCGGCGGGGCTGCGGAAGAGCCGCTCGTCGGCCTCGGCCGCGTACTCGATCATGCGGTCCACGCCGGTGGCCGCGGCCTTCTCGACCGCCTCGGCGAGCAATGGAGCGTAGCGGCCGAGTTCGGCGGTGAACTCCCGCATGTGCGCGAGCAGCGTGTCCTTGTGGGCGAGGAACACCTCGGGGCGGGTGTCGTTGGTGCGCGCCAGGTCGCCGAGCATGAGGTAGAAACGGGCGGCACGCTGCGCCATCTCGTTCAGCACCGAGTCGAGACGGCCGAGCTTGCGGTACACCTCCTCGCCGTCGCCCGCGGTGTTGGCCTCGGCCAGCGCACGCAGGTCCCCGAGGATGTCGGGGAAGACGAGGCGCGAGAGCTGGGCGTCCTCCAGGCTCGCGCCGAGCACGTCCTCCACCGCCCGGTACGCCCGGTACCCGGCCTGGGTGAACTGGTACACATAGTGCCGGTTGCGGTACTCGGCGAGGTTCGCGGCGCGCGTCCCGTCGTACGACCGGTCCAGGACCTGCCACTCCGCGAGCGCGTCGAGCAACGACTGCACACCCGCCTGCCCACCGACTGCGCTCGCGGCGGGGTGGTCGGCGGCGAGCCGCTCCAACAGCCCCACCGCGTCCGAAGCATGCAGCAGCACCTGGTAGTTGGCACGTCCGCGGTCGAAGGCCCGCAGCAGCCACAGGTACTCGTGGCGCTTCTCGGCGGCGGCGAAGTGGAACAGCCGCAGCCGGTCGTCGAGGGAGAACGCGTCGATACCGAACGCGCCCTCGTCGACGGGGTCCGGGGCGTCGGGCTCGTCACTCACGGATCTGGCGGCTTCCTCGCTGCGGCTGGACACGTACTCGCCCCGGCCGGACAGCCGAGATTCCGCACCAGTCTGCCGCACTCGCACCAGTGCAGGTATCCCGCTCTCCGACCCATGCCATCTGTGCTATTTTGCGCCGCTCTCCCACTCGTCCCCGTGACGGCGGCCGGTCGATGACAACAAGACCCGAGCGCGCCGCCCTCAGGGCAGGGCTTCGGCGTAGTCGCGTGACGCCCGGTTCGTGGCGAACTGCCTGCTCAGCGGTGCTCTCGGAACGTGACAGGCACGGCTTCCAAGATCATGGAGTTCTCTACGCCCCGTGATCCAAGTGGAAGACCGTGCCTGCCGACGCATCATCTCTGATCCCGCCTGCCCTTGACCAACTGCGTGAGAATCCGCAGGTCGGCCCCGAGGAGGTCCCGGGCCTACTGGAGCGGCTGGCCGAGGTGCCGGACCCGCGTGATCCGCGTGGGGTGCGCCACCGCCTGGCTGTCGTACTCACTCTCACGGCGTGCGCGGTGCCGGCCGGTGCGGCCTCGCTGCTGGCGGTCGGCGAATGGACCGCCGATGCCCCCGGCTACGTGCTGGAACAGGTCGGTGCCGACCCCGATCCGCTTCTGCCCAGGCGGGTCCTGCCCGCAGAGACCACGGTCCGCCGGCTGCTGGCCCGCATCGACGGCGACGCGCTGGACCTGGCTGTCGGGAGCTGGCTCGCCGACCGCCGCCCGAAGGTGACCGGATTGCGCGGCCTCGCAGTGGACGGCAAGAGCCTGCGCGGCGCGGCCAAGGCGAAGGGCCGCAAGATCCATCTGCTCGCTGCACTGGAGCACACCACCGGTCTGGTCCTGGGCCAGCTGGACGCCGGCGAGAAGACGAACGAGATCACCTGCTTCCAGCCGCTGCTGGATACCGTTGCCGACCTGGTCGGCGTCGTCGTCACCAGCGACGCCATGCACACCCAGCGCGAGCACGCCGACTACCTCCTCGGCCGGGGTGCCCACTACATCGTGATCGTCAAGGGCAACCAGAAGAAGCTGCGCCGCCAGCTGAAGTCCCTTCCCTGGAAGGACATCCCGCTTCAGGGACGCACCCGGGGCATCGCCCACGGCCGCTCGGAGATCCGTCGGATCAAGGCCGCCACCGTGAACAGCCTCCTCTTCCCCGGAGCCCGCCAGGCCGTCCAGATCAAGCGTCGGCGCACCGACCGCAAGACCGGCAAGACCACCGTCAAGACGGTCTACGCCGTCACCAGCCTGACCGCCGAGCAGGCCACCGCTGCCCAGCTCGCCGAACTCGTCCGCGACCATTGGAAGATCGAGGCCCTGCACCATGTCCGCGACACCACCTTCGCCGAGGACGCCTCCCAACTGCGGACCGGCAACGCGCCCCGCGCGATGGCCACATGGCGCAACCTCGCCATCGGAGTCCTCCGCATGGCCGGAGTGAAGAACATCGCGTCCGGCCTCCGCCGCAACGCCCGCGACCCTCGCCGCCCCCTCACACTCCTCGGTCCCGGATGATCACGAACCGGACGTCACGTGACTACGCCGAAGCCCTGAGGCGCCTCCTGCTGTCCGCCTACGTGCACACTACGGACGGCGCACACATCTACTGGGTGTTCGACGGCGGAACGCTCACCACTGAGCAGCAGCACGCGATCGTGCTGCAGGAAAGCGAGCTCACAGCCTTCCGCTTCAGCGCACCTGGTGAGATCTCCCGGGACGAGATCCCACCGTCACGCAGGCCCCTGTGGGGCGCGGCGCTCGGCGCGCTCACGGACGGCAGTACCGTCCACCTGGAGGTCGTGGGCTAGGAGAAGACACCGACGGCGGGGGCAACTGCTACGTCGGCACGTCGTCGGCATCGGAGCCGAGGATCTCCGCCATGGTGTCGCTGATGAAGTCCCGGAGTTCGTCCTGCACTTCCTGCGGAATCTTCTGCTCTCCGCCACGCGCGGCCATGACCGTGAACTGGCTGCGCACGGCGCGCGCTGAGACGACCAGGCGGCCGATCTCCGGATCGCTGCTACGGAAGAACACCGGAGGGACGTCGAAAGCCAGAGCCAGGGCTTCGAGAACGTCGTCCGGGGCGGTGGGCAGTCTACCCACGCGCAAGTCCCTTACCAGTTCTTCCGTCAGGAGAGACCGGCCACTCTTACGGTTGCCGGACGAGGCGAGGTCTGCGTCCGAGGGCACAGCCCCGTCGTAGACCTCCGCCTGCAAGTACTTGATCTTCCCGGCGATAGTGCTGACGACCTGTGGTGCCGACGTCGTCTTCTCCGGCCTTACGGCTGGCACGTCGTGACCGAACGATCGCCTCTGCGCGGCCAGCAGTTCCGCGCGGGTGACGTTGTAGGCGGCTGCCAGCGCCGTCACCGCCTCATCGGACAGTGCTCGCCTTCCCTGCTCGGCCGCGCGGATCGGCATCGGCGACGCGGTATTGGTGTAGCGCGTGGTGTCCGACTGCCTCATGCCAGCGTCGCAGCGCAGATCGGCGAGGTTGGGTGACCCCAGCCGCGGAAAGAGCTCGTCGAGTTCGGCCTCGACCATCGCGGCGATCGCCGGCAGGCGTTCCTGCGGCGGCGTGGCCAATTGGTTCTCCCAGCGGTAAACGGCGTTTGTCTTGACGTTCAAGCCTGCGGCCAGGTCGGCCTGGGACAGGCGCTTGGCCAGGCGGCGATCGCGCAGCTTGCTGCCGTCGAAGACGCGGTCGGGCATACAGGTACTCCATGGGGTTCGCGTAAGCACTCTGGCCACTTGATCGGATCACCGAAAGGCGATAGTTTCGCCTTTTAGTGATCGGCGGGGTGGCTGGCCTACGGCTCGACTGCCCAATTTACTCACTGTAGAACAACCGGTTTCCTGCAGGGAAGCGGGTCGGCCCCGGCCACCGAAGGTTGCGGCGACGGCGTCCGGGTTGCCGCCCATGCGCATCTACGGGCGAGAGACATCACCAGCACGGGTCATCTCAACCACGGCCAGGACCGCATCAGGGCTCCACAAATGTCAGTACAGCTCAGTCAACGGGGGTGTCGCATTTGGAGATCGAAAGGTCGGACACGAGATCGGGCCTGGCTGCAGCGAGAGCCTCCGGCTGCTCTCAAAGGCCGTACGGTGACCCGTTACGCCCGGGCCGCCGGTCAAGCCCGCAGATAGGTGAGGACGGCCAGCACCCTGCGGTGGGTCTCATCCGTCGGAGGCAGGTCCAGCTTGGTGAGGATGCTGCTGATGTGCTTGCCGATCGCGGCCTCGGAGACCACCAGCCCCTTTGCGATGGCGCCGTTGGACTTGCCCTCCGCGATCAGCGCCAGCACCTCACGCTCGCGCGGAGTGAGCCGCTCCAGCGGATCGCGGCGGCGGCGCAGCAACTGGCGCACCACCTCGGGGTCGACCACCGTCCCGCCGTCCGCGACCTCGTGCAGTGTGTCGACGAACTCCTCGACCTGGCCGACGCGGTCCTTCAGCAGGTAGCCGACCCCCGAGCCATCACCGGAGTCCAAGAGCTCGGAGGCATAGGTCCGCTGCACGTACTGGCTGAGGACCAGGACCGGCAGAGTGGGCCGCGTCTCGCGCAGCCGCACCGCCGCATGCAGCCCTTCGTCCTGGAAACCGGGCGGCATGCGCACGTCCGTCACCACAATGTCGGGGGCGTGCTCCTCGACTGCAGCGACCAGCGCCTCCGCGTCCCCCACCGCCGCCACCACCTCGTTTCCACAGCGGCTGAGCAGGCCGATGAGCCCTTCCCGCAGCAGCACGCTGTCCTCGGCCAGCACTACACGGAGCGGTCGGCCGCTTTGGTCAACTCGCAAGGAAACTCCACAAGTAACAGGGTCGGTCCACCCGGTGGGCTGGACAGGGCAAGTCTGCCATCGAGAACCGATACCCGATCCCCGAGACCGGTGAGTCCGCTGCCCGCCGAGGGGTCCGCGCCGCCCCAGCCGTCGTCGCGCACCTGGAGGAACAGGCGGCCGTCGCGGTGACCGCCGCTTACCTGCGCGCGGTCGGCCCCGCTGTGCTTGGCAACGTTGGCGAGCGCCTCGCAGACCACGAAGTACGCCGCGGACTCGACCGCCTGGGGCAGCCGGCCTGGCAGTTCGAGGTCGACGTCGACGGGAACCACGGAGCGGTCCGCGGCATCGGCGACGGCGGCCTCCAGGCCGTAGTCCCCGAGGATCTTGGGATGGATGCCGTGGATGAGCTCGCGCAGTTCCGCGAGCGCCTTGCCCGCTTCCTGGTGGGCCTTGGCGAGTTGGTCGGCGAGCGGGCCGGGTGGTGCGTCCAGCCGGGCCAGACCGAGGGCCATCGTCAGGGCCACCAGCCGCTGTTGCGCACCGTCGTGCAGATCGCGCTCGATGCGGCGCCGCTCCGCCTCGAAGGCGTCCACCAGACGGAAACGGGAACGGGCCAGTTGGACCACCTTGGCGTCGAGCTCGCCCTCGCGGGAGGCGATCAGCAGCCGGGTCAGTTCGGCGCGGGCGCCCGCCGCGATGCCGAGCACATAGCAGCACAAGCCCATGAGGAGCAGACCGAGCACGGCAACACCGAACGCGGTCGGCCATGTGGTGATCGTCCACTGTTTGAGTACCTTCGTCTCGTGGCCGTCGCCGACCGTGGCCATCATCAACGGGGCGGCGACCATGGACGCCGGGAAGAGCAGGGCGACCGTGACTACCAGCGCGTCGACCGGCCACAGCAGTCCGGCGAACAGCAGCGCGTGTCCGAGCTCTCGCCAGGTCGCCTGCTCGCACAACCGGGTGGTCACCCAGGCCCACAACCCCGGTGCGGCCGGCTCCTGCTGCTGGCCGACCGCCGGATCGCGGTCGATCAGGCGCAGTCTGCGCCGCTCCACCCAGGCCACCGGAATCCCGCTGAGGGCGACCACGACGAGCAGGGGCAGCCCCACCAGGACAATGGCAAGTGCTCCGCAGACAGCCGTCACCGTCACGATCGCCACCAGGGCGGCGGCGCCGGTCACCGCGCCGGTGAGCAGATACGCGACGGAGCGCCAGGGCCAGACCGACAGCAGGAATCCCGGATGGGACATGGCCTGCCACACATTCCGAGAGTGCATGGGGATCACCGTAGGTGGGCGAACCCATCCGGTGCCATCGGTCCAGGGCGTGGATCGGGGGTAGGGCCAGCCCCACCCCCGTACCGGACCTGGAGGTCACGGGGCGGAGAGTGCAGGGGCTCGCCACCGCAGACTGCTTCCAACAGGAAGGCTCAGCTTGACTCTGTCGGGGATCTTGGAGTTGCCGAGGTCAGGTGCCCAGGGTGCGCCAGGACTTCGGCCGGGGGATCTCGTGCTGATCGAGGTAGGTCTGGAAAGCGGTCGGTCGGCGTGGCCGGGGTGCTTCCTCGGTCGGTGGGAGGCCGCTGAGGCGCTCGATGTTGATGGCGATGGCGGTCAGGACGTGCTGGAGGTGGACCTTGCCCTGCCCTCGGTAGCGGCAGCGGCGCATGCCGTGGCCGTGGGCGAACTCGTTGACCGTTCCCTCCACTCCGGAGCGGACCGCGTAGCGGGTTTTCCACTCGGGTGTCTGTTGCTCGGCACGGATGCGGAGTTGCAGGTCGCGGAGTTCTCGCGGAGGAAAGCCGACGGTGCGGGTGCTTTCGCGGGAGGTGGTGCACCGGGCGCGGGCCGGGCAGGGGTGGCACTGACTTTTGGTGAACCGTGCCACGATCAGCGGAGCCGCGGTGGGCGAGGAGGTCGGGTAGGGGCCGTGCCAGCCCTGGCTGACCTGCCCCTGGGGACAGGTGACCTGCCGGCGGTCGTAGTCGATGTGGAAGTCGTCCCGGGCGAAGCCCTCGCCTCGGCGGTGCT
>NZ_BBNN01000039.1 GCF_000829695.1 Streptomyces sp. NBRC 110035 | reverse complement strand
CTGGTGGGTGCGCTGTCGCCGGAGCGGGTGGACGGTGTTCTGGCTCCGAAGGCGGATGCCGCGTGGTGGCTGCACGAGGCCACGCGTGGGCTGGATCTGGCCGCGTTCGTGTTGTTCTCGTCGGCCGGTGGTCTGGTGCTGACGGCGGGTCAGGGCAACTATGCTGCGGCGAATGTGTTCCTGGACGCGTTGGCGGCGCGTCGGCGGGCGGAGGGGCTGCCGGCGACGTCGATGGCGTACGGGTTCTGGGACGTGGGTGCCGGGCTGGGCCGGTATCTGGGTGAGGTGGACCGTCGGCGGATGGCGTCGCAGGGTCTGCCGGTGCTCTCCCACGAGGCCGGGCTGGAGCTGTTCGCGGCCGGACTGGATTGCGGCGAGGCCACGGTCGTTCCGTTGCGGGTCGACACCGCCGCCCTGCGCGCCCGGACCGACGAGGTCCCCGCCCTGCTCCGCGCCCTCGCCCCGACCGTGCGCCGAACCGCCGCCGCAGCGAATGCCGGCTCGGCAGAGGAGGAAACCCCCGCCCAGCGGCTGGCCGCCCTCCCGCCTGCCGAGCGGCACCGCACGGTAATGCAGTTGGTGCGTTCGCAGGTGGCGGCCGTGCTGGGGCACGGTTCGGCCGAGGCGATCGGACCCGACCGGGCGTTCCAGGAACTGGGCTTCGACTCGCTCGCCGCGACCGAACTGCGCAACCAGCTCAACAACCTCACCGGACTCAGGCTCCCCGCCACCCTGGTCTTCGACCACCCCAACGCCCTCGCCGTCACCGAGTTCGTGGAGGCCGAACTGGCCGCCGCGTACCCGGCGTCGGGTGATGAAGCGGACGGCGACGCCGGAGAGGACGGCGTCCGCCGCGCGCTCCGGTCGATCCCGACCCGGCGTCTGCGGGACGCGGGTCTGGTGGACGTCCTCCTCGAACTCGCCGACGAGGACGGCGCGTCGGCGCACGCGGAGGCTTATGCAGACCCTGAGGAGCAGGACACCGGCCTGCACGACGAACCGGACGGCGCCGTCGACGCCGACCCGGGCCTCCAGGACGTCCCCTTCGCCGGGGCTCCCGGGGCTCCCGGGGCTTCCGGGGACTCCTCGACCTCCGGCGCCCTGCGTGCCGCCCGCGCGGAGACCGCGCGGCTGCGCCGGGACAACCGGCGGCTCACCGCCGCCCAGCACGAGCCGATCGCCATCGTCGGCATGGCCTGTCGCTACCCGGGCGGAGTGGCCTCGCCCGAAGAGCTGTGGCGGCTGGTCACGGACGGCGCGGACGCCATCACCCCGTTCCCCGAGAACCGGGGATGGGACCTGTCGATGCTGCGTGACCCGGAGGCCAAGCACCCCGACGGCTACTACGCACGCGAGGGCGGCTTCCTCGACGGTGCGGCCGACTTCGACCCCGGATTCTTCGGCATCTCGCCCCGCGAGGCCGTCACCATGGACCCGCAGCAGCGGCTCGCGCTGGAGCTGTCCTGGGAGGCGCTGGAGCGTGCGGGCATCGACCCCGGCTCGCTCAAGGGCAGCCGCACCGGTGTCTTCGCCGGCGTGATGTACCACGACTACCCCGGCAGCGACGGCAACGGCAGCGTCGTCACCGGCCGCATCTCCTACAAGCTCGGCCTGGAGGGCCCGGCAGTCTCCGTCGACACCGCCTGCTCCTCCTCCCTGGTCGCGCTGCACCTCGCGGTGCAGGCGCTGCGGCAGGGCGACTGCTCGCTCGCCGTCACCGGCGGTGTCACCGTGCTCGCCACGCCCGGTGTGTTCGTCGAGTTCGGCCGGCAGGGCGGACTGGCACCCGACGGACGGTGCAAGTCGTTCGCCGCGGCGGCCGACGGTACCGGCTTCTCCGAAGGAGCGGGCTTCCTGGTGGTCGAGCGGCTGTCCGACGCACTGCGCAACGGGCACGAGGTGCTGGCCGTGGTCCGGGGCTCCGCCGTCAACCAGGACGGCGCCAGCAACGGGCTCACCGCCCCCAACGGCCCCTCCCAGCGCCGCGTGATCCGGCAGGCCCTCGCCAACGCGCGGCTCGCCGCCGACCAGATCGACGCGGTGGAGGCGCACGGCACGGGCACCACGCTCGGCGACCCGATCGAGGCCCAGGCACTGCTCGCCACCTACGGCCAGGACCGGCCCGAGGAGCGTCCCCTGTGGCTCGGCTCGGTGAAGTCCAACATCGGCCACACGCAGGCCGCCGCCGGCGTCGCGGGCGTCATCAAAATGGTGATGGCGATGCGGCACGGTGTGCTGCCCGCCACTCTCAACGTGGACGCGCCCAGCGACCAGGTCGACTGGACCGCCGGCTCCGTCGCGCTGCTGACCGAGCAGCGGGAATGGACCGGCACCGGCCGCCCGCGCCGCGCCGGTGTCTCCTCCTTCGGCATCAGCGGAACCAACGCCCACGTCATCGTCGAGCAGGCGCCCGCCGTCGTGCCCACGGCGCCCGCCGTCCCCGGCGAGGCGGACGACGCGAGTCCGGCGCCCGCCGCGGTCGTACCGTGGCTGCTGTCGGCGCGCGACCAGGACGCCCTGCGCGCCCAGGCCGAACGCCTGCTGGCGCACGTCGAGGAGGCCGGGACGGCCGGTGCGGACGTGCCGCGCCCGCTCGACGTCGCGTACTCGCTGGCGACCACCCGCGCGGCGTTCGAACACCGCGTCGCGGTCGTCGGCGCGGACCGCGACGGGCTGCTGGCGGGCCTGGGCGCAGTCGCGCGGGGCGAGGAGCCGGCCACCACGGCCCGCGAGGGACTGCTCGCCGTCCTCTTCCCGGGCCAGGGCGCGCAGCGGCTCGGCATGGGACGCGACCTGTACGGGCGGTTCCCGGTGTTCGCCGAGGCCTTCGACGCGGCCTGCGCCGGACTGGACGAGCACCTGGAGCGACCGCTGCGCGGGGTCGTCTGGGGTGACGACGAGGACGCCCTGAACGGCACCGCCTACACCCAGGCCGCCCTCTTCGCCCTCGGAACGGCGCTGTACCGGCTCACCGAGTCGTTCGGTGTCGTCCCCGAGTACGTGGCGGGACACTCCATCGGAGAGATCACCGCGGCCCACGTCGCCGGGGTCTTCACCCTGGAGGAGGCCTGTGCGCTGGTCGCCGCCCGCGGCAGCCTGATGCAGGCGCTGCCCGCCGGCGGTGCCATGGCGGCGGTCCAGGCCACCGAGGCCGAGGTGCTGCCGTACCTCACCGACGGCGTCGGTGTCGCGGCCGTCAACGGACCGGCCTCCGTCGTGGTGTCGGGTTCCGAGGCGGACGTCGGGAAGGTGACCGCGGTCTTCCGCGAGCAGGGCCGCCGTACCACCGCCCTGCGGGTGTCGCACGCCTTCCACTCCCCGCTGATGGAGCCGATGCTGGAGGACTTCCGCACCGTGCTGGAGCGGCTTTCCCCCCAGCCGCCCGCCCTGCCCGTGGTCTCCAACCTCACCGGGGCCCTCGCCACCGCGGAGGAGCTGTGCTCCGCCGACTACTGGGTACGGCACGTCCGCGGGGCCGTCCGCTTCTCCGACGGGGTGAACACCCTGAACGAGCAGGGCGTCACCAGGTTCCTGGAACTCGGCCCCGACGGCGTCACCTCCGCCATGGCCCGCGAGACCCTGCCCGACACCGCCGTGACCGTCGCCGCCCAGCGGCGCACCACCCCCGGCGAGACCGCCCTGGTCGACGCCCTCGCCCGGCTCCATGGACACGGCGTGCCCGTCGACTGGGCCCGGTTCTTCGCCGGCCTGGGCGCCCGCCGGACCGCCCTGCCCACGTACGCCTTCCAGCGGCGCCGCTTCTGGCCCACGGAGATGCACATGGGCGCAGGGGCGGAAGCCGCCGGACTGACGCCCGCCGACCACCCGCTGCTCGGCGGGGCCGTGGAACTCGCCGGATCCGACGGCCACCTGTTCACCGGACGGCTGTCGGTCGGCACCCACGGCTGGCTCGCCGACCATGTTGTCATGGGCGCCGTCCTCGTCCCCGGCACCGCCCTGCTGGAGCTGGCGGTGCATGCCGGCACCTCCCTGGGCTGCGAGCTGGTGGAGGAACTCACCCTCGCCGCGCCACTGGTCCTGCCCGCCCGGGGCACGGTCCAGCTCCAGGTCGGCGTCGGCGCCCCCGACGACACGGGCCACCGCCCGCTCGGCATCCACTCCCGGCCCGCCGACGACCCCGCCGCCACCTGGACGACCCACGCCGAGGGCGTCCTCGCGACCGGTCCCGCGGCCTCGGCCGCCACGGACTTCGACGCGTCCGTCTGGCCGCCCGAGAAGGCCGAACCGCTCGACACGGACGGCCTGTACGAACGCTTCGAGGACGCCGGGTTCGTCTACGGACCGGTGTTCCAGGGACTGCGGGCCGCCTGGCGGCGCGACGGCGAGGTGTTCGCCGAGGTCGCCCTGCCCGACGGCACCGGCGGCGAGGCGTACGGCCTGCACCCGGCGTTGTTCGACGCCGCCCTGCACGCCACCGCGCTGGCCGGCACGCCCGCCGACGGCGTCGCGCCGCAGGACGGCGACTCACCGCAGGGCGGGGGGACGTCACAGGGCGGCGGGGTTCCGTTCGCCTGGAACGGCGTGTCCCTGCACGCCGTCGGCGCGTCCGCCGTCCGCATCAGGCTCTCCCGCGCCGATGACGGCACCCTCGCGATAGCCGTCGCCGACATCTCCGGCGCACCCGTGGCCACCGTCGACTCCCTGGTGACCCGCCCCGTTTCGGCGGAGCAGCTCGGCGCCGGGACGGGCGCCGAACGGGACCGCCTGTTCGCCCTGGACTGGATCCCGGCACCGGAGCAGGGCGCCGCGGACAGCGCGAACGCCGCCGGCACGGAGGCCGTCCGGGTCGCCCTGATCGGCGGCCCGGACGGCGGTGCCCTCGACAGGGCCGTCCGCACCGCCGGAGCCGCCGCCGACCGGTACGCGGACCTGACGGCACTGGCCGACGCGGCGGCCGGCGGGCCGCTGCCGCCGGTCGTCCTCCTGCCCGTCCACACCGGCGCCGGACCGGCCGGTCCTGCCCCGGCCGACATGGCGGGCGCCGCGCACACCGTGACCACCCGGGTCCTCGGGACGCTCGGCACCTGGCTCGCCGACGAGAGGTTCACCGCCTCCCGCCTGGTCCTCGTCACCCGGGGCGCGACCGACGGCACCGACCCGGCTGCCGCCGCCGTATGGGGTCTGACGCGCACGGCCCAGGCGGAACACCCCGGCCGGTTCACCCTGCTCGACCTGGAGGACACCGACGCGGGCACGGACCTTCCGCCCGCCGTCCTCGCACCCGCCTCCGCCGAGCCGCAGCTCGCGGTCCGCGAGGGCCGGGTGCTCGTGCCCCGGCTGGTCCGGGCCACCGTGCCCGGACAGCAGGGCACGGCCGACTGGGACGCCGAGGGAACCGTCCTCGTCACCGGAGGGACCGGCGGCCTCGGTGCCGCCGTCGCCCGCCACCTGGCGACCGAGCACGGTGCGCGGAGCCTGCTGCTGGTGAGCCGGCGCGGCCCCGCCGCGGACGGCGCCGGCGAACTCGCCGCCGAGCTCGAGGCGGAGGGAGCCCGGGTCACCGTCGCCGCCTGCGACGTGACCGACCGCGCCGCGGTCGACCGGCTGCTCGCCGAGGTGCCCGCCGACCGGCCGCTGCGCGCCGTGATCCACGCGGCGGGCGTCCTGGACGACGGCATGATCGACGCCCTCACGCCCGAACGGCTCGCCGCCGTCCTGCGGCCCAAGGCGGACGCCGCCTGGCACCTGCACGAGGCCACCCGGGGCCTCCCGCTCGACGCCTTCGTGCTGTTCTCCTCCGTCGCCGGTACGCTCGGCAACGCGGGCCAGGCCAACTACGCGGCCGGCAACGCCTTTTTGGACGCCCTCGCCCGGCACCGCCGCAACCAGGGCCTGCCCGCCCTGTCCCTCGGCTGGGGCCCCTGGACCCGGGGCAGCGGCATGACCGGCGAACTCGGCGAGGCCGACATCGCCCGGATGACCAGGGCGGGCATGCCGCCGATGGAGCCGGAACAGGGCCTGGCCCTGTTCGACACGCTCCGCACCGCCGACGCCGGGCCCGCGGTCCTGCCCGTACGGCTGGACCTCGGGGCCCTGCGGTCCCTCGGCGAGATCCCGCCGCTGTTCCGCTCGCTGATCCGGGTGGCGTCCCGCCGCGCGGCCCCGGCGGCGGGAACGGCGGCCGCCGCGGCGGACCTCACCCGGCGGCTGTCCGCACTCACGCCGGCGGAGGGCCGCGAGGCGCTGCTGGAACTGGTGCGGAGTCAGATCGCCACCGTCCTCGGTCACGTGGACCTGGCCGACGTCGAACCGACCCGTCCCTTCCAGGACCTCGGTTTCGACTCGCTGACCTCCGTCGAACTGCGCAACCGGCTCGGCGCGCTCACCGGCACCCGCCTCCCCGCCACCCTCCTGTTCGACTACCCCACACCCAGCGAACTCGTCGCCCACCTGTACGCGCGCGTCGCGCCGGCACCGGCCCACGGACCGGAGGCGGTCCTGGCCGAACTGGACCGGCTGGAGAAGAGCATCACGGGCATCGAAGCGGGTGCCGAACTCTTCGAACAGGTCGCGGGCCGGCTGGAGGTGCTGCGCAGCAAGTGGCAGTCGCTGCGCACGGAGGCATCCGCCGTGTCCGGGGAGGAGGACGACGCGTTCGACTTCGACTCCGCCACGGACGAAGAGGTCTTCGACATGCTCGACAACGAGCTCGGCCTCTCGTAGCCACGGTGGCGGGGCGGGCCGAGCCCCGGCCCGCCCCGCCACCCCCAGGGCCCGGACCGGCTGCACGACGGCCACCACCGACGTGAAGGCCGGTCCGGGCTTTGCCGTACGCGGAAGTGCGCTTCGTGCCCGGCCGTGCCCGTCCGTGTCGAGTGCGCCCACGGCGGCCCGGGCTCGCGGCAGCGGCTGCGGCGGCGCCCGGTCGGGAACGGTGAGGACGGACCCACCGTGAGTACGGGCCAAAACCGCGGCGGGGAGGCAGCACCCGCTCGCGCCCGACCCCGCCGGGACCCGGTCCGGCCGGGGGTAAAAGGGGTGGTCGACCCGTTTACCGGTTCCCGGCTGCCCGCCTTGAGGCGGTTCGGGCAGCCGTCCCATCCGCCGACCAGCGACTCTTCCACCATCCCGGCACCCGTCACCGTCTGTTTCGCGCCGATCGGTGACCGAAACCAGGCGGTGTACCGGAAGCGTCCGCCCACCCCGGCCACGGGCGGGGCCGCGCACACCTCCCACGGGACTTGCGCCGTCCCCGCCCTCTCCCGGGCCCTCTTCCGCGCCCGGGACGCCGCCCCGGCGCGCCCGTTCGGCCCTCGGACGGTGCCCGTAGCGGTGCTTACGCCCGTTCCCGTGCCGATGCCGGGCCCGCACTCGTGCGGACGCACCGCGCCGGCGGTGCCCCCGTCCGCACGGATGCCGCGCCCGTACCGGCGCCGTACCCACACCCGCGCCCACACCGGCGCGGTACGCACGCCCGCGCGCGCCGTACCCGTATCCACGCCCGGTGCAGAACCCGCCCCCGGCCCGATCCCCGAGCCCCGACCTCCAGCCTCCAGCCTCCCCCCCCTCGACCGCCGACCGCCGACCGCCGACCGCCGACCGCCGACCGCCGGCCCTCGACCCCGTGCCCGCCCCGCTCCGTGCACGAGAAAGGCCCGCAGGTGCCTGTAAGCACCTGCGGGCCGGGTCCCGCGCCCGGGGGAGTGGCGCGGGGTCAGAGGGGCCGGCGGAAGCCGGCCAGGGCGGCGAACACGCCCGCCGCGCTGATGACCCCGCCGATGACCAGCGCCGGAATCGCGTGGTCCAGGCCCGGCACGTCCAGCGCGAGGGCGCGACTCGCGTCGATGGCGTACGTCAGCGGGTTCACCTGCGCCACGGCCGCCAGCCAGCCGGGCAGGTCGGCGACCGGCACGTACGCGCTGGACGCGAACATCAGCGGGAAGATCACGATCAGGGCGAGGTTCTGCAGGGGCTCCGCGCGCCGCAGCCACGCGCCGGCCGCGATGAAGGCCCAGCCCAGGGCGAAGCTGAGGAAGAGCGTGAGCCCGGCGGACAGGGCGAGTTCGGCGACGCCTCCGTTGGGGGAGTAGCCCAGGACCGTCATCGCCAGCACCATGATCACGAGGATCTGCACGGCGCTGCGCACCAGCCCGACCAGACTGCGCGCCACCAGCAGCGCCCCGGGGTGCACCGGCAGCGAACGCAGCCTGGCGACCACGCCGTTGCGCAGGTCCTCCACCAGGCCCACCCCGGACTGCATCGCCGACTGCGCGGCGTTGTCCACCAGCACGGCGGGCAGCACGAAGTCGAGGTAGCTCACGCCCTCCGGGAAGTGCGGGGGCATGCCCATCCTGCTGAACACCTGGGTCAGCACGAACAGGATGACGACCGGCTGGATCAGGCCGAACAGCACGATGCCCGGGTCGGTCACCATCGCCCGCAGCGACCGCCCGGTGAGCACCCGCACCTGGGCGACGAACGAACTCCCGCCGAAGTCGGGCGCCTCGAGTGCGACGGCCGCGGGCGCGTCCGGGCGCGGCGCGGGAGTGAGGTGCGTGGTCAAGAGGTCCTCCACAGAGGGCGTCGGGCGGCGGTCACGCCGGGGTCCTGGCGTGCTGCTCGGCGAGGGTCAGGTACACGTCGTCCAGGGTCGGTTCGCCGAACGTCAGCTCGGTGGCCTCGACGCTCGCCCGGTCCAGCGTGCGGATGACGTCCGCGATCTCCCGGGTGGTGTCGATCGGGACGACCAGAACGCGGGTGCCGTCCTCGCCGCCGACCGGCGCGAACCCGGCGCCGCGCAGCGCGGCCCCCGCCCGCGCGGGCGCGTCGTCCCCGTCCAGAGTCAGCGTGACGGTGCGCCGGCCGACGGTGGCCTTGAGTTCGTCGGCGGTGCCCGAGGCGACGACCTTGCCGGCCGAGAGCACCGTGATGGAGTCGGCGAGCCGGTCGGCCTCCTCCAGGTACTGGGTGGTCAGCAGGACCGTCGCCCCCTGCTGGACCAGGCCCTCGACGATCTCCCACAGCTTCAGGCGGCTGGACGGGTCCAGGCCGGTGGTGGGTTCGTCGAGGAAGATCACTCGTGGGCCGCCGACCAGCGACACGGCCAGGTCGAGCCGGCGGCGCAGGCCGCCCGAGTAGCCGCTCGCGCGCCGGTCGGCGACCGTGGTCAGTTCGAACAGCTCCAGCAGGTCGTCGGCCCGGGAACGCGCGGCCCGTCGGCCCGCACCGAGCAGCCGGGCGATCAGCACGAGGTTGTCCCGTCCGCTCAGCTGCGTGTCCACCGACGCGAACTGGCCGGTGAGACCGATACGGCGGCGGATCTCGAAGGGCTCGCGGGCCACGTCGTACCCGGCGACGGAGGCCCGTCCCGACGACAGCGGCAGCGAGGTGGTCAGGATGTTGACGAGGGTGGTCTTGCCGGCCCCGTTGTGGCCGAGGAGAGCCAGGACCGTGCCCCGGCGGGCGCTGACACTGACCGAGTCCAGGGCGTGGACCGATCCGAACGACTTGCTGACGCCCTCCGCCACGATCATCTGATCGCCGCCGCCGGGGCCGGAGTCCGGGCCGGATCCGGCCCCCGCTCCGGACTGGGTGATGGGGGGCATGACGAGCCCGCTCATGAGGTGATCTCCCGCTGGTGGGTGTGTGCTGGGTGGAGGGCCGGCCGGCGGCCGGACCGTGGGGCCCGCCGCCCGCCGCCCGCCGGGCGACGGGCGACGGACCACGGGGACGTGGGGGCACGCCGGTCGATGCCTACCGGTCGCCGCCCGGAGCGGCCGTGCCGTCCACCCCGTCCACGAGGCCGAACAGGTCCTCGTCCGTGCCGCCGGCCCCGGCCACGGGGCCGGACGGCCCCGTGTGCGAGCCGTCCGGCCCCGCCCCGTCCATGAGGCGGAACAACTCCTCGTCCGTGGCGTCCGCCAGGTCCAAGGGGTCCGCGGCCGGTTCCGCGCCGCCGGTGCGGGCCGGGGACCGGCGCGCGGCCAGCGTCCTCAGCCGGCCCGCCGTCCCGGAGTCGAGGTCGGCGCCCGACGTGAGCAGCGCCTCCAACTCGTCGACCAGGGAGGACGCGTCACGGGCACGGACCGGCCCGGACCGCCGGAGCGTGTCGCACACCAGCCGGGCCACCTCGGCGGGGGAAGGATGGTCGAAGACCAGGGTCGGCGGCAGCCGGACCCCGGTGACGGCGGTGAGCCGGTTGCGCAGTTCGACGGCGGTGACGGAGGTGACGCCCAGTTCGGTGAAGGCCAGGCCGTCACCCGCGTCCGGCGGCAGTTCCCCGCCGATCACGGCCGCCAGCTCGCCGCGCACCAGGTCCGTCACCAGCGCCTCGGCCTCCGCGTCCGCCAGGCCGGCCAGCCGCCCGGCCAGGGCGGGCGCAGCGTCCGCCGCCCCGGCCGTCTCCGGGCTCGCCACGACCACCGTGCCGGCCGGCACCGAGGCCAGCCAGTACGCCTCGTGCTGGAACGCGTACGTGGGCAGGGGGACCCTCCGCGCGCCCGGCAGCACCGCCGGCCAGTCCACCGGCAGACCGTGCGCGTGCAGCCGTACGGCGGCGGCGAGCAGGGCCCCCGCCTCGTCCTCCCCGCCCCGCAGCAGTGGTTCCACCACCGGCCCGTTCCCCGGCTCCCGCTGCCCGAGGTGCTCCGCCAGGCACTCGTCCACCATGGGCGTGAGCGCTGCCTCGGGGCCCAGTTCGACGTAGACGCCGGTCCGCGCGTCGGCGAGGTGGACGACCGCGTCCGCGAACCGGACGGTCTCCCGGGCGTGCCGCACCCAGTGGTCCGGATCCGCGGCCTCCGCGACGGTGAGCGGGCGGCCGGTGACCCCGGAGACCAGCGGTACCTCCGGCGCGGCGAAGGACAGCGACGCCACGGTCTTCCGGAACTCGGCGAGCACCGGGTCCATCAGGGGCGAGTGGAAGGCGTGACTGACCACCAGACGGCGCGTCTTGTACCCGGCGGCCGTCAGGCCGCCCGTCAGGTCGGCCAGCGGAGCCTCGGCGCCGGACAGCACCACCGAGCGCGGACCGTTCACCGCGGCGACGGCGACGTGCTCCTCGCGTCCGTCGAGCCACGGCAGCACCTCGGCCTCGGAACAGCCGACCGCCACCATCGCCCCGCCCGGCGGCAGCGACTGCATCAGCCGGCCGCGCGCCGCGACCAGCGCGCACGCGTCCGGCAGGCTCAGCACGCCCGCCACGTGCGCGGCGGCGATCTCGCCCACCGAGTGACCCACCAGCCGGGCGGGCGTCACCCCCCAGGACCCCAGCAGCCGGTACAGGGCCACTTGGAAGGCGAACAGGGCGGGCTGCGCGCAGCCGGTGCCGTGCAGCAGCCCCGCCTCCGCGCTGTCCGGGGCCGCCCACATCACCGATGTCAACGGCCGCTGGAGCAGCGGGTCGAGCTCCGCGCACACCTCGCGCAGCGCGGCGTCGAACACCGGGAACGCGGCGGCGAGCGTGCGGCCCATGCCGGGACGCTGACTGCCCTGACCGGTGAACACGAACGCGGTCCTTGCCGGGCCGCCGCCCGCGCCCCGGCCCGTCACCCCGGCGACGCCGTCCCGGGCGAACCCGGCCGCCGCCGCGGTGAGCGCGTCCCGTCCCGCCCCGCAGAGCACCGCCGTACGGGCGTGCACGGGGCGGGTGGTGAGCAGCGAGTACGCGATGTCGCGGGCCGGCACCTCCGGGTGGGCCTCGGCGTACGCGGCCAGCCGGCGCGCCTGGCCCCGCAGCGCCGCCGCGTCCCGGGCCGACACCAGCCACGGCACGACGGGCCCCTCGGCATCCTGCGCCCGCGCGGCCGGTGCGGCCCCCGGACCGGCCGGGGCCTCCTCCAGCACGAGATGGGCGTTGGTGCCGCTGATGCCGAACGACGAGACGGCCGCCCTGCGCGGCCCGCCCTCCCCGGCCGGCCACGCGCGTGCCTCGTTCAGCAGCCGGACGGTCCCGGCCGACCAGTCCACCCGGGAGCTGGGGGTGTCCGCGTGCAGGGTGCGCGGCAGTACGCCGTGCTGGAGCGCCAGCACCATCTTGATCACCCCGGTCACGCCGGCCGCCGCCTGGGTGTGCCCCAGGTTCGACTTGACCGAGCCCAGCCACAGCGGGCGTCCCTCGGGACGCTCCCGTCCGTAGGTGTCGAGCAGCGCCTGCGCCTCGATCGGGTCGCCCAGCGTGGTACCGGTGCCGTGCGCCTCCACCGCGTCGACGTCCGCCGCCGTGAGCCCCGCGTCGGCCAGCGCGCGGCGGATCACCCGGCGCTGGGCGGGGCCGTTGGGCGCGGTCAAACCGTTGGAGGCGCCGTCCTGGTTGACCGCCGAGCCGCGGATCACCGCCAGCACCGGATGGCCGTTGCGACGCGCGTCCGACAACCGCTCCAGCAACAGCAGACCGGCGCCCTCCGACCAGGCGGCCCCGTCCGCGCCCTCGCCGAAGGACTTGCAGCGGCCGTCCGGCGACAGGCCCCGCAGCCGGGAGAAGCCGACGAACGGCGCCGGTGTGGCCATCACCGCCACCCCTCCGGCGAGCGCCAGCTCCGACTCCCCGGACCGCAGCGACCGGCACGCCAGGTGCAGCGCCACCAGCGACGAGGAACAGGCCGTGTCCACCGTCAGGGCCGGGCCGTCCAGGCCCAGGGTGTACGAGATCCGCCCGGACAGCGCACCGGCGGAGGTACCCACCGGCAGCAGCCCCTCCAGTTCCCCGGACGGGTCGGTCGCCCCCGTCGCGTAGTCGTGGTACATCGCGCCGGTGAACACGCCGGTACGGCTGCCGCGCAGCGACAGCGGATCGATCCGGGCCCGCTCCACGGCCTCCCAGGCGGTCTCCAGCAGCAGCCGCTGCTGCGGATCGGTGGCGAGCGCCTCCCGCGCCGACATGCCGAAGAACCCCGCGTCGAAGTGGGCGGCGTCGCGCAGGAATCCGCCCTCACGGGCGTAGGTGGTGCCCGGGTGCTCCGGGTCGTCGTCGAAGAGGGTGTCCAGGTCCCAGCCGCGGTCGGCGGGGAACCCCGACACGGCGTCGCCGCCCTCGCCCAGCAGCTCCCACAGCGCCTCCGGGGAGGCGGTGCCGCCGGGCAGCCGGCAGGCCATGCCCACGATCGCCACGGGCTCGTCGTGGAGTTCCGGGCCGGAAGCCGGCTCCTCCTCCTGGCGGTTCAGCCCGGCCAGCTCCCGGGCCAGGGCCGCCGGGGTCGGGAAGTCGAAGGCCACCGCGGCCGGCAGCGGCAGGCCCGTGGCCTCGGCGAGCGCGTTGCGCAGCCGCACCGATGCCACCGAGTCGAGGCCGTGCGCGCGGAAGGTGACGTCCGCTCCGATGGGACCCGCGCCGTCCGCGCCCCGCGCGCCGAGCACCTCGGCGACCGCCGCCACCACCAGGTCGAGGGCGGTGCCGAGGTCCGGGCGGGGCGCGTCGCCGGGAACCGGCTCCGGACGCGCGGCGGCGTCGGCCAGGATCTGCTCCAGCACCCGCCGGTTGATCTTCCCGGCGGGGGTGCGCGGCAGGGCCGGCAGCACGACCAGCTCCAGCGGGATCTTGTACTCGGCGACACCGCGCTCCCGCAGGAACGCCGTCACCTCCCCGAGGCCGACCGTGCCCGCCGGTGCCTCCGTGGCGTCCCGCGGTGCCTCCGCGGAACCGGACGGGCGCGCGGTCACCACGAGGCAGGGGTACTCCCCGAGCCGCGGGTCGGGCTTGGCGACCACCGCCAGCGGACCGATGCCCGGCAGATCCGCCAGCAGGCCCTGGATCTCCACGGCGTTGAACTTGCGGCCGCCCACGTTGATGAGTTCGGCGGAGCGGCCGTGGAACACCACGAGGCCGTCCTCGCCGATCGAGGCGAGGTCACCGGTGCGCAGCCAGCCGTCCTCCGACACCACCGACCGGGTCAGCTCCGGCTCGCCGTAGTAGCCGCGGAACATGCTGGGACTGCGGTAGTACAGTTCCCCGGCCTCGCCCGGACCGCACGGCCTGCCGTCCTCGCCGAGGACGCGCATCCGCGCGCCCCGGACCGGCCGTCCCACGCTGTGCGCGGCGACCTCCGGCGGGTCCCCGGCCAGACTGCTGGTGCCGTTCCCGGCCTCCGACATGCCCCACACCACGACCAGCGCGGTGTCCAGCGTCCCGCGCACGTCCCGCACCAGGGCGGCGGGCAGGGCGGCGCCGGCGGTGAGCACCCGCTCCGGGCGGAACCCGGCGCCCCCTGCCGACTCCCGTGCCCGCGCCACCACGTCGTGCAGCTGCGCCGGCACGGCCACCACCACGCTAGGCCGCGCCGACCGCGCCAGCTCCAGGAACCGGTCCACGTCCCAGGAGCGCAGCAGCACCTGCCGTCCGGAACGGAACAGTGCCGAGTACAGCGACTGCAGGCCGAAACAGTGGGTCAGCGGGCACGCCGTGATCAGGGTGCCGCCGTACGCCCCGGCGCTGTCCTCGGTGGCGGCACGGGAGTTGGTGAGCAGCGAGTCGTGGGTGTGCAGGCAGATCTTGGGCCGCGCGGACGTCGTACCGGACGAGGGGAACAGCAGGAACGGCGCGTCCGGCCGCACCTCCACCGGCCGGGGCCGCTCACCCGCCCAGCGGTCCAGCAGACCCTGAACCGACTCGGTGCCCCCGGCCGCTCCGTCACCGGTCACCAGGACGGCGCGCAGCGACGGCAGGGACTCCCGCAGGGCCGCCGCGGCCAGCGGGCCGCCCGGCTCCTGGGTGCCGGCCGGCAGCGCGAGCACCGCCGGACCGACCCGCTCCAGCAGGGCCCGTACGTCGGCGGGGGCGTTGCCCCGGTGCACGGGCAGGGTGACCGCCCCGACCGACGCCGCCGCCAGGTGCAGCGTCACGTACTCCCAGCAGTTGGGCAGGTGCAGGGCGACCACGTCGCCGGGCCCGACACCGGCCTCCTGGAGCGCGCGGGCCAGCGCGTCCACGTCGTCCCGCACCTCCCGCCAGGTGCGTTCGCGTTCCCCGTCCACCAGGGCCACCGCGTCGCCCCCGGTCCGCACGGCGTCGGCGAGAACCGCGGGCAGGGTGAGACCGTCCAGCTCGCCCTCGCGGGCACCGGGCGGCCGGATCACGTAGTCGTCAGCGTGGACGGGCACCATCACTCCCGGGGGTCGAGCGTTTCCGGTGAACGGGGAACCCTCTCAGGCTGTTGCCCAACGCCCCGGGTTTTCCCTAGACATGGGCCGCCGCAGGCATGCGGGGGCGCGGAACGGGGGACGGACCCCCGCCCCGCCTACGGGCCCGCCGGCGTCACGTCGGACACGGCCTCGCCGGCCAGTTCCTCACGCCCCGGGAACGCGGCGCCGAGCAGCCGCAGCAGCGGCGCGGCCTTCACCGCCGTCTCCTCGAACTCCGCCGCCGGGTCGGACAGCGCGATGACGGCGCCGCCGACGCCGTAGCGCAGCCGGTTCCCGCTGAGCACCACCGTGCGGATGACGATGCTCAGGTCCACCGCGCCGGTCAGCGAGAAGTAGCCGATGGCACCCGAGTACACACCGCGCGGGCCGCCCTCCAGCCGGTCGATGATCTGCATGGTGCGGATCTTCGGGGCGCCGGTCATCGAACCGCCGGGGAACGCGGCGCGCACGGCGGCGACCGGGCTGAGACCGGGGCGCAGCCGCGCCCGGACCGTGCTCACCAGCTGGTGCACCGTCGCGTACGTCTCCACCTGGAACACCGGGTCGGCGACGACCGAGCCGACCTGCGCGCACCGGCCGAGGTCGTGCCGGACCAGGTCGACGATCATCAGGTTCTCGGCGCGGTCCTTCTCGTTGGCCGCCAGGTCCCGGGCGAGCCGCTCGTCCTCCCGCGGATCGGCGCCGCGCGGCCGGGTGCCCTTGATGGGCTTGGACTCCATCACGCCGTGCCGGTCGATGCGCAGGAACCGCTCGGGCGAGGTGCTCAGCACGGCCATCGGCCCGAAGTGCAGGAACGCCGCGAACGGCGCCCGGCTCACCCGTCGCAGACAGCGGTACGCCTGCCAGGGGTCGAGATCGGTGTCCGTCTCGGCCATGTTGGTCAGGCACACCTCGTACGTCTCGCCGGCCGCGATCTCCTGCTGGCAGACGTCGATCAGCTTGAGGTAGGCGTCGCGGTCGTGGCGCAGCACGACCGGGCCGGTGCCGCCGGACGCGGGCGCCTCGCAGGGCCCGGGTTCCCGGCCCGCGAGGGTCTCCAGGGTGCCGGCGGCCGACGCGAGCCAGGACCGGGCCGGCTCCTCGTCACCGTCCTCGGCCAGTGCCAGCAGGTACGTCGTGTCGGTGCGGTGGTCGAGGACCAGGGCGCGGTCGGCGAAGACCAGGACGGCGTCCGGGTCGGGGGAGCGGTGCGCCGCGTCGCCGTCGCACTCGGCCTTCAGCTCGTATCCCAGGCAGCCGACCCAGCCCAGCGCGAAGTCGAAGGGGAGATCGGGGACTTCGGTGCTCAGCCCGGCGAGGTCCCGCTCCAGCCAGGCCAGGAAGGGCGACTGCTCGACGCGCGTGGTGCCGCCCTCGGTGACGGTCACGGTGCCGGTCTCCACGTCCGCCGAGGCGACGCGGGCCAGCGGGCCGGACGCGTCCCCCATCACGGACAGCTGCCCCAGGCGTCCGCCCGGGCGGCTGCTGTCCAGCCAGAACGGGTGGTCGCCGGTGCGGAACAGCCGGTCGAAGGCGACCTCCGCGTCCCACCGGGTGCGCAGCCGCTCGGCGACCACCCGCAGCCGGCGCGGCGATCCGCCGCCCGCCGCACCGCCCGCCGTGGCGGGGGCCGGTGCCACGGCCGTGGCGGTGTCGGCCTCCGGGGGCCGCCGCTGCGCGGGGACGCCCGTCGTGACGACCGGCCGGTGCCCGCCGGCCCGGTCGTGCTCCTCGGTGAGCCGGCGGAAGTTCTCCAGCAGCCGGTGCCCCTCCCGGGTGCCGATGGACTCCGGATGGAACTGCACCCCCCACAGCGGGAGCGTCCGGTGGCGCAGGCCCATCAGCACCCCGTCCGCCGACCACGCCGTGGCCTCCAGCTCCGGCGGCAGGTCCGTCACGGCCAGGGAGTGGTAGCGCACCACCTCCAGCGGCTGCGGCAGCCCCTCGAACAGCCCGGTGCCGTTGTGCCGCACCGCGCAGACCCTGCCGTGGTGAGGCTCGGGGGCCCGGCCCACCGACGCCCCGTGGGCCAGCGCCATGCCCTGGTGGCCCAGGCACACCCCGAGCACGGGCAGCCGGCCCTCCTCGGCGATGCCCGCGCACAGCCCGAAGTCGGCGGGCCGGTGCGGTGTGCCCGGACCGGGGGAGAGCACCACGTTGTCGAAGGAGCCGAGGAGACCCGGCCGCCACGCCGGGTCGTCGTTGCGGATCACCTCTGGTTCGCGCCCGTTGACCCGGGACAGGTAGTGGAACAGGTTGTAGGTGAACGAGTCGTAGTTGTCGACGAGCAGTGTGCGCATGAGCGTTTCCTTGTCCAGGAGGCGCGTGAGCGGAAAGTGACGGGGAACGTGACGGACGCGGGTGGCGGTCCGGCCGTGTGCGGGCTCTCCGGTGGTGGGTCGACCACGACTCCTGCGCCTGCCCGGGCGGCGCCGTCCGGCGGCACCGCCCGGGCGGACGTCAGGACGCCGGGGCGGACCGTGCCAGGTCGAGGGCGTCGGCGATCTCGCCGTTGACCGCCGTCAGGTGCTGGGTGAGGAAGAAATGGCCGCCGGTGAACACCCGCAGCCGGAAGGGGCCTTCGGTGTGGTCCTGCCAGCGCTCGGCCTCCTCGGCCGTGGTGAGCGGGTCGCCGTCGCCGGTGAGCACGGTGACCCCGCAGCGCACCCTCCGGTCCGGCGGGCAGGAGTACGTCTCGATGGCGCGGTAGTCGCCGCGCAGCGCCGGCAGGGCCATGCGCAGGATCTCCTCGTCGCCGAGGACGCCCGACGCGGTGCCGTTCAGCCGCTTCATCTCGGCGACGATGCCGTCGTCGTCCCGCAGGTGCACCTCCTCGGCCCGCGTGGTCGACGGGCCGCGCCTGCCGGAGGCGATGACGGTGAGCGGCCCGGCGCCCTTCTGCTCCAGCCGCCACGCCGTCTCGAACGCCAGCGCCGCGCCCATGCTGTGCCCGAAGAACACGCTGGGCCGGTCGTCCAGCGCCAGCAGCTGCTCGGTGACCAGGTCGGCGAGCCGGCCGAGATCCTCCACACAGGGTTCCTTGCGCCGGTCCTGGCGGCCGGGATACTGCAGCGACAGGACCTCGGCGGCCGGGGCGAACCGAGCCGAGACCGGGTGGTAGAAGCTGGCCGAACCGCCCGCGTGCGGGAAGCAGACCAGCCGTACCGCGTCGGCGTCGGCCGGGTGGTAACGCCGCAGCCACAGGGCCCCGGTGTCGTCAGCGGTGGTCACGGTGTGAGTCCCTTCGGTGATGCTGCGGCCGACGGTGCTCCGCCGGCCGGGCGGGCCCGCGGCGGTCCGGGACGGGCGCACCTCCCGCACCGGACCGCCGCGGGCCCCTGCGTCCCCGGCGGGGTGTCCGGACCCTCGGGAACCCGGACGCCCCGCCGCGGAATCCGCGGCCGGGCCGGCGCTGTCGCCCCGTCCCACCGCGGAAGTCCTTCCGTCGACCGCCCCGAAACGCCCGCCCGGCCGTCCCCAACGGGCGCGGGCGGGCTTCGCGGTCGGGCCGGTCCTCATGGACGGTCAGTCCTCGTGGACGGTGACCGAGCCCGACGGGCACAGGTCGCCCGCGGCCCGGACGCCCTCCGCGTCCGCCTCCTTCGGCTCCTGCACCAGCAGGACGACGATCCCGTCCTCGTCCTGGTCGAAGACCTCCGGCGCGTTCAGCGCGCACTGGCCCGCTCCGACGCACCGCTCGCTGTCGACGGTGACGCGCATGCTCGTTGCTCCTTGAGGGATGGGGACTGGAACGTGGGTTTCCGGGCGGGGTGCCGGGCCGGCGGGGTGCCGGGTGCCGCCGGGACCGTCCGGCGGCACCCGGGTGCCGGTGGCCTACCAGCGCACCGGCAGCTCGTGGAGTCCGAACAGGATCCCGTCGTACTTGAAGGCCAGCTCGTCCATCGGGACGGCCAGCTCCAGCGTCGGGATGCGCTCGAACAGCTTGCGGTAGGCGATCTCCATCTCGACCCGCACCAGGTTCTGGCCGAGGCACTGGTGGACGCCGTAGCCGAACGCCACATGGCGGCGTTCGGAACGCTCCGGGTCGAAGGCGTGCGGGCAGCCGAACACCTCGGTGTCGTGGTTGGCGGCGGCCAGCAGCGGCACGATGCCCTCACCCTTGCGGATGAGCTGACCGGCGATCTCCATGTCCTCCACCGCGACCCGCAGCGCCACCATGTCGGCCACCGAGTGCAGCCGCAGCAGCTCCTCCACCAGCCGCTCGTTGCCGATCCACTGCCGGTTGCCGAGCAGGGTGACCACACCGAGGCCGATGTTGTTGGCGGTGGTCTCGTGGCCCGCGATCAGCAGGAGCAGCAGCACCCCCGACAGTTCGACGGCGGTGAGCTGCCCGGTGGCCAGCAGCCGGCTGATCAGGTCGTCGCCGGGCCACTTCTCCTTGATGGCGATCAGCCGGTTGATGTAGCGCAGCAACTCCCGGGTGGCGGTGGCCCGCTCCTCGTCGGTGGAGGTGCGGATGGCGACCAGGGTGCGGGTGCGCGACTCGAAGAAGTCACGGTCCGCCGGCGGCACGCCCAGCAGCGAGGAGATCACCAGGGACGGCACCGGCAGCGCGAAGTCGCTGATGAGGTCGGCGTGGTCGCCCGCGGAGAGCATCGCGTCGATGCGCTCGTCCACGGTGCGCTCGATCGCCGGGCGCAGTTCCCGGACGCGCCGCACGGTGAACTCCGGGATGAGCACCTTGCGGAACCGGTCGTGCTCGGGCGAGTCCAGGCCGACGAACCAGCCCGGGATCTGGTCCTGCTTGGGCACACCCATCGTCTCACCGACGTTGGGGAAGCCCTCGTTGTCCGGGTTGGCGCTGATCTTGGGGTGGGTGAGCACCGTGCGCACGTCCTCGTGCCGGGTCACCAGCCAGATCGGCACCCCGTTCGGCAGGTGGGACAGCACCAGACCGTTCTGCTCGCGGTGGCTCGCGTACTGGGACAGGGGCAGCGGCTCCTCCGGCGTGCGCCGGGGGAAGCCGACCACCGTGGGGTCGGTGCCGGTCGTCATGTCCGTTCCTTCTTCCTCTTCCTGAGGTTTCCAGGGGTGCCGCGCGAAGCCGCGGCCGGGTCCCGGCGGTTCAGCCCGCGGAGTAGAACTCCCGGACGGCTCCGGTGATGTATTCCTGGTCGGCGGCGGTCAGCCCGGTGTGGGTGGGCAGGTACAGGCCGTCCTCGCTGAAACGGTGCGCGTTCAGGGACGGCCACACCGGGTCGAGGTAACCGGGCTGCCTGCTCATCGGCTTGAAGAACAGCCGTGTCTCGACGCCCCGTTCGGCGAGGTGGGCACGGAGTTCCTCGCGGCGCTCCGCACGGATGTCGTACATCCACAGCACGTCCCGCGGCGGCATGAGCGTCACACCGCGGACGCCCTCGAGTCCCGCGTCGTAGCGGGCCTCGATCTCCCGGCGGGCGGCCAGGATCTCGTCCAGCCGCTCCACCTGCGCCAGCGCCACGGCCGCCTGCATGGCCGTCATGCGGAAGTTGTAGGCCAGCTTCTTGTGCAGGAAACTGTGGTCGCGGGTGAACGCCATGGCCCGCAGATGCGCGAGCTGCTCGGCCAGCCGCGGGTCGTCGGTGAGGCAGACGCCGCCCTCGCCCGCCGTGATGATCTTGTTGGCGAAGAGCGAGAAGCACGCGATGTCCCCGACCGGCCGCACCCCGTGCGCCTCCGCCGAGTCCTCGACCACCCGCAGGTTGTACTGGTGCGCGAGGTCCATCACCGCGTCCATGCCGCAGCGGCGCCCGTAGACGTGCACCGGCATCAGCGCCCTGGTACGCGGAGTGATCTTCTCCTCGATCAGGGAGACGTCGATGTTCAGGTCGTCGCCGCAGTCCACGAAGACGGGCGTCGCCCCGGTGTACGTGACCGCCCACGCGGAGGCCACCATGGTGAACTCCGGCACGATCACCTCGTCGCCCGGCCCGATGCCCAGTGCGCGCAGCGCCAGGGTCAGCGCGGCCGTGCCGGAGGAGCAGGCGACGCCGTGCGCCACGCCGTTCCACTCGGCGAACGCCTCCTCGAAGCGCCGCACGTAGGGGCCCTGCGAGGAGATCCAGCCGCCGCTGACGGCGTCGGTGACGTACTCCAGTTCACGCCCGCCCAGAGTGGGCCGGGAAACGGGTTGGGTGAAAGACATGCGTCCTCGCTGCGATGGTGCGTGCGATAACCGGAAGGGAAGGGCGGTCGTTCGGGGACGGGCCGGCGGACGGCCGGGCGTCATGGCCGCGGCAGCACGCCCAGGATCAGATCGGCCGCCGCCTTGCGCCCGCCGGCCGCCCGCTGCAGCGCGCCGAGGCGCTCCGCCCGCTCGCGGAAGGAGGGGTCCTCGACGACCCGGGTGAGCTTGTCGACGACGTCGTCCGGGTCCACGGTCTCCGGCCGGTCCAGCGTCAGGCTGAAGCCGAAGTCACGGCCGCGCACCGCCTGGTCGAAGCAGTCCACCCACAAGGGCCGCACCACCTGCGGCTTACCGAAGTAGACGCCCTCGTGGTAGGCGTTGCCGCCGCCGTGCGAGAAGAACACCGACACCTTCGGATGGGCCAGCACGTCCAGCTGGGACGGCACCCAGCTCTCCACCCGCAGGTTGTCCGGCAGCGAGGCGGCCGGCGGCAGCAGGTGCTGCTGCTCCTTCGGCAGCTTCCACAGGAACTGGTGCCGGTCCGACATCCGGCGGGCCACCTCCACCAGCGCCGCGACCTCCTCACGGGTCAGCCGGGTGATGGTGCCGAAGCCCATGTAGACCACCGACGACTGCCGGTCCAGCCAGCCGCCGAGGTCCTCGTCGTCCGGGCACTCCGGCAGCGGCGGCAGCAGGGCACCCACCAGCCGCAGCTTCTCCGGCACGTCGAAGGGGTAGTCCAGCTCCGGGACCGAGGAGCACAGCACCATCTCGGCCGCGTCCACCCGGGTCAGGGAGTTGGGCGGGGCGATGCCCAGTTCCTTGCGGAGGGCGGCGTCCTCCTTGAGCACCTTGCCCATCGACGGATGCAGGAACATGAAGAGTGTCCGCCACTTGAACAGCGTGTTGGTGAGCCGTTGCCGGGGCGTCATCTCCAGCGGCAGACCGGAGTTGGGCACCGGGAAGTTCCTCGGGGTGTACGACGCGCCGAAGGGGTTGTGCGAGGTCAGCACGTTGCTCGGGACGAAGGGCACGGACAGCACGTACGGGATCCGGTGCGCGAGTGCCAGATCCACGCCGAAGCCGCTCACGCAGTCGATCACCATCAGGGACGGCCGCACCCGCTCCACCACCTTCTCCAGAGCGCGGTACTTGCGAGCCTGGAGCGCCGGCCTGTACGACTGCCGGACCACGGCGCGGTGCGCCTTGAACCGGGAGGGCTGGGTGACCTTCCGGTACACGGTGTCGTCCCAGGTCACCGCCGACAGTTCGGACACCGCCTCGCCCAGTGAGGCGAACGACACCGGGGAATCGGCGGCCAGTGCCGCCACGTCCTCGCGGCGGTGCTCGTCGGTGGCGAACCACAGGTCGGGCACACCGCGCCGCGCCAGTTCCCCGGCCAGCACCAGCAACGGGTTGAGCAGGCCGCTCTCGGGGAGACCGACGAAGAGGATCGGCCGTGCGGCGGAGTCCATGAGGGCCCTTTCACGAGATGACTGCCGGGGGTCGCCACCCGCCCGCACGGGCGGAACCGGCGGGCGGGCAGGACGGAGTTGTCCGTGTGCGGCCCGTCGGCCGGGGCCCGAGTCGGGCGGGTGGCGACCGCACCCCACCTTGATCTCACGGGCGTAACCGGGAAATCCTTAGACTTCCCGTCGCAGGGCGGGACGGGCGCCGGGCGCAGAACCCCGAGATACTCCGAGGTGACCGGCGTTCCCTGTACGGTGGGGCGCGCCGAGCGCTCCGCAGCGCCGGGGACAGGGGCTGCTCACCAAAGCGCCGGCCCTGGCCTCAGCACGAGCAAGGGGGACCACGTGACGAACCGGGAACGGGCCATCGGTCCGTCCCTCCCCCTGGTCGGCCGCGAGGCCCAGCTGGAAACACTCGCCGCCAGGGCCGCCGCCGCCCGCGCCGGACGGCCGCACATGGTCGTCCTCGACGGGCCGGCGGGAATCGGCAAGACCTCCCTGCTGCGGGCCGCCCTCGAGGACGGCGGACCCTGCGACGGAGCGACCACGCTGTACGGAGCCTGCCGCGCGATCGACTCCGGAAGCGGCTACAGCGGTGTACGCGCTCTGTTCGGACCGCTCAACCTCACCGCACGCCGACGCCGGGCATCGTCCCTGCTCGGCGGAAGCGCCCGCCACGCCCTGCCAGCCCTCGCCCCCGACCTCGTCGACGCGGACACCGCACCCGGTGCCACCTTTCCCGCCCTGAACGGCCTGTACTGGCTGGCCGCCAACCTCATGGCGGAGCGCCCCCTGGTGCTGGCCCTCGACGACACCCACTGGTGCGACGAACGATCCCTGCGCTGGCTGGACTTCCTGCTGCGCCGCGCCGACGGGATGCCGCTGCTCGTGGTGCTCGCCCAGCGCAGCGAGTCCGACCGGACGGCCGGGCCCGCCCTGACCGACCTGGTGGCCCACCACCGGCCCGCGCCGCTGCACCTGACCGCACTGCCGGCCCGTGATGTCGAGACCCTTGTCCAACGTGCCTTCCCGGGTGTCCTGCCGCAGCCCTCCTTCGTCGACACGCTCACCGCCGTCACCGGTGGCAACCCCCTTGAACTCCAGCGGCTCCTGCACAGACTGCGCGCCGCCGGGGCGGCCCCCGACGACACGGGCACCCGGCGCATCACCGAGATCGGGGGCCGGGTCATCGCCTCCTCCGTGCGGGAGGTTCTGGACGGCCAGCCTGACCGCGTGCGCGAGGTGGCCCGCGCCCTGGCCGTGCTCGGCCCGGAACGGACCGAACACCTCGCGGCCCTCGCCGGTGTGTCCGTCGTGCAGGCCGAGGAGGCCGTGCAGATCCTGCACCGGGCCGCGCTCCTCCGGCCCGGCCGGACCGAGCCGGCGCACGACATGGTGCGCGCGGCGATCCTCTCCACGGTCGGCTCCACGGCCCTCGCCGGTCTGCGTACCCGGGCCGCCCAACTGCTCAGCGACGTCGGGCGGTCCCCCGAGCAGATCGCCGGCCAACTGCTGCTCCTGCCGCGAGCCGACCGGCCGTGGATGATCTCCGTCCTCCTCGACGCCGCCGCACAGGCGGAACAACGGGGGGCTCCCGAGGCTGCCGCACGGTATCTCGAGCACGTGATGAAGGCCGGGCCCGATGCGCCGGAGGCCCGGATACGGCTCGCCGAAGTCCTGTCCGAGACGGATCCGTCCCGCTCCGTGACACTGCTGCACGAGGCGCTGGCCCGCACGGACGACGTGCGCACCCGGGCGAGGGCAGCGGTCCAGCTCGGACTGACCTGCCTCGGCGTCCAGAGGTCACCCGAGGGCGCCCGCGTGCTGACCGAGGCACTGGACGCCCTCAGCGCCGAGCTCGGCCCCGAGGCGGAACCCGCCGACCGGGAACTTCTCACCATGGTCGAATCCGTCCTGCTGATCGTCGGAGCGGACGAGAAGAGTACCCTGCCGGCGGTGCGTCACCTTGCGGCCCGGCTGACCCCACCGCCGGGCGACACGCCCGCCCAGCGCCAGCAACTCGCCATGCTCAGCGTGCTCACCGCCATGGACGGCCATTCCGCAGCCCGGTCGGTCCGTCAGGCACGGCGTGCCCTGCGCTTCCCGGACGTACCGCTCGGCGCCTGGTCCCTGCTCCCCGCCTCTCTCGTGCTGTCCCTGGCCGACGAGACCGACGAGGCGCTGGACGCGCTGGACGCCGTCCTGCGCGACAGCCGGCGGACCGCGGGGGCCTGGACATGCGGTCTCGCGCTCTCCACCCGTGCCTTCGTCCATCTGGACCGGGGTGACATCACGCAGGCCGCGGCAGACGCCCAGACGGCTCTCGACCTGATCGAGAACGAGGACCGGGGCGAGGGCGCCACCATGCCGCAGACCGCCTGTGCCCTGGCCCTCACCGAGCGCGGTGAGCCGGCCAGGGCCGAGGCGGTGCTCGACACCATCAAGCGCCCGCGCATCGAGCGCTTCGCGTGGGAGTACCACTGGTACCTCATGGCACGGGCACGGGCCCGGTGGGCCCACGGCGACCGGGAGAGCGCTCTCACCCTGTTGCGCACGTGCGGGGACTCCCTCGCCGAGGCGGGACACGCCAATCCGGTCCTGGCTCCCTGGTGGCTGGACGCCGCCTGCCTGCTGGCCGATGCCGGCCGCATCGACGAGGCCCGGGAAACGGCCGACCACGGTGCCAGGCCGGCCGAACGCTGGGGAACCCCTCGCGCCCTGGCCTACGCCGCCCTTGCCCGCGGCGTCGCCACGCCCGGTCCGGAAGGAATCACCCGGCTGCGGGAGGCGGTCGGCCGGCTGGCGGCATCACCGGCCCGCGCCGACCACGCCCGCGCGCTGCTGCTGCTGGGGCGGGCGCTGCTGGCCGGGGGCGCGCCGCGCGAGGCACGCGAACACCTGCGGGAAGCGGTCGCGATCGCCCACCGCTGCGGCTGCGTGGCCCTCGCCCGACGGGCCCGCGAGGAACTGGTCGGGGCGGGTGGAAGGATGCGGGAGGTCACGGTCTCACCACTGGACATACTGACCGGAACGGAACGCACGGTGGCCACGCTGGTCGCCTCGGGAGTGAGCAACCGGGAGGCCGCGGAGTCCCTGTTCGTGACGGTACGCACCGTGGAACTCCACCTCACGAGCATCTACCGCAAGCTCGGGATCACCCGCCGCGCCGATCTCGCGGGCATCCTGCGCGAGGAGACCCCGGCCGCTCCCGGCTCCCGGCCCGGTGCGACCCGGTGAGAGCCATACGGGTGCAAGGCCACCAGGTAAACGTTGTCCCGCAGGTCCGCCGGGAAGCGTGCCGGCGTCCGTACGATCACGCCATGCCGATCGCCGAGCTCCTTTTCCTGGAGCGTGACCGCGAGCAGGCCGTGCTGTCCGCCGTGACCGGGGAACTACGGGCGGGCCGGCCGGCCGTGGTCACGGTGACGGGCGAACCCGGCGCGGGACAGAACGAACTGCTGCGATGGGCGGCCCGGCACGCCGCCGAGCAGGGACTTCGTGTCCTCACCGCCCGCGCGACCCCCGCCGAACAGGATCTGCGCTACGGCGCGGTCAGCCAACTCCTGGCGGGCCACGAGAGCTTCGCCGGCCATCTGCCCCACCTCTTCCTCGATCAGGGCCGGCCCGGCCGGTTCCCGGGGCTCACCCGTCTGCTGACCGTGGCCCGTGACCGGCCCATCCTCCTGACGGTGGAGGACGTCCACCGGCTCGACTCCGACTCGCTGCGCTGGCTGGAGGCTCTGGTACGCCGGTTGCCCCGCGCGCCGCTGGCCTTGATCACCAGCAGTATCCGCACGGCGGACATCGGCCTCGACTGGTGCGCGGGCAGCCCGCTCACCGGCTCGACCACCACCGTCGAACTGCCTCTGTCCGGCCTCACCCGCGCCGGGACGGACAGCGCCGTGCGGACCGTCTGCGGCACCCTCGGCGACCGATCCTTCCTCGACGCCCTCGCCGACGCGACCGGAGGCAACCCCGCCGCCGTACGCGACACCCTGCACCGCTTCACCCGGGCGGGGCACACCCCGGACGCGGACCACGTGGACCACGTCCGTGCCATCGCGGCCGACGTGATCGGCGAGCACGCCGCTTCGGCGCTCGGCGGTCTGCGCGACCCCGTCGCCCTCGGCGTCCTGCGGGCCCTCGCGGTCTGTGACGAACTCCTCGATTTCCCGCTGGTACTGGCCCTGGCAGGACCGGGCGCAGTGTCCGAGGGCCGTCTGCGTGCCGCTCTGCTGGACAGCGGTCTCGTCGTCGTGCGTGACGGCCGGATCCGGGTGAGGGGCCCGGTCGTGCGGGCCCGGATCATCGAGGAGATGACCGCCGCCGAGCGTGCGGACCTGCACGCACGTGCCGCCGAGCTGGCCCACCGGGCGGCCGCCGACGACCAGGGCATCGGCGATCTGCTGCTGCCGGCCCGTCCGGTCGGCGCTCCGTGGGCGGCGGAGACGCTGTGCCGTGCCGCCGCCGCCGCTCTCCGCGCCGGCCGACACGACCGTGCCGCCGCCTATCTCTCCCGCGCCCTGGACGAACCGCTGTCCGCACAGGACCGCCTGGGTGTCCTGCTCCAACTGGCCGGCACAGAGCTGGTGATCGCGCCCGTCGCCGCCGGGCGCCGTATCACGGGCATCCTCCGGGAGCCCGGAGAGGCGGCCGCCGCCTTCCGCTCCCGTGCCGGCGACCTGTTCCTCCTCAGCGGTGACACGGACACCGCCCGGCGCGCCCTCGCCGGCGCCCTCGCCGACAGCAGGTCCGGCGACAGGCGGGGCACACCGCCCGCCGACCACCGGGCGGCGGAGACGGCGGCAGCGCACCACGAGGAGCTGACGGCCCTGCTCCGGGTGGCGCAGCCGCTCCACCGGACGCCCGCCGAGATCGCCGTCCCGCCCGTGCCGGAACTGCCCCGTACTTCACGGAACCCCGCCGTGAACGGCGTGCACGCATGGGAGGCCGCCGTGCGGGGAGACGATCGGGGGGAGGCCCGCAGGCTGGCCCGTGCCGCCCTGGCCCCCGGCCCCTTCGGCCGGCCCCCGCTCACCGTGCCCCGTCTGCTGGCCTGCCGCACGCTCCTTCTCACCGAGGACGGGGAGGAGGCCGAGAACCACCTGTGCGCCCTTCTGGCCGAGGCCCACCGCGAACGCAACTCCGTGGCGGTCGGCCGGGTGCTCGCCCTCCGCGCCGAACTGCACCTGCGGCACGACCGTCCCGATTCCGCCGCCCGCGACCTGGCCGCCGCCGACCTCGAACTGCCACCGGACAGCAGACACCCGCTGTCCCACCCGTACTGGACGGCGCTCGGCGTCATCACCGACCTGGCCAACGGCCACCTGGACCGGGCGCGTGCCGCCGCCGACCACCCCGTGCCGCCCCCCGCCGAAGAGTCCCTGAACGGTGCCCAGTTGCTGTTCGCACGTGGCCTGCTGGCCAACGCGGACGGCGACCCCCACCGGGCCCGTGCCCTCTTCCGGGCCTGCGGGCGCTGGCTCCTGCAGTACGGCTGCGCCAACCCGGCCGTCCTGCCCTGGCGCTCCCGGGCCGCCGAGGCCGCCCACGCCCTCGGCGACGCGGCGCAGGCCCGGAGACTGGCGCAGGAGGAACTCGAACTCGCAGAGCGCTGGGGTGCGCCGGGCTCCATCGGCGCGGCCCGGCTCTGCCTCGCCACGATCAGCGATGAGGGCCGCGTCCAGCCGCTCCGGTCGGCTGTCGGGGCTTCCGGACGCTCCCAGGGCCCGGGCGCCCACCCGTATGCGGCCGTGGCACCGCTCCCCGCCGGGAGCGGCGAACGCGACCGTGCGAGGGCCGTCGTCCCCCTGACAGGTGACACGACCGGCGTCGGCACGGGATCCGCCGGTGCCCACGGCGTCGCGGTGCCGCCACCCCTGCCGTCGCCCCGGCCCACGAGAGCCCGCACCGGCGCCCTGCCGTCCGCATGGCGGACCCTCTCACCGGGGGAACAGGCCGCTGCCGCGCTCGCCGCCCGAGGCCTCGCCAACCGGGAGATAGCCGCTGCGCTGTCGGTGACCACCCGCACCGTGGAACTGCGCCTGAGCAGTGTCTACCGCAAGCTGCGCATCCGAGGACGCGACGGACTGCGCATCCTTGGCCAAGGTACGGAGGACGACTGACCACATGCTGCTGGAGCGCACCACCGAAACGTCCCTGGTCGAGGCGGCGCTGGTCGCCGCCGGCCGGGGCAGATCCTCCCTGATCATGGTCACCGGCCCGCTCGGCATCGGGCGATCGGCCCTGCTGCAGTCCTTGCCCGCGCTGGCCGAGGGCCACGACGACGTCCGGGTGCTGCGTGCCAACGCGGCGCCCATGGAGCAGGACTTCGCCTTCGGAGTCGTGCGACAGCTCTTCGAGGGCCTGCTGTCCGCCTCGCCCGAGGACGCCGGCGGCCGCTGGATGGACGCCCACGCCTCCTTCGCCCGCCACGTCTTCGCCGACGACAGCGACTCGCCCGGTGCGGACCAGGCCGCCGCGGCCAGCGAGGCGGTCCTGCACGGTCTGCTGTCCCTCCTGGCCAACGTCAGCGCCGACGGCAGGCTCCTCGTCCTCGTCGACGACCTCCAGTGGTCCGACGTCCCCTCCCTGCGCTGGCTGACCTACCTGGCCAAACGGCTGCACGGCCTGCGCGCCGTCGTCGTGTGCGCCCTGCGTGACGGAGACCCCCGCACCCACCACACCCTGGTACGGGAAGTCAGGGAGGCCGCCACCCAGTCCCTGCGGCCCGCTTCCCTCAGCCTCGACGCCACCCGCGAGCTGGTCCACGAACGGTTCGGCGAGCCCGGTGACGACACCTTTGTCCAGGCCTGTCACGAGACCGCCGTCGGAAACCCCCTGTTCCTGATGTCCATCCTGCTCGGCATGGAGCACTCCGGCTTGCGGCCGCTCGCCGAGCACGCCGACCAGGCACGGTCGCTGCGCCCCTCCCAGCTGCGGGAGCGGCTCGCCAGCATCCTGCGCACCCAGGCCCCACCGGTCCGTGACCTCGCTGCCGCCATTGCGGTACTCGGCGATCACGTCGACCCCGACAACGCCGCCGGCCTGGCACGCCTCGACTCCGTCGGCTACACGGCCGCGCTGCGAACGCTCATAGCCCTCGGGCTCGTCGCCGCGGACCGCGGGCCGCGCTTCGTCCACCGTGTGGTGCGGGACGCCGCCGAGTCGACTCTGACCATGGTCCGGCGTGAACAGCTCCACGACGCCGCCGCCGCCCTCCTCTACGCCTCCGGACGGTCCGCCGAACAGGTCGCGGCACAGCTCATGGCCGTCGTCACCCGTCACCAGCCCTGGACCGTGGACGTCCTGCGGTCCGCCGCCGACACGGCCCTGCGCCGCGGAGCCCCGGACGTCGCGGCCCGTTACCTGCGTCGTGCCCTTCTCGACAGCGCCGCCCAGGGCCTTGACCGCGCCCGCCTGCTCGTCGAACTCGGCAGCGCCGAACGTGCCTTCGACCCCGTGGCCTGTGAACGGCACATCGCGCAGGCGACAGCCCTGCTGCCCGAGGCCCGTGACCGGGCCGCTGCGGTGCTGCGCATCTCACCCACCCCCCTGGGGCCCGCTCCCTCCGGCGTCGTCGACCTGCTGCGCCAGGCCGCGCAAGGGCTCGGACCGGCCACCGCACTCACCGGAACCGACCGGGACCTCGCCCTGCGCCTGGAAGCCCGGCTGCGCCACTGCGCCTACGAGGATCCCTACGAACTCGCCGCCGCCGCCAAACGATTGCGGCAGCTCGGCTCCGAGCCACCGCTGGAGACCGGAGGCGAGCGGGAACTGACGATCGCCCTGCTCGTCGCCGCCACTTTCGGCAGCAGCCTGCCGGCCGCGGACGTGGTCCGCTGTGCCGAACGCGTCCTCGACCGCGAGCCGGCGACCTTCGCCCGCGTCCAGTCCACCCTTCCCCTGGTGGTCATCACCATGATCGCCGCCGACTCCGTGGAAGCCCTCGACTCCTGGCTGGCCGTCGAGTACCGGGCCCGGGAACACCACACGGCGCCGGCCGACGCGCTGGTGCACATCGAGCGGGCCCTGATCCACATCGGCCGCGGCCGGCTCGCCCAGGCCCGTGAGCAGTCCGAGACCGCCCTCGGTATGACCGAGGCCGACCGGCACAGCCTCGGCACGGTCGCCACCCTCGCGCACGCGATGGTGGCGCTGGAGACGCGTGACCCTCTCCCGGCCCGACGCGTGCTGCGACGTGCCGAACACATCCGCCCGCAGGGCCTGACCGTCACCGCGATGCTGCGTCTGCTGGAGGCCGCCGGCGCCGTGTCGACGGGTGATCTCACCGGAGCACTGGGCTCCCTGCGCTCCTGCGGGCGCCGCCTCGATGCCGCCGGCTGGCAGAACCCGGTGCTGTTCCCCTGGCGTCCCTGGGCCATCGGTGTTCATCGCCGCCTCGGAGACCTCCGCGCGGCGCGCGCCCTGGCCGAGGAGGAACACGCCAGGGCTCAGCAGTGGGGAGCGCCGGTGGGTGTCGGCCGCGCGCTGCGCCTGCTGGGCCGCCTGGAGGAGGGCGGCCGGGGAACGGCTCTGCTGCGTCAGGCGGTCGCCGTGCTGCGCGGATCCGCCAACCAGCTGGAACTCGCCCGCGCCCTGCTGGCGCTCGCCGAACGGCTGGGCGGGGGAGCGGAGTCGAGTGCCCTGGCCCGCGAGGCCACGACACTCGCCACCGCGTGCGGCGCACCGTGGCTCGCCGAACGGGCCGCCGTCGGCAGTGGGGTCCCCGCAGGCGTCACCGCCTACCCGGAGGCTGTGCTCACCCGCACCGAACGCAGGGTGGCCGCGTTCGCCTGCAGAGGTCTGACGAACCAGGAGATCGCCGAGGCCATGGGGGTCAGCTCCCGGGCCGTGGAGAAGCACCTCACCCATTCCTACCGGAAACTCGGGATCTCCGGCCGGCGAGAACTGATCGCCCTGATTTCCAGCGTGTGAATTCCCTCCGAACCAGGGGGAATGAGCCGATCACGAACACCCGGGCACGGTCCGCGGAATTCGAGTGCCGTGCCCGGGTGTTTCCGGGTCCGGGGTCCGGGGTGTGGCTGTGACACCGTCCCCGGGGCGCCCGGCCGACCGGAGCGGGCCCGGCCGCTTCCGGCGGGCCGAAACACCTTCCTTCTGTCATGACTCCACGGCTCAGGGTTGTCGCGGCGGGGTTTTTCGTCCAGTACGGGCGGTGTGCCCGCCCGGGGCGGCCGCGGGCGCACCGAACCACCGAAGACCGAACCCCTTCGGTGCGGGACCGTACCTGCCGAAGGGGCGACCACAGTGTTGGCGGACCGCCCCTGTTCTCTCATTGACCGCGGACAGTCGTCTCCGTAATCTCCGAATCAATGCCGAACGCGGCCACGGCCTTTCATTGGGATCGGGCTTCCGTGTCGATCCGAAAGGCGGCCGTGTTCTTCTTTTCCCTTTGATGTACGACGTAGAAGGGCCTGAGTTCCTTGACGCTTTCCCCCCACGACCTCGTCATGGACCGTCCGCACACCGCCGACGGGACCGAGGGGCCGCTGGACGGCGCGGCCTCCGCAGCAGACCGACCCCACGCCTCCGTGGCGTGCCTGGACCTCACCCTGACCATCCAGCAGGCCAACCAGGAGTTCGGCCGCCGGTTCGGCAACCCGGTGGAGGAGCTTTGCGGCCGGCCCTTCTGCGATCTGGTGCACCCCAGCGTCCAGCAGCCCCTGATGCGACAGTTCTCGCGCATGCTGGAGGGCAAGCGGAACCGGTTCGCCACCGAGGTCATCACCCTGGGCCAGGACACCGCCCACACGCTTCCGCTGACCGCGATGGCGGTGCGCGGCGGCCACATCCCGGACGTCGCCGGGATCCTGGTGATGCTGCCCGCGGCGGACGGCGAGAGCGCGGACTCCGAGGTCGTGGTGCCTCGCAAGAAGCTTCTCAGCGAGGTCGACGCGCGCATCCTCGAAGGCATAGCCGCGGGTGTCTCCACCGTGCCACTCGCTTCCCGCCTCCACCTCAGCCGCCAGGGAGTGGAGTACCACGTGTCCGGTCTGCTCCGTAAGCTCAAGGTGCCCAACCGTGCTGCCCTGGTGTCCCGCTCCTACTCCATGGGCGTGCTCAAGGTCGGCACCTGGCCGCCGAAGGTCGTCGAGGATTTCATCAAGTGAGTCACGTGTCCGCCGGCCGGAGTGCGCCGCTTCGGGGGCGGGGCGCGTGCTCCGCCGAGGTGACGGAACTGAACGGCTCACCCGCCGGCCCGGAGGTTCTGCGGGCCTTGGCCCTGACCAACTACGGTCACTTCACCACCATGCGATCGAGGACGGCAGGGTCCGCGGACTGGAGCTGCACCTCGAGCGGCTGGACCGCGACTGCCGCCTCCTCTTCGACGTGCCACTCGACCTGGGACGGGTTCGTACCTGGGCGCGCCGTGCGGCTTCGGCGGCCGGCCGGTGCGCCGTGCGGATCACCGTCTTCGATCCGCTCCTCGGCCTCGCCAACATGTCCGAGGACGCGGTCCCGCAGGTTCTGGTGACCGTCAGGCCCACGCCCGCGACCAGGGCGGAGCCGCTGCGGGTGCGCTCCGCCGTCCACCTGCGGGATCTGCCCGAGGTGAAGGACATCGGTCTGTTCGGCGCTCTGCGGCTGCGGCGCGAGGCCCGGAGGTCCGGTTACGACGACGTGCTGTTCACGGACGGCGACTCGGCGCTGCTGGAGGGCAGTACCTGGAACATCGGCGTCGTCCGTGACGACCGGGTGGTCTGACCGGCGGGACCGGCCCTCGCGGGCACCGCCCGCGCACTCCTGCGCCGCGCCGGGGCCGGGACGGCCGCCCGCCTCACCCTGTCCGAACTGGCCGGGTGCGATGCCGTGTTCGTCACCAACTCCACCCTCGGGGTCCACCCCGTGACCCGGGTGGACGGCCTCGTGTTTCCCGCCGATCATCCCACTGTGGCCAGCCTCGCCGACCTCTACGCGTCACTCCCGGCCGAGAGACTGTAGTGCACACGGGCCCGGGCCGGGGCGGCGCGGTGCGCGACGACGCCGCGCACCCGGGCCGGACCCGCCCCGTCCCACCCGTTGACAGGTCCATACCAGGGCGGCAGGCTGAGAGCGCTCTCACCCCCCCCACCCCGCATCGACCGCAGTCGAACGGAGACGGAGCATGCTGCGCACACTCGGACACCGGGCCCTGGCCGTGATGTCGACCACCCTCATGCTGCTCGGCGGCTCACTGCTCGCCACGGCACCCCCCTCGGCCGCCCACGCCGCCGTCCCGGACACCATCCCCCTGCAGATCACCAACCACTCGGGCCGTGGCGAGCAGGTGTACGTCTACAACCTCGGCACCCAGCTGTCGACCGGCCGCCAGGGCTGGGCCGACGCGAACGGCACGTTCCACCCCTGGCCCGCAGGCGGCAACCCGCCCGCCCCCGCGCCCGACGCGTCGATACCGGGCCCGGCCGCCGGACAGTCCACGACCATCCGCATGCCGAAGTTCTCCGGACGCATCTACTTCTCGTACGGCCGGAAGCTCGTGTTCAGGCTGACCACCGGTGGCCTGGTGCAGCCCGCCGTGCAGAACCCCGCCGACCCCAACCGGGACATCCTGTTCAACTGGTCGGAGTACACCCTCAACGACTCGGGCCTGTGGCTCAACAGCACGCAGGTCGACATGTTCTCCGCGCCCTACTCGGTCGGAGTGCAGCGCGCCGACGGCAGCACGGCGGGCGCCGGCCGGCTCAGGTCCGGTGGCTACACCGCAGTTCTCGACGCACTCAGAGGACAGTCCGGAGGCTGGGCCGGCCTGATCCAGACCAGGTCCGACGGCACCGTGCTACGCGCACTGTCCCCGCTGTACGGAGTGGAAACCGGCGCCCTGCCGGCATCGGTCATCGACGACTACGTCAACCGCGTCTGGCAGAAGTACACCGCCTCGACCCTGACGGTCACGCCCTTCGCCCACCAGCCCGACGTCACCTACCACGGACGGGTCCTCGGTGACGTCATGAACTTCACCGACAGCGCGGGCGCCGTCGTCACCAGCTTCCAGAAGCCGGACGCCTCCTCCGTCTTCGGCTGTCACAGGCGGCTCGACGCGCCGAACGACCAGGTGCGCGGCCCCATTTCACGCACCCTGTGCGCCGGATTCCACCGCTCCACACTCCTGACCAACCCCCACCAGCCCGACTCCGGTGCGGCAGGCTTCTACCAGGACGCCGTCACCAACCACTACGCCCGCGCCATCCACGCACAGATGGCCGACGGGAAGGCCTACGCCTTCGCCTTCGACGACGTGGGCAACCACGAGTCGCTCGTCCACGACGGCGACCCGCGCCAGGCCCGACTCACCCTGGACCCCTTCAGCTGATCGTTCCTGCGCGGTGCACACCGTGCCGGTGGCGGCGTGCGGGCCCCGCGCCGCCACCGCCGGTGACGGACACGACGCGGCGAGGTCCGTGACCGGCGGGCCCCATAAGGTGCCTCCATGTCTGCCACGTTGAATGCGGGAAAAACCCGCGCCGCGCTGCGCACGTCCGCGCGCATCTCCGGTGAGCTGCTGCTGGTCCTGGTGGCCGTCGCGGTGGTTCTGTGGGTCCTGGGCCGGATGTGGCCGATCGTCTGGCCCCTGATAGTCGGTCTCCTTCTCACCACGCTCACCTGGCCCCCGACCCGCTTCCTGCGCCGGCGCGGCCTCGCCCCGGCGCTTGCCGCGTCACTGGTGACCGTGTTGTTCCTGCTGGTGGCCACGGGTACCGTCGCGCTGATCGCGGTACCCGTGACGTCGCAGTCCGGACAACTGGCCGACGGAGTGGTGGAAGGCATCCAGCGGCTGCGCGAGTGGGCTGCCGGGCCGCCGCTGAACATCGGGGAGGAGCGGATCGCCGGTGCCTTCGACACCGCGACCGCCCGCGTCCAGGACAGCGCCGGAACCATCGTCTCCACGGTCGCCACGGGAGTGAGCACCGTCTTCAACGGTGTGGTCACAGCCGTGCTGGCGCTCTTCCTGATGTTCTTCTTCCTCAAGGACGGCCCGCGCTTTCTGCCGTGGCTCGGCCGGCAGCTCCCCGGCCGGCTCGCCACCGACGTCCCGGTCGTGGCCACGCGGTGCTGGAACACCCTGGAATCGTTCGTCCGGTCCCAGGCGCTCGTCGGCCTGATCGACGCCGTGCTCATCGGCCTGGGCCTGTGGATCCTGGGCGTACCGCTGGTGCTCCCGCTGGCGGTGCTGACCTTCGTGTCGGCTTTCGTGCCCATCGTCGGTGCCCTGTTCGCCGGTCTGGTGGCGGTGCTGATCGCGCTCGTGTCCAACGGCCTGGTGGACGCGCTGATCGTGCTGGCCGTCATCGTCGGGGTGCAGCAGCTCGAGGGCAACGTGTTCCAGCCCATGATCCAGAGCCGCGGCCTCGGACTGCACGCGGCGGTCGTCCTGCTGGCGGTGACGCTGGGCGGGAGTCTGGTCGGCATCGTCGGCAGCCTGCTCGCCGTACCGGTCGCCGCGCTGATCGCCGTCGTCTGGAACTATCTGCGCGAGCAGCTCTCCGACCCGCCGCGGGAACCGCTGACCGACGGCTCGCACCCCTGACCGGCACGCCGGCACGCCGGCCACCGCACCCCCTCCCAGGCCGCACCGACAGAAAGCCCCACATGACGTACGACCTCACCGCCCTGCGCGCCCAGGTTCCCGCGCTGGCCACCGGCACCGCCCACTTCGACGGCCCCGGCGGCACCCAGATGCCGCTGCCGGTCATCGAGGCGATCAGCGCCGCGCTGTCCCAGCCCCTCTCGATCCGGGGCGACGGTCTGCCCGGCGAGCGCAACGCCGAGACCCTCGTCGTCGAAACCCGCCGCGCCATGGCCGATCTCCTGGGCGCCGACCCGGCGGGCATCGTCTTCGGCCGCAGCGCCACCCAGCTCACCTACGACTTCTCCCGCACCCTGGCCGGAACCTGGTCACCGGGCGACGAGGTGGTCGTCACACGGCTGGACCACGACGCCAACATCCGGCCCTGGGTACAGGCGGCCGAGCGGGCCGGCTGCACCGTCCGCTGGGCGGACTTCGACCCGGCCACCGGTGAACTGACCGGCGACGACATCCGGGCCGTGCTCAGTGAACGCACCCGGCTGGTGGCGGTCACCGGGGCCTCGAACCTCCTCGGCACGATCCCTCCGGTCGGCGAGATCGCGCGGATCGTGCACGAGGCGGGCGCACTGCTGTACGTCGACGGAGTGCACTACGCCGCCCACGCCCTCACCGACGTCGAGACGCTCGGCGCGGACTTCTTCGTCTGCTCCCCGTACAAGTTCCTCGGCCCCCACCACGGCGTCCTGGCAGCCCGGCCCGAACTCCTCGAAACGTTGCGCCCCGACAAACTGCTTCCCTCCACGGACGGGGTTCCCGAGCGCTTCGAGCTCGGCACGCTGCCCTACGAGTTCCTCGCGGGCACCCGTGCGGCCGTCGACTTCCTGGCCGGACTGGCCGCGCACCGGACCGGCAGCCGCCGCGAACGGCTCGCCTCGGCGTTCGAGATGATCGAGGAACACGAGGGCACGATGCGCGACCGGCTCGAGGAAGGACTGGCGGCCTTCGAACAGGTCACCGTCCGGTCCCGCGCGGCCCGGCGCACCCCGACCCTGCTCGTCACCCTCGACGGCCACAGCACCGTGGACGCCTACCGCTTCCTGGCCGACCGCGGCGTCCACGCACCCTCCGGCAGTTTCTACGCGCTGGAGGCCTCCCGCCGCCTCGGCCTCAATGACACGGGCGGGCTCCGTATCGGACTGGCCCCCTACACCGACAGCGAGGACGTCGACCGGCTCCTGTCGGGCCTGTCGGCCTTCCTGGCGCGCAAGGGGTGAAGGACGAGCCGGGCCGGCCGCGGCGGCGTGGAGCGCTCGGCCCGAAGAGGCCGGGTGTGTCGTGTCGGCGGCCGGTCAGCTCTTCAGCGGGCCGCCGTTGATCGCGACCCGGCGACCGTAGCGGGTGTGCGGGTAGTAGTCGTAGGTGGCGTGGTGCTGTACACAGCGGTTGTCCCAGAAGACGAGCGTGCCGGGGGCCCAGCGGACCCGGCAGGTCAGCAGCGGGCGCTGTGCGACGAGGGCGAAGAGCATCTCGAGCAGCGCCTCGCTCTCGTCGGCGGAGAGCTGCGGGACACGGGAGGTGTAGGCCTGGTTGACATAGAGGACCGGCCGGCCGGTTTCGGGGTGCCGCACCACCAGAGGGTGTTCGTTCACCGGGATCTCGTAGTGGGGTGGCACGGTGTAGCCGCGGAAGCTCTGCGCGCCGTCGTGGACGGCGGTCAGGCCGTCCAGGAAGCCGCGCATCGCGGGTGACAGCATCTCGTAGGCCAGATGCATGTTGGCGAACAGCGTGTCGCCCCCGCTGCCGCCCTCGGGGGTGTCGGTGATGTACAGCATCGAGCCGAGGGACGGCTCGAGGTCGGCCGTGCCGTCGGCGTGCCAGGCGTTGCCGGCGACGTTGCCCGCGGCCGCGCTGGTCCTGATCTCCAGTACGTAGGGGTCGCCCTCGGGCGGCGGTGGATTGACCGGCCGCAGTTCGCCGAAGTGGCCGGCGAAGCGCTTGTGGTCCTCCGTGGTGATCTCCTGGTCGCGGAAGACCAGTACGTGGTGGTCGAGGAAAGCCGTTCTGATCTCGGCCACCTGGGCGTCGGTGAGCCGGGAGAGGTCCACGCCGGCGACCTCGGCGCCGATGACGGGCGTCAGGGAGGTCACAAAGATGTGTTCGTAGGACCTCGGCCGCCTGGTGGTGACGGCTTCGAGAGCATCGAGTTCGTAGGGCTCCATCGCGTTCTCCTCGGTGGTGCGGGTCCTGCCGGTCAGGGCGTCGGACGGGCGGGCGTGCCCCGATGGGTGGTTGTCGGGGCCTGTGCGACGGCCGTGTTGATGCCCTGTGCCACGGCCGTCGAGTGCGGCGGGCGGACCGCGCCGTAGTGCGTCGTGCCGAGCACTGCCCAGTCCGACCGGTCCGGCAGATGGGGGCGCCACAGGGCGTGCCGCTCCGCGGGAGGGCCGAGCGGGGGCAGACCCTCGACGGAGTCCCGGGCGAGCCAGAGCCGGGTAGGGGTGGCGCTGATCCGGGGCAGCCGGTGCGCGGCCATGCTCAGCAGGTTGTCCCGGCAGCAGCGGGTGAGGCGCTCCGCGTGGGTGTGCGCCTGGCCCCCGCCCCCTGCGCCGTCGCCGCCGAGCCCGAGTTCGGCGGCGAACACCGTTTTGAGCTGTGTGTCGTCGTACTCCTGGAACGCCTGGCCGCTGCCGGGCGACGGCGGGTCCAGCAGATGCAGCGACCGGGCCGGGCGGCCGTCCGACTCCGCCCGGGCCGCCATGCCGGCAGCCACCCAGGCCCCGAAGGACCAGCCCGCCAGATGCCATCGCCACACGGTGCCGGGGAAGCGTGCGTGCACAGCCGTGTGATAACGGTGCGCCCTTTCGGTGATCGTCCACCCGGGGCGGTCCGGGCGCCGCAGGCCCGGATCGGCGATCAGGGCGACCGTCGACCGCGGGTCGAGCGCCGAGACCAGGGACCGGTAGGCCTGGATGTCCCCGCCGACCGGATGCACCAGGCACACGAGGTCACGGCCGGTGCCCTCCTGCCACACCTCGAGCGGCACCTCCTGCGCGTCGTGCGCCCGCTTTGCCTTCGTCCCGGCCTCGTCCAGCCGCTGCATGATCTCGGCGAGGCTGACCCGATGACTGAGGGAGGCGAGATCGAGTTCGATGCCGGAGTGCCTCTCGACGATCTCGATCACGCCGAGGAGGGTCAGGGAATCGGCCCCCAGGTCGTACAGCGGGATGTCCGGGTCGAGCCGCTCGACTCCCAGCCATGAGCGCAGCTGTGCGGCCACCACCTCCCACGTCGAGCTCTTCGTGTCCGCCGCAGGGCCGTTTGCAGGTACGGGCGTGGCGACAGCCGGCATCCGGTCACCGGCGTAGAAACCGCGTGACGCCTCCAGGTCAGTGGTGGACACGAGCAGGTGCGGCAGCCCGAGGTCGAGCGCGCGTGCGAGGACTCGTTGCCCTTCCTCGACGGTCAGGCCCACAGCGAGGTGGGCCCGGTGCCGCGCGTCGCCCGGCAGCGTCCGTACCGCCATCCCGGTCTCCCGCCACACGTCCCAGCCGAGCGTGAGACGGGCGGTGGCACTCTCTCCCTGCCCGTCGTGGTGGGCGAAGGCGTCGAGGAGCGCGTTGCCGGCGGCGTAGTCGAGCTGGCCCACACCACCCAGGTGCGCGGACATGGACGAGCAGTAGACGGCGAGGGCGGGGCGGTACTCTTCGATGAGCTGCTCCATGAGGAGGGCTCCCCGTAGTTTCGGGGCCAGGGCCCGCCTCATGCCGACGGCGTCGCGTCGTGCCATGAGGCCGCCCGCGGGGACGCCGGCCGCGTGGACGACGGAGGCCAGCCCCCTGGTGCGGGAGGTGATGCGTTCGGCGATGCGCTCGGGCGATTCGGTCGCAAGATCGGCCTCGACCAGCTCCACGCGCTCCGCCCAGGACGACAGGGCCCCGGGAAGCCGCGGTCGGCGGGACAGCAACAGGACGCGTCCGCCGGTGTGCGTGAGCAGCCACTGGGCGATGCCGGTGCCCAGGCCGCCGGTGCCGCCCAGGACCAGATGGTCGCCGTCGTACGCGGAGAGCCACGGGAGGAGGGGTTCGCCGGCCGCGGCGACCGGAAGGGTCACCTGCTCCCACCAGTAGCCCTGACGCAGGGCCAACTGCCGGGGGAGACCGTCCGCGTCCGGTTCGGCCAGCAAGGCGGCCAGCCGTGGTGCCCAGCCGTCCGAGTCGGGAAGATCGATCCAACGGCCCTGCGGGGCGCCCTCCTGAGGAGCGACTTCGGTGACTCCGGCGAGCAGGGCGGCTTCCGGCCTGCCGACCCCGCCGTTGACCGGCCGGGCTCCGCGGGACAGCCACCACGGTCTGACCAGCGCCCCCTGCGGGCTGCCGGACAGCGCCTGGACCAATGCCGCGGGTGTGTCCAGGCAGGCCCAGCCGGCGAGGTCGAGACTCGCCGCGCGGACGGGGCCCTCGACCGTGAGCGGCAGCGTGTGCAGCCAGTCGATGCCGGAAGGGCCGTCCCCGCCGTCTTCGCGGTCCCTGCCGTCCTCGGCGAGAGCGTCCAGGACGTACCGCAGATGGGCCGGGTCGGCGGGATCGGCCGTGAAACGGTCGGTTCCCGTCCGGGCTGCGCTCCCGGACGCCTCCACCCACACCACACGGCGGCGGCCGGCAGCCAGGGTGTCCACCAGGGCGCTGTCCACCGGACCGTCGGCAACGACCACCAGCACACGCGCGCGGTCGCCGCCGGGGGCGGCGGCGACCGCCCGGCGCAGGCGGGCCCACTGCGGCTGGTGCAGCCACTTCGTCTCAGGAAGGCGCTCCGGCACGTGCGCCGGGAGGATTGCGGAGCGCACGGCTTCGGGCCGGTGCGCACCCGCCGCCTGGTCGAAGTGGTAATCGGCCAGGTCGAACGACGGCGGCGGGAAGTCCCACGGCGCCTGAGCCGATCCTCCCGGCCACCCGAGGGTCTGGCCGGCAAGCCATGCCGCGGCGAGATCCGATGCGGACCGGCCCTCCACGGCCACGACCCGGTCGGCCGCGGCCGGGTCCGCCGCGGCCGGCTCCGCCACGGCTGCCGCCCGAAGCCAGGCGACGGCGTCCTGCGGGCCCGCGCAGACGGCGGCGATGCGCAGGCGTCCGTGCGTCCTGCCCGCCTGGAGATGACGCAGCACCTGGCCGTAGGCGTCGGGCCTGCGCTCGAGGTAGTCCGCGATCCGCGCGGCGTCCGACCGCAGTGGGGTCCTTCCCGCGGCGGAGAGGACGACCAGCGGGAGAGCACCGTCGTTCGCGAAGCCGCGGTCCGCGGTGCCCCGTGGCCCCGCCGTGGTACCCGCCTCCAGCACCACGTGGGCGTTCGTGCCGCCGATGCCGAAGCTGCTCACGCCGGCCACCCGGTCCCGTTCCCTGTCCGCGGGCCAGGGGGCGGCCTTCGTGGGCACGTAGAACGGTGTCGAATCGGGGCCGATCGCCGGGTTGAGCGCACGGAACCCGGGAGTGGGCGGTATGACACCGTGGTGGACGGCGAGCACGGCCCGGACCAGCCCCACCGCCCCGGCCGCCGCGCCCAGGTGACCGATCTGGCTCTTGACCGAGGTGAGGGCGCAGGTGCCCGGCTCCGTCACGTCGAGTGCCTGGCGCAGGGCGTCCGCCTCCACCGGGTCGCCGAGACGTGTACCGGTGCCGTGAGCCTCCACGTAGGCGACGTCCGAGCCGGGACGGCCGCTGCGGCGCAGCGCGGTACGGACGGCCGCACGCTGACCGGAGAGCGAGGGCGCGCTGTAACTCAGCTTGTCCGCACCGTCGTTGTTCACCGCGGACCCGGTGAGCACTGCGTACACGGTGTCGCCGTCCCGCCGGGCCCGGCTGAGCGGTTTGAGGACGAGCACACCGGCACCGCTGGCCCCGACGGTACCGTCGGCGTCGTCGCTGAAGGGCCGGCAGTGGCCGTCGGCGGAGAAGATGTGCTGGGGGCGGTAGCGGTAGCCCTGGGACAACGTCGTGTCGACCAGGACGCCGCCCGCCAGCATCACGTCGGCGTCGCCCTGCCGCAGCATGCCCGCCGCGAGGTGCACGGCCACCAGCGAACTCGAACATGCCGTCTGGGCGGTGAGCGCAGGGCCGGTCAGCCCGAGGTGGTAGGCCGCCTTGGTGGCGAGGAAGTCCTTGTCGTGGTGAAGGGCCAGCTGGAAGCCGTCGGGAAGCCCCGCGGGACCGGTTTCACGCAGCATGGTCTGGAAGTAGGTGTTCTCGCCCGCGCCGGCGACCAGACCGATGCGCACGGCACCGGGGTCGGCGATGCCCGCGTGGGCGAGCGCCTCGACGCAGCCCATCAACAGGTGTCGCTGCTGAGGGTCCATCAGCCGCGCCTCCTGGCGGCCGATTCCGAAGCGGCCGGGGTCGAACGCGAGAAGTCCGTCCATCTGGCTTCGGGCACCGACCATGCCCTCGGGCGCTTCGAAGTGCTCGATGCCGCTGCGCCCCGAGGTGGTCAACTCCCAGAAGGCGGCCAGGTCCGGGGCTCCCGGTGCCCGTACGGCCATCCCGACGACGGCGATGTGCTCGCCGGCTGTGCCGTCTCCATGGGTGCCCGGGTACGGCGCGTCGGCCGGCTCCGATGCGCTCCCTCCCTCTCCTTCCGTGCCGTTCTCCCCTTCCCCTTCCTTGCCGAGTGCGCGGGTCAGCTGTCGGAGGGTGACGTGTTCGAAGAGGTCGGCGACGGTGAAACGAAGACCGAGGGTGGTCGTGCAGCGCACGTGGAAACGCATGAGGTCGAGGCTGGAGGCGCCCGCCTCGAAGTACGTCTGATCAAGCCCGATGGCCGACCCGGTCGCCTCCTCGAAGGCGGCGGCCAGTTCGGCCTCCCGCCCGGACGGCGTCGCGGTGACGGCAACGCCGGCGACCGGCTCCGGCGCGGGAGCGCGCAGGGCGGCCTCCCGGTCGAGCTTGCCGCTCGGGGTGCGTGGCAGGTCCGCGAGCAGCCGGAACCGGTCGACGCGCACGTGCGGGGGCAGCAGCCCGCGCAGATGCTCCCGCAGGACGGCCGGCGCGGGCGCGGCCCCCCTGCACTGCAGACACGCCACCAGGCCGGGGCCGTCCACGGCCACGACGGCCCCGACGACCGCGGGATGACGCAGCAGGGCTGCTTCCACCTGGCCGAGCTCGAGACGGTGGCCGCTCAGCTTGACCTGGTCGTCGGCGCGCCCCAGAAAGTGCAGCAGGCCGTCCCGGTCGAACCGGGCGCGGTCGCCGCTGCGATAGAACAGGCCGCTCCTGCCGGGAAGGTGGGTGAACCTTTCCTCGTTCAGGCCGGTGTCGCCCAGATAGCAGGGGGTGTCCACCACCCCGCCGATGAGCAAATCGCCCGGACGGTCCGGCGGTACGGGATGTCCGGCCTGATCGACGACGCACAGGACCGCGTTGGCGACCGGGGCGCCGATGGCGGGCCGGTCCGGCCAGCGGGACGGGTCGCCCTCCAGACACAGGCTGCTGACGACGTGCGTCTCGGTCGGTCCGTAGTGGTTGAACAGCCGGGAGCCGGGCATGCCGGCGAACCAGCGGCGCACGGCATCGGTGCAGACCAGCTGCTCCCCGGCGGTCACCACCTCCCGGAGCCGGGACGGAAAGCGGCCCAGGTGCACGGCGTGCTCGGCGAGCAACTGCAGCGCCACGAACGGCAGGAAGAGGCGCTCGATGCCGGCCGTGTCCAACTGGTCCAGCAGCGCGGGAACGTCCTGACGCCAGCCGGACCGTACGAGATGCAGACAGCCACCGGTGCACAGGGTGCTGAAGATCTCCTGGAACGAGACGTCGAACGACAGCATCGAGAACTGCTGCGTCACCGCCGGGCCACCGAGGCCCCCCGGCCCCTGCTGCCACTGGAGCAGGTTGCACAGGGTGCGGTCGTACACCCGCACACCCTTGGGGACACCGGTCGATCCCGAGGTGAAGAGCGTGTACAGCGGCCGTGCACCCTCATGGGCGGGAACGGGCGGGGCGGCAGCGTCGGACAGGGTCACCGTGCGGCGCGGCACATCCCCGGGACCGATGGCATCGAACGCCGACCGGTCGCCTGCGGGGAGCAGGACGCACAGGGGATCGGTCTGCTCCAGGATCTGCCGCAGCAACGGGGGCGGGTACGACGGGTCCAGCGGTACAGCGGTCAGGTTCAGACGGGCCAGGGCCAGCAGCGCCACCACGTGCTCGACGGACGGCTCCAGGAACAGGGCCACATGGCACGGCCGTCCCTCTCCGGGCAGGGGGCCCGCCGCGAGCAGGTCGGCGGCGAGCGCCGACGCCCAGGCGTCCAGCGTGCGGTAGTCGACCGGCCCCTCGGCGGTCATCAGGGCCGGAGCGGAGGGCGTTCCCGCGACCTGGAGGGCGAACCCCTCCGCGATCGTGCTCCAGACCAGGGCACGCGACTCGCCGCGTCCGGGCTCGGGCAGGCAGTCGCGGTGGACGGCGGCCAGGTCGGCAGGGGCGGCGGACCTCCCCTCGAGGAGGGCATCGAGCCCTTGGCGGAACAGATCGGCCGCCGCGGCGGCCTGCCCGTCGGAGAAGTCCGCCCGCGCGTACTCCCACAGACATGCCAGGCCGTCGGGCCGCTCGACCACCGAGAGCGTCATGGGGCATTTGGCCTCGGCGGCCGTCGGCCACAGGGGAGAGGCCTGGCAGCCCGGCAGACTCAGTGCCTCGAAGTCCGTGTTCTCCAGCACGAAAAGGAAGTCGAACGCAGGGCCCGCCCCGGTTCTCGGCAGCTGTCCGTGCAGGACGTCGGCCAGCGCGACGTCCTGCCGCTCCAGTACCGCCCGGGTGCTCCTGCCCAGCCGCAGCAGCTGTGCGCGCAGTTCCTCCCGGGGCGACACGCTCATGGGGAGCAGCACGGTGTTGGCGAACATGCCGACGCTGTGCTCGAACTCCCGCACCGGGCGGTTGGCAACCGGCGCCGCCATCCGGAGGTGAGCGTGACCGGTGACCCCGTACAGCGCCCATGCGTAGACGCCGAGCAGCAACTGGAAACGGGTCAGACCCAGTTCGCCGCAGAGCCGATCGAGGGCAGCGCGGCGGACCACGTCCAGCGAGGTGTGCAGCAGCCCGGCACCGGGGAGGCCCGTCACACGGGAGGCCGACCGCGACGGCCCCGTCTGCGTCGGACCGACCGACTCGGCGTAGTGGGCCAGCAGTTCGGTGCGCTGTGCGGCGTAGACCGGGCCGGCCTGCCAGTCGTCCTGCCAGACGGCGAAGTCGAGCGGCGTGGGTACGAGTGCGGCAGGCCGCGTCCCGGCGTCGTGTTCCCCGGCGAGGGCTGCGGCGTACGCGTCCGACAGGTCGTGCAGCAGGACGTTCACCGACCAGCCGTCGACGGCGATGTGGTGCAGGTGGAGAAGCAGCGTCCAGTCCGAGCCGGAGCCGGAGCCGGAGCCCGAGTCCGACGGCTGCCGGCACACGCGCAGCATCCGAGGGCGCGACAGGTCGAACGGCTCCGCGAAGAAGGCGTCCTGCGTCCCGGGTTCCCCCTGCGATTGCGCAGTGCCGAGTGTCCCCACCCCGGGTGTCCCCACCCACGGGTCGTACGGTTCACCCACCACCTGCAGGAGTCCTGATGCCGAGGCCTCGAAACCCGTGCGCAGCGCGGGATGCCGTGCGACCAGTCCGCACAACGCCCTGCGCAGGGCCGCGAGGTCGACGTCGCCCCTCATGGCGAAGGCCAGCCGGACGTCGTACGCCCGAGAGCGTGGCGACCGCTGCTGAATGAGCCACAGGCGCTGCTGCTCACCGGTCGCGGGCCCGGAGCGGGCCCCGGCCGCGGACGCGACGGGGTACGAAGAGGCCCCGGTACCGCGGGCCGCCTCGACGGCCCGGGCCAGTGCGGCGAGATCGTCGCGCAGCACCAGGCTCTGCGGCAGGTCGCAGCCCCAGCGCTGCCGTATCTCGAAGCGCAGCCGAAGTGCCTTGAGGGAGTCGCCGCCACATGCGATCCAGGTGTCGCCCGGCCGGAGGTCCGCCAGCCCCAGGATCCGGCCGGCCACTTCCAGGAGTTCACGCTGCAGAGGGCCGGTGACCTCGTCCCCGTGGTCACCGGCCGGCCGCCAGGGCGGGTCCGTACGGGCCAGCAACGCGCCCTCGTCGACCTTGCCGTTGGCGGTCAGCGGCAGCTCGTCGACACGGTGGAGACGGTGCGGACGCATGTAGGCCGGCAGCCGGGCCGCCAGATGCCGGTCGAAGTCCTCCCAGGACAGCCGGTCGTCCACGACGACGTGGGCAAGCAGCTCGTTCGGTCCGTCGTCACCGTCCCGGTGTGTGCACACGTGGGCCTGGCGCACGGCAGGGTGGGTGAGGATCTGCTGCTCCAGCTCGCCGGGTTCGACGCGGAATCCCCGGACCTTGACCTGGCGGTCGGCGCGCCCGACGTATTCGATGTCCCCTCGCGCGTTACGGCGTACCAGATCACCGGTGCGGTAGTGGAGAGCCGACGCCCCGTCCGGACCGGGCAGGGACACGAACCTGTGCGCGCTCTCCTGCGGCAGGTTGTGGTATCCCGTGGCCAGGCCGGCACCGGACAGCAGCAGCTCGGCCACCTCGCCGGGTGCGGCCGCGCGGGTGGTGCCCGGTACCACGAGGGCGGCGCCGGTCTGCGGCAGCGTCCGCCCGATCGGTACCACCTGCGCGTCGAAGTCACGCGGGACGGGGTGGCAGAGCGCGAAGGTGGTGCACTCCGTCGGTCCGTAGACGTTGTACAACCGTGTGCCGCTGCCCGCGTTGCGGAGGTACCAGGACCGGATCGAACGGCTGTTGAGCTGTTCGCCGCCGATCAGCAACTGCCCGAGGCCGGCGAAGCAGCCGGGGACCGCGTCGACCACGGCGTTGAACAGTGCCGTGGTCACGAAGGCGGTGTCGATGCGTTCACGCAGCAGGACGTCGGCAAGCCGTTCCGGCGTCTGGACGTCCGAGTCGGCCAGGACGACGCAGCAACCGCCGGTGAGCAGGGGCACCCAGACCTCGAAGCTCAGCGCGTCGAAGGCGGGATTGGCGAGACAGGCGAAGCGAGCACCCTTGTCGAGCCGTATGTACCCGGGCTCCGCCAGCCGCAGAATGCCCGCGTCGCGCACCGCGACGCCCTTGGGACGGCCCGTCGTTCCCGAGGTGTAGAACAGGAAGGAGACCGGTGGGCCGGCGGCGGGTGGCCGCGCCAGGTCCGCTGCCGTACGTGGTCCGGCGCCCAGCAGTTCGTCGGCGGGCAGGGGCGCGACCTCCGGGGGGACGCGGTGCGGCGCGTCACGGCTGTGTACGAACACGACGGCGCCGGAGTCCGTGAGGATGTGGTCACGGCGGTCCGAGGGGCTCTGCAGGTCCAGGGGGACCACACGGGCACCGAGGCGGAGGACGCCCAGCATGACGCAGACCAGCTGCCACGACCGGGGCAGGCCCACGGCGACGGCGTCTGCGGGGCACACACCCCGGGCCCGCAACGCGTCAGCGACGTGTGCGGCTTCGGCGTCGAGGGCGGCGTAGTCCAGTACACGGTCCCCGTCGCTCACGGCGGGAGCGTGCGGAGTGCGCCCGGCCTGTTCGTACACGGCGAGGGCCAGGCCGGCGGAAGCGGTGGAAGGACACATCATGCCTCCGCCACCGGGTTTCCCGCGAACCTGCCGTCGAGCCGGACCAGTTCGTCGGTGATCAGTTCGGCGATGCGGGGCACCCGCTCTCCTTCCAGTACATCCCAGTGACCGCCCTCCACCTGCTCGACCCGGAAGCCACCCAGGGCCCGGTCCTGCCAGAAACGGCGCAACTCGGCTTCGGCCGCGGCTGCTTCCCCACGGGTCTGCCCCTCGGCCTCCGCCTGTACGAGCAGCAACGGGGCGGTCGTCCGGCGCGGGACGTAGTCGCGGGCAGCGACGCGGTTGTGGTTGTAGATCCGGAAGTACCGGTCGATCTGGGCGTCGTCGATGCCGGGATACATGCCGTTGAAGCGGACGAGCTTCTCACGGAACTCGGCCGCCTCCACCGGCGCGAACGCGGCCCTCTTCGCCTCGTCGTCCGTGCCGTGCGTGTCGAGCAGGACCACGGCGAGCCGGTGGTGACCGGCCCGCGCCAGCCGGCGCCCCATCTCGTGCGCGACCAGACCGCCGTAGGAGAGCCCGCACAGCACGAGGGTCTCCTCCGGCGCGGGCCGTACGAGTGTCAGGTAGTGCTCCGCCATCGCCTCCACGGTCGGCAGCGGTTCCTCGCCGGGGTTGAGCCCCGGGGCCTGGATGCCCTCGACCCTGGTCCCGTCGGGCAGGGCGGTGGCCAACCGCAGGTAACAGAAGGCGGTGCCGCCGGCGGGGTGGACGCACACCACACGCCCTCCGCCGCGGCCCGCACGGAACTCGATCAGGGAATCGTCGCCTCCTGCCGGCACCCCCCGGCGCAGGCGTGCCGCCAGACGCTCGATCGTGGGATGTTCGAGCACGTCACGGATCGGCAGGTCCCGGCCGAACCGCTCACGGATCAGGTGCGCCACCTTGATGGCGGACAGTGAGGTGCCACCGACCGCGAAGAAGTCGTCGGTGACACCGATGCCGGGATGCAGGAGCACCCGGCGCCAGATCCGGTACAGCGACATCTCTACACCGTCGCGGGGCGCCTGGACGTTGACCTGGGCGGGCGGCGTCGTGCGCGCGTGGTCCAGCACGGCCTGACGGTCCAGTTTGCCGCTGCGGTTGAGCGGCAGCCGGGGAAACTCGGCGAACCACGACGGGATCATGTAGTCCGGCAGACGGTCCGACAGGGCGGCACGCCATTCGTGGGGCGGCACAGGAGGACCGTCGACGCGGCCCACACCCGCCACCAGCACGGTCTCACCGGCCTCGTCGCGGTCGGCGAGCACAGCCGCCTCCGTGACGCCGGGCAGCTCCCGCAGGGCTGCCGCCACCTCTGCGGGTTCGATGCGGAATCCGCGGAGCTTTACCTGGTCGTCGACGCGGCCGACGAACTCGAAGTTGCCGTCGGGGAGCAGCCGCGCCAGGTCTCCGGTGCGGTAGACCCGTTCGCCGGGGACGAGTGGATCCGGCAGGAAACGTTCGCCGGTCAGGTCGGGCCGGTTGAGATACCCGTCGGCCACACCGGCTCCGCCGATGTACACCTCGCCGGTGACACCGGGCGGTACGGGCCGGCGCCGCTGATCCAGCAGACGGATACGGGTGTTGTCCACGGGACGGCCGATCGGGCACCTGCGCTCCAGGGCGCGCGTCTCGTTGTACGTGATGCTGTAGACGGTGGTCTCGGTCGGACCGTAGACGTAGCAGATGCGAAGTTCCGGCAGGATCTGCCGCATCCGGTGCAGTGCCGGCTCCGGGAGCGGCTCCGCCCCCGTCGCCACCTGGCGCAGCACCAGACCGCGCAGGCGTTCCTCGGGGTCCTCGTCGATCCAGATGATGTAGGACGCCGGCAGCCAGGCGTGCACGATCCCGTGCACGCGCATCCAGCTCATCAGCTGCCGGGGGTCGCCTCTCAGGTCCTCGGGCACCAGGTGGAGGACGGCACCCGTGGTGACCGGGAGGAACAGCTCGTGCACGGACGCGTCGAAGCCGATACTCGCCCACCCCGAGGACGCTTCTCCCGGGATCGCGCCGTAGTGGCCCAGCCAGTTGTCCAGCAGATTGACAACGTTGCTGTGGCGGACTGCCACTCCCTTGGGGCGCCCGGTCGATCCGGAGGTGCAGATGACGTATGCGAGATGGGACGGCAGGACCGTCGTACCGGGGGAGTCGTCACGCGCTCCTTCCTCCTCCACCCGCCTCAGCGGTGACCAGGAGCCGGGAGGGCTCTCGACGTCGCTCAGGACCAGAGAGGGGGTCGCCTCCTCGACGATCACCTTCAGCCGGCCCCCCGGTTGTCCCGGATCCAGCGGAAGGTAGGCCGCGCCGGCCTTGAGGATGCCCCAGATCCCCACCAGCAACTCCACCGTGCGGCCGCAGTGCAGTCCGACGACGTCCCCGGGACGGACACCCCGGGCCAGGAGAGCGTGCGCGAGCCGGTTGGCGCGCCGGTCGAGCGTGGCGTAGTCCAGCCGCGTTTCGCCTGCCACCACGGCAGGAGCGGTCGGCCGCTCCCGGACCTGCCTCTCGAAGCGCTCGAGCAGGCCGGCGGCCGGTGCCGCGGTGGTCCGCCCCTGACCCAGCGCCAGCAGTTCCCCGTGTTCCCGCTCGTCGAGCAGGACGAAGTCGGCGACGCCCCGTCCGGGGTCGGCCGCCAACTGCTCCAGTACGCGCGACAGGTAGCGGACATGCCGTCGGACCGTCTCGTCGTCGAACAGGTCGCGCGCGTAGTCCAGATGCCCGGCGATGCCACCGTCCTCCTCGTGCAGGGACAGGGTGTAGTCGAACTTCGCGGGTGCGAAACCGATGACGAGCGGTTCGACCCGGGTGCCGGCGAGGTTCAGCAGGTCCTTGCGTGAGGTGCCCCACGCCAGCATCGTCTGGAAGAGCGGCCCGTGGGAAAGGCTGCGGTGCGGGTTCACCGCCTCCACCACCCGCTCGAAGGGCAGATCCTGATGGTCGAGCGAGCTCCTCAGGGAAGCACGGACGCGGCTCAGGGCTTCGGAGCCGGTCGGGTCCCCGGACAGGTCGACCCGATGGGCGAGCGAGTTGACGAAGAAACCGATGAGCTCGGAGACCTCGGGGCCGCGCCGTCCCGCCACCGGGATGCCCACGACGGTGTCGTTCTCCCCGGAGAGCCGGGACAGCAGGATGTGCCAGCCGGTGAGAGCAGCGGCGAACAGAGTGCACCTGTGACTGCGGGCCACTGCGCGCAGAGCTGTCGTGAGCTGCGGGTCGAGTCGCACCGGGACGCGCCCGCCCTCGTGACTTCGCCGCGCAGGACGGGGCCTGTCCGCCGGGAGGTCGAGCAGTTCCGGGGCGCCGTCCAGATACGTCCGCCAGAACTCGGCCTGTGCGGCAGCATCGAGGCCGTTCACCCACTCGCGCTGCCGGTGGCAATGAGCGGCGAACCGTGCCTTCAGCGGTGGCAGCGGATCCGCCTCGCCCCGCAGGAGGGCCCCGTAGAGTTCACTCAGCTCCCACAGCATGATCTCCATGGACCTGCCGTCGAAGACGGCGTGGTGCAGGGTCAGCAGGAGTGCGTGACGGGAGTCCGCCAGGGTGATCAGCCGCCCCCGGGCCAGCGGCCCGCGGTACAGGTCGAACGGTGTCTCGCATTCTTCGCGTTGCCGGTCGGTGAGCCGCGCATCCGGGTCGGGGACGCCGCTGAGGTCTTCCACCGTCAGGGAGAAACCCGTCTCCGAGGGGCCGACCTCCTGGCGGGCGTCACCGCCCACGGAGACGAACCGGGTGCGCAGGGTCTCGTGCCGCGAGACAACGATGTCCAAAGCCTGTGCGAGGAGCGTCCTGTCCAACGGCCCCCGGACGGAGAACGCCAGCGTCTCGTTGTACGCGGTACGGGTGCCCTCCGTCTGGGCCAGGGTCCACAGGCGCTGCTGCCCGAAGGACAACGGGGGGAGGAGTGCGTGAGCGCGTGCATCGGGCGGGAGGAGGTGGGGGAGCGATGCGCGTGTTGCCGACAAGGGCAGCCCTTCTGCCGTGCTGTGAACGGTGGTTGGGGGGTGACGACCGAGGTGCAGGAGGCGTGGGTCGGTTCGTGGGGCCGGCGGGAGCCAATCATTGGACTGCGGTTCTGATCATGTCAATGGGGGAAAACGGCTTCCCACACCCCTCTCCTTGCACGCAAGAGGAATTCTGGTCGAAGCCGGCCGTGTACGAGATGAGGAACAGTTGGGCTGCGAGCTTCGGAACACCGCCGTGACCCCGGATACGACGGAACCGGACGAGGGGACACCGGCACGGGACACCGCGGGCGCCGCCCCCGTAAGGGTGACAACGGCCGCGACCGCGGTGGCGGCGCGCCTGCGCGATGCACGGGAGGACAAGGCGGACCCCTCACCGCGGGCGGGCAGTCGGCCGCACCTGTGAAGGCGCGGCAGCCGACAGGACACGCACCGCGGACCAGTGGTTGCAGCCCTCCGGCGCACGAGGCGGCGCACGAGCACACTCCGTGGTCCGCCGTGCGTCGAGCGCCGTCCGCCGGATCGGCAGGTCCCGGCATCGGCCGGTCCGACGGCGGGCAGCATCGCTGTATGTCTGCTGACGAGACCGCCGCCCCCGGGGTGCGGGTGTGTTCCCTCAAGACCGACACGGACCAACTGATCCCACCCGGCAGCACGTACCGAATAGTGAGGTTTCCGTTCGGTGCGGCGGAGCCGACCGACCGGTTCGGAATGCACCAGGCGGTTCAGCCCGACGGGTACGTGGTGGGCAACTGGGCGACGGACGACCGCAGCGGGCTGGTCTGGCCGTCCAAGGCGGGCTGGGGCCATCTGCACGCCATGATCCAGTGGGAGGCCGCCGGTTCCTCCGGTGGCTACACCGAGCTGCGCGACCAGTTCGTGCGGGACCCGCTAGGCCTGACCGCGAACCCCGACGACACGACGGCGACCGAGCACCGCACCCCGACACCGGGCGGCCAGTACTACGTCAAGAACCACGGTGTCTTCGTCGACCCCGGCACACCCCTGGCGCTGCGCGTCACGCACAACGACGCGGCTCCCCGGCTGGTGACGCTGGCCGAATTCAAACTCGTGATTCACGACGCGGCCCATTGACTTCACCCGTCGGGGGCTGTGAGCCCGCAAGGAGCACGGGTCACAGGGGGAACGGTGGGGTCGGGCCACCGGGACCGACGCTGCGGACCTCGTTGCCCACCTCGGCCCGCAGGGTGCCGGACCAGGCTGGTTGGGGGAGAGGATCAGCCAGGGACAACTGGCTCCATCGGTAACGGAGTTGTCCGGCCCGAAGAACAACTTGTCATACCCTCAGTAACAAGATCAAATGTGCGGTGGGCGCCTCGGGCAACCAGCCGCGGCCTCCTTCCCGTCCCGCGGGCCGCGGGCAGATCGTCCGCGGCACCCCTTTCCTTTCCAGGAACCATCATGCAGCCCTCGCACGACCCTCTGGAGCAGGCACGTGTCTCGCACGAGAGGCATCTCGAAACCTGCCGTCAGTGTGCCGCGGACGGTGTGCCGTGCGCCGTGGCGAAACACCTCAGACGCGTCCACAACAATCTCACCAGATCGGCCACGCGTGGCTACCCGGGTGCTCCCGGTGCGCGAACACGCTGACCACCGAGAGCGGTGCCTCATCCCGCGCCGTCCCCGGTCGGCGCGATGTGCGCGAGTGGCTCGCCCCACGCGCAGCGGTGCAACTGCCGCACCGGGAAGTCCAGGGGTCCCTTGTGAAGAAGTCGGTGAACACTCCGACGCGCGGCGTGACCAGCACCCCGGGGGGCCGCCACAGAGGACGACCGGCGGGCAAGGGGTCCGGAGACGTCACATCGAGGGTGGCTCCACCCCGGCCGCTGCTCACTCTTGGCCGGGCACCGGCGGACCTGTGCCGCGGTTACGCATACCTCACCGACACCGCGCCCGATGGCCCCAACCAACGGCCTGAGGGTCGTGCACCTGGCCGGAGGCACGTCGTGGCCGTGCCTGGACGACGCGTGGTCGCGTCAGCCGTCGAAGGCGCCGGTTGGTGGAGCCCGCTCGTTTCGTTGAGCGGCGGGGCCCGGCTCCGCAGCAGCACGGCCCTTGGGTGTCGTCAGGCGGCTTGGGTGAGTTCGGCACGGCCGAACAACAGGGCGTAACCGGTGGGAAGCCGGCCGAGGATACGGTCGAGGAGTGTCTCGTCGGTGAGCTGGGCGACGATGCGCAGGACGGTGCCGGTGTCCCAGCGGGTGGTGGCCGGTGTGCCGCCGGTGCGGTAGGAGAGGTCCTCGACGAAGCCCCAGCCGGTGAGGGGCCGGGTGGCGGGTGTCTGTGAGGTGAGGATGTCGGCCGCTTCGTGGGGCAGCTCGGCCGCCAGCGCCACGCGCTCGTCGCCTGCCAGCTGCCGCCCGAGGGAGGCCAGCACGGCACGCACGGCCTGCTCGGCCCGTGCGCGGGTGGGGTATGCGCCTTCGTAGCGCACTCTTTCCAGCATCTGCTCGTAGGTCGTGCTGACGGTGGACCGGAATGGCTCCTGCTGGGGGATCATCGGTGACGCGGTTGCCTTTCTCGTGAGAGGTGGCGGGGGAGGCGGCGGTCGGGGTCCTTTCGCCGGCCGCCGATGCCGCCCGGTCGGGGGAGGGGGTGTCGCTGCCTTCTGCCCTACGCGCCGGCGCGGAGCGAGGGGCGGCCGCGGAGCGGCCGTCACCCCCGTGCTCCGCGCGGCCGGGAGGGGGCTCAGCCGCTGATCTCCTTGTGGGCGGAGCCGCCGATGGCGATCCTGCGTGGCTTGGCGCGTTCGGCGATCGGGATACGCAGGGTCAGTACACCCGCTTCGTAGTCCGCCTTGATCTGCTCGGTGTCCAGGGTGTCGGCCAGCACGACCTGGCGGGAGAAGACACCCAGGGGCCGCTCGGAGAGCTCCATCTGGACGTCGTCCGCCTTGGTGACGGGCCGCCGCTCGGCCTTGACGGTCAGCATGTTCCGTTCGACGTCGATCTCGATCGCGTCCGGGGAGACGCCGGGCAGGTCGAGGGCGATCACGTACTCCTCGCCTTCACGGTAGGCGTCCATGGGCATCGCCGACGGCCGTGACCAGGTACCGGTCGTGTTCAGGAGCTGCTGGGTGAGCCGGTCGAGCTCACGGAAGGGGTCGGTGCGCATCAACATGGTGAAACACCTCCAGTGTTCAGGCCGGGCACTTTGCTGCCCATGCGGTTCACCTGCCTTCGTTGTAACATGTCATCCAAGTGATGACAAGTTGAGTGTCACCGAGATGACGACACTGTCTGCCTCTGCTGGAGATTCCATGATCAGCGATGATCGGCCCACCCCGCGCGCCCGCGGTCTCAGCCCCACGTCCTTCCTCGCCGCCGCCGCCCTGAACACGATCCACGAAGCCCTGCACACCGCCCGGACGTCGCAGGACGAGGTGCGCCCCGAGCCCGACCGGACCGGCTCGGAACAGGCACTCGCCGCTCTCCTGCTGCTCCGTGAAGTCCGCGATCAGCTCGCAGGGTGGGAACCGGGCCTGATCGAAGAGGCCCGGGAGGCCGGTGCCAGCTGGGCCGACCTGGCCCATCCCCTGGGTGTCTCCAGCCGCCAGGCCGCCGAACGCCGCTACCTGCGCGTACGCCCCGGAACCCCGGGGTCCACGAGCGAACAGCGGGTGCGGGCCACCCGCGACCGCCGTGCCGCCGACCGCACCGTCACCGTGTGGGCCCGCGCCAACGCCGCGGACCTGCGCCAGCTCGCCGGTCGGATCACCGCGCTCACCGATCTTCCCGCCACCGCCCGCACCCCTCTCGCCGAACTCACCGCAGCCCTCGCCGAGAACGACGCCGGCGCCCTCGTCGGCCCCCTGACGGTGACGCACCCGCACCTGGTGTCCGCCCACCCCGACCTCGCGGCGCGCGTCGACGACGTCGCCCGCCACACCGACCGGCTCCGCCGGCACAGCGGCGACCAGCGCCAAGGGTCCCCAAGACCACCGGCGCGCTGAGCGCGGCCGGTGGCAGCCTGACCGCGAGGGACCTGTGGCACCACGTCCCGTCCGGACCGAACGGACACGACATGCCGGACGTCCTCGTCCCGGCGCCGCTCAATCGCCCACCCGCTGCCCGGGCTCCGGGCGAGCAGCGGGCCGGACGTCGGTTTCCCCGCGGCCCACGAGCCCCGGCAGGGACAGGGCGCCCGGCCCGAAGAACACGAGGAGCAGGAATCCCCGGCATACGAAGGGCCGGCGGGTGGTCAGCCAGCCACTGAGGCGTGAGGTGCTCATCGGGCGCTCCTTGAGATGTCGCTGCGTATCGGGTGCTTCGGCCCTTGCGGATTCCGGTGGCTCCGGGGCCGGTTCATCGCCCCGGCCCCGGCCGCGCAGCTCGAGGACGAGGTCTGTGCCGCTCTCGATCTCGCGCAGGCCACCGTCGTCGCGGACTGGCCGCCGGACCGGGACGCGGGCAAGCCCACCGAGCGGCGCGAGACCTACCGCGTGCTGGCGGACCCCCACACCCTGACCGGGCCCCGCAAGAGCGATCCGGCGTTCACCGTGCGACGGGTCCCGGTCCGCCCCACCGCGAACGCCGCCGCCCGGTAAGCCGCCCGGGACAAACGCCTGGACAAGGCCGCGGAGGACCCGGACAAGTTCACCACCGCGGTCGGCGGACGCCACTGCAAGACCGGGGAGAAGACCGTCGCCCGGATCGGTGTCATCGCCGCCAAGCGCCGTGCCACCTCTTGTCTGCGCTGGACCGTCACCGATAACGAGGCCGGCGCCCCGGCCCTGGCCTGGCACTTCCACCCGGGCGTGCCGAGGGCCGAAGCCGCTGTCGACGGCTGGTACGCACTGCTGACGTCCGCCCCCGCCCACCAGGTGGACGCCGGACATGACCTGATCCAGGTCACCTGCCCGGCCCACCGTTCTTCTGCCTGACCGAGCGGCAGGTCGGACGGGAGCTCGACCCCGGGCAGACCATGAACGGCCACTCCCCCGACAACCACCGCGTCCGCCCCACCGGGCGCATGATCGTCTACCACCTCGCCGAACTCACCCTGCGGACCGGCAACGCCACCGACCCGCCCACCGTCCGAACCACCCGCGGCGTCCCACTCCACCTCCTCGACGCCGACATCGGACACACCTGCTGGCCACAGACCTGCGACCGAGTACTTCCGTGGGCCGGCCGAGATCTGGCCGGCCAAGGTACCGGCCGGCTCCCGCAGGGGCTCCGCCAAGCGGCGCCCCTGCTTGTAGCATTCCGACCTGCTGTGCTGAACGCAGATGCACGCCAGGGCTGCGCGTACCCCTGACAGCGTAGGTGGGACCGACGGAGGGACGGGGACAGTGAGCGCATTGCAAAGGCGGCCTCCAACAGCACGGCCGGTTCGTCCGGTCCCCGGGGGGAGGGCCGCATGACCGTTCTCCGGCACTCCGTGTCCGTCCTCGCCCTGGAACCCGACCGACTCCAGGAACTCACCGGGCTGATCTTCGATTTGGCCGAATCCACCCGGGCCCAGGGAGAGGAGATCCTCCTGGAGGACGGGCAGCCGGTCGAGGACGTGCGACTGGTCGAGGGACGGCATCTGCGGCCCGGCGCGCGGTACGAGCTCTCGGAGGCCGGGGCCACGGATCAGGTGGCTTTGCTCGTACGTGAGTGGCAGCGCCGCAGCGCGATCGCCGTGGAACAGCTACTGGTCTCGGACGATGCGACGGTACGGATGACTCTGCGACTGCGCACTCCCGACCGACCACGACTGCTGGAGGTCGAAGGACGGGTGCGGGGCCCCGAAGGATCGGGGGCACTGCGCCGGGGGTCGGGAAAGGCACGGCTCGACCTGGTCGCATGGTGGGCGGCGACCGGCCTCGCGCCCGGGGCCCCGCCGGCGGTGCGTGCCCCGGCGACGGCACGGCTGAAGCACCGGCTGGGCAAGGCCCGTCTGTGTCTGCGCCCGCGGCGGGCGGACGGCGGCCGGTGGCAGGTGGACGTCGCGCTCACCGTGCGTGGCCGGTGGCTGTTGCGGCCGGTCGCCGCTGTCGCCCTGATGGTGGCCGGGCGCCCGGTGCGGCGAGGCTTCCGGTCCGCGGTGGAACAGGCGGCTGACGCATGGAACCGGTCGATCGGCGAACTGCTGGCGCTCACCCCGGACGGCCTCCGGGCCGAACTGAAGAGGCAGGCCGCCGAGCGGACCCCGGAGCAGCCGATGGGCGCTCCGCCCCCCTGAATCCCCATCGGTCGGCTTCCTGGTCCCCCGCTGCCCGCATGGCCGCCCCGAACGCAGGCCGGCCCGTCGCAACGCTGAGTCACAAGACCTGAAACGGTGAGCCGCGAACTCCGGGCCGAGCCAGGGGATGCCCCCTCTTCGGCGGAGCGGGGAATGCCTTCCGAAGGCTGTTCTGGCCTCAACCGTGTGCATGGATCCGCGCTGTTCACCTGAGCCGGCCTCTCTGCCGCGTCGGAGCTGCGGCACCGCCCCGAAGCGCACGCCGACCAGTCCGAGCGCCGCGCGGCCGGAGACCGGGCTCGGCAGCTCCCGCACGGGCAGGGCACCGGCCGTCTCGCCTCCCACCGCGGGAACGGCCGAACCCGCGAGCCCGAGCACATGACAGCGACGCAGATCGACGGAGCACCCTCGGCCGACACCTGGGCGGCGTCTCAGCGCGGAGTGGCGGAAAGCGCACACTCGTCTCTGAGCGGCAGCCACGGCATGCCTGCCGTCCCACTGGACCGGGTCCGTACGGTCCAGTGGGACGGCGCTAGAACACCGACAGTCCCGTGAGCGTCGTGAAGCGGTCCAGGGCCGCCACTCCCGCCACCGAGTTGCCCCGCTCGTCCAGACCGGGCCCCCACACACAGAGCGTGCAGCGGCCGGGGACGACGGCGATGATGCCGCCGCCGACACCGCTCTTGCCGGGCAGGCCCACACGGTAGGCGAAGTCGCCCGCGGCGTCGTACGTTCCGCAGGTGAGCATGATCGCGTTGACCTGTTTGGCCTGACTCCGGGTCAGCAGACGGGTGCCGTCGGCGCGGATGCCGTGCCGGGCGAGGAAACCGGTGGCCAGGGCGAGGTCGGCACAGGATGCCTCGATGGAGCACTGGCGGAAGTACTGGTCGAGGAGGACCGGAACCGGGTTCCCGATGTTCCCGTACGAGGCCATGAAGTGGCCGAGCGCGGCGTTGCGGTCGCCATGGGCGGACTCGGAGGCGGCGACACCTTTGTTGATGGCGAGCTCCGCGTTGTCGCTCTCCGCGCGCAGGAACTCCAGGAGGGTGCCCGCCGCGTCGCCGGTCTGGGTGTGGAGGCGGTCGGTGACGACGAGTGCGCCGGCGTTGATGAACGGATTGCGCGGGATGCCGTTCTCGTACTCCAGCTGCACCAGCGAGTTGAAGGGGTTGCCGGAGGGCTCACGGCCTACGTGCGCCCACAGCGTGTCGCCCTCGCGGGCCAGGTCGAGGGCGAGGGTGAAGACCTTGGAGATGGACTGCGTGGAGAACGGCTGCCGCCAGTCCCCGACTCCGTACACCGTGCCGTCCAGCTCCGCGACGGCCATGCCGAACCGGTGCGGGTCGCATGCCGCGAGCGCCGGGATGTAGTCGGCGGGCCGACCGCGTTCGGGCCTGCTCTCGATCTCGGCGGCGATACGGTGCAGAAGGGGCTGAAAGGTGTGGGACGAGGTCATGATCGCCATTGTGCCGTCGGGCCCTCCGGGGTGCGCCATGGGGTGGAGCCGAGCCGAGCCGGGTGGGCGGGTGCGGGTGGTTCGTGGCCGGCCGCAGCGTACGAACCGGCCCCGGGCTTTCGAGGGGCGCGGAGGGAACCGCGCGACAAGCCCCCACCGGCCCGCACCCGCCCGTGCTCAGCCGGTCCGGGACCCCGCCAAAACCTCCGGACGGAGCAACGCGGCCAGCGTGTCGGCCGGCAGCAAGCCCTTTTCCAGGACGAGTTCGGCGACGCCGCGCCCCGTGGCGAGGGCTTCCTTGGCGATGTCGGTGGCCGCCGAGTAGCCGATGTGGGGGGTGAGCGCGGTGACGAGGCCGATGGCGTTCTCGACGGCCGTGCGCAGCACGTCCGTGTTGGCCGTGATCCCGGCGACGCACCGCTCGGCGAGCGTCAGGCAGGCGGCGCGCAGGTGCGTGATGCTCTCGGAGAGGGAGTGCAGGATGATCGGTTCGAAGGCGTTCAGCTGGAGCTGGCCGGCCTCGGCCGCCATGGTGATCGTGACGTCGTTGCCGATCACCTCGAAGGCGACCTGGTTGACGACCTCGGGTATCACCGGGTTCACCTTGCCCGGCATGATGCTCGAACCGGCCTGCACCGGTGGCAGATTGATCTCGTTCAGGCCCGCGCGCGGCCCGGAGGACAGGAGACGCAGGTCGTTGCAGCTCTTGGAGAGCTTCACCGCGATGCGCTTCAGCACGCCGGACACCTGGACGAAAGCCCCGCAGTCCTGGGTGGCTTCGACGAGGTTGGCGGCTGTGACCAGCGGGAGGCCCGTGATGTCCGCGAGGTGGCGGCGCGCGGCCTCGGCGTATCCGGCGGGTGCGTTGAGCCCGGTGCCGATCGCCGTCGCGCCCAGGTTGATCTGGTGGATCAGCTCGACGGCCTCGGCGAGCCGGCTGCGGTCCTCGTCCAGCATCACCGCGTACGCCGAGAACCCCTGCCCGAGCGTCATCGGCACGGCGTCCTGCAGCTGCGTACGCCCCATCTTCAGCACGTCGCGGAACTCCAGCGCCTTGGCCGCGAAGGCGTCCTGCAACACGGACATCGCCTCGAGCAGGCCGCGTACCGCGAAGACCGTGGCGACCTTGACGGCGGTCGGGCAGACGTCGTTGGTCGACTGGCCGAGGTTGACGTCCTCGTTCGGGTGCAGGAACTCGTACGCGCCCTTCGGGTGGCCGAGCAGCTCCAGCGCCCGGTTCGCGACGACCTCGTTGGCGTTCATGTTCGTCGAGGTGCCGGCCCCGCCCTGGATGACGTCCACGACGAACTGGTCGTGCAGCTTCCCTGCACGGATTTCGCGGCAGGCCTCGACTACGGCTGCCGCCTTGCGAGGATCCAGCAGGCCGAGTTCCTCGTTGGCGCGGGCGGCGGCTTCCTTGACGGCGGCGAGCGCGTCGATCAGGTGCGGGTAGGTGGAGATCGGCGTTCCCGTGACGGGGAAGTTCTCCTTGGCACGCAGGGAGTGGACACCCCAGTACGCCTCGGCGGGGACGTCACGGTGGCCGAGGAGGTCGTGCTCACTGCGGACGGTCATGTCGGTGCGGGTCTTCCTTCTGGAGCGGGTGAGCCGGGGGAGGGCGGGCGGTGGTGAATCAGGCGTGCGTTCCACCGGGCGACGAGGGCGTCGTCAGAGGCTCGAGCGCCCGCGCCGGGCGGATGCTTCCGACCACCGCACCGCCCCCGAGCAGCGGCGCACCGGCGAACTCGGCGAGTGCGGCCGGGTCGACGCCGCAGCGTGCGAGAGCCGCCGCGGTCACCGGTACGCGCGCCCGGTCCGCGCCGTCCGCGATCTTCACGGCGACGGCCCGGCCGTCCGGGAGCGCCGCGACCTGGACCCCTTCGAAGCCGTCCTTGGCGAGGAGTCCCGGCACGGCCCGCATCAGCGCGGCGACATCGCGGCCGGAGCCCGACACCATTTCGGCGTGCTCGCGCATCGCGTCGGCCACTCGGGCTTCGGGGGTGCCGGGCGGGGCCGTGGTGATGCGGGCGGCGGCGCGCGCGAGCCCGTGCAGCGAGACGGAGAAGAGAGGAGCGCCGCAGCCGTCGACCGTGACCTGGGCGATGCTCTGACCGGTCAGGTCCTCGACGATCTCCGCGATCGCCTGCTGGAGAGGGTGCGCGGGGTCGAGGTAGTCGTCGAGCGACCAGCCGTTGAGCCGTGCTGTGTAGAGCATCGCGGCGTGTTTGCCCGAGCAGTTCTGCGCGAGCCTCGACGGCAGCCGGCCCGCACGGATCCAGTCCTCGCGGACCACCGGGTCGAACGGCAGGTCCGTGACGTTGCGCAGATCGTCCTCGGCGAGCCCGGCGAGCTCCAGGATCCGCCGGGTGCCGGAGAGATGCCGTTCCTCGCCGGAGTGGCTGGCGGCGGTCAGCGCGAGCAGGTCTCCGTCGAGAGGCAGCCCGGCCCGCAGCAGTGCCACGGCCTGCACGGGCTTGAGTGCCGAGCGCGGGTGGAAGGCCGCCTCCATGTCACCGATCTGCAGCTCCACACTCCCGTCCGCGGCGAGCACGACGACCGAGCCGTAGTGGACCCCCTCGATGACGTCGCCGCGTACGAGATGGGCGACGGGCGCGTGCTGCGGTTCTCGGACGGAGGGTGCCTCGGCGAGTGAACTGTTGTACGCGGTATGTGTGTTGATGCTCGTACCTCCACCTCGGACTTCCGTGCGACCCGCTCCCCGCCGGCGTGCGTCAGGACCGGTACGGCGTATCTGCTCTTCGAGGGAATGCTCGCTCACGCCTGGGGTCCTCCGCCTTCCGTGGGGGTGTCCGCGCCGTCGGTGCGTCCGGGGCGGACGATCGCGGTGAGGGTCGTCTCGACGCGGTCGAGGTGGTGGGCCATGGCCTCGGTCGCGTCGCGCTCGCTGCCGTCGACGAGCGCCTCGACGATGGCGCGGTGCTCACGGTTGGACTGCTCGCGGCGGCCGCCGAGTTCGTTGAGGAACGCCGACTGCCGGGCCAGCGCGTCCCGGATCTCCTCGATCACCCGGCGGAAGACCGGGTTCTGGGCGGACTGCGCGACGGCGAGGTGGAAGAGCGTGTCCATGGCCACCCACGCGGTGGTGTCGGTCTCCCGTTCCATCCGGTCGAGGAGGTGGGTCAGGTGGTCGAGGTCTTCGGGCGTGCGGCGCTCGGCGGCGTAGCCCGCGACGGGGATCTCGACGTGCCGCCGGACCTCCAGCAGGTCGCTGGCCGCGTAGTCGCCGAAGGTGGGGTCCTCGACCGGCCCGTTCGAGACGACGAACGTGCCCTTGCCCGTCCGGGAGACGGTCAACCCCATCGTCTGCAGGGCTCGCAGAGCCTCCCGCAGTACGGGCCGGCTGACTTCCAGGCGGCGGCAGAGCTCCGCCTCGGAGGGCAGTCTGTCCCCCACGGCGTAGTCACCGCGCTCAATGGCACTCCGCAGATGACCGAGCACCGCTTCCATCGCGCTGACGCGCCGCGGCACCGAGTCACCTGTCTGGCTGTCTGACAGGTTCACGGGAGTGATCCTGCGGGCAACGGGGGCCGGCTGTCAAGAACGAGCAGCCGGACCCGCTCCCGGGCCGGGCGGGACCCCGGGCACCCAGCAGTGGTCCGACCGTGACCCGCCAGGGCACGAACGCGTTGAAAGGGGGTCTGGCCACGAACTTCAGCGCCAGGCGATCGAGGTGTACGCGACCACGAACGAGACGGCCGTGCCCGCGATCGGCGGAGTGGCGCGGAATCCCGTGCATGCCACTGCGGCTCGCTCCCGGTGGCTGCGCATCGGCAGTTCGGGCCGGCGCGTGGCCCGTACGCGAGGCATCGTGACGTGCTTCCCGCCCCGCTCGCCACCGACGCCCCCATCACCCGGCTGCCGTGGCTCCCCAGGAGGAAAGGGAAGAAGGAAGGGGGACAGGGATCACCCCGTCCCCGGGCCCCTCAGGACGCCCCCGCCTGACAGAGCCTCGAAGGGACGGCTTGCCCGGACGATGTTTCTGCTCGTCATCGCCCCGGTCGTCCGGTGGTTCAGCCATCGGTGGCCGTCCCGCTCCGGCTCCCCGGACGACGAACCGGGCACCACTCGAGGGCCGGTACGGCTCAGGCACCACGATCCCGTGCCCCGTCCCGAAGGCACACGGACGGTCTCCCGGCCGGGAACCCCCCCCGCCATTCAGGCGGTGAACGGGTCATGTACCCCTCATAGCAGGGCTGACCGCCTTGGTACACCGCACGGGGCTCGTACCCCTGCGGGTGAAGGACTTGTACCAAGCGATCCCCGCCGGCCGCCATCGCGTACCCGCCGTGGGTGAACCACGCGATGTCCTGGCCGCCCGTTCCTGATGAGGAATCCCCACGTCACGGGCGGCGCCCCGCGCAGCCCCGGCGGTGCTGCGACGGCAGTCGCCTAGGAGGAACGGCCCACAGGTCTTGGCGGCGAAACTGACCTGCCCAAGAAGGGTCCGGGTGACCGTGGTGCAGCTCGGCGAACACAGGCGATGCCGCTGAAGCGCCGCCACACGCAAGCGGATCACCCGCCCGGGTCAGCAGTGATGGCGGCGAGAGCATGGCCGGGTGAGGGTGAGGGAGTGCTCGATGTTCCTGTCAACTCACAGCCCTTCGAAGGAGCGCTCTCGTGTCCGAACGCAATACCTGGATCCGCAGCCTGCACGATGTGGGCCTGGCAGCCTGGTTCGGCGGCTCACTCATGGGCGCGGTCGGCCTGAACGGTGCGGCCAAGGAGGAAGGCGGAACGGACCAGGCCAAGGCACTGATTGCTTCGTCGGGCTGGGCGAAGTGGGCGCCGGTCAACGCCGCTGCCATCGGTGCGCACCTGTTCGGCGGCGGCGGGCTGCTCGCCGTGAACACCCACCGGGTCGCCGCGCAGAAGGGTGTGGCCGCCTCCACTACGGCCAAGACCCTCGTCACCGCCGGAGCCCTGGCCGCCACCGCTTACGCCCGCATCCTGGGCAAGAAGGTCGAGCTGGCCTCCTCCTCCGACCCGCAGGACGTCGAGAAGGCGCAGCAGCATCCCATCGACATCGACAAGGCCCGGCGGCAGCTGGGCTACGCGCAGTGGGCGGTACCGGCCCTGACCGGATGCCTGGTGATCCTCAACGCCCTGCACGGTGAGCAGCAGCGCCCCGAGGAACAACTGCCCGGTATGTGGGAGCGGGCCCGCTCCGCCACCCCTTTCATCCCCTGAGGACCGTGAAACGCCGGCAGGCCCTCTCCCTCGGGTGAGGAGGCCGCGCCTACGGGGTTGGTGAAGGGCGCTCGCCCCGTCGGTGACGGTGGTGGTCTCCGTGCCGCCGGGCCCCGTCCGGCAGCACACCTGCAGCAGCCTGTTCACCGCCGAGGTGCGCCAGAACCCGCTTCGGTGAGGGGGTGCTTCGGGACCTGCAGCATCATGCGGACCTTCCCCTCGAACACGGTGAATACGGCAAGGCCGCCCCGCACGGCGTGGGACTCGCTGCTGGGCAGGCCCGAAGCGTGGGGGAGTCCTGCCCGTTCAGGGTGAAGTGGACCTGGGACGGGAACGCCCCGGCTGTCGTCCAGAGCCGGGAGCCCCCTCACGCCCGGTCGCCGGCACAGGCGAGGGGGTGGGGTTGCCGGCGTACATATTTACGCGGCTCTGGCAAGACCGTCGTAGCCGGAGAGCATCTCGGCCCGGTGGCCGGACCCTCCGCCGCCGACGCGTACCCGGTGCGGCGCGGCGCACCGCCCGGCGGCGGCGAGCAGCCGTCGAGTTCCGGCCGGAGTGACAAGCCTCTGACGTGGAACCCGTACCGACACGGACGTCCGCGACAACAGGACGTCATACGTCCGTGGCACACGACGACAGAGAGGAAGGGACCGGCGCATGGAACGGGCTGCCCTGTTCGACGTCGACGGAACCCTCGTCGACACCAACCACCTCCACGTGACCACCTGGTGGGAGGCGTTCCGGCAGGCGGGCCACCAGGTGCCGATGCACGCGATCCACCGGGCCGTCGGGCTCGGCTCCGGCGACCTCGTCGCCCATCTGCTCGGGGACGACCGGGACAAGGACCTGGACGAGGAGCTGAGCGCCGCCCACAAGGCCCTCTACGGGCAGTACTTCGACCGGCTGCCCGCACTGCGGGATGCCGGCCGGCTGCTGCGCCGCCTCGACCAGGACGGCTGGACGGTGGTACTCGCCACCTCCGCCGGGGGCGCGGAGCTGTCCGCGCTGCGCCGGGCGATCGACGCGGACGACGCGATCAAGGCCACAGCCGGCGCCGACGACGTGGAGCAGGGCAAACCGGCCGCCGAACCCGTCGAACACGCTCTGGAGCTGGCAGGGGTGCCCGCCGAGCGCGCGGTGTTCGTCGGTGACACCGTGTGGGACATGAAGGCGGGCAGCAGGGCCGGGGTGCACTGCGTCGGCGTGCTGTGCGGCGGTATTCCGCGCGCCGACCTGGAGGAGGCGGGCGCGCGGGCGGTCTACGACAGCCCCGCCCAACTGCTCGCGTCCCTGGCCGACAGCCCGCTGGCGTGAGGAAAGAACACCGCGGGATGCCCGCAGGCGCATGACTCGTGTGACGATGCGGCACGGCGGGAGGCGGGCGCCGTCTTCGGGGCCCGGCGGGCGGTCCTGCCGGCGTGGCATCGGTGCCTGGTCTCTCGGAAGCGGACAGCACCGGGCGCCGCCTTCCGGGACGGTCCTCGGCCGTGCCCACCGTCAAACAGCTCATCCTGCGTCCGGCACACGAGAACAGCATCTGGGACGACCGCCGCACACCGGGCGAGCTCGCCCGCCCCGTCCACCGTAGGGGAGATCCCGCAGCCCTCAAGAGGCGCCCCCACCCCGCCCGCCCCGCTCCGGCCCCACCCGGCGCCGGTTCCTCGCCACCCAGGTCCACGGCCTCCGCCGCGCCACCCGCCCGACCGCCGTGACGTATACGGAGCACACAGATGGAGGCGCCCAGCCGTCGCGCCGGCCGCAGGGCGCAGACCGACCTGCGTGCGGGATCGCGGCCCCACGCCGTGGACGAGTAGGCCGGCCGGCGCATCCCCGGGATGTCGGAACGCCGCTGCGTCCCGGGGCGGCGCGCCCTGTGGAGCGGACGAAGATCAGGACGTGCTGCACACAGACCCGTTGGGTTCGACGGCCCGCCAGGCAAGACCGAGGCATGCGCCCCGTTGTTCGGGGTAGCCGCTCGACCGTCGGCCGATGAGACGGGCAGAGGCAAGGCCGATCGACTGGGAGGGCACATCATGGTGACGGCGACCGCACAGACCACCGAGCACACCACCACGGCGATGCCGGAGATTGCGGACCCGTCGAAGGTGGCGCCCAAGGACGCGCGGGAGTTGTCGAGGCTGTTCTTCGAGCAGCTGACGACGCTCGAGGAGGGGACGCCCGAGTACCAGTACGCGCGCAATACGCTGATCGAGATGAACATCTCCCTGGTCCGCTTCGCGGCCGGCCGCTTCCGCAGCCGCGGGCCGCAGGAGATGGAGGACATCGTCCAGGTCGGCATGATCGGCCTGATCAAGGCCATTGACCGGTTCGAACTGACCCGTGAGGTCGAGTTCACCTCCTTCGCCGTGCCGTACATCGTCGGCGAGATCAAGCGGTTCTTCCGTGACACCTCGTGGGCCGTGCACGTGCCCCGCCGGCTTCAGGAGGCCCGTGTCCAGCTGGCCCGGGCCACCGAGGAGCTGTGCAGCCGTCTGGGCCGTAACCCCACCACCAAGGAACTGTCCGAGCTGATGAGCCTCCCGGAGGACGAGGTCGTCGAGGCCCGGTTCGCGGCCAACGGCTACACCTCCGCCTCCCTGGACGCAACCATCAGCGGCAGCGAGGACGGCGAGTCGGCGCTGGCGGACTTCATCGGTACGGACGACGCCGCTCTGGCGCTCGTGGACGACTTCCACGCCCTGGCTCCGATGATCGCCGAGCTGGACGAACGCGACCGGCAGATCATCCACTGGCGGTTCGTCGAGGAACTCACCCAGAAGGACATCGGCGAGCGCCTCGGCATCTCGCAGATGCATGTGTCCCGGCTGATCTCGCGTCTGCTGGGCCGCCTGCGGGAAGGCATGCTCACCAGCCACTGAACGTCCGGCCGGTTCTGCGACGACTGGGCTGACGGCGGCCGGGTGCACGCGGGAACTATCATCGGGTTGCCAGGTCTTCTGGTGTCACGAGGAACGGGTCGATGTTCCGTGCTCCACGGGGGAGTCACGCGACGGTTGTGCGGGATGGTGAGTTCGAACTGAATGATTCACAATTCTGGCAGGCACCTGCTGGCAACGGTCCGAGGACGCTCTCCGTAACTTTCGAGCGACAGGTGTTCCACGCCGCCGAGGCGCGTGACTCCGCGCTCCAGTTCCTCGCCGGTTCGCAGAACGGCGGGGAACCGGCGCTGTCCGTGCGCGTGGTGGAGGCGACGCAGTTGGTGGTGAGTGAGCTGGTCACCAACGCGATCAAGTACGGTTCCGGGCCAGTGGAGTTGTCGTTGGTTCTTGCTGAGGACACGCTGTCCGTCACCGTTCGCGACGGTGAAACGACGCTGCCGAGGCACCGGCCTGCCGACCCGCGCCGGGTCGGTCAGCACGGTCTGGAGATTGTCGCGGCGCTGAGCCAGGACCTCGATGTCCAGCGAGAACCGACCGGCAAGCGTATTATCGCGCGCATCTCACTGGACGATTCGGTCCGCCCGGGGCGTCAGGTGGTCCAGCCCGGTGAGCGGCCGATGCCACGGTAGGCGGTGCGGGGCGCCGGTGTTCTCCGCCCAGGCGAGGCTGACGTGCAGGCGTACCGTCGTACTGTCCTGTCCGGTGTGGACTTCGAGCAGGTCGCACGGTTGACGCACCACCCACACGCCGTGCCCGCGTTGCTGCTGCGGGTCGGGCGGGAGGTGGCCCAGGTACCAGTCCGTCTTGTTGCGGCCGGTGCTGGTGACGTCGCACACGATGCGCCGGCCCGCGCGGTGGACCGCTATGTGCCCCGTGCCTCCGCCGTGCTGGACGGCGTTGGTGGCGACCTCGTTGACCGCGAACACGAGACGCTGGGTACCGTCGGCGGACAGGCCCATCTCGGCAGCGGTTTCGGCGACCGTGGAACGCACTGCTGAAAGGTCGGCTCCGAAGCGCATGAAGGCTTCCTCTCCCTCCCCGGCCACGGGCGCGAGCGGCCGATGCCAGCCGTTGTCGGTGGCGGCGGGATCCGCATAGCTGTCGCTGGGGCGGGCGGATGCCGCCACGGCCAGGTGCGGGTGGGTACGCCGGGCGTCGGCCACGATGCTCTCGGGCAGGGCCCGGGTGTCGTACGGGCAGATGATCCAGGCCGGGCAGTGGGCGAGGGCGACGTTGATCGCGGATTCGTAGCGGGTCCACTCAGTCGTCTCCAGCGTGTCCCTGCCGTGCCAGACCGGCTCGCCGATGACGCGTACCTGCTGGTGCCGCCCCGTGCCGGTGCGCTGGTCGACGTACCGGTGGTAGGCGCCGAGGGTGCGTTCGGGCGCCCGGTACCACTCGCCGGCGTCGATGAGCTCGACCTGCCCGGACGCGTCCCCGAGTGCTTGTCGCAGCAGGTCGATGTTGGCGGGGGTGGTCACCGCCAGCACGGCGTCCCGCTGCTCGAGTCCTTCGCGGCAGAAGGGCACCGTGGTGGCCAGGAATTCCTGGCTGCTGCTGTGGATGAGCCCTTGGTGGGTCAGGCCACCGCCTCGGCGTGGCCGGGGCGGTGCGGTGAGGCGGCCGGTCACGCGAGGACCTCCTGGGCGGTGACGACCAGGGCGGGGGTCTCGTCGAAGCCGACCATGCCGATCACTTGGCAGAGCAAGGGGGCGAGCTCCACGACGTGCAGTCGTCGGTCGTCCTCCAGCCGCGCGGCGGCGCGGGCCAAGGCCCGCACGCCGCTCAGGTCGATGAACTCCAGCGCCTGCATGTCCACCTGGATGTCGCCCGGCCAGGCCAGCGCTGTTTCCAGGGCATCGGCGAGGGCGTCCGTGGTGCGGTGGTCCACGCTGCCCACCACGCGCAGGCTGCGGCGCCCTCCCCGGAAGGAGGGAACGAGCCGCAGCGTGCTGTCGTGGTAGAGCGGTTCGGGCTCGACCGCCCCCGGATGACAGCCGTGCAGGTGGTCCAGTTGATCGAGGCTGAAGCGGCGGGCGTCGTACTGGCACACGGCGGAGGCCCGCTGGCCGGCGAACACCTGGTTGACCTTGGTCTCGTAATCGGTGAGCCGATCGGCCCCCGGGACCTGGCGAAGCACCCAGCCCATCTCGCCGCTTACGCGTAACCCGGTGTAACCGGCGGTCAGGGACTTCCTGACTTCCTGCTGCAGGGCAGCCACCATGCCGTCGGCGTCGAACGAGCCTGTCGCCAGGTAGCTGTCGTCCGCTGTTGTCACCACGAGCTGGCCCTTTTCCAGCGCCGGGCGGGGATCGGCGCCGGACACGGCCAGCCAGCCGAGGACCTCTTGAGGAGTGAGCTGGTCGGCGAAGTACATGATCCGTTCACCGCGGCGCAGGCCGGACGTCAGATACGCCGTCACCACTCGGCGTTGCTCGGTATCGTCGGTGAACGCCAGACACAAGTGATCACCATGGTCCATGTCCTGGACCCGGCGGTCCGTGCCCTCGGACGTGATCACCCCGGCCTCCCACCCTCCCCTGTCGATCCTGCCTTCTCAGGGCATTCCCGTGCCGTGTTCCCCCATGGCCGGACAACCGTGTACCGGCCAATGTATCCACTGTCGTGGCACGGCGACACGGCGGTCGGGAGTCGGCTGGAAACCGAGCGTGTGGACAGCGGGGCGCGGGGTCAACGTCGCAGGGCGGAGACGGCCTCCTGGGTGGTGGCGTGGAAGGTGAAGACCTGGTCGAGTCCGACCACCTGGAAGACACGCATCTGGTCCGGGTTGACGCCGGCGAGGCTGAGGGGCGAGCCGGCTGTCTGTGACCGCTGGTGGGCGGTGAGGAGCACCGTGATTCCAGTGGAGTCGCAGTAGGTCAGCCCGGACAGGTCGAGGATCACACCATGGCTGTCGAAGGGGGCTTCTTTGACGGCCTGGGACAGGAGTCGGGCACTGTGGTGGTCCAATTCACCCGTCACCTCCAGTACGAAGGGACCGGCGGGAGCCTGTCGCGGGGTGACGGTCAGCAGGTGTTCGGGCTCGGTCACCGTTTCTCCAGAGTGCGGGGTTCGGGCTGTGCGGGTACGGACAGGGCGAGCAGCGCGGTGTCGTCGCTGACGCCGTCGCCCAGGCGGTGCAGGAGTGCTTCGACGGAGCCCAGCAATCCGTCGGCGCAGCGGTCCTCGGCGTGGACGCACGTGGAGAGCAGGTGCTGGGTGAGTCCGTCCTCGTCGAGCATGGTGCCACCCGGGATGCGCGCCTCGGTGAGACCGTCCGTGTAGAGCAGGAGGCTCTCACCCGGTGACAACCGCGTGGTGTTCTGTACGAACTGGGGGTCGGGCAGCATGCCCACGAGTTGGCCGCCGGTGGTGGAGATCGGCTCCACCTTTCCGTCGACGCGTACTGCGAGGGCCGAGGGGTGCCCGCCACCGGCGAGAGTGACGGTGAAGGAACCGTCGGCAAGAGGCTGCAGCACGCCGAAGACCGCCGTGCAGTAGCGGGGGTCGCTGCCCTGGTACTCGCCCTTGAGGACGCTGTCGAGATTGGACAGCGCGGCGCACGGGTCAGGGTCGTAGATGGCGGCGGCGCGCAGGGTGTAGCGGGTCAGAGAGGTCAGCGCGGCTGCCTCGGCGCCCTTGCCGCACACGTCCCCGAGGAAGAAGGCCCAGCGGCCGTCGTCGAGGGGGAACAGGTCGTAGAAGTCACCGCCGACCTCGTGCGGGGAGGCCGTGTGGTAGGCGGCTGCCGTCTGCAGGCCGGGGACCGTCGGCAGGGCCGGGGGCAGCAGGGTGCGCTGCAGGGTCCGGGCGAGGCGTTCGGCTTCAGTACGCCGGTCGCGTTCGGCGGCGACCGTGCGGATGGCCGACAGGCGCAACTCGAGTTCGTCCATGACCAGCGCGGCCAGGTCCTGCAGGGCGTCGAGTTGGACATCGGTCGGCTTGCGCGGTCGGGTGTCGAGGACGTCGACCGTGCCCAGACGCTGCCCGTCGGCCGTGGTGATGGGAGCGGCGGCGTAGAAGCGGACGCCGATGTCGCCCTGGACGAGGGGGTCGGCGAGTGCGCGGGCATCGGTCGCGGCGTCGGTGACCACATAGGGTTCGCCGTGGAGGATGGCGGAGGAACACAGGCCCGGATCGCGGCGTATCTGCGTGACACCGGTCAGTCCGTGGGCGGCCTTGAACCACACGCGGTCGGTGTCCACGATCGACACCGTGGCCATGGGCGCGTCGAATATCCGGGCAGCGAGGCCCGCGATCCTGTCGAACGCGCCGTCCGGCGGCGTGTCCAGGATCTGGTAGCGCCGGACCGCGTCGAGGCGACTTCCCTCGTCGGACGCCCGTGGCAGGGGGACCTGCAAAGGACTTGCTGCCACCCTTACCGCTCCCTGCTGTGCGTCCGTCGTGATACTACCTGCGGCGAGGGCATGGGGCCGCCTGGCCTATCCTACGAAGCTGGCAGCACCCGCGGGCAAGTCCGGCAGCGACGAGCCCGTGGAACAAGGCCGTCCGGCTGTGTCCGTACGTGCTGTATTCCGAGGCGACGCGAGTGCTGTCCGTCATGAGGCGCGGCGACCGGTGCGGCGGTGTGGTGAGGGTGTGAGGGGAAGGGTGTCCAGTGGAGCGTTCGCAAGACGCTGAACACGAGCCGGCGGTCACGGCCGGTTCCGGCGTGTTCGCCGCCGAGGCGGAGGTCGGCCGGGACCTCGCCGCGGTGGACTGGGCGTCGACCCCGCTGGGCCCTCCGGCCCAGTGGTCGCAGAGTCTGCAGACGGCGGTCAGCATCTTGCTGTCGACGCGGTTCTCCATGTGGATGGCATGGGGTCCGGAACTGACGTTCTTCTGCAACGCGGCCTATCGACGGGACACGCTGGGCCGTAAGTACCCCTGGGCGCTGGGCCGGCCGGCGAGTGAGGTGTGGGCGGAGATCTGGGACGACATCGGCCCCCGGATCGACACCGTGATGACCACGGGACGGGCGACCTGGGACGAAGGTCTGCTCCTGTTCCTGGAGCGGTCCGGTTACACGGAGGAGAGCTACCACACCTTCTCGTACAGTCCGCTGCGCGACGACGACGGCGCGGTGGTCGGCATGCTCTGCGTGGTCAGCGAGGAGACCGAGCGGGTCATCGGTGAGCGGCGGATGGCGACGCTGCGTGACCTGGGATCCGATCCCAGCGTGGTGCGCACCGAACAGGAGATGCTGACCTTCGTGGACCAGCAACTGGGCCGCAACCTCCAAGATCTGCCGTTCACGCTGACCTACCTGTTCCAGCCCGACGGCTCCGCGAAGCTCGCGGGCACGACCGGGATGCCCAGCGGGCACGCGATCGCCCCCGTCACCTTGCCCGTTTCCGGTTCCGGCGACGTCTGGCCGGTGGAGGAGCCGGTTCGTGGGGAGTCCGTGCTCGTGTCGCTCGATGGCGCCCCGTTCCTCGGCCTGCCGGCCGGAGGCTGGTCCGAGCCGCCCGTACAGGCGCTGGTGGTGCCGTTGCAGCAGTCGGGCAGCGCACCGTACGGATTTCTGGTGACCGGACTGAACCGCTACCGCGTGCTGGACGAGGGCTACCGCGGATTCATCGAGCTGGTCGCCGGTCACCTCTCGGCCGGTATCGCCAGTGCCCGCAGCTATGAGGAGCAGCAGCGGCGGGCGGAGGACCTGGCCGAGCTGGACCGGGCCAAGACCACCTTCTTCTCCAACATCAGCCACGAGTTCCGCACCCCGCTCACCCTGATCACGGGACCGGTGGAGGAACTGCGCGCTCGCCTGGCAGACGCCGGGGCGCCGGTGCGAGAGGAACTGGACGCAATCCACCGCAACGCGCTGCGGCTGGGCAAGCTCGTCAACTCGCTGCTGGACTTCTCCCGTATCGAGGCCGGCCGGATGCAGGCACGCTACGAACCGGTCGACCTGGCCGAGGTCACAGCGGAGCTGGCCAGCGTGTTCCGATCCGCCATCGACAAGGCCGGTCTGGAATTCGACATCGCATGCTCTCCGCCGGCGGGAGAGGTGTACATCGACCGCGGCATGTGGGAAAAGGTGATCCTCAACCTGCTCAGCAACGCACTGAAGTTCACCTTCACCGGATCGATCCGCGTCACCGTCCACACCGAGGACACCCACGCGGTCGTCGCGGTCGCCGACACGGGCATCGGTGTGCCCGCGGAGGAGATGCCCCGGCTGTTCGAACGATTCCACCGTATCGAGACCGCCCGCTCCCGCTCCACCGAGGGCAGTGGCATCGGACTGGCCCTGGTCAAGGAACTGGTCGCCCTGCACGGCGGTACGATCACCGCCGACAGCGCCGAAGGCGAGGGCACCTGCTTCACCATCCGCGTGCCGTTCGGCGCGGCTCACCTCCCCTCCGAAGCTCTCGTGCCGGCCGAGGGCAGCCGTGTGGCGTCCGCCGCCGACCCCTATCTGCTGGAAGCGCTGCGCTGGCTGCCGGACGAGGCGGCCGGCGCCGACGAGCAGACAGCTGCCACAGTGACTGACGCCGGAGCGCAGGGACACACCTCTGGCCCGGTTGCGTCGGCGCGGGTTCTGGTCGCCGACGACAACGCCGACATGCGCGAGTACCTCACCCGCCTCCTGCACGGCGGCGGATACCGGGTCGACACCGTCAACGACGGTCTGGCGGCCCTGCAGGCCGTCCGAGCGGACGCTCCCGATCTGGTGATCAGCGACGTCATGATGCCCGGCCTCGACGGCCTCACACTGGTGACGACGCTGCGCACCGACCCGCGGACTTCCTCCGTGCCGGTGCTGCTGCTGTCCGCCAGGGCCGGGCAGGAGGCGTCCATCGAGGGGTTCCAGGCGGGCGCCGACGACTATCTCGTCAAGCCGTTCGCCGCGGCCGAACTCCTTGCACGGGTGCGGGCCAACGTCGAGCTGGCGCGGCTGCGCAATCACCAGGCGCGCTGGCGCACCGCACTGATCGACTCCCTTCAGGAGGCTTTCTTCGTCTGCGACGAGAACGGTGCCGTCGTCGAGATCAACGCGGCCTTCACCGACATCCTCGGCTACGGCCCCGAGGGCCTGCCCTACTCGCCGGTGCACCCCTGGTGGCCGGACGCCGACACCGACCCCGAAGCGCACCACCAGGTCTCCGACGCCTTCGCTCAACTGCTGGGCGATCCCAAGGGCTCCTACACCATCCCGGTCAGCCATCGCGACGGGCACCGGTTGTGGGTGACCGCCACCTTCAACCAGGCCCACGACCCCGACACCGGACGCCAGGTCACCGTCGGCACCTTCCGCGACGTCACCGCCGAGCACTACGCAATCCAGCGCAGGAGCGCCCAAGCCGCCCTGGGCATGCGGCTCACCCAGGCGACCAGCCTGCCGGAAGCGCTGGCAGGAGTCCTGGCCGAGCTGAAGCACCTGTGGCGTGCCCAACGCGTACTGGCGGCCGTCGCCGCAGCCGGTCAGGAAGCGTCGGTGACCGCGACCGATGCCGATCTGCGCTGGCAGGACCTGCCTGCCGACCGCCGGGACAAACTCACCGCCTGGCTCGACCAGCCCCCGCTCACTCAGGTGGACGACGACACGGGTGCAGCCATCACCGTCAACCACCCCGAAGGGGCCATGGTGGTGTGGATCGACCTCGGTAACCATCGTCCCTTCACCGATGAGGACCAACTGCTGCTGTCCCTGCTGGCCGGCCAGCTCGCCCAGGGGCTGGCCCGCGCCCATCAGATCGACCAGCAGCGCGAGACGGCCATCGCCCTGCAACGAGCCATCCTCGGCCCGTCCAACCTGCCCGACGGCTTCGCCGTCCGTTACGAGCCCGCCACCCCACCCCTGGAGGTCGGGGGCGACTGGTACGACACCGTCCGGCTCCAGGACGGACGCATCGGCATCGTCGTCGGCGACTGCGTCGGACGCGGTCTCGAAGCCGCCACCGTCATGGGCCAACTGCGCAGCGCCTGCCGTGCCCTGCTCCTTCAGGACGCCAGCCCCGCTCAGACCCTCATGGCCCTGGACCGCTTCGCCGCAGGCGTCCCCGGCGCGATGTGCACCACCGTCTTCTGCGCGGTCCTCGACCCCGGCACCGGCCACCTCACCTACTCCAGCGCCGGGCACCCGCCGGGCATCCTCACCCACCCCGACGGCACCATCCTGTTCCTGGACGAAGGACGGTCCATTCCCCTGGCCGTACGCCCGGGCAAGCACCGCCCCGAAGGCGCCTGCACCGTGCCCGCACGCGCCACCCTCCTGCTGTACACCGACGGCCTCGTGGAACGTCGGCGCCGCCCGCTGACCGTCGGCATCGACCAGGCCGGCCAGGCCATCCAGGAGGGCCGCAACGCAGCCGTCGACGACCTCGCCACCCAGGTCATGACACGGCTTGCGCCCACCGACGGCTACGACGACGACGTGGCTCTTCTGCTTTACCGGCACCCGGCACCGCTGGACGTGGCTTTCCCGGCGGAGTCGTCACAGCTTGCGCCGGTCCGCAAGGCCCTGCGCAGCTGGCTCGACCGGTGTGAGCTTCCACCTCATACCGTCCAGAACATCCTGGTGGCGGCGGGAGAAGCCTGCGCCAACGCCATCGAGCACGGGCACCGCGACGCTCCCGGAGACACGATCCGGCTACGCGCGGAAGCCTTCGTCGACGATCTCCGCCTGACCGTCGCCGACACCGGCCGGTGGAAGCCACCCCGGCCCGACCTCAACACCCACCGTGGGCGAGGCGTGGCCCTGATGCGCGCTCTGATGCAGCAGGTCACCATCACCTCCGGCGCGGCCGGGACCACCGTCGACATGCATACGAGGATCGCCTGATGACCACCCCGCTCACTCTCACCCCCAGCCGGCGTTCCGATGGTGCAACCCTGCTGACGGTCGTCGGTGAAATCGACATGAGCAACACCGATGTCCTGGCCACGGCCATCGAGACGACCGACGGCCCTCTCGTCATCGACCTCACGGCCGTCGAGTACCTCGACAGCGCCGGCCTGAGCGTGCTGTTCACTCACACCGACCGCATCGAACTCATCGCCACCCCCCTGCTGGCCCCGGTCCTGAACATTTCAGGGCTTGCCGACCTGACCACCGTTCACGGCCTCGACACGCCGGAGAGCTGAGCCCGGCCACGAGCGGCGGGCGGAACAGGAAATGTCTCACCAGGGGGAACGGGGGTAGCTGGGAGAGCCGAACACCAACGCTCACAGGTGAGGAGCCACTGTGTCGTCCCATGACGTCGTCGAACTCATCCTGCGGGACCACCGCCGCATGGAAGACCTCTTCCGCACCATGCGCAACGTCGAGGCCGACCGCGCCACCGCTCTCGCGGAGTTCGCGGACCTGCTCATCGCGCACGCCTCGGCCGAGGAGGACAAGGTCTACCCGGCCCTACGACGCCACAAGAACGTGGACGGCGACGACGTCGACCACGGCGTCCACGAACACGAGGAGGGAAACGAGGCACTGCTTGCTCTGCTGGAAGTGGAAGACACCGCTTCGCAGGAATGGGAGGACAAGCTCGAAGAGCTTGTCACGGCGGTCAACCACCACATGGACGAGGAAGAGCGGACCCTCCTCAACGACGCCCGCGAAAACGTGGCCGACGATCGCCGCGCTCAGCTCGGGACGGCGTTCCGTGAAGCACGCGCAAGGTACCTGGAGACCAACTGCGGCAGCGTGGAGAACGTACGCAAGCTGGTGGCGGGGTAGCGGCTCACCGCCGTCGCCCCGTGCACGCGGTGTGCCAGCGGCAAGTCCTGAAGAGCGTTTCGTCCCGTCCTCTCATCCTGAGATTGCCGGGTCGCTCATGGTTCATGCGCCGCGCCATGTCGGGGGGATCAGTGGCGAGCCTGCGGGTCGTGAGGCTGATCATCGCGACTCGGATCATGGCTTCGGGCCGGTGCGGGTGGGTTTCGTGGGCGCGGGCCGGGTGCCGGTGGTTCATGAGCCACCCCGGAGTCCGCTCGACGGCCCAACGGTGGGGTGGAACAGTGAACCCCCTGGTTGTGGGATCGCGGCGGACGACATGCATGTCGATGCCCAGGGGGGGGGACGGCGTGCTCGACGAGGTGCCTGCGGCAACCGCCGTCGCCCCAGGTCTCGCGGACGGTGGGATGCTCGGCGGCAACCCGTTCGATGAGCGTCCGGCCGGCGATCGCGTCCTGCCTGCCGACCGCGGTGACCAGCCGGGAGTCGATGACGCTCGCGGTAACGATCGGCAGGTGGGGTCCGTCCGGGGTCAGTGACCCCTGCGCACTCGGGCCGCCGCCCGGGCCTCCGCCGCCTTGCGGGCCTCGGCTGCCTTGCGGGACTCCTTGACGGGGCGGCCCGGACGGCTGCCGAGGCCGCGGAAGGGCACATTGCCGCTGCTGGCCTTCGTCCCAGCCGGCGGTCGCTTCGCACCGGTGATGGCGGTCAGGGTCGCCTCGCCGGAGCGGACCGGGGTGACGGTCGGCCGGACACCGGCATCGGACATCATCCGGTTCACCTCACGCCGCTGGGCGGGAGTGACCAGGGTGACCACGGTCCCGGACTGTCCGGCCCGTGCTGTGCGCCCGCCGCGGTGCAGGTAGTCCTTGGGGTCGGCCGGCGGATCGACGTTGACGACGAGGTCGAGCGCGTCGATGTGAATGCCCCGCGCCGCGACGTTGGTAGCCACCAGCACGGTGATGTCACCGTCCGTGAACCGGGCAAGCGTGTGTGTGCGCTGCGGCTGCGACTTGCCGCTGTGCAGGGCGCCGGCCCGCACACCGCCGGCCCGCAGATGACGTGTGAACTGGTCGACGCCCGCCTTGGTGTCCAGGAACATCAGCACCCGGCCGTCCCGAGCGGCGATCTCGGTCGCCGCGGCGTACTTGTCGGCGGGATGAACGGTCAGGACGTGATGGTCCATGGTGCTCACCGAGCCCGCCCCGGGGTCGACCGACGCGTGGACCGGGTCGTTCAGATGGCTCCGCACCAACTGCTCGACGTGAGGGTCGAGCGTGGACGAGAACAGAAGCCGCTGCCCGTCGGAGGGGACCTGTTCCAGAATGTCCGAGACCTGCGGCAGAAACCCCAGGTCGCACATCTGGTCCGCCTCGTCCAGCACCGTGATCCGAACGCGGTCCAGGTGGCAGTCCCGGCGCGATACGAGGTCGGCCAGTCGCCCCGGCGTCGCGACGACCACATCGGTGCCGCTCCGCAGCTCCGCCACCTGCCGGTTGATGGACAGCCCGCCGACCACTGTCGCCAGCCGTACGTTCAGCGTCCGCGCGTACGGCACCAGGGCGTCGCTCACCTGCTGGGCGAGCTCCCGGGTCGGCACCAGGACCAGCGCGAGCGGCCGCTTCGCCTCCGCACGCCGGCCCGCCGTCCGGACGAGCAGAGCGAGCCCGAAGGCCAGCGTCTTGCCGGATCCCGTCCGCGCCCGTCCGAGGACGTCCCGGCCGGCCAGCGCGTCGGGCAGCGTCGCCGCCTGGATGGGGAACGGTTTCGTCACCCCTAGCCGTCCCATTGTCTCCACCAGGTCCGGCGGCAGCCCGAACGCGCCGAAGGACGCGGCCGGAGTCACCTCCGGCGACGCTGTCACTCGCGGGGACGTGTCACCCCTGGAGAGCCCGGAGACCGACGGCTTCGCGTTCATGAGGCACCTTCCTGATCTGGCGCCCGGAACGCACCGGGGTCCGTACCGTTCGGTACGGACCCCGGTGCAATGAAGCGCGGACACAGCTTATCAGCGGCCCGGAACGCACCTCCGGCACTGTTTTCTCCAGCTTCGCCGACGCTCACACCCTTCGTCTCCCCGTCCCCTCCCCGGTTTGCGGTCGGTCCGGCTGCCGTGGTGGCGGTGACCGCGTGGCGTAGTACGAGACCATCGCATCGAAAGGCGCGCCCCCGCGCAGCGATGACGCAGGTCCGGCCCCTCTCGTGAAGGGCTCATGGGCGTCAGTTCGTCTCGGGGTGTTTGCCGGGCCCGTCGGCGCCGGGTGACAACGGAGTGGGTGACAGGGTGGTGTCTTCCTCGCCGGGCTCCAGAAGTGTGTCGGCGGCGCCGACGATGAGGGGGTCGGGTGTGCCGACCGCCTCGCCGTCCTTGCTGGCGTAGTCGATGCGCGACAGCAGACTGCGCATGGTCTCCAGTCGGGCGCGCCGCTTGTCGTTGCTCTTGACGACGGTCCAGGGGGCGTGGGCGGTGTCCGTGGCGCGGAACATGTCGACCTTCGCCTCGGTGTAGTCGTCCCAGAGGTTCAGTGACGCCAGGTCGGTGGGCGAGAGCTTCCACTGGCGCACCGGGTCGACCTGTCGGATCGCGAAGCGCGTCCGCTGCTCGGAGCGGGACACGGAGAACCAGAACTTCACCAGCAGGATGCCGTCGTCGACCAGCATCCGCTCGAATGCGGGGCACTGGTCGAGGAACAGCTTGTACTCGTCCCTGGAGCAATATCCCATCACGCGCTCCACGCCGGCCCGGTTGTACCAGGAGCGGTCGAAGAAGACGATCTCACCGGCAGTCGGCAGATGCGCGATGTGCCGCTGGAAGTACCACTGGCCCGCCTCGCGTTCGGTGGGCTTGTCCAGGGCGACCACGCGTGCGCCACGCGGGTTGAGCCGCTCGGTGAGCCGCTGGATCGTGCCGCCCTTGCCCGCCGCGTCACGCCCCTCGCACACGACGACCAGGCGTGTGCCGGTGTCCTTGACCCACCGCTGGAGCTTGAGCAGCTCGATCTGCAGGATGCGCTTGGTCCGCTCGTACTCCCTGCGGCCCACCTTGCGGTCGTACGGATGGTTCTCCCGCCATGTCCGGATGGGACGCCCGTCCGTGTCCAGCACGATCGGCTGCTCTCGCCGACGGGCATCCACAGTCAGCCCGTCCAGCAGCTTGTCCGCATCTTCGGTGTTCGTCACCAGGTTCTCCGCTCAGTTCGCACAGTTGGCCAGAAGGGCATACGGCCGCGGGAGCGGCGACCTGCCGAACCACCGCGGCCCACCGCACGCGAACTGGCGTGGAGGGGTTTGCTGAAGAGCCGGCCCAGGATGCCGGACGTCGTGCCACCGGCCCGCGCCCCGGTACCGAGCGTGCGTTGCATGCCGCGTTCGGGACGGCGGGAGAGGCGGGTGACGAGAAAGGCCAGGACCACACATGGCGATGACGGCGGCGGCTACCATGATCGGCTCCCTCTGCTGGTGGACGGACATACGGATGCCCCGCCCCGTCCCACTCATGTGAGCAGCGAAGGCTCCGATCCGGGACCGGCCCGATCGACCCAGTCCCGCGCCTGGCGGGAGAAACGGTTCACCGTGCGGCATGACGCACCGGGGCCGGTGTGTGGCGGTCAGCGGCCTGCCGGCCGGGTACCGAGGGCGTACAGCAGCATCGGGAGCGAGCGCTGGAACTCGCGCTTCCAGTACTGGGGTGAGTGCGTTCCCTTGTAGAAGTGCGTGGTCACGTCCGCACCGGCCTTCTGCAGCTGCTGGGCCACCGCCTTCGACTCGCGGTCCATCAGCGTCTCCGTCGGGGAGACCACGTCCTCGGCGAAGGGCTCATCGGGGTCCTCGAGCCCGGGGATGTACTCGTCTTCGAAGCCCGGAGGGTCGAGGACGCCTGCGGTGCCGTCGCCGCTGGAGAGATGGACCGGGACGGAGCGCAGCTTGTCGGCCAGGTAATACGGGTCGTGCTGCTTCCAGTTCTCCCGGTTGGTCTCCGGGGCGCCCCAGATGTCCTTCCAGTCGGTGTCCATGAGGTCGGCCTTGTTCAGGTAGTCGACCGCGGTCTCGATCGCGTGGGTGTGCTGCAGGGGGTGTACGTATTCGCTGTAGCTGGCCAGCGGGGTGCGACGCGCCTTTCGTCGACGACGTGGGCGTCGGACTCGTGTTGGTCCGGTCCTGAAGGAGCGGCGGCATTCTGAGCCGCGCCCGGCATGAGCATGAGGACGGCGATGACGAGGGCTACTCGGGTGTGGGGCTTGCGCAGGAGAGTCATGAAGGTTCCTCGATTCATGGATCGTACGGATGGTCACGCGTCGCGGGCGCGCAGCTCCCGGTACGGCCGGCCACAGCGCTCGACGTGAGGGCGTCCAGGCCGAGGACCACACGCACGGGGCTGAACTCGTCGACGCCGTTCTGGGCCGAGGAGGCTGCTCACAGGGCAGGGCCGGACGGGCGCAGGACAGCCGCCGACGGCGGTCTTGCCACCGAAGCATCCGGTGGGCTCTCTCGCCCCGGTCATGTCTACGACGCTAAGGAAGGGGACAGGTCCGGACGTCCGACGCGGGGAGTCGGCGGCTACTGCGGCGGAAGTAGGCGGGTCGAGCAGGCCGGCACACACCCACCCCGGCCCTGCGCGCCCGCGCTTCCCCGCCCTGACCGGTGTGGTTTCTCCACTCGTCCCGGGCGCGTGAGATTGATCCTGATTTCCGGTGTCGGCCGGTGACCTGCACGTCTGACGGAACGCTCAGCTACGCCTGGAGCGTTGACCTCGATCCTTCGTGACGGTCTGCCGACGGAGTCAGCCGACCGGTTCGCTGCCTCCCGGAGATCCGCCAGAGGTATGCGGACGTCTTTGTCTTCGGCCGGCTCGGCACCCCCGCGGACATTGCCGACGTGGTGTCGTTCGTGACGAGCGACGAGGCCCGCCGGGTGACCGGCCAGTGGATCGACGCCTCCGGCCGCGTCCACCTCGGCGTATGGGACAGCCGCTCGCGACCCCGCACCGCACGACCCGTGGCCCCCGCCCCGGCCGTACAGCCGTGCTCCCGGCCGACGGCAGCACTGGAGGATGCCATGACCGACAGCACGTCCGCCGCCCACCGCCTGCCGCACCACCGTCGAGCAGGTCGCCTACGAGGAGGCGCCGACCTGACGGCGGGAAGCCAGGGTCGGGCATCCGGGACGGTGTGCGGCCGCGCAGATCCTGATCTCAGGCACTTCGACCCCAGTCCAGGCGGTCGGCAGGCCGGCGGCGCTGAAGGCGGCCTCCACCTCGAACTCACCCTTGCGGAGCGTCGTCCCACTCACCTCGACCGCACGTGCGACTGCCCTGACACCGCCGTGCCCCAGCTCCCGGCCCCCAGTCCTCGGCAGCCGTAAGCAGTCGCCCTGCCGCTCGTCCGGATGCGGAAACGACACTGCGGCCCTCGCGACGAGTTGCCCGCCGGTCTCGTCCGGGACGCGCACACCACGCCAACGAGCTCCGCAACGGGAAGCAACATGTTGATGATCGGCAAACCCTCAGCGCATCAACACCGACGTCATGGGTACTCCACATCCCTCACCATCCCCCCTGCCCCGGAGAGCAATGACACAGAAGACCGAGAACGAGAAGGGCAACCGGTTCTGCAAGGCGTGCGGTACGCCGGCCGAAGACGGGAAACAGTGCAGGCGCTGCGGTGCCGTACTGGACCTCCCCGACGATGCAGGACTCATCGAAGACCAGGGCGCGGCAGTACGAAGCAACTTCGAAGGACGCACCCAGCAGCAAGAGCCAAGGTGACCGAACCAGTGAAACAGCAGGGCCGAACCCGAACCACTGAACAGCGCGCACGGGGGTATACGGGCCGGCATGGCATCCAAGACTGATCGCGTCATGTCCCTGCGGGCCGTGCGGCAACTGCGCCGGGTCCGCGCCTTCTACCTGGCAGGCATCCTGCTGTGGGCGGCATCGACCGCCTGGACGGGCTGGCAGTTCCCCGGGAGCCGGCAGATGTGGGTGTCCGCCCTCCTTCTGGCCGTCTTCGCGGGCCTCCTGCTTGCAGCCTCCCTGTGGCTCCGGCGTCTCGAGGCCGCGGGTTCGGGCACTCCTGCACACCACGCCGCGTCACGGAAGGCGACTGCACCACGACACGCACATGCCTGACCAGCCGTCAGTCGGTCCGGACCACCCGCCTGAGGCCTGAAGCGAAGCCGCCGAAGTCGGCCTACCGGCAGATGCGCACGTAGCCGACCGGGCAGGCTTGTCCGCGGGGTCACTCCGGTGGCGCAGCGCACGGTGCGGACCCGTACGGAAACCACAGGGAACGGGGGAGGGGTGGTATCTCCGGGTCGGTGCGCAAGGCGACTCGGCGTGTGTCCGGCTCTGCGGCTGGAGTTGTTGCCCCGCCCCGGCCGGGTGGCTGCGCGGGTGTGGGGCCTGGTGTGTGCTGCTGGCGGACCTGCGCTAAAGTCTTCTCTAGAAGGCGCGGGCCGTTTCGGCGGTTTGCAGTCTATGCGTTGGTCGTCCAAGGAAAGACGCCCCGCTTCCTGCGGGGAAATGCAGGTGCGAGGCCTGCCCAGCGCTCCATAAGGAGCCCTGTTCCTGTGCCGTGGCAGGAACAGGGCTTCTTCACATGCGGGTAGGCTGCAACGCGAAGTAACCGCTACCCACTTTCGGGTGACGGCCCGTGCATGCCCAGGGTGGCGCACCATGGCGTCCTCGAGTCCGGAGCCAGGATCCGCAAGGGTTCTCCGCCTGATGGAGCGTCAACCTGCCGCCTTCTGTACATAGGCGGCTACGGCTTCACCACCATCGCGCGACGGCTTCCCCCCGACCACGGCCGCGCTCCGCTTCTCGTTGTGCCGGTCGTGTCCGGTGGGTGCGGGGGCTGCTCACCACTCTGGAAGAGCGATGCCTTTCCCGCGTCGGGTGATCTGTTGTTGCTGGGTGGGCGGGCTGATCGCGTGACGTCGGTGAACCGGCCGGAGTTGTAGGTCTGTCACCGCGGTGCCGGTGTCTTCGGGGCTTTTTGCCCGGGGGGCGAGGCCCGTGGTACGCGGTCCGGGGGTCAGCTGGTCAGGTGGGTCGCTACCGAGCGTATCGCGTGGTGGAGGGCCGGTCGGGTCTCCTCGGGCGCATCGAGGGTCTCGAAGCCGTGGTGGCCGTTCGGGACGTCGATCAGTTCCAGGTCCGCCCCGCAGTTCTCGGCGGCGGTCGTGAACGCCTCCACGGTGGCGGCGATTTGGGGTGCCTCTCGTCCCGCACGCAGGAGGACGATGGGCAGTGTGCCCGCGTGCGTGATCGCACGGGTCGGGTGAAACCGGCTGCCGGTCAGCCCCCAGTTGGGCAGCGGCGCCAGGATCGGGTAGGAGGCGGCCAGGCAGCGCAGCCAGAGGGGAGGCTTTGTCAGCCAGTCCGCGGTGAGCAGGCCGCTACCGGAGAAGAACCACAGGGCCACCCGGTCGGCGTCCACCCGGGGGTCGGCCCGTACCAGTTCCACCGCGGCGGTGACGTCCGCGGCGGCGCGCTCGTAGTCGGCGATGTCGTGCAGCCGGTGGTCGAGGGTCACGCCGATCATGCCCTCGGCGGCCGCCAGGCGGGCGTAGCCCACCAGGGTCGGCCAGTCACGCGGTGCCGGCCGGGACCCGGCCGGCACCGGGCCGCCGTGCACGAAGACCACGGCCGGTCGCGGGCCCTCGGCGTCGGGGACGTACAGGTCGGTAGGTCCTCTGCGCTCCCGGGGCAGCTCTGGTACATCCATCGGGAACGGGCGCAGATGGGCGGGCTGGGCGCCGGTCGGCCGCAGACGGTGCCCCTCGCCGGCCGCGGCCCGCAGCAGGGCATCCGCCAGCCCGGCGGGGCAGGACAGCATCGGCCAGTGCCCGGTGGGCAGTTCGAAGAAGGTGGCCTGAGGGCCGGTCAGAGCCGCCAGCGTGGGGTCGCCGAAGTCGACGAGCCGTTGCACCAGGTCGACGCTGACACCGTTACGGGTGCACAGCACTCCGGTGGTGGGCACCGCGACCGCCGATCCGGTCAGCCGCAGCGGCTGGAGCAAGGTGCCCAGCGGCTGTGGTGCGGCGAGGGCGGTGAGCCGGTCCAGTGCCGCTTCGGAGACCCCGGCGGTACTGCCCCAGCGCTGCCACTCGTCACGGGACGGAGGCGCCAACTCCCCTTCAAAATCACCGCGTTGGCTCCGCTCGGCCAGCTGTGCGCGCAGGGCCTGGTCCGGTACGGTGGCCAGGGCCGGGACACCGTTCTGCGGCATCCCGCAGTCCAGGTACACGACGCGGGCGACGCGCTGCGGCCGCCGGTCGGCGGCACCGAGCACCGGATGGATGCCGTAGTCGTGACCGACGAGCACGATTTCCCGGTCAAGCGCCGCGTCGATCGCCGCGACCACGTCCGCGATGTGTGTCTCCAGACCGATACGGGCTGACGCGGCGGGGCGGCCTGCGTCGACTCCGGTGAGCGGGACCGCGTGCGCCTCGCTGCCCGCCGCGGCCAGCCGCGCGGCCGTCTCCTGCCACACATGGGCGCCGGTGAACACGCCCGCCACCATGATGAACACGGTCATGGACCTCTCCTCGGGTTTGTCACACGACGTCGCGCCGGTCGCGCACGCCGTGGTCCGCGGACCGGGGCGTACCCCCGGCCCGTGTGTGCCGATACCGTAGGAGCTCCCCCAGAGGGAGGTTCAACTGTCCGCATCACACGAGGCTTTGTGGAGCATCGGCGAGTTCGCCGAGCGCGCGGGGGCAACTGTGAAGAGCGTCCGCTTCTACTCCGACCGGGGTCTGCTGCCCGAGGCTTTCCGCAGCGGCGGCGGACACCGCCGGTACGGCCCCGAGGCGCTGGAGCGGCTGCGGCTGATCCGCTCCCTGCGCGCCCTCGACCTGTCGCTGCCCGAGGTGCGCCGCGTCCTCGAGGACGAGGACGCGGCGGGCCGTGTGCTGGAGGAGGCCGTCGCGAGCCGCCTGCGCGAGCTGGGCAGTGAGCTGAAGACGCTGCGCTGGCGGGAGGCGGCGCTGCGGCTGGTGCAGGAGTGCCCGGCCGCGGAGCGGGCCGGCCGACTGCGGCTGCTCGGCGCGGTGAGTACCCCGCCGAGCACGGCATCGCTGGCCCGTTTCTGGCGTGTCTGGCTGCCGCCGCGGATGCCGGCCCGGGCGACGGCGGCGTTCTTGGAAGTGGCTGTCCCGCAGCTGCCCGACGAGCCGGCCCCGGCGCAGGTGCTCGCTTTCGCCGGGCTGCACGCGATGACGACGGCTCCCTGCCCGGAAGGCCGGCAGCCCCAGCCGGAGGTGCACCGGGTGGCCGGGGCCCACGGAGCGGCCGCGTTGTACGCGGGTCTCGCCGAGGCGTACGAGATCGCGGGCCCGCAGCTGCGCCGGGCACGAAATCCGTACCCGGGTGAGGCGCTGGACGCCTACGTGGCGGCGTACGCGAGCGCGTACGGCAGCCAGGACACCCGGGAGTTCCGGCGCCTGCTGGCCGCGCGGCTCGCGACCGGGCCGCGCCTGGACCGCTACTGGGAGCTGACGGCCGTGGTGCTCACTTTGCCGGATGGCCGGCCGGAGCCGACCCCGGGCTCCGCGGACGACTGGCTGCGCGCGGCACTGGAGCGGGACAACGCCCAAGCGGCGTAGAGCGCAGGAAGGAAGCTGACAGTCGTGGCCGTCCACCAGATCACGGCCCCGCGAGGCCTTCTTGTACGGCGGAGCCGGTCGATGTCCTGCTTGCACCGTCAGCGTTCCGTGGCGGCCTTCTGCTGTGCCTTGCTCTTGGCGTTCCCTGCTTCCTTTGCCTGGCCGGGGGGTTGGTGAGGGGGCCCGGTCGCCGCGCCGCCCTGCGGTGTTTCCAGGGGGGTGCCCCTATGTGTTTCGTCAACCCTGGCAGGGCTGGTTCGTAGGGGTTCGTGCTGGTTTCCGGGAACGTCCCGCGAAGCGGGACGTTCCCGGCGGATCGGGTGCCTGATGGGCAGCCCGGTGGCCGGCAGGGCTGGACCGGCCGTGCCGGTGCGCGGGCGTGATGGGGCCTGGAGGGTAGGAACGGTGGAGTGGTCAGGCGGCGAGGCCGACGTCGTCGGGGGTGCGTGGTTCGTAGAGGGTGCCGGTGCGGATCATCGCGTGGATGACGTTCACGCGTTGCCGGGCCAGACGGAGGATCGCCTGGGTGTGGGTCCTGCCGCGTGCGCGCTGGCGGTCGTAGTAGATCCGCGAGGACGGGTCGCTCTTGCAGCCGATCGCGGCGAACGCGGCCTGGAACAGCGCGCGTTTGAGGAGCCGGTTGCCGCGGTGCGGTGCGTGCTCGCCGCGGATCGAGGTGCCCGAGGACTTCGTGGCCGGGGCGAGTCCGGCGTAGGAGGCGAGGTGTCCGGCGGTGGGGAAGCCGGTGCCGTCACCGATCGCGACGATCACCGCGGCGGTGGTCCTGACGCCCAGGCCGGGCAGGGACGTCAGGAGGTGGAAAAGAGGGAGGGCCTCCAGCAGGGCGGCGATCTCCTGCTCGGCCTGGCTGCGCTGGGTGTGGGCGGCGGCGAGCTGGGCGGCCAGGCCCGGCACGATCAGCGCGGACGCCTCGGTGCCGGGAACCACCAGGGTCTGCTCGGCGAGCGCGTCGAAGATCTCCCCGCTCAGGTGGTGGGCCTTGCGCGAGCCGTGTGCCTTGAGCAGGGCCTCGCACCGCGTGCGGCCGAGTTTCTTCAGCCGCGCCGGGGAGCCGTGCCGGGCCAGGAGGGCCTGGACGTAGGGGTGGGCCAGGCGCGGGCCGAGCACCCGCTCGAGGGAGGGGTGGATCTGGGAGAGCAGGCCGCGCAGCCGGTTGGTGGTGCGGTTGACCTCGCCGGCCAGGTCGTTGTCGTAGCCGGTGAGCATGGTCAGCTCGGCCAGCACCTCGTCGTCGCGGTCGATCGCGCGCAGGGTGTGCGGCATGGTCCGGGCGGTCTCGGCGATCACGAACGCGTCGCGGGCATCGGTCTTGGCCTCGCCCGGGTGCAGGTCGGCGGCCCGGCGCATCGACAACCCGGGCAGGTAGGCGACCCGGCAGCCCGCCGCGCGGGCCACCGTCAGCGGCAGCGCGCCGATGTTGGCGACCTGGTCCACGATCACCAATACGGTGCCGAACTTCGCCACCAGTCTGGTGAACAGTTCCAGCAGTTTCGGCTCGGTGTTGGGCAGCCGCTTGTCGTGCACGGTTCTGCCGTCCCCGGTCCGGCCGTGGGCGTGGTGGAACTCCTTGCCCAGGTCCAGGCCGAGGAAGAGATCTGTCCCGGTCGTGTCGACCATGTGCGTGTGCCCCTCGCCTCTCGTCGCCTCAACTCCCGGCCGTCCCTGCGGCACCACACGCCGGCAACCACGTTACGCAGACATCCCCACCCGCAAAGCGGTCCGGCATTGCGCCGAACCGGAGTGGTCGTCAGGCCCCTCATCAGCGGTCAAGCGGTGACCTTCCCCTCGTAGCGTAGAGGCCGTGACTGCAGGGGAAGTTGGGAGTCATGGCGGAGAAGAGGCGGAAGTTCGACGCGGAGTTCCGTGAGGGGGCTGTGCGTATCGTGACCGAGACAGGCAAGCCGCTCGCGCAGGTCGCGAGGGAGCTGGGGATCAACGAGACCACGTTGGCCAGCTGGGTCTCTCGCGCCCGGCGGAACGGTGCGGCTGCTGGCGGGCGGAGCGAGAGCGTCCAGGAGGAACTGGAGCGACTGCGCAGGCGCAACACCGAGCTGACCAAAGAGAACAAGGAACTGGCCATGGAGCGTGATGTCCTCAAACGCTGCATGGTCCTGTGGGTGAAGCAGCTGTGGCGGACCCGGCGGCTCTCGTCGGGGTGATCAGCGACCAGAGGACCGGGCACGGCATCCCGCACACTGTCTCCTGCCGCGCGCTCGGCGTATCCGAGGCGTGGTTCCACAAGTGGCGACGTCGCCCGGCCGAGCCGACGAAACGCGAGGTCAGACGGGCGATGCTGGAGGAGAGGATCACGTACTTCTTCC
>NZ_BBNN01000040.1 GCF_000829695.1 Streptomyces sp. NBRC 110035 | reverse complement strand
GCAGCAACCGGGGGCGGCCAGCCCACCAACCCTTTCACCGAAGGAGCACCATGACCACCGACCCGACCGCCGCCCTCGCCCGTATTCGGCAGATGGCGGACTACTGGGAGCAGCACCTCCCCGAGGTGATCCGGACCCCGGCCGTTGTGTCCGCGCTTCGCGCCGCGCTGGAGCCCGTCGTCCCGGTGTCGTCCCCGCCCGCCGACCGGGCCGCGCCCGCCCCGTGCACCGCCTACATCGAAAACGCACACACCTACGGCCGCCAGCACTGCGTCCGCCCAGCAGAGCACACCGACAGTGACGCGTGGCCCCGCCCGGACCACGCCAGCCCTCTGATCGCCGACGCGGGCATCGCCGGGAACGCCGGGCGTATCTACTGGGACAACACCCACGTCGGTGCCGTACCCCACCAGCCCGACGCCCCGCCCGCCGGCCAGGCCGCCGCCGTCATGGGATACGTCCAGGGCCTCATGCGCGACCGGTCGGAGGGCGTCCCCAAGGACTCGCAGACGATGGCCCTGGTGATCGACGCCTGCTTCGCCTTCCCGGACCTGTACCCGACCGTCAACGCCGAGTTCGCGGAGCGCCGCACGACCGTCGAGTACTACGCCCAGACCCAGCAGCCCGACGGCACCTGGGTGGACAGCACCAGCCGCACGACCATCCTGGAAGCCGCCCAGAGCCTGCTGGCCGGAGTCCGTAAGCGCGTGCCGGACACGGAGCACCGGCTTGCCCGGCGCACCACCACAGTCACCATCGAGACGCGACAGGACGGGGCGCAGCGATGAGCAGCCACGGATTCACTGGAATCAGCCTGTCAGGTACCTGGGAGTGCGGCAGCTGTGGTGCCACCGGAGACGGCTGGTACGACGAGGACGACGGCCTCACCCTGCACGACGAGAACGGGCAGCCCTTCGAGCCCGACGACCACGTCTGCGAGGAGCCGTCGTGACCCCCGAGGCCGCAACCACGTTCGTCACCGTCATCGACACCGCCGTCCTGTGGGTTCAGGCCCTCACCGCCACCGTGTCCCTCGCCCTCGTGGGGGTCGTGGCGGGCATACGGGCCGCCATACGGCACCAGGCCGCCCGACGCTCCTCCCAGGCCGCCCAGGAGCCCGCCGGGGGCCGCGAATACGGGCGGTGCGCATGACCATCACCCTGGCCTTCCTCGCCGCCCTCGCCGTCGGCTACCTCATCGGCCGCTACCGGCCCGCCCACCGCGCCTCCGACTGGGCGCACTGGCAGAAATACGACCGCGCCATGCGCCGCCACAGTGCCCGCTGGTGGACCAGGTTCGTCATCCTGTCCGCCGAGAACCTGGGCTGGCTGGTCGCCCACCCTCGGCAGGGCTGGGACGCGTGGAAGCACCGCAACGACCCGCGTACGACGCGCAGCCCCGCCGTGCAGATCCGCAGTGTCGGCCCCGGCCCCACCCTGCCGGTCCACCGCGTCAGCAAAGCTCAGGAGGCCAACGAGTGAAGCCCACCCGAATCCAGCGCAAGCGCACCAAGGGCTGGCGCAAGCCCGAAGGAACCGTGTACGTCGGCCGCGGAACCCGCTGGGGTAACCCGTGGGTCGTTGCTCAGCCCCGCACCGGCTGGGCCGTCAACTGGGCCGGTGAGGGTGTGTCCCGGCCCGACTGGACAGTGAGCACCAGCAGCCAGCACGCCGCCCACGTAATGGCCGTCGGTCTCTACCGCGAGTTCGCCGAACGGACCGTCGGCTTCACTCCCCGGGCCCGTGTCGAACTGCGCGGCCGGGACCTCATGTGCTGGTGCCCGCTGGAACTTCCCTGTCACGTCGACGTGCTGCTCGAGCTGGCGGCCAAGACGGCCTCATGACCGGCCGTCTTGAGTGCCAGGGCTGCAAACGGGCCATGAAACACCCCACCCCCACCGGATACGGGCCCATCTGCGCACAACGCCTCGGCCTCACACCACCCAAGCAGCGCCGCCCGCGCACCAAGCCCGTCCGCCAACTCAGCCTCGCCAGCGTCCTGGACCAACCGCCACCCGAAGTCATCCCCGGGCAGACAGAGATCCCGCTTAACTTCCACCAGCCCGCCCTCGACGAGTGGAACGACGTCATCGCCATCGCCCCGCGCCTCTAGGCGACCGCCTGAACCTCCGACACCTGTGCGCTGTCGTCCACCCCACGGTCGGGCGACAGCGCCCACTTGTACGTGAGTTCCGGCACCGACACCGCGTCGAACAGACTCTTCAACTCCGCGATCTCCCCCGTCAGGGTCCGCAGGCTGATCCCCAACCGGTCCGCAGTCGACTGCTGAGCCTTCCCCGAAGCCAGGTCGCGCAGGATCTCCCGCTGGCGTCTGGTGGTGCGCGGGGCACCCGGGGCGCTGATCGTGTCCACTTCCACCTGCCGGCCCCGCATTTCACCGTGCCACGGGTCCGCGAGCCGCCACTTCCCCTCGAACTCGGCACAGATGTAGGCGACCATCGCCCGGTCCGTAACCTGCCACGCCGAATGCTCGGGCGCGCCCTCCACTAAATGGTTGGAGATGAACGCCACCCTGCGGTCCACGACGATGCAACGCTCGAACGGGGCAGCCAAAGTGCGGTACTCCGCCCTCGAGGACATGGCCCGCACGTATTCGGCGGTCGCCGCATTGTCCCGAGCCGTCACCATGTACAGGGTCCGTTTCAACACCCCCCGCTCCAACGCGGCCGTATCCCGAGCCAGGGAACGTTCCAGCTGCGCCCGATCCCGTGGCCCCCCGGGCTGCGCGGCCAAGATCTCCCACCCCGCGCCCGCCACCACATCATCCAGACGGGCATTCACCTCCACCGCGTCGTCGATGTACTGCGCTCCCGCGCCGGCTGTCCACTGTGCCCGCGCGTACTGGCCGGCGAGCTGCTCCGTCACCTTCGGCAGGGCGCTGAGCTGGGCGACACGGGCGGCCGCTTCCGTGAGCATGGCGTCCATGCGGCGCTGGGCGACGTCGGCGGGATTCAGCGCGACCGGTCGGTTTCTGTGATCACCGCCAGTGACGATGAAACCCCAGGCGGCGAGCTCCTCCACGGCGTCCGCGCATTCGGCGGGTACCGGTTCACCCTGCACTATCAGGCCATACGCGCGCACAGCGTCCGCAGACAAAACCGGCCGATCACACACCGCGTCACCCATGGCCAAAACTTGATCCCCCGTCAAAACAAACCCCCCGCCTGCGTAAACACGCACTGCATCAATACGCAAAGTCGAACCGTTGAGAGTGCAGCCACACTAGGGCAGATTGTTCGTGGGGCGTCCCCCGGCGCTCGTACAACGCATCCTCCCCACACCGTGCACGCGTCTACTGCCAGAACACGCGCGCACACCAGGGGACTCGCAGCAGGATCGCCAAGTACGAGAAAACCGGGACGGCGCCCCGTTATCGTGCACCCCATAATTACAGAAAGGGACCCCGCCGTGACCAAACGCATCCGCCGCCTCCTCGTCGGCCTGAGCATCGCCGCCGCCGTCACCGGTACCGCCCTCACCATTCAAACCTCCACGCCACCGGACACCACGTGGGGATCCCCCACCACCACCGGCGACACCACCTGGGGCACCACACCCGCCGACAACGACGACGAGAACGCCGCCGACGACGGCGACGGCGAGACGGCCCCGGTCGCCCCCAACGACACCACCTGGGGCTAACCCACCCCCCTTCAGACCGGCCCGGCAGCAAACCCCCAGTGCGCTGCCGGGCCACCTCCATGCCCGCACCGGAGGGGGCAACGTCGGACCGGAAAACCGGCACCGTGGAGACATGCCCACCACCGACACGCCCCCGCCCCAGGCCGTCGACTACAGCGGACGCCCCCTCACCGAAGGCGACACCGTCGCATTCATCGGCACCGACCCCGTCTGCCTCCGCCAAGGCCGCATCCGCGTCATCGGCCCCAACGACCTATGCATCGAATCCGGCGCCCAGCTCGTCCTCTTCCCCAGCGTCCACGCCGGCTGGGCTGAGACATCAGCCAGACCCCTCGGCGGCAAGACCGTCCCCAACGAGGACCTCACGCATGTGCGCGCCTACCCGCACGTAGCCCTCCAGCCCACCCAGGACGGTGCCTGATGCCCATGGACCCCCGCGAACAGCGCGAGATCAAGGCCCTCCTCGAAGTCGGCAAGGAGTTCACCCAGCAGACCGACGGCACGCCTGCCGGCATCTTCCTGTCCGGCATGCTTTCCGGCCTCGCCATGGCCGTCCGGATCATCAGCGAGGGCTCCACCGCCGAGAAGGAGATGGAGAACCTCGACACCCAGCTCGCAGCCGCGATGGGGCGCGCCTTCATGGCAGGCAAGCTCGCCCCGCCCACTCAGGACGGTGCCTGATGGCCCAGACCTCCCCCGCCCCGCCCACCGGCTACTGCCCGTCCTGCGGCCGCGGCGACGTCGCACCCACACCCGAGGCGTACGAGGAGCAGCGGCAACGCACCGAGACCGCAGAGAGCCGCCTCCGCCTCGCCCACCAGGCCCGCCGCGCCAAGGAACACCAACTGGACGACATCCGCCGCGCCCTCTGCGACATCGGCTTCATGGACGACGACGACCCTTACTCCCACGCAGACCTCGCCGACGTGATCCGACAGGTGGGACACACCCTTCATGGCGAGGACGGTGCCTGATGGGCGTTACGCACCCCACCGAGGAAGAACGGCTCGCCCTCTGCGAGGGGCTCACCGCGAACGGCATCAACCCGCGCACAGTTCCGCTACGCGACTCCGACCTCCGCATCGCCGTACAGGACGGGCAGCGCGTGATCCTCTACACAGAGTTCGTCCTCGACGAACTCACCGGCAACATCCTCGCCGCCCCGGACGGGCAGGTCCCCGTGACCAGTGCGGCCAGCGCGCCGTGCCTGGCCGAGCCCCCGGAGTGGCTGAACATCCCATCCTGAACCGCCCCGTCCTGTCGGTGGCGCGTGCCAGACTGCCAGGGCGGGCGCCGCATCCCCCGTTGCGGCGCCCGCCCTCATCCCCCGCGGAGCGGGGTCAGTCGCACGTCCGTCAGGCGTTCAAAACGTCGACCTCGGTCTTCACCCGGTGCCGGGACGGCAGACCCAGCCGGGACCGCCACAGGTAGACGGTGGCCTCACTGATCCCCAACTCCGAGGCAATCGCCTCGTAAGTAGCTCCGGCCTCCCACAACTCCCGGAAGCGGTCGGCATGCTCGTCCAGCACCGGCGTGCTGCGGGCCGGCAGGTCCATCTTCCTGCGCCAGGAACTGATGGTGGCAGGGGTGATGCTCAGCTCGTCCCCGATCTCCCGGTAGGACGCCCCGGACATCCACAGTTCACGGAACCGGGCGGCATGCTGATGCATCCGGTTCCCGACCCGCTTGCGGTTCCGCCCTTCCGAGGCGTCCAGCCACACCAGAATCGACTGCACCACCGCATCGAACTCCGGATCAGCCTGCCGCCAGTTGTTGACGGTGCCGTGCGGGAGACCGGCCTGGTCCTGGGCGAGGGCCTGGTTCCCGCCGCAGCGGACCAGGGCGGCCAGCAGCTCGGCGCGCTGCGCCGCGGCCTGTACGCCGACCGGCATGCCGTCCAGGGCGGCCCGCAGTTCCCCGTCACGGCGCGCGGCCTGCGCCAGCGCATTCGTGGTGACGCCGGCGCCCTCTGCCGCTTCCTCCACGGTCTTCCCGGCGCGCAGCATGGTCAGGAAGGTGTCACGCTCCTGGTCGGTCAGGCCGCGGCGGCTGCTCGTGTCGTGGTTGTGGGCGAGACGGCAGCGCACGCAGCGCCCACCGGCCCGCCACCCGGAGGGGGTGCCGCACGACGACGTCGGCGCCTTGCAGGTCACCTCCGCGCCCCCTGCCGCGCGGTCTGGGCCGGCGCACCGGTGGCGGCCTCGTCCGGGTAGGCGATGGACAGGGCCGGCACCTCCTGCGCGACACGGGCGACGACCGCACGGTGCCAGGACGCGGGGAACTCGGCATCCGGGCGTGCAGCCCGGTATTCGGCGTCGTCCCGGTAGGTGACCACCGCCGGGTCGGGCAGGTCCATCAGCTTGTCGATGACCCCGGACACGAACTCACCGGTGCGCCGCTCCAGGTCTTCGATCTCCAGGCGGACACCATCAGGGATGGCGTACTTGCCCTGCTCCCAGTGGCGGACGGTCCGCCCGGACACGTTCAGGTGAGCGGCAAGCCACTCGGGGGTCAGGCCTAGGAACTCGCGTACGACGCGGAGTTCTGCGGGCGTCATGCGTTCGTCGTCAGGCATGCCGGCCGGGTCGGTGTAGGTCTTCTCGGGCATCGGTTCTCCAAAGGGCGGGCCCGTCCCCGGCAGTACGAGGACGGGCCCAGGCGGAAGGGGGCGACGGGTCAGGCGCGGCGGACCTTGACGGTGTAGCCGGTGTCGACGGCGTTCCACTCCCCGACGGTCTCCCAGCCGGCCGCCTTGAGGGTGGTCTCAGCGGCGTCCTGCGCAATGTCGTGGTCGTCGCTGAGGGGGACGGGCAGGGCCGTGGAGGGCATCACCTCGAGGGCGTTGCCGTCAGCCTGGTGGGCGAGGACCATCACCTGGGGGCCCTCGCCGTAGACGAGGACGTTGGACTGGACGGCGAGCCATGCGGTGGTGCCGAGGTCGTTGTCCTCGTCAGCCTGGGTGGAAACGTCGTGGGTCTCGACGATGGCCCAGTAGGACTGAGAGTCGAAGTCGTCAATGCTGGCCAGGTTGCCGTCGTGGGCGGCGATCAGGTCGTCGACGATGCCGTCGATGTTGAAGTCGTCGGCATGGTCGCCGAGGGTGGTGGAGACCTGGTGGGCGATGTCGATGCGGTTCATGGTCGGGTCCTTCCGACTGGGGTCTGGGGCTGTTCCCCTGACCTCACGACACCAAGGTAGCTTCCAAATCTGGAAGGCGCAACCGGTTCTGTGCAGAAACACGAAAAGAGGCCCGCCACCTGCACGAAGCAGATGACGGGCCTCCTCATGCCCCCAGGCGTCCACCCACCCTACGGTCCCCTGCCGATCACTGGTAGGGGCGCAGTACCTCGTCCACCCGGGCCGCCACCCGCCGGGCACGGCTCCACGACCAGCCCGACGACGCACCCCGCAACAGTCCCCGCACCCGGTCCGCGGCCACCACCTGCACCACCCCCGCCCCCGCCACCACCTGCACATGCCCGCCCGCCGCCACCGGGGACCCGTGCACGATCAGTACCGGCCACACCACCACCCCGGGCAGGCCCAGCGCGTCCTGGAGGAGCCGCGCGTACCCGGCAGCCTTCTCCGCCTCACCGTGTCGGTCCTCCGCCTCGCAGAACAGCCGCCCGCCCACCGCGTGCGTCGCCCGCCCGGCATGCCAGCGTTTGGTGTCCCCGACGACGACCGCCGTCCCGCACGGCGCCACGAGCACGTGGTCGATGTTGAAGCGGCGGCCGGCCATCCGCAGGTCGTGCCGTATCCGCCAGCCACGCCACCAAAGCGGCCGCACCAGCCGTGCGGTGGCCCGTTCCGCGCGGGCCCCTAACTCCCACCGGGCCGCTGTGGCGTCCGCGCGGGCGGCTTCCGGGTTCATGCCCGCCCACGCCGTGATGTGGCCCCACGCGCCCTTCCGGCCGCTCCTGCGGATGCGGGCAGCCTCACGGGTCGCGGACCCACCCGCGGCGCTCACGGCTGCTCCTTGGGCTGGCGTGTCGGGCAGAAGATGTGGTGCCCGATGTCCTTGCCGCAGCACGCTTTCCGCGGGCGGTCGATCTGGATGTTCAGCCGCATCTCCTGCCCGTGCTCGGCAGATACGAGATCGCTAATCGTCTGCGCCCACGCTGCGGCGTTCTCCTCGGTCGGGGCGTGCACGGTCACGGTCACCGTGCAGACGGCTCCGGTCGCTTCGGTCGCCGTCCGTCGGCGAACCTTCCGGCGAGCGACCGTTCCCGACGTCAACCGCTCCCGGAGAGCAGCGCACGCCTCCGCGCTGGGCGGGGTACGGAGGGCCCGATCGTAGGCTTCCGCCGCGGCCCGCTCCTCCGCCTTGTCTTCCACAATCCGCTCGTTGTCCGGCGTCCGCGGATGCTCGGGGCAGACGAACGGGTAGGGCGGGTTCGGATCGGTGCACAGGGCGCAGTCTTCTGCGTTGCCGTTGCAGCACCAGCGTGCGGGCTCCGGTTCGGCGTCCAGGTCCTCGAGGGGCGGGCGGTCGGTCATGCGATCTTCCTTCCGGTCTTGGCGGGGTGGGGTCGGGCGTGGGCGCGGCGGGGCCGCCGCCTTCCGTGGCGGTGCTGCGCTTCGGCCGCAGCCCTCAACACGATCAGGGCCGTCACAGCGGTTATCAGGAACAGGACCCACTGGGGGCGGTCCGGTCCGAGGACGCGAAGCCAGAACAGGACGCTGCCGGTTCCGGTGGCGGCTCCGACGAGGATGTACGCGGTGAGCCCGAGGTGTGGGCGGATGCGGTGCATGGGGCCCTCCCGGGCTTGATCGGTCTTACCCGCCGGTGGCGGTGTCTAAGATGTCCGTTTCGCTGGGTCATTCGGAGTGCCGGTAGCCGGAGTTCGCGCCCGCCGGCACGTCGATGTCGTCCAGCGACAGCAGCCCCAGACGCAGCGCCACCGTGACCGCCTGCGTGCGATCCCTCGTCCGCAACTTCCGGTACGCCACCTGCAACTGGGTCTTGATGGTTTCCTCGCTCACGCCCAGCTGGTGGGCGATGGCCCGGTTGGTGCTGCCGTTCGCGGCGAGGCGGAGGATGTCGATTTGGCGGCGGGTGATGTGCGCGCGGGGTTCGAGGGGGCGTTGGACGAGGTGCCGGGCCCTGTGCGGAGCCGGGGCGGGCCCGCCACCATCGGGTGACGGGCCCACCAGAACTGGGGCGTTCACGCGGTGCGCTCCGGATTCACCAGGCAGGACGCCGGGGCCACGCCCTCGCAGTTGTCGCAGCGGTGCTTGTCGGTGAGGGCAGCGAGTTCGGTGGCGCGGTCCTGGATGGCGTTCCACGGGGCGCCGGTGCCGAGACCGAGGGCCTGGGACAGGGCCAGGCGCAGCGGCTCCCACTTCTCCGCCTCGTGGGCTTCCACGGCGGCTTTGGACGACTCCGCCAGACGCTGGCCGTCCTGCACCCACCGCTCCAGCAGATCCAGGTCGACCTTCGCGACGGTCCGCTCCAGCCAGTCCGTGTGCTCCTCCGGGTCCGGGCCGTCCTCGAACGGGCCCTGGTACCACGCGGTGATCTCGGTTGCCTTGACGGGGTCGACCTCGTTGAGGGCGTACAGGGCGCGGGTGAACCCGGCGGCCATGGTCCCGGCGACGGCCTGCCAGCCCATCGCCGCGGGCTGCTTCGGGAGGGGGGACACCATGGTGCGCGTGTGGAGTTCGCCGAGGTCGGCGATGAGTTCCTCGGGGGTCTGCGGGGTGAGGTCGTCGGTGTCGGTCATCGGGTGGTCTCCTTCGTGGTGGTGGGGCGTCGGGTGTACGGGAGTCGCGCCGAAGCGCGGGCGATGGTCATGCGGTCTCACTGCCGTTCGCGGCGAGGCGGAGGATGTCGATTTGGCGGCGGGTGATGTGCGCGCGGGGTTCGAGGGGGCGTTGGACGAGGTGCCGGGCCCTGTGCGGAGCCGGGGCGGGCCCGCCACCGGTGGGGGCGGTCGGGGTGGGTCAGTCCTGGACGGGGAACACCGTCTGCCAGGGGGCGGAGAGCAACTGGTACTGCTCGGGGGTGGTGTGGTGCCTGGTGGCCTCAGCGAGCGCGGCATCCCGGGCGGCAGGCCGGGCGGGAGACTGGGCGGCATCCCAGGCGGCAGACTGGGCGGCATCCCAGGCGGCATCCCAGGCGGCATACCAGGCGGCAGACTGGGCGGCATACCAGGCGGCAGACTGGGCGGCATCCCAGGCGGCAGAGATCCGGTCCGCCTGCTCTTCCGTCAGGGTGGCGGCCTCACGCACGACCCGGACCACGCCGGCCCATCCGGGACCGAACGTGTGCTCCAGGTCGGTGTCCGTGATCTCCAGTGTGGAGAGCACATCCAGCACATCGGCCACGGTGCGGTCCGCGGCGTCGTTCCAGGACTCCGCCAGGCCCCGATGCTGGAGTACAGCCCTGACGAGGTACTCGTCACCGGTCTTGGGTGAGCACAGTCGGACCGCTCCGGTCAGACACACCTGACCCTGCTCGTCCTTTTCGGTGTGCTGTGTCCAGCCGTGGGTCTGCATGTAGTCGTGCGCGAGACGCAGGCGGTGGGTGAGGGCGGTGGTGATCTGCTGGTCGGTCATGATCGGGTCTCCTGATGGTGGTGTGAGATCGGGAAGGCTGCCCGCGGGGGCGGCCGGGGTGGGTCGGGCTTCGGCGGGGCACTCGTCCGCCGGGTGCGACTGACGCATCGTCTTCGCCGCCGACCAGTGATGCTGGCCGCACTCCGGGCTGGCCTCGTCGGCGATGACGAGCCCGCATGGCGCCTTCGGGCAGGGGCAGGAGTCTTCGATGTCGGGACGCATCCCGAGGAACGAGCGGCCGATGTGGGTGGTGGTCACGGCGGGGCTCCTGGTGGTGTGGTGGGATCGGGGGCAGTCGTCGATGCGCTCCGGGTCGTCGCTGTTGTTCGGGGCCGCCGGCCCTCAAGCGGATCCGGCGGGCAGTTGCGGGTCGTTGTGCCGCACGTAAGGTTGCGGAACCGGTCCCGGTGCCTGGAACCAGGTGACGGGGATGGCGCTGGGCGTGGTCTCGGCGGCGGCCGTAGCCGTCCATCCGCCGTCCGCGCGGCGCGTGAACAGGGCGTGCCCGCAGTCCAGGAAGTAGTAGGCGTCCACCAGCCCGGCGGCAGCGTCGTCCAGGAGGTTCGGATGCCCGCACACCTCCCGGTAGTAGGTGTCGAGCGCTTCCAACGCCTGACGCTTGTCACCGGTGACGGCGATGGCCTCCTCACCCTCGCCGAGCGACGCCACGAGGACACCGCTGTAGCAGCCCTCCATGTCCTCAAGCGTGGGAGTGAAAACGGTCCCCACGGGTTCGGCCGGCTGGGACTCGGGGGCGGGGCTGGGGTGCTGGTCGATGAGAGGCATGCCGGTCTCCTCGGAGGGTCAGTGGCGGGCGGTCAGGTGGGCGAGGACGGCGGCCGCGGCCTCGAGGTGGAGGGCGGCGTGCTCGTCGCGGAGTTCGGCGAGCGACTGCCCGTCGTAGGCGCGGGCGAGAACGTCGGCGATCTCGTCGAGGACGGCCGCCGGATTCGGCGGGAACACCTCGTCAAGAACAGCGCGGATCTCGTCCGCGTCCCGCTGCGTGAGCTCCACCGTGCGCAAGTTGCGGCTGCGGCCCATGTACTTCGAGCCCATCAGCCGGTAGCCGTGACCGTTAGTCTCGCTCTCCATCGCGTTGATGCTGATCTGGTAGGACGGGTACTGGCGGTCGCTGTTTGCGGCGTCGAGGGTGATAGTGACGGTCTTGGTGGGCTGGCTGTCGGTCATGTGCAGGGCTCCTACTGGGTGTAGTGGTCGGCCGGGTCGTCGTCGGGCTGAGGTAGGGGTGCCGAGCCGAGATGCACGGCCGGACGGTCCCCCGAGGGGCCAGGGACCGCGGGTTCAGGCGTCGCGGGTCAAGGCGCCAGCGGCTGCCGCGGCCTGCCACATCTGCGCCCTCTGCGTGGTCCGCTCGCGCCTGATGCGGTCCTGCTCGTCAGCACTGATCTGTGTCCAGGTCGTCGTGTGGTGCCCGTGCTTGACGGCCGTGGAGATGCCGGTGATGGCTCCGGTCTCCGGGTTCTGCACGATCACCTGATACTCCGGAGCCTCACCGCCCGCCGTGTACACCGTGGCGGTCATGCGGTTCCGGACCTGACGGCCCGTGACGATCACGGGCCCGCTGGTGCGGCCGTCCTCGTGCTCGGTGGTCTCGGAGTAGGAGGCGTAGTCGTCGATGTCGATGTCATGGGCGGGCATGGCGGGCTCCTACTGGGTGTAGTGGTCGGCCGGGTCGTCGTCGGGTGCGTTGTCGTGGCTGGTGCACGGCTGGTTGTGGATGTTGGCGGCCACCTCTTCGGGGGTGGCGTCGCAGTCGCAGGGCAACGGATGTCCCCTTCCAGGGGGGGAGAAGGGTCCGGCCAGGGCAGGCCGGGCCCTTCGGCGGTCAGGCGGGGATGAGCGTGGCGTCCGGGGTGGCCTGCATGACGGGCAGGTCGTATCCGCCGGTCTCCTCGTCCCAGTCGGTGAAGATCTCGACGGTGCCGATGCCGGGGAGGTCGACGGTGAGCGTGATTTCGAGGGCCTCCCACGTCGATTCGCCGCCGTGGGTGGAGCGCTGGACGGTGCGGGTGGTCACGGTGCCGCCGACCCGCTCGTACAGGGCATTCAGTTCGTGCTGGGACCACAGGCTGACGCGGCGGGCGGTCTCGCCCTCGTCCTCGCGCATGTGGCGGCCGGGCATTCCGAGGGCGGTGCGGACCTGGGCGGCGAGGGTGAGCTGGGCGTGGGCGAGGAGGATCGCGGTGGGCGTGGGGGGCTGCGGGGTGAGGGCCGGCGTGGGCTCGGGGATGGAGGCGGTGAGGTGGTGGGCGGCGGCGGGGGTGATGGGGGCGAGGACGAGGGCGGTGCTGGCGGTGATGATCGCGGCGAGGTGGCTGGTGGACGTGACCATGGGGTCCCCCTGCGTTCGGGTGGTGCGGTGTCGGTATCGCCACTCTAATCCATACTCCATTGCGACGGCAATAGGTTTAACGGGCGCCTCGGCGCACGAAAAGGGGCCCAGCCACCGGCCAGACCCCTCCACGCTCCGCGCGTCAGATCAGAAAGGCGGATCGTCCGCATCCCCTCCCCGACCACCCCACGCCCCGGCCTGCGCCGCCTCCGCAGCCGCAGCCGCAGCCGCACCCGACGACGCCCACGGATCCTCCCGACCCTCCTGCGACGACCGCGCACGCGCCTGCTGATACTGCTCCCGGCCCTGCCCCTGCCCACCGGCTTTCGACACCACCGCGGTCGCCGACCGGAGCGAAACGGCAACCTCGTCACCCTCCAGCTCATAAACGGTCCGTTTGACGCCCTGCTTGTCCTCATAGGACCGCTGGGACAGCCGGCCCTGCACCACCACACGGCAGCCCCGGGCCACACTCTCCGCAACATGCTCGGCCTGCTGCCGCCACACCGTCACCGGAAGGAACAGCGTCGGCCCGTCCTCCCACGCCTGCTTGTCCCGGTTGTACGTCCGCGGCGTGGACGCCACGGTGAACTTCGCGACCGCCACACCGTTGTTCGTCCAGCGCAGTTCGGGGTCCTTGGTGACGTTGCCACACACCGTGATCACCGTGTCGCCACTCATGCCGCTTCTCCCATCTCATGCTTCACGTTCCTCGCGGCCAGGGAGTTGTCCCCGTGCCCACACGTGTGCTTCCGCGTCCCCGCCAGGTGCTGCACCTTCTTCGGCTCCCGAATCGGCCCCCCGTACTGGGCGTACGACCGGCCCCGGCAGATCGCCCCGACAGTGGATGAGTTCAAACCGAACGCCATCCCCAGATCGAGATCCAAAGCGCCGGCCGCGGACCGCTCCCGAATCTCGATCACCTCCTGCTCCGACAGCACCCGGGCCCCCGGCTGGGCCAGCGACGGAAACGTACGACCAGAGCGCTGGTACTGCTTCCGTAGCCGGTTCACCCAGTTCTCCGTCGTCTTCCGCGGCCACCGGCGCAGCTGATCCACGTCCCCCAGGCTCATCCCCTTCGCGACGCACTGCTTCACGGCCTCGAGGAACTCTGTGTCGGTGAAGCTGTCGACGCGGAACCCGCGCACGAACCGGGTGACGGCCTCCTGGTCCACGAAGTCGTCATCCAGGTCCACGGCCGGATCCGGGGCCAGGTCGCGTACCGAACGCTCCTCGGACCACGACGCCGGCACCGTCAGACTGCCGTGCTCGTTGAAGTCGAGCCAGCCCAACGCTTTCCCCACCGGCTGCTCCGGATCCACCAACCCGGCCAGGACCACGATCAGCGCGTTCTTCTGGACGTCGTCCAAACTCTCAAGAACCTGCGCAACGTCTTCGGGGCCGCCATCACCGTGCACCAGGACAGCCAGGTTCGCGGCCACCGGCAGCATCCCCTCAGCGAGGTCACCACGCCGCTCAGCAGACAGACCACTCATGCCGCCTTCACCCCCTCCGAGGCCTCGGCACGCCAGGCATGAATCGCACGAGCCAACGCGTCCTCCGACACCTGCAAATAGGCGGCCACATCCCGATTCCCCGCCCCCAACTCCCGCAGCCCGTACACCACCTCCCGGCACTCATCCCGCACCAACTCCCACACCTGCCGGCCATCCCCCGGACCACGGCGAGGCATCACACTGCCCTTACCACCCGCCCACCACACCGCGACCCGCACCGTCACCGCCGACACCAGCACATCGTGCGCACGAAGCTCCACCGCGATCTGCGCCGGCGACAACCCGCGATGCCGCAACGGCACCATCACGGCCGCCCACACCGGCGACGACAACACCCGCGCCTGCTTCAGGTTCGGCCGGTTCCCCAGCAGGGCCTCGCAGCGCAGGGCCCGCCGCTGGCAGGTGGTGAGCCCGCCGACGACACCCCACCGCATGTGGGACTGCCCCTCGTAGTCGAGGGTGTCGGCGAGGCAGCTGGTGCGGACCGGGCAGCCTCGACAAATCCCCTGGATGCGGGCCTGGGTGCCAGGGTTGTCGACGAAGAACATCTCGAGGTCGACGCCCTGGCAGGCGGCGGAGGTGCGCCAGTTGTGGGCGCGGGTCAGGTGCAGCGTGGTGGTCACTTCTGGGCTCCCGGGAAGGTAGGAACGATGCGCTGAAAGCGCTGGAACTGTTCAGGGGTGAGCGGCTTCGCTCCGCGGCTGAGGTTGCACAGCTCATGCGTCCAGCGGACGTTGTCCGCCGTATCAGGTCCGCTCTGGGACTGCGGTATGACGTGGTCAACCCACGCGTCAGGCAGGGCTTCTATCTCGTGTCCGCACAGGTAGCAGGCCTGGCCGACAGGGTCACCGAACGCCTCGAAGCAGGTTCGTCGGGCCCTCTTGCAGGCATCCGAGCAGTGGTTGCAGCGAGCGCGCAGCCCACCCGCCACTCCGCGGTTCAGCCGAAATTCCGTCTCGGGTAGCATCTGGCCGCACTGGCCGGCGCACCGCTTGAGAACCTTCGGGTCCTGCACCCTGTTCGCGTTCTCGGCAAGGTACTGAAGGCGCCGCCGCTTCACTCGCTGCTGGATCACTGCCCGACGCTCGGGGTAGAACTTCCGGTGAGACTCCCGCGAAGATTTGCGCATCATCTCCCGGTAGCCCGGGTCTTCAGCCATCCGCCTTGTGTACGTGGCCGCTGCGCAGGCTCGGCAGTAGGACTCAAGCCCATCAGAGGCGCTCTTCTTCTTGCAGAAGTTTCCCGTCGACTAGATGACCCAGCACTTGGAGCAGGCCTTCGCGGGTATCCCCTTCGCACTCAGGGCGTAGTTGACGGCGGTGCGCTTCTCCCGGGTCCCGAGAGGGTGCTCCGGAGCGCTCAGCGAGGCATTTCTTATGCCGTGGCCGGTACGGGCGGTTGTGAGGCTCATCGGGGGTCTCCGGGGAGGGCCGGCGGGTTGAGGAGGGCGAGGTGGTCGGGGTGGATCTGGTTGAGGTCGGTGATCCACAGGACGAGTTGGGAGCCCTTGACGGGGTGGCCGATGCGGGGGTCGGGTCCGATGAGGCGGGTGGCGTCGTCGTCGGGGAGGACGCCGGCGTCCACGAGGCCGTCGACGGCGGCTTTGGCGGAGGGGGCCCAGTTGCCGGGGTCGCGGCGTTTGATGCTGGTGTCGGGGTGGATGACGAAGTAGATGTGGGCGCGCTGGAGGGCCGGGATGTTGCTGTGGCGGGCCATGGTCCATGCGGCGTTGCGGATGACCTTCACCAGTTCGGCTTTGCGCCGGTAGTGGATGGTCTGGTTAGCGTTGATGAGCTTGGTTTGGGCGGGGAGGGCGAGGCGCCAGGACGGGGGGCGGAGGATGCCGCCGTGTGCGGTTTCGGGGGCGGTCATGGTCACTGGGTGACTCCTTCCTGGTGCTGCGCGCGGAGGCGTTCGATGTGGGCGAGGAACGCGGCGGTTTCGAGGGGGGCGATGCGGGTGGCTTCCTCGATGGCGTCGTCGCGGGTGTAGCGGTAGATCTGTTCGCGGGTCAGGTTGCCGCGGTAGATCCACCGGGTGCCGGTCCAGGCGTGTTCGTTGCCGGGGTTGTCGTTGAGGACGGCCCATCCGTCTGCCTGGCCGTCGAGGCGGCGTTTGATGCGGAGGTCGGCGTGGTGGGGGTGTCCGGGGCAGGGGATGCGGAATTCGACGGCTTGCTCGAGCTGGTTGGCGAGTTGGGTGATGTAGAAGGGGTCGTGGCGTTTGAGCATGGCGGCGTGGTGTTCGGCGGCGGCGAGGGCGGCGTCGTAGCCGGGGGTGGTCTCAGGCACGGGTGGCTCCCTGTGCCGGGTCCAGCGTCTGCTGCGTGGTGTCGCCCTTGAGGTGCGGGCAGCGGACGGCCAGTTCGACCTCCGCGTGGTAGCGGTCCATGGTCATCAGTTCCAGGCGGTCGCCCTGACGGATCTGCTTGTCCCGGGCTCTCTTGCTGGGTTCGAGGTGGCGGCGGGCGTCGTCCTCGGTGGGCAGGGCGCGGGATCCGTCGTCCATGGCGGCCATGGCGACGCTGACAGCGCAGCCGCAGGAGGCGTATTCCACCCAGGCGCAGTCGTGGAGAGGGGTGGGCTTGTTGTCGATGAGGACAAGGAGTTCAGGCATGGTCCGGGTGCTCCTTCGCGGTGTCGAGGTCGTTGTCGGTGCGGGCTTCGAGGGCGGCGGCTATCTCGCGGGTATTCATGGGCTGGGTGGCGGTGGTGTCGGTACCGGAGTGGGTGAGCTGGTCGCCGAGGGCGCGCGGCTCGGGGTAGGGGCCGGAGATGTGGTCGAGGTCGGGGATGGATTGGGTGGGGGTTTCGCCGAGGACGTCGGGGCGGGCCCAGGTGGGGCCGGTGTGGATGCCGTAGCCGGCGAGTTCGTCGGGGGTGAGGGCGGGGATGTGGTTGAGGTCGGTGTGGGGGGTGGTGCAGCGGTCGGCGTGGATGCGGGCCGTGGTGGCGGTGGACGGGGAGTCGAGCCGGTAGGCGTGGATGGCGCCCTGGGGGCAGGGGGCGTGCCAGGTGAGGGTTCGGGTGGTGTGGTCGTAGTGGAGGTGGCTGCCGTCGGCCAGGGGGCGGGTGGCGGTTCCGTCGCGGTGGTCACGCCAGTCGTGGATGCGGTGGGTGGGGATGCCAGCGATGCGGGCGGCGAGGGTGGCGTGGCCTTGGGTGTCGGTCATCCAGTGGCGGGCGCGGGTGGGGAGGTGGGGGCGAGCGGGTTCGGGTTTGACGAGGGACAGGCGGGGCGTGGCTGGCGTGGCGGGGGCGGTCTTGGCGGCGCTCTTACGCGGGGTCCGTGCGGGGGCGGTCTTCTTCGCGGTCGTCTTCTTCGCCGGGCTGGTGGTCTTCTTCGCCGTGTTGCTGGTGCGGGCCATTGCGGTGCTCCGTCCTGCTGGGGTGCTGGGTGGTGGTGCTCCGGTGCTGGTGGGTGAGGATGAGGGTGAGGGCGGTGAGCCCGACGGCGAGGGCGATGCCGTCGGGCCAGGTCACCTGGCGTCCGTCTCAGCGCGGTAGGCCGCGAGGGCGTTGGCAGGGCTGAGCAGTTCGTGGCCAGCCACGTACTTTCGGCAGGCCTTCCCGTGGAGGCCCCAGCTGCGGGCGCAGGTGCAGGGCGGCATGGCGCGCAGCTTCAGCAGGGCTTCGTACAGGGCGGAGGCGCGCATGGTGTCGGGTTCTTCCGTCAGCGTCGCGTCGACCACTGCTGCCGCTTCGGCGAGCACCTCAGCGCGGTGCTCGTCCATGGCGCCCCGGTAGTAGTCCGTCCCGATGAAGATGCGGACGGCGCCTCGGTCGAGCTTGGATGCCAGGACGGCGGCGTCCTGCATGTTCCGCTCGCTGGCCTTCTTCACCAGCCAGGCGACGGTTTCAGCCTTGGCCTCGGCGAGTACCTCAGCGCGGACGAGCCCGTACAGCTTCTCAACGCGGGCGTCGGTTGTCTCGCAGGGCGTCCATGCGTCGGCCAGTAGGTGGACGTAGCGGCGGAGTTCGTCGCGGGCGCTCATGCGGTCTGCTCCTTCTCGATGAGGGCGGCGTTGACGGCGATGGCGTGGAGGTAGCCGTCGATGAGGCCCTGCGCGTACAGCGGGTCGTACTCGTCGGCCATGGCGGCGCGGGCGTGGATGCGGGCGGAGGGCAGGTGGGTGATGGCGGCGAGTTCACCGTCGATGAGGCCGTCGTTGTAGGAGTCGGCGGGGGAGGTGTTCGTGGTCTCGGGGGTCATGGCGCTCATGGCAGGGGCTCCGTTCGGGGTGTCAGGCGACGGCGGAGGGGCGGTCGGTGTCGAGGGCGAGGGCGGCCCGCAGGATGCGGCCGATGACCTCGCTGGGGGTGGGCGGCGCGCTGGAGAACGGGGCGCGGGTGGCGGCCCAGTTGGAGACGTGCTCGATGTAGTCGGGCTGCCCGTTGGTCTCGCACGGCTCGGAGTGGAGGGAGGCGGAGATGGCGCGGATGGCGTCCATGGCCGGCTCGCTGGCTTCGATGAGGTCGAGGGAGGCGCACTCGTCGGTGTAGAAGACGGGCGGGGCCGGGCAGTCTTTGGCGACCACGTAGGCGATGGCGCAGATGTCCAGCCGGTCGCCGGTGGCGAACTGGTCGCCGGTGTGGATGCCGTGGAGGTTCGCGTAGGCGGCCATCACGTGCAGGTTCATGGCGGTGGTGGCCATGCGGCGTCTCCTTGGGGGTTGGTCGCCCGGCCGCGCAGTGCGGTGGTCATGCGCGGCCGGGCGGGCTTGCGGGTGCATCGGGGTGTCTGCGTTCTCAGGCGGTTTCGGAGTGCCGGTCGTGGCAGGTGGGGCACTGGAGGCGGCCCAGGTTGTAGCCGTCGGTCCACTCGATGACGTGGGCGTCGGGGTCTTCGGCGTCGAAGATGCAGCCGCAGATGCAGGAGCAGGCGCAGCGCCGTATGTCGCCGCTGGCCGGGAGTCGAATGCCGGTCAGGCTGGCGGCGCGGGCCATGAGGGTGAGGAAGTGGTCGGTGGTGCCGGCCTGGTCGGCCTGCTCCATCAGCTCGTCGAAGGCGTCCTGGAGCGTGGCCGGGAGGGCGTAGTAGTCGGTTTCGGGTCGGGTGTGGGCGTGCGTGATCACGGCCATGGGTGCTCCGGGGTGGGGATGGGTGTGCGTCGCCTGCCCGTTCAGGGTGTGGCGGTGACTGCAAACCCAAGTTAACCCATATTCCATTACGAATGCAATAGGTTCAGAGTGTGGGCATGAAAAAGGCCCCGACCCCCAGCAACTGGAGATCAGGGCCTAGCTCATGCGGACAGTCAAGGCCAGTTCGACGACGCCCTCAGCTTCACCGCCATCCGCTTCGCGTGCGCCTCCAGGAGGTCGCTCCACGACACGTAGACCGTCCGCCCCGACTTCACCGTCTCCAGACGGTCCTCCTTGGCCCACCGGCGGAGCGTGGACACGGGCGCATCATGCCCGGTGCGGGCGAACAGGGCTGCGGCCTCCTGGTAGGTGACCGGGTCCTCTATCTGCTCGGGCAGGGGACTGTAGTGCGTTGCGGCCATGTGGCCTCCCAGGTCGGCGGCCACAGTTCGCAGCTGACGGCGACCGATACGGGCGCGAACCCAGCAGGGGTCCGCTTGGGTGGGGATGTGTCCAGTTGTGGATGTTGCTGGGTAGACCCGTTGGGGGCGGATCAGGTTGCGTTCAGTCGCCAGATTTCTGTCCGCTGGACCTTTTGCGCGGCGAGCCGGCCGAGGGTCCAGGAGGAGCTCATGCCGTCCGGGGTACGGCACCGGCGGTTCGTACACCTGGCCCGGTTACCCGCGGCCTGCCACATCAGGCCCCAGCATCGGCAGCGGGGGCAGGGATGCTTGCACACTTCGTCGAACTCGCCGAGCCGTACGGCGTGCTCGAGGCGGTGACGCTCGATCACGGTGTCGCGGCGGCGCTGCTGGTCCTCGTCAGCGTCGCCGGTGTGGGCGGTGTACCAGTCGTAGATGTCCTCCACCCGGTCCGGGGGCGGGCCGGCCTGCGGGTCCACTTCCCGGGTGTGGTCGGCGACTTCGGCGACGGTGCGGGCGAGGTAGTCGACGATGCCGAGGTTGAGCGGTGCGGCCGGGGTGGTGGATGCCGTGCGGCGTTCTTGGGGGCCGCGGGTGGGAGGGTGTCGCAGGGCTGGTGTGTTGAGCAGTCGGAGGGCTCTGGCTGCGGCAATGCTGGTGTCTTGGCCCATGCTGTCCCCGTCCCCTGTTCATCCAGCTGCCTGTCCCGGGGCGCACTTGGGTCCGTGGGCACGGTGGGGCGCACGCCGGGGCGGCTGGAGGTTGGTACTCCGGGTCTACCCGGTCGGCCCATCGTGGCACATCTGGGGCGCCTGTTGAACAGACTGTGTCAAATGATCAACGGGGCGTATTTGCTGTTGAGTGTCCGGGGTGGCCGTGATGAAGCAGCCCGGGTCACCCCGGCCTCACCCGGCGTCAGGTGAGGAAGTCGGGGACCGCCGCCATGCCTTCGATCATCGCGTCCAGTTCGCGGTGCGCTTCGCTGCCGAGGACTCCTTGGGCGTGGGCGCCCTGGAACATCCGCCGCACCTCGGTCAGGGTGATGCGGTAGTCCTGTGCGGTGTCGTCGTCGGTGAGGCTGCGGCCGTGGCGGGCGAACACGGCCTCGATGGTGGCGGCGAGCCGCTGGTGGGCGTCCGTGTGGGGGTCGGGTGGCACGACAGGGGTCCTTTCCCTGCGCGTGGGGCGCGGGGGCCGGCTCGCCGTCGGAAAAGTGAGGACTGTGGCCGGGCGGGATGGTCGGTCGGGCCCGGGACGGGTCGGCTCTGCGGACATGGGGCGTCTCCGCTCCTCCGGCAGATGGGAAGGTTTGGTGCACCGACACTGATCGGGTGCCGGGGTGGTGGGTGCGCATCCGGCTGCCAGTCCGGAGTGCGGGTTGCCACTGTGACACTGCCGATGGTGTGTGAGTAAGACATGGAGGCGGGTTCTCGGCTATTGACTCGCATTCGAAACGAATTTTGGCCAGTGCGTTACCCGGGGTTGAAGGAGCGTGGACGGGGCGTGAAGGGGTGGTGTGGGCATGGGGAAGGCCCCTCCTGCGCGGTCCGGGGTGCGGTGTTGCCGACAACACACCATCGGGGCGACTGGGAGGGGCCTTGAGACCTCACGGGCGTACGCCCGCCAGATGACGGGAGTCTAATCCCGGATGACGCCACACCGCAGGACCCTGTTCCCCCTGTTTTCGTGCGGCCAGGAGAGGTGCCAGGTGTGGGGGCCGGGATCCGGCGGGTGGGCTGCGATCCACCTCCGCCGTTCCCGGCCTGCCGCCGGCAGCCCCAGACTTGGCAGCAGTCTCCACCCAATCCACGAACTGGTGCGCGAGGAAAGAGTCGCGGGCTGGTGTCACTCGAGCGGGTGATGCAGAAACCCCGGCAACTGGGCTGTATGGGATGGAAGTTGACCGGAAGACGACGTCGGCCCCCACCATCATGGTGAGGGCCGAATACCGGAGCAGGTGCTCTACAAAGAGCGTTCCTTCACCGTGTCACGCAGGATGCCGTGCAGACGGCCCCCATTACGGTCGGCGGCCTTCATGACAAGGAGCCGCACCGTTTCGAAGAACGCGTCGTCGCCCATCCGATGCGCCAGCAGCATGACTGCCTCCCCTGGACTGTCGTAGGGGAACCGCCTGCCCTCCGCCGATGGCTCGGGCCGCGGGTCGGGGATCAGCTCAGGCTCGGGCCGCAGCGCCTCAGGAGCACCAGGCGCCGGTTCGGCGCGCTCAAGTCCGCCTGCCGGCGGTTCCACCGGTGCGGTGGCCGGCTCCGGCGACAGCTCCTTCCGGAGGCCCGAGGACGAACCGGACACCGCCGGGACGTCCGGGGCAGGCGCGGGTTCTGCGGGCCCGGCGTATACCGCGGTATACGCCTCCGGCTGCCCGGCATCACGGGCAGGAGCAGCCGCGGGCGGTTCGGGCTGGGGCGGCTTCGGCGGGCGGGGCTGCTCCTGGTCCGACTTCCACGCGGTGTACTGCTCGCCGGGGGGTAGGGCCGCGTACCGGCGCATGTCCCTGAACGCGGTGAGCTTCCCCGCGAAGACGAGCTCCACCATCTGATCGGACAGGCGCAGCAGGCCGATCCGCTGGTTGAACCACGCCTTCGACTTGCCCATCGCCCTGGCGGCGGCCGCCTGGTTCCCGTCGTGGAGGTCGAGCATGGCGCGCAGCCCGTCGGCTTCCTCGATGGGGTTGAAGTTGGCTCGCTGCACGTTCTCCGAGAGCACCGCGGCGAGGAACCGGACCCGGGATTCGGTGAGGTCGTGCCGCAGCATCACATCGAGGCTGTCCAGGCCGACCTTGGCGGCGGCCCGCCACCTGCGTTCCCCGGCGGCCATGATGTACCGGCAGCCGTCGGGCAGTCGGTCGGCGTGCTCCGGGTACAGCTTCAGGTAGGCGGCCTTGTTGACGGCGACGCACGGCTGGAGCTGCCCGGCCCGCATGTCTTCCCCGAGCTCTATCAGTTCGGTTTCGTCGAAGGCGCGCCGCGGGTTGAGGGGGGTGGGGGCGACCGTGTTCGGGGGGACGTGGATGAGGTCGGGCCGGCTGGCCCCGGGAACGGCTTCGACTTTGGCTTCGGCGAGGGAGGCGAGGGAGACGCGCTTGCCGGCCATCAGCGGCGTCCTCCGTAGCCGCGCTCCAGGGCCAGGCGGAAGTAGTCCTCGCGGGCCCGCAGGGTGGTGCCGTTGTCGGCGTACTGGGTGACGACCTTGCCTTCGGACGCGGCACGGGTGTGGATTTTGTAGCGGCGGATGACGGTCTTCGCGCGGGGCCAGCCCATGGCGTCGATGTAGGCGACGGTGTCCTCGAGGTCCGCCTTGCCGTCGCGCGGGTCCCAGGCATTGATGACGACCGTGTACGGGAGACCGCGGGGGACGATGACGCGTTCGATGGTGCGGGCGGTCGGGTCGAAGGCGAGCGGCTCGGGCGGCATGGGCACGAGGACGTCGTCGGCGACGTCGAGGGCGGCGGCGAGGATGTGTTCGTTCTCGAGGCTGCCGGGGGTGTCGATGAAGATGTGCTGCCGGTCGTCGCTGTTGCCGAGGACGTCGTGGGTGACGGCGGCGAGGTTGACGGCGGTGGTGGTTTTACCGACGCCGCCCTTCTGGTTGGCGATGACGTGGATCTGCGCGCCCAAGCCCTTCAGGGCGGCGAGGCTGTCGGGGTCTTCGTGGGCGGCGGCGAAGTCGAAGGGGAGGTTGTCGCCGACGCGGTCGGCCCACCAGATGGTTGACCCTTGGGGGTCGGTGGACACGACGAGGACTGAGGAGGGCATGGTGCTCCGTTTCCGTGTGCTTCCCGAGAAGGGCTCTCGGTACTCGGACGGGGCATAGCTTCTCAGATGGGCGGGGTGGGGTCTGGGATTGGGCGGTGGGTTCACCGTGGCGGGCGTATACCGCGGTATACGCCTCGGGGACCGCAGAGGAGGTTTGCCAACCAGGTGGGCGCGTATACCGCGGTATACGTCGGTGGGCGGTCAGGGCGCCGCCGGTTGGTCGTCCTCGTCGTCGTCGGTCGCGTAGGGCTGGCCGTCGGCGTACGTCGGCTCACGGAACAGTGCGGCGTGGTCGTGGACGAGCCGGGGCCGCGGCCAGGCGGGGAGCCCCAAGTCGGCGATGGGTCGGCGGAGCGTGCGGGCGACTTCCCGGGCGGCCTCCGGTGCGTCCAGGGCTGTGCTGGAGATGGCGGCTCGGGGGCGGGGGTTTTGGCGTGGGTAGACGATGGTGGTCATCGAGGGCTCCCGGCGAGGGTGAGGGCCGGCGCGGCGGCCGGGACGGGCTGGGGCTCGAGGAGGGGGGCGAGGTGGAGTTGGGCCCAGTGGTCGAGCCATGCCCGTTCGTCCGCAGCTTCGCGGGTGTGCCAGGCGGGGGTGCGGGTGAGGACCATGGGCGGCTCCGTTCGTGCAGTGCTGATCGCGTACACGGTGCCGCAGGAACCGCCGCCGCGTTGCCCCTGCCGGTCAGGCTGCGCCGAACAGTCGGCGGGGCGTGCCGCCGTCGGCGGGGGCCTGCCGTTTGTAGGCGAGGGCGGCGCGGCGGGCGGCTTCGCTGCGGTCGACCTCCGGGACGGTGAGCCGGTCCAGTTCCCACACGGCGTCGCGGTGTTCGTCTTCGGCTTGCCGGTGGGCGCGCATGGCGGCTTCCTGGCGGGCGGCTGCTTCGCCGACGTAGGGGTTGGTGTGCTGGCGTTCGGGCCGGTGGGTGAGGGCGGCTTCGAGGGCAGCCCGGTACCCGGGGTGCGCGGTCTCCCTCGTCTTCACCGGGGTGTCCGTGGGCTTGGCCGGCTCGGGCTCCGGGCCGGTGTCGGCGGCCGCCGTGGCGTGGCCGGGAGCGAGGACGCGGATGGTGCGGACGGCGGGCCGGCCCAGCGCGGTGTTGAGGTGTTTGGCGAGCTGGTGCTGGAACAGGCGGACCTGGGTGGCGTAGGCGGGGGACGACGGTCGGAGTTCGAGGATGCCGCGGTCGGGGTCGTAGGCGACGGGCTGCACGGTGGTGGCGAGTTCGGTGGGGGCGATGGTGGGCCACTGGTCGATGAGGTTGCCGCCGTCGAGTCCGGTGTCCCAGCCTTGTTCGGCGGTGAGGCGTCCGAGGATGGCGCCGAGGCCTTGGGGGTCACGTCCTTCTCCGCGGGCCGGCCGGGTGCGGCGGGTCTTCCTGGGGCCCGGGGCGGGGGCGGTCTTGGCGGTGGCGCGGGCGGCGGCGAGGGCCTGCCGGGCGAGGTCGGCGCCGGATGCCTGCTCAGTCACTGGGCACCTCCGGCCGTCCGGTCGTCGCGGTGGTAGCCGTCGTGGCCCTTGACGCGGGTGCAAACCTGGATGGCACCACCCCATCCGGGGTCGAGGGTTATGCGGCAGGCGCTGCTGGGGAGTTCAGCGACGGCTGCCTCCTTGCGGACGCAGGGCTTGCAGACGTCTTCCACGCCGCCGTCGACCTGGTTCAGCTGGTCGCGAGTGCAGAACTCGAAGCAGATGCAGCACATGATGCGGCCGTCGGTGAGCCGGTCCAGGCGGGTCCAGGTGCCGCCGTCGGCGAGGGGCACCGTCAGGAAGTCCACGGTCTCAGGAGTGTTGGGCATGGCGGTCTCCGATCAGAGGTAGGCGCGGGTGCGGGCGCCCTGCTCGATGGCGAAGTCGACGAGGCGCTTGCCGTACAGGTCGATGGCGTCGAGGTCGTCTTCCTCGTAGTGGTCGAGGACCTCGGGCCAGTTGTTCCAGTCCATGCGGGCGCGGAGGCGGTCTTCGTCGGTGCGCTCCGGCTCCGGCTCGGGTTCCGTGGCGGCGGGGGCGAGGAGGGCACGCAGGGCGGTCATCTGCCGGTAGGCGGTGGAGTCCTCCCACGCGACGGCCTGCGCCAACATCTCCTCGTGCGCGGTGTCCTTAGCGATCTGGGCGCGGATGAACGCGTCCGGGCGCTTGGGCTTCCAACGCATGCCGGAGCACAGGCCGTGGAGTTCGTCGGCGATACGGAGGGCGTCCCAGCCGCGGTCGGTCCACGGGCGGAGGACGTACTCCAGGCGCCGCAGGGGCACGGTCTGGGTCCAGTTGACGAGGGCGCGCACCAGGCGAACGGTCTGGTTTGCCTTCTGAACGTCGGCGGCGGTGCGGCGGCGACCGTTGATGCTGCTGTTCTGGTGGGGGATCCGGCTCTTGGGCGGCCGAGCCTGCGAGGTGTAGTTACTACCACCCACTACCTGAACTTGACTCTCTTCCTTAACCAAGGTGAGGGAAGGGGGCTCAAGGCCCCCGAGAGCGGAGTTATCCACAGGCGAGTTACCAGCAGTATCCACAGGCTTCTGAGCCTGGCCGCGCTGGTCAATGATGACGCGCGCCGTGTAGCCGGTGCCGATGATGCGGTGGCCCATGGCGTGGTCGAACACTGAGGGGATGACCGCGGCGTACACGGTGGCGGTGGCGGCGTAGCCCTTGAGCCCCATCAGTCGGCGGACGTTGGTGCGGGTGCCGTGCTGAACCCAGGCGAGGGCGCCGAGCTCTCGGAGGTAGCCGACGTGCCGCTTGACGGTGGCCCGGGAGACGCCGAGTCGTGCGGCGGTCTCGTCGAGGCAGTAGCGGGCGTGCCCGGTGTCGTAGTCCATGCGGGCGGCGAGGTCCTCGGCGACGCGGAGGGTGGTGGCGTTCGCCTTGGGGTGGAGGCCGGCGCCGATGAGCCACTGGACAGCGCGGAGCCACTTTCGGGGTCCGCTGCGGCGGGATGCGGTGTGGGCGATCTCCTGGGCGGTGCCGCGTGCGAGGGGCACGGCGAGACGCCGTTCGGGGCACTGGGTGCCGCCTGAAGGGGGGCAGATAAGCCGTGAATCGCCCGTCGCGGGGTGGTCGAGCTGACAAGAGGGGGTGCGCTGAGGCACTATGTACCTGCCGTCCTGCGGGACGTAAAAGCCCGCCTGGTGGTGAAAGTGGTTCGGCTAGAACCTGGAAGTTGCTCGCTCGGGTTGGCGCCCGGCGGGCCTTAGATCGGATTGGCGTCCGATCAGTGGCACGAGGGCCGCAGGGCCCGGATGGTGTTGGCGCACCAGACCGGGGGAAGCGGCCGGGGCGGTCGAGGAATCTCCCGCCCCATAGCGGCTACGTCATCTGATCCCCCTCAGTGGGTGGGGTCTGCTCCTGCGCCTTGGTGGCGAGGTATTCGGCGGTCCGCTTGCCCAGGGCGGTCATGCCCTGGCGGACCTCTTCAGGGGTGAGGCCGGAGGCCGTGCAGTTGTAGTACGCGCCCTTGCGGTGAACGCCATAGGCGCCGTCACGGACACGCACCCGGACGACCTTGTTGCAGCGCGGGCACAGACGATGAACGCTCATCGCTCGCCCTCCGTCCAGCCGTAGCCCTCCGCCACCACACGGACCGTGGGGCAGGGGAACGCCACGGGATCACCTGCGTAGGTTCGGCAGGAAGCGCACACCGGGGGTGCACTGTGCTCGCCGTCGCAGTCGGCCGGGCACTGGGCTTCGCTGTACCGGCCATGGTCGGGAACGGCCTTGTGGAGTTCCAGCAGCTTCCGGTCGGCGGCGCAGCGGCGCCGTACAGCGGCCGGGCCAGCACAGTCGCAGAGCGTTGCGTCTCGCAGGACGATTGCGTCAATCAAGCCGGTCCCGTGCGACTCGCACTCAACGTCGTGCCAACGGTCGGCGTCTGCTTCCGCCTTGCTGATGGCGCGGTCCAGCCAGGCGAGGAGGTCCCTCGGGCCGGGCGCCGCCATGTCGACCATGAACTCGCCGATCGGGTTATCCAGTGCCTGATGGAGTTCGGCGACGCAGACAGTGGCGTCGTCGGCGCGTCCGGCGATGAGTTCGCGGACGGCGCGGATCTGAGCCAGACGGATGTCCTCGTCGGACATCTCGCCCCGGGCGGTCATGCGACTGAGGGGGTAGTGGTGACAGGACCCGCATGCATCGCCGGTGTGATCTTCACGGCGGTGGCTGAGGTTGCACTGTCTGATCGTCCGGATGTCCGGGTACTCTTTGCCACGTCGGCACCTTCATTCGTTAGCGCGGTGAGTGTCGACAGCCCTCGCGTTCCGGCTTCGCAAACCGGGACCGCCACCAACGTGGCAGCGGGGGCTTCTGACATTCCTGCACGCTTTCCGTCCGGCCTCGCAACTGACTGGACGTCTGGCGCAGGCACCAGCCTACCGTTTGACCCCACCACCTGTCCCACCTTCCTTCCCCTCGTGTCGTTGGTACTACTGGTCACACCCCGACAGGCAGTCAGTGCCCGCCCGCACCCTCCCCGTCCGCCGGATGCGGCACCTCCGGCGCCACCAGACGCCGCGACCGCGCGGTCGTCCCCGCCATCGCGTGAAACCCGGCCTCCGACAACTGGCCCGCCACCCGATCCATCTCATCCCGGTACAACCGCGGCCTCACCGACCGGCGACCCGCATGCAGACCCACCGCCAACGCCCGATCCCAGATCTGCTGCACCACCACCGGATCCACATCCGGCCACAGGTCGACGGCCAGCTTCTCCGGCCGGCCCACCGTCGCCAGCTCACCGTTCGCGATCAGCCCCGCCAGGAACTCGCCCGACGACATCGCCCGACCCGTCAGCACAGCGTCCGTCCGCATCGTCTCGAACGCCGCGTCCTCGAGAACGCCGCCCTGCGCGTCGTCGGAGGAGGCGGGAGTGGTGGTGGGGTGAGTGGTCATGCTGCGGCCTCCAAAGGCGCGTTCGGGAACAGGGTGGTGACAGACGCCGCCCGGGAAGACCGAGCGGCAGGGACAGGAGCGTCCGGGAAGTCGAAGAAGGCGAGCTGGCCGGGCGCCACCGTCACCCGGCGACCGCGGCGACGGGACTGGACCGCACGGGCACAACCCGCAGCAGGGACAGCAGCCGGGACCGGGGCGGGCTGGACGTCGGGCAGGTCCGCCGGCTCGAGGAGACCCCGCTCCACCGCGGCCGCCAGCAGCTCGGCACGGCCCGCGGACTTGTCCAGACCCAACTGGGTGGTCAGGCGGGCGATCTGCCACTTCGCCGTCCGCAGGTCCATCCCGGCCGCCGTGGCAACGTCCTCGGGCTCCTCGAACCGGGCCAGCGCCTTGAGGACGGCAAGCTTCTGCCGGGTGCGGAGCTGGGACACCGGAGCCGGCTCCGGCCGGGCCACCGTCTCCCGTACCCGCTTGTACTCCACGAACGCCCGGTGCCGCTCCAACGAGGTCAGACCACCCAGGATCGCGTGCTCCTCCGCCAACTCCCCCTTCGGCGTCAGCGACGACCCGTAAGCCAGGCACTGCACCATCACCGGACAGCCCACGCACACTTCCACCGCGGCCGCCTCCCGCGCCTGCCGCGCCTCGAGGCCTTCCCCACCATCCAGGTCCGGGGCCTGCCACGAATCCACCGGCACCGAGATGTCACCTGCCGCCATCCGCGGGTTGTCGACGTCGGGGGCGCAGCCCCGATACCGGTAGCGCGGATGGTCCGCAAGCGCTCGGAGAGCAGTAGCTGAATCCAGACGAACAGGCTGGGTCACGAGGAACCCCCTTCCGGGTCGTGATGAGTAGCAAGAGCCGAATCCAGAACCAGGTCGGCCTGACGCAAGGCGTGCTGCGCCTGCACGCTGCGATGCAGCCGCATCGTGAACGCCTCGAGGTCCTGCTGGTGCAGACCGTCCGTGAGACGACGCGCGGCGCGCTCCGCATCCAGAGCACGCCGCAGTTGGTAGAAGTGCCGGGCCCCGCACGCCGCCCCGGCCAGGGCGGCGAACGCGGCCACAACAGGTATGCGAGATGCTGGCACTGCGCTCACCTCCCTTGATGGTGTGCCAGACGGGTTGGACAGGCCGGCCCGGGTCAGGGCCGGTACAGCGAATGCACCCGCGCGACCACGTTCTCCGCAGCCTCCGCCGCGTCCAGGACCGCGTTGTCGTGCGCGGCCTGCGCCTCGGTCGACTGGGCCCGCCACCGGGCCAGCACATCCGGCCGGCGCGAATACGACGACGGACGCCGCCGCTCTCCCCGGAGAGCCAGACGCGTACCGAGCACAGAGACGACCAGGAGCGCGAGCAACCAGAAGGCGGATGAAGACATGACGGAACTCCGATCGGCGTAGGCCGGTATGGGTGTGGTGGGTAGCCCCGCGGGGTGGGCTGAAAGGAGCGGCCCGCACGAAGGCGGGCCGCAGATGGCGCAGATGAATCAGGCGGCGGCCGCGAACTCCGGCTCTGCGTACCGGTCGATGTCCTCGCCGGTGACGGCCTCCACCAGCGCGCACACCAGAACCTCGGCAGCGTTCGGGGTAACGGCATTGCCGTACTGGCGGACCTTCTCCCGCTTGTTCCCGAGGACCACGTACTCGTCGGCGAAGCTCATCGCGCGGCCGATCTCGTGCGGCTCGAGCATCCGGAACATCACGTCGTCGATGTCGACCTCACCGCGCACCAGGGCGTACCGGTCCCGGGTTGTCAGCGCACCGATCGGCTCATTCACCGACCGCGGGGCACCATTGCCGTAGTACGGGACGAGCATGTGCTCCCACGTGAGCAGCGACTGGTGTCCGGCCGTCGTCATCGTCCGGAACGGCTCGACCGGCGAGGTGCAGTGCTCGCCGCCGTCGCCCTTGGAGCCGTTGTTCCGCATCACCATGGCGGGCATCGGCGGCGTGACCAGCCCGTGGTGGTTCCCGGACGCGGTCACAGTGGCGAGGGACTCCGCCACGGTCCGGGCAACGGAGCCGCCGCCCCGCAACTCGGCAATGAACGGCAGCCAAGCCAGCCCGGTTTCGTTGCGGGTCGTCATCGCCCGCAGTGGGCCGTGCGCGGACGCCGCACTCTTACCCACGCGGCCCTCGACGGGGACCATCAGCGGCGGCACCATCAGCGCGTCGTTCTCGCGGGTGGTACGCGCGGGCATCGGCTCGCCGACGGAGACCGCGGCGTCCCGCCAGGTGCCGCCGGCCGGGACCATCATCGGCACGGGGCGAGCGAACTTCTTCAGTCCGGCCTCGATGCGCGCGAGGGTCTTGTCGGCGAGCGGCTTGGCCCGGTCACCGATCCGCTGCCCGGGAATCGACCAGTCGATCGCCGCGGCGGCGGGCAGGGCCTCCGGCTCAACGACCTGGTTGCGGCAGCGGGTGTTCGGACACCGGTACACGTACTGGCTGCGGTAGCGGCCCATGTCCCGCTTCGGGTCCTTGAACACCTGCATCGCCTGCACGAACGCGTCGCAGCCGGAGCACCAGGCGCGCGGCCTCAGCCACTTGTCCCAGTCCGGCGTGCGGCCCAGGCTCTCGTGCCAGTAGCCGACGTACAGCCGGTCCCGGGACTGCGGCGCCGCGTGCACCGACCGAGGGTTCGCATGCATCGAGTTCAGGGCGATGATCCGCGTGCGGTAGCCCAGCTTGTGGATCTCCCCGATCCACCGGTCCCACTGGTCCCAGGCGCGGACGTCGGTGACGTTCTCGACGATGCCGGCCTTCACCAAGCCGCCCCGCTCCTGCACACCGCGTAGGTACAGCGGCACCTCCTCCATCAGCGCCCGGGACTCCTCCTCGGCAGACGGCTCGTCGTCCTCGTCGGTCGAGGCGAGGAGATCGAGGAGGCTGCCCTGCATGGCGTCGGCGAAGTCCCGCTTCTTACCCTTGGCGACGCTCCAGTTAGTACATTCTGGGCTGGCCCAGAAGATATCGGTCACCGGCCAGTCCCACACCGGGGCCTTACGGATGTCGCCCTGGTAGTGGCTGGTGGTGGGGAAGTTCGCGGCGTGCGACTCAATGGCGAGCTTCCAATGGTTCGCGGCCCGCTCCACGCGGACGCCGGGCACGGAGTGAACGCCCTGGGAGGACCCTCCTGCCCCGCAGAACCAATCCATAACAGACAACGCGTCGTTGTCGTTGCGGTACCCCATCAGGCGGCTCCCCTCTCCGTGTCGCCGCCCTGCGCGGCCTTCCGCATCTGCTTGCCGCGCTCCTGGATATGGGCACCCAGCGTCGTCGCAGAACCCTCCGGCGTCAGCATCGGCGCACCCTCCAGCCGGCGCGCCCGAACCTTCCGCATCAGTGCACCCAGGTCCTCGAACGTGGCGTTCTCCCGGTTCGCCTCCGTGATCAGGTCCTGCACCGGCTGCACCGCCGTACCGTCCTCCAGCCACGCCTTGATCTGCTGACCGAACTCGATACCCGGCTGCCGCACCACCGCACCCGTCAACGTCCGTGCCCGGGACTTGGTGACCACGAGAGTGTTCTCCCAGTCCATCGAGCCGACGATGTCGAACTCGTACTCCAGCCCTTCACGCTGCTCCGGCTTCATGCCAACCTTCCGCGGCACCTGCCGGCCACGGTCATTGGTCTCCAGTACGTAGTCCGTCTTCGCACGCATCGTCACGATGACGTGCCCCGGGTACGAGACCAGCGCATCGACCATGCGACGCTCCATCGGCCGGGCTTCCTTCCACCCGCCGAAGCTGTTCCCGCCGAAGCCCTTCTTCGCGGCGTGGTCGACCTGCTCCAGCATGCCGCCGGAACCGGACCAGAAGTGCGACAGGGAATCGACGATGACGACGTCGTACCCGGCCGACCCGGCAGCCGCCAGGGCCTCCACCAGGTCGTCCGGGGAGAAGTACGCAAGCTCCAGGACGTCGAAGGCGAACTCGTTGGCGTACTTGCGGGCCGAACCGCGCTCCGTGTCGATGACAGCGATGCGAGAGCCGAGCGCCGTGGCGATCGTCAGCGCCGAGTAGGTCTTGCCCGAACCGCTGGGCCCGTCCAGGGCGACGCGGGCCTTGGACTGCTCCTTGGTGGCCGGAGCGAACTGAAAACGGGTGTGAGAAGTCGGACCGCCCGCGTTCGCGGCGGCCTGGATGGCCTGAGCCATTGAGGTCTCCTATAGAGGTTGTACGAGATAGGGGCGAGGCCGGCCGGTTGTCGGCGTCCAGACCCGGCCTCACCCCCAGATAGGGCTACTCCTGGTCGGGCATGGCCGGAGCCGTCACACCACGCTGGTCGTCATCCGTGATGCCGTACTCCTCATACAGCCACGCCGCAGCCACCAGCCCCGGCGTCACCTGCCAGCCCAACTCGGTCGACTTCGCCGGGCACAGGGCTTCCACCTGGTCCCGCAGAGTCTTCGACGGACGCACGTTCAAGTTGTCCTTCGGCGTCGCCGACCCGCGGGCCGACCGCAACGGCTTCGCCGGCACGAAATCCCCGGCAATAAACGCCCGGAACCCCTGGTCAACCACATCCGGAAGGCTGTCGCCGGCCACCCGGGAGGCGGCCAGGATGGCGTCCTTGATGGTCTTGTTCATCCACAACGCCATGTTCGGGTCGGCGGCGGTCTCCTTGACCGGCTTCTTCAGCAGCTCCCACCCGCGAGGGGCAGTCACCGCATCGATCGCCTCAGCCAAATCCTCGTCCCCGGACTGGCGGAGACGATCCGAGGCGACGGTCAGACGGGCACGGACAACCTCGGGGGCGAGGCGTCGGCTGCGCGGCATGCGCGGTCCTTTCGGCGGGCTCCCGCCGTTCCTGGACCGGTTCGGCGGGTGCGTGGGGGCGTTAGCCACCTAGTGTCCTCCATATCTCATTGCGCCCGCCATGGCTGTGGCGTGCGGGGGGGGGGTGGGGACCACAGTACGCGCAAACCCCTTGCTTGCGCAATGGAGTATGGGTAATGTGGTGTCATCACCACACAGCGAGGGGACACCGCAATGCGCATCACCGCCCGCCAGACCCAGACCAAGACCCTCGCCGACCTCTACCGCAGCCTCGACCGCCGCCAAGCCGTCACGATCACCTACCTCAAGCCCGGCGAGACCGAGCCCACCGTGCGCACCATCGAGATCATGGAGCTGCGCACCACCAGCGTCCGCATCACCAAGACCGGTCAGGTTCGCGGCGGCGGCATCGTCATCATCGCCATGTGCCGCCTCCGCCGGGAGCGCCGCGAATTCCACCTCGCGGGCGTCCTCTCCTACACGGTCCACCGGATGGGCTACACCCTCACCCCGCCCGCCAACACCACCTACGAGCGCCCCGAGCCCCAGCCGGCCGACGACGCCCAGGCCCTCTTCTACTACGAGCTGGCCCGCGACCCCGACGACGCCGACTACCGTCCCCGCGTGAAGCTGACTCAGTCCCAGACCGGCCTTGCCGCCTGACCGAAGGAAAGAAGACTGTGCCGACCACCAGCATGATCAGCCAGAAGACCACCCGAGTCATCGAACTCGCCGTCACCGACGCTCCTCCCCTGAAGGCGGACTACGAATACCACGACGTCACCGGCCTCCGGCTGACCTACGAAGACGAGCAGCTCACCAAGCTCACCGTGATCGGCATCAGCGAGGAAACCGGTGAGACCGAAGAGATCGGCACCCGCCTGGACCGGTACGACATGGTGCAGCCCTGGATCCGCGACGCCGTGGAGAAGCACCGGCCGACCACCGCCTGACCCCGGACATGCCGAAGGCCACTTCCCCGCATCGGGGTTGTGGCCTTTGCGTATGATGATCGCGCACGCGCAGCGTAGCTCAGGAAGTCGCCACGGGTCCAGATCTTGCGCGAAGACCTACTCCCCGCCGTCTTCTCCCTCGCCATCCTGTTCCGGGTCCCGCACGTACTTGTCCCACCGCTTCGCCACCGTTCCGCCCCTTCTGCCAGGTCTTCCGGCTGCAAGCTATTGGGGGGGAACCCCACCAGAGGGAGCAGCCCCCAAAGCGTCACTCTCAGTTACTTGTCACTTCACCGCAGCTTCGGGAGTGCCGGGCCGTCAAAGCGTGCGCTGGACGGCATCCCACGCGTGCTCAGGGAACGGATCGGGAAGCTCGGGAAGGTCTGCGGAGGGCATGGCGATCACCCTGCCACAGGGCACTGACCCGCCGCGGGCAGGGGGAACACCTTCCCCGGTTCCGGCATACGGTGCCCGTGTGGCCTCCGGCATGGGGCCCGCGCCCGCTCCCCATGATCGGCAAGGTTACAAAACTTCCACCCCACCACCCTCCAGCCTGCACGCGCGACCCCACCCCGCACCCTCACGCACACCGCCACCACCCCGCCACTGGGGATGAGGTAGCCCGGAAGTTTTGTAACCCGATCATCGGGCGGGCAGGATAAGGCCATGGACGCCGACGACTTCCTGCACGACTGGCTCGCGGGATCCGCCCTGCGCCCCTCCACCCGCGCCGAATACGCGCGCGAGATCGGCTCCTTCCTCACCTGGTGCCGCACCCGGCAAGTTGACGCCTACACCGCCCGCCCTCAAGACATCGCCGCCTGGGCCCACGACTGCTTCCTCGCGCCCTACCTCGACGGCCGGCCCTTCAACGGACCCGACGCCCTCGCCCAGCTCGCCGACCACCACCCCGAAGCAGCCCGCTCCCACGACCGCCGCATCAGCGCCCTCACCCAGTTCTACGAGGCCGCCCACGGCCGCCGCATCATCACCATCCCCCCCGACCTGGTCGCCCTACGCTCCGGCGTCACCCGGCCCGCCGGCGCCAAAAACCGCCTGGCCCGCATGGAACGTGCCACTCTGTTCGCCGTCATCGGCGGCTGGGGCCCTCACTACTCCCGGCACTACCAACGCGACCGGCTCGCCGTCTGGCTCCTCCTCGAGGGCCTGCGCCCCGCCCACGTCGTCCGCGTCGACAAACGCCACCTCTACCCCCAGCCCGACGGCACCTGGGAGATCCGCGCCCCCGACGACCACGAAGCGGTCGGCAAACAGTTCGTCCTCGAGCCGCTCACCGGCGCCGCCGTCAAGGAGTACCTGAAGGTCCGCCCCGAACCCGCCGACCCGGGCGAACACGCGCTGCTGCTGAACGACAACCGGCAAGCGTTGCAGTCCCGCTGGGTCAACAAACTCGTCGGACAGATGGCCGCCACCCACCCCCTCCTCGCCGACCGGCAGCCCCCCGTCACCGCGGACACCATCGCCCACACCGGATACTGGGACACCCCCAACGGCGGCTGATGCGCGATGATCACCCTTCGGGACATGGCAGAGGAGACGGTCATGGTAGGCAAGGGCAGGAAGGTCACCGGCACAGAGCGCGACAAGCTCGCCTCCGACCTGAAAAAGGCATACGCGAGCGGCGTCTCCATCAGGACGCTGGCCGAGAGCACCGGACGCTCATACGGCTTCACCCGCGGCATCCTCCTCGAGGCCGGCGCGGTCCTCCGCAGCCCAGGCGGAGACGCGCGCAGCCAGCCCGGGACGTGAAATTGCACGTATGCGGCGCGCCGCTCCCATCGGCCGGGCAGGCTGTACGGCATGACCTGCGAAGACACCCAGCCCACGCGGATCACGTGGGAAGTCCAGCTGTACGAGATCGTCACCGGTATGTGGATCAGCCGAGGATACGGGCGCGCCACCACCACCGCCGACCCCGCCGACATCGCACGAGCCGCCCTGACTGCCTACCTCGCCGGCACATCCGCTCACGGCGGGGAAACCTTCCGGGCCCTGGCCCGCCCCGACGGCGGGCAGCCGGTCATCGTCACCCCCGACGAACTTCCCGCGGGGGAGGTGGGGGCGGCCGCCCGGCAGGCCCTGCCCCACTACCTCCGGGAGGCACTGGCGGCGGGCTAGGTGAGGTCGGCAGAGGGGCTGTTCTCCCAGCCGTCCTCGATGACTGGTTCGGGAACGGCCCACTGCCGGGTGAACGGATCCCGGTAGCGGATCGTCAATCCGAGGATGGCAGTGGGCGGCCGCTCTCGATATGCAGCCATGACAGTTCCGGGAAGGCCGATAGCGACACCCTCACGCGTGTTGCACGAAACGCACAGCCACCCTCGCACCAGCCCGGTTTCGTGGTCGTGGTCGCAGACCATACAGCGGCCCGTCGCTCCACAGATGGCACAGCGGCCGGACTGCCAAGTCCTCAACGTCTCTTCGTCCGTGTGCCGGGCGGCTGCGGTCTCCTCCAACAGGTTGATCATGCTCGCGCTATAACCCGTGGTGTCGATGCCCTCCCAGAATCGACGGCTAATGTCGTCGCTGGTCGGACGCTCGGGCGGCCATGACCAGCAGGCGGGCGCGAGCATGGGGTAAGCAGTCCGTTCGTTGGTCACAGTCCGAGTCCAATCAGGGCGTTGTCCTGCTCGCTCCACTGGTCGACGATCTGCATGTAGCCGTCCAGCACCTTGGAGCCGTCGGCGTGTCCGGTGATGGCGGCGATGGCCTTACGGTCCTTGCCGGCGCGGCGGGCTTCGGTGGCGAGGCCGGAGCGCACGGAGTGGCCGGTGAAAAGGTCCTCGTATCCGGCGCGGAGTCCGGCGGCGGTGATGAGGTCGCCGGCGCGTTGCGGGGACAGGCCGTGCGGTTGGACTTTGCCGGTGTGGTGGATGCGGCGGAAGGCGTGCCGGTCGGGGTCGACGATGCTGGCGGCGGCTGCCCAGGTCTTCCAGGCGCGGACGGGGCAGGTGTCGGGGCTGGTGCCGTGGGGGACGGGGACGGTGCGGGGGTCGGTTTTGGAGACGGCGACGTGGACGAGGAGCCCGTTGTCGTCGTCGCGGATGTTCCGCAGGCGGAGTCCGGCGAGTTCGGCGCGGCGGGCGGCGATGGAGAAGCCGAGGAGGAGCATGGCGCGGTCGCGGAGGCCGAAGATGTCGGTGCCGCAGAGGGAGGCGATGCGGCGGAGGTCGTGCAGGCGCATGGCGGGGGCCTTGCCGCGGCCGCGCTCGGGCTCTTCGGCTTCGGCGGCTTTCTTCCGGTAGTCCTTCAGCAGCTCGCGTGCAGCCTTGGTGGCTTCGGGGTCGACGACGACGGAGTATTGCTGGCGCAGGGTGACGGTGACGCCGGCGAGGCGGCGGTCGATGGTGGAGTAGGCGGCTTGCTTGCGGGTCCAGAGGTAGTCGACGAAGGCGCGCAGGGTGCCGCGGGTGGCGGCGGCGGTGGGGATCTGGAGTTGGGCGCAGAACTCCTCCCAGACACGCCAGTCGGCGGCGTAGGCGCGGGTGGTGTTGTCGGGGCGCTGCTCGCGGGCGTGGGTGTCGCTGGCGGTGTCGAGGGCGGCGAGGCGGGCGCGGAGCTCGGGGTCGAACTCGGTGGGGAGCGGCGGGCGGTCAGCTGGTCTGGCGGGAAGGTTCTCGGTGCTCACAGCACCTGCTCCTCGTACCGGTACACCCACAGGGTCCTACCGAGAGTGTCGAAGTCCTTCCGGTAGACGAGACGGCGGGGCTCTGCGTCCTTCCGGTAGACGAGACGGCGGGGCTCTGCCTCCTGGTGGGCCGGAGCCTGCTGCAACTCGTAGGTGTCGGGCGGATTCATGGGTTCGCCGGGGATGACCACATGCATACCGTGCGCTGGCCCTCCGAACAGTTCGATCTCTACGGACTCCACGCTGCTCCCCTACCTCTCGTGATCGCTGGCTATATGTGAGCTTATCGGGAACCAAACGGTGCGATCCCCCGGGAACGCCGAGAAGCGCGGTGCCGCACCCTCGCCAAAGGGACTGCCTGCGGAACCGCGCTCTCGAACCAGTTGGAACCAGCCCCAGGAGGAGCCAACACCTCTACGGTAGGACGCCATGTGCCCTGCATGCCAGGTGTGGCAGGTAGTTGGGATGTCGATGCACCAATCCCCAGATCAGACGGCGATGTTCCCGGACGACTTCCCGTGCACAAACGACGAAGGGCCGTCGCCCGTCGGCTCCGGCCCCTCTGTCCACTGACCGCCCAAGCGCGGCAGACGGTGGATGCGTCCGGCGCGCCGCTTATCAGGCTGACGGCTGGCACTCAGCGTAGACCAGTTGGTCGGGCGCCCCGCCTTCTGCCCGGATCGGCCACGCGGGCGCCTGACGGCCCGTGAGGAGCTGGAAGGTCTCCGCGTACCGGCGATCCCGAGTTCGGGCGCGCCAGGCCCCTTTCTGCGGGTCAACTTCCCGGCGTAACCCTTGGAATCCTTGGGTTGTCTTGGATAGTCAAGCCCTGTAGTTTGACGGCATGACAGACGACACGGCTCAGCCCCACCTATGGGAGATCGACCATCCCTACTACTGCAAGGAGGGCAACTACTACAAGAACGGCCTGCACGACACCTATGCCTCGTGGACCGAGTTCCAAGAGGAGTGGGGCGATGCCGACAAGGACATGAACCTCGTCTTCCGCTGGGACTGGCAGCGTGACGACGGCGAGTACCTGGAGGAGGGTGAGGACCCCGAGCCGGACACGCTGCTCGTCTTCTGGGTCATCCAGCGCAAGGCGATCCTCCGCTCCACCGAGTGCATCGTGACCGAGGAGGACGAGCCCGCCGTCCGCGCATGGCTCGCCGAGCGCGGTCAGTACCTCGCCGCCATCTGGGAGCCGTTCACCCTGGCCCCCGCCGCCGAGGAGAACTGACCATGACAGGCACCACCGTCCAGCCCACCGGCCGCTGCTACTGCGGCTGCGGCAAGGAGATCGGCTACGGCCGGTACTTCGCCGCCGGGCACGACAAGACCGCCGAAGCCGCCTTCCTCGCCCTCCACCACGGCGGCACCGTCGCCCAGATGCTCCACGCCCACGGCTACGGCCCCGACGACACCAAGTCCGTCACCAAGGCCGCCGTGGACGCGGGACTCTGGCAGGACTGCCCGCGCGGCTGCGGCTACCGGGGCAACCAGGAGAGCATCAACAACCACGTGAACCGGCACCACCGAGAGCAGTGAGGACACCGACCATGGCCGACGTTGGCGCCGACCTCTGGAACGTGCAGAAGTTCAAACAGACACTGGGCGTCTACACCAACCTCGAAGCCGCCAAAGCCCACGGCGACCACGTCATCCACCACCACTACCAGGACGCCATGGACCGCCGCCGGGTCCCCGAGTCCCACCGCGCCATCGACTGGCGCGTGAACTGCTGCGGCCACCTGTACGGGCCCGGCCAGTTCAACCACACCGCCTACCCGGACGTGCACGCGGACGGATGCTGGCGGCAGAAGTCCGGACCGCTGACCCTGCGCCCCTTCTGGGCCGCCACCGGAACGGCGGCTGGCACCGGGCACGTCAGCACCGACTGGGAGATCTGGCAGGGGGCGGCCCACGACCGGTTCGACCCCAGCATGGCCGCATAGGCCCACGGAACAAAAATGCGGTGCCCCCGGCTGAGGAAAGCAGCCGGGGGCACCGCTATTCATGCTACCGATGTGCAGTTCTCAGAGGTCAAAGCGTGGTCCGACTCGCTCCGCTATGCGTGGGTCAGCACCCGCCACGCAGATCATAACCGCTACGCAGAGCCCTCAACGCATCACCGAGGCAGCACCGTCCGGTGGAAGCCCTGCCACGACCGGGACGCCGTCGGCCCCCGCTGCCCCTGATACCGCGACCCCCGCACCGCACTCCCATACGGATGCTCCGCCGGCCCACTCATCGCGAACACGGCGATCTGCCCGATCTTCATACCCGGCCACAACTTGATCGGAAGCGTCGCGAGATTACTCAGCTCCAACGTCACGTGCCCCTCAAAACCCGGGTCGATAAACCCGGCCGTGGAATGCGTAACCAGCCCCAGACGCCCGAGCGAACTCTTACCCTCCAACCTCGCGGCGAGCGTGTCCGGAAGGGACACCCGCTCGTACGTCGACGCCAACACGAACTCCCCCGGGTGCAGCACGAACGGCTCGCCGTCGTCGACCCGGACCAGGCGTGTCAGATCGTCCTGATCGAGCGCAGGGTCGATGTGCGTGTGCGCGTGGCTGTTGAACGCCCGGAAGCGGTCATCGAGACGGACGTCGATGCTGGCGGGCTGAAGCATCGCCTCATCGAACGGATCGATACCGAGCCGGCCGTCGCGTATCGCCGCGTGGAGGTCTCTGTCGGAGAGGAGCACGCCGCGAGCCTATGACCGAACTGCTTGCCGCCTTCCCCTGCGCCGACGGCGACCGCGGGCGCCCGAATTCGAGGGGCAACACGGGCCGCCGAGCCGGGCCAGACTGAGGGCACCTCACCACCCGCAGGACGGAACCCCACCATGCCCACACCCACCCCGACCTTCCGCAGCGACGTCACCGTCCAACTCGTCAAGCACACCGCATTCGACGCCGACGTCCTCTTCGCCGCCCGCGTCTCCACCCAAGGCGAACGCTCCCTCGACTCCCTCATCACCTGGGACCAGACCGACACCGAGCACCCGCAAGCACGCCGAAACCGGGGCCTCATCAACTACCTGATGCGGGACCGGCACGGAAGCCCCTTCGAGCACACGTCGATGACGTTCCTGATCAGCGCCCCCATCTTCGTGTTCCGCGAGTTCATGCGCCACAGGGCCGGCTGGTCCTACAACGAGGAGTCCGGGCGCTACCGGGAACTCGAGCCCGTCTTCTACGTGCCCGGCCCCGACCGGCGCCTGGTCCAGGAAGGGAAGGCCGGCCAGTACCAGTTCACCGCGGGCACCCAGGCGCAGCATGAGCTGACCGAGCGGGTCACCGTGAACTCCTACCGGCAGGCGTACGACGCCTACCAGGCGATGCTCGCCGCCGGTGTGGCGCGGGAGGTTGCCCGCACGGTGCTGCCGGTGGGCCTGTACTCGTCGATCTACGCCACCTGCAACGCCCGCTCCCTGATGCACTTCCTCGGACTGCGCACCACCCACCCCGACGCCACAACGCCGTCGTTTCCCCAGCGCGAGATCGAGATGGTCGGCGAGGCCATGGAAAACGAGTGGGCGAAGCTGATGCCCCTCACCTACGCCGCGTTCAACGCCAACGGACGCATCGCCCCCTGACTACTGGCGGGCCCGCCACGCTTCCAGTTCCCGGCGGCAGACCACGCACAGCGGGTTCCCGCCGTGCCCGTACCGGTGACAAGGGTGCTGGCACTTCGTGCACGGGCCGATCTGGGAGGGCGCGCAGTCGGGCGTAGGCGGCTTCGAACGTGCAGGGGCAGGGGTGCTCACCCGGTCATCGTACGTGCGAGCGATCCGGCGCCCGGAGCAGGGCGCGGCCGTCCCGCCGGTGGTCGCACCCTCGAGGTCAGGCCTTCAGCAGGTCGATGACCGGGGAGGCCATCGCGGCGAACCCTGCATTCGACAGATGCACGCTGTCCGTCCCGGCCCCGCCGGTGCCCGCGTTCGTGCCCCAATACCCGAGCGTGGACCAGTACGGCCAGCTGTTGCGGCCCATCTCCCACCAGTCGACCACCGCAGCGTTGTACGACGCCGCCAGCGAGCGCAGCCGCGCCGCGTACTCCGCGTATCGGTAGTTCGCGGTGGTGTGCCGACCGAGGTGGGGCATGCCGAGGATGATGTCCGTGGCGCCCTGTGAGGTGCCCAGGTCTCGTACGCCGCGCAGCCAGGCGGCCACGTTGTCCACCCACACGTCGGGGGCGACATCGCTGGATGCGTCGTTGGGTCCGGCCGTGTAGATGGCCAGGCTGGCCGGGTAGTTGATGCCGCCGTTCCATGTGGCGTTCAGCGCCGACTCCGGCAGCGTCGCGTAGGAACCGGAGCCGGCGCCCGCGCGGGCCAGGTTGTCGACGATGACTCCGCTGGCGTTCTCCCCGGCGGCTCCGGCGACGGTCAGGTATTGGCCGGTGGTGGTCGTGCCGCAGGTGAGGACCACTGTATGGGTGCCTGGGGTGAGGTCGGTGATGGTGGTGACCTGCACGGCGGCGGTTCCGCCGGGCACGGTCACAGTCTCTGCCGTGCCGCCGTCGATGGCGTAGGTGAAAGGCGGGCGGGTGCCGCCGCTGATGGTGTAGATCTTCACGGTGGTGCCGCGGACCGTGAACGTCATGGTGGAGCCGGTCACGTCGGTGTACACGCCGGTGATACCCGGCCCGTACCGGTTCGCGGACAGGGACCAGGTGCCACTCTGCCCGACGATCGCACCGGCAGTCGTCCATGCGGCGAGCGCCGCGGCATCTCCCGAGGCGAGGACGGTCGAGGACAGACTCGTCGTGTGATATCCGGAGCCGCCGTCCCCGTACTGGGCCTGGAGGGCGGTACGGACCAGGCCCGGCCACGAGTGGGTGATCGGGTTGGAGGCATACATGCCCTGCGTCGCACTGCCTCCGAGGGTGACGATTCGTGCGGGGGTGGCGCTGGCGGTGTCGCGGGCGGCCCGCCAGTGCTCCCCCCACCCGTTCGGCACGTACACGCCCTTCGCCGCGGGGGCGGCCACGTTCACGACGAGCCCGTAGGCGGCGAGCGCCTCCGTCAGAGACGCCACCGTCTCCCCTTGTGAGGCTCCGGTGACCTGTTGCTGGCCGGCCGGGTCGGCGCCGAAGAAGCCGATGCGGTCACTGTCGGGGTCCAGGACGTGCCGGGCGGCGCCGTACAGGCCGTCCACGAACTCGCGTTTCCCGGCATGCTGCACATTCAGGGAGCTTGCGGAGTACCGGTCGTAGGAGTGCTGGGTGCCGTTGAACGCGGTCCCGGACCACACGCTGGTGACGAGGTCGGCGCCGGTGCCTTCAAGGTCCAGGTCGGCGCCCCCGCGGCGGAGCCGGTAGCCCTTGGACGTGTCGTACACGGTCAGGTCCCCACCGGATATCTGAGCGTTCCCGGCGACGTTGAGGGCGGACAGCCAGGCGGTTCCCTGCTCGATTCCGGCGACCCGGGTGAGGCAGTCCTGCACGAATCCGTCGAGGTTGGTGACGGCGCCGCCGAGGTCGGTGACGGTGGCGTTGAGGGTGCCGAGGGCGGTGAGGGTGGCGAACTTGTTGTCGGCCCATGCGCGGTCCCCGTGCGGGTCGGTCGCGCTGGTGTGGGCAAAAACGGCGGCCGTCGCGGTCCCAGCCGGCTCGTAGGCGGCATCCGCGCGCGCCACTTCGGCGGTCATGGCGGTGTCGGTGTAGGCCTCCGCGTCCGCGTTGGAACCGTCAGCGCCGGGCGGACCCTGCTCGCCCTGCTCGCCCGGCTCGCCCTGGGGGCCGACGAGGGAGGCCAGCCATTGCGTCTGTGTGCCGGTGAACCCGCTCGTGACGGCCACCTCGTAGGCGGATGCCCCGTCCTCACCGTCTGCGCCCGGGGCTCCGGGGGTGCCGTCCTGGCCGTCGGTACCGGCCGGCCCGGCCGGGCCCTGTGCCCCCTGTGGTCCGGCTTCGCCAGGCACGTAGACGATGCTGCCCTGACCGGTCTGTGTGTCTGCCAGGTCGACCCGCAGCTGCCCCACCCACCACTGGCCGGCCTCGGGCACCAGAATGTGGGTGATGATCGGAACACCGGACAGGGTGCGGCCCTCCTGCACCGCCCACAGGGTGTCCCCGGACGTCGACTCGATCAGGCTGTTCGGGGTGAGGTCCGCCGACCAGTCCCCACCCTGGTCGGGGGTGATCGGCACCGGGCGCACCAGCTCTCCCTCCAGGGAGGGCACATAGCCGACCGCAGGGGCGCCGGTCACATCGACTAGCGCGGCCCGCATCTCCACCCGCCGCGAATCGCCGCCCCCCAGGAGCGTGCCGTTCACCATGGTCATGTGCGTGTACTCCAGTTCAGGCAGAAGGCGGCGGACCGGGCTGATCGTGAGGGGGGTGGGCGTCGAGGAGCGCCCCACGGTGCTGGGCGGTGATCACCATGTGGATTCGCTGCACCACCAGAGCGGCGATGACCACCATCAGCGCGGTGCGGATCGTTCGCAGCACCGAGGCAGGAGCCCCCTCCGGCCACATCGTGATCGCCACGGTGTAGGCGCCCAGCGCTCCTATTGCGAGGGTGAAGCCCATCAGGTGCCGGCCCACCGCGGTGGACCGCCACGGTGCGTGCAGGTGGTAGACGACAGCAAAGAGCATGCTGGCCAGGGCGACCAGACCCGATGCTGCCGTGTTTGCGAGCTGCGCCCAGTTCATCAGCGCTGACCTCCCTCCAAGGCGGACCGAAACAGCTCCGCGAAATGGTTCTGTTGACGCTCACGCGCGAGACGCGCGGCGACCCGCGCGACGGCCGGACGGTATGCCTCGACCTGCCGGCGGGCCTCCCGGGCGCGGGAGAGAGCCAGCTCCGCTTCCCGCTGCCCGGACGGCTTGCCTGTGGACTTCGGGCGCTGCGGGGCGGGCTCAGGACGGCGGCGCAGCAACCGGCTGATCCATCGCATCCCCAGGCACCTCCCCTCTCATAGCGCGAAGAACGTGATCGGCGATCCGCGACAGTTCGAGGAGTTCACCGACCTGGTTCTGTGCATCGATTCGTGCGGCTTCGCTCTGCCGATGCGCCTCCCGCCACGCATCCCGCTCCTTGGCCAGCTCGGCGACGCGGTCGTCACGGTCCTTGCGGACGTCCTCGAGGACGGCCCGCGCGACAAGACTGCCTCGGAGGATGAGCAGCACGATGAGAGTCACGATGGCCCCGGCCCCGCCCGGCAGAAGGACGCTCACGGCCGACAGCTCATTCACCGGTGCCACTCCTTGGCCTCTGGTGGCGCGCCGACGCCGCTGCCAGTCGACGGGCGGCGCGCCAGAGGGTCACAGTTCAGACCGCGGTCGGGCCGCGCTTGGCGAGCGGGCTGGACTGCTCGAGGCCGGTGGTCGCCAGCGGCGGGGTGACCATGAACCGCTCCACGACAGCCAGCACTGCGGCGATGGACGCCATCCACAGGGCCTGCCGGCCGGCGGACCAGTCGAGCCCCAGGCCGACGAACAAAGCCATGACGGCCTGCGCGGTCTGGAGAACCGCGGCAGCCCAGGCGCCGTTCTTCGCGACGAACGCGATGATGACGGCGACGACACCGGCGGCGATGGCGTTGATGGCGGTCTGGACTCCGGCGGACACGTCGAGTTCGTAGCCGAGGAGCTTGACGCCGGCGGCGATGAGGCCCAGGAGCAGGGCGGGTTCGCGGGCAATGAGTCTCATGAGAAGGTCTCGTTTCTTCTGGGATGGTCAGCTGGTGACTTCGAGGCGGATGTCGATGGCTTCGATGGCCTGCTCGATGCGGTGGACGAGCGCGTCGGCGTCGAGGGACTCGCTGTTGGTGGCGAGTTGGGTGACGGTCCTCGTCAGCTCGGTGATCGCGGCGGACTGGGCGGCGAGACGGCTGTCCATCGACCTGACCCGGTTGCCGATGTCCTTGAGGTAAGACTGCGGCTCCCATGTCTTGTTCGTGGCGCGGTCTGTGGCCGTGGCGGGCGCGGTGATGGCGTCCGTCCTCCACACCGCTTCGTAGATGTCCTGCTTGGTCATCCCTGCCATGGGGTCCTCCGCGGTGTCGGGCGTGCTCGGGGTGGAGCCGGAGCTCCAGGAGGCCGCGTTCTTCAGCCGTTCGGCGACGTCGCGGCGGAAGGCGGTCATGTTGAAGGGGCCGCGGCCCTCGACAGGCCCGTGGGGGTCGATCTTTCCGGGCTGCCACTCCTTATGGCCGATGACCGATGCGGCGCCCCAGCCGTGGGCGCGGCAGATCGCGGCGGCCCACCGGACTGCGGCGTCGTACTGGGTGGCGGGGTAGGTGTCCTTGCCGTTGCCGAGGTTGACGATCTCCAGGCCGTAGAAGCGGGAGTTCCCGTCGGTGTTGGCCTGGTTGTCTGCGGGCAGTGCGGTTTCGTTGATGACGGCGCGCAGTACGTCGCCGTCGCCGGAGCCGGCGTGGTTGGCGCGGCCTGCGGAGACCATGTACAGCTTTCCGGACTTGCCCCCGACGGTGTGGCAGAGCGGTCCGGGCAGGAGGGTGTGCCCGTTGTAGCAGAGCGCGACGGATGAGTCTTCGCCTGATGAAACGGTGTGGTGGATCATGACACCGTTGACGGGACCCCAGGCGCCCTTGGAGTTGCGGTTGTGGGTACGCCAAGACCGGTACTCGACAACCTTGCAGCCCTCGGCCTTGAGTACGGCGAGAAGCTTTGTGGCGGACAGCGGGGTGGCCATCTCAGGTCTCCTTGGGAAGGGGTGTGATGCGCGGGACGTGGAGTCGGTCCCAGGCGACCTGGTCGGGGATGCCGGACACGTCGCCGCCCTCCTTGGGGCGCAGGGTGCGCTGCCAGGTGGCGAACGCGTCGCGGTGGGCGGTCGTCCAGTCCGGTCCGAGGTGGCGGCCGTCGGTGCAGCCTTCGGCATCGAGGCGTCGGGCCATCGCCGCGAAGAGGGGTGAGTGTCGGCCGCCGTGGAAGAACGCGGCGCCGGGGTACGGCTCGTACCGTGCCGTGTCGACGACGGTGGTGTCGGGGCTGGGGGCCGGGGAGGGCTCCGGGGCGGGAGCGGTCTTCTTCCGGGCAGCCGTCTGCTCGTCCTGTTGTGTGATCGGATCGGGCATTGCCCGTGCTCCTGGATCTCCCCGCGCCCAGAGCTGATGATGCTGTGGCGGGCCACTGCGTGCGGCCGTCCCTCGGGGGCTGGAGCAGAGGGGGCGGAGGGTCGCCCTGTGGTCAGGCTACGGGCCGGGCGGGGCAGACGTTGCCCCCGCCCGGCTCCGGGCCGACAGCGGGTTACGACACCTCGGGCTGCGGGTCCAGCTTGGTCGCGGACAGGATGGTCCGGTACTTGGAGCACACGCCGCAGAAAATGATCGGCTTCCCAGCGTTGGAGTACACCATCGGATCCGTCGCGGTCACGTTTAGATTGCGGCACGGCTCGCCATCACCCCTGTCCGCAGTCAGGCAGACGGAGTCGACCTCGTAGTAGGTGGCCGGCTCAAAGGTGATCGGCGTGGTGGGCATGTCGGGAGCGGGCGGCGGCTCCGGGGCAGGCGGCGGCGGCACCTCGTCCGGCGGTGGAGGGGGCGGCTCCTCAGGCAGCGGGGTGGGCTCGATGGGGTTGGGCTCGGACTCGGGCGTGGGTTCGGCCTCTGTGGTCATGATCCGATCGCTATCCAGTCGATTCCGGTGGAGGCAGTGTTGGTGCGGGTCAGCCATACGGTGAAACCTGTGGTGGTGACGTTGGTGACGCCGACCCCGAGAACCGAGGTGCCGGGGACGGAGGTGGAGGGGGTGGCCACGACCCGGATCGTGCTGCCCTTGATGTTCAGGCCGCTGACGCTGGCGGAGGTGGGCGCGTTTGCGGCACTAGGGGTGATCGAGATGCGGCCTGTGGTGATGTTCCCGGCGGTCAGGCTGCCGGGGGTGGTCGTGTTGCCGTCCTTGTCGACGGTGAACTTGTCGCCGTCACGGACCAGGCGGAACAGGTGCCCGGTGTGGCCGGTCTCGGCCTCCAGGTAGAAGCCGCTGGAGGCGCTGGCGGCGGGCAGCACTTGCAGGGTGGTGCCACCGACGTAGATACGGTTCTCCAGCAGGTACAGGGAGTGGCCGATGCTGTTCTGGAGTTGCAGGTTGAGGTCCCCGGCCGCCGAGGTGAGGACCTGGATACGCGCAGTTTTGTCCTGGGCGGCGTTCAGCCATCGGATGGACGGATAGGTGGTCGCAGGGCTGATGGACATGGCGTTCCCAGTGGGACCTGCCAGGCCGATACCGCCGGGGGTGAGTGACGCGACCGCCTTGTTGGCGCTGTCGTAAACCAGGATTCGGTTGTTCCCGGACTCGTTGATGGCGATCCGTTCACCGCTGGTGGCGGTCTGGATGAGTCCGCCGGTGACGGTGCTACCAGTGATGGCGCCGGTGAAGGCGGCGGAACCGTCGGCGGAGTTGAACTGGATCACCAGCCCACCCAGGCTGTTGTAGACGCGTAGCCCGTCCTCGTTGAGTTCCACGCGGGCGCCGGCCGGGTCGCCGGCTACCAGGCGGGTGACGAGTTGGAGGACCGCCTCCAGTTTCTCCGCGGTGACGGCGCCAGCTTCGATGGTGGTGGCGGTGACCGATCCGGCCTGGAGGTCCGGGCCGTCGACCTTGATGGGGGTCGCGGTGGTCTCCTGCGATGGGTCCCCCGCTACGCCGGAGGTGTTGACTGCGGTGAGGCGGACGTAGTGCGGCACGTACGGCAGGGGTAGGACGGGCAGCATGCCGCCGTCTCCGGCCTTGGTGATGGTGCCGACGTAGGTGCCCGCTGATGGGGTGAAGTCGGCGGTGGTGGAGACGTGGACGGCGACGTGAGCGAAGTCGGCGGGCAGGGCCAGGCCGGAGGCGAGGGTGCCGTCCCACACGATCCGTAGGCCGCCGATGGTGGAGGTGACCACGGGCGTGTTCGGGGCGCCGGGTGCGGGCCCGTCCACGGCGATCAGGCCGATGGTGCCGTCGTCCTGCATCCCGATCCGGCCCCGCACCTGCCCGGCATCGTCCTTGATGACGATGTTGGCGTTGTCGAGTGCGGCATGGGAGAGGCGTGGGGAGCCCTCCACCCGGTTCAGGCGCGCCTCGAGTTCGGCGAGTTTCCGCCCGATGTCCATTACTGACCTCCGTAGGTGTACATTGCGGACGGTTTCAGGGAGACCTGTGCTTGCGGGCCGCCGGGCGCGGTGGGCTTGATGGTCCAGCCGGTGACCCGGCACCAGCCGGTGTAGCTGGTCCAGGCGTTGTGGATGCGGACGTACACGTCGTCACCCACCTGCCACGACCCGAACGGTGCGGCGGGGGTGTCGCGGATCGTGACCGTCTCGACCGCGCCCAGGGTCTGCCGCCACGCGCGTTCCCACTCCACCCGCTGTTTGAGGACGTCGGTGCCGTTGACTTCAGGGAAGGCGACGGCCGCCTCGAGGCGGAGCCGGCCGTTGCGGACGGCGGAGATCTGCCTGAGTTTCGCGCTGCCGTCGCCCGCGCCGGTGCCGATGACGACCTGCGCGTAGTCGTCCCCGGCTAGGGCTTCCTCGGGCTCCTCGATGATGTTCACGCCGGACGAGAATTCGATGTCTCTGCGTCGGGCACCGAGACGCGGCCAGCCCAGCCGGATCCGCTTCACGACGTCGCTCTTGTCGGGGTTCCAGGACGTGGTGCACGTGTATTCGGGGGTCCCCTGGTCGGAGACAAGCTCGTCGACCTGGTCCCCGAGGCTCTTGGTGTCGTACCAGTAGGAGTGGTGGACGTCGGCCGGTGTGCCGACCGTAGAGGTGCTGGTGGTGGAGTCGACGACCACGCCTATGTCGCCGTCGGGGACGGACTGCGCGTACGCCCAAATGTTGCGGATGACCTGGCAGCGGTCTGTATACACGTAGGGGCCGCGGGCTCCGTGCTCCCCGTCCAGGTCGAAACGCTTCTGCAGGTACGACGACCAGGACGCGGCCTCGATCGTGTAGTTGTTGCCCTGTGCGCGGACGTCCCAGATCAGGCCGCCCCACTCCAGCTGGTCCTCGGCCTCCACATAGATTTCCGTGGTGCCCGGGTCGGCCAGTGTCGGATGGGAGGCGACCAGCCGCGGGGAGAGGGTGCCGCGCAGTTCGCCGGGCCCGGACACTTCCGGCCCGTACTCCAGATCCGTGACCGGTAGCGCGGTCGACAGCCAGGCACCGGTGAGAGCGTGCCGGGTGAGGACCCTGGCCGGTGGCGCGACGCTCACCTGGGAGCCTCCTCGAACTCCACGTCGTACACGAACGTCGTGCTGGTGGTGACGTTGATCCGTCCGCCGTTGCCGGAGGCGCCGTTGGCCTGTGCGCGCAGCAGCTGGGTGGTGCCGCGGTAGGAGGAGGGGATGGTGAGGGTGTCGGCGACGATCGCGGGAATTTTGCGGATGCCGGTCCCCTGGTTGTCGTCGAGGGACGTGAACTGGAGGGTCAGGGAGGAGCCGAAGGTGGCGCGCAGGGCGCCGAAGTAGTTGTCGACGCTGTAGCGCAGCGGGCAGACGTCGACGCGGATCCGGGCGGTGGTGGCCCAGTCGGGGATGGCGATGTTCTGCCCGGCTTCGGTGGAGAAGTAGGAGTAGGTGGTGGAGGAGCCGATCAGGCTGGAGTCGCTGGCCGGTGAGTGGGTGTACATGCGGCGCTGGCGGCGCGGGTTTGCGATCTTCCGCAGGTCGGTGATCATCGCGTTGGTGATGGTGCTGGTGGAGGCGGGGATGTCGATCCGGGCCAGGGGGATGCCGGTGCGCCCGTCGGGGATGACCGTGGCGGAGGCGGACACGTTGGAGATGACGTCGAAGTAGGTGACCTGATCGACCTGCGGGTCCAGGCTGCCCTCGTATTCGGGGTCCTCCACCCGAACAATGATCATGTCGGATCGTCCGGTTCCCCCTGTTGCCGCTACCGGCACGTCAGCGGCTCCGATGTTGCACACCGCGTAGTGGCCCTGGAACGTGTTGGCGCGGCCGCGGACGATCCCGGAGCCGTCGCCGATCGTCACACCACTACCGGGGGTGGAACGTTGGGCCACTTTCAGGTCGTCGCCCTGGGTGACGCCCTCCGCGCCGTTGGCGAGGTCCCGCACCAGCATGCGGAATTGCTGCGCCGGGTGGGTGGCCCCGTTGGTGAGGATGGGCCGTGCAAACAGTGCCATGTCGGCTCTCCTAGAGGGCTATGTAGGCGTCGCGCCAGGTGACGCGGAGGCGGCCGGAGTTCGTGTTGTCGAAGGCGGTCCACCGCATCTCCGACGTCCCCGGGGGGATGGAGAACAGGTCGATGCGGCTGCTCGGGGACAGGTAGGTGGAGGCGTTGCCGCCGTTGTCCCAGGTGACGGTGCGATAACCCGGGCGGGTGTCGATCTCCACCCAGCGGCCAGCCGCCAGGTTCAGCGTGGGCAGGGCCAGGGCGCGTCCGGAGGCGACGTGGGTGATGGTCACATTCGCGCACGGCCCCATCACGCGCAGGATGGGCCAGGCGTCCGCGCTGCCGGCGTTGGTGACCCAGCCGGGCCGGTCCGCGGCCACCGTCCCGTCCTGCACATAGACCGGCGCGACCACCGGCGCAGCGAATCCGCCACCTGCCAGCCAGCCCAACGGGAGTTCGGTGGTGGATTCCTCGTCGGCGTAGAAGGTCGGGTCGTGGGCCAAAAACTCGAGGTCCAGGGGCACGTAGCCGTGAATGACCTGCCCGTACTCGGGATCCACCCTCCGGGCGCGCACGGTGAGTCTTTTCACCGGCCGTCCGGGCCGCTTGATGCGCAGCACCATGCCCTGCCCGCCCACCAGCCGGACGTCGGCCGGGTCGGTGACGGCCTGAAGCGCGGCGACCATGTCGTGGCAGGCGGCCGGGCTGCCGGGGGTGCGGATGGCGGCATCGATCTGGACCTGCCGACCTGCCCAGTGGTCGGGGCCGGCGAACTGGCCGTCCATGGACGGCTGGTCGACATCGGACTCCCGTACCGGGGGGCGGCCCAGGCCGGTCGTCTCGATGACGTCCACCGTGGTGCCGGTGCCGATGAGGACACCACCCAGGTCGTACTGCCAGTCGATCAGATCAAGCGGCACGGGCGGCCACCCCTCCCCTACGCGCGCGGCGGACACTGCGGCCGACCTGGGCTCCGATGTCGGATGCGGACGCCCCGGTACGCACGGCGGTGACCTGGACGGTGGTGGGGCTGGACTCGTGGACGATGACGACCGGCTGGGTGGCACGCGCGTCGGTCAGGCCCAGCCCGAAGCGGGTGGCGACGTCGTGGAGGACGGGCAGCGCGGTGCGGCGCTTGGACGGGGACAGCGGCAGGTACGCCTCCCCGCCGGTCTCCGGTTCCGCGAAGCGGATGATCCCGTCGCGGGTGGCGTACATGCCGGCGCGGATACCGCCGTCCGCATACGCCTGGTGCGCGTTCGCCTTCCGCAGGTCGGCAATGAAACGGCCCGACCGGGAGCCGAGGGCGGTCTGGATCTGCCCCTGAGCCTTGGTCGCGATCTCGATGATGACGTCCTCACCCAGACCGGTAGCGGCTGCCACGTCGTGGATGCCGGTGGTTGGCTTCCTGATCGCGGCGATGATCTGCACCAGGTCCCGCACCTGCTCGCCGGTCAGGGCGTTGTTTGCGCGCTTCGCCGCAGTGTTGGCCTTGCCTGCCTTCTTCTTGTCGCTCACCGCCGCCGCGGCCAATTCACGGGCCGCCTGGTCGTTCTGCGCGGCGAGCTGCCCGGCAAGGTCGCCGTACCCCTGCGCGGACAGCTTGGACAGGTTCTTCACGAACAGGTCCTGGTTCCCCATGGCGTGGTTCAACTGGACGCTGTAGTCGCCGAGGGTGGCCCGCGCCGTCTTCTGAAGGTCGCGCAGCGCGATGCTCATCTGCGCGATGTACTTCTTCGACCCGGTGGCCATCTTCCTGGCCAGGCCCTCGCCTTCCTTACCCATCGACGCGAGGGCCTGGGCGACGTCCCCGCCGGCGAGTTCGGCGACTTTCTCCAGGTTGCGGTTCCATGCGGCCGTGGCGCGCCCCGCGGACACCAGCTTCCGCTCCACCGCCCCAAGGTCGAAGTAGGAGACTTCCTTGCCCTTCACGTTCTTCGTCTTCCGGCCCGCCGACCCGGCGTCGGACGGCGAGTACAGGGACCCGGAGGCGGGGTCGTAGCGCCAGTCGGTGATGGATCCGTTGGCGTTCCACTGGACCGTGTCCGGGTCGCCGCCGAGGCGGCGGATGGTCTCCTCGGCGATGGCGCGGGAGCGTTCCCGCTTGGACAGGGCGAGCGGGATGTACGCCTCGCCGCCGGTCTCCGGTTCGGCCCACATCCGCCACGCTCCGGGGCGGGCGATCTGCGCGATGTGGTTCTCCGCGCCGTTCGCGAACGCTCGGACTCGGGGGCTGAAGCCACCATCGGCGTAGTAGTCGACCACCGCACCGTCGGCGTACGACCCGGGTCGCAGTTTGGTGCGGGAGCGGGCCTCACCGGTGCTGGAGACGATGTGCCGCTCGTAGAAGGTGGTGGTGACCGTGACGCTCTTGTTCCGCAGCCCAGCGATGGCGGAGGCGAGGGCGCTGACGTTGGCGCGCTGCGAGCCGGTCGGCACGGTGATGGTGACGTTCTTCCCCTTGGTGTCCCGGATCTTGAAGCCGAGAAGCTCGAGCTGGCGGCGCGCTTCAGCGGTCGGCGCCTTCATCGTGATGGTCTTGCCGTTGGTGGAGGCGACCTTCGCCTTGATCTTCTCCAGGTCCGTGATCGCGCCCACGGTCGCCGCGTCGATCGTGATCGTCTTGTCCTGAAGTCCGTCGCGTCGACCCTTCAGCTCATCCAGGGCGCTGCCGGCGGTCCCGGTCTCGGCGATGACCTTGAAACGGCCGTCCTTCAGCTCGGTCACCTTGAAGCCGAGGCTTTCCAGCATGGTGACGGCTTGGGTGGTGAGGGCGTCCACCGTGACGGACTTCTTGTCCGGGGTTTCCTCGATCGCGGCGATGACCGCGTCCAGGCCGGCGATGGCGTCCTCGGTGCGCATGTCGATCCGCGTGGACTTCTCGTCAGGGATCGCCAGGTAGGAGTCGGCGAGCGCCTCCGCCTGCGCCTTGGACAGGCCCATGGCGTCGGCGGCGTCGATGAACGCAGCCCGGCCGCGCTCCTGGATGCCGCTGACGTACTCCCAACTCTTGCCCTGCTCCCGGGCAGCGGCCGCGGCGGCATCCGTGTTCGCGGCGAGGTCGGAGAGGACGGCTTCGGCATCGCGGGCCTTCTGGGAGCCGAGGTCGAGTTCCCCGTCGCGCATCTTCAGCGCCCCGGCATGCTCCTTGATCGCTTTAGTGGTGTCGTCGATGGACTGCTCGAACGCGGACATCGCGGAGCCGGCGGCCCGGTTGACGTCGTTCAGGGCAATGATCGACTGGCGGAGACCGTCCGCGCTGGCCTTCTGGTCTGCGAGCTTCGCCGACGTCTCCTGCGCCGCCTGTCCGAACATGCCCATCGACTGGGCGGCCAGCTCGGCTTCGAAGGCCTGGTCGGCGAGGGCGGACTTGTAGTCGTCCAGCTGCTCCCGGAGCTCCTTGCCGGACATGCCCTGCTTGCGCATCGCGGCCGCGATCCGCTCGAACGCTGCCGCGGCGATGTCGCCCTTGCCGGCCTTCACCAGGTTGGAGAGGGACTTGTCGACGGCGTCCAGGTCCTCCTTGGCTTCCTTGACCGGGGTGGAGTCCATGCCGACCAGGCTGGTCAGGAACTGTTGCGTCTTGTCCAGATTGGAGGGCCTGGAGAGGGTGCGCAGGCTGTCGGCGAGGCCGCCCAGGTCCTTGCCGAACGCCCTCGATGCCTCGCCGGCGACCTTGCCGGTCTGCCCGAGCTTTCCGAGGGAGGTGGTGAGTTTGTCGACGTCTGGCGGGGCCTGCTTCCCGATCTCCGAGAGTTCCTTGAAGATGACGACGACGGCGGCGATCCCGGCAATGACGATGGATGCCCGCGCAGCGAGCCCGAGGGACAGGAACGCGGCCCTCAGTCCGGCGATGCCGCCGCCTGCGGTGGCGGCCGTGGTGCCGAGGGCGGCCACCGCGGTACGGACCCGGCCCAGCCCGGCGGCGAGCACGGCCATGCCCGCCCCCGTGAGCTGGAGGAGTTTCAGGGCGGTGGCGACCTGGAGGATGATGCCGACCAGTTCGGGGGGTAGCGCCGCCACCAGGTTCGCGAACGCGGTGACCAGGGTGAGCATGGTCGGCCCGGCCTCCGCCGCGGCCCGCAGCAGCGTCACTACAGCCGCAGAGATAGCGGACAGCGCTTCGCGGGCGGCAGGCCCGTTCGCGCGGGCGTAGGCCATGAACTCGGCGATCGGCCCGTCCTGGAAGGCACCGCCCTCGGACAGGACACGCAGGAAGTGGATGACGCCGTCGGTCATCTCGTCCAGCTGCCGGTCTGTGAAGTCGGCGAACTTCGCGGTCATCGCGTCGAAGCCGGGCGTGTTGATGGCGCCGCCGGCGACGGTGACCAGCCGGTCCAGCTGGGTGGACGCCGACTTCACATGCGGAGTCAGGCGCGGGATGAGTTGGTCGAGGACGGTGATGCCCTTGGTGAGCGGGGCCATGGTGAAGCCGGACATCTCATCCGACCAGTCGCCGAAGTTCGTCTTCAGCCGCGATATCGCCATGGCGGCCTGCTGCGCTTCCGGCGGCAGTTCGGCGAGGATCTGCTGGTATTTGATCTGTGCTTCCGTCGCCTCCCCGGATGACCGGCCGTGTTCCCGGACTGCTTCCTCGTACTTCGTCTGCGCGTCCGCGACCTCGGTGAGCGGACCGATCTGTCCGGCAAGGGCGATCCCGAACGCAGTCGCTGCTGTACCGCTGGCCGTGAACCCGGCGGCGAGCGGCCCAAGGCTGGTGGACAGCCCGGCAATCAGAGGGATCGCGGCGGTGGCGATGGGTAGCAGTCCGGCGAGACCGATGTCGAGGCCGCCGCTGCTGGAGCCCGAGCCGCCGCCGAGGGTGCCGCCCAGGCCGCGCAGAGCGCTGGTGTCCGCGTCGACCCGCAGGCGGATCCGCTGGTTGTCCTGCGCCCACCGCACGGCGGCCGTGACGTCCCGGCGCAGCTGCATCGGGTCGGCGAGGCCGATGGGGATTTCGATGCGGTGCCCCCACGTCGCCCAACGCACCGCATCTTCCACCTCGCGCCGTAGCTGCATGGCGTTGCCGAGGCGCAGGTTCACGGCCAGGCCCTGCCCTGCGCCGGCACTGCGGAGGTGTGCGGCGTCCACGTCGAGGCGGACACGGATGGGGTTTCGCGTCTCGCGGCGGAGCTGTTGGAGGTTCCGGCGGAGGGCTTGGACGTTGCGGGAGGCGTTGTTGGCGTCGTGGGAAAGGCTGCGGAGGGTGCGTGCGAGGTCGGAGCCCTGCCCGGTGAGGCGTACCGACAGATTCCACTCGGACACGGTGGGCTCCTTCCTGGGCTAGTGGTGCTGGCTGTGGAGTTCGAGGGCTGCGGCGACGCTGGTGGGGATCAATGCGACTTTCACGCCGTGCCCCTCGTCGCCGTCGGGCACGGTTTTCTGTCGGTCCTGGATGAGTTGGCAGCCGGTGCAGCGGTGGGTGGTGGCCCGGTAGGCGTCCTCGTCACCGCCCAGGTGCTCGTCCCACTCCTCGGGCCGGGTCCCGCAGGTCGGGCATACGGAGCGCAGGTAGTGGGCGTAGGCGAGGGCCTTGCGGCGGTCGAGGTCCGACCAGGTGCCGTCTCCGTGCCCGCGGAACTGCGAATGGGGGATGCCCCACTTGTGGCAGAGCTCCATCTGTGCGCGGAAGTCGGCATCATCGATCAGCCTTTTCCCAGGTCGGTCCGCTGCTGGTGCTGGATTCCCCAGGCGGCCCGCCACAGGGACGTCGCGTCCGCCGTCGACCACGTGTTGAGGAAGTGCTGGGCGTCCTCGAGGGGCATGCCGTCCAGGGATGCGGCGGAGATGAGGGCGGGCGCGAAGGTCTCCATCGCGAAGTCTTCGCCGTTGGCTTCGTCTGCCTCGGCCGGCGGGTGTTCTTTCTGGAGCGCCTCGAGGGCCTTCCGTTCCAGGGCGGTGAAGCGCAGGGTGACGGACGCCTTGTCGAACGCCTTCTGTGCGGCTGCCAGGTCCGCCTTGGCGGTGTCGACCGTCTTCTGAAGGAAGGCCTTCACATCGGATTCGGTGTCGTCGCCGGCGGCGAGCCGGTCGGTGGCCTTCTGGTGGTTGGCCTTGGCGCGGGCGAGGTCCTGTCGAAGGTCGGGGTCTTCGCAGATGGTGAAGGCCGCCACCGGCAACTTGATGTTGTCGAGGCGCTTCCGCAGGGTTCCCCAGTCGGGGGTGCTGCTGCTCATGTCGGGTCCTTTGGGAAGGCCCGGCCGGGCGCACGCGGCGCCCTTCCCAGATACACCGGGGCCCGGCCGGGGGCTTGGAGGGGTGTGTCAGCCGGCCAGGGTTACGGGGCGGTGGGGACGGTCCCGTTGAAGAGGGGCCGTGCGGTGATCGTGAACTGGACGGTGATTTTCGCGGCTTCGTTGTCCGCCGTGTACGCCTTGCTGTTGGAGACGACGGTGACGGGGTAGACGTCCATGCCCTTGGCGTCGGGTGCGTTGCCCTTGGAGAAGATGACGACGTAGCCGGACGTGCCCTTGGCGAGGTCGGTCTCGATGTCGTCGAGCGTCGAGTCCTCGTAGAAGGTCAGGGAGGAGTCGGCCGCGGAGTCGTCGCCGCCGATCTTCGACACGAACGTGGACGCCATGTCCGGTGTCTCGATGGGCTGGTTCTCGAGGGACCAGCCTTCGATGGCGTTGATCTGCTCGGTGTAGTCCGTACCGGCGGTGATCTCGGCGGTGGTCGGGATCAGCGACTCGTCGGCGATCGTCGGAAGGAATTGGATTTTGCTGGTGCCCTTGCGGTTGAACCTCATGATGGCCCCTCGCGGATAGGGGCCGAGATTTGGGGCCCCTGCTACACGTGTCTGGTGTGGCGGCCACCAGCAGGTGGTGGCGTCCGCGTGGGGTCCCGCCGCGGTGCGGTGATGCCCGGCCCCGGAAGGTCAGGCGGCCGGCTGCTCCTCGAGGAAGAGCCGGAATCGGATCACACTGGTGATGATTCCATCTCCTGCGTCGGACGTTCCCCCCGCCTCGGTTGCCTCCCGTTTCCAGCAGTTGACGCCGGGCCCGACGTTCATGGGGTGCGCGTAGCCAGGGGATCCGTTGGCGGGCCGTTCGACGACCTTCCAGGCGCGGTCCGTGAGCCACTGCGCCTGTTCGTCCCCGCCACGCGAGTTGGGGTCCCCGGGAGTGGGGCCGGAGACGAACGTGGCCTGGTAGGTCAGGACAGCGGCCCGTTGGTTGTCGGCGAGGGTGCGGGTGTCGTCGCTGCGGTCGAGGGGGTACAGGAGCGTGTACGGCGGCGCGACCGGACGGCCTGCATTGTCCAGGGGGACGCTGCGCAGGCCGACGGGGCGCCCGGTAAGGGTGGCGAGGAGGGTTTGCAGGCCCAGGGTGACGGGCCGTCTCTCAATCATCACGCGCCCCCGAAGATTCGGTCCAGGGCGTCCTTGAACGCGTCCGCGTACTCCGCCGACAGCTCGCTCACGGCGGGTTCCACGTGCGGGTACGGCGGCTGGAAGAAGTGCCGTCCGATGCTGTCCGTCATGTCCCAGAACCCGAACTCCAGGCGACGGCCCTGCGGGCGGTCGGTGCCGACCGTCGCTCCTCCGCCGTCAGGCACGGGGAACGGCTCGGTGCGCCACGAGTCGAAGTACTGCCCCGTGATGATGTTCGGGCCCGGCCTGCCGGACGCGTTGAACCGGATCATTGCTTTGGCGAGGCGGGCCTGCTGCTGCACCGTCCGGTTCACCTCCGGGCCCACCCGGTCCGCTGCCCGCTCCAGGCGGGGCCCCAGGTCCTCGAGGTCCATGCCGCTCACCCGGTCTCTCGGGTCTGCTGGATCTGGTCCAGCGTCGTCACCCGGACCACACCGAGCGTGCCGCCGGTGGATGGGTCCTGGGCGCGCCACTGCCGGCCGATCAGCGACACGTCACCCCCCTCGTGCACGGTCACGACGGTGACGATGGTGTCCCGTTCGGCGATCGGCGCCGCGAGCGGTGTCAGCGCCTTGTACTTGGACCGTGTCTCGTCGGACCAGGGCAGGTTCGGTACGGGCAACGACGTGACGCCGCCTACCGTGCCGGCGACCTGCACGGCGCCGGGTCCCTCGTAGATGATGACCCCCTCGGGCGCGGTGTACTGGCCGGTGCCCGGGTCGAAGACGGGCGGCCCCCCGGCAGGGGTGGCGAACCGCACGGTGTCGAGGAGGACCAAGCCCTCCACGAGGGTGGCGACGGAGGAGAGGTCGAGGCCGGCCATCAGCGTCCACCGCCCTTGGCCCACTCGGTGAGGGTTTGGAGCATGGCGCGTGCGGTGGCGCCGGGTCCGCCGCCGTAGTCGGCCCGGTTCAGCGCCTGCTGGTCCAGGATCTCCGGGTCGACCTCGGCGAGGAAAGCGGCCACCAGCTCGCCGGGCGTCTGGCTGACGCCAACCGCGACGCGGGCGAGGCCCTCGAAGGCGACGCCGTCCGGTTGCCGGGTGTGGAGGACGACGAGGGGGAGCCCGCCCGCGATGTCGTGCTGGACGGCGTACCCGGTGACGATGTTCAACGGGAGGGGGGTGCCGCCGATGGTGATGGTGGCGTGGCCGGGCTGGGCGGTGATGCGGACGCCGTGGGCCTGCGGCTCGGCGGGCTGCTCATTCATCGACGGGCTCATAAGTTGCCTCGAAGATGTCCGGCTTGCATGGGTAAAACTCTCCGACCACACCCCTGATCACCCAGTCGCCGAAATCGGCTCGCATGGTCCCTTCGAGAGTGTCGATCTCGATGGAGTACCGATGACCGGTGACGCCGTCGCCGACCACTCGACCGCCGCACCAGGAGGCCACGGAGTCCGGCGTGTTCGGCTCGGACAGGTGCATGGCCTGGATCTCTACGGGCTTCTTACGGAATCGGGACGCGGTCATAGGAGGGCTCCTGTGCGGATGTCGGTTCGGCCGATGAGGTCGAGGCGGGGCAGCAACTCGCGGACGCAGTGGGCGTGACTGGTCGGGTGAGCAAGGGCGTCCTGAACGGTGCGCAGCGTGCGGTCGGCCTTGTCCGGGTCCTGATGGTCACGCCACCCGCAGCCTTTTCCGTCACGGACCTCCACCCACTCGGTGCCGAGCTCGTCCAGCGCGGTGCGGGCGGCCGCCGTGTTGGCGGTGGTGACGGCCTGCCAGGTGACCGCAGCACTCGCCCACGCCTCCACCGAATGCTTCGAGTTGTTGGCGTAGACGACGGTGTCGAGGGAGTGGTCGGCGCGCAGCCGAGCCGTGTCGATGCGAGCGGAGACCGGGTCGCGGGCTTCGTCCTGTGCGGCACGGAGGAACGCGCGGGCGCGGCGGAGGGTCTCCTGGATGCGGCTGGTGAGGTCGGCGTAGTACTGGGCGGACAGGCCGGTGACGGCGGCCTGGTGCCGGGCGGTCCAGGAGAAACGGGTGGTGGGGCGCAGCGCGTTGTCGAGGAGTGTCCAGGCGCCCTCGCGGTAGATGACCGGCAGGTCCGTGGCGGCCCAGCGTTCCGCCATCGCCATCGCCGCCCGATTGAACGCCGCGAGGGACGTGTTGAAGTCGGCGACCGCGGCGCGCAGGCGTTGGCCGCTGCCAGCACTGCGGCCGGGCCGGATGCGGGCGAGGGCGGCCAGGAGCCGGTTCTGGGCGCCGGTGAGGATCGCCCACGCCTGCCGGAGCCGGTTGACGGCGCTGGTGATGTAGCCGAGGAGACGCTGGCGCAGGGTGCGGCCGCGGCGCCGGACCGGGGTGGTCATCGGCGTGGCCGTTCGACCAGGCGCAGCATGCCGAGACCGCTGCCGGTGCTGCCGTCGGTCGGGTCGTCGGGGGCGGGCGGCTCCCCGTTCTCGAGAGCGGCGATCTGCCGCTCGTACGCCTTGATGTTCTCCGCGAAGCCGACCGCCACGACACCGGACACGTTGACGGTGGACGGCTGGGCACGCAGCGCGGCGAGGCGTTCACGGAGGATCTCGAGAGCGACGGCGCGTGCCGAGCCGAGGCGGGTGTAGCGGGCCTCAAGGTCTACCAGGTCGGTTGCGGTGCCGAGTTCGGCGAGGAGCCAGGACCGTACGGCGGTGTCCACTGCTGGCCTCCTGGGGCGTGGTGTGGGGTGGGAAGGGTGTGCGGGTGCGGGCCCGCCGGTTGGCGCCCCCACCTGGGGCGGGCCCGCACGCCGCTAGTCGCCGCTGTCGCCCTCGTCAGCGGCGCTCCGGCCCCGAGCCGGCTTGCGGGCCGCGGTCTTACGCGCGGCCGGCTTGGCGTCCTCGGCGTCGTCGTCCTTGTCGGACGAGTCGGCCTTGGACTTGGCGGAGGTGGGGAGCTTGCCGTCTTCCCACGCGGCGGGGTTCGTCACGAGCTCCGCGTACTCGGGTGCGGGTTCTTCACCGGCCCGCAGATGCACCATGAGGCGCGTCTGCGGGTCCTTCACGAAGGTGTCCGTCACGAGCCGCGCCATCAGAACACCTTGGCGGTGATGTGGATGTCCGGCACGTACAGCACCGGCATGGCCACGGCGGATCCCTTGGTCCACACCTGGACGGGGTCGTCCTGCCAGCCGTGGGTGACGATGATGCCGGGCGCCTCTTCCAGCTCGATGGCGGGGTTGTCGCCGGTGGTGAGCGCGATGGATTCGGCGGTGATGCCGTACTGGGTCTCGCCCCACTGCTGCCGGTTCGGCGGCACCATGATCCACCGGTCCTCGGGGATCGGGCGGGCCATGCTGCCGTCGTCCTTCGGGATCTGCACGTCGTAGATCTCGATCGGGGGCAGGTTGTACCGGGCGCGGACCGTGTCGACCTCGTTGGGTGCGAGGGTCGCGGTCGGCGTGTTCGACGGGTTCACCGAGCCGTAGTAGGCGGACCGGTAGGCGTCGTTCCCGGCGAGGAGGGCGCGTGCCTTGTAGGAGGTGACGACCTTCTCCGGCATCGGCGCTCCGGAGGCGCGCAGCACCTCGAGCCAGGCCATCTCGTCCGCGATGGCGTCCGCGGCCGGGTTGGTCCACGCCGTTGCCGCGGTGGGCATGTTCGCGGTGGGGACCTGCGCGTTGTACTCGATGGTCAGCCCGTTCTCCCCGGACAGGGTGAACTTGCCGTCGGTGAGCAGGTCGCCGACGGCAAGTTCGAGGCGGGAGCGGATGGACAGGCTGTGCGCGGCGGTGTCCTCGTAGAGGGACTCCACCAGCTCGCTCGCGTCCGCGCCGCGCCGGGCGGCCAGCAGGATCGTCTCCAGCTCACCGACGAGGTACTTCTGGCCGAGCGGGGGCAGCATGCCCTCGGTCTCGATCCGCTTGACCTCGCGGGACGCGACGGGGGTCTGCGCGTCGTAGGCGCGGTACTTCGCGGCGTTGACGCGGCGGCTGGTGCGGCGGGTCTTGAACTTGACGCCGTTGATCTGCCGTTCCGGCATGACGTTCGCGGTGAGCGCGTAGTCCGCCGGGGTCTGCACCTCGCGGGCGAAGGCGATGATGTCGGTCGGGGTGATGTCCCTGAGCAGGGCCTCAAGCATCTGGGTTCACGCCCTTTCTCAGGAGAAGTGGATGGAGTCGGAGCGGTTCGCGGCCGCGGGGACGGTGAGCGCGACGGGCAGCTTGGCGCGGGCGACGTCGCCGACGATGCGCAGGGCGGCGCCGACCTTGGTGGAGCCGGTGTTGAACGCGGTCTCGGTCTCCAGGAGCCCGGCGAGGACCTCGGTGCCGTCGGACGCGCCGGACGCGTAGGGGGCGTACAGGCCGGACGCGGTGACCTTGGCGAGCGGGAGACCGGACTTGAGCCGGTTCGGGACGCCGTTCGCGGCGGCCGTGTAGTGGGTGCCGGACGTGAACTTGCTGACGTCCAGGGTGACGGTCTTGTTGGTCTCGGTGCCGTAGGTCGACAGCAGCCACGGCCGGTCGGCCGTGCTGGTCGCCTGTGTGGTGGTCGGCTGGATGTCCACGCCGATCTCCTCCCATGGGGACTGCTTGCACTGCGGGGGTGCGGACACCTGGCGGGTGTCGTCCACGGGAGGAGAGAGGGCGTGGTCCCTCGGTCTGCGGGCCGCTGGTCAGGCGGCGTCGGGCCGCTTGGCGTAGCCCATCTTGATGGCCAGTTCGCGGGCCCGGGTCTTGGCGTCGTCCTTGCCGGGGGTGGTGCGGGCCGGGGGCGCGCCGGCGGGGGCCCCGCCGGGCGCGGGCGGCAGCGCGCTGGGCGCCGGGGCGGGCTTCGTGCCGAACAGTTCGGGGCGGCGCTCCTTCAGCGCGGCGGCGGCGTCCTGGACGGTCTGGTCGTCGGCGTCGTCCGCGACGCGCAGCAGGGCGGCGGCGTCCTCGAGGTCGTCGCCGGTGGCGCCGAGCCCGACCAGGACGGCCCGCCGGTTCGCGGCCCGCTCCCGCGCGGTGGCGGCAGCCTCGCGGGTGGCCAGCTCCTGCTCGCGCTGCTCGAGTTCCTGGCGGCGGCGCTCCTCCTCCGTGAGGGCGTCCTGCTGCGCCTTGCGGGCGGCGGCCACGAACGTCTTCACGTCGTCCGGGTTGGTGAAGCCGAGTTCGGTGGCAAGGTCCTCGAGGGCCTGACGGGCGCCGGCCCGCTGCCCTTGGGCCTTCTCCTTGGCGGCGATCCGGTCCAGGTCGTCCTGGGTGAACTGCGGGGACGGGGCGGGGGTGGGAGGCGGTCCGGGCTTCGGCGGGTCCGCGGGCGGGTCGCCGCCGTCGTTGTAGAACACGGCGAGACCGGCGAGGCCGGTGTAGGGGTGGACCCAGCCGGGGGCGGCGGGACGCTGCGTGGGGCGACGCATGAGGGACAGTCCTCCCGTGGACAAGTCAGGCCCCGCGCCTAGATCAAGGACACCACAGTTCGTCATGGGGTGTTCCCCCCGCCTTCCCCGGCGGTCCCGTCCGGGGCGTCGTCCTCGTCCTCGTCGCCTCCGGCCGGGGGCAGGATCACCGGCGGCGTCTCGGGCTCGTCCGGGGCCTGCCGGTTGAGGAAGCGGGCGACCTCGTCCGGGTTGCCGAGGGCATCGGCGAGGGCGCGGGCGTCGATGAACGCGCGGGAGTCGATCCGCTTGAGTTCCTCGGCGGCGTCCTCGATGGGGAAGCCGGCCTCGATGAGCATGACGATGCCGGTTTCCTTGGACAGGACGCCCTTCTCCACGCCGAGGGCGACCTGTTCGAGGATGGCGGCCCGGTCGGTGGGCGTGTACGGGCCGAAGGTGAGCTTCGCCGGGAGGACCTGGACGCCGGCCCAGTCGGGGTGCTGCCCGGCCAGGTGCAGCCGTTGCACGAACTTCAGCAGCAGCGCGTACTTGTGGTCCCGGGCGAGCCGCATCGACGCGATGAGGGAGTCGAGCGGGCCCAGGGACAGTTGGAGGGCGTACCCGGACGGCATCTGGGAGGGGTTCATGGTGCCCAGGGCGACGGCGGGTAGCCGGGCGACCTTCGCGGCCCGGTCGGCGAGGTCGTGGGTGTGCTCGCGCAGTTCCCGCAGGGCGGGGGAGGTGTCGACGGCGGTGAGTTTGCCGTTCTCCCCGAGTTTGAACATGGCGCCGGGGCCGACGTCCATCTGGGCGCGCGGGTCGTTGACGCCGGATATGGCGATCATGGGCAGGCCGGTGGTGGCGGAGGCGCGGGCGGAGTCGGTGTCGGAGCCGGCCAGTTCGTCGAAGACTTGCAGCACCTTGGCCAGGCTGGACTGCCCCCAGTGTTCCTCCGCCGGGGGCACGGTGTTGGGGACGTGCACCACCGGGATGAAGTCGATGAGCAGGTCGAGGTGGTCCAGGACTTCGCCGTCGGAGCGGGTCGCGAAGACGGCCTTGTCCAGGGGCAGGGAGTCGACGTCCACCTGCCCCTTGAGGTCCTCGAGGTTCCAGGTGGCGTCGGTGAGGTAGCAGGTGACGTACGACGGCTGGTCGTTCCACGCGTACAGGCGGGTGACGGTCCCGGTGTCCGGGTCCACGGTGTCGCCCTGCCCGACCACGGGCACCAGGTTGCCGTCGGGGCCTTCCATGGTGCGCACGGCCCGCACCGCCCGCCCGTCCTGGTCGACGCCGGCGGCGGTGGCCGGGCCGATCGAACCGAGCTCGTAGGTGATGCGCCGGATCCGCGGCTTGAGGTCGCGGCGTGGGTCCTCCGGGAGCTCCCACGCGAAGTGCGCCCGCTCGGGGAACTCCCCGTCGCCATCCTCGGGCAGCACCGGGAAGTAGAACCCCGGGTCGACGGCCCTCACGGTGGCGCGCTGCTTGGCCGGGTCCCAGGCGAGCCGGTACACGCCGTCCCCCAGCGCGACCGCCTTGCGCTCGGTCTGCTGCACCCGCATGGCGAGGAGTTCGGCTTCGGCCCAGTCCCGCAGCAGGGTCTGCACCCGCTCCGCGGCCTCCACCCCGGCGGTGGGCTTCCCGGTGGCGTCGGTGGCGTCCGCGCCGGGAACGGTGATGTGCTGCTCCCGGCCCAGGACGTGCGCGAGGATCGCGTCGACGAACATGGACGGGTCGCCGAACTCGCGTTTCTCGCGGGCCTCGGGGCCGTCCATGACCTCGGAGAGTTCGGCGGCCTGGTTGTTGTCGTAGGCGGCCAGCAGCTTGTAAGCGGCGAGACGGCGTTCGTCCTCCGGGGGGACCCAGGTGGCTTTGGCTTCGGGGAAGGCGCGCCGGTGCGGCATGCCGCGAGGGTCGGCAAAGATCGGTTTGTAGTTCAGCCAGGACCACGCGTCGATCGTGACGCGCTTCAGGCCGGACACGATGCCCACTGCCGCCCTCCGCACAACTCAGGCCCCGCGCCTGTGATCAGGGTACGGGGACCGGGCGTGACGGGTTCCCCCTCACCGTCGTCCACGCAACCGCTGATCGCTGTAGTGCTGGGCGCCCAGGCCTTCCCGCATGGGGTCGGCGAGCTCGGTGCAGGCGTGGACGTAGGCGTCCATCCGGTCCGGGGAGTTCATGCCCGGAATCCAGGTGACCAGTTGCCCCTCTAGGCGAGGGAACTCCCCGACGTGGTGCACGATCCCTTGGGATGCGAGCTGGGCGATCGGTTCGGCGCGGAGCTTCTTACCCTGCTTGGCGTGCACCGGGATGATCCGCGGCGTCAGCAGGCCCTTGGCCTCCCCGGCGCGTTCCAGGTCGGCCCAGGCCTGGCGGAGGATCTGCGCGGACTGGTCGCCGCCGAAGTTGTCCTCCACCACGAACGCGTCCGCCTTGAGTTCGATGGCGAGGCGGCACGCTTCGTGGCCCCAGGTGTCGGCACCCATGTTCGCGGAGCGGTCGGCGAGGACGTACAGGTGGCCGTCGTGGGTGCGGCCGGCGCCGATGACGCCGACTTCGTCGTGGTTGTCTCCTTCGCCTCCGGCCTGGTCGACGGCCACGACGATGCGGGTGAGGTCGACGCCGCGGAACGCCATGGGGGTGATGCGGTTGTCGGTGATCCACGGCCACTTCCACACGCCGCCCTCGAGCGGGCGCGGCTTTTGCATGTAGAGGGACCACCAGACGCGCTCCCCGACGGCGCGGCGGATCTTCTCGAGGGCTTTGACGCCGTAGCGGACGGGCCACAGGGGGCGGCCGATCTCCCGGCCCAGGGCGTCGTCTTTGCTGTCGCAGATGGCGGGCAGGTCCAGGCGGATCCAGTCGTCGGCGTCCTCGCCTTCGAGGATCTTCCCGGCAAGGTCTTGCTCATGCCAGCGGGTCTGGATCACCAGGATGCTGCCGCCGGGTTCGACACGGGTGTTGAGGACCGAGGTCCACCAGTCCCACAGGCGTTTGCGCATGGTGGGGGATTCGGCGTCGGCGGCGTCCTTGATCGGGTCGTCGACTATGGCCAGGTGCGCGCCCTTGCCGGTCAGACCGCCTCCGACGCCGGCGGTGACCAGGCCGCCCTCGAGGCGGTTGCCGTCCTGGTCGGCGAGGTCGAAGCGGTTGGCGGCCTTGGATCCGGCGTGCAGGGCGAGCCCGATCTGGTCCCCGTAGGTGTTGATGGCGTCGCGGATCCACCGGCCGTGGTCGTCGGCGAGGTCGGCGCTGTAGGAGGCGATCATCACCCGGTGGTCGGGGTGCCGCGATAGGTACCAGAGGGGCGCCCAGCGCGCGGCCCGCCGGCTCTTGCCGTGCCGTGGGGGCATGGTGATGAGGACCTTGCGGGGGCGGCCGCGGGCGATGTCCCTAAACACCCGGTCGATCAGGTCGAGGTGCGGGGCCTGTTTCTCCCGGCCGTCGGTGAGGACGGCGGACATGGCGCCGGGGGACCGCTCGAGGGCCATCTCCCGTTCGATCTGGGCGAGGACGGGCCGGACGTCGTCGCTGGCGTTGATGGCGATGCGGCGGCGCTGCGCCCGGTTCAGGCGCCGGTATTCCGCCCGGAGCGCCAGGTATTCCTCCGCCTGCCGGGCGACGCTGCCGTCGGCTCCGTCCAGGACGTCAGGTGTGGTCGCCGTCGTCATCGGCTTCGTCGTCGGGGTCGGTGCCCTCGAGGTCCTCGAGGGTGTCGTCATCGTCGTCGGGGTCTCCGGCGGCGCGGATGAGGTTGCGGAGTTCGGCGAGGGTGGCGCCGCTGACGCGCATCGGTCCGCCGTTGGGGCCGGACAGTTCGGCCTTGAGGGCTTCTTCCCAGCCGTTCAGCTTGGCCTGCCGCTCGAGGAGTTTCAGGCACAGTTCGCTGGACTTGATGTCGCCTGCGACGGCGGGCGGCAGGTGGGTTTCGAGGAGCTGGTCGAGGATCTCGTTCTGTTCCTCGCGGTAGGCGCTGACCTCGATGTCGAGGGCTTTCCTGCGGGTTTCGAGCATCCGGTAGAAGTCTTTGCGGGCGGAGTCTTCGGAGGTGTAGCCGAGGGCGAGGATCTCCGGGTCGCCGAAGGGCACCTTGGGGCGCCTGCGGCGGATGCGGAGCAGCTCGGTGCGGCGGGTTTCGACTTCTATTTGCTTGTCTTTGGAGGGTGGCATGGCGGTGGGGCTCCCGCTCGTTGTGTGGTTGTCGGGCCCCGCGCCTTGTACGGATGATCGCTGATTTTGGGCGGGGTGTTCCCCCTGCCGGCCCCGGGGATGGGTGCGGCCCTCGCACGTCCGCCGGGGGATTGGGGGAGGTGCGAGGGCCGCGGTGCCCGGACGCCCCAGGGGGTGGGTGGCCGGGCGGGTCTGGCGTGTCGGCCCGGGGGCGCGGGGACACCGGGCCGGGCCGACACCTGTGATGCTGCCGCAGATTCCGGGGTTTGTCTGAGGGCCCTTCCCCCGGGCATGCGCCGGCCCCCGGAGTGGGTTCCGGGGGCCGGTCGCCTGGGGTCGCTGCGCTACGCGTCGTCGGGGAGGCGACCGAGGGCGTACGTGCCGCGCTCCCGCCCGCAGTCGGCGCCCCGGTGAATCAAGTCCTTACGGCGGAGGTTGCCGAGGGTGTTGTCGAGGGTGGAGCCGGTGACGCCGGAGACGCGGCTGATGGTCTCGCGGCTGGTGTAGATGGTCTCGAGGCCGGCCGGGTCGGCGAAGCTCTGGAGCGCATCGAGGATCTTCTCTTCGGCGGTGGGACCCTTCTTCGGTCCGAGGTCGATGCCGGAGAGCAGGGACGCGGTGCCGCCGCTGCCGTCGTCGTCCAGGCCGGTGTCGTCGCTGTCTGCGCCCTCCAGGGTGGAGGTGGCGGCGATGGCGTCGCGGTCGTCCCAGTCGGGCCAGTCGTCCGGGACTTCCACCTTGTCCGGGTCGACGTGTTCGGTGGCGTCCTCGAGGGTGAGGGAACGGCCCATGGAGCAGACGCCGTCGGTGGTCATGAAGTAGCCGAGGCCGAAGGTGGATTCGGGGTCGGCGAGTTTCACGTCGTCGGTATAGACGAGAGTGTCGTCCTCGCCGCTCCAGGTGGCGGGGATGTCGGCGGGGTTCACGGATTCCATGCCGGGCGGCAGGTCGATGAGGTTGCGCTGGGAGGAGTCGGAGCGGAGCATGACCACGCCGCCGGAGCCGACGACGTTGTCCCGGATGGACGACTTCCCGCCCAGCTGGTCGAGCTGGAGGATCTGGTTGGCAAGGACGAGGGACACACCCAGGGAGCGGCCCTTGCGGGCGACCAGGTCGATGATGCTGCTGGCTTCCGCGCGGTGCTGGGCCTTGTCTCCGAGGAGGGAGGACGCTTCATCGAGGATGACGACGACGTGCCGCATGACGGACGGGTCGAAGTTCTTCAGCTTCAGGCGGGCGGTCTCGTTGATGCGGTGTTCTACGAGGGCGCGGACGATGCGCAGGGTGCATAGGGCGCCGTCTTCCCCGAGGCCGGAGTGGGCGGCCATCTGCTCGATGGCGGGGTTGGAGGAGCCCTTGGGGTCGCCGTAGAGGATGACGGCTCCGGCGAGGTGGGAGGCGAGGGCGATGAGCTGGAGGACGCCGCCCTTTCCGGAGCCGGTGACGCCGGTGACGATGACGTGGCGGGCCCCGAGTTTGGGGTCGAGGAGCTGGAGGCGGACGGGGCGGCCGGAGACGGCGACGCCGATGCGGATGTAGCCGCCTTCGGACGGCAGCAGGGCGTGGGGGCCGGGGAAGGGCACGCCGGCGCGGAGCGGGTTTTCCTTCATCAGGCGGACGACGGCCTTGCGGGGGTTGGTGCCGGGTTCGTAGGAGAGCAGCAGGGGGCTGGTGCGGAGGGCTCCGACGAGGGATCGCATGTCGGGGGTGGGCAGGGCGTCGGTGTTGTCGTCGGCGACGACTCGGGCGACTTCTCCTCCGGTGACGGGGTCGGGGCGTACTTCTTCAAGGTGGGTGCCGGCCATGACGCCACCGGCGCGGGCGGCCCACTTGGTCCAGGCTCCGGTGAGGGTGGACGGGTCGAGTTCGGCGGGGGGCTGGAGGTTGACGGTGATGTGGGCTTCGCCGGTGTGGGTGCCGGGCCGGATGGTGATCCAGTCGGCGGGGAGCTGGTAGGCGGAGGAGATGGTGTCGGCGGTGACGGTGACGGAGGCGCCGGTGGGGGCGGTGATGGTGCCCTGCCAGCGCATGGCGGAGATGGTGCGGACGGTGAGGTGCTGGCCCTTGTGGGTGCCGGTGTCCCGGTTGGAAATGACCTGGTGCCAGCGGTAGGCGATCTTCTCTGCCGGGGTGCGGGGCGCCGCCGCGCCCGTCGGGGTGTCGGGGGGCGCGGCGGTGAGGGGCTTGGGTTTGCGCTGCCGGGCGAGGACGAGGCGCAGTTTGTAGGGGACGAGGGCGACGGCGGCCCACCAGCCGAGGGAGACGATGCCGGGGATGGGGTTGGCGGGGACGTTGAGGATGCCCGCCATGAGGGCGTCGGCGCCGTCGGGGCCCATGAGGGTTCCGATGCCCAGGGCCATGCCGGTGGTGAGGGTGGAGGTGAACAGGGGGGAGCGGTGGGCGCGGATGATGTCGCCGGCCGGGAGCTGGTCGACCAGGTGGTCGGGGAGCCGGTTCATGTAGTTCGCGGCGAGGAACCCGGCTCCGGTGCCGTAGGCGATGGCCGCGGTGAAGGCGGCGGAACCCTCGAGGAAGGGGGCGAGGGTGCCGACGGCGATGGGGGCGAGGCTGGTGGTGTAGGCGATGGCGCGTTCGGTGGCTGCGGGGCGGGCGGGGGCGGTGGTGGGCTGGCTCATCGGGGGCTCCTTGGGCGGGGGTTCGCGGGGCGGCCGGGACCGGGGTGGTCCCGGCCGCGGGGGCGGGGGCTATTCCTGGGTGAGCCAGCCGCGGTCGATGTCGTAGACCTCCCGGCCGGCGGTGGAGCGGGCGGCGGCCTCGCCGATCCGGGCGTGGCTGGCCTGGTTCTGGTCGTGGGCGGCCTGTGCGGCGCGGGCGGTGGTGTCCCCGGCGGCCGCGTAGTCGATGACGCCGGCGGCCAGGCCGTCCATGAGGCGGGCGAGTTCGCGGGTTTCGGCGACGGTGGCGGAGTCGACTTTCAGGGCGCCGATGGATTCGGCGAGGCGGGCGGTGTCCTTGGCCTCGTCGGCGAGGCTTTTGGCGTGGCCGCGGATGGCTTCGCTGGAGCGGGTGACATCCCGGGCCAGGGCGGCGGTCTGCTTGGCGAGCTGGGCGTACGTCAGGTCAGGCACCGGCGGTCTCCATGTTCCGGTAGTAGGCCATTTCGGCGGGGCTGGTCTCGGGCGAGTCGACGACGGCCTGGTAGATGCCGCCGTAGCGGGTGTCGGTGTTGGCGGTCAGGGCCTTGCAGGCTTCTGCGGCGCGGGCGGCGCGGGTGCGGATCTCGCCGGCCTTGCCGACCTGGACCTGGGCGTGGTCGGCGAGCTTGGTGAGCGCGGTGACGAGTTTGTCGCCGCCTGCGATGCCGCGGGCCTGCTCGAGGAGCTGGGTGATCTGCTTGGCCTGCTCTTGGGCGTGCTGCTCGAGGACGCGGGTGGCGTCGCCGACGCGGGTCATGGTGTCGGCCTTGGTCTCGAGGCGCTGCTGGAACTGGCGGAGGGTGCGGACCTCGCCGCGGCTGATGCGGTCGCGGGCGGCGCCGGCACCGAGGTGGACGTGGGTGGCGTCGGTGCTGGTGACGGGGACGGGCTGGGGTCCGGGGGCGTGGTCGGGCTTGGGCGGCACCGTCTGGTAGTCGGCGCTGGAGGCGGGTGCGGTCACGGGCTGGTCCTCGGGGTGGGTGCGGGCTTGCTTGCGCTGGGCGTGGGCCTCATCGAGGCGGGTCTTCTCGCGGGCGGCGACCTGGGTGGTGTCGGCGTAGCCGTCGCGGGCGCCGTCGCGCCAGGCGTGCATGTGGGCGACGGTTTTGGCGGCGCGGGTGCCGTCGCGGTAGCCGGCCTCCCGAGAGTTCTGGAGGTTGATGCGCTGGGCGGGCACGCGCGGGCCGGGCTGCTTGCGGGGCTCGGTGTCCTTGTCGCCGTGCGGTGTCTTCTGCGTGCCGGTGCCGCCGTCCTGCGGCGTCTTGGGGTCTTTGTCGGGCGTACCCGTGCCGTCGGTCGTCTTGTCGTTCTTGCGGCCGGTCTTGTCGAGGCTGACCTTGCCCGTGCCGCCCGTGGACCCGGCGTCCTTCGCCTCGGGGCCCGTGGGCCGGTTCTCCTTGCCGGTCGGGGTGTTCTTGCCGGTGTCGGGGGCCGGGCCGGTCTTGGCCTGCTTGCTGGTGTCCTTGGCCGTGCTGGAGGTCTTGGGGCTGGGGGCGTCCTTGCCCGGCTTCCCGGCCGGGTCCTGCGTGCCGGCCGTCCCGGACTTGCCGGTGCCTCCCCCGCTGCTCCCGCTGGTCTTCGGCCCCGGCCCGGTCGGCTTCGTGTCGTTCTTCGGCCCGGTGCTGCTGCCGCCGCCGGGCTGCTTCACGGAGCCGCTGTCCTTGCCTGCGCCGCGTCCACCGGTGGAGTCCTTGCCGGGGCCCGTGCTGGTGCGCCGGGAGTCGCCGCTGGTCTTCGTCCCGGTGTTGCTGCCGCGGCTGCCGCCGCCGGTCTGGCCGCCCGCCCCGCTACGGCCGGTGCTGCCGGACTGGCCGCCACCGGAATTGTTGGTGCCGCCCGCCCCTCGGTTCTTCGGCCCCGTGCCGCCGCTGTTTCCGGCCCCGTTGGACTTACTGTTCAGGGATTTCCCGGCGGCGTTGTTCTTGCTGCCGGTACTGGAATTCGTGGACCCGCCGGCCATTTTCTCGGAGCGGTTCACGGTCACGGTTTCCTTGACCTGCCGCGCCTGGGCCTTTGCCTTCTGGATGTCGAGGCGCTTGAGGCGGGCGTCGCCGCCTTTCCGCCAGCGTTCGGCGCCGGCCCGCAGCCACGCCTTGACGACGCCTTCCTTCGGCGTGCCGCCGCCGTTGCGGGTGGTCCCGGAGTTCTTTTCGGGGGCGGCTTCCTCGAGTTGGTAGGTGTCGCTGGTGACTCCGGTGGCGGCCTGCTCCGGGGTGTCGGCCGGGCCGGTGGCGGGGTCGAGGTTGAAGTCGGCGCGGGCGGGTCCGACGGGGGCGAGCAGCCCGGCGATCCCGCCCTGCTGCTGCCCGTTGCTGGGGGTGGTGGGCGCGGTGCTGGGGGGCGGGGCGTGGGGGCCGGGGACGGCCGCGGGGGCCGTGTCGCTCGCCATCTTGCTCCTCACTTTCGGTAGTTACTACTACTGATCTCGTTGGGGGTGAGCCCCTGGTCGGGGGCTCTATTGCGGGGTGTGGGCGGGTCTTTCCGGGGTGCCGACCGGTAGTAAGAACTACGCAGGGTGACTCTTGGTGCTCTTTCGGACGGCGACGGCGAGACCGAGACCGAGGACGCCGGCCCCGAGGAGGGCGCCGGGGTTCACCCCGCCGTCGTCGCCCGTGCCGGTGGTGGTGGCGGCGGCCTGCATGTCGCTGCCGAGGGTGGCCGGGTACTGGGTCTGGCAGTCCTCCACCACCGACCGGTAGGAGGCGCCGAGCTGCTTGCCGATCAGGCCCTTGTTGTCGTTGACGCAGGCGTCGATCTGCTTCTGCCGGGCAGTGTCGACGGCGGCCTGGGTCTCCATCTGGGCGGCGGTCGCCTTGTTCAGTTCGCGGATTTCCTCGAGGCGCAGTTCCTGCTGCTTGAGGGCGATTTCCTGCGCCTTCTGCTCGGCTTCCGCCTGCTGTGCGGCGTAGTGCTGCCAGCCGAACAGGCTGCCGCAGGCGAGGAATGCGCCGCCGATGCCGAGGGCGGCCTTTCCGCGGGGGGTCAGGCCGGTCTTCACCGGCTGCGCGGGAATGCCGTAGGGGTGCGGGTCGGCGTATCCGCCGGTGATGACGTCGTTGAATTCCGGGTCGTGGAATTCGGGGCTGTTGTGCATTGCTTATTCTCCGTTCGCTCGGGCCTTGTAGGCGGCCTTGACCAGCAGGGTTTCGACGGTGGCCGGGGTTTGGCCGGGGAGGTCGTTCCAGGTGAAGAAGCTCATCTGGATGCCGGCCTCGTTCAGGGTTTGCTGCATGTAGGCGACGGCCCGCTCGCGTGCGGCGGGGGTGACGTGGCCGGTCTTCTCGAGGAGGTTCTGGGCGCCGCGGATGCACATCCGGCCGGTGGGGGACACGTCCAGGGACTGGCACCAGCCGTACCGGTGGAGCGTGTCGAGGACCTGCTTCAGGTGGGCGGAGGGCTTCTGCGGGGTGGGGTTCTGCCACCAGCCGAGGTCGGTCATCGCGTTGCGGAGCGCGGCCGGGAGGAGGCGGTGGGTCCAGGGCGGGGCGGCCGGGGTCGCGGGGGCGGTCGCCGACCGGGCGGGTGCGGGGCGGGCCGGTACCGCGGACGGGGGGACCGTCCGCGGCTCACGGCCGGGGGTGCGGGTGGCGGTCACAGGTACATCCCCGTTCCGTCGCTGATCCGGTCCCGGGCGTCCTTGAGCCGACGGCCCGCGGTCGCCGGGCTCACACCGAGGAGCTGAGCCGCCGTGTTCTTGGTGAGCCGCTCACCGGACTTGAGCCGGTGAGCCAGCTCAGCAATCTGCTGCTCCTTCTCGTCGGTGCTCTGATCCGTCTCGCCCGGCTCACCGGCGGCCGTCTCAGCGGCGGCCTGGACGGTCTTGGCGAGAGCGGGCTCACCCTGGCTCAAGACCGGCTCACGACGGATCACCTGGTCAGAGGGCTGAATGATCGTGCGGGCGTCGGGCAGTGCCGGAGTGTGAGCCGAGCCGACGGGCTCAGGCCGCTGGCTGAGGATCACGGTGCTGCCGGTCGGCTCACCGGTCGACTCACCCGACTCGATGGCCGGGAGGGCGGGGTGAGCCGGGGCGGGCTCAGGGGTGCCGGTGAGCATGGACAGCAGAGCCGAGTTGGCGCCGTCGGTGAACCGCTCACGCTGGACGGCGATGAGCCCTGAGCCGAGCTGTGCGTCGCCGTCTCCGACGCGGCGCATGAGCTTCCACGCGGTGAGAGCCGACGCCTGGCGGACCTTCTCCTCGGGGTGCCGTTCGGCCTGAGCCGCGTGGAAGGCGATCTGCCGCATGATCTCTGCGTTGCGGCGTTGGGCCTCGGTGTCGGTGCCGGTGCGGTGTACGACGATCCGGCGGGCGAGGAAGCTGATGCCTTCGGCGGAGGCGGTCATGGCGAGCGGGGTGAGGGCGTAGATGACGGCTTCGCGGGGGGTGGGGGCGATGGCGAGGCCCATGACGGCGGCGGCCGCGGGGAGGACCCACAGGGCGGCGCGGGCGATGAGGGGGGCGGCCTGGCCGAGCATGGTGACGCCGACCATGACGAGGGCGGCGACGAGGGTGGCGCCTTCGCCGGCGGCGACGATGCCGAGGGCGGTTTCGGAGCGCTTCAGTTCGGCGTTGGCGTTGGCGTAGGTGCCGATGGCGCCGCCGATGCCGACGGCGGCCATGATGAGGGTGGCGACGGTGAGGACGGCGATCTGTCCGCCGGACAGCTTGCGCTTGGCCTCCTGTTCGGCGAGGGGCTGCCCCGGCGCGGTGGGCGCGAGGGGGCCGTCCTCGGTGGGGCGGTGCGGCTCGTTGCCGGCCGGGGTGGTGTTCACGGGGATCGGTGTCCTTTCCGGTGGTTCAGGCGGCGGGCTGGTGGTTGGGGTTGTCGTCGGTGTGGTGGTTGCAGAAGCCGCAGCGGGTGGCGGTGGCCGGGTTGGGGGCGGTACAGAACCAGCAGTCGCGGGTGGCCGGCTGTGCGGTGAGGGCGAAGTAGGCCTCGTACTCGCGGTTGTCCCACTGGGCGGGGTCGCCGTGGGTCTGGCGGAACTCGCTGCCGGTCATCGCGTGGTCCCGTGCTTGGCGTGGTCGGTGGCGAGGGTCCGGAGCCGGTCGAGTTCGGTGGGGCTGGTGTTGCGGGCGCGGATGGAGACGGTGCAGCCCTTGGTGGGGCAGTTGTAGAGGGTGGTGCGCATGGCCTGGCCGACCTGGGCGGCGAAGTACAGGCCGGTGGTGAGGGTGAAGGCGACGACGGAGATGACTGCCGTGGTGCTGGCGCCGTGGTCGGCGATCTGCTTGCCGAGGCCGGCGGCGAGGACGGCGAAGGGGGCGAGGATGCCTGCCTGGGTGATGGTGGCCTTGTGCACGGTGGTCCTTCCGGGTGGTGTGTCGGGTGGGGGTGTCGCTGGACTTGCTGGGTGCCGTACCGGCGTGGGGGTTTTCGCCGGTACGGCCTCCGGCGAGGCCAGAGGGTGGGGCCCGGTGGGGGGGGGAGCCTGGCCCCGGTCGGGGGGGGTCAGAGCTGGTTGGGCCGGAGGTCGAAGGCGAGGACGGTGGGGGTCGGCATGGCCTGCGGGAAGTACTGGTTGGCGAGCGCGGTGAAGGCCTGGTGCCGGGTGGTCCCCGGGGCCAAGGAGGTGAAGCCGTGGACCGTGGCGGTACCGGCCCTGGTGGCGATGGTGAGGAGGAAGAAGTACTCGCGGGGCTGGGGCTGCTCGGGCACGGCGGTTGGTGTCCTTCCTGGTCGGTGGCGGGGTGGGGCCCGGCCGGGATCGGTCCGGGCCCCGGACGGGGGTTAGCGGGGGCGGTTGATGGACTGCTTGTTCTTCTCGGCGTTCTTGCGGCTGAGCTCCTTCCTCTGCTCCTCGGTCATGGCCGGCACCTCCCCCCGGGTGTGCAGGCGGTTCTCGGTAATGAGGGCGGCGGCTTCGTTGGTGTGGTCGCGGGGGATGTATTCGGCGGTCTCGAAGGCGTGGAGTTCGCCGAGGTGCTGGAGGTTCTTGCGGATGTCGTCGGGCAGGTGGTGGAGGGTGGGGTTGTCGGGTCCGGTGAGGGTCTGGACGGTGACGGCCAGGAGGTGGGGCAGGTCGGGGACGCTGGGGTTGCCGAGGATCGTCAGGAGGGTCTGGGTGGCGTCGGTGCTCATGTGGCCGGCGCGGATCGCGGTGTCCATGTCGGCGAGACCGTCGAGGATTTTGGCCAGGCCGGGGATCCAGGCGAAGCCGTGGAAGTCCTCGAGGGCGTCGGCGAGTTCGGAGGGTGCGTCCATCACAGGTTTCCGTCCCATTCGCCGGTGACCAGCTGCTCGTAGGCGGCGGCTGCGGCGTCCGGCTCCAGGGAGGTGAGGACGTCGTCGAGGTAGGAGAGCGGGTCGACGAGGAGGAACAGGTCGGTGACGTCGGCGTAGAGGTGGGGGTCGTTCTGGGCGACGGCGGCCGGGGAGTATTCGCCGGACGGGATGGCCTCGAGGGCGGGCTGCTTCACGCGGCCACCGCCTTGATGACGCGGTCGGTGCCGGTCCAGATGGCGCCGGTGTAGTGCTCGGTGCCGGCGTGGACGTCGCGGACGAGGACGGCGAACCGGGCGGCGTTGCGGCGTAGGATCCGGCGGGCCTCGGAGAGGTCGATGACGACGGCGCGGACCTCGACGAGGCGGGGGCCGTCGTAGTAGACGGTGCCCGGCCGGCGCGGGCCGATCTGCGCGGCGGTGACGCGACGCAGGGCCTCATCGGCCTGGGAGGTGTTCGGGGTACTGGCGGGTGCGGGCTGTGCGATCCTGTTCATGGATCGTGCCTCCTGGGGACAGGCGGGCTGGTCTACACACGCGGCTCCCGGTGGTGAAGCACCGGGGGCCGTTCTGCGTGCTAAGACCTGTCGTGATTGACTAGACACACCATATCTCTGGGCTAGCCCTACTTGTCAATAGGCTAGCCCAGAGTGTGTAATGCAGTCACACGACAGGAGGCATCAATGCCGATCGAAGATGGTCCAAAGACCTACCGGGAGCTCGCGGAGCTCCTGCGGGGTCGGATCGAGGGGGGTGAATACCCGCCCGGAAGTACGTTGCCGCCCATCACCGAGCTGATGGACACCTACAAGCTCGCGCGCCAGACCGTGCGGGCGGCGTTGAACCAGCTGGCTTCGGAAGGGATCGTCCGGAGCGCACCGCGCAAGGGGACGGTCGTGCAGGCCCGCACCGAGCGGCGCCGCATCACCAGAAGCCAAGTCGTCACCCGTAGCACCGCCGGCATGTACGTCTTCCCTGCCGCCAGCTACCCGGACGAGGCATGGCAGACGCACGGCACACCCAGGCGGTCATACGAGCCGGCGCCCGACCGGGTTGCAGAGATGTTCTCGGTCGAACCGAGCAGTGAAGTTCTGCGGCGACGACGGATCATGTCGCCCGAAGAGGAGCCGCCGTTCCAGATCGTCGACACATGGTTGAGCCCGCAGGCGGTTGAAGACGCCCCGCGGATCGGCGAGAAGTCGACAGGGCCAGGCGGATATCTCGACCGCTTGGAGGAGGCCGGCCACGGCCCGCTCTCCTGGATCGAGACCGTGAGGACGCGCATGCCTTCCGAGGAGGAAGCGCAGCTTCTGGAGATCGCCGCATCCATGCCTGTCATGGAGATGACGCTGGTAGGAAGATCAGGGCGTACAGGTGACGCACTCGAGGTGACGATCCGCGTTATCCCGGGTGACCGCGTGGAGCTCGTGTCTGAGCTAGTGCGCGATGCGTCTGCGGCTTGGCCTCGGAAGGAGGGGGTGCGGTAGCCAGTAGGTGACGGCCGACCGGTGATCAGACCGGCCGACCGTCGAAGGCCGTTGACCTGCGAAGACGAACGGCCCAGCACAGACCACCCGTGAAGGAAGGACCTGTACGTGGCAAGCCTATCGCCCCTTCCCTTGAAGGGAAGTAGTCGGCTTGAGGTGCGCGCATGACCAAGCCCGACTACCCCGCATACATCTCGTTCACCGACGCCGCCACGCTCATCGTCCGCCGCGGCCTCGCCGGCAGCATGACGCCCCGCGGCCTGCGCTACATGGCCATCTCGAGGAACCGCGAGAAAACGCCCGCAGCGCAGCGGTGGCCGTTCGGTGACGAGCCAGGCCAGGAGTCGTACCTGGTCGCCGGGAAGACGCGAATGATGCGCACCGCCCGGCTCCTTGAGTACCTCGAGAAACACCCACCCAAGGGGCGCGGTCCAGCTCGTGCTCCTGGCAGTTCCGCCAGCACGTCGTGATGGTCGCGTCTCCGACCGCCGTGATCGCAGCCACGGCCCGGAAGACGCAGAACGGCCCGGCAGGAGCTCGCAACTCCTCCGCCAGGCCGCCCAAGCAAGGCCAGCGGATTTCGCAGCCCGCTGGCAGTCGAAGCACCACAACGTCATGAGCGAGGCTTCATGCCCATCGTAGAGCTTGTTTGCGGTACGCCAAGTAGGACCCCCTTCCCGATCGGCCGGAAGAGGGGGGGCTGACCAGTGAGCTTGGACCCCGAAGTTCGCCGCGGAGGGAACCTGCCGTTCGGCATGGTCGCGGCCGTGTGGATGTGTGACCCGCGATACTCCACGAATGCCCGGACACTGTACGCAATCCTGGTGACCTACGCAGACACACAGGTCAGGAACACCAGACGCGGCAAGCCGTACCGGAAAGAGCTGGCCGCGCAGATGGGTGTGTCCGTCTCCACGGTCGACCGGACCCTGGTGGAGATGGCGGTCGCCGGCATGGTGACCATCGAGGAGCGCCCGGACCCGGAGAACCCGGCGAACAACGAGGCGAACGTCTACCACCTGCACGATGCGCCCCTGATGTGGCAGGGGAACGGCGACTGGAAGGACCCGCTGCCGTCCGGCGTGAAGGCCGCGGACGTGGCCAAGCAGGCCATCGAGGCCCGGCGTGCGGAGAAGCGTGCGCAGGGCAAGGAGCGTCGTGGTGGGGTGCCGAAGGGCGTGAACCCGAAGGCGGTGAAGGCTGCCCGCGAGGAGTCCTCCGAGGCCACCGGGGGAGGGGGTGAAGGCGAGGGGGGCAGCACGGATGCTGCCAGGGGGAGCAGCACGGATGCTGCGCGTCTGGCAGCACGGATGCTGCGCAATATCCAGAGCCCGCACCAGACCCCTTCTCCAGAGCCCTCTTCTTCTCCGGACGGCCGTAGGCCTACTACAGGTAGTAGCCGCTCGAGCTCGAGCGGCTCCGCCGCGTCCGGCAAAAGCAAGCCCCCCTCCCTCACCCAGGCCCAGCGGCAGCACGTCGAAGCGTTCTTCCAGGCGCTCCCCAAGGAGCTCGCCGACCTGGTGCCGGCGAACCCGCCCGGCAACCTGAAGGCGGCGGTCCTCGAGGCCCTGGCCGACGGCCAGCCGCAAGGGCGCACCGCGGGGCAGCTGGTCGACTTCCGGCTGCTGCCGAAGTGGAACAAGCACTACGCCTCGAGGGACACCGTCGGCCCGCTCGAGAAGCCGGTGGGTGTCCTGGTGGCGATACTGCGCCGGGATGCGGAGTGCCAGGACCCGCGGTGTGACGAGCGGACGAACGTCGACAGCGGGCAGCCGTGCGTCTCCTGTGAGCAGCGGGGCGTGGACAGGCGGGCGGACCGGGCCGCAGAGCAAACCGCCAAGCCCCCGGAGCCCTCCGCAGCCCCGCCCGCACGGAAGGCGCCGGCGAAGCGCCCTGAGAGGCCCGTTCCGCCGCCTCGAGCGGTCTCCATGACGGAGGTGTCCGACCAGCAGCGCGCCCTTGCCCGGCAGGCCGTGATGAACCGGCCGCGGGGGTCCCGATGAGCATCCGGACCCGACAAGACGAAGCCGATACCGTGCCTCTTCAGCACGCCTTCCCTACTGGCTTCACCGAGCTGGACATCCTGACCGGGGGCCACCTCCCCGGCCGGCTCACGGTCATCGCCTCACGGCCCGGCCTGGGCCGCTCTACCCTCATGACCGACATGTGCCGGCACGCAGCGATCAAGCTGGACGTGCCGATCGTGGCGACCAGCCACCTGAACCGGGCTCCCGAACAGCGGTCCGATGCTGGACGACCTGCGGGAGTCGGGGAACCCCCTACGGCGACCGGGGCCTCACCGCAAGCAGGGGAACACCACGACGAAACCGGCCGATCCTTGAACCACGCCCCAGCCGACTCCCGGGAGAGTGCATGCCCACCCCGTACTACGAGGCCGACGGTGTCATCCTCCACCTCGGCGACAGCCTCACTGTTCTGCCCACCCTCGGCGAAGCATCCGTGGACGCGATCGTCGTGGACCCGCCGTACGAGATCGGCATAGCCGGCCGGGACTGGGACCGCACCGGCATCGCCTACAACGTCGCCCTGTGGGCCGAGTGCCTGCGCGTCCTCAAGCCCGGCGGGCACCTCGTCAGCTTCGGCGCCCCCCGCACCTACCACCGCATGGCCTGCGCCGTGGAGGACGCCGGGTTCCGCGTCATCGACCAACTCGACTGGATCTACACGCACGGCAAGCCGAAGGGCACCGACTTGGCCCGCGCCATCGACCGGCGCCGTGACGACCGCGAGCAGGTGCTGCAGGTGACTTCCTGGCTGGCCGCCGCCCGGGACACGGCTGGTTGGACGAACAAGCGGATCGACGCCCTGTTCGGTTTCTCCGGCATGGGCGGGCTGTGGACCACGCAGGGCAAGGCCGCCATCGTCCCCACCGATCAGCAGTGGGCGCGGCTCCGGGAAGAGATCGGTTTTGACGACACGGAGATCCTGCCGCTCGTCACCGAACTCAACGCCCGCAAGCACACCGTCGGCGAGGCATGGGAAAAGCGGGAGATCGTCAGCCGCAAGGCTGGCCGTGCGCGCGCCGCGGGCCTGTACGGCGCGTTCTCCGAGGACCGCATCGAGTCCCTGCCCGCGTCCGACGAGGCTCGCCGCTGGGCAGGCTGGAACACCACCCTCAAGCCCGCACACGACCCGATCCTGCTGGCCCGCAAGTCCACCGGCTACGACTCCCTCGTGGGCGGCCTGCTGCGGCACGGCGTCGGCGGCCTCAACGTGGCTGGTTGCCCCGCGGGCGGCGGCTACCCGACGAACATCCTCCTCGGGCACGATTGCCCGCCCGGCGGCTGTCTGCCTGGCTGTCCCGTCCGCGAAGTCGGCGACTCAGTCCGCTCGTTCCCCGTGTTCCGCCTGGAGTCGAAGACGCCAGCGTCCGAGCGGGTGGAGGTCGACGGCGTCCGCCACGACACCCCCAAGCCCCTCGCCCTCATGCGCTGGCTCGTCCGCCTCGTCTGCCCGCCCGGCGGGACCGTCCTCGACTGGGCGGCCGGCTCCGGCACCACCCTCCTCGCTGCCCGCGACGAAGGCATGAACGCCATCGGCATCGAGATGGACCAGGCACACGCCCGGATCTGCGAACACCGGCTTGCCGAGCCGTACAGCGAGACGCTGTTCAGCGACACCGCCTAACCCGGCCCCAGCCGCGCCAACGCTCCCGGGTCTTCCGGCTCGGGTGCATCGGCGTTTCCGGTCGGGCCCACCCGGGACTCCCGGTCCCGCCAGCGCCCCGTGTGACATCCCCCTCCCCCACCAACCCACGAGCCCCGCCCGCCGCGGCTGGTTCGCGTCCTTGCCGCCCCACCAGCGGCTCCGCCACCGTCGACACATCCACTTGCCGACGGAAGGAACCCCACTTGGCCGCGCCCACCGCCCCCACCCCACACAACCGGATCCGCCAGCAACAGGGCCGGTTCCTCCTCGGCTTCGCCCGGCTCGTACAACGCGTCCTCGCCCACCGACGGACCCGCATGGACGTCGCCCTCCGCAACCGGGCCATGCGCGCCGCCCACGCCCACGGGATCGTCCCTCGCACCATCGCCCGGGAGGTCGGGCTGAGCGGGGAGACGACCCGGCAGGTTCTGCGTGGGGAGCCAGTCGGCGAGTAGCCGGTCCTGCGCATGCCCGCTCCTCCGCCGGCCAGTCCTGGCATGATGCCCCCTCAGACACACACGTTCTGGGGGGACTCATGCGTACCCGCACCACCACCACCGGCGTCCTGGCCGTCCTCACCCTAACGCTCACCGCATGCAGCAGCAGCGACAGCAAGCCCGAGACGGTCCCGAGCACCGTCACCGCGTCCGCGACGCCGTCCACGGCACCCACGCTCTCCGAAGACGAGCTCAAGCAGCAGTGCAGCGACGCCATCGCCGAAGCCGCACCCGGCTGGGACGACTGGAACTACAACCCCGGCGCCTGGCAGGCCGACCCCCGCACCCCGGAGGTGTGCCAGGGCCTGGCAGACGAGGCCAACCCGGCCCGCGGGAACCGGGCGTTCATGGACGCACTGACCACCGGTCTGGAGATGGCGGACGATCCGCGCGCCAGCCAGTAGGCCGTGGCCCGGTCGTACGCAGGTGGTGACAGGAGTAACTGGTGGGGCGTAGCGTCACGCATTCGGTAGTCGTGCGGACCTGATCTTTACCATCCTGGGCGAGAGCTTTTCAGCGCTGCCTCCCCCGCACGACTACCGCACCCCCTACGCCCTACGCGGCGGTCCCTTGTCCGGCCTCGTCCGGGTCCCCGACCGGTCGTGTCAGCCCGTCGTCCACCGCCGGGCGGCGGCCGCGCTCCGTCTCGTCCAGCTCCCAGTGATGCCGGCATTCCTCGCACCGCACCCCGTCCACCAGTACCTCGTCCTCCCCGTTCGGGCAGTCCGTGCCGTCCCCGCGGCCCGCGCACGCCTGTTCCCTGGTGTCCCCCATGGTTTGACCGTGAGGCCGGCCGGTGGCGTGCGGGAGGGTGTGGGTGGGGGCGCATGGGTGTCCGTCCCCCGTGCAACGCCTCAGCACCTGTCTGGAGTCCCACACGGCGCTGCCGGGCGAGGGGCAGGCCGGCGGGCGGTAGGGGGCAACACCCCCCGGAATTCCCGGTCATTCTGGAGGTGTCCCGGCATGGGACCTCCGATCAAGCGCCCCCACGATCCGACTCCTTTGCGGTAGGGGAAGCGCTGGTGCAGCCCCCGCTTGTCACGCCGGGGGTTGCTTCGCGTGCGGGCGAGTGCGCGGAACCCATTGCATGCGTAATGGAATATGGGTTACAGTGGTGGGGTATCCACACCACACCCCGGGGGACCCCATGACCCAGCACCACACGGCCGTCGTGAACCTCGAACTGCTGCCCGCCGTCGCCTACTCCCGCCCCACCGACGACACCCTGCGCCCCCTGCCCGACGGCTACCCGGCAGACCGCATGACCATCGTTCGCGCCGACCAGGTCCGCGCCGGCGACCTCGTAGTGGCCAGCGCCGACCAGCCCCTGAGGCGCGGCAGCCGGATGTGCTGGGCCACCTACCTGTACGCCCCGTACATCGCCCAGCCCGCCCCGTTCGAGGCCGACTGCCCCTCCTGCAAGGCGTGGACGTCCGGCGCCCAGGGTCCGTGGGTCACCCTGTACCCGCACTGCCCGGAACGCATGGACGCCCTGATCGCCGTCATCCCGGCAGACCGCCCGGTGGAGACGCTCCCGGCGTGCGTGCACTCCTGCGCCTGCGACAACGGCCGCCTGCGCCAGACGGTGCGGAGTTTCTACCCGCCCGCGGTCTGTGGCACCTGCCACGGGCGACCCTGCCCCGACTGCCGGACCACCGGCCGCACCACCCACTGACTCAGGGGCAACACCCCCCAACGTTCCGCGAGAGCCTGAACCCACCCCGGCCACACCCACGGGAGAACCCATGCCTACCAACCACCTCCACGCCGCCATCCACCGCGTCGCCGACATCCTCGAAACCCGCATGAACCAACTCTCCATCTACGACACCGGGGCCCCCATCACCGACCAAGTCCTCCTCTACGCGGTGCTCCCCATCGACCCGAAGACCGCGTTCGACTGGGACCAGTGGACGACCGCATACCGCCAGACCCGCCGCGACGGCACCCGGCCCGCAGTCAAGACCCTCCACAACGAACTCCGCGACCTGCTGACCCAGCAGCTCGGGGGCGAGATCGGACTGGCCGGTGGCGGCACCTACTACACGCCCGACCAAGTCCGCCAGACCCTGGCCTCTACGGGCCCGGCCGTCGGTGAGACCGAGGAGAGCGCGGCATGAAAATCCGCGCCGACATCGCCACCCTCATCCGCGAAGGCCACACCAACACCTCCATCGCCCGCCGACTCCACTGCGACCCCTCCACCGTCGCCCGAGCCCGCCGCGCACTCCGCTACCCGCCCGCCGACCACCTCGGCCGGCTCTACGCCGAAGCCGTACCCACGGGCCGCGTGAAGGGCTACCGGCCCGCGGACGGACGGATGCCGATCAGCCCCGCCCAGCAGCAAGCCAACCGCGAACGGCTTCTCGCCGCCCTCCGAAAGGACGCCGCCTGACCCTGACCCGACCCCCAACCGGGAGGCCCCGCCGTGACCACCACCCACATCGGCCGCTCGTTCCTCGGGATGCGTCCCGACATCGAAGACTCCTGCCCCTGCCCGAAGGCGCCATGCGGGCTCGTCATCGCCGACGAGGCCAGCCCGGAGTGCGGCCAGCATCACTGGTCGGCGGCGAAGACGATGCGTCAGTCGCACCCGGCGGACGAGTGCCCCGCCGAAGCCCGACCCACCCCGGCCGCCCCCGCGGGCAGCCTTCCCGATCTCACACCACCATCAGGAGACCCGATCATGACCGACCAGCAGATCACCACCGCCCTCACCCACCGCCTGCGTCTCGCGCACGACTACATGCAGACCCACGGCTGGACACAGCACACCGAAAAGGACGGCCTGGGGCGGGTGTGTCTGACCGGAGCGGTCCGACTGTGCTCACCCAAGACCGGTGACGAGTACCTCGTCAGGGCTGTCCTCCAGCATCGGGGCCTGGCGGAGTCCTGGAATGACAGGCCGGACCGCACCGTGGCCGATGTGCTGGATGTGCTCTCCACACTGGAGATCACGGATGCCGACCTGGAGCACACGTTCGGTCCCGGATGGGCCGGCGTGGTCCGGGTCGTGCGTGAGGCCGCCACCCTGACGGAAGGGCAGGCGAACCAGATCTCCGCCGCCTGGGATGCCGCCCAGTCTGCCGCCTGGTATGCCGCCCAGTGTGCCGCCCAGTGTGCCGCCTGGGATGCCGCCCAGTCTGCCGGCTGGGATGCCGCCCAGTGTGCCGCCCGGCCTGCCGCCTGGGATGCCG
>NZ_BBNN01000041.1:30326-73317 GCF_000829695.1 Streptomyces sp. NBRC 110035 | reverse complement strand
CGGGAGGGAGTTCCGCTTCGCCAAGCCCGAGACCTGGGGCGAGCCGGACGCCGCGACGGTGCAGGTCACCGACCGGTACGGCACCGCAAATGCCCTCGCCTTCGACCGGCTTCACCCGAAGCTGACCACCCGCTCCGCGTGGATCGACCACACCGCCGAGCTCCCCGTCATCGAGGGCACGGTGATCCGCCTCCAAGTCGACCACCTGCCCGGCGGCGCCGACCCGCTGCCGCTATGGCTGTGGTCCTCCCGCACCGGGATGACCAGCCAGGACGTCGATCTGCGCTGGCAGGCGTTCCTGCGCAGATTCGACCTGGAGCACACCTTCCGCTTCGCGAAACAGACCCTCGGCTGGACCCGCCCCAAGCTCCGTACCCCCGAGGCGGCGGACCGGTGGACCTGGATCGTGATCGCCGCCCACACTCAGCTCCGCCTCACCCGCGCGGCGGCCGCCGACCTCCGCCGCCCCTGGGAGAAGCCGGCCGAACCCTCCCGACTCACTCCGGCCCGCGTCCGCCGCGGGTTCAGGAACATCCGCCCGCACCTGCACAATCCGGCCCGTGCTCCGAAACCCACAACACCCGGACCAGGCAGGCCGCTTGGATCGAAGAACCAGCGGCCCGCCACCCGCTACGACGTCGGCAAGACCACCAGACGCCCGGAGAGCGTTACTGAACGCAATCGCCGCAAAGCTCGCAAAGGTTAAATTTCAAGCTGAGAAGCCGTTGCCATACCGATCATGGAGTCTGTCGATCGAACGGGAGTCTCGATCGGGTGACCGCGCGGGCCCTGCCCGGCATGAGAGCAGGGCGGGCCTGGCGGTATACGGGGAAAATCCAGGGGAGCGGACGGCCGCGCGCTGCTACGGTCGGGCGCCATGAGCTGGCTTCCCGATGACTTCGTCCACCCCGTCCTGGTACCGCTGCCGGACGGTGGTCATCACCTGCGGCCGATCCGGGAGGCGGACACCCCGCTCGACTATCCGGCTGTGATGGGTTCACGCGAGCGGCTGTGGACCATCTTCGGCCCGGCCTGGGGCTGGCCCGCGGCCACCATGACCTACGAGGCCGACCAGGCCGACCTGTTGCGGCACGAGAAGGAGATCGCCGCACACCAGTCCTTCAACTACGCGCTGTTCGACGCGGCGGAGACGGCTCTGCTCGGCTGTGTCTACATCGACCCACCGGAGAGGGCCGGTGCGGACGCCGAGATCTCCTGGTGGGTGGTGGACGAACTGGAGGGCAGCAAGGTCGAGCAGGCCCTCGACGCGCTGATGCCGCAGTGGATCGCCGCCGACTGGCCGTTCGAGCAGCCGCGCTTCCTCGGCCGCGAGATCTCCTGGTCGGACTGGCTCGCCCTGCCGGAGCATCCCGACACGTAAGTGGTTGTTGCCCGCACCGATCTCGAAGGCTGTCGATCGAACGGGAGTCTCGATCGGGTGACTGCGGCGGTTTCCGCGCGTGAAAGCAGGGCCTCTTGGCAGCTCAAAGGGTGTCTACGCCAAAAAGCTGCCCAGGAGGCCCTGTTGACGCAGTTCTACGGCACCACGTGGGCGGAGTCCACTTCTGCCACCCTTGCGTGTGACTGCCTGGCTCACCGGTTCGGGAACGCCGGCGACCACGGGGTGCGCGAGCGCCGCTGTCCGACGGACATGTCCGACGCGGAGTGGGCGGGGGCCAGGCCCCTGCTGCCGGTGCCGGGCCGGTTGCGGGGCCGGGGCGGTTCAGGTTCACGAAGCTGATCATTTCCCTGGCACAGCAGCCGGAGAGCGAACGCAGAGTCGCACACCTCACCGGCACCACTCAGATCGAGTTCGTGCAAGCCTTCCACCTGGACCACCGCCCCCGAGGCATCACGCTCCCGTGGCTCCGCAACGGACTTGTCGGCTTGGTGGAAGTCGTCGCAGACCTGACTCACGAGAGTAAGCGCGATGACGCCTCATCCTGACTGGTCATCACAAAGCGCCCGCATCGTGATCGATGAGGGACAACCCGGATGCCAGTGCCCGGGCAGTGTCGGCGAAGTACTGCTCGTCGGCACCAGGGGCAAGACCGAGAGGGACACCCTGGCTGAGGCCAACGAACAGCGCCCTGAGCGCGGTGGTCAGGCGTTGCGCCTGTTGCGGCGTCACGACGCCCCCTTCGTGCGACCTTCCGGTGAACAGCGCAACCAGATGCTTCTCCTGCGACCGGATGGACGCGGCGAGCTGGGCCCCCAGCTCTGGGTCATGCAGGACCATGTCCAGCAAGGTGATCTGAAGCGACAGGCCGGACAGCGCGTCCGGGGCGTCACAACTGCGCCGGTAGTACCGGGCGAAGGCGTCGACCGCTTCCAGCAGATCAAGTCCAGCAGGAACCGCCTGCTCGATCTCCTCGTAGTACGGCCGCAGGTAGTCGGCGACCAGGGCGACCACCAGGCCGTCCTTGCTTCCGAACAGGGAGTAGATGGCGCCGGTGGTCAGGTCGGCGCGTTCGGCGATCTCATCAAGCCTGGCCCTGTATCCGTCCCGGGACACGACCTGGAATGCAGCGTCCAGCAAGGCACGGCGGTTGCGTTCCTTGGCCTCCGCTCTCGTCATTCTCATAGTTTGATTATTGCCGTAATCTCGTTACGGAACCAGTCTGGACGAACTTCGAGGAGGGCGCTCACGGCCCAGGCCGTGGCACCGCGGGTGACCCGCCAGACGGTGGGCGCCATCGCCGACGGCGCCTTCAAGGTGTTGCTCGCCGCTGTCTACATCGCCGGCGCTGCCCCACTCGGCCGGTTACTCGGCACGTCGGCCTGGCTGATGGTCGTCTCAGGCGTGGCCCTGCTGATCGGCGGCGGCATCGAGATCAGATACACGCGCAGCCGGTCGATGCGCACCTACACGCAGTTCATGATTGCCTACGACAGCGGCTGGGTGCTGACGGCCCTGACTGGCTTCCTGATGGCGCGGCAGGGCAGCGGTGCCGGGGGCGAAGTCTGGATGGGGTACCAGACGGCCGCTCCCCTCGTGTTCGCCGCGCTGCTGGTCGCCGCTGCCCCTACGCAGATGACCTCGGACTCTCAGCGCGATACCTAGGGTTGAGCGAGACAGCCGACCCGCCCCCGTCTCGCTCGAACTGAGGCACCCAGGTCAAGCACTCACCCTGCCTCACCTTGAGCGAGGCCGGACAGCCGTGGATGCCCGAAACATTCGTCAGCCATGCGGCCGAACGTATGGACTGCCGGGCTGGAACGCCTCCTCATGTCCGCCGTATGCCGACGGTGTTCGACCACCCGGACAGGGGGCGGTTCCGTTCTTTCTTCTCGGTCCCGCCGCTTCCGCACAGTGGCTCATACGGGGGCACGAGGAACAGCCCGGCAGGCGCTGTCAGCCATGGACCGGTTCGAGGTCGGGTGGCGGGACGACGAGGGCGGGTGTCGGCGCCCGTTGGCGGATGTGGTCCTGGTGGAGTTCGAGGCAGCAGGGCTGCCGGTGCGGGGGTTTCCGTCTTCTGGTGAACAGCACGCGCCACTACGGTGGTCCGATGGCATCGATCAGGCAGTTCCAAGTCACCTTCGACTGCGCGGAACCGGAGCGCGTCGCTCGTTTCTGGTGCGAGGTGTTGGGGTACGTCGTACCGCCGCCGCCGAAGGGGTTTGCCACGTGGGACGACTTCGACCGCTCGCTACCGCCCGAGCGTCAGGGCTCGGCGTTCGCCTGCGTCGATCCCTCGGGGGTGGGACCGCGGTTGTTCTTCCAGCGCGTTCCCGAGGGCAAGGCCGTCAAGAATCGGCTTCATCTCGACGTGCGGGTCGGCACCGGGCTCGTGGGCGAGGAGCGCCTCGCCGCACTCGAGACCGAATGCGCACGGCTGGTCGCGCTCGGCGCGGTGCGGGTGCGGCTGCTGCGTGCCGACGGCTTCGACGAGTCGTGCATCGTGATGCAGGACGTCGAGGGCAACGAGTTCTGTCTCGACTGAGGGGCTGTGGAGGAGGAGCACGCGATCACGGTCCTGTTCGAGCCCCTCGGCGGGTTCGTTGCCGACCGCGAAGCAGCGCAGGGCACGCGGTGCTCCGACAACGGCGCCCCGCCGGGTGGTGCAGCCGGTCGGGGCGCCGGACTCCGCAGGCCGGGGACGACGGCTTCGCCGGTTCGGGGGTCCAGCTCCTCTCGGCGTGGCGCCTTGCGGGTTGTGGGCTGCCGCCTCGCCTCCACGGAGACCACCAGGGGCCTCGTACCGGACTGTGCGACGGTCGATCCCCTGCACCACGACGAGGGACGCGACCGCCCCGATCGACCGGGACGCCGGGCCGCACCGCGTCCCACTCCCCATCAGCCGCTGCTGGTCACGGCCTCGGCCTGGTGCGCCTTCACCGGGACGGGCCCGCGGCGGCGCCGAACCACCTGGGCAGGTGGGCGAGCAGGTCCTCCTGGCCGTCGCCGACCCACGCCACGTGTCCGTCCGGCCGGAGCAGGAGCGCGGGCACGTCGTCCAGTTCCTCGCTGACGTCGACGACGTGGTCGACCCGGTCGGCCCAGCCCTCCACCGAGAGCAGGCCTCCGGTCTGGTCGAGCAGCAGTCCGCGGCCGCCGTGCATCAGCCCGTACAGGCGGCCTCGCTTCAGCCCCACGTCCCGCAGCCGCCGGCCGAGCAGGTCGTGCCCCTCGCCGAGGTCGTAGCGGACCCCGATCGCGGTGATCTTCTCGATGAGGTACCGGTTCACGTTCTCGAAGTCCATCAGCTCCGACAGCAGCCTGCGCACCGACCGGGGCCCCGGCCCGGGGGACAGCAGGAGCATCTGCGCGCGGGTGTTGTCCAGCACGTCGGCGGCCACCGGGCGCCGTTCGGCCTCGTAACTGTCCAACAGCCCTTCCGGGGCCCGGCCGGCCACCTCGGCGGCGAGTTTCCAGCCGAGGTTGAAGGCGTCCTGGATGCCGAGGTTGAGTCCCTGGCCGCCGGTCGGCGGGTGGATGTGCGCCGCGTCGCCGGCCAGCAGCACCCGGCCGGTCCGGTAGCGCTCGGCGAGACGGGTGGCGTCGCCGAAGCGGGAGATCCGGCGTGGCGAGTGCACGCCGAAGTCGGTGCCGGCGTACGCCCGCAGCTGCTGCTTGAGCTCGTCGAGGGTGGGCGGGACCGCACGGTCCTCGGCCACGCCCTCGGCGGGCACGATGACGCGGTACACCCCGTCCCCCTCGGGGATGGCGCCGAACAGGAGCTGGGTCCTGCGGACCTCGGCCACCACGGCGGCCAGCGTTTCCGGCGCCACGTCCAGCTCCACCTCGCCCAGCAGCGTCTCGCCCCGGCTCGGTTCGCCGGGGAAGCCGACGCCGAGCAGCTTGCGCACGGTGCTGCGGCCGCCGTCACAGCCGACGAGGTAACGCGAGCGCAGCCGTGTGCCGTCCGCCAGTTCGGCGCTCACCCCGTCCTCGTCCTGGCTCAGCCCGACCAGTTCGCAGCCGCGCCGGATCCCGGCACCGAGTGCGACGGCGTGCTCGGTCAGCAGGCGTTCGGTGACCGGCTGCGGAATGCCGAGGACGTACGCGTGCGCGGTGTCCAGCCGGTCGGGCCACCCCTTGTCGATGGCGGCGAAGAAACCACCGACCGCGTACTGCCTGCCCTGAGCGAGGAACCGCTCCAGCAGACCGCGCTGGTCCATCACCTCGACACTGCGCGCGTGCAGCCCGAGCGCACGGACGTGCCCTGTCGGCTCGGCCTCCTTCTCCAGCACGACCACCCGCACACCGCGCAGCCGCAGTTCGGCGGCCAGCATCAGCCCGGTCGGCCCGCCGCCGACCACGATCACGTCAGTCATGAAAACCCCCACCCCGGACGACCGAAGAGGCCCATACCCGCGCGAAGAGACACATGCCACGTGAATCGCCGATTTGCGCAGGTTCCGGCCCAGGGCGACGATTCTGCGGCACGACCGGGGCCTTGCCGCAAGCCCCCCGGTGCGCTATACGTTGAAAGAGGCAGGGAGCGGACACGTTCCTTGCCTTTTGTCGTCCCGCCCCTCGAACCGGACGCTACGAGCCGCGGTACAGCCGCTCCGGGTCCACGAGCAGGACCTCGCCCCGCGCCGCGGCCTCGCGCAGTTCCGGGGAGAAGCCGGCGCCGCTGGAGCAGGCAGGGGTGGCGTGGGTGGTGTCCACGCCCCTTGCCTCGAGCAGGTGGAGGATGCGGCGGAGGCGTTCGAGGTGGCCGAGGTCCATGACCTTCTGCCACGTGACCTCACCGACCGACAGGAGAATGCCCTGGTCCTGGCCGTTCGGCCGCCAGGTCGAAGAGCACCTCCAGTGCCTCGTGCCAGGTGGCGGGCCGTGGAAGGGAGGCGGCGCCGGCGTAGCGGGCGACCGCCTCTCCCAGCAGGCGCAGGGACTCGGCGGCCGACGCCTCCACGGCCGCGTGGTGGAAGCCGTCAGTGGCGTCGGCGAGGGCCTGGAGCAGAAAGCTCTTGCCCTGACGGCGACGTCCCGACACCACCCCGAGCCTCGGTCCCACGCCCTCTCCGGTCGCGAACGCCGTCAGCTCGCTCCACTCCCACTCCCACTCCCACTCCCACTCCCACTCCCACTCCCACTCCCGGTCGAACATGTCCGGCGGCCTGGGAAGACTGCGCCCAGGGGACGGAGGCCGAGGCAGGGACCGAGCCATGGGCGCGGCCCTCCTCTCTCAGGGACATACCTCTTACAAGTACACCTCTGAGAACGACGCGGGGAGCCCGCGGTCACACAGGGCGGCGGCCCGGAGCCGGTCGGATGCCGTGCGGCGACGCCCCGCACGGCGACGGCCCCGGCGGTGCGGGCACCGGTGGTTGACCTTCACGTCGGGTGAGGCCGCAGCCTCGGGAGAGCCGGGCAAAGGGCTCGGCGTCAGGGTCGGGGAGGAACGGCATGCGCTTCGCGTTGCATCGGATCCGTGTTCAGGAACTCGTGCGGGAGGCCGACGCGTATCGGCTCGCCCGGCGGGCGAGGAGCGCGCCGCCGGATCCGGGGCCGCGCCCTCCCGTCGTCCGGCCCGGCCGTTCAGCCCTTGACCGCGCCCGAGGTGAGGCCCTGGACGATGTGGCGGCTGGCGAAGGCGAAGAGGACCATGGTGGGGAGGATGGTGAGGACGGCCGCCGCGGACATCGATCCCCAGTCGATGTTGAAGCTGGAGATGAAGCCGTTGAGCGCCGTCGGGACCGTCTTGTTGGCGTCGCTGTTCATCAGCGTCACCGAGAGGAACAGCTCGTTCCAGCAGTTGACGAAGTTGAAGATGAACGCGGCCACGATCCCCGGGCGCATCACCGGCAGCAGGACCCTGACCAGCGCCCCGAACCGTGACAGGCCGTCGATCATCGCGGCTTCCTCCAGCGCGTCCGGGATGTTCTCGAAGAACCCGCGGAGCATCACCGTGCAGAACGGCACGCACACCGCGATGTAGACGAGGACGAGTCCGAAGCGGTTGTCGACCAGCCGCAGATCGGTCATGAGCAGGTACAGCGGGCCCAGCGCGATGAAGGACGGGATCATCTGGGTGACCAGGGCCGCCATCAGCAGCGCCGACCTGCTGCGGAACTCGAAGCGGGCCAGGACGTACGCCGACAGCGTCGAGATCGCCGTGGCCACCGCCCCCGCGACGGTCGCGACGACGAGGCTGTTGACGAGGTACGTCCCGAAGTCGGCCTTGCCGAACAGCCCTTGGTAGTTCTCCAGCGAGAACTGCTCGGGCCAGTAGGCGATCGGGAAGGAGAAGATCGTGCCGGGGTCCTTGAGGGACGTGACGGTGATCCAGTAGAGCGGGAAGAGGGAGAAGACCAGCCACAATCCCAGGAAGGTGAACTTGGTGGCCCGGCCGGCCGTGGTTTCCTTGCCGATCACGCCTTCACCTCTCGCTTTCCCGCACCATGGCCCTTGGCGCCCCGTCTGCTGTCCGCTCTCCCGGACGCCTGCTTCTCCCGCGTCGCCAGCAGGAAGAACACCGCGAAGACCAGGAGTACGGCGACCACCAGGAGGCCGATCGCGGACGCCTTGCCGTAGTCGCCCTGCTGGGTGATCTTGATCATCCAGGTGGTCACGATGTGCGTCTCGTTGTTCGGCCCGCCCCCGGTCATGCCGAAGATCAGGTCGGGGAAGTTGAAGATCCAGATGACCCGCAGCAGCACGGTGAGCGCCAGCGTCGTGCGGATGTACGGAATGGTGATCCGGAAGAGTGTGCGCGCCTTGCCTGCGCCGTCCAGGGCCGCCGCCTCGTACAGCTCGTCGGGGATCGACTGCAGCGCGGCCAGGATCATGATCGCGAAGAAGGTCACCCCGTACCAGATGTTGGCGACCAGTACGGCGGTCATCGCGGTCTGCGGATCGGCCAGCCAGGCGATCGGCTCGTCGATCAGTCCCGCCTTCTGCAGCAGGTCGTTGACGACGCCGAACTCGCTGTTGAACATCCAGCGGAACAGGATGCCGATGAGGAATCCGGAGATCGCCCAGGGGAAGAAGATCAACGCCTGGTAGAGGCCGCGGAAGGGGAACCGGCGGCGCAGCCACAGCGCGATCGCGAAGCCGATCACCAGCTGCGGCACGATCGAGCCGACCACCCACACCAGCGTGTTGTCCAGCACCGTGGTCCACGCGGGATCGGCGAAGACGTCCCGGAAGTTCTTCAGGCCGACCCACGAGGTGTCCGTCAGGTCCGTCAGGTTCCAGTTCCGGAAGGCCATCTGGCTGCCCGCGACCATCGGGTAGTAGATGAAGACCGCCACGAACACGGCCGCCGGTGCCAGGAACCCGGCGATGAGCAGACCGCGACGGGTGGTGAACTCCCGCCGGCGGCGGCCGGGGCCGTGCCCCCGGCCTCCCTGCGCCCCCACCGCGGCCCGCGTCCGCCGCGTGGCCTTCGAGGCGGCCTTCGCGTCGGCCTCTGGCGTGGCCTTCGATGCGGCCTTCGAGGTGGCCGAGGGACCGGTGCCCGGCATGTCCTCTACTTCCACTTCTCGGTCCAGTAGGCGTCCCAGCCCGCCAGCAGGTCCTTCGGCGTCAGCTTGCCGAGGATCATCTTCTGGACGTCCGTGTCGGCCTGCTGCTGCCACTCGGTCCACCAGGCGACACCGCGCGGCTGGGCGACGGCGAGGTACGTGTCCGGCTGCTCCGTCATGGTGACGTAGCTGGCCCACGGGCCGGTCCGGTAGAACTCGTCCTCGGCCGCCGACTCGAGGATCGGCACCAGGCTGTTCTTCTTGGTGAACGCCGTCGACGCCTCGCCCTCGGAGAGGAACTCGATCAGTTTCACGGCCTCGGCCTTGTTCTTGCTGCCGTCCGCGACACCCCACCCGGCGGTGGCGAGCGGCTGGACGGTCTTGCCGCTCGGGCCGGCCATCAGCGGCGCGGTGCTCCACTGGTCCGGCTCGAGCGACTGCGACTCCGATACGGCGGCGATCACTTCGGGGTCCTGCAGCAGGAAGGCCGTGGACCCGTTGGAGAAGCCTTCGACCATCTCCGGGTAGCCCCACGCCACGGACGACTTGGGCGACGCCTTCCTGAAGAGCTCGAGGTACATCTCCATCGCGTCGAGCGCCTCGGGGGCGGAGAAAATCGTGCTGCCGTCCCGCAGCTTGTAGCCGTTGGCCGGGTCGATCCGGTCGGCGACGTACGCCTCGATGGCGGCGGTGGCGTTGCTGTGCGCGTTGGCCCCGCCGCGGAAGGCGTAGCCGTACCGGCGCTTCGCCGGGTCGTGGAGGGCGGAGGCCTGCTCCAGCAGTCCGTCCCAGGTGGCCGGCGGCTTGTCGAAGCCCGCCTCCTCGATCAGGTCGGTGCGGTGGAAGAGGCTCAGCCCGTAGAAGCCGTACGGGACGAAGTACGTCCTGCCCTCGGCGTCCTCGGAGGCCTGGACGGCGTTCTCGGTCAGGGCGTCCTTGCCCTTCCAGTCCGCGAGGTCCTTCTTCATGTCGTACAGCCAGCCGTTGTTGGCCCAGGGACCGACCGTGATGTCACGGACCTCGAGGACGTCCACGCCGCTGCCGGACTGGAGCATCTGCTGGATCTTCTGATCGGCCTGCTCGGTGGGCGGGGAGATCAGGTTGACCTCGACCTCGGGGTTCTTCTTCTCGAAGTCGGCGATCAGCTCCTTGATCAGGTCGCTGCGGGCCGGGTTGGTCAGGCTCTCCACCATGTTGAGGGTGACGGTTCCGTCCGCACCGGGGCTCATGGTGGAACAGCCGGTCACAACCATCACGGCGGCGGTGCCGAGTGCGAGGGCTGCCGTCCTTCTTCTCATCGTGCTGACCTCTTCCTTGACGGGATGCGGGCGGGACGGGGGAGGGGTGCGGGCGGGGATTGCGGGCGGGCCGGAGACGGGATACGGGCCGGCCGGAGACGGGGCGCGGACGGTGCGGGATACAGGCGAGCCGGAGACGAGGTGCGGGCGGGCCGGGCCGGGCGGAGACGGGAGCGGGAGACGAGCCGGGCGGGATACAGGCGAGCCGGAGACGAGGTGCGGGCGGGGTGGAAGCGGGCTTCGGGCGCTGCTAGGAAGCGCGGTGCGGCGGCCGTGCGCGGGCCGTGCGGGCCCACTCGCCGAGGATCGGAACGCAGTGCTCGGCGAAGTACTCGTAGTCCTCGGCGGTGTTGTAGACGTGGGCGGAGAGCCGCAGGTAGCCGATGCCGTCGAAGCTGGTGAAGGCGGCCTCCACCCCCAGCTCGCCGACCGCCCGGTCGCGCAGCGCGTCGGCCGAGACCCGGCTGTCGGCCAGTCCTTCGGGCAGCCGCACCAGCCGCATCCCGGGCACGGGCATGCCGACGTCCACCGGGCCGTCGAAGCCCGTCAGTCCGGCGAGCGCGGCGCCGATGGTCCGCTCGGCGTAACCGGCCAGGTCGTCCATGTACCGGCGGGCGGTGGACCAGCCCCAGGTGCTCTCGATGAACCCGAGCGCCGTGGGGGTGGCGAGGTAGCCGGTGGCGTCGACCGTGCCCTGCTGGTCGAAGCGGTCGGGGTAGGGGTCCCCGGCGCCCCAGGAGTCGATCAGCGGATACAGGTCGTCCCGCTGCGGGCCACGGGCGACCAGGGCGGCGGTGCCACGCGGCGCGCAGGCCCACTTGTGCAGGTTGCCGACCCAGAAGTCGCAGGCCGGCCCGGCGAGCGGGTCGGCGATCAGCCCCGGCGCGTGCGCGCCGTCGACGAGCAGCGGGACACCGCGCCGCCGCGCCTCGGCACCGATCCGCTCCACCGGCATGCGGCGGGCGGTCGGCGAGGTGATCTGGTCGACGACGACGAGGTCGGTGGCGTCGCTCAGCTCGGCGGCCACGGCCTCGTACGCCTGCTCCTCGTCCGCGTCCAGGGGCACCACGGCCGTACGGACCCGGCCGCCCCAGCGGCGTGCCAGGCGTTCGGCGCCCATGGTGACGGCGCCGTAGCCGTGGTCGGTGACGACGATCTCCCCGCCGTGGCGGCGCCGGAGGTTGGCGAAGACGACGCTGGCGCCGGCGCTCGCGTTCGGCACCAGGGCGAGGTCTTCGGGGGCCACGCCGAGGAACGCGGCGAGGTCGGTCCTGGTCCCGGCGAGCCGCTGCGGCAGCGCGGGGAACCAGGCCACCGGCGCCCCCTCCATCTCCTCCCGCACCCGCTGCTGGCGTTCCTGCGCCACCAGCGGGACCGCTCCGAACGAACCGTGGTTGAGGTGACGCAGGGCCGGGTCCAGCGACCACGCGTGCAGGGCCGGCCGGCCGTCCGCCAGCAGCAGGGGGCGCGGTGCGGTGGTGACCTCGGTCTCGGTCTCGCTCACATGACTCCCCTCCGGATCCCGGGCCGTGCCCGGGTACGGCCCTCTCGCACGGGAGGTCATCAGACTTCCGACACGAGAAGACGCGAGACGTATGATGAATGGGGATGTTGGCATGCGTTTTTCGGCCATGACAAGCCCTCTGCAGCAAGAGAAGTCAGATGACTCGCGACAGATACGCCCCAGACATCTGATGACTCGTCCTGTGGTCGGCGCTCGCTACAGTGCACCGAGGATCGGGGAGGGCGCGTGCCGCGGGCCCTTCGGGGGACGGGAAGGAATCGGATGTCCGCAGTCGACAAGGCGTTCCACGGCCTACGGCACATGATCGCGACGGGGCGCCTGGGCGCCGGTGAACGCATTCCCCCCGAGGCGGACCTGTGTGAGGAGCTGGGTGTCTCGCGCGGGTCGCTGCGCGAGGCCGTACGCATGCTCGCGGCGCTGGGCGTGATCGAGCCACGGCACGGCTCCGGCACCTACGTCTCCCCGCTCAGACCGGAGGACCTGATCGGCAGCCTCTCGCTGACGCTCCAACTGCTGCCGCTGCCCGGCCTGCTGGAGGTGTACGAGATCCGGCGGGTCCTGGAGGCCCATGTCGCCGCCAAGGCGGCCGCCCGCGCGACGCCCGGGACGCTGGCGACCCTCTTCTCGCTCATCGAGGCGATGGAGGCCACCGAGGACCCCACCGAGGCTTCGGAGCTCGACCACCGTTTCCACGCGGAGATCGCGGCGGCGGGCGGCAACCCGACGCTCGCCTCGCTCCTCGCGGTCTTCCGCGCCCGCTCCCGCAAGTACCAGGTCTTCACCCTCCCGGAGGGCCCGGAGCTGCGCCGCAGGAGCGACGCGGACCACCGCGTCCTGGCCACGGCGATCGCCGACCGCGACCCGGGCGCCGCCGCGGGTGCGGCCGAGGCCCATGTCGCCCAGACGGAACGGTGGCTGCGCGCCCTGATGCCGCCAGTGGAGGAGGACCCCCTCACGGACGACGCGGAGGCCCACGGGAAGGACGGCACCGCCTGACGGCGCGGGTCGGCGTCTGCTGTGCCTGCGCCCCGGCGCGGGCAGGACGGGAAGGGGCGGTGGTACGGGTCGGCAGGCCCAGCGTTCCGGTCGCCACCGCCGGCGTCATGGCGCAGGAGTCCACCGCACGCCGGACGTCGGGGGCGTCCAGGCCCGCTCCGGTCACGATGCGATCGAGGTCGATGTACGCGGAGCGCACGGTCTCCAGCGAGTGGTACACCTGCCGGTCCCTCCGCCGGTCACGGGTGCACTCGGACGGCAGCCGGCGTTCCCGGCGGCGGAACATCCGGTCCCGGATCTCCGGGCGGGTGGGCGTCAGGTGGGTGTGGCGCACCAGGTCGTAGAGGGGGTCGCCGGCCAGGGCCATCTCCCCGTCGACGCAGGTGAGCACCGGGTCACCGGGGTTCGATCAGCAGCCCGTGCAGGCCCCGGACCTCCAGCCACTCGACGAGTTCCCTCGCCACCCGCTCCGCCGAACGCCCCGCGAACAGGCGGCAGAGAGGGGGCCGTCGAAGTCCCACAGCACGACACGGGCGCCCTTGACCAGGTCTTCCAGCGCCCTCGGTTCGATCGGTTCGTTCGCGCCCTCGAAGTTCTTCTGGTCGTCCTCGGCCTCGTGTGTCACCGGTCCGGTCCGCGTCGCGTCAGAAGTCACTGGGAGAGTGTCAGGTCCGTGGTGATGGTTTCCCAGAGGGCGTCGAACCACTTCTGGGATTCCTCCACGAACGCCTGGTCCCGCCGGCCGGCCTGCCGGGCGAAGGAGAAGAGCAGGGACTGGGAACCGAGGGCGTCGTACATGTCCAGGGTCTGGGTGCCCCACTCCTCCTCGCGCCTGGCCAGCAGGTAGTAACCGAGCAGCGCCTCCTGGCCGTTGAGCAGGTAGAGCTTCATCGGCGGGGTGAAGGGCAGGGCGCGGAACCTGACGTGGACGTCGATGCCGTGGGTGTGGCGGACGGACTGCAGGTTGTGCTGGAGCACCTGGGCCTGGGCGTTGCGCATCTGCAGCCACCGCTCGTGCACCGGACCGCCGCCGTCGGCGTCCTCGGCGCCCTCGGCGACCAGGACGGGGAAGGCCAGGTTGATGGTCCGGGACGGCAGGAGGACGCGGAACTCGATCGACTCGGGACGGAGTCTGCCCTCGTGGATCAGCCGGACGGGTTCACCGACGGCGACCATCAGCGTTTCGGACGTGTGGGACACGACGTCGATACGGACGTGCGCCGCGCGGAAGGCGTCGGTGAGGCGGGGGGCGAGGCCGACCATGGTCGGCCGGGGCTCGTCGGACGCCGGGGCCGGTTCGGCGATCCGGGGCGGGCTGCCCTTGCTGACGTTGCTCAGCAGGCCGTCGTCGGCGAGGACGCGCAGCGCCCGGCGGACGACACCGCGTTCCACACCGAACTCCTCGGCGAGTTCGGCCTGGGTGGGCAGGCGTTCGCCGGCCCTGAGCTCCCCGGCGCGGATGCGTTCACGCAGGACGTCGGCTATCCGCTGGGGCGCGTTCCTGCTGTTGCCGTTCACTGCGACGTTCTCCTGGGTCACGACCAAATGCTACAACTTTGATCCATCTATGGTGAGTTGTTTGAAAGCTGTTTACAAGTACCCACCAAGCAGGGACAACACAAACAGAGCTGGTAGCCAACTCTCCCAAGTTGGCGGAGGTTCCGCTTCCGTCAGCAGGGAAGCACGAAACAGCACGAAGGGGGAAATCGTGCCCGTCATCGCTCTCGTCTCCGCGGTCCTCGTCCTCGCCCTCGCCCTCGCCCTCGAGCAGTACGTCGAAGGGAAGTACGGCATCATCGGCCTGCTGCTGCTGCTCACTCTCGGCATCAAGGCCAACAGCCCGGGCGTCAGCTCCACCGGGGCCGTCCTGCTCGCGCTGCTGGTGGCGCGGCCCGCACTCTGATCCCACCGCACCTGCCGAGCCCCCACCCACGGGGGCAGGGAGACGTCAGCCCGTGAGCCGCAGCTCCGAACTGATCGTCTCCCACAGTGCGTCGAACCACAGCCGGGACTGCGTCACGAAGGCGCTGTCCCGCGTCCCGGCACCCTGCTCGAACGCGAACAGCGCGGAGCGGGTGCCCTGCACGTCGTACGTCCGGATGTTCTCCTGGCCGATCTGCGCCTCGCTGCGGGACGGCGTGTAGTAGGCGAAGAACGCCTCCACGCCGTTGAGCAGGTACAGCTTCATCGGCGGGGTGAAGGGCAGCGCCCGGAAGGAGACCCGCACGTCGATGCCGTGGGTGGCGCGCAGGGCGCGCAGGTTGTGCCGGAGCACCTGCCCCTGGGCGTTGCGCATCGACAGCCACCGTTCGTGCACGGGGTCGTCGCCACGGTCGTCGTGACGGTTGCCGCCCCGGTCGTCGTCCGGGTCCCCGACCGCCACCGGGAAGGCGAGGTCGACGTTCCTGCCGGGCAGCAGGACGCGGACGTCGACCTTGGCCGGTTTCATCCGTCCGGCATGGATCCGGCGCAGTGGTTCGCCGATGGCGAGGGTGAGGGATGTCGCGGTCAGGCAGACGGCGTCGATCTCGACGTGCTCGGCCTCGAAGGCGGCGGCGATACGGGGCGCGAGGGCCGCCGTGGTGGGCTGGGGCGGCGCTCCCGGGCCGGTCGGCGCGCCGCCGGGACGGCCGGCGACGGTCGCCGGAGCTCCCTTGGCGACATTGGTGAGCAACTGCTCGGACTGCAGGATGCGCAGCGCCTGACGTACGGCAGCGCGCTCGACGCCGAACTCGTCCGCGAGCTTCGCCTGAGTGGGCATGCGCTGGCCGGGTCGCAGCTCTCCGGACCTGATCCGGGCGCGCAACTCGTCGGCCACCTCGCGATGTGTCCTCTGTGACCGCTGTGGCCTCTTCCGTCCCTGGACGGGGGCGTATTCCGGGTCCACGCCGAAACCCTACAACTTCTCGCTATCTTTTGGCAGTTCCGCGAAAGGTGGTTATGGGCCGCACCCAGGCGGAGATAACTCAGGAGAAGTTGGTCGCCAACTCGAGCACCACGGTCGAGCCTCCGAGGAGGTTGGCCGTCACGGTGACAGCTGGAGCCACTCCTCGAGCCACCGACCGGGCTTCCCCTCCGGAGGGGAGCCGGGAACCCGGCCGGTCAGCACCACCACAACCACAACCGAACAGCAAGAACAGCAAGAACAGCTACGGATGACACGAAGACAGCTGCGGCTACGGGTGCACCGACACCCGCCGGACGAGAGGGAGGGGGGAAAGGGAGGAAGCACCGCCGAGGGAGCGCGCCAGCGGCAGCGGCAGCGGCAGCGCTCAGAACATGTCCGGGCACCACGGTCGCCTGGACGTACGCAGCAGGGCGTCGGCCTCACGGGCGGCGCCCGCTCGTTCTTCCCGGACCCGGCCCAGCGCCGCCAGCCGCACCGCCGACTCGTCGCCCAGCCACAGCGGCGCCAACTCTGCGACGTCCAGGGTCAGGTCGGCGTCATCGGTGGTCGTCGCGCAGGTCCCGGTGCCGTCCTCCGACGCCCGGAGCCGGTAGCGCCCGCCGGCCAGCCCCGCACCGTCGGTCACCTCCAGCACCAGTGACCCGGCCGCCTCGTACGTCCGCGCCTCCAGCGCCCGTACGACGTCCAGGACCCGCACCCACAGCCAGTCCGCCTGCGTCGTCACGGCGGCGGCGCGCGGGTCCGGAAGGAGGAACGGGAGCAGGTCGTCCGGGGCCCGCCAGCCGCTCTTCACCTTCACGACCCAGTCGATCGAGCACAGGTAGCGCCACAGCGCCCGCTCCGCGGCCGGGTCCACCGCGAGCAGCCAGTTCACCCGCACCGTGTTCAACGGCTGCCTGGAGTCGCCCCACGTGTCGTCCGCGGCGTAGGAGACCATGCCCTCGACCTCGCCGCCCGCCGAGCGGTACACGGCGAAGAAGGGCTCGTTCCACGTCGGGTGGAAGCGCACGGCGCCGGTGGCGGTCTTCCACCACACATCGGTCCGGCTGACCGCGCCCGGCTGGAGCGCGCGCAGCCGCTCGTGCAGGTCCGGGCCGAGCTTGCGTACGTCCTCCGCGTCCACGAGGTCGACCCGTCCGCCGCACTCCGGGTGGGACCGGCGCGGGTCGAGACCGGTGCGCGGGACGTCGACGGTCCACTCGGTGGACCAGGTGGCGGGGCCGAAGCCGTAGCGGCCGTAGATCGGGTACTCGGCGGCGACGAGGGTCGCGACGACGTCCCCGCGCTCCTTCGCGGCGGCGAGGTCCTGCGCCATCATGCGGGTGAGCAGACCCCGCCGGCGGTGCGTGGGGGTCACACTGACGTTCGTGATCGCGTCGGCGGGCACGGCGGCCCCGCCGACCGCGGTGAGCTCCTGCGCGAACGAACGGAACGTCGCGACACAACGGCCGCCGTCGAAGGCTCCCAGCGACCGGCCCGGCGTGAAACACAGACGGCGCCGCGCCTCGAGGTTCTCCTCGGAGGAGGTGGGCTCCCGCAGGAACCCGGTGTTCAGGGCCCGGTTCCAGTCGGCGAACTCGGTCTCCGTGATCAGGCGTACGTCGATGTCGGTGCGGGGCGTTGCGGCGCTGGGGGTCATGCCCTCACGGTAGGTCGGCCCCGACGGAGGTGTCGCGCGCTTTTCCGACCGCCCACGCCCCGGCGCCACCGCGTGCGGGCCACCCGTCCGGCACCCCGCCCCGCCCTGTCCCGCCCCGCCCTGTCCCGCTTCACACCAGCAGGTCGTCGACCTGGGCCTCCCCCTCGCGGTACCGGCGCGTGATCTCCGCGCTGCAGTCGTCGGCGGCGCGCTGCAGGCCCTGCCGGCTCCGGGACACCTGCTGCTCGCACCGCACCAGCCGCCCCATCGCCGCGATCAGCTCCCCGTCCGTACGCGCGCCCAGGTCCGAGAGCTCGACCTCGCCGAGCATCTCCGCCGCCAGCCGCCGGTACCGCTCGCTCTGCGGCGTCCCCAGGGTCACGTGGCGGGCGGACGAACGCTGGCGGGCCGGGGTGTCCCGCAGGATCTCCGCGAGCCGCTCCACCACGGCCCCCTCGCCCCGGGCGTCGACCGGGGCCCCGCCCTTGGGGGCACGCCGGGCCAGTTCCGCCCGCAGGATGTCGATCCGCCCCTGGAGCAGCCGCCGCACGTAACTGAGGTCGGCCTCGTCACGCTGGGCGGCGCGACGCAGGGTGCGCAGCTCGGGCAGGCTGCGTACGGCCAGGGCGGGCTCGGGGCCCGGGTGCTCCCCGGGCAGCGCCGGGCTGTCCGTGCGCTGTGCGGGCGGGCGGTGGAACTCGCGTTCCTCCACCCCCGCCCGGGCCGACGGGACGGGCGGCCCGGACTGCTGCCCGGTTCCTGGTGTGCTCATGTGCCTCGACCGTCCCCTCGACCGGTGTGTGTCAGCATCGTGCCACCCCTGGTGGCCGCTGTGTGACCGAGTGCCCACGATCCGCCCCAGATGGGGGCCAAGGAGTAAAAATAGCCCGCCCGGGACCCCGCGCGGACCACCGTCGGCCGTCTGTTCCCCGACCGGCATGATGGACGTATGCGTGCAGTGGTGCAGAGGGTGGACGGTGCGAGCGTCGTCGTGGACGGCGAGACGGTGGGGGCGATCGAGGGCGAGGGGTTGTGCGTCCTGGTCGGCGTCACGCACGAGGACACCAAGGAGAAGGCGGCGCAGCTCGCCCGCAAGCTCTGGTCGGTGCGGATGCTCCAGGACGAGAAGTCGTGCAGCGACCTCGACGCCCCGCTCCTGGTGATCAGCCAGTTCACCCTTTACGGCGACGCCCGCAAGGGCCGTCGCCCCACCTGGAACGCCGCCGCCCCCGGGGACGTCGCCGAACCGCTGGTGGACGAGGTGGTCGCCCGGCTGCGTTCGCTGGGCGCGACGGTGGCGACGGGCCGCTTCGGCGCGCGGATGCGGGTGTCACTGACCAACGACGGCCCGTTCACCGTCCTCCTCGAGGTCTGACCCGCACCCGCTGACGCGGGTCAGACACCCGGCACGGGTCAGACACCCGGCGCGGGTCAGGGCTCGACCACGGTCTCCTGGGCCGCCGCCGTGTCCCCGGCCGTCAGGCGGGCGTCGACCGGGACGTTCCGCTTGACCAGCGCGAGGGCGACCGGGCCCAGCTCGTGGTGGCGTACGGACGTGGTGACGAAGCCGATCCGGCGGCCCTCCGGGCCGTCGTCGGCCAGGCGGAGGTCCGTCCCGGCCGGCGGCAGGTGGACCTCGCTGCCGTCCAGGTGCAGGAAGACCAGCCTGCGCGGCGGCTTCCCCAGGTTCTGGACCCGGGCGACCGTCTCCTGGCCCCGGTAGCAGCCCTTCTGCAGGTGCACCGCGTCGCCGATCCAGCCCAGCTCGTGCGGGATGGTGCGGTGGTCGGTCTCGAAGCCGAGCCGGGGGCGGTGCTGCTCGACCCGCAGCGCCTCGTGGGCGAGGAGACCGGCGGGCGGCCCGGCCTTCCCCGCGTACGACTCCAGGTCGGCGCGGGGCAGGAACAGGTCACGGCCGTACGGCGTCTCGCGGACGGCGACGCCCTCGGGCACCTCCGCGATGGAACCGGCGGGCAGGTGCACCACCGCGACGTCGGCGGTGCGGTCGGCGATCTCGACCCGGTAGAAGAACTTCATCGACTCCAGGTAGGCGATCAGCGCCTCCTGGGTGCCGGGTTCGACATGGGCCCAGACCGTCTCGCCGTCGTCGACGAGGTAGAGCGCGTGCTCGATGTGGCCGTTCGCGGAGAGGATCAGCGCCTCGGTGGCCCGGTGCGGCGGGAGGTCACTGACGTGCTGGGTGAGCAGCAGGTGCAGCCAGCTCAGCCGTTCCGGCCCGGAGACGGTGACGACCCCGCGATGGGACAGGTCGACGAAGCCGGTGCCTTCGGCGAGGGCACGCTGCTCGCGGAACAGGTCGCCGTAGTGGGCGGCGACGCCTTCGTCCACGCCCTCGGCGGGGACGGCGCCGGGCAGGGTCAGCAGGGGGCTCTTCATACTCCTAGCCTACGACTCGGTAGTTGAACCCTTCAGGGAACAGTCCCTGCAGCGGCCGAAGATCGCGAAGTGCTTCAGGTCGGTGTCGAAACCGAAGGTGTCGCGCAGCTTCGCCGTGAACTCGGCGGCCACCTCCACGTCCGCCTCGATGACATCGGTGCAGTCCCGGCAGACGAGGTGGAGGTGGTGGTGCCGGTCGGCGAGGTGGTAGGTCGGGGCACCGTGCCCGAGGTGGGCGTGGCTGACCAGACCCAGCTCCTCCAGGAGCTCCAGGGTGCGGTAGACGGTCGAGATGTTGACCCCCGACGCCGTTCTCCGCACTTCCACGAGAATGTCGTCGGGGGTCGCGTGCTCAAGCGTGTCGACGGCTTCGAGCACGAGTTGGCGCTGCGGCGTCAGCCGGTAGCCGCGCTGCCTGAGATCGCTCTTCCAGTCGGTGCTCACCACACCACGAGTCTAGGGCCTGCCGTCTGGATCACGCCGGGCTCGCGGGCCCCGCCCCCCGGGGCCGGAGGGCTCACTTGAAGAAGGCGATCCCGTCGTCCGGCATGTCGTCGGGCAGGGCCTTGGCCCAGCGCTCGACGTCCTCGGGGGTGACGACCTTCTTCAGCTGCGCCGACATGTAGGGGCGCAGCTCGACCTCGGGGGTCTGCTTCTCGCCGACCCACATCAGGTCGCTCTTGACGTAGCCGTACAGCCGCTTGCCGCCGCTGTAGGGCCGGGAGGCCGCGGTGCGCGCCACGGCGTCCGTCACCAGGTCGATCTGCGGCTTCTGGTGGGCCAGCTCGCCGTACCAGATCTCGATGACGCCGTCGTCGCGGGTCATCGTGACCTCGACCTTGCGGTGGGCGTCGATCCGCCAGAAGCCGTGCTCGGACTCGAGCGGCCGGGCCTTGCCGCCGTCCTCGTCGAGCACCCAGGTGCGGGAGGAGTACTCCAGGAAGTCCCGGCCGTCGTGGGTGAAGGAGACCTCCTGCCCGAAGTTGCACTTCTCGGCGCCGGGGAAGTCGTGCACGCCTGCGCCCGCCCAGTCGCCGAGCAGAAAGGCGAGCGGTACGAGGTCCTTGTGGAGGTCGGACGGGATCTCGATCATCAGTGACAGTTCCTGGAGTGGGCGGTCAGCGCTGACCCTGGTACAGCTTCTTCACGGCGAGCCCGGCGAAGGCGAGAACGCCGACGGCGACCAGAACCAGCAGGGCTTCGTAGAAGAGAACCACGGGATGCTCCTTGAGCGGGGTGCGGTGCATGACGTGTGCACGGGGCAGCACCCAGCTTACGCGGCCGGCCCCCGGCCCCGTCGTGCACCCACCCGGCGGCGGAGGACGAGGGGACCGGCGGCCGGGCGGCGGGCTCGCGGGTACGGGCGCACGGGGTGACTACGATGCGCGCATGGCGAAGAAGCTCGTGATCAAGGTGACCGCGGGGGCCGATGCTCCCGAGCGCTGCTCGCAGGCGTTCACGGTGGCGGCGGTGGCGGTGGCCAGCGGGGTCGACGTCTCGCTGTGGCTCACCGGTGAGTCGGCGTGGTTCGCGCTGCCGGGCAGGGCCGCCGAGTTCGAGCTGCCGCACGCGGCACCGCTGCCCGACCTGCTGGACTCGATCGTCGCGGGGGGCCGTCTCACTCTGTGCACCCAGTGTGCGGCGCGCCGGGACATCACGGAGAAGGACGTCATCGAGGGCGTGCGCATCGCGGGTGCACAGGTGTTCGTGCAGGAGGCGCTGGCGGACGACACGCAGGCCCTCGTCTACTGACCGGCCCGTGTCCACCGGCAGGAGGGGCGTCCCGAGAGGTCGAGCAGGACGCGTACGTCGTCCTGGGGCTGCTGCTCGGCGAACCGGGCGCCCTCGGCCACGGCCCGCGCGGGCAGGGCGGCCCGTACCGCCAGGTCGTCGACCTCGATGTGCAGGCGCGGCACCGTCTGACGGCCGCCCGGATTCCCAGCCGGACGGGCGGACGGGCAGGCGGCACGTACGCGGGTTCCGCCCCGAAGGCCGGTGCCGTCCTCTCCGTGCCGGGCGGCGGTCCGCCGAGGACCGGTGCGGTTCCTCGGCGCGTCGAAGGGGCCAGTTGTCCTCGACCACGCAGCGGGCCGGGCGCAGCCGTCCGGTCTCGGTCAGGGGTGCATCACGGTGGGGCACGAGGGCCTTTCGGTCCGGTGTAGACGTCGCAATCCACACCGAACCGGAAGGCCCTCACCTGTTCAAGATCCCTCAGCCGAGACCTGGCTCACCCGTCCACGACCTCCCGGGACGGAACACCTAGCGCGGCCGTTTCTTCCCGTCCAGCTCGTCCCACCACGCGTCGGACTCGGGGTCGCCCGAGGGGTCGTCCCACCAGCGGTCCTCGGGGCCGCGCCGGTTGGCGACCACGGCGGCGAACGGCGGGATGACCATGGCCACCACGCACATGCCCACGGCCACCGGCACCGACCAGAGCCGCACGACACCGCAGGCCAGGAGGAACAGCGCGATGCACGTGCCCATCATGACGAAGTAGACATGGCGCCTGCGCGCGTACATGCCTCCAGCGTAGAACCGGGTCCGCGGGCGTGCAGGTACGCGGGTGCGTCGAAGGGCCGCGTCCCCCGGTGCCGGTGTCCGGCCCTCGGGGACGCGGCCCTTCGACGAGCCCTCACACCGCGATGGCGACCTCGGCCAGCCCACCCTGCTGGGCGACGACGGTGCGGTCCGCGGTACCGCCGGGCACCAGGGCACGGACGGTCCAGGTGCCCTCCGCCGCGTAGAAGCGGAACTGCCCGGTGGCGGAGGTCGGGACCTCCGCGGTGAACTCGCCGGTCGAGTCCAGCAGACGGACGTAGCCCGTCACCGGCTCGCCGTCACGGGTCACGTGACCCTGGATGGTGGTCTCGCCGGGCTTGATCGTCGAGGCGTCCGGGCCACCGGCCTTCGCACCGCACATGGCGTACTCCTGAACTCGTCTAGTGGTCTGGCGGGGTCGGGGTCGTGGTTCGGGCGGAGCCTACTTGCCGGAGCCGAGCTCGATCGGCACGCCGACGAGGGAGCCGTACTCGGTCCAGGAGCCGTCGTAGTTCTTGACGTTCTCCACGCCCAGCAGCTCGTGCAGCACGAACCAGGTCAGCGCGGAGCGCTCACCGATGCGGCACAGGGCGATGGTGTCCTTGGAGAGGTCGACCTGCTCGTCCTCGTAGAGGGCCTTGAGCTCCTCGTCGGACTTGAAGGTGCCGTCGTCGTTGGCGTTCTTCGACCACGGGATGTTGCGGGAGCTCGGCACGTGGCCGGGGCGCTGCGACTGCTCCTGCGGCAGGTGGGCCGGGGCGAGGAGCTTGCCGCTGAACTCGTCGGGCGAGCGCACGTCGACGATGTTCTGCGCGCCGATGGCGGCGACGACGTCGTCGCGGTAGGCGCGGATGGACTGGTCCTGGGGCTTGGCCTTGTAGTCCGTCTTCGCGCGCTCGGGGACCTCGTCGCCGGGGACCAGCTCGCGGGCGTCCAGCTCCCACTTCTTGCGGCCGCCGTCGAGGAGCCTGACGTTCTCGTGGCCGTACAGCTTGAAGTACCAGTACGCGTACGAGGCGAACCAGTTGTTGTTGCCGCCGTAGAGGACCACCGTGTGGCCGTTGGAGATGCCCTTCTCCGACAGGAGCTTCTCGAAGCCCGCCTGGTCGACGAAGTCACGGCGGACCGGGTCCTGGAGGTCCTTGGTCCAGTCGATCCGGATGGCGTTCTTGATGTGGTTCTTCTCGTACGCGGTGGTGTCCTCGTCCACCTCGACGAGGGCGATCGTCGGGTCGTCCAGGTGCTCCTGGACCCAGTCTGCGTCGACCAGTACGTCGTTGCGGCTCATGCGCTGTCTCCTCCGGGGCAGTTACGGCAGGGCGTGCGAGGGCGAGGGCGCGCGGCCACTCCGGCGGGAGCGGGCGCACGGATGCCCCTCGGCGGGGCGAGGTGGGGACGCGGACGGCGGGGCGTCCGCTCAGAAAGGCCGACAGAGCATGGCGGCGACGCGGCAGAGGTCCACTGCCCGCCGCTTCGTGAGATCCGCTTGTCCCCGCGCTCGGAGGACGCTCGTCTGACACTGCATGCCGTCGATCGTAAGGAGGGCGGGGCGGGCATGTCACCGCCGTGTCGCATGCTGAGACAAGATTATCCGCGATATGGGACTACAAAGGCGCCGAGCCCGCTCCCGCCCGACCCGGACCCGGTCGCGCCCCCGCTCACGGCTGCTCTACGGACTTCCCCGTCTCACCTGCCGGACATCCCAGGTCCACCGGGCCCGGGGCCCCCGGGCCCGACCGCCTACCTACCCGGCGAGCCGGACGTCGGAACCCTGCACGGTGATGTCGACGCCGGACTTCCCCACCTCGACCTTGTCGAGCTTGATCCCGCCGGGCAGGCCGTCGATCCTCTGCTCGAAGTCGGTGATCTCCCGCACCCGCGCCTCGGCCGCCTCGACGCCGCCGAACGACGGCAGGGTGTCCGCCTGGACCCGCACGGTGTCGCCGTCCACGACCGTCACGGAGCTGAGGACGGTGACCGGCTCGGGCAGCTTGGTGCCGAGCACGGTGGCCTCCACCGCGACCCTGATCTTCCCGTTGCCGCCGTCGGACAGGCCGACGACGGAGGCGGTGACACCGGGGCCCACGTCCGTGGACTCGGACGCGGCGGTCTTGAGCAGCTCGTCGTAGGTGACGCTCGCGGTGCCGGTCGCGTCGGCGGCGGTGGCGGAGCCGAAGTCACCGGAGAACTCGACGCCCCTCATGTCGGCGCGCAGATCGTCGATCCGGATGTTCTGCTTGCCGTCGCCGGTGCCGGCCTCGTACTCATCGATCCCGATCTGCACCTCGTCGAGGGAGCCGCCGGCGACCTGGGTGAGAAAGGGGAAACCGTTGATGGACACGTCGGGGGTGGTGGCGAGGTTCTCGGTCGACTTGAGCCGGTCCGCCACCTCCCCCTCCGCGAAGTTGACCGCGAGGCGGTCCACGATCACGAAGATGCCGCCCAGGATCACGACGATGATCAGCAGTATTCGCAGTGCGCGCATGCGGTTGAATCCCCACCTAGGTGCGTTTCGACGGCAGTCCCCCGACAACCGGGTTGACGGCCGGTCAGCCGTCCTGCGCGAGGGTAACCCTCCCGGCCGGGAGAGCCCCGGAATTGTCGATCACCTGTGACAGGCGCCCGCCGGAGGGCGCCCGTCACCGGCACCGCTCACCACGTCAGCCGGCCACGCGGCCCAGTGCGTACACCACCGGTGCCGCCGCGGCCAGGGGCAGGGCCACTCCGGCCGTGAAGTGGACGAACCGGGACGGGTAGTCGTAGCTCGCGGCGCGGTGGCCGATCAGGGCGCAGACCGCCGCGCCCGCGCCGATCAGCGCGCCCGAGACGCCGCCGACCCCCGTCATCGGGCCGGCCGTCGCACCCGCACCGGCCGCCACGAGCAGCGCCGCCACCACGGACGCCGGCGTCGGCAGGGGCAGCGCCCGCGCCACGACCGCCGCCGCCACGGCGATCCCGCCGACGGTCACCGCGTCGGCGTCGGCCGCCAGGTAGCCGCTCGCCACGATCGCCAGCGCGGCCGCGACGACCGTCGCCGTCAGGCCGTACATCCGCTCGTCGGGATCGGCGTGCGACCGGAGCTGGAGCACCAGCGACAGCAGCACCCACACGCCGAGCGTGCCGAGAACGGCCGTCGGCGACCGGTCGGACGCGAGCAGCGCCACGTCCGCGACCAGCGCCCCGAGGAAGCCCAGCGCGATGCCCTGCCGCGCGGGCCACATGCCGTTCAGCCGGAACCAGCCGGCCGCGGTGAGCCCCTGGAGCGCCACCAGCGGCACGAGCAGGGCGTACGTGCCCAGCGCCGCCCCGCCGGCGAGCAGCAGCCCCAGCAGCGCGGTGAGCGCCGCCGGCTGCATACCGGGCTCGATGATCGGCGAACGCCCCTCCGCGCGGGCCCGCTGCGCGTCCGTGACCCGGGTGTTCCCGGCGAGGGTGGCGGGCCCGTACCCGGGACCGCCCGGGGCGTCGGGAGTGGGAGTGGGAGTGGGAGTGGGAGCGGAATGGGGGGCGTCGGGGGCGGAGGCGGCGATCGGCGCCCCGTAGGTGGAGGCCACCCCGTATCCCGCGTACACCGCGGGCCCGCCCGGCACGCCGCCGTCGCCCCGACCCGCGTACCCGGCATGTCCCGGAGGGGTCTGCGGGGCCTGCGGGGCGGCAGGGGGCTGGGGAGCCTGTCCGGTCTGCGGGGGCAGGTACGACGTCTCCTCAGCGGCCGTCGGCGGGACCGGCGGCTGCATCCGTGTCTCCCACGTCTGCCCCTGCCACTGCTGCGTGTACTGCTGGGCGGCGTGCGGATCGTCGTACGCCTGCTGCCCACCGGGCCACGCCTGCCCCTGTCCCTGCTGCACCTGCTCCTCAGGCCTCTGATGCTGATGCCGGCCATAGAGGTCGTGGCCCTCGCGGCCCTCGTGGCGTCCGTCGTGCCCGTCGTAGCCCTGATACGGCTGGTTGGTCATCGCTCACCCTCCTGCGAACGGCGGGAGCACCTCGACCGTGCCGCCGTCGGCCAGCCGTACCGTCTCATGTGCGCGGGTGCCCACGGGGTCACTGTCGACGAGGAACGAGCATCGCCGCAGCACACGTGTGAGTTCGCCGGGGTGTCGCTCACGCGCCGCGGCAAGCGCGTCGGCGAGCGTGACCGCCTCGTACGACTCCTCGGCCACCCCGGCCGCGGCCTTGGCGGCGGCCCAGTACCGCACCGTGACCTTTGCCATCAACAGGTTCCTCATCGTTTGACAGTGAACACGGTCAGGCTAGCCCGCCCGGGTCGCCGCCCAGTCACCCATCCGGTGCAGCAGGCCGTCGGGAGCCGCGTTCTCCGCGTGCCCCATGCCCGGCTCCACCCACAGCTCCCCGTGCTCGCCGGCCGCGGCCGCCAGCGTGCGCGGGTGGTCGAGCGGGAAGTAACCGTCGCGGTCCCCGTGCACGACCAGCAGCGGCGTCGGCGCGATCCTCGGCACCGCCTCCACCGGGGACAGCGGTACGGGGTCCCAGTCGCGGTGATGGATCCGGGTCCGCAGCCCGTAGCGCCCCACGAGCCGGCCCGAGGGCCGGGTCACCAGCCAGTGCAGTCGCCGCATCGGAGCCGTACCCCGGTAGAACCACCGGGCCGGACCGCTCACCGACACCACGGCGTCCGGACCACCGGCGCCGGCACCGGCGCCCGCGAAGAGCCCGCCGTCCCCTTCCCCCCTCTCCCGCTCCCCGCACAGCGCCGCGTGCCGCAGCACCACCGAGCCGCCCATCGAGAAACCGACCGTGGCCACGCGCGCGTGCCCCAGTTCCCGGGCCCACGACACCGCCGCCGCCAGGTCCAGCACCTCACGGTCACCGACCGTGGACCGCCCGCCCGAGGCACCGTGGCCGCGGAAGGAGAAGGTGACGACGGCCCCGTACCGTGCGAACACGCGCGCAACCCGCCGTACATGCGGCCGGTCCACATGCCCCGTGAACCCGTGCGCGATCACGAACACGAGGTCGCGGGAAGGTGGCCGTGAGGCGTCCTTCACGATCGTCTTTTCGGGCGCCGCCGGGTTGTATACGGAATCGATTCGCACGCCGTCCGCCGTGTGCAAGAACATCCGAAAAGAGGTACCGCCACCTGTGACTTCGCGCGTCACGCCATGTTTCCCGACATGCGGCCCCGGGAGGGAACGCGCCACATGACCTGCCGAACCGGTGCTCATGTCGGCTATTCTCCTGGGGAGAGGACTCGGGCAGTGAAGCCCCCGGGTCCTTTTGTGCTTTCGGAAGCGTTGTATACGACGCGGGAAACCGCCGGTGTACGGGCCGTCGAAACGCACGAAGCAGTGCCGTAAACGTCCTCGCAGGGACCGAGGAGGAACCAGACGTTATGGGCGAGCGAACCGTGCACGTACGAATGACGGCCAGGTCGTGGGCGGTACCACGGCCCGACCACCTGGGCCAGGACCGTGTCCTCGACGGACTCGACGGACTCGACGGACTCGAAGAACGTGAAGGACGCGAAGGAGGGGTGCGATGAGTTCACTGCTCCTGCTGACGAACGCCCTCCAGCCGTCGACCGAGGTGCTCCCCGCCCTCGGTCTGCTGCTCCACCATGTGCGCGTGGCCCCCGCCGAGGGCCCCGCCCTGGTCGACACTCCCGGCGCCGACGTCATCCTCGTCGACGGCCGGCGCGACCTCCCGCAGGTCCGCAACCTGTGCCAGCTGCTGCGCTCCACGGGCCCCGGCTGCCCCCTCGTCCTCGTGGTGACCGAGGGCGGCCTCGCCGCCGTCACCGCGGAATGGGGCGTCGACGACGTCCTCCTCGACACCGCCGGACCGGCGGAGGTGGAGGCCCGGCTGCGGCTCGCCATGGGCCGGCAGCAGATCGTCAGCGACGACTCCCCCATGGAGATCCGCAACGGCGACCTGTCCGTCGACGAGGCGACCTACAGCGCCAAGCTCAAGGGCCGCGTCCTCGATCTCACGTTCAAGGAGTTCGAGCTCCTGAAGTACCTCGCCCAGCACCCCGGCCGGGTCTTCACCCGCGCCCAGCTGCTGCAGGAGGTCTGGGGCTACGACTACTTCGGCGGCACCCGGACGGTCGACGTCCACGTGCGGCGGCTGCGCGCCAAGCTCGGCCCCGAGCACGAGTCGCTGATCGGCACCGTGCGGAACGTGGGTTATCGATTCGTTACCCCGGAGAAGGTCGAGCGGGCCGCCGAGGAGGCGAAGGCCAAGGCCGACCGGCAGGAGTCCGGGGCGGACCGCCAAAAGGCGGCGGATGCGGACGAGACGGCCGCCCTGGACGCCACCGAGGCCCCGACCCAGGCGTGAGCGGCACCCGCACGAGCGCCGCGCCCGCACCCGCGAGCCGTTTCCGTGCTGTTCACAGGGGCGTTCACGCCCTGCCCCGACCGGTTATATCCGCGTAGACTCCGCGCGTGGCCAAGGTGACTAGGGATGACGTGGCTCGGCTGGCGGGTACCTCCACCGCCGTCGTCAGCTATGTCATCAACAACGGACCGAGGCCGGTCGCCCCGGCCACGCGCGAACGCGTACTCGCCGCGATCAAGGAACTGGGGTACCGCCCGGACCGGGTCGCCCAGGCGATGGCGTCGCGGCGTACGGACCTCATAGGCCTGATCGTGCCGGACGCGCGCCAGCCCTTCTTCGGGGAGATGGCGCACGCGGTCGAACAGGCGGCGTCCGAGCGCGGGAAAATGGTGCTCGTCGGGAACTCCGACTACGTCGGCGAACGCGAGGTCCACTACCTGCGGGCGTTCCTCGGCATGCGCGTCTCCGGGCTGATCCTGGTCAGCCACGCGCTGAACGACCTGGCCGCCGCGGAGATAGACGCCTGGGACGCCCGGGTCGTCCTGCTGCACGAGCGCCCCGAGGCCATCGACGACGTCGCCGTCGTCACCGACGACCTCGGCGGCGCCCAGCTCGCCGTCCGTCACCTGCTGGAACACGGCAACGCGTACGTGGCCTGTGTCGGCGGCACCGCCGAGACCCCCTCCGTCGGCGACCCGGTCTCCGACCACGTCGAGGGCTGGCGGCGGGCCATGGAGGACGCCGGCATCCCGACCGAGGGCCGTCTCTTCGAGGCCCCGTACAACCGCTACGACGCCTACCGCGTCGGGCTCGACATCCTCTCCGGGCCCGACCGCCCGCCCGCGATCTTCTGCTCCACCGACGACCAGGCGGTCGGCGTGCTGCGCGCGGCCCGCGAGCTGCGCATCGACGTGCCCGGCGAGCTGGCGGTCGTCGGGTTCGACGACATCAAGGAGGCGGGGCTCACCGACCCGCCGATGACGACGGTCGCCTCCGACCGCCCTGCAATGGCGCGCGCGGCGGTCGACCTCGTCCTCGACGACGGCCTGCGGGTGGCCGGCTCGCAGCGCGAGCGGCTGAAGATCTTCCCGTCCGAACTGGTGATCCGCCGCTCCTGCGGCTGCGGGTAGCACGGCACTCCGGGCACTGGACACCAGGCTCCGGCCGCCGGACACCAGGCACCGGACTCCGGGCAACTGGCAACTGGACTCCGGGCTTCGGGCTTCGGGCAACTGGACAGCGGACTCCGGGCAGCGGGCACCGGACACCGGCCACCGGCCACCGGCCACCAGCCACCGGGCTCCGGGCTCCGGGCTCCGGGCTCCGGGCTCCGGGAGAGGGTGGCCTCTCCTTCTTTATATCGGGCATACGAGGTTCTGTCGGGCTTCTCAGCGGGCACTCAGGAGGCTCTCATCGTCGGGCGACAGGCTCGTCGACATGACCGAGAACCTTCGCCGCAGCAGCGAGTACGAGAGCCCTCGGACGGGCGGCCCCCAGTCCTACTCCTCCCCCGTGAACCCGGAGTGGCCGGCACCGCCGGCGTACGCACCGGATCAGCGGTCGGGACAGCAGCCGGAGCCGGAGCAGCAAACGGGACAGCCGAACGGCACGGCCGACTCCGGTTCCGGGGCCCCGACGGGTCCCGATGGTTCGACTGGTTCGACCCACGCGACCCATGCGGCCCATGCGGCCGATCCGGCCCACGCGGCCGATCCCACCGCCCCGAAACCCCGCCGGAAGCGGAACCGGGGCCCGGTCGCGCTGCTCGCCGCCGTGGCGATCGTCGCGGCGGCCGTGGGCGGCGGCACCGCCTACGGCGTCCAGGAGCTGGTCGGCGGCGGCACCGTCGCGTCCTCGAGCCCGGCCGACACCAGCGTGGTGCCGGCCGGTCAGAAGGGCACGGTGTCCGGTGTCGCCGAGGCGGTCAGCCCGAGCATCGTCGAGATCAACGCCGAATCCAACGCGGGGTCCTCCACCGGTTCCGGCGTGATCATCACGGACGACGGCGAGATCATCACCAACAACCACGTCATCAGCGGTGCCTCCTCGGTCGAGGTGCGGACCAGCGACGGCAGGACGTACACCGCGGACGTCGTCGGCACGGAGAGCTCGAAGGACCTCGCGCTGATCAAGCTGCGGGACGCCTCGGGTCTGACGGCGGCCACCCTCGGCGACTCCGACGGGGTGCAGGTCGGCGACGAGGTCGTGGCGATCGGCTCCCCCGAGGGTTTGACCGGCACCGTCACCAGCGGCATCGTCTCGGCACTCGACCGCGACGTGACCGTCTCCACGGACGAGAGCCAGGGGCAGCAACAGCAGCAGGGGCAGCGCGGCGGCTGGCCGTTCGAGTTCGGCGGCCAGGAGTTCAACGGCGACACCGGCGGGTCCACGACGACGTACAAGGCGATCCAGACCGACGCCTCCCTGAACCCCGGGAACTCCGGCGGCGCGCTGATCGACATGAACGGCAACATCATCGGCATCAACTCGGCGATGTACTCGTCGAGCGGCAGCGACTCCTCGGCCGACGCCGGCAGCGTGGGCCTGGGCTTCGCCATCCCGGTCAACACGGTCAAGGCGGACCTGGCGGACCTGCGGTCCGGCGCCACGCACTGATACGGCACGCACCCGGCCGACGAGATGCCCACCCGAGGAGTCCGGCATGACCACGCAGACCACGCAGACCACGCAGACGAGGCAGATCAAGCAGGTCACCCACCGGACCCCCGGCGCCGGCCCGGCCGGTCTCGCGCTCGCCCTGGAGGTCGCGGGCGAGCTGCACACGCCAGTACGGCGGGCCCCGGAGATCGCCCCGGCGGTCGTCCCGGAGGCGGCCCCGGCCGCGGTCCGCCGCAGGAGCGCCGACGGGCGCGGACGCCGCCGTACCGTACACGGCTGATCCGCACCGCCCCCACCGCCCACCGGCTCCCCACCGGATCACGGCTGGTCCGTGGAAGACCGTGCCTCTCCGCGCCCCGGACAGTCGTGCGAGCCTGGGATCCTGAGAGCCCGGCGAGCCCCCGGCCGTACTCCCCGCCCAGTCCAGCACACCGGCAGACCAGAGGAACCACGACCCCATGAGCCCCGCAGAAGGCGACCGTGACCCCCAGCGCATCCTGATCGTCGACGACGAGCCGGCGGTCCGCGAAGCGCTCCAGCGCAGCCTCGCCTTCGAGGGGTACGGCACCGAGGTCGCCGTCGACGGCGCGGACGCCCTGGAGAAGGCGGCGGTGTACCGGCCCGACCTGGTCGTCCTCGACATCCAGATGCCCCGGATGGACGGCCTGACCGCCGCCCGCCGCATCCGCGCCACCGGCGACACCACGCCCATCCTGATGCTGACCGCCCGGGACACGGTCGGCGACCGGGTGACGGGACTGGACGCCGGGGCGGACGACTACCTGGTCAAGCCGTTCGAGCTGGACGAACTGTTCGCCCGGATCCGCGCGCTGCTGCGCCGCAGCTCGTACGCGGCCGCCGTGGCCGGCGCCGACGAGGAGAACGACGTCCTCACCTTCGCCGACCTGAGCATGGACCTGTCGACCCGCGAGGTGACCCGGGGCACGCGTCGGGTGGAGCTGACCCGTACGGAGTTCACGCTGCTGGAGATGTTCATGGCGCACCCGCGCCAGGTGCTCACGCGGGAGCAGATCCTGAAGGCGGTCTGGGGCTTCGACTTCGAGCCGTCGTCGAACTCCCTCGACGTGTACGTCATGTACCTGCGCCGCAAGACCGAGGCGGGCGGCGAGCCGCGTCTGGTGCACACGGTGAGGGGCGTCGGCTACGCCCTGCGGCAGGGCGGCGCGGAGTGAACAGGCTGGCCCGCAGGTTCCGTTCGCTCCCGATCCGGGCGCGGCTGTCGCTGCTGGTGGCGGCGGCGGTGGCGTTCGCGGTGGCGGCGGTGTCGATGACGTGCTGGTTCATCGTGCAGGGGAAGCTGTACGAGCAGCTCGACAGCGACCTGAAGCAGGCGACGGTGCTCCAGGGGCCGCAGCGGGTCGACGAGATCCGCAGCGCGCTCAACACCTGCACGGACACGCCCCGGGACAGCAGGGGCGGCGGCTTCGGGGAGACGTTCTCCCAGGTGGTCAGGGAGGACGGCACCGTCTGCCTGTTCCCCAGCTCGTCGGGCAGGATCAAGGTCACCTCGTCGGACCAGGACGTCATCGCGAGCGCCGGGGACGGCTCCACGGGCCGCTACCGCGACGGCACCGACCAGGACGGCGCCGAGGTACGCGTACTGACCCTGCCACTGGTGATCAACGATCCCAGCACGCTGACCAGTTCGAAGGCCGCCGTCCTCGTCGCCGTACCGCTCAAGGGCACCGAGGAGACGCTCAACGACCTTGCGCTGATCCTGCTCCTCGTCTCCGGCGTGGGCGTCCTGGGCGCCGCCGCCGCCGGCCTCGCGGTCGCCCGCGCCGGCCTGCGCCCCGTGGACGAACTCACCGAGGCCGTCGAGGAGGTGGCCCGCACCGAGGACCTGGGCATCCGCATCCCCGTGGCGGACGACGCCGAGGACGAGGTCGCCCGCCTCTCCCGCTCCTTCAACTCCATGACGTCCGCCCTCGCCAGCTCCCGCGACCTGCAGCAGCAGCTCATCGCGGACGCCGGCCACGAGCTGCGCACCCCGCTCACCTCCCTGCGCACCAACATCGAACTCCTCACCCGCAGCGAGGAGACGGGCCGCCCGCTGCCCGCCGGGGACCGCAAGGCGCTGCTCGCCTCGGTCAAGGCGCAGATGACCGAGCTGGCCGCGCTCATCGGCGACCTGCAGGAACTGTCCCGCCCGGACACCGGTCAGCACGAGGGACGTGCCCAGATCGTCGCCTGGCAGGACGTCGTGGAGTCGGCGCTGCGCCGCGCCCGGCTGCGCGGGCCGGAGCTGGCCATCACGGCGGACGTACAGCCGTGGTACGTCCGCGCGGAGCCCTCCACGCTGGAGCGGGCCGTGGTCAACATCCTCGACAACGCGGTGAAGTTCAGCCCCCGGGGCGGCACGGTCGAGGTCCGTCTCGCCGACGGCGTCCTCACCGTCCGCGACCACGGGCCGGGCATCCCCGCCGACGAACTCCCCCACGTCTTCGACCGTTTCTGGCGCTCCCCGACCGCCCGCGCGCTCCCCGGTTCGGGCCTCGGCCTGTCCATAGTGGCCCGTACGGTCCAGCAGGCGGGCGGCGAGGTGGCCCTGACCCGCGCCGAGGACGGTGCCGGAGGCACGACGGCCACGATCCGCCTCCCCGGGGCCCCGACCCCGCCCCCCGAGGTGCCGTAGCCGGCGGGAGGGGCGGCAACTTTCCGGTGCCCGGCGGCGACCGGTCGGCGACTCGTCCCCCACACGGAACGGATCGTTGTATGAGCGAGCACCCCAGCAGGGTCCGGCCCCGCCGCGCCCGAAGGCCCTTCCCGGTCGCACTTCCGCCGGCCCTGACCACCGCCGCCACCCTGGCCCACGGAGCCGCCCCGGGCATGGCCGCCCCGGCCGCCGCGACGACTCTCACAGCCGCCGCGACGACTCTCACGGTCGCCAAGGACGGCACCGGCCAATACACCACGGTCCAGGCCGCGGTGAACGCCGTCCCCGCGAACAACCCGTCCCGCGTGCTGATCTCCGTCAGGCCGGGCACGTACCGGGAGACGGTCAAGGTGCCGTCGAACAAACCGCACGTCACGGTGCAGGGCGCCGGCGGCAGCCGCAAGAACACCGTGATCGTCTTCAACAACGCGGCGGGCACGCCGAAGCCGGACGGTTCGGGGACCTACGGCACCTCGGGCAGCGCGACGTTCACCGTGCAGGCCGACGACTTCCAGGCCCGCAACCTGACGATCGCCAACGACTTCGACGAACGGGCCCACCAGTCCCTCGCCGGTCACCAGGCCGTGGCCCTGCGCACCGCAGCCGACAAGGTCCTCCTGGACGGCGTCGTCGTCGAGGGCGACCAGGACACCCTGCTGCTCGACACGGACGACAAGGACCGGCTGGGCAGGGCCAAGGTCACCCACTCCTACGTCGTCGGCAACGTCGACTTCATCCTCGGCCGGGCGACGGCGCTGATCGACCGTTCCGTCATCACGCTGAAGAAGCGCTGGGACGGCAGCTCCTCCGGCTACGTCACCGCCCCGAGCACGGCCGCCGGCCGCAACGGCTTCCTGATCGCCAACTCCACGGTCAACGGTGACGTCTCGGACCGCACCTTCCACCTGGGCCGCCCCTGGCACGCGGGCGGCGACGCCTCCCTCGACCCGCAGACCACGGTCCGCGACACCCGTCTCGGCGCCGCGGTCCGCACCGCGCCCTGGACCGACATGAGCGGCTTCTCCTGGAAGGACGACCGCTTCGCCGCGTACAGGAACACGGGCCCCGGCGCGGGCGCCGCCTCCTCCGACCGCCCCCACCTGACCGACGCCCGGGCGACGGCCCACGCCGTCAACACCTGGCTGGGCGACTGGGTCCCGACGGCGTCCTGACCTCTGTCCCCTGCCCCGGCCACCTGTCCCGGCCCTCCGTCCCGGCCCTCCGCCAGAATGCGAGGGCCGGGCTGCCGGCGGCTTGCGAGAACCGGACCGCCGGCGCGACCGGTCGCCCCGCCCGAAGGCGATCCGGGTCGGCCCCGTGACCGCTTACGAGTGGTGGCTGATCGCCGTACGCCGTGCGCTTCCCGCGCCACGCCTTCACCGTGCTCCTCATCCACGTGGATCGGGAGCCGTGTCACGCGGACGGCTCCGAGGGCGCTCCGGGGAGAGCGGTGTCCTCGGCCGGCTCGACGCCTTGTCCACACCCCGGCCCACCTCCGGGGCCGCGGCTACGCGGGCGCCGTGACGGTCGGGGTGAGCAGAGCCGCGCCGGCCGCGGGTCTCCGGAACCCGCCTTGGTGCGCCTCAGGGCCCGGGGGTCACTTCCGGGCCCTGAGGGTGTGGCGTGCTACTGCACGATCGTGATGCGGTCCGCCGCCGGCGGTGCGATCGGGTTCGTCGCCGAGGAGTTGGCCGTCAGGTACTGCTCCAGGGCCGTCAGGTCGTCCTCGCCGACCAGGTCGCCGGTGCCCTCGCCGAGGGTGGTGAAGCCGTCGCCGCCGCCCGCGAGGAAGCTGTTCGTGGCCACGCGGTAGGTGGCGGCCTCGTCGATCGGCTCGCCGTTCAGCCTGATGGAGTCCGTGACCACCCGGCCCGCGCCGGACCCGGTCAGGTCCAGGGTGTAGGTCAGGCCGGCGGAGACCTGGAGGATCTTCGGCGAGGCCTCGTTCGCGCCGCTCACCTGCTCCTTGAGGACCTGGACCAGCTGCGCGCCGGTGAAGTCCTGGAGGTTGACCGTGTTGGCGAAGGGCTGGACGGTGAAGCCCTCCGCGTAGGTGACCACGCCGTCGCCCTCGCCCGCGCTCGCCGCGTGGGTGAGGGACGCGCGGATGCCGCCCGGGTTCATCAGGGCCAGGTCGGTCTCCGGGTCCAGCGTCCTGCCGTACGCCAGCTGGGCGTCGGCGATCAGGTCGCCGAGCGGGGACTCGGTACCGTCCTTGACGACGTCACCGGAGATGTAGCCGATCGCGCGGTTGCCGATGGGGGCGGCGAGGGTGTTCCACTTGTCGATCAGCCGGGTCATGTCCGGCGCCTTCGGGACGTCCCGCGTCACCACGTGGTTCGCCGACTTCACGGCCGTACGGGCGATGTCACCCGTGCGGCGGTCGTACGTCAGCGTGGTGTCCGTGTAGAGGCGGCCGAAGGACGCGGCCGAGGTGACCATGCGGGGCTTGCCCGCCGGGTCCGGGATCGTGCAGACGTACGCCGCGTGGGTGTGGCCGGTGACCAGCGCGTCCACCTGGGGCGACACGTTCTCGGCGATGTCCGCGATCGGGCCGGAGACGCCGTCGCCCGCGCCCGGGGAGTCGCAGTCGTAGTTGTAGGAGGACGAGGCGGGGAAGCCGCCCTCGTGGACCAGGGCGACGATCGACTTCACGCCCCGGCGCTGGAGTTCCCTGGCGTACGTGTTGATGGTGTCGACCTCGTCCTTGAAGGACAGGCCCTTGACGCCCTCGGCGGACACGATGTCCGGGGTGCCCTCCAGCGTCACGCCGATGAAGCCGACCTTGACACCGTTCTGCTTCCACACCCAGTACGGCTCGAGAACGGGCCTGCCCGTCCTCTCGTCCAGGACGTTGGCCGCGAGGTAGGGGAAGTCGGCGCCCTTGAACCTCTTGTCCGTGGAGCAGCCGTCGGTGGGGTGGCAGCCGCCGTTCTGCAGCCGGGCCAGCTCCTGGGCGCCCTCGTCGAACTCGTGGTTGCCGACGGACGTGACGTCGAGGTCGAGCTTGTTCAGCGCCTCGATGGTGGGTTCGTCGTGGAACAGGCCCGAGATCAGCGGGGACGCGCCGACCATGTCGCCGCCGGCCGCGGTCACGGAGTACCGGTTGCCCTTGCGGGCCTCGCGCAGGTGGGTGGCGAGGTACTCGACACCGCCCGCGTCGATGGTCTCCGTCGAGCCGTCCTCGTGGAGGTGGGTGACCCGGCCCGAGGAGCCCGTCGGGGGTTCGAGGTTGCCGTGCAGGTCGTTGAAGGACAGCAGCTGCACGTCCTGGTAGCGGCCCTTGTCGCCCTTTCCGCCCTTGTGGCCCTCGTGGTGGCCGTGCGACGTGCCGCCCTTGCCCCCGCCGGCACTCGCCGCACCGGCGGGCAGGGCAGCCGCGGTCAGCGCGCCGACGGTGAGCACACCGGCCGCGGTCGCGAGAAGGCGGTTCGTACGGCGTCTGCGCCGGTGCACCGACGAGGCCGAGGAGTCGGGTGTGGCTGGCATGTGCCCCCCAGTGGGTCTGCGTGAGCGTTCACGGGTGTGCGTGTACGTGGTGCGGGATGCGTCCGGGGTGGCCGGGGCCGGTCTGCGTGGATCCGGGCGGGACCCTCGCGAGGCGCGCCGACCGCCCCGCAGCCTAAAGTCAACGCGCGTAGCGCGACAGAGGTTTCGCGGTTACATCCTGGTTATGTTTCGCTCCGTCGCTGGTTGCCGGACCCGATCTGCCGTCACGGTGCGCTCCGTGTCCCGTCCGTTTTCGGCGGGCTCCGCTTACCCTCGTACGCATGACCAGCGACGACATCGCACGCTCCGGCCGCACCCGCTCGCTTCGGACCTACGCCGCGCTCTCCCCGGACCAGGCCGAGGCGGTCCTCGCCCTGCTGGACGAGGCCGCCGGGACCGACGGACAGCAGGCGGTGTCCGAGCAGGGGCGGTTGCAGTTGCGCGGCGGGGAGCGGGCGGGTGTCTCGCACCTGCTGCTCTTCCTGACAGGCGGAGACGACGAGGCCGACGAGGGTGAACTCGTCGGCTACGCCCAACTGGAGGGCACCGACCCGGTCGAGCCCCCGGCCGCCGAACTCGTCGTGCACCCGTCGCACCGGGGGCAGGGGCACGGGCGGGCGCTCGGGTCCGCGCTGCTCGCCGCCTCCGGAAAGCGGCTGCGCGTCTGGGCGCACGGCGGCCACTCCGCCGCCCGGCACCTCGCCCAGGTCCTCGGACTCACCCTGTTCCGCGAACTGCGGCAGATGCGTCGGCCGTTGGCCGACCTGAACCTGCCCGACCCGGTGCTCCCCGAAGGGGTGACCGTACGCGCCTTCGTTCCCGGCCGGGACGACGCCGCCTGGCTCGCGCTGAACGCCGCCGCGTTCGCCCACCACCCCGAACAGGGCTCCCTCACCCAGCGCGACCTCGACGACCGCAAGGCCGAGCCGTGGTTCGACCCGGAGGGCTTCTTCCTCGCCGAGCGGGACGGCCGCCTCGTCGGCTTCCACTGGACCAAGGTGCACCGGGCGGAGGGCCTCGGTGAGGTGTACGTCCTCGGGGTGAGCCCGCAGGCCCAGGGCGGCGGGCTCGGCACGTCCCTCACGACGGTCGGGCTGCGGCACCTTGCGGGGCTGGGGCTGCCCACCGCGATGCTGTACGTCGACGCCGACAACAAGGCGGCGGTGGCCGTCTACGAGCGGCTGGGCTTCCTCACCCACGAGACGGACCTCATGTACCGCACCGAGACCTGAGCCTGAGATTCGACCTCGCCGCCCGGACACGGCCCTCTGCGGTGCCGGCCGGGCGTTTCCGCCCGATTCCGCCCCTCCGCGGGCACTTTGACCGCGCCCGGAAGCGCCGGCCGGAGGTGCTCGAACCCGCCGGGCCGAATCTCGGGCCGAGGGAAGGTCAGGGAAGGTCAGGGCAGGCGACGAACCGTTGCCGACCGCACCGGACTTGCCCGCTCCCCGCCCGAACTGCCTGCCCACGCCCGCCGCGACGAGCAGCACCGCCGACAGCAGGGACGCGGAAACGGGGCATGACGGTAGGGCGCCAGGACGGCAGTACCGGTACGGCGAAGTGCCACTCGGTCGCGTACCGCCGCGAGCGCAGCACGGCCCGGTGGGCGGAGCGCAGCGCGACGAGTCCGACGGACAGGGGCGGCGCGGCCCCGGCCCGGGTGGCGCTCCCGGTGTCCGCGGAGGGCTGCCCCCGCCCTCCGCGGACACCGGGAGCGGACGCCCCGCGCCGCAGACCCTCGAAGAGACCACGGACGCGGCTTCCCGGACGGCTCCCACCACCCCGGCCCGAGCCCCACTCCCTCCACACCCCGCCCAGGCCCGAGCCCCGCCCGCCTTCGCCACACCCCCACCGCCCCCTCCCACCATCCGGCACACACGGTCACCCCGGAGGCATCCGGCCGGAGCACCACACCGGCGTGCGGCGCCCCGGCCCCGCGCCCCGGCCCCGCGCCTCGCCCGCGCACCGGCCTCCGTGCGCCCGCCCCGACCCCCGCGGGCCGTCCCCCGCTATCCCGCACGTCATGTCTCCGTAACCGTTGATTCAGACTGTCTTGCGACGCTCGGCGAATGCATCCCGCCGCGCCAGAGCCGCCGCCCCGCAGGGGGGACGGGGACGTCCCACGGGCACGATCACTCCCGCCCGCGCGCTCCGACGCGCTTGTGGGGCTCGTGGCGCGGAACAATGGGGTCATGAGCCAGTCGAACGCCGCAAGTGGCGCCAAAGCCCAGGGTCAGGTACAACACGCGCAGCCCTCCGTGGGCTCCATCGCCGCCCACCGGCCGCACACCGTGGCCGGGACGGTCTCCGACCTGGAACCCGACATCGACTCGGACCTCGACGTCTACGAGGAGGCGGACACGGGCGGCGAGCCGCTGCCCCAGGGCAGGTTCCTCGACCGGGAGCGCAGCTGGCTGGCGTTCAACGAGCGGGTCCTGGAGCTCGCCGAGGACCCGAGCACGCCCCTCCTCGAGCGGGCCAACTTCCTCGCGATCTTCGCCAGCAACCTGGACGAGTTCTTCATGGTCCGGGTGGCCGGCCTGAAGCGCCGTATCGCCACCGGTGTCGCCACCCGCTCGGCGTCCGGTCTCCAGCCGCGCGAGGTGCTGGAGATGATCTGGGCCCGTTCGCGCGAGCTGATGGCACGGCACGCCGCCTGCTTCCACGAGGACGTCCTCCCCGGGCTGGCGGACGCGGGCATCCACCTGGTCCGCTGGAGCGAGCTGACGGAGAAGGAGCAGGCCCGCCTGTTCACCCTCTTCCGGCACCAGATCTTCCCCGTGCTGACCCCCCTGGCGGTCGACCCGGCGCACCCCTTCCCGTACATATCGGGCCTGTCGCTGAACCTGGCCGTGATCGTGCGCAACCCGGTCACCGGCCACCGGCACTTCGCCCGGGTGAAGGTGCCGCCGCTGCTGTCCCGCTTCCTGGAGGGCTCCCCGGGCCGTTACGTCCCCGTCGAGGACGTCATCGCGGCCCACCTGGAGGAGTTGTTCCCGGGCATGGAGGTGCTCCAGCACCACGCCTTCCGGCTCACCCGCAACGAGGACCTGGAGGTCGAGGAGGACGACACCGAGAACCTGCTCCAGGCCCTGGAGAAGGAGCTCATGCGGCGTCGCTTCGGGCCGCCGGTGCGTCTGGAGGTCGAGGAGAACATCGACCGTGACGTCCTGGACCTCCTGGTGCGCGAGCTGAAGATCGGCGAGGCCGAGGTGTACCCGCTGCCGGGGCCGCTCGACCTCACCGGTCTCTTCCGGGTCCACGGAATCGACCGGCCGGAGCTGAAGTACCGGTCGTTCATCGCCGGCACGCACCGCGATCTCGCCGAGGTCGAGTCGGCGTCCGCGGCGGACGTCTTCGCCGCGCTGCGCAGCCGGGACGTGCTGCTGCACCACCCGTACGACTCGTTCTCCACGTCCGTGCAGGCCTTCCTGGAGCAGGCGGCGGCCGACCCGGACGTCCTCGCGATCAAGCAGACCCTGTACCGGACGTCCGGCGACTCCCCGATCGTCGACGCGCTGATCGACGCGGCCGAGTCCGGCAAGCAGGTCCTCGTCCTGGTCGAGATCAAGGCCCGCTTCGACGAGTCCGCCAACATCAAGTGGGCGCGCAAGCTGGAGGAGTCCGGCTGCCACGTCGTGTACGGCCTGGTGGGCCTGAAGACCCACTGCAAGCTGTCCCTGGTGGTCCGCCAGGAGGGCGAGACGCTCCGGCGCTACAGCCACGTCGGCACCGGCAACTACCACCCGAAGACGGCCCGGCTGTACGAGGACCTCGGCCTGCTCACCGCCGACCCGCAGGTCGGCGCGGACCTCTCGGACCTGTTCAACCGCCTCTCCGGCTACTCGCGCCGCGAGACGTACCGGCGGCTGCTGGTCGCCCCCAAGTCCCTGCGCGACGGGCTCGTCTCCCGGATCAACAAGGAGGCCCAGCACCACCGCGCCGGACGCCCCGCGTACGTCCGCATCAAGGTCAACTCGATGGTGGACGAGGCGGTCATCGACGCCCTGTACCGGGCCTCGCAGGCGGGCGTTCCGGTGGACGTGTGGGTGCGCGGCATCTGCGCGATCCGGCCGGGCGTCGAGGGGCTGTCGGAGAACATCCGGGTCCGTTCCGTCCTCGGCCGCTTCCTCGAACACTCCCGCATCTTCTCCTTCGGCAACGGCGGCGAGCCCGAGGTGTGGTTCGGCAGCGCGGACATGATGCACCGCAATCTGGACCGCCGTATCGAGGCGCTGGTCAGGGTGACCGACCCCGCCCACCGGGCGTCCTTGAACCGGCTGCTGGAGTCCGGCATGTCCGACGGCACCACGTCCTGGCACCTCGGCCCGGACGGCGAGTGGACCCGGCACGCGACGGACGCGGACGGCCAGCCCCTACGACATGTCCAGGAGATGCTCATAGACGCCCGGAGGCGCCGGCGTGGCACAGCAACACCTTGACCCGACGGACCCGGGGACCGGCCTGACAACCGGCCCGCCGGCCGCTCCCACGGCCGGTCCGGTGTCCGCGGAGACCCTGGCGGGCTATCTGCGGGCCCAGGCCACCGAGTTCCTCCGCGCGCTGCGCCTCCACCGGGAGGCGGGGGCGGGCACGGCCTCGGAGGGTTCCGTCGAAGCGTCGCTCGCGCTGCGCCGCTCGGCCCGCCGGATCAGCGGCAGCCTGCACACCTTCCAGGCGGTCCTGGACCCCGGCTGGTCCGAGGCGATGCGCCCGGAGCTGGCCTGGGTCTCCGGCACCCTGGCCCTGGAACACGCCTGCTCGGCGCGGTTGGAACGCCTGCTCCAGGCGCTGTACCGGCTGTCCGGCACGGCGGCGCTGCCGGCCCAGGGAGCGGCCGGGACCGGTCCGGGGGGCGGAGCGGGCGGAGCGGCCCGGTCCTCCGCCCCGGCCGCCGTCGCCGTCAGGGGCGAGGCCGCCTCCCCCACCGCCAGAACCGGTTCCACCGGAACCGGACCCACCACCGCCCCCGAGCGCGGCAGCCTCACCGTGGGTGCCGCCAAGGCCGGTGCGCTGCTGGACCGGCAGCTCACCCTGGCCCGGACCAGGGCGCACTCCACCGCGCTCCAGGCTCTCGGCTCCTCCCGGTTCCACGCGGTCGCCGACAAGGTCGCCGTGCTGGCCAGCGAGGTTCCGCTGGTCCCGGGCGCCGGCGGAGCCGACCTGCGCCCGCCGGCCGAGGCCGCGCGGGAGCGGCTGGTCGACGCCGTCGCGGCGCTGCCCCTGCTCACCGCGGGGAGCCCGTACAACGCGGAGGCACTGGTCCACGGGCTGTCCCCGGATCTGGCCCCGCATCCGCAGGACGCCCCCTGGCACCAGGTCCGCCTGCTCCTGCGCCTGCACCGGTACGCCCGCGAAGCGCTGCACCACACCACCGCCGGCGCGGACGGCACCGCCCCGGTCCCGGAGTCCGCCGCCACCGCGCCGCCCCCCGACGTCCGTCTGCTCGCCGCCGGTGAGGCCCTCGACCGGCACCGGGACGCGTCCGAGGCGTCGGCGGCCGCGGCGAACGCCGCCCGGACCCCGCGCATCGCCCCGGCCACGGCGTACGCGCTCGGGGTGCTCCACGCGGACCAGCGGCACGAGGTGGAGGCGGCGCGGTACGCGTTCCAGCTCAGCTGGCAGAAGGACGTCCTCGGCTCGCCGTAGGCCGTGCCGTCACGCTCCCGCCCCCCCCCCCCCC